>OY762508.1:0-2025000 GCA_963665975.1 Rhodothermales bacterium
ATGTGGTCGCAGGCAATGTTGTTACGCGAGAGGGCGTCGAAGACCTGATTGCCGCTGGTGCGGATGCCGTAAAGGCGGGTGTGGGACCCGGGTCCATCTGTACGACACGGGTAGTGGCCGGCGTTGGAGTGCCACAGCTAACGGCGATCATTGAATGCGCAGAGGCGGCCAGGGCGCACGGCATCCCGGTGATCGCAGACGGTGGGATCAAGCAAACCGGGGATATAGCGAAGGCGCTGGCTGCGGGCGCGCAGAGTGTGATGATCGGGAGCCTGTTTGCAGCTGTGGAGGAAAGCCCAGGCGAAACCATCATTTATGAGGGGCGTAAATTCAAGAGTTACAGGGGTATGGGATCTATTGCTGCCATGGAAGAGGGCAGCAAGGATCGATACTTCCAGGACGCGGAAGATGACATCAAGAAACTGGTGCCGGAGGGTATCGAAGGCCGCGTGCCGTATAGCGGCCACCTCAGCGAGATAATATTCCAAATGGTTGGTGGACTCCGAGCCGCGATGGGCTACTGCGGATGTGATTCCATTGACTCGTTCTTCACCAAGGCGAGGTTTGTTCGAATCACATCTTCCGGCATACGGGAAAGCCATCCGCATAGTGTCCACATCACCAAGGAGGCACCTAATTATAGCTATCGGTGGTAGTGAATGCGCGAAGAGTGAAGGTTGCTGCTATTTGCGCATTTGAGGAATTTTTCACCATGCCGGATCGGGACTTTTTTAATTCCATTCATTGGCATTTCCGGTCCGCTCAGCGCCGTTTCTTATCAAATCGTCAAAATCTTCACAGCAGTGCTTAGTACGATGGCTTATTGTGGAGAATGCATTTCCTCCATATTCTTGGCTGAGGCAGAATCCACCAATCAACCACAGGGAAGATGAAGAACAAATGGCACCACTTAGCACGCATACCATGGTGCATAGCGATCCTGGCTATTGCTGTCGCGATGGGCACTGAGGTAGCTACCGCACAGGTTCATACGGTGCGTGGCACCGTGGTTTCGGCAGAGGATAATCAGCCGCTTCCAGCGGTCAACATCGTTGAGATGGGGACGCTGAACGGCACGTCTTCGGACGTGGACGGCACGTTTTCTATTACAGTGTCAGCCCCCGATGCGATACTGACCTTCTCCTTTATCGGCTTCGTCTCTCAAAACGTGCCGGTTAACGAGCAGGCTTCTCTGTCGGTTGCCCTGGCCGAGGACACCGCGCTGTTGGAGGAAGTAGTTGTTACGGCGGGTGGCATCGAGCGAAAAGAGCGGGCCTTGGGATACTCGATTTCGGAGGTTAGCGGTGAAGACCTCCGCGAGTCGCGCGAGATAAACGTGGCCAACGCGCTTGCGGGCAAGGTGGCCGGGGTGCTCGTGACGAAGCCCGCCACCGGACCTGCAGGATCCAGCCGGGTGATCATTCGCGGCGCTTCCTCCCTCGGTGAAGACAGCCAGCCGCTGTACGTTGTTGATGGCGTGCCCATAGACAACACCACGCTGGGAAGCGCCGGTATGTGGGGTGGCTCTGATGGCGGAGATGGGATCTCGTCGATGAATCCGGACGATATCGAAACGATCAGTGTTCTCAAGGGCCCGTCTGCCGCGGCGCTGTATGGGACACGAGCAAAGAATGGCGTCATTCTGATTACGACCAAGAGGGCATCTCCTGGCCTTGGTCTTGGTATAGAGTTCAGCACTAATACGACCTTCGAAGACGTTCTTGTCAACACCGACTGGCAGAATCAGTACGGACAGGGGACGCGTGGCGAGAAGCCGTCTTCGGTGGATGACGCCCTCAACACGGCCGATGCGGCGTGGGGAGCACCATTGGATGGATCCCAGGTCATCAGTTGGGATGGCTCGATGCAGCCCTACGCTCTCGCCGCCAATCCCGTTCAGTCGTTTTACAATACGGGCATCACGTCTGCCAATAGTTTGGCGCTTACATCTGCGACGCAAAATTCCTCGATACGACTGGGATTGTCCCATCTTGAGAACCAGGGGATCAGTCCTAATTCCGGACTCCAGCGGACGTCATTCTCGATGCGAGGTACCTCGAAATTCGGGACACGCCTCAGCGCTGACGCCAAGCTTAATTTTGTTCGGGAGGTCGTAAACAATCGGCCACGGTTGTCGGACTCTCCCGGCAATGCCAATTATTCCGTGTATCAGTTGGCGCCGAATGTCGATGTGACGACAATGGAGTGTCCTCCCGAGGAGCCCGCCTGCACCGAGCCTGGCATGGATGTCGACGGCACGGAATTGCATCGCGGCCTGTTTGGAAACATTTACCAGCAGAATCCCTACTTCGCGGCGCATCAATTCACGCAGGCCGACGAAGATCGTCGCATCATAGGATTTGCTTCGCTGACTTACCAGTTTACCGACTGGCTGTCTCTCATGGGACGTGTCGGCGGGGATACGTATACCACGCGCCGCACCAACATCACACCGTACGGGACTGCTTTCAGCCCACTTGGCGGCCAGAATGAGCAGGAGTACCGGATCACGGAGGTCAACACGGACTTCCTGTTCACAGCGGACAGGGACATCACGCCGGCGATCAGCGTACTCGCCAATGCCGGAGGAAATATACTCTTTCGCGAGCGTGAGACGCTGACGCTCAGCGGGGGCGGGGGCTTTAATGTTCCTGGTCTGGAGGTCGTGACCAATCAGAATACCCGATCTCATGGGTACGGCCTGAGTGAGAAGCAGATCAACTCACTCTACGGATCGGCGGAATTCTCGTACAACGATTATCTCTTTTTGACGTTGACGGCGCGTAACGACTGGTCGAGTACCCTGCCCATCGACAACAATTCCTACTTCTATCCGTCCATCAGCGGTAGCTTCGTATTCTCGGATGCTCTCGAGATGCCCTCATGGATCAGCTTCGGTAAGCTGCGCGCCTCGTGGGCGGAGGTCGGTGGGGACACCAATCCCTACAGTCTGTCGCTGACGTATAGTCTTAGCGGTAGCCATCTCGGGCAGCCGCGCGGCGGCATCGCGCAGGGCCAGATTCCGCTTGCGGGCCTCAAACCGTCATCGAGTGTTGGTATCGAGGGTGGATTTGATATCCGCTTTCTTGACAATCGGTTCGGTGTTGACTTCACCTACTACACGCAGTCTGCCACCAACCAGATTCTGTCTACGACGATCTCGAGTGCATCCGGTTTTGGCAGTCAGGTAATCAACGCGGGAGAAATCAAGAACTCGGGCGTGGAGATGCTCTTTACGACCACTCCATATCGCGCCGGTGACTGGCGGTGGGATCTTGATGTCAACCTGGCGAGGAACATCAACGAGGTTGTGGAACTCGTGGAAGGACAGACCTCGCTCGTCTTGTCCGAGAGTCGCCATCGCGGCAATTTCGTGACAGCTGACGTGGGAGAGGCCTACGGAAGCATCAAGGGCCGCAAATACCTGCGCCAGAACGTGCCCACAGGCCCAGAGGCTTCGGACTGTGACGCTACCGGGCCGATCGTCCATGATGCGGACGGGCTTCCGATGCGCACTGCAGACCTGTGCGTGCTTGGCAACGGCACGCCTGATTTCCTGGGCGGCATAGCCAACACGGTGCGCTACGGAAATTTCTCCTTTAGTGCACTCATAGACCTGCGCTTCGGCGGCGACATTTTCTCGGTCACCAATAGCGCTGCCTACGACAACGGGCTGCACCAGAATACGTTACAGGGGCGTGCGGAAGGCTACATCGTCGGTGATGGCGTCAACCAGGATGGCGCGACAAACGCGGTACAGGCCGATCCACAAGACTATTGGGCCCGGATTGGTGGCTGGGTCGGCGAGGAGTTCATCTATGACGCCAGCTTCGTGAAGTTGCGTGAGCTTCAGATCAGCTACCGGCTCCCAAACCGGTACTTCGCGAACACGCCGATCAAGTTGGCCACGGTATCTCTGGTTGGGCGTAACCTGTGGCTTATCCACAGCAACGTAGACAACATCGATCCCGAATCGATATTCAACAACACCAACCGTGGTATCGGGCTCGAGCATTCCGGTGTTCCGCAAACGCGCAGCATTGGTTTCAACATCAACGTTCGACTCTAGGGTCGGACGCACCGGAAAGCAGTTCACCTTTTTCCGAGCTCAAACTATGGTCAGACAAATGAACACACTGGCAAAACTTTCGGGGGCGATGGCGCTAGCTGTTTGCCTGATGCTATTCTCGTCCTGTGACTCCGGCTTTGAGGAGCTGAACGTCAATCCGACGCAGGCGAATCAGGTCGATCCTAACTTCAAGCTGACCAATATACAGGTCAATATTTCGGGGTCGAGGTACGAGAACTGGAGGACTAATTTGATTTACAGTTCCGTCATGATCCAGCACTTCGCCACGCTGCCCGGTTACTGGGCAGGTGACAAGTACGGATACATCGGCTCGTATTCCGCAGCAATGTGGGATCGGTACTACCCCGGCATCGCGAAGAATGTTGAGGATCTGCTAGTTCAAACGGCAGAAGACCCGGACGACGCCAACCTGCATCACATTACGCAGATTGTGCGCGTGATCATGTACCATCGGCTCACCGATCTGTACGGTGATGTGCCATATTCCGAGGCCGGGCGCGGTTTCATCGAAGGCGTTACAAAGCCTGCGTATGACGCACAGTCGGCCATCTACAACGACATGCTCACGAAGCTGGAAGCTGCGGGGACGACGCTTAACCCGTCCGGCCGCTCTTTTGGCGGTGGCGATCTGATGTATCAGGGCAACGTGGAACAGTGGCGGAAACTGGCGTACTCGCTCATGCTGCGGTTGGGTATGCGCCTGGTAAAGGTCGATCCCGGAGCCGCGCAAAGCTGGGTCCAGAAAGCCATTGCCGGCGGCACCCTGGAGAGCAATGCGGACATTGCTTACGTACCGCACAATGACCCGTCCGGCTGGCGCAATGGTAATGGCCAGGTATTTGCTGCAGACGGCAATCCGCGTTTATCCAAGACCTTCGTGGACTGGATGGTCGAGCGTGGTGATCCGAGGCTGGAGGTTTATGGCACCATACCGGTAGCTGGCGCTCCTCCGGTGGGCATGCCTAACGGCAAGGTTGCTGGAGGTTCGGATGCGAACCATGGCATCGAGAATGACGCCAGCTGGATTTCCTGCGATTCGGGAGCGAGCCCGTGTGGCATGGATGTATACATGGTCCCGAACGACATCATCAAGGGGCAGGACGACCCGATGTTCTTCATGACCTACGCGGAAGTGGAGCTGTTGAAGGCCGAGGCCGCCGTGCGGGGTTGGCATTCCGGCAACGCGGCCACGCATTACGCCAATGGCGTGCGGGCTGCGATGGAGTATCTGGCGATGTACGGTGCAGGCGCTGAAGTTTCGGGCGACGCCATCGATGCCTATCTCGCGGCGAATTCCTACGATGCGGCCAATGCGATGGAGCAGATCAACGAGCAGATCTGGGCGGCCACACTGCTCAATGAATACGAGAGCTTCGCCAACTGGCGCAGGACGGGTTTCCCGAACCTCACGCCGGTCAACTACCCGGGCAACGTCACCGGCGGCACGATTCCACGGCGGCTACGCTATCGGGAGGCCGAGCAGGTAGCCAACCCGGAAAACTACAGCACGGCCGTTGGTCGTAACCGTGCGGTGAACCCCATCTGGATTGAGTGACGCGTTCTGTGGAGATTACTCCTGGACCCGAGAACTCAAAGTCTGGATCGCATGGGAGCACCAAGACGTACGGCGAAAGAGATGTATCCACTCGTGGAACTGTATGAAGAGAGTGGCCAGACGGCAGCGGCCTTTTGTGCTGAGAGCGGCATCTCCCATGCGCAGCTGGTCTACTGGCGGCGGAAGTATCGCCGGGAGGTTGTGTCAGCGGGCAGTTTCGTGGAGATAAGCAGCCCTGCGACAGGCGATCAGGCGCGCGTGGAAGTGCGGTATCCCTCTGGGATGTGTGTGCGCTTCTTTGCTCCGGTGTCTGCGTCGTATTTGGTACAACTGGTGCGGTCATGATCGGACTAGGGCCTTCGCGCCGGTACTTTTTCTACTGTCAGCCGGCCGACATGCGCAACGGCTTTGACGGTCTGAGTGCCTTGGTGCGTACCGGCATGAGGCAGGATCCGAT
The DNA here is from genome assembly GCA_963665975.1 of Rhodothermales bacterium. Lineage (GTDB taxonomy): Bacteria > Bacteroidota > Rhodothermia > Rhodothermales > Bin80. The sequence continues at coordinate 6,103 of OY762508.1, forward strand.
GTCGGGGGATGTTTTTGTGTTTGTTAACCGGAGGCGGAGCCATTTGAAGGCTTTAACATGGGATCGGAACGGCTTTGCGATCTTTTACAAGCGACTTGAGGCGGGTACGTTCGAGTTGCCGAAAGCGGAGACGCCGACTTGGGCACAGATGGTAATGTTGTTGGAGGGAGTGTCTCTGAAGTCGGCAAGATATCGGTGCCGGTATGCGGTAGAAGGCCGAAAATCGGGGTGATTGGTCCGGTACAATGGGGAACAATCTAAGTGCATGATTTGTTGTATGATCATGCAGCCTGAAGCACAGAATTCCTTCTCTTCTGCGGATGCTGACGTCCTCCGTGCGCAGCTTGCCGAGGTACTTCAGCAGAACACCAGCCTGCGTGAGGACAATAGCGATCTGCGTGAGACAGTGGACGAGTTGAAGCGGCAGTTGGATGTACTCCAGCGCTTGCTCTTTAGCCCGAAAAGCGAACGATTCGTGGTAGAGCCGGATCCGCAGCAGGGTTGGTTGTTTCCCGACATGGAGGTCCAGGCTCCTCTGCCTCCGCCCGAGCCTGAAACAGGTCAGACCAAGCGAAAGCGGCGCAAGCCCAAGCGGCGTCCGGACTTCGATGATCTGCCGGATCACCTACCCCGCGAGACGATTACGATCGAACCGGACGTGGACACCACCGGACTCCAGTGCATCGGTACGGAACGGACGCAGATCCTGGAGTACGTGCCCGGCAGATACAAAGTGATCGAGTATCTTCGTCCCAAGTACGTGGATCCAACCAATGAGGACCGAGGCGTGCTTGTGGCCGAGTTGCCGGCGCGGCTGATTGACAAGGGGATGGCCGGGCCGGGACTGTTGGCGCACGTAGTGGTCGATAAGTTTACCGACCACCTTCCCCTATACCGGCAGCAGCAGCGATTCCGGCGGGCAGGTATTGAGATACCGAAGTCCACGCTCGGAGGGTGGATAGCCCAGACGGCGTGGCATCTTCAGCCCCTGTATGAGGCGCTGAAGCAGGAGGCGCTCACGAGCGGGTATCTGCAAGCGGATGAGACGCCGATCCGGGTGCAGGATCGCAACAAGAAAGGCGAGACCCATCGGGGGTACTATTGGGCCTACCATGCCCCGGAGTCGCAGCTATTGGTGATGGAATATCGTCGGAGCCGTGCGCGGGCAGGCCCGGCGGCGTTTTTGCATGGGTATATAGGAGCGCTGCAGACAGACGGGTATGTGGCCTACGAGGCGTTCGATGTGCACCCCTCGATTACGCTGTACGGGTGCATGGCCCATGCGCGTCGCAAGTTCTACGACTGCCGCACATACGAGCCGGAGAAGACCGAGCATGTGTTGAAGCAATTCGGGCGCGTCTACACGGTGGAGCGCACGCTGCGTGAGGAAGGTGCCGATGCGGCTCGGCGGCGTGCGGTGCGTCAGAAAAACGCACGGCCTGTGCTGGAGGCGTTGAAGCCCTGGCTGGAGGCGAACAGGGGGCTGCCCAAGAGCCCGTGGGGTAAGGCGACGGCCTATACGCTCGGCTTGTGGCCAAGGCTGATCCGATACCTGGAAGAGGGCCGTGTCGAGCCGGACAACAACTTGATCGAAAATGCCCTGCGCCCGTTGGCTCTGGGAAGGAAGAACTACTTGTTTGCCGGATCGCATGATGCAGCCCAGCGGGCAGCCGTAGTCTATTCGCTCCTTGGCACGTGCAAACTCCACGGCGTCAATCCCCAGGAGTGGCTCACGGACGTGTTCCAGCGCATCCCGACGCATCCTGCCAAACGCGTCGCAGAACTCCTGCCCCATCATTGGCAGAAGGCCTGGAAAGCTGACAGAGGCAAAGCAGCATAATAGCCAGATAACAAGTGTCCCGGGAACGCCAAGTCCAACAGTTCCCTGCCTCCCCGTCCGGCACTCTTCGGCACAGCCGAGGTTGCCTTTAACCTGTACTTGACCGGACGCTTACCGTTGGTCGTCAGGGTCCGGACGAGCTCACGACTCGTGTCTGGTGGGATAAGTAAGCATCATCCTGCATACCAGGCTGTCCAGGCGCCCATCTCGCATTGCGGGGTGGGCGCCTGTTTTATGTGGTATGATTAGATAAAATGAGCAATTACATAGAGGTGCAGTCATAGCCATGTGTCTTGCCAGAAATGGAGTAACGTCCTTCTACCTGTAACACAAACGTATCAGGCAGGAATGAATGCTCACTGTGCATTGCGACAAGCCGTTGTCATGCTTGTCATAGGGGCTGGCATGCTGGCCACCGTGCAGGCTCAGGAGTTGTCCTTCACGCTCAACGAGCACCTGGTCATTGGCGATGACGAGGACGCGCCTGCCGAGTATCTCTTTTCTTACCCCGAACTGATAAGGACGGACTCACAAGGCAACATCTATGTCAGAGATGCAAGACGCACGGACGTCGGGTCTTTGACGCCAACGGACAGTATGTCACCACGATAGGCACGAGTGGCGAAGCTCCTGGCGAAATGCGGGAGATTTATGGCATGCATGTAGATGACGACGACCGTTTGATCCTTGCCGACCGCATGAATCGGCGGTTCACGATTTTCACGGATATGGGCAAGGGTCTCGAATCAAAGTCTCTCGCGGAGGAGAGGACGATCGCTCCTAATCCGATCCTGTCTCTTGACGGTTCCTTTGTGCTCAAGTATGTGGGTTATTACCAAATCCTGAAGGAGGTCCCAGCATCAAGGACAACAGGGTTCTTCATATATATGACACTGAACTGAATCGACTAGAGACTTTTGCGCTATAACGTGACATCTACGACCTGGACCAGCCTTTCCAGAAGGCGTATTCCGACTCGCCCAGGGCGCTGAAAGTGGCAACGAATGGGAAGGACACGATAATCCTGGCCCCCACGGTATACGGTGGATACATCTACCGGTACACACGGCCAGATGGCTCGTGGGTCATGGAGAGGCTGAAAGGGGGATCTGTTCCCAGCAGAGCATACGTTCCCGTGAGTGAGAGCGACGTAGAAATGAACCCGGACATAAAAAGGGGTTCTATCATAACATCAGATCCCACAGGGACCTACCGCGCGAGGATTCTCAGCCGGAGTCGCGGTGTTGTTGTCCTGAGCACTGGTGAAATCCTGCATTTTCCTCTTCGTACTCCACTCAAGAAAGAATTTGAACCTCAAGTGGAATTGTTCGGCCAGGAGGGACACCTCCTGGGATTTGGCCGGCTGCAGTTCGATGACCCCAAGTTGAATGGCAGTGCGCGCGTCATGGAGTCCATCAGCATCCAGTGGATCGACGCGGCAGATCGCCTGTACCTTGCGCGAAAGAATGAAGAAGGCTTCTTTGTGCTCAGCGTCGCCCAGCTTGAGATTGGTTCGTTGTGAGACGAAGGGCATCGATGGACCTTCGCGCTCACACTACTGCCGCATGCATTCATTCCGGCAACGCGACCACGCATTACGCCAATGGCGTACGGGATGCCAAGGAGTACCTGGCGATGTACGGTGCATGCGGTGAGACTTCGAGTGGCGCCATCTATGCCTATCTTACCGCGAATCCCAATAATGCGTCCAATGCGGTGGAGCAGATCAACGAGCAAGATTGCGCAGCCACGCTACTCAACGAATACGAGAGCCTCGCCAACTGGCGCAGGACAGATTACCCGAACCTCACGCCGGTCAACTACCCGGCTAGCGTCACGGGTGGCACGATTCCGTGATAGCTCCGCTATTGAGCGACCGAGCAGGTAGCCAACCCGGACAACTACAATGTGGCTGTTAGTCGCCAGGGTCCGGATGAGCTCGCGACTTGTGTCTGGGGGGATCCTGCATGACAAGTACTCTCGGCGCCCACTTCGAAGCTGAGTGCCATGTTTCAGCGCAAGTCTTTCTTCAGGCCTCTCGACCGACCAGCTGATCTTAGTGGAATCACTATCTATCTGGGTTACCGGCAACCCTGGAGTGCTGCCAGATTCTTCCCTCACTACAACGCCGCTCCGCTACTGAGTACTGGGCTCGTTAAGACTCCAGTCATACTCGTGATCCAGCGATCCATCGAAGCTTGTTAGTTGCTCCGCCAGATCTCCTTCCGCGTACTCGAGCAAATGCTCCAGTACGCCCGACTCGGAGTTGTTGAAATCCTCGATATACCAAAAGTAGATGCTTGATGTAACACCGAACGCTTCGTCCAAGAATTCCACTCCGCGTGGATGGTTTACGAAATCTGTCGCACACTGATCTAGCAACCGCTCCAAATTGTCGGCCGAGAATGCCTTTGAAGCCAAGTTCGGACAACCCATGGCGGCGCAATTCACGGCGTAATGGATACGGTTATCCTGCCAAATAGGACGTAAAATGTCGTGCTCAATATTATCTAGCGTCAGGGGATTTCCGGCGACCATTGCGTGAATATCTTTCCATGGTCCTGAATCGGGTGTTTCCCCTTTGTGAATTTGCAGGATCGATTCGACGGGGTAGGCGTCCACAACCACGCGCACGGTCACCGCGTTGTAGAGATTGATCCAGTACCCCATTTGAACATCTCGTGCATATTGGCGAGGATCCAACTCTTGAAGATAGTCAAGGTATCCATTTAGACGTTGTCGATCTGCGGCGTTTGCTTGCAGTGCCCGGTAGTCAAACAGATGCACGCCAGAAGGATCGTCAGTGATCAGGTAAGCGTCGAGCACTGCCTGCCAGTCGTCATGATCGATTGTAGCGGTGTTCGCGGGATCGTATTTGTCCCAAATATTATCTGCAGCCTGCCCGTAGCAGGATGCGCCACTGAGGGTCAAGAGACCGAGCACGCCGAGTCCGACTCTGCTGAGCCAAGATGTCTTCTGAGCCTGCCTGGATCCCACCGCTGTCGTGTGCATTTCGACCTAACAATCAATTGCAGGGTGTCACTGCCTCCGCGGTCCTGCCAATGTGCCTACGCCCAGGAGACGAATCAACAGCCGCGAGCGTGATTAAAATTTCATTCAGACTCGTGACTTAGAATCCGCCACCGAAACTGCCTCCAAAACCTACGGTAAGGCCAGCGCCGATAATGCTCGACTTCGCCGTGTTGCGACCCCCAACTACCTGCCCGAAAAACGTGTGGGCGCTCACACTTCCGAAAAGATCGGCAAACAACTGGCCGCCCAAGATCTGGCTGTCCTCCTCCAACCCGGGAAACCGGCTCGGTGAGAAGCCCTCGCCACCTATATCCAGCCCCGATGTCGCATTAACGATACGATAGTTCGCGCCAATCCTCAGTCGATTGCCTAGGGGTACGAAAAGCCACAAGTTGACAAACATGTCCGAAGGAATGTCGACCTCGTCATCCTCGGTCGCACCGACTGCGTCAGGGTTTACGGTCGTGGATCCTCGGTTGCGGTAGCCAACTTCCGCCGACACGCCGCCTACATTCCAGAACTTGCCGAGAATGAGCGATCCCTCGAATCCACTGCCTCCATCTCCCAGCGAGTTGATGTAGCCTGTCTCGTAACCGCCAGCGATAGTTACTCCAAGACGCACCGCGGCACTGGGTGAATTGCTCACCAACTCATCCATAAATCGCCAAGTTACGGAGATGTTGGTGTCGTACAGTCCGCTGTAACTCTCCTGTCCACCGGACGGGCCAACCCCACCATTTACGAAACTACTCGCCCAAGCAGTCTGCAGGTCTACGGCCACCGCGTCATTAAGGGCGTAGTTGGCATGGATCCACACAGTATTCTGCGCTAGATTTGCCCCCGTAGCCTCCAGTGGTCCCTTAACGGTTTCAGTGCCCCGGAAAAACTCTTTGGCGTTCTGGTTATAGTACGAAACGCTGACGCTACCCGTGCGGGGCTCGGCAATCCATGGTGTACCCTGGGCTAAAATCGTTTGTGCCGGAAACCATGCCGCTATACCCAAAAGGACTGGCAAAAGCAATTTGCGGGGGGAGTGCTTTACTTTCCGGGCGTTATCCTTCATCAATTACCTCCTTTTGTATGCCGCGGACGGGGACCTGCAGCTTGTACCGGCGGGTAAGAAAATAATGGACGACCTCCATGCGTATGCCGCAATCTTCGGTATCCGGCCCGCACAATGTCTTAACCACTTCGTCGTCCGGAGATCCGGTCTCTTCCTCGGCGTACACCGCCTCTAAACTGGCAGCCAGATTCATCGCCCGATCTCGGTCCAACTCGGACTTCTGCAGAGGACACGCCCTGCAGGCCAGCACCTTGAAGGTCAATGACTTGCCCTGTGCATATGCTTTACGCGGGCTGATCTGGCCCGGTCCCGTACCGATGGAGCCTGATGACGAGATTGGCGTAGGCGTGAATCCGAAGAGGACGGCAATAAGTGTGACCGCGCAGATAGATCGCATCATGACGTTATTCCTTTGCTGGTTATAGACGTTGAAATATACCACGTTGCCCTAATAAAACCAAAATGCGCCTACACCTGAATTCGCCATTTTGGCAACCTGTCATCGCATTCTGCAGCTGAAGACAGGATCTTAAAGTCGGGTTTTTCATCTGATTTTCGGGCCTGTTCTTGCGATTCCAGCAGAGAAGGAATGAAGAGGGCACGAAGAACATGATGTTGGTCTCGAGATATACTACTTAAGTCCCATGTAGGACCAGGACTAGGTACCGGCATTTGGCAAAAGTGTCGGGACTCACTACTTACAGGTAGGTCTGTGTCGGACTACCTACTACCGCAGCGTACGCCCATCAGCACCAAAGTCGAAGACGAAGCGGGAGCGGTGTAGTCAAAGCCGCCTATCTGTGGCACTGCGCGCGAAGAATTGTGCGTTGAAGAACACGGCACGCTTCAGAGACCTACCGCCGCGCTCCTGTATGAGGGCATCTGTCTGTGCCATTGGCTCACGATGTGCAAAATTCTCTACGAACACGCCCGGGTGCGGGAACGCCGCACTCAACACGATCACCCACCATATAAGAAGCCGCAGCTACTGGCTACAAGTCCGAACGAAGTGTGGTCTTGAGACATCACCCAGTTGCGTGGCACCCGGAAGTGGACTGGCTTACAGGCGCTGCGTGAGGCTGGATGTCTTCAGCCGATATGTTATGGATTGGATGATCGTTCCTGGGGAATCGGCTGGCCTTGCGAATGAGTCCATAACCACCCCGCGTGTCCGTCAAGGCATCAGTGAAAGCCAGCTCGCCATTCAGGCGGATCGTGGCCCGCCATGGCCTCCAAGAGCTATGCCCAGTTGCTGGCAGATTCGCATGTGGAACGCTCGTATATTCGGCCGTACGGCTCTCACGACAATGCGTTCTCAGAGTTACAATTCAAGACAAAGAAGTGCCCGGCAAACCACCCGCTACCGAACGAAAGAGCCGTGCTGCCCATGCCGGTAGACCTTGCGCAGGTCCAACGCAGTACCTCGGCTCGACCTACTCCCTGTCCAGCAGTGAGATGCCGTTAGTGTCCACGTACCCCCCACTGCAACCTGTGCCATCAGCGTTTGCGCATTCCGTTTTAGGCCGATAATGTCGAGCTGTCTTCAAAAGCCGCGAGTCGTGCAGGGACTGGTGCGGTTTCTCACTCCGATTGACGCGGCAGGCCTGGGATGCTTGCTGGCCTACGGTCTGCTCTCTTGGACCACCCGGAGCTCGGGTGATCCTTCGCTTCAGCTGTTTCTCGGCCTCGCTGTCTGCGTCGCCGCGATAACTTTTGGTCTGTACGCCTATTACCGTCGCCACCCTGACCAAGAGTTGCCCGTGGCTCGGCTTATCGGATGGGCTGTCGCGTTCCGCATCTGCGGGTTGCTTGGCGGCCCCTTCTACGAGGATGATTTCTATAGATACCTGTGGGATGCGTTTCGTTTCATCCAGGACGGCACCCCCTACGGCCTACCTCCAGAGGCCTTTTTCCACGACTTGGAAGTACCGGACCAATTCCAACGAATCCTGGATGGTATCAACTACCCCGAATTGCCGACGATCTACGGGCCAGTGACGCAACTCGTCTTCCTGGCGGGGTATGGACTTAGTCCTGGCAGTATCACCGTCTTGCAGGCGCTGATGCTGCTGTTCGACCTGATGACCATAGGTCTGCTGCTTCGGCTGGCGCCGGCGCCGGCAGTGCTACTGTACGCCTGGAATCCACTGGTTGTCAAGGAGATCGCCTTTACCGCCCACCCTGATGGTATTGCTGTTTTCCTAGTGCTCGCCGCAGTAGTACTGACCCGAAGGGACAGATTTCATGGCACAGCTGTATTCTTGGCCCTGGCGGTGGGCGCCAAAGCACTCGCACTGCCCGTTGTACCGTTTGTCCTCGTGCGCGCGCGATTGCGCCATTGGGGACTCTTTGTGGCGGTACTGGCGCTGATCTATATGCCGTTCGTCGTGCAGGGTAGTACAGACTTGCAGACGCTGCTCGTGTTTGCGCGCGAATGGGAGTTCAATGCCGCATTCTTTGGTCTTCTAAAGCCCTGGCTACCCAATCCCGCGGCCCGGGCACTATGCGGTCTTCTGCTCACAATAGCGATAGCTGGCTACTACCTGTCGTACAGGCGAATGGCTTCCGGGACGATTGTCCGGGGTGACTGGATCTATGGAGGGGTGTTAGCTCTCTGGCCGGTCGTAAATCCCTGGTACCTGCTCTGGCTTCTTCCCTTCGCGGCGATCCGTCCAAGCGCTTGGGCGTGGACGGCGTCTGTTGCGGTGCTGTTATCGTATGTCACAGGGCTGAATCTGAACGACATGAACATACATCCGTTTGGACACCCTTTCTGGGTGCTCCCCTTGGAATATGGTCTGATCCTCCTGGCGTTGGCCTATGACATTTTCAGACGGACCCGCAGGTCCGGTCGTGTGCCAGTAGGGGTTTAGCATGGACTCCGGTGTGCGTAGGTCAAGCGTAGGAGTGCAGCAGGCGGCTGGGGTCTGAACGGAATTCGGGTCCTCCGATGCGTGAGGCCGCGGCATCTTCTTGCGGTAATTGGACACCAATTCTTATCTCGTATTAAACATTTCAGCATGTGAATTTGGGCGTGCTTAGTTGCCGCTGATAGGGAAAACTGTTTTTTTCGGGTAAATGCCCCATTGAGGGCCTCATTTGCCCGATGTCTCAATTCTGATTTGGCTGCGTGGTGCCTTAAGAATTGTTTTTTAATTACGTAGTGCCATAACAGGGGACATGAGTGCTAACTTGTTTAATTATGGCTCTTGGAGGTGATGCCAGCAATCCCAGGATTGTGTGCCATGCTAGAAGTGCCGCGGTGGAGCAACTAACTTCAAGCTTCAATGCCTCGGGATTCAGTATGCGATACTCGACACGTCGATTGGCTGCGTGCCCGGTGCTGATTGAGTTTTTCACCAGGGGATGCATTTCTCCATACCCGTGTACAGTAATGCGATCGGTAGCGACACCGATGGTTTGCAGCAGATAGTTACGCACAGCTGATTCGTGTATTTCACAAAGTCGCTGGTTATGGTCTTTTGCCCCACGTTGTCGGTGCGTCCGGCTACTTCGAGACGCAAGTCGGGATGATTGAGGAGCACGCTTCCCATAATGTCCAGGAGGTTCTCGGAGGCCGGTAACAGGCTGCTCTTGTCGAGTTCGAAGATTACATTGATCAACGTCAATTATTTTTTTGGTCGACGACAATTAAAATTTTGTAAAGACAGAGGCCGAGCTTCGAGGCGGAGCCTCGAAGCTCGAAGCCGAGTGCTTTTTCGCCCCCGGCCGGTACGCGTGAATCCAATTGTAGACAGACGCCATACATTATCTTTTCCACAGACCTTGTCAGCGTGGCATTCCGCGCACCAATACTCCTGGAAACACCACGTATTACCCGGCTTCCTATAGCGCTCAAGCGCCTCACGGCTGTCTATACGATGTCAGGACCCAGCGCTCTGGGCGTCATCCTGGACCTGTTGGCGCCGCTTGGAAGCCTCCAGCCGATAGCTCGGCACATTCAGCTCCAGTATCACGCTGTGATGCACGAGCCGGTCTATGGCCGCAGCCGTGGTCATCGGATCCTTGAAGATGCGCTCCCACTGACTGAAGGCCAAATTGCTCGTAAGAAGCACGCTGCCACGCTCGTAGCGCTGCGACAAGAGCAGAAACAGCACCTCCATCTCCTCCCGAGTGTGCTGCACGTAGCCGATGTCGTCGATAATGAGCGCCTCAAAGCGAGATAATCGCTTGAGGAGCTTGGGCAGACGCAGCTGTTGTTTGGCCCATAGCAGATCCTGTACCAGGGTGCTGCAATTGTAGAAGAGCACGCGCCGCCGCTGAAAGATCAACTCCCGACCCAGTGCACACACCAGGTGCGTCTTGCCGCTGCCGGGAGGACCGAAGACCAGGACATTCTCCTTGCGGTCCAGAAAGCCTCCCTCCAGTAGCACACGCAGATGGTGGTCTAACCGCAAGGGCAACCGGCCCCGATCGAATGTGTCCAGCGTCTTCTCCAGCGGCAGCCGCGACTCGCGCAGCCAACGCTGAATGCGATTGCTGTGACGCTCCTGTTGCTCCTCTTCTATGAGCTCCAACAGGAAACGCTCGAAGCTCAAGGCCTCCCTGCGGGCCATATCGGCCTTCTCCCGCCAGCACGCCCGGATCGCCGGCATACGGAGCTCCTTGAGCCCTGCCTGCAGCGCCCGCTCCAGTTCTGTTGACGTCAGCGTCTTCATGGCGCTACGGTAAGAGAAGTCCGCGTCGATGGCTCCAACAGGCCGTCATACGCACTCAGATCCACCACAGGAGGCGCTACCAGAAGAACAGGAGCCTTCTGCACCATGCGATCCAGCAGCGCTTCTACAGCCGCTACCGTAAGGGGCTCTTTGCCCTCCAGCAGCACACGCAGGGCAGCGTCTACGCCCGATTCGCTCTCTTTGGCTGCCAAGTACAACACACGCAGATACGTCTTGTCGGCCTTCAGAGACGCTCTGTGCGCCCGATGCAGCGCGTCATAGGCCATCCGAAACCGGTGTGTGGGAAAAAGCTCCGCCCGGTATCGGTATTGGGCAAACGCCCCCGGTTTGCGCACCAGCGAGTCGATCACATCCCGATACTTGATACGGTGCTTGCCTTTTCCATACTGCCGCGGCATGCGCTCCATGAGATGCTGCCCGTACCACACCTCAACTACCTCGCTGAAAAGACGTACGGCAACCAATTCGCCGACCAGCCGGCTCGATACCGAGTAGATGTTGCTCTGAACCCGTATCACACTGCCCTTCGATACTCGCACCCGAAATGCCTTGTAGCTCTCCAGTCGCCGCTTCGCAAGAGGCCGCAGCAAGGCCCGCTCCTGCTCGAAACGCTCCCTGCGCTGCGCATTCAACTGTGCAAACAGCTTCTCGAGAAACACTGTATAGGCCTGCCGGCTCTCAAAATCGCTTCCACCACGCAACATGAGCTGGTTCCTTATCGCCAGCTTCAGCCGGTAGTGCCGCTGCTCTACCTTTCCGTTCTCGTGCGGACTCCGTACCTGCGTATGCCGCGCTTCCATGCCACAGTGGCGCATCAACGCCTGGTAGCGCTCGGTAAAAGCCTCTTTGCCGCCACGCAGCTTGCGTACCGCACAACTCATGGAGTCCGTCTGGTGCAGCCTGGGCGCGCCTCCACACGCGTGCAGGGCATTCTGCACACCCTCCGAGAGCGCCTCAAAGCTCTCTGAACGGCAAATCGTACCCGTCTCCCAGTTCGAATACGCCAGCACAAAGTGGTACAACAGATGCGGAAACGGCTCTCCCTGGATCGTCACACCCAACTCGTTCATGCACGTAAAGTCCGATTGGGCGCGATCTCCCGGCTCGTACTCCTGGGCAAAGAATACTTCCTTTGGCGGACCCTCGGTCGCCTTCCAATGCTTCACGCGCCGCTGTAATGTGCGCAGCTGGCCCGGCTGGAACTTGTCCGGATACCGACGCTGCAACTCGCCAAAGAGCGCCTTCACCTCAATGTTGGGATTGACCTCCAGAAAGGCCTTGACCTCCTCCCACACGTCCGCGAACGGATCCTTGCGCGTACGCCACGTGTGCGGCTGCTTCGTCTCGCTTGGCAGCTTGCCCAACCGCACGTACTTCCGCGCGGTAGGCTCACTCATGCCAGACTTGGCCGCTGCCGTCATTATGGACTCCCCCTTCTTCAATACCAACCTGCGTAGAAGCAGAACCTGTGAGTCTCGTACCATCTCAAATGTGGATCGACTGGAAAAATCCGGCCGTCCACGCACAAGACTGACTCAGGTCCCGAAAATTTTAATTGTCGTTGCCGTTAATTCTAAATGTCGTCAATCATTACATCTGTGGTTGTGATATTCCTGGCTTCCAGAAATGCTTGCTCCACCTGCAATAACAGTTGTTGTAAACGGAACGAACTGCATTTTGGATCAAGCGGGATGTTCCGGGTGCTCGGCATTGCAGGGAGACCGCCCTGTTGGCTGATGATGATGGAGTAGATGACCTGGTGTGAAGGGCTGGTGATTTGCACAGTTCGATTGCGTACATGCTGTACACCCAGAGGGATAGTCCTCGAATGTTGTGCGGAGCCTCTCACAATCACGCTACCCGTTGGGGCCTGGGCAAATGCTATTCCGGTACTCAGGCCAAGCAAGAACAGGGTAGTCTAACAACAGCACTTCATGACGACACCGTTTCGACCAGTGGTCAGTGACTCAGTCGAACACCGAAGTACAGGCGACTGGTGTCAAACAAGTCTTGCGTGTTAAATTCGCTGAAGGCGTCGATATTCCTGAAAAGGGAATATTCCACGCCGACGAGCAGGTTAAAGACCAATTCTAGTCCGGAGAATAGTCTCCGTGTATCGATGCCTATGCCAGCGCCTGCATACGGTTGTACAGGTGTTGCCCAGCGGACGGGAATGGGGAAGGCAATATTGCCCATTACGTTGAACGATATGCCGTTTAATAGTCCCACAGAAGCCTCTGGTAGAAGTCGCACACTATAGTCCGGCAAACGGTAGTCGTTACGTACACCAAGGAGAAACTGATTGGGCCCATCGCCCATCCGAAAACCGATGATAGCCAGTCTGCCCACACGTTGACGCTGTCGAAAAGCCTTTACGATGCCCACCCTCTGGCGACTAGGTTGTGTCTCCGTTGTATCCCGATCCTCCTGCCCATCTGCGAAATACTCATCGATCATGCGGCGTTCCATAGCCAGCAAACGCTTCTCAATCTCTTGCAGTCTCCGAGTATAGCGCCCAATATCCGGGGACTCTGTTTTCAATCCTTGCAGTTCCTCTCTGATAATCTGACGAATTTCTTCGAGAGTGAAGTCATCTGTCGTTGTTGCAGGTGCCCCGACCGAGGGTTGTCCCGTGAGGGTGTCAGTGGTGAGAATCAGCGGAGGCCCAACCACTGTCTGTGCATTTGGCATGACAGGATCGCCGTAGCGGATGTAGACTTCTCCGGTTTCTGGCACCCGGATCGAAAGTATGTCATCGACTGCTCCGGCACTGGAAGAATCGCTTTGTGCCATCGCGTCGAGACGGGCCTGGAATTGGGCGAGTTCTGTTTCTATTGCTTCGGTAACGACTTGCTTTATTGATTCGGTATCGGACTGCCTTGCGGGTTTATCGTAGGTACGCCCACTGTTCCTGCCACCCATCTGGAACAGGATACTCGCAGAGTACATCACGCTCGTTGAGATGTCCCCAGGTCGATTCGCTCTGCTGGCCTCTGTGCTCATAAACAGTCCGCGCATGCTTCCCTGCAGCTTGATGGACGACGACACAGGCACTTCGATGCCGCCACCGCCACTGGCGAAATAACGACTCGCCGGTGTCCTTCCGGTTGCGTCGGTAAAGCTGTCATCATCACGTTCAATGTCCATGTAACCACCCCCTGCGATCAGGTATGGTGTCGTACCTCGTCTGAAGCGTAAATTCAATTCACCACCATATGCCTTCATGTTGCCCAGCCCGACAGGAATATTGTCATCGAAAATATTTTCCTGCTCGGTGTCACGCCAATAGAAGCCACGCAGGCCGATATACGGGCCAGCATCAATCCCTGCTGTAATTCCAGCTACTGTCCGGGAGACGGGGAAGTCAAGAGCATCGGAGAAGTTGATTTGTCCGTAGAAGAGTTCAACTGCCAGATCGAAGTTATCGCCATAGAATTGTGAGTCCAGGCGGGATCGTTCGCCAAGAGAATACTGGAGAGAAGCCGATAGCGCCAGGTTGTTGACCGTTACCCGACGGAAATCATCAGCGGACAGTTCAGTGGAATTCAGATCTCGGTCTGTTAGGAACGTTGATGCGGGAAAGTAGCGGTAACTAATATTTTCCGGCGCCATGGAAAGACTGAACCGGTCTCCCATGTTGATAGTCACTCCGACGCCGACGCTGGCGTAAAGAACATCACTGCTTTCCAGGTCATCCGGTGCAAACCGGATGATTCCGGCGCCACCTGTGATGAACGGGACAAGCGCGCCATGCAAGAGGTTTAACCGGAGCTTGCCGCCGTACTGTTGCAGGTTGACGTTTCGGGGACTGAGCTTTCCCAGAGCATCTAGTGCGGCTTGTCTGTCATTGAGGTTGTCTGCGAGAAAATCTTCCGAAATGTCCGAAAAGCTTGTTTGCAAGCCATTGCCCAGAAGGAAAAGGCCGTCGACTGCCAGGAATCCGCCAAAACTGACACCCAGTTTTCCTCCATAGAGATAGTCTCCATTGAGTCCTGCATTATTGCTGAAAGAGATGTGTTTGGCCGTAGTAGAGAGGGTGTACTGCATGTCTGCGATCTGGCCCTGGGCAGGCAGAGCAGCAAAACAACACACTATCCCGGCAAGGTACAGGCGGGGTTGTTGGATGATTCTGCGCATAATTGTGTGGCTTACAGGTAAGCGTCCGGTCAAGTACAGGTTAAAGGCAACCTCGGCTGTGCCGAAGAGTGCCGGACGGGGAGGCAGGGAACTGTTGGACTTGGCGTTCCCGGGACACTTGTTATCTGGCTATTATGCTGCTTTGCCTCTGTCAGCTTTCCAGGCCTTCTGCCAATGATGGGGCAGGAGTTCTGCGACGCGTTTGGCAGGATGCGTCGGGATGCGCTGGAACACGTCCGTGAGCCACTCCTGGGGATTGACGCCGTGGAGTTTGCACGTGCCAAGGAGCGAATAGACTACGGCTGCCCGCTGGGCTGCATCATGCGATCCGGCAAACAAGTAGTTCTTCCTTCCCAGAGCCAACGGGCGCAGGGCATTTTCGATCAAGTTGTTGTCCGGCTCGACACGGCCCTCTTCCAGGTATCGGATCAGCCTTGGCCACAAGCCGAGCGTATAGGCCGTCGCCTTACCCCACGGGCTCTTGGGCAGCCCCCTGTTCGCCTCCAGCCAGGGCTTCAACGCCTCCAGCACAGGCCGTGCGTTTTTCTGACGCACCGCACGCCGCCGAGCCGCATCGGCACCTTCCTCACGCAGCGTGCGCTCCACCGTGTAGACGCGCCCGAATTGCTTCAACACATGCTCGGTCTTCTCCGGCTCGTATGTGCGGCAGTCGTAGAACTTGCGACGCGCATGGGCCATGCACCCGTACAGCGTAATCGAGGGGTGCACATCGAACGCCTCGTAGGCCACATACCCGTCTGTCTGCAGCGCTCCTATATACCCATGCAAAAACGCCGCCGGGCCTGCCCGCGCACGGCTCCGACGATATTCCATCACCAATAGCTGCGACTCCGGGGCATGGTAGGCCCAATAGTACCCCCGATGGGTCTCGCCTTTCTTGTTGCGATCCTGCACCCGGATCGGCGTCTCATCCGCTTGCAGATACCCGCTCGTGAGCGCCTCCTGCTTCAGCGCCTCATACAGGGGCTGAAGATGCCACGCCGTCTGGGCTATCCACCCTCCGAGCGTGGACTTCGGTATCTCAATACCTGCCCGCCGGAATCGCTGCTGCTGCCGGTATAGGGGAAGGTGGTCGGTAAACTTATCGACCACTACGTGCGCCAACAGTCCCGGCCCGGCCATCCCCTTGTCAATCAGCCGCGCCGGCAACTCGGCCACAAGCACGCCTCGGTCCTCATTGGTTGGATCCACGTACTTGGGACGAAGATACTCGATCACTTTGTATCTGCCGGGCACGTACTCCAGGATCTGCGTCCGTTCCGTACCGATGCACTGGAGTCCGGTGGTGTCCACGTCCGGTTCGATCGTAATCGTCTCGCGGGGTAGGTGATCCGGCAGATCATCGAAGTCCGGACGCCGCTTGGGCTTGCGCCGCTTTCGCTTGGTCTGACCTGTTTCAGGCTCGGGCGGAGGCAGAGGAGCCTGGACCTCCATGTCGGGAAACAACCAACCCTGCTGCGGATCCGGCTCTACCACGAATCGTTCGCTTTTCGGGCTAAAGAGCAAGCGCTGGAGTACATCCAACTGCCGCTTCAACTCGTCCACTGTCTCACGCAGATCGCTATTGTCCTCACGCAGGCTGGTGTTCTGCTGAAGTACCTCGGCAAGCTGCGCACGGAGGACGTCAGCATCCGCAGAAGAGAAGGAATTCTGTGCTTCAGGCTGCATGATCATACAACAAATCATGCACTTAGATTGTTCCCCATTGTACCGGACCAATCACCCCGATTTTCGGCCTTCTACCGCATACCGGCACCGATATCTTGCCGACTTCAGAGACACTCCCTCCAACAACATTACCATCTGTGCCCAAGTCGGCGTCTCCGCTTTCGGCAACTCGAACGTACCCGCCTCAAGTCGCTTGTAAAAGATCGCAAAGCCGTTCCGATCCCATGTTAAAGCCTTCAAATGGCTCCGCCTCCGGTTAACAAACACAAAAACATCCCCCGACATCGGATCCTGCCTCATGCCGGTACGCACCAAGGCACTCAGACCGTCAAAGCCGTTGCGCATGTCGGCCGGCTGACAGTAGAAAAAGTACCGGCGCGAAGGCCCTAGTCCGATCATGACCGCACCAGTTGTACCAAATACGACGCAGACACCGGAGCAAAGAAGCGCACACACATCCCAGAGGGATACCGCACTTCCACGCGCGCCTGATCGCCTGTCGCAGGGCTGCTTATCTCCACGAAACTGCCCGCTGACACAACCTCCCGGCGATACTTCCGCCGCCAGTAGACCAGCTGCGCATGGGAGATGCCGCTCTCAGCACAAAAGGCCGCTGCCGTCTGGCCACTCTCTTCATACAGTTCCACGAGTGGATACATCTCTTTCGCCGTACGTCTTGGTGCTCCCATGCGATCCAGACTTTGAGTTCTCGGGTCCAGGAGTAATCTCCACAGAACGCGTCACTCAATCCAGATGGGGTTCACCGCACGGTTACGCTTACAGTAATAGTTCTTCCTCTTTACCGGTGAGCGTACTCACTTGCGGGCATCTTCGGAGTATACATCAAGGCCTCCGAAATGAATGTAAATCGCAGGGACAAACCGCTGCTTGTTGCGGAAGTTTCGCACTTCGATCATTTTGATCCGACTGTTGACGCGTTCCGCAGAGCGAAAGGTTACCGCCAGGATGATCGCGTTGATGAGAACGCCCCACAGGGATCTATTGATGGTCCTGGCGGTCGCTGTGACCGGCTCAAGTCGGCACCGTATGAGCGATGATATCGGCTCGTCACAGGACGTGTTGTCATGCAAATCCTCGCAGGTATACCGCCCATACTCAGCAGGTCTAACTTGGCCGATCAATCAGGGCACTGACTCGGATTGACTCCGTTAGGCGCGCAATGGGTTTGTGCCACCCTCGCGACAAATTTATCTGTTTGAAGAATATCTTCTGTGCACTATAGAGGCTATTCAGTGTTATTATCGTGTCAATTTTGCCACTCTCTCTAATGGAGAGTAGCCAGGCCTCGACTCTGCTTCAGTGATTGAGCCGGCGCCGAGCAGCGTCGACCAGTGTTGGATGTTCCGAGTCTAGTCGGTATGCGCCAGGAAGAAAGAGTCGGTCAGTCCAGGGTATAGTGTGGGTCGGCGGGCTCACCCGGCTTGGTATTGGCCGTGTTCAGGTCAAGTGTCCGGGTGTGCGAGCCGTCTTTGGAAACGGCGGTTTCGGTAGCCTGAGGAGGCGCACGGCTTCTTCACCGTAGTCCATTCTCTCCACTGCAGAGCGACTTGCTACGCGCCCGCCAACGATGCGGCAAGAGTGCGCTGCCTGTTTCACAGAACGCGCATACCGATCGTCCTTTCTGCCGGCACGCGTCATGCAATGGTTATGGACCTGCCTTCACGGAATGATCTGTCGGCCGCCAGCACAATGCGCAGACTGTTCACCGCATCCTCGACATGATCGGTGAGATCCAGGTCTTCCTGGATGGCCCGCAACAGAAACTCCTGCTCCAGTGCACAGAGCTCGTCGTGCGATGGTTCGTTGGAGGTATCGATGCGCTCGTCCGGTCGCGTAAGTTGGCCGTTCTCGTCGAGATTGCCATAATGCACGTGCAGGCCGCCCGTCTGTGTGTGTCCTTCAATATCAGCAGACTCTTCTTTCGCTTCGTCGGCGATGCTGACGCAGCCGCGCGGGCCAACGACATCCTTTACAAACGAAGCCGTCTCGCTCATCATCGGGCCCCATCCGGCTTCGTACCAGCCCACGGAACCATCGTCGAAAAAGACCTGCAGGTGGCCATAGTTGTACATGTCAGGAGCGATTTCGTCGGACAAGCGCGCCCCCATCGCGCTGACGCGTACGGGGCGTGCGCGCGTCATCTGGCACATCACATCTACATAATGAACTCCGCAGTCCACGATCGGTGACATCGATTGCATGAGTTGCTTGTGCGTGCCCCATTGCGCGCCGCTACTCTGCTGGTTGAGGTTCATGCGCATTACAAGCGGCTTGCCCAGGGTCTTTGCGACAGCGATAAACGTCGTCCAGGACGGGTGCACACGGAGGATATACCCGATGACCAACTTCCGATTCCTGGCGGCGGCGAGATCGGCGATCTCCTGGGCTTCCTCCACGGTTGTGGCCAGTGGCTTTTCTACAAAGAGATGCGCCCCAGCCTCCAGGCTCAGCCGGGCGTACCGCGCATGCGTGTCCGGGTACGTGTTGATGGACACCACATCGGGTCGAGTCTCCTCCAGGGCCGTTTCGAAATCCGAAAACGTGGGGTAGCCACCCAATTCCTCAGACACGCGGTTTCTGGACTGTGGCGATCGGCTGACCAGGCCCACGATTTCGAAGGCGTCCATGTTGTGGTAGGCCCGCGCATGGGATGTCCCCATGTGGCCGCAGCCGGCGACCAGCACCTTGAGTGTTTCTGGAGTCATGTGTTCAATTGTGTATTGGTTGTAACGCAGTGCACACGATGTTAGCGTTCGTATTCGAATGCGATACTACGCTCGACCGACAATTCCGTTACGTTGTCTCGGGCATGTACGGTCACGATCAATGGGCCGTCTCGCTCCCACGTAGACAGATCGAGCATGATGTATTCTTTTGCGGTGCGCGAGTCGCTTTCGTACGTGCTGGTCGCTCCTACGCGGCGCTCGTCACCAGACGATACGCGATATTCGATCGTATAACGCGTCCGATCTTCAGGGCTGAATGCCAGGTTGTAGATCTCAAAATAAATCGCCAATGCGGTCGATGCAGAGAGCTGTGCGTAGGGATACGGCCTGGCGTCCTTCATGTCCTCACCAGAAGTCAGCGTGAGCGGCTTCAGGTCGCTTATTTCCAGCTCGCGCCCGTCGCTCTGGAATGTTGCCACGGAATCAATTACGTGTGTCCCGATCTTAAGTGTCGCACCCGGTAGCAATGCGCCGTCCGGCCCAGGTTTAGTCCAATGTTGGTCCCATTGAACGGCGACATGTCTCATGGAAGTGTCAATTGTCGTCGCGAACGTGCGCGGATCCAGCGCCCTGTCAATGTCCGCTGGAACCAGATAGCTTTTGCTGCCGATGTCCAGCGTCTGATAATCATGCAGCTTCCGCGCAACATGGATCGAAAGCAGGTATTCGTCCGACGGCGCGTGTCCGTCTCTGCCAAGCGCTGAAACGAGCCGGCGGCGGGGCTTCATCGCCCGCGGTCCAAGTACCCAGTACAATTCAAGGCGGGTGGTCCCGTCGGCATTCAGAAATCTCGCATGCCGGATGGCTGGCTGCAAAGTCTCTGCGCGGCCGAGCACTCGGGTAAAGGACGCGGGCACGACTTCCTGGCGTCTCCAATAATGATGCTCGTCATCAATGCGTATGCGTTCTATGGTACGGTTTGCAAAGTGGTGCGGAGATCCACTGCCGATGGGGGGCAAAGTGCGATAATTTGCAATGGCATCGTACGCTTGGCCATAGTGCGGGTGTTCGAGTGCCAGTTGCGCAAACATTTCTTCGAGCACTCCGAGCAAGAGTGGCAACTTGCGCCGCCCATTGCGCAGCTCTCGAGGAATCAGATCTACGGCATTGCCCAGCACAAAGGGCTTCGTTCGGGATTGCCGGATAAACAGGTAATGGGCCTGATCGTGCACTTGCCGATACACCCAGATTTCATTGTCAGGCAGTCTGGCAAATAGCGGGTTGCTTACGATGGCGGGTGTGTCCAGTTCAATCTTGCGATCCCGAAACGGTTTTCCAAGCCGCACATAGATTTCGCCGCGGTCGTCAAATCCGCGCACGTCTTCGGGATCAGCATACGTTCTGGTGGCGAAAGTCACGCGCAAAAGGTGTTCCTCCAGGCGCTCGTTGCCTGGCGTAGCCGGTAGTGGATCCTGTCGCCGCCACCATTGAACCAGGGCCGTACCCAGGCCAGGTGGAGACGCGTCGCCGTGTACCGCACGGTCGAGGTCCTGCCATGCAGGATCGGACGGCAACATCACCATTAGCACCGGCCGCAGATGGCGGAGCAAGACGTTGTTATCCGCATCGCTCAGCGGGTTGTCCAGTTGTTCCAGGATCCACAAGTACCCCTGAACCGCCGCGGAAAAGTGCGGGATTTCCGGCTTCGCAAAGACCCGTTCGACGTACGTATCTGTTTCCGGGATTGTCAGGACTGTCCCGTCCGCATTCCGCAGGGGCACCGCCGGCTGGGCAAGTACGCCCTGCGCCACAAGCAGCGTGACAACAAGAAGGGCGCTACACTTAATCGGCATGATGGTATGGATGAGCCATGGCAGGGGAGGTTCCCCCGGACGCCGAGTTGCAGGGCAGCGAAGCACCTTAGACACAACCTTCTTCCACGCGCGGAGTTTGCTGGCAATTAAAGTTATTGCGCCGACGGTTGGCAGTGAACGAATGACCGCACGTTTACACAACAGAGAACACCGATATAGAAGATCACTGGCCTGGGCACTGGTGAGCTGCGTGGGTCTCGTCACGCTAATGACGTCATGCTCCGATCCTGCGGAGGAGCCCCTATTCACGCTCCTGACTCCAGCTGAGACCGGGATCGAATTTGAGAACACCGTGGTGGAACAGGAGGGCTTCAACGTCCTGGAGTATGAGTACTTCTATAATGGGGCAGGTGTTGCGGCAGGAGATATTAACAATGACGGATTGCCTGATCTCTTTTTCTCGGCGAATTTGGTCCCTGATCGCCTCTATCTGAACCAGGGCGATCTGACCTTTGAAGACATTACGGAACGGGCTGGACTGGAGAATTCGCCGACATGGACGACTGGCGTGACAATGGCGGATGTCAACGCGGATGGATGGCTCGACATCTATGTGTGCCGGTCCGGCAATGTGGCCTCAGACCGGCGTCGCAACGTGCTGTATATCAACAATGGGGATTTATCGTTCACTGAGCAGGCGGCCGAATTCGGACTTGACCGTTCCACATACTCCAATCACGCCGCCTTTTTTGATTATGACCGGGACGGAGATCTGGATGCTTACCTGCTCAATCATTCTATTCGCAGGTATTCGAAGTTTGTCGTGGATTACATGCGGAATCAGCGTGACTCATTGGCTGGTGATATGCTGTTGCGCAATGACGACGGCTGGTTCACCGATGTCAGTGAAGAGGCAGGCATTATCGGCAATCCGCTCGGTTTCGGTTTGGCTGCTATCGTTAGCGATATCAACCGGGATGGCTGGTTAGACCTGTACGTATCCAATGACTACATCGAGGATGACTATCTCTACATCAATCAGCAGGACGGCACGTTCGCGGAATCTATCCGGTCGCACCTGACGCATACTTCCTATTCGTCTATGGGCGCAGACATCGCGGATATCAATAACGATGGTGTCGTTGACATTGTGACGCTCGACATGCTGGCTGAAGATCACTACCGACAGAAGATTCTCAAGGGTCCTGAAGACTACCGATTCTACGCCCAGATGCGTGAGGACGGCTTTCACGAGCAGTACATGCGCAACATGCTGCATATCAGCCAGGACGGGAGTTATTTGGAGATCGGTCAGCTTGCCGGGATTTCAAATACGGACTGGAGTTGGGCGGCTCTTCTGGCTGATTTTGATCTGGACGGCTACAAGGATCTCTTTATAACAAATGGATATCTGCGCGATTACACGAATCTGGATTTTCTGAAGACGACACTGGTGGATGCCTATCGGGAGGCAAGTGCCCGTGGCGAAACACTTTCGTCGCTCGACATGGTGCAACGGATGCCCTCGAGTAAATTGAAGAATTACATGTTCCGCAACCGGGCCGATTGGACATTCGAAAACCGCACGGAGGCCTGGGCTTTGGATCAGCCAACCGTGTCGAGCGGAGCCGCAGTCGCCGATTTGGATGCGGACGGAGATCTTGATCTCATCGTTAACAACATCAACGAGCCAGCGTTTGTATATCGCAATGAAGCCACCGATTCGCAGGTGCATCACTTTCTTCGGGTGCTGTTGGAAGGCCCTGAGGACAACAGATTGGGCATCGGCGCAAACGTGATGATTACGGGCGGAACCGAGCGCTTTTACCAGGAAATGATTCCAGGCAGAGGCTATCTGTCTGCGGTGGAGCCCGTCCTGGTCTTTGGCCTCGGACAATTGGAGAACGCAGATCTCCAGATTACATGGCCGGACGGGAGACGGCAGACGCTCTCGGATGTGGCCGCAAATCAAACCCTCGTTCTTCGCCATGCTGACGCAGACGCTCCCATGGCAATAGCCAAAGAAGCTAGGGAGCCTCTGTTCACCGAGATTGCAGGGTTCGGGCTTGATTATCGACATGAGGAGAATCCCTTTGTCGACTTTGATCGGGAACCGTTGCTGCCGCATGTGTTGTCGCGGGAAGGGCCGGCGCTTGCCGCAGGAGACATCAACGGGGACGGGCTCGAAGATTTAATTGTTGGTGGTGCTATGGGGAGTGAGGCCGGACTGTTCTTACAACAGGCGGATGGATCCTTTCGCAGGGTCAGCCTACCTGCGCTGTCGGACCATCGTGGTTACGAAGACACGGAAGCGCTGCTGTTCGACGCCGATGGAGACGGCGACATCGACCTGTATATGGTAAGCGGAGGGAACAGCGAAGAGGAAGGGAGCGCGCTATACCAGGACAGGTTGTATGAGAATGAGGGTTTCGGGCGGCTCGTTTACAGGCCGGGGGCACTACCCTCCATACCGACCAGCGGAACAACCGTAGCCGCACATGACATGGACAATGACGGAGACCTCGATCTGTTTGTCGGGGGACGCGTACGCCCAGGCCGGTACCCTCTTGCGCCGCAGAGCTATTTGCTGGAAAACACCGGAGGAGAATTTCGTGATGTGACCGCAGAGCATGCGGACGCGCTCGTGGACCTCGGCATGGTGACAGACGCACTATGGGTAGATATTGCGGGTGATGATTCCGAAGAACTGGTGATTGCTGGCGAGTGGCAACCCATCCGCGTATTTGCACACGACAACGGTCGTGCGTTCACAGAAATCACGGACAGGCTCGGTATGGGGCAGACAAACGGATTCTGGAATGTACTTGCCGTCGCAGACCTTGACGGGGACGGAGATACAGACCTGGTCGCGGGCAATCGTGGCGTAAACACGCAGATTAGCATGACCGCTGCAGAACCTGCATCTCTGTACGCCGTGGATGTCGACCACAGCGGCACGGTTCTCCCTCTGATGAGCGCCTTCATTGGCGGCCAGGAGCACCCGGTGATCTGGCGTGACCAGTTAGTGGGCGAAGCGCCTTCGTTCGCGGTGCGCTTCCCGACCTATGCTTCCTATGCTGACGCTACCATGCAGAAAGTCTTGACGTCTGACGAGCGGGCGGGCGCCACAACCCTTCATGCGTTTACAAGCGAGACTTCTCTCTTTGAAAATCGCGACGACGCTGGAATGCGCCGCAAGCCCTTGCCGGTTGCTGTTCAGGCGGCGCCGGTGCAGGACATCCTTGTCGGAGATTACAACGACGACGGCATTATGGATCTGCTCTTGGCAGGCAACAACTACGGCGTACGCGCGGAAGTGGGTCGGGACGCTGCGGGCAGGGGCCTGGTGCTCCTCGGAGCCAAGCAGGGAGACCTCTCCTTTCGTCGCGCCGGACACTCGGGTTTCGTTGCGCCAGGAGACGTTCGCAAACTTGCTGCCGTCCGGGTCCAAGATATTGCGCTGATCGTGGTGGCTACAAACGATGATGTGCTCAGGGCAATGGCCCCAAGCCACACCATTACTCCATGAGTACAGATTTCCACGATCTGCTGGAGAAGTACCGCGTGGATGCGGTGCTCATCAGCCATCTTCCAAACGTGCGATGGCTGTGTGGATTTACAGGTTCCCGGGGCATGGTCGTGCTACGGGGAGACGGTGTCTGTTTCCTTTCGGATACCCGGTATACTGATCAGGCGCGCGCGGAGGTCACACATGCGAGCGTGTTTACGCAGGAGGGCGCGTTTCAGGATATTGTGGCCCGCGAAGATCTCTTCTGCGATATCACGCGCATCCTCTATCAGGGCGACCGCCTTCTGGTTAGCGACTTTGAGGAATGGCAGCGTTGTTTTCCGGGTATTGAATGGGTAGGTAGCGAACGCTTGCTGGATGAGTTCGTAGCGCAAAAGACGTCAGAGGAGCTTCGCCTCATGCGGCAGGCGCAGGGTATTTCTGATCGAGTCTTTACTCGCATTCTGGACTCGGTGGTGCCTGGAGTTTCCGAGTGTGATCTTGTTGCAGAGATTACGTATCAGCACCTCCTGCTGGGGGCAGAGAAGATGTCCTTTGATCCGATCGTGCTTTCCGGGCCTCGAGCGTCGCTGCCGCACGGCCGTGCTTCGGACCGGTGCGTGAAGCGTGGTGAATTATTGCTGCTCGACTTTGGATGCTTTGTTGGCGGCTATGCCTCGGACATGACGCGGACTATTGCGGTCGGACAACCGCTGGCAGCGCAATACGAGGCGTACAACGTAGTGTTGGAGGCCCAGACACGAGCCCTGGATTACCTGTGTGCAGGGCATACAACCTGTGAAATAGACGCTGTGGCCCGCAGTGTAATCGATGATGCCGGGTATGGTGATTGTTTTGTACACAGCCTGGGCCATGGCATTGGGCTTGAGGTGCATGAATGGCCACGCCTAAGTCGTCATACGAACGACACGTTGCCGGCGAATGTAGCGGTCACGATAGAACCTGGCATCTACGTGTCCGGGCAGTTTGGTATTCGCATTGAGGATACAGTCGTCGTGGGGCCTGACGCTTGCGAGCGTCTCGGCACATCACCTCGGGCATTGCTTGTAGTGTGAACAATCCCTTGAGTGCAAATTCACTGTATTGGGTAGTATTATGACGGAGGGTGCCAGCACGGATACAGCGCACGGCACACACCGCCAGGTCCTGGTGGTGACGTATTATTTTCCGCCCATGGGGCTGAGCGGCGTGCAGCGCGTCACCACCTTTGTCAAGTATCTGAAAGAGTACGGCTGGCGCCCTACGGTGCTGACCATTGATCCAGCTGGATACTTCGCCTATGATGCAACCTTGCTTGCGGAGGTTCAGGCTGCTGGCGTCCCTATTCATCGAACGGACAGCTGGGATCCGACCCGCCTGTTCAGGCGGCAGCAGTCTGTGGCGATGCCGTCGGAATCTCTAAGGAGCCGATTCTCTGCGATCAGTCAGCTGTTATTCGTTCCGGACAACAAGATTGGATGGATGCCGCATGCCTTGCGAACGGGCCACCGGTTGTTGCGATCGGGATCGTTCGACGCCATATTTTCGTCGGCGCCACCCTATACGGCGCATCTTGTTGCCGCGCGGCTAAGCCGCACACACCATCTCCCGCTGGTGGTGGATTTTAGGGACGACTGGGTGGGCAACCCCAGGCACATTTACGCGACTCCCTTACACCGATACTGGAACGAGCGGCTGGAGCGCAAGGTGCTGCGATCATCCCGGCGGGCGGTCACCATCAACGACGCCATTGGCGACGCGTTGTTGAGGGTAGGAGAGGCCCCCGTAACGATCATTCCTCATGGATATGATCCAGAGAACTTGACGGTGGCGCCTGCGGAGCGAAAGTCCGGGAAAATGATGTTTGTGTATACCGGCATCTTTTACGACGCACAGACCCCGGATTATTTCCTCCAGGCATTGGCTCGAGTGATCGACCGCCATCCAGAGGCCAGGGATCTGGTAGAAGCCGTATTTGTGGGGCTACTGCCAAAGTCTTCGCTGCAGCATATTGCAGCTCTGAATCTGGAGGACGTGGTAACGTACACCGGCTACGAGTCGCATACGCGGGCGGTCGCATTTCAGCGCGCTGCCGATGTGCTCTGGATGACGATCGGTACACGTCCCGGGGCTGAGGGGATATCGACCAGCAAGCTTTTTGAATACATGGGAAGCCGAAAGCCCATTCTGGCTCTTGTGCCTCCAGGCACGGCCCGGCGCGCTCTGGAGCCCTATCGCGCGGCAATGATCGCGGATCCGGAAGATGTCGGTGCGATCGCAACTGCTATCAGTGCATTGTTTTCACAATGGCAATCCGGAGCATTAGACACGCCGGATGAGGCATACGTGCAACAGCATGACCGCAGACATCTAACCGGAATGTTGGCTGCCTGTCTTGACGAGAGTCTTCAAGGATCTGATATTCCCTGATATCCCGGCTCGCATTTCGCGTACACAGGACTCTTGTCACATGGATTCGAACAGACTACTTCGCTTAAAGGTCGCGAGCACATTTGACAATCTTGAGGATGTAGTGGAGCACGTGCAGACGTTCATGGAGGCCCACAAGATTGGCGCGGACCTGGCGCACAATGTCGTGCTGCTGGCGAGCGAAGCGGTCACTAATGCGATGGAGCATGGCAACGAGTGGGATCCCGAGAAGCATATCGTGCTCGAGGTGGACACGGGCCCTGAAATCATCGAAATGACCGTCACCGATGAGGGGCCAGGCTTTGATTTGTCTTTGGTGGGAGACCCCATTGAAACGGAAAACCTCCTGAAGGGGCGTGGTCGGGGGTTGTATTTCATGGAGCTTATGGCTGACGAATTTCATATTGAACAGGAGGGGCGGCAGTTGCGCCTGATCTTCCGTCGAGATTAAGGGCGAACGTGATACGTGGCGGCGAATGTTGATCGCATTTTCTTGCATGTGAATGCTGGTTGCTTCGTAGTTGGGCTCGTGCCAAGGACATCGGTGAATTTGCGTCGACTTATCACTCGATGTCGGTGAAGCACAGCAAGTGCGCGCACAGCATTCTGGCTTCGGCGTACTGTTCGGGGCCCCATTTGGGAGAGTGCGTGACGAGCCCGGCACTGAATTCGCTGACGAGCTTCTGGGACAAGCCGATGGTGTTGAAGCCCCAGTTGCTTAGATGCTCTTTGACGAATCGCAAAGTCTCAGCCGAGCGGTTTTCCTTGTAGTCGACGTGATACACTCCGTCCGAGAGAACGCCGTGACCGTCCGGCGTGACGAGCCATTACCGGCCGTGCATTTGAGCGGTTCGCAAAAACTTGTCGCTTCGGCTTGAACGGCTGGTGTCCCGTTGAACGGAGACTCCAGCGACTCACGCGATCCGGGCGAATATCCACAATCGATCTCAGCAGGGTCGCGGCCGCGCTCCTGGCTGAGAGGTGCTGGCCAACGCCGAATTTGGTCGTTACTTTGGCAGCCGCCGAGCGAGCCGTTCCCATACTACAATGTGCCGACAAACCGTTCACCGAAAATGCGCGCCTAGACGCGGACGCACTGCAGGATATCGGTCTACTTAAGCGACCCCGGGGTTAGCGGGGAAGGAAATATGCCCCTGGAAGCTGGAGCGGGAGACGTGGATCGGACCCAGTACATTTAGCTTGGGAAGCTGACGTTACATCTCTTGGATGCTCCTAATTGCAGCCCACAGTTTAGCACTTCAAGGCACACAATGATGGACTGGACTGCTGCGCCTTTCAGCAGAGCAAGCCCAGTCGAGTTAGTTGTGACGGTCACGAAGGCTAGTGCAACCTGGGCGAGACATCAGTTGTCGCGAGCTAAACGAAATCATTGATCATTGCGCGGATCGGCATGCCGATTCGAGGGTAGCCCGGTCTCCCCGGGCTAGTGCCAAGTCAATGACGCCTGTCGGCGTTGCTGATTCCCGAGGGCAATTCGAGAGACGGATTGGGTATTGGAACAGCAGCCAGCGAGTTTGGTTGGGGAAATCGCGACGGCCCCAATTTCGAAGTCGATGCGACTCAGTGCCGCTTCCGCGGCAGATTGGGAGTAGTGGACGCACCCCAAGCTCGTCGCTGACACCAGCTAGGAATGAACCAACGGGACGACGGGCCCCGCAATCTCAGCCAGCATATGGTACTGTTCCTCAGTTGGCGCTCGAAAGCGTAGACTGCCTGGAACCGGCCAGTCTGGCCTTCGTGGGGTACCGATAACTGACTATGGGCATCAACCTCGTAGTAGCGGTCACCGACAGCGACTGGTACGAGACGCTTCGCCGGCAGCCTAACTTGGATGACGTAAACTTCTGGTCGCCCAGCCCGAAGAATTTCAAGGCGCTTAGTCCGGGTGAGCTTTTTCTCTTTAAACTGCACGCACCACGCAACGTGATCGTGGGTGGAGGGATCTTCACCCATGCCAGCAAGCTTCCGTGTTCGCTTGCGTGGGAAGCATTTGGCAAAGCGAATGGTGCAAGCTCGGCATCGGAAATGCGCAAGCGCATTGTCAAGTACCGAAGAGATCCATCAGATCGCCGGAGCGATTTCACAATTGGCTGCCGAATCCTGACACAGCCTCTCTTTTTCGAGGAGAGCGACTGGATTCCTGTGCCGAAGAGCTGGGCTCGGAATATTGTTTCCTTCAAGAGATACAACACGACCGAGGCCGAAGGCCTTCAACTATGGGAGTGGTTCACGGACCATTTGAGCAGGCAGCAACAGGGGATGGGGTCTTGGCCTTCTACACGCTATGGCAAGCCTCAGTTGATCCCCCAGCGGCTCGGTCAGGGCTCATTTCGGGCCTTGGTCACTGACATCTATGAACGGCGGTGTGCCGTTACGCAAGAACGAACCCTACCGGCCTTGGAAGCAGCCCATATCCGGCCCTATCACGATGGTGGCAGGCACGATCCCCAGAACGGATTGTTGCTGCGTCGTGATATACACCGATTGTTTGACACCGGCTATGTGACCGTCACGCCCGATCTCGACTTTGAAGTCAGCGCGCGGATTCGTGAGGAGTTTGAGAACGGCAGACATTACTATGCTCTTCACGGGAGGCAGATTGCAACACCTCGGTCCACCAATCAACATCCGGATCGCCGTGCGCTGGCTTGGCACAACGAGAATTGCTTCAGGTGAGGAATCGTGGCCTCAATGAGTGAAAAAGATCTTGATGTACGGATGCGCGTGGCGGCCTTCGACCATGTTCGAAGACTGACCCAAATTCATGACCATCTGAATGCGCAAAAATTGAAGCCCGGCTTTGTTTTCGAAGGCGAGCGCATCCCGCTTTTTAATCCGCGACGTGGCATTTTCAAGCCGCGCCAGATGCACTCCCTGCTGTCGATCAAGACTGTGTTTCCAAGGCCTGGCAGAAAAGTCTGGTACGACGACCAACGCCAAGTTCACCAACAGATATACAAGGGTCATGATTCGGTTGATTACGCTTTCATGGGCCAAGACCCAAATGCGGCTGACAACCGCTGGCTGCGTGAGGCTTGCGAGAAACGGGTGCCTATCATCTATTTCCTCGGCATCGCTCCAAGCCGCTACCAAGCCATCCTGCCAGCCTTCATCTCAGGATGGGATGCCAAGTTGCTCAAGGCCAACGTGGCATTTGGGGTGCCAGCGCAAGAATCACAGGCACAGTTGCAAGGGGTGCAAAATGCCAACAACCTTCTACAAACCCACATCGGTTCTTACCCGGAGACTCCTCTGGAACGGCGTTACGCACTCCAGTCCGTCAAGCGCCGCCTGCACCAAGCGTCGTTCCGGGAAGCAATCATCACCGCGTATGACGGTCGCTGCGCGCTGTCGGGGATACCGGAACCTTTACTCCTCGACGCAGCGCACATCTTATCGGACAATGACGAGCAATTTGGCCAGCCGGTGATTCCCAACGGAATCCCGCTATCGAAGATCCACCACGCTGCATTCGATGCACATCTGATCGGCATTGATCCCGACTATCGCCTGCATGTCTCTGATCGCTTACTCGACAGGGAAGACGGACCCCTGCTGGAAGCCCTAAAGCGACTCGCGGGAGAGAACATTCACTTACCCGTTCGATTGCAAGATCGACCGGATCGGGAACGCCTCGAAATTCGCTTCGAGCGCTTCAAGGCGGCGGCTTGAGTGAGGCCAAGACACTCCAGACGTCGGCATTAACCAGTCTAAGTGCCATTGAGCGAACCGCGGACGGATAGAGAAACTGAGGCTGCTGAGGTGACAACGGCATGTGTGTAACCGATTGTCTTGCGTCGGGACCGACATGATTGTTGGTGCTATCAGGCGGAACCAAGCTTCATCATCCCTTTATTCCGGGCCGCCATGAGGCGACGAATCTCCGAACTTGGGAAGGGAACGACGATACGGCCCTGAGCTGGACTTTGTTGGCCGACTCAATCAGGAATGGACGATACCTACAGTGAGGATATGATGGGTCCAAGCCTCGACCTGCCCACCACTTCTCATCACAGAGTGGACCCAGAGTCCGGCCCTACTTGTGAGAACATTTAGGATCCTCGGGAATAACGATCACCCGGGCTGAACTGTCGAGTCGACCGACCATCGTATCCACCGCTTCTTGTGGGTCTTAGTGCGCCATTTAGCGAAGCCATGGCAGGTGCCAAGTCGGATAGCCAACCAGACGATGCACGTCCTCTCATAAAGGAGGATGCTGTAACTGAACCAGATGCCCAGTACTATTACGGGCTCATATACGCAAGTGGCAGCGGCAAAGAGCTGAACTATGAGAAGGCCGCTCAATTCTTTCGGCTGGCGGCTGATCAGGGACATATAGAGGCGCAGTGTGGTCTTGGGAGCTTGTATGCGGATGGCCTCGGGGTAACGCCGGATGACGCCGAGGCTATACGCTGGTTTCGTATGGCCGCGGAAGCGGGGAGTGCGGATGCGCAATTCTATCTGGCAAGCATGTACCGGCATGGTCGCGGCGTTGATGAGGACATTTCGGAAACGGTATCGTGGTTAGTGAAGGCTGCCGATCAAGAGCATGCCGAAGCGCAATGCCAGCTTGGAATGATGCATTTCATCGGAGATGGCGTCACCCAAAACGAGGTGGAAGCGATTCGCTTGTTTACCCTGGCTGGCGAGCGTGGGCAAGCCGAAGCGCAAGCAATATTGGGCGCAGCATACAGCGAGGGCATTGGTGTGCCAGTGGATTATGAGGCCTCGGTGCGTTGGTATACGTTGGCGGCGAACCAGGGGAATTGCGAGGCTCAATGTGGCCTGGGAATCATGTACTTGATCGGTAGGGGGGTGGCGAAAAACGAAAAGGCCGGTGCTCAGTGGTTCCGCAGGGCTGCGACAAACGGTCTAGCAGATGCGCAACTTAGTCTTGGAGTGCTCTACATGAACGGCAGCGGCGTGCCATTGGACTATCTGGAGAGCTATGCCTGGATTGCGATCGCTGATAGACAGGGCTTGCCCGGTGCTGATACTATCAAGGAAGACATTCTAACGCGCGTGGGCGAATCACGACGTGCAGGCGCAGAACAGCGAGCCGTTAAGTATTGGGAGCAGTATGTCGTGCCCTTCCAGAATAGCTAGGTTCGCTGGGTCCAGGCGCTCCGTCGTTACTCCTTAATTAATGGTCGTTCGGGCACGGACAGTACTCGCTACAGGAAACCCGTCCGATTCAATCCGTTTGGATACGGCGATTGATTCCCTTTTGACGTCGGTCATGTAGGAAATATCGTACGCTTGGGAGCGGACTACTATATCGTTTCGTTTATCCAATATGTGTAGTGATATACCACCCGATGTGATAATTAACATATACCCGTGATTTATTTTGCATATACCCGGAAATTATTCATCGATTACCCGTGATCTATTTTGCAGTCGAATAGCCGCTGCGCAGCATTGTCGGATGGAGGTTACTGATGAGCAAGCAACTGTATCTGCGTTATGTCGAGTCACTAATTCGGGCGGCGTTGAAGGAAGCACGGGTGGTCTCCCTTTATGGCCCGCGTCAAGCAGGAAAAACCACATTGGTACGGCAATTCGCGGGTAAGCGTGTCCCGTATTACACGCTTGATGATGATGCGACACTTGGCGCGGTATCCATGGATCCTGTCGGATTCGTGCGTAGCCTGGATTTTGCAGTGATTGACGAGGTTCAACGGGAGCCACGACTTGTTCGTGCGATCAAGCGATCGGTAGACAAGGATTCGCGCCCAGGCAGATTCCTGCTCGCGAGTTCTGCGAACTTGATGAAGCTTCCGCGAGTCGCTGATGACCTTGTCGGAAGGGCAGAACCCATTGCACTTCTGCCATTATCTCAGGCGGAATTGCGGGATCGGCACTCCACCTTTCTGGAAAGCGTTTTTGCGGGACAAGCGCCACGGGATCCCGATCCTATCGTCGGTAGGACCCTCCTGGGAATCATTCTTGACGGCGGTTATCCAGAAGCGTTGACTCGCGCCTCGCTGCGTAGCAGACGGAACTGGTAAACGTCCTATGTCGCGACGATTATGCAGCGAGACATGCGTACTATCGCACGACTGGATCAGATCGGAGTAATGCCTTCCTTGCTCCAGGCGTTAGCTCATTTTTCAGGTCAACTCGCTAATTTTGACAGACTGAGTTCAGCCATTAACCTGAGTCGTCCTACGATCGGCAAGTATGTGGCCGTCCTGGAAAATCTCTTCCTTGTCAGTCTTCTGCAGCCGTGGTTCACAAATACGCTCAAACGTATCGTCAAGAGGCCAAAGGTCCAGTTTCTTGATTCGGGAATATTAGCTATGCTGAGAAAACTGTCTCCCAATGTAATTCGTCGGGACAGAACTCTGTTAGGGCCACTCCTGGAGAGTTTTATCTATGGTGAGCTAAGAAAGCTCGTTAGCTGGAAGCCACATGAATATACAATCACTTTTTTTCGTGATCATCATGGTCATGAAGTCGACTTCGTAATCGAAGACGGGGATGGCAGGATCGTCGGAATCGAGGTCAAGGCCACGGCGACGGTTGACAGGAAGGACTTTTGCGGTCTGCAACAGTTAGCCAAATTATGCGGCGACCGATTTGTTCTTGGGGTGGTGCTATATGATCATGATCTTACGCTGCCCTTCGGGGATCGTATGGTAGCTGCTCCAGTCTCGACACTATGGTCGTGATCACGCCAATGGGAAACGCCTTCAGTGGTCTCGGTCCTTTAGGATTTCGTTCAATTGATCAAGTGTTTGGATCAATCCACTACGTAGGTTCTCACAAGTTTGTCGTGCCATCCCTGGTTGTCCTGGTCGATCAGAATCCACAGGTAGCCCAGCATCATAATCGCGCCGGATAGGTACTTGCCGATCCACTCCCGGAAGAGCATTGTGAAGAAGCCCGCATTGCTGCCGTCCTCATTGATGACTTGCATACCGAGCATTTTCTTTCCGGGCGTTGTTCCGCTGGCAAACAGTATCAATGACACGAGAGCGTAAGCGCACCAGAGGCTGGCCATGAGCAGTATGCCGACTATTCCGATTTCCAACTCACTGGGTATTATTGCTACAGCCAAAACCAGGAATAGGATCACAGTCCCTGGAATAGCCACATCGAGAAGGAATGCAGCCAGCCGTTTTCCCGGAGTAGCAAGCTTACCTATTTGCGGATCCACTGTATTTGTGTGACAGATACTGCACCAACGAATCCCATCCATAATAACCGATTCGCAAGATAGACAAGTCATGGTATGCCTTGTGTTTAGCGATTGAATGTGCGGAACCGGGCGGGGCAACAATCATCGGCATGTGAGCTCTGCCAGAAACGCCGCCTGTTAGCCGTTCCCGGGTAGCACGTCAAGGCATTTGGCGTGAGGCGTTGTTGTCTCGTCAAGCTGCGTTATTCGGCGTGTAACACGACCTGCCTGCCGAATTCTGCACCAAACAATTGCCACATCAACATAGGGAACTGAATCTGTGATGTCAAAAAGTGATGCTCGTCAGAAAATACGACAAGTAGTTTACCAAAGTACTTGTTAACAAATCAATAAGTACTGAAAAATACTATAATTAAAAGCTGTGTAGAAATTTCTTCCTTGCAATTATCTGGCGATGTGTCTGTCTTTTGGCTCTCTGCATGCTCATGTTGTCGCCTCTGGGTTCCATGCCCTCCAGATCGTCTTGATCATTCGCACCTAGTTGTGGGATGAATGGAGAGATTGAGGATTGACAGAATCACGGTGCTCGACGATACACGTGCCCTTTCCAGCGGCTCGATTGATGAAATGCTGATCAAAGGTCTTCAGGTCCGATAAGTGCTGGCAAGCAGCTAAGTGGAGTGCATCAGCGAAGTCGAGTCCATCGGCATACCAGGTAAGGGCCTGTCTTAAGCGGTGGGGATCATTCACACGTATCGTCGGAAGCCCAAGAAGAGTCGACAGCTTCCTGACAATTTCCCCCGTGTCAATATCGTAATTACTCTGCAATACCCAGGCGGTCTCGAGAATGACCGTGTCCGGGATATAGCAAAGAGCTCCTCGAATCAAATCTCGTGCTTTCGCAAATTGGTTGGACCTTCCTGCACTCATTGGTGGACAACGATGTTTGTGTCAAGCGCTATCATGCTCTCCAGATGAGCCAGCGGATTGGGCATCAGGATTCTTCGCCCGCTCCTGCTCGATTTTGAGCGCATAGCCTCCTGTCATATTTTCAACAGGTACAAGCGGGCCCCCGTAGAAGACCGGATTACTTTCTACCTCGTCGAACGTTGAAGGTGAAAACGCGTGATTGGGGCGAAGCACAATGCCTTCATCCGTTTCGATGACCTCAAACTCTTGGCCGGGTTTCCAGCAGCGAGTCTTTCGAATGGTCGTGGGAATAGTAACTTGGCCTCTGCTGGATAGTCGAGTAGTAAGCATGACAGCCTGATTGCGAGATTGTTATAAGACAAGCCATCGTCTTGCACCCAAGTTTGTCGGAATGGTTCATTCAAGAAGATGGTGCTCGCAAGTTTCGAGCACATCGTCTATGAGGCCAGATGTCGTAAGTGGCGGCAAGCATTGGTCTTACATGTAGTCATCCGGAAGGCGTTACGTCATTTCATACCTCTTCCTGAACGGAATTCCAATCGCCGGTATCGGATGACCGTGGATGCAACCAGCAGAATTAAGGACGTGGCCAAGCCGGAAACCCGGCACTCGGTCCCGATCCGTTCGCCACTATTGGGCACGGTCCTCCTTTACTCCCCCGTCTTGGCCTTGTCGAAGGGGATCCTGGCACACACGCCGATGGAGCGCGGCCCGTTGCTGAGGATGCTGGACGGCTACGGGTGAACGCTTCTATTACGTGGCGCCTTGCGTCTCGCACCGGTATTGGTCATGCGCCCCGGCGAATTGCGAAAGGCCGAATGGGCCGGCATAGATCTGGAGAGCGCCGAGTGGTGCTACACGGTGACGAAGACCGGCAGGCCGCACTTCGTGCCCTTGACACGCCAAGAAGTCTCGGACCTCCGAGAATTTCATTCTCTGACCAGACACGGTTACTACGTATTCCACAACTCCCGCTATCCCCAGCACCTGGAGCGACCGTTGAATCACACCACCCTGTGGAGTGCGTACCGGGCGCCGGACATTCCAAGGCGCCAAATAACTCTCCACGGGTTCAGGATGATGGCGCGTACTATTTTGGACGAAGTGCTGGGCTTCCGCTTCGACTTCATCGAGCTCCAGTTGGCGCATGCGGTGAGGGATCCCAACGGCCGGGCCAACAACCGGACGGTGTTCCTGCCCGAGCGGAGACGTATGATGCACGTCTGGGCCGACTATCTGGACCAGCTCAGGGCAGGGGAGGACATTTACCCTGGGACTCTCAGGCGACAGGGGCTTGCCAACATCCCTGGGCCTCCCTGGATATCCACGCTTGGACCCGTCAGCCGCATCCAGCAGCCTCCCCTCTTCAAGCTCCAAAGGTGACCGTGCCGCTGATCCCAAACGGCATTTATCCACCTCGACCCGCCGAGCTGGATGATCGGGGCACGCGATAGTCCATGTCTACCGAATGACCTATCTTGCAGGGGTTCGGCAACCGGTACTGTTGCATAGCGTGACGGGCGTCTAGTCGCATCCCTGACTTGGAAAGGAGGAAGCTATCGGCATGGTGGCACAACGCATCTATCTCGGAGTGTTCGGCGTGATCTTTCTCGCTTCTGGCATTTTCACGTTCTTCGACCCACACGCCATGGGCCATGCGCTTGGTATTGCGCCAGTCGACATCTCGGGAGAAACCGAAATCCGCGCTATGTATGGTGGGCTTGTCGTCGGCAGTGGATTATTGCTGATCAGCGGGCTCTTCTGGAGAGAGTTGGCCATCGCCGCCCTGGCAGGCACCGTGTTCGGTGGCGGAGGCTTGGTGGTCACACGATTGATCATCGAGATCTTCTTTGGAGAAACTGGCATTGCCCTCAACCAGGGCGTCGTAATCGTATTCGAAATTGCGATGATCTCGCTCGCCTACATCCTCCTCCGGCGGGCGATTCGCGACTACCGGCAATCCGCCGTGCCCCAGGGCCCGGACAGTTAATCCTGCGCTAGACCATCCCGGCTCGGCGGTCGTGTCTCCCGCGCTGACGCGGAAGCCTACTCAATAAGCGGTCGGGGCATCAGCGGCTCGTACCATTATCGGGCGTTCGGCCCCGTTGGCGCATTTCCTCCACCGTTAGCGCAACGTCTCGGCAAGCATCCTGTAGTCCGCGGCCAACCGTGTCATCTGCCCGTTGAGCCGCTCCCTGCTCCGCAAGACTTCGACCTGCTGTGAGTGCGGCCCTGTTCCCTCTCGTTCCGCGCTGAAGACCCCTCCAAGGCCGCAGTCAACCGCCATTCCAAGTCGGCCATATGATTCCCTCACTGTCTCGACAGCTTCACGTCGGGCCGCCCCTCCATGCTGAAAGACGGACCAGGGTCCCGCGCTGGCAGCGTCACGTATTGCTCCCCGTTGACCTCCCGCAGCGTCACATCCCAGGTCCTCTTCTCGATCTCGGCCAGCATCTCGCGCGGGCCCTCGATCCGCAGGTTCGTCGTAGCCCGGGACCGCATGGCGCGGTCCTGTTCACGGGTACAGAAACATTTCTGTTCGGAGATCGAATGACCGCGGTGCCTGTATCAGCCTTATGGTCCTAAGGGCTCGGCAGAAACCCCTTCCCGACAGGGCAATTGCAGGTGTTACATTATCGCGTAGCAGGATCCTCTTTCTGCAGGAGCAGGCATGCCACGTTCGCCATTATCCAGAGCTCTGCTCGTTGCCTTGACGGCAACGGTGCTTGCACTTGCGGCGCTAGGCGCGGATCGAACCCAACTACCGCTGCTGGTATTGCTGGCGCTAATTGCAGGAGGATTGCTCGTCTGGTTATGGCATCGTAATGATTGTCGCATGACCAGCGTGGTTCTATTTGCAGTGGGATTCCGGTTGGTCCTGCTGTTTCTTCCTCCGTCACTATCAGACGATAGTTATCGCTATGTGTGGGACGGATTGGTGCAGGTTCAGGGCTTCAATCCGTATCAGTGTCAGCCAGAGGATCCAGCGCTTGCCGATCTGCACGATGAGCCTGTTTATGACCTGCTGAATTCACAGTCTTTCTATACCGTCTATCCTCCTGCTTCGCAACTGATTTTCGCCTTCGGTGCGCTATTCTACGACGGAAGCTGGATGTCCAGCTACTACGCGATCAAACTCATTCTGGTACTATCTGAAATCCTGGCAGTACTACTTCTCGCCAGAATGGTAGAGCCTCGATGGCTCATGCTGTATGCATGGAATCCGCTAGTCTTATTGGAAACAGCTGGCCAGGCCCACACCGAATCGCTACTGCTTCTGCTGCTTGTACTCGTCGTATATGCAGCAAGGGCGGGGTGGGGAGGACGTGCTTCTGTGGTATTGGCCATCGCAGGCTGGGTAAAGCTGTACCCATTCGTTCTTTTCCCGTTTCTGTGGAGACGCTTCGGGTGGCGTGCTGTTTGGCCTGGGGCAATGGTCGCTATTGGCCTGGCGACCCCTTATGCCGCCACATTCGTACCGGGGAACGTGTTGGCTTCGCTTGATTTATACGCGCGTCTCTTCGAATTCAATGCGGGATTGTATTATGGTATCAAGGAAGTCTTCCTGCTTTTTACAGGCGCAGATTGGAGTAAGCAGATAGGCCCTGCGCTCCGGTTGGCTTTCCTAATCGGACTGCCTGTCGTTTACGTACTGGATGGCAGATTCAAGTGGCCGCTAGCACGCGCCTTCCTCGTCACGATAGGACTGTACCTATTGCTGGCGACGACGGTGCATCCGTGGTACCTGCTCAGTGTGTTGCTTTTGGCAACCCTTCTGGGCAAGGCCGCCTGGCATTGGTACTGGCTGGGACTCTTCTCAATCGGCACGTACCTGCTCTATGTCGGTGGACCCTATTGGGAATTCGTAGCACTGGGGTGGGGAGGATGGTCTCTCCTGGCAGCGAGGCGGTATGGGCCGCGGATGTTTCAGGCCCTGATGCGCTACCGAGCCTGGCGCAAGTTTCGTCTTATCCAACCGTACTTGCCCCGCCTGAATCGACCAATCACTGTTCTGGACCTGGGGGCTGGCGAGGGCTACGTCGGCGAGCGCATTCAATCGGAGATGCAGGCTACGGTCACCCTGGCTGACGTTGTTGATTTCAATAGAACCGGTTTGCGCCATGTGACCTACGACGCGAAAGAATTGCCTTGGAGCGATGCCGAGTACGATGTTGTGGTCCTGTATTTCGTGTTACATCATGCAGGCGACCAACTGCAACTCCTGCGAGAAGCGTTGCGCGTATCTTCTGACCGGGTAATTGTCGTTGAATCCGTATTCGAAAAAGAAGGAGAGAGGCGTCTGCTCACGACGCTTGACAAATTGGCAAACCGAATTCGTTCCGGGGGCCTCATGAATGAGCGGGAGGTCGAGCTAATGTTTCGTACGGTGGACGATTGGAGGGCGATATTCAGAGAAATGCATGTAAATGTCCTAGTTGACCGACACCGAGGACGATGGCCACACAGGCAAGCGATATTCGTCTTGTCAGCGCGCTCGAATGCATGATTGGAGCCAGCGTAGCGCCTGCGGTTACACCGGTTATCAGGGCTTCATGCTGTCACGTCAGCACGTCATGGACGACATGACCGTGGACATCGGTCAGCCGGAACCGGCGGCCCTGGTGGCGAAACGTAAACCGTTCGTGATCGACGCCGAGCAGAT
Source organism: Rhodothermales bacterium (assembly GCA_963665975.1). Taxonomy (GTDB): domain Bacteria; phylum Bacteroidota; class Rhodothermia; order Rhodothermales; family Bin80. The sequence goes on from OY762508.1 coordinate 45,762, forward strand.
GCAGTAGCGTGGCCTGAAAGTCATGCACATGCACGGGATCTTCGGCGATGTTGTAGCCAAAATCATCGGTCCGCCCATATGAGAACCCTTTTCGGATGCCACCCCCGGCCATCCAAATGGTGAAGCACCGCGGGTGATGGTCACGCCCGTAATTGTCTTTCGTGAGCTTCCCCTGGGAGTAATTGGTGCGCCCAAACTCTCCACCCCAGATGATGAGCGTATCCTCCAGCATGCCCCGCTGCTTCAGATCAAGCACCAAGGCCGCAGAGGCCTGATCTGTATCCTTGGCCAGTATGCTGATCTCCCGTGGCAGGTTGACATGCTGGTCCCAGCCCTGATGGTAGAGCTGAATAAAGCGAACCCCGCGCTCAGCAAGCCGGCGGGCCAACAGGCAGTTGGCTGCAAACGTGCCCGGCAGGCGCGCGGACTCACCGTAGAGTTCAAAAACGTGATCCGGCTCCTGAGAGATATCCATTGAGGTCGGTACCGAGGTCTGCATTCGATACGCCATTTCGTACTGGGCGATGCGCGAGTTGATTTCAGGATCCAGAACCTCCTCATGTTGCCGCTGGTGCATTTCGCGCAGATAGTCTAGCATACGTCGCCGCGTCATACGCTTAAGACCGGGTGGATTGTTGAGGTACAACACCGGATCCTTGCCCGACCTGAACTGGACGCCCTGGTGCAGCGATGGCAGAAAGCCATTCCCCCATAGCCTGGAATAGAGCGGCTGATCAAAGTCGTTGCTCCTGGAAAGCAGCACGCAAAACGTGGGCAGGTTGTCGTTCTCGGACCCCAAGCCATAGCTAAGCCACGACCCTATGGATGGACGCCCCGTCTGCTGGCTTCCGGTCTGGAAAAAGGTGATCGCTGGGTCGTGGTTGATCGCCTCCGTGTACATGGAGTTGATAAAGCACAGCTCATCTACTATCTGTGCGGTGTACGGCAGCAATTCGCTGATCATTCGGCGGCACCTGCCTTGCGGCGCAAACTGGAACTGCGCCCCTGCCAGAGGAAATGACTTCTGATGAGCCGTCATGCCGGTAAGTCGCTGCCCCTTTCGTACCGATTCAGGAAGCTGCTCCCCGTTCATCCTGGCCAACGTGGGCTTGTAATCGAACAGGTCCAGATGCGACGGTCCACCGCTCTGAAACAGGTAAATTACGCGGCGAACCTTCGGCGTAAAGTGCGGCTTGCGCAGGACACCTTTCCAACGGTCGTCCGGACTGGCGATCGCGAAAGCCGATATCGGATTCAGCAGCGAAGCCAGGGCAGCCGAGCCGATGCCAAGGCTGGCCTTGGACAGGAAATGTCGTCGCGTACTGTTGTACTTAAGGTCGCAAAGATCATCCATGGCGGTAAGTGACAGTGGCACACGGAACGCTCCAAGGGCCGTGAGTGCCGTAGTGGTCATCTCGTTACACAGTAACTGTAACGATTTTTTTTGCAATCATGCAACGCAGTCGGTCGAACTGCGCAATTTGCCGGCGCCACTGCACCTTAGTGGTGCTGCTTCCGCGCAGATCCTTTGGCAAGTGCGATGCAAATGTCCGCGCCGGACCAGTGCAGCCGCGTGTTAACGCTTCATCACAGCGGGATCAAAGTTCATGATGGTGCTCATGACCACCGTCAACGCAGCCAGTTGTACCGGATCATGTCCCTCGTCCAAGGCATGATCACCGACGCTAAGCAACGCTGAAGCACTTGTGCGGTCGGCCGCAAAAGACTCCAACTCCTGCTCGTAATGGCGCTCCAAAAGACGCAGCATTGCGGCATCCGGGTATTGGCTTGTGAGCAGCCTGAAGCCGAGAGAAAGCCGCGCCGCAGTATCGTCCGGCACGGCACCGGAAAGGCGTGCGGCCAAGACGCGCGCGGCCTCCACGTATTGCGGGTCATTAAGCAGTACCAGTGCCTGCAAGGGTGTACTGGTGGCCTGCCGCCGGACCGTGCAGATGTTGCGCTCCGGTGCGTCGAACGTCATCATGGAAGGCGGCGGAGTAGTCCGCTTCCAGATCGTGTACATGCTGCGCCGATAGAGGCTTTCTCCTTGGTCTTGCTCGTACTTTGTCGCGTTGCGGGTAGCCAACTCCTGCCATAGACCTTCCGGTTGATAGGGCTTGACTGGGGGACCGCCAATTTCGCCGACCAACAAGCCGCTTACGGCCAAGGCATTGTCTCGAAGCATCTCCGCTGGCAACCTGTACGATGGCCCGCGCGCCAGCAGCATGTTTTCGGGATCCCGTTCCAGCAGGGCGGGATCGGCAACGGAGCTTTGCCTGTACGTGGAAGATGTTACGATGAGTCGCTGAAGCGCCTTCACATTCCAGCCATTTTCCACAAACGTTGTGGCAAGCCAGTCAAGCAGCGCCGGATGCGTGGGCAATGTGCCTTGGCTTCCAAAGTCGTCCGGCGTCCCGACAAGCCCCTGCCCGAAGTACATCTGCCAGTACCGATTGACTGTTACACGGGCCGGAAGCGGATTTCGAGGGTCAAGAAGCCATTGGGCCAAGCCCAAACGATTGTTTGGGAATTCCTCGCCAAACGGCAGTACCGCATCAGGCGTTGCTCGCTCAACCCGCACGGTGGGTGCATCGTATTGGCCCCGATCCAGGATGTAGGTAGGCCGCGACTCGTCCAAGTCCCGCATTACCATCACTTCAGGCAGCATGGACATGATTGCATCTTCTTCCCCACGAATCGCTGTCAATGCTTCAAAGTCCGCTGCGTACGCGGGAGAAACAGCCGTGACATAATAGTCCCGGATATCATCCATCCCGCTGGCCGTTTGGTTAAGGGCAGCAGAAGACCAACCAGAACCGGCTGCATCTTGGGATCCGTATACGACGGCAATCTCTGGCGCGGTCAGGCGCCGTTCATAAACTTGAAACTCATCAACAGCGACGCTGTCAATCTTGGGGGCCGTAGGCCCCATGTATCCAATCCGAAGATTGCCGGCCTGGGCTGGCGTGGTCGGTTCACCCGTAGTAGGATTTATGGTGAACATGATGCTTTGCTTCAGATTGTCTATTGTCACCGACGAGCGCATCTTCTGCCCGTTCAGATACAACGCAAGCCCCGAGGCGCGACTGGATCCGTCATAGGTCATAACAACATGGGTCCATTCCCCAGGCTGGACTGCCTCATGCGACCTGATTTCGATTGAGTTGTCCGGGAATACGTGATTGAGACTGGCGGAGATGGTCCCATCGTCCTCCATCATGCAGAGATATCCCTGGCGGCCGTTAAACAGACCGGTAGTCTTGGCGAAGAGTGGTTGCTGGGTAGGCCCGCCTAGCAGTTTTAACCACAGGCTGATACTGAAGGACTCATTGCGCTCGAAATAATAGCGGTCGCCTCCCATATCCAGATATCCGTCGCCCCGCATCACAAGCACTGAATCAAATCGTCCGGCCTCAACGAACGGAAGTTTGTCCGTATCCCCGAAGAAGAAACCATCCCTGTCCGCATCCACGCGGTTTTCGAAGTGAAAGGTCTTCTTCCCCTTATCGTCTGCGACTTGTCGCAGGCCGTCGAGCGGATAGTGTCCCAACAGTCCCTTGGGCACTATCGTTTGCTCACCCGCCTTGAAATCCGCAAGCCATCGCGCAAACCCACGATCAAATGCGGGATTATCTATAGCCGTACGCTCTTCAAGAGAATCAATTTTGGCACGCAGCGGCCCAAGTTGTTGCTGCGCATCTTCATCTACAAGGATCACCGTCGGGCTCGCCACGCCGGAATAGGGCGAGGTCCCAAACTCATTGATGCTATTGAAGAAGTCGAAAAGCCCGTAATACTCCCTCTGGCTGATGGGATCAAACTTGTGATCATGGCAACGAGCACACTCCATGGTAAGGCCAAGGAATGCTGTCCCGAACGTATTCGTCCGATCGGCCACGTATTCCACACGGTACTCTTCCGGAATGATGCCGCCTTCCTGGCTCTGCAGGTGGTTGCGATTGAAGCCTGTCGCCAAGCGCTGCTCTATTGTCGGGTTGGGCAGGAGGTCGCCGGCAAGCTGCCAGGTCACGAACTCATCAAAGGGCTGGTTCCTGTTGAAGGCATCAATGACCCAATCCCGCCACGGCCACATACTGCGCAGGCCGTCGTCCTGATAGCCGTGGCTGTCCGCGTATCTCGCAACATCCAGCCAATCGGTGGCCATGCGTTCGCCATAGGCTGGAGATGCGAGTAATCGATCGACGACTTTTTCGTATGCATCCTCGCTATCGTCGGCCAGGAAGGCATTGATATCCTCAATCGTTGGCGGCAGGCCGGTCACGTCGAAGGTAACACGACGGATTAGGGTTTCGCGGTCGGCCCCAGGAGATGGATCAAGGCCCTCTTGCTCCAAGCGCCGCATCACGAAGTGATCGATGCCGTTCTTTGGCCACTCCGGCGTGCTAACCAACGGCTGCTCAGGCTTCGAGGGCGGAATAAGCGACCAGTGCGGCTTGTACTGTGCGCCTTGCTCGATCCACTTGAAAATCAAGGCGACTTCTTCCGATGTGACGCTGAGGTTGGATTCCGGTGGCGGCATCCTGTATGCTGAATTGTCCGACACCAAGCGATGTGCTACCTCACTTCTACCGACGCTGCCGGAAACGAAAGCATATTTGCGCTTACTCGCGCTCAAGCGCACAAAGGCCCCGATCTCCGTGTCAAGTCGAAGTTCGGTTGTCCGAGCGTTGTCGTCCGGGCCGTGACACTGGTAACATCGGTCAGCTAGAATGGGCTTTACGTGGAAGTTGTAGTCAACCAGGTCCGGGAGCGCCTCCGCAACACTGCCGGCGGGCAGGCGTGGACCACAGCCTGCAACGCAGGCCCAGGCCACGGACAGAAAAACACCCACAAAGACAGGTGACGCTATTTGCCTGCGACAACGCATGATGGACAATCTTACGCGAATACCCCTTTCAACCCGAACCACGCTGCCCCTTCACGCCGCCGAATGCGGGCACGACTTCTTTCCTCGGGCTCTTGCGTAAGCCAAGGCGCTGTGCACGCTGTCCGCTTCTCCAGTGAGCGTAGTGACACGTATCAGTGCGTGCGCTTTGGCGGCTGTGCTCCGGCAAGTGACTCCACAGTGTCGTGCAACGTCCGAAGCGCAGGAGCCAAAGTGGTCCACCCATTACGTTGCGCCACCATGTTCGGCACACTTAGGGTTACACCGGAAGACAGCGAATCATGCAACGTACCAGAAACCATCATCAGCGAGGCCTTTTCCATGGTCGGCCTGTGCCATGATGTTTGCCGGGTACGCAACGGGCATGCACGCCGCAAGTAGTAAAGGCATGACACCTCCTCCATGCCAATCGAGCCGGGCTACTCGCACCACTACGTGACCCAAAATTAGGGAAGAGTTCAGGAATTATCAACACGCAACAGTTGAAGCAGCTCTCAGCACGCGTCGAACAGCCGTCAAAACGGGCCATACTTGCACTAAAACGCAATTTCGATACCGGGTGCGTTCCCGTTATGAATCGACCCATACTGGCATGGATAATTTCTTGGCAAACCCTAATTAAATCTTGACACTTTGTTTATTCTTTTGTAAAGTAAGTTCGCGTACGGTCCGCAGTAGCGGTGTTCACGGTGTGTAAGTAGCGAGCACGGTTTCTTCTACCCTGCCAATGTTAAGCTTAACATATCCTGCAACGCCGCAACTGGGCCACCCTCCAGTACACCGTCCCGGTTTATCGATCCAGGCTGCAGAGGTCGACCATGTTTAAAAAACTCCCCGCCCTAATCCTCACTGGGCTTCTGGCCTGCCAAGGCTTGGCCATAGCCCAATCACAGACCGGCAAGATTGCCGGGGTTGTCACAGATGCAGAGACCGGAGAGCCGATGATCGGTGTCAACGTGGTAGTTCAAGGCACGCTTCTCGGCGGCTCCACGGATGACGAAGGCAATTACTTCATTCTAAGGGTCCCACCCGGGCTTCACGCTGTGCAGGCTTCATTTGTCGGATTTGTAACCGTGACAAAGACGGATGCCCGCATATACATAGATCAGACCACGCCTGTCAACTTTGAAATGGCAGAAACCGCGTTGGAGACAGAAGAATTGACCGTGACAGCCGAACGGCCGCCCGTTGAGGTCGATCTGACCGGTAGCAAGGAGCGCGTGAGTGGAGAAGAGTTAGATAACAGCTGGGGAAAGACAGTGCTGGAGGCGATTCAGATCCAGGCCGCCACAAACGTTAACGGAGGCATCCGGGGTGGATTCGGACAGGAAGATGCCTACTACGTTGACGGGCTCAGCCTCCGAGACAATGTTTCGGGTGGCAACCTGACTGGCATCAACACCACGGCAATTGCCGAACTGGAAGTGCTCACCGGTGGCTGGAATGCGGAATATGGCCGTGCGATGGGCTCGGTCATCAACATTGTGACCAGATCGGCGACGGACCGCATTTATGGCACCGTAAGGGCACGTCTGCGCCCGGCCGGGCAGTATCATTGGGGCCGGAATATTTATAGTAGGGAGAACTATGAATGGGCCACCATGGCGACGCTGGACTACTGGACCGAGAACGACGGAGGTGGTGCCTGGGCCGACAAGACGCCGCAAGAGCGGTTGAGCGCGTGGACGAATTTCATTACCGGGGACTTGTTCGGCGAACCCTCGAAGCGCATGCAGAGCTATGCAGATCGGGCTACCTGGGAAACGGAGGCTACCATCTACGGTCCGATTACGTCCCGAATTGGCTTCCTCCTGTCAGGCAAGTTTCTAAAGGATGCGCCGGAATACCCGGCCTACCTGCCTTATTCGCAAGACTGGAATTATCAAGGCAAACTGGACTTCAGAATCAGCAGGAACAACAAACTTGAACTCTCAGGTCTCTACCAGGGGTTCAACAACACGGAGGCGCCGCGGCTCGGCTATTGGTCGAGCGAGGATTCTTTCATCGCTGGCATCTGGGGACCGGGGCCGTTTTACTATTCCGGGTATTCGGAATTCAAGTATTGGCCGTACGGGACATCCCACATATTTCAGCTTCCGACACCACCCGAGTACATGCGGCTCAAGAGTGGGCAGCTGAAATGGTCCCATGTGTTTAACCCGTCATCCTTCCTGGAAGTGCAGGCCAGCTACACCACAATGCAGCTGGACAGGGACAATTTCAGGCAGTTGGAGGCAAGTGATGTCTACGATCCTGAGTCCGCACAGTTTGGTACGGAATGGAACGAGACAATGATACCGGGCAACCCCCTGTTTCTGTTGCCTCCGATCTTTCACCGTGAACATCCTGGCATTTTTCAGCTTCGCGTTCGCTCAGAGGCCGCCGTCTTCAAGGCGGACTACACCAATCAGATGAACCGGTTTTTCCAACTCAAAACCGGCGCGCTCTTCTCTCCGCAATACGTTTCGAAGCTATTTAAAGCGGGATCGATGCCTGGCGCCATTTACTCCAACCATGCTACGAACCCGGACTTCAATCCGTGGGACGCGGCGGCATACGTGCAGGGTAAAATCGAAGCGAACGGGATGGTAATAAATCTCGGACTGCGTCTTGATGCCTTTGATGCCAATACGAAGACGGCCCCATCCATTTTTGACCCGGCTGTCATCACGAGTATGCAAGGTGTGCCTCACGAGGAAATCGTAACGTATACCGAGGAGACACATGGCGTAAATACTTCGACCAAAATGGTGCTGTCACCGCGTTTCGGCATCTCCCACCCCATAACAGAATTTACGGTTCTTCATTTTTCGTACGGGCACTTCAACCAGCGGCCAGCCTGGCAACTTATCGGTGGAGGTCCCACGGTTTTCCATGTATTCGGCAGTTCTGAAGGTGCACCGCACGCCTCGCCGGACACGACGGACTACGTCTTCGTTTTCTATCACCCGAACACGAGCACGGCGAACCCGGATCTCTCATTCGAGCAGATTATCCAGTATGAGCTCGGTTTCGACCAACACATTCCGGGCATCGCAAACCTTGATGCCACGGTCTACTACCGCGACGGGAAGAATCTTACATCGCTGGGCGTCCGCCAGTCACCGAATACGATCGGTGCCAATGTGTTCGGCCTTGGCGGATCAGTCACCTCGGAAGTCCATTTCGATGCGGCCAACCCGTTGGGGTTTGCCCCCGGAGGCGGTCGTAGCCGCGTTACGCAGAATGGTGGATACGTGGACATACGTGGACTCGAAGTGTCTCTCCAGTCGCTTTTCCTTGAGTATGCCCGGGCCAGGATAATCTATAATCGGTCGTTTGTCCGCTCCGGTCAATACGGATTCCGGCAGATTTTCATAGAGGATGAAAACGGGGAGCCCGTGCGCCCCAATACACTTCACGGCGTAAGCCTGAGAGACAAGGGCGTCTCTGGAGAGAACAATGACCGCTGGAATCCGACCAGCAGTTTCAAGGTGGTTGCTGACTTGTTCTCGCCGGAGCAGTTCGGGCCGAGTATCGGCGATTTCTATCCACTGGCCAACTGGCACCTGAACGCCTACTACGTTTGGGCCAGCGGGCATCGCTATACCTACCATTCCCCGGGGGATTTCTCAACGGAACCCAACAACCGTCGCTGGAAGCCTTATCACAATGCCAACTTGCGGCTCTCCAAGGCGATTGATGTCACCGGTCCTGTGGACGTGGAGTTCAGTATTGACGTCTACAATGTCTTCAATACGAAGCGCCTGAACTTCCTGACGGGAAATGCCCTGGAGACGTATCACGAAGAGGGCATGTTGCCGGTCAATCCGACGACGGGGGAAGAAAACGAGTGGGAATGGTACCACCAGAGTCAGCCGCCACGGCAGATCTATTTCGGACTCCAGGTCACCTTCTAGGTATTTCCTGGAACCGTTCCATCAACACTTTAACAGGAGTCTGGATAGATGAAATTACCAAACCGGAAAACCACGACGATGCTTATTGTCGCCTTCTTTGTGGCCATGCCGTCCATGGTAGCATTGGGACAAGGTATCACTGAGCACAAGTTCACACGCGGCAAATTCTGGACTGTCATCAGCGAAGGAGTGCCCAATCCGCCCATTTGGCTGGCCTCTTATCCGGGATACTTTGATGCCCCGTCGAACTGGTTCAACACCCTTAGCAACTGGGCGGGGGAGGTAGAGGGTACCCGGTATCTCACTAACGGATGGCCGGGCGTCAATATCGTACCACATACGCTGGTCAGGAATTACAACTTCACGAAGAGCCTTACGGAGGCCGAGGAGTATTCCTTCGAGACCGTTTCGGCCGTAGATCCCGAAGGGTCTGACGCGCCGACGATACCTCTGCAGGTATCACGCAAGAGAATGGTTTGGAGTCTGCCGAAGTATGATGACTTCATCATTCAGCGCGAGGTGTTCACTAACGTTAGCGCAGGCACTATCACGAATTGGTATTACCAGGTCGCCTTCGGCATCAACATCAGCCTCGGTATTCCATATGGCATTTCCTTTGATGATGAGTATCTATGGGATCCTTCGTTCCGAAACTTCCGCACGGAGCAGGGCAACTTCGTCTTTTATGACGACACGTCCATGCCGCCGAACCAGGACCCCGTCAGCTATGACATTTCTCCCGGTGATGAAACGGGAGATCGGGGTGATCCGGGAAATATTACGATCCAGAATTCCATCGACCGCCGGCTGTATTCGCCTCAATTGTTTACGGACAACATTGTCTACTTGACGCCGAACAAGAATGGCGAAACCACGGTCTACCAAGGCATTTTCCACCGAATTCTCAATGAGAATCCGGGAGCTCCGGACGCGGAGTTTTGGCAGCCGACGAACCGGGATGAGACGTATGTCTTCACGCGAATGACAACGCAGCAGGCGCGTATGAGCTGGCGGCAGGCGAATGCGGATGGCGGCACGATTGACGGCAACATATACGAGCGGTCTCCCACGTTTAGCTGGGGCATCGGGCCCTACGACATAGCCCCTGGCGATTCCGTGGAGCTTATTCGGGTCGTGGCACTCGGCGAAATGGACCGTAACGTCAGCGAGGTGGGTGGCTCAGCGGCCACGCAGCGATATCTGCAAGACGGGTTGGCCAACCTGAAGGCTAACTGGGAGGCAGCTCTGGAAATCGTCGATGGGTACCGGAGAACGGGGAACTGGAATGCCGGCATAACCGGCTTCCCGCCCCCTACCGTGGCGGACACTCCGTTTGCCAGCAATGCGGATGAATTGAAGGTGGATTTGTTCGTCGACACCGAGGCGGGCACACAGGGCTTCGAAATCACCTGGACTGCCGTGCCGGCGAACTATGTCGATCCCCAGAAAGGCACCAACGACTTTGCCGGATACAAAATCTACCAGTCTGAATCTCGCATTGAAGGTCCGTGGATCGAGGTTGCAGACGTGTCGCGGGCGGAAGCTGAGGCATTGACCTCGGGAGGCAAGGTATCCTATCGTCTCGCGACGAAATCCGGAATTCCATACCGGTACTGGGTCACGTCGTACGACAACGATGGCTTGGAGAGCGGCTTCACGGCATATACCTACCATGCACTGGCCGCAAAGCCCGCTCCGAGTAACGACCAGTCAAGGGTCCTTGTAGTACCCAATCCGTTCCGGCAGGTAAGTGGGCTGTCTGATCCGTCCCAGGAGAAGCGAATCAGTTTCCTGAACATCCCCGGACAGTGCACGATCAGCATATTCAATGTTGCCGGGGAGCTTATACGCAGGGTCGAGCACTCGGATGGATTTGGTGAGGAGCCGTGGGGTTCCGCGCTTCACGGAGACTACCTGCTTACCCGGTTCTTACAAAACGTGCAGCCTGGGGTGTACATCTACCATATCGAGTCACACGTGTCCGGGCACGAAGGAGAGTCCAGTACGGGCAAGTTCATCATCATCAAGTAATTGCGGCGTGGACCCTTGCGCTCTCACCGCTTACCGAGGTACCCCATGAAACGACAGACCTCCTTCGTATACTTGGCCTGCGCCTTACTGATGTTCGTGGGCCCACACTACCTGGCATTTGGACAAGTAGAACCCGAACTAGGGGTAGGTATTCCGCCACAGGACTTTAATCGTGTAGGGCAGGCTGGCTTCCAGTTTCTAAAACTGCCTACCAATGCGCGCCAGGCCGGCATGGGTGGAATCAATTCGTCCTTGGGCAACGGGGACGCATCTTCGTCGTTTACCAATCCCGCATCCATAGTGGATGTAGCGAATATGAATGTAACCCTGTCCCATGTTCGCTGGTTTGCAGACATCAACTATACTAGCGCTGCCGCCGTCCGGTATTTTGAAGGCATTGGTTCGATCGGGGTGAACCTCCTTTTTCTTGACTATGGGGATATGCCACGAACGGAGAACAGGCCGATCCTGCTGGAAGGAGAGCCTACCGGTCGTTCTGAAGTGTTGACCGATTTGGGTACCGTAACAGCCAATGATCTTGCCATTGGCGTTAGCTTTGCCCGCAGGATTACAGATCGGTTGCACTTCGGTGTAAACGCCAAGTACATCTCCGAAACACTGGATGATGCAAGGGTCGGCGCCTGGGCTGTCGATATTGGCACCGTGTTCTATACAGGTATTCGGAGTCTGCGCGTTACGATGGTGGGTAGAAATATTGGCCCCGACACGCAGATTGCAGCATTTGATGAGCGTATTGGCTATGAGCCCGCAGATATCAGGATGCCTGTCAACTTTAGTTTTGGCGCCGCTTATGACGTGCTGGAAGGAGGCACAGGCAGTCCGCACTTGTGGACACTGGCGGCGGAATTCGTCCATCCCAACGACGGCCCGGAAAAAGTGAACCTGGGGACGGAATACTCATTTCGAAATCTGATGATACTCCGTGGAGGATACCGGTTCAACTATGACGAGGAGGGTCTCACGCTTGGGGCCGGGCTGAACGTCACACTAAGCGGATACGAGCTCTCGATGGGCTATGCCTATTGGGAGTTTGGAAGGCTCGGCGCCACGCACGTTATATCCTTGGGGTTCAGCTTATAGCGAGTAGAGGGAGCTCTTCCAGATCAGGGAGAGATGGCATTCTTTGTTTTCTCGGGTTGTTGTACGTCTGAATTCAGGTGGTATCCAAGGCTGCCGTGCCACGGAGCCGATCTCGGCCCAAGTCATGGCACATTGCTGCTTACTGTTCCAGGCGCTGATTTTCAACAACGCATAGATCCTAATGTGTTGCCTGGTTCGGCTCATTGAAGGGCATTCCGGGCAAGAGGCAGGCAATGGGCTGCAGGCCAGCAAACGCAACGTGCAGGCTTGGGTGTAAGGCAGGCATCACGCGGGAAAACTGGGAGGAGCGGCCATGAATATGCTTGGCGGGAAGCCATACCGTGCTTACTCAAATACGCGGAGGATCTTTCGTCGTCATCTCGGTGATCTGATCTCTCACGACCGGGCATAGGATTAGTCTTCTTCAGAGCTATGGCGAAGTCTTGGACGATTAACCGACGTCATTTCCTGCAAACACTTGGTGTTGGGATTGGTGCGCTAGGCTCTTCCGGGTTGCTTAAGGCCTGCCGCAATAGTTCAGCCGAACCGCCCAACTTCATCATCATATTTACAGATGATCAGGGTTACAATGACCTGGGCGTTTACGGCTCGCAGAACATCCGGACGCCGCGAATTGATCGTATGGCTGCCGAGGGAGCCCGATTTACCGACTTCTACGTAAGCCCGATTTGTTCTCCATCAAGAGCCGCTCTCTTAACAGGCAGCTACCCGGTGCGGGCTGGTGTTCCCGATGTTCACCTATATGGTGCGCCCTTCGGCATGAGTCCGGATGAGGTGACCATAGCGGACGTGCTTAAAGGTGAAGGGTATGCGACGGCGTGCTTCGGTAAATGGCACCTGGGTCAGGATGATCTCTTTGCGCCTAACCGTCAGGGCTTCGACCTGTTTTATGGCACCCGGATGGTTACCGGAACGCAGCCCTTCGAGAATTTCGCGGCTCCGCTCTTTTACAATGACAGAAAGCTCACCGAGCGGCCGAATTTCTTCCGCTTTACCCAAGACTATACCCGTGAGGCGATACGGTTTATTGAGCAGAGCCGGGAGCGGCCATTTTTTGTCTATCTGGCCCACCCCATGCCGCATATTCCCATCTACCCCGGCAAGGAATTTCAGGGTACCTCGAAGGCTGGTCTGTATGGGGACTCCATCGAAGAGATCGATTGGTGTACCGGGCTTATTCTTGACCGCCTGCAAGCGTTGGGATTGGAAGAGCAGACACTTGTGATTTACACCTCTGACAATGGTCCCTGGCTGGGATTCGACGATCAGTCAGGGTCGGCTGCTCCACTACGTGGTGGAAAGCTCACTACGTGGGAAGGCGGTGTACGTGTGCCCTGCGTGATGCGGTGGCCGGGACACATTCCGGCCGGCATCGTCTGTGACGAGTTAGCAACCGTAATGGACTTTATGCCCACGTTCGCGTACTTGGCCGGGGCCCCGTTGCCCCAGGACCGCACCATCGATGGCAAGAATCTCTGGCCATTAATGCAGGGGGACCAGAATGCGCGAACGCCACATGAGGTCTATTATTATTATTCGGGTACGTGGTTGCAGGCTGTTCGGGCCGGCCGATGGAAGCTGCACCTTGCACGGCCCGAAAAGCGTGACGGAATCTACGGGGAGTGTGCGGGATGGCTTGCCCTGAGAACCACGCTGATGGAATCGCCGCAACTATACGATTTGAAAGAGGATATCGGGGAGGAACGCGACTTGGCGTCGCAGCATCCTGACGTAGTAGCCAGGCTGCTGGCTCTCGCTGACCTGGCAAGAGAGGACCTTGGTGATTATGGCCAACCAGGCTCGGGGATACGACCGACTGGGGCGGCGCATCCGGAGTATCCCGACCCGAAAGAGTGGCACGGTAGCCCACATTGGCGTGAGGCCGGCCGCGTTATGCAAGAAGACATGCGCGCCTTCCGGCAGTATCGGTATCAGTTGTTGACTCGCCAAGACAGTCTGGACGCACGCGACCAACTTGAAATTCAATGGTACCGGGACCACTTTGACCAGGTGTTCCCATAATATGCTTTTGTAATCCTACCGCCATCTGCACATTCCACTGCGCATGTCATGCAATCTCAGGTAGACGCTGCGTTGCACCACGCCGTTGAGGCAGGCAATCTTCAAGAGGTTACCGAACTTCTTGCAAGTGGCGCCGGCCCAGATCGTTTAGTTGGAGACTGGACACCGCTCCACCGTGCAGCAGCAAAGGGTCATGTGGAGATCGCCGGCGTACTGCTGGAAGCAGGGGCCGGCATCGACATTAGAGGAGCAGGCAGCTGGACTCCCTTGCACCGTGCGGCAAAGCTGGGGCATGAGGAGATGACGATGCTACTATTGGAATGGGGCGCAGACGTACAGGCACAAGGCATCCACGGATGGACCCCGCTATTGCGAGCAGCGATGGCAGGACAAGCAAACACAGGGCGTCTGCTGATTGCTGCGGGAGCAGATATTAAGGCCAGCAATGCCGCGCAGCGCTGGACACCACTCCACTGGGCAGCCTTCAGCGGAAGTATGGATCTTGTAAGAGATCTAGTTGCTGCAGGCGCGGAGGTCGGTCCAGCGGCAGGGGCGGGACGAACTCCACTGCAACTTGCCGTCCACTATGGCCACGACGACATGGCAGAATTCTTGCGTGAGCATGAAGGTGATGCGCACGCGGAGGACCTGGATGGATAAGAGACAATACAAACCGGGAACCGTGCCCCGTCGCAGTTTTCTCAAAACTGCAGCCGTTGGTGCCGCCGCCTCGATGTGGGGCGGCTGTTGGGGAACAGAGTCACGTGCGAATAGCCCCAATATCATCTTGATTTTTGCGGATGACCTGGGCTATGGCGACTTGGGCTGCTATGGCTCGACTACGATTCATACACCGAATCTGGACCGTCTGGCAAGTGAGGGTATTCGATTCACGGATTACCGATCCGTGTGCTCGGTATGCAGCCCATCTCGGGCCTCCCTGTTAACGGGGCGGTATCCGTCTCGATGTGGTATGCCTTATGCTGTTGGGGGCGTTTATTCCGATCTGGGATTGCAGGAAAGTGAAGTAACAGTGGCTGAGCTGTTGAAGGAACAAGGGTATAGAACAGCCTGCATCGGAAAATGGCACCTCGGTATGCCCCAGGGCTTTGATTTCCAAACGCATACAGGCTTTACCTCACAGTCAGAGTTTCATCCCAAGAGGCACGGTTTTGACCTCTTTCACGGCATGGTCGGCAACACGCATCCGGATGGATCCACCCCGCTGCTGGAAGATGACGGAATCGTTGACCCAGATGCGCATGTGACAACCATTACGGAGCATTTCACCCGTCGCGCGGTGGAGTTTATTGGCGCCGAGTCCAGGCGGCCATTCTTCCTCTACCTTCCGCATACACGCTCGCATGCACCGTGGATGCCCAATCCCAGATTTGCGGGCAAGTCCAAGGGTGGCGTTTATGGGGACATGGTGGAGGAAATAGACTGGAGTACCGGAGAGCTCCTGAATCATCTGGAGCGTTCCGGCAGGGCTGCCGAAACGCTTGTGATCTTCGCGTCAGACAATGGATCGAGTCCATCGGCCGCGTATGGTTCAAACGGGGCATTGCGGGGTGGAAAGGGGAGCACGTTTGAAGGCGGCATGCGCGTGCCTTGTATCATGCGCTGGCCGGGGCAAATAGCCGCGGGGCAAACCAGCGATGCGATGATAAATGCGATGGATTTTCTGCCGACTGCTGCTGCGATAACGGGCGCGCGCTTGCCTCGGGACCGTGTAATTGACGGAGTCGATTTGAGCCCAGTATTGAAAAGCGAAGCCTTGGCTAATGCTGAGGTCCGCGTTTTCTACTATTACAACGGCCTCAACCTGCAGGCTGTGCGGGAGGGCAGGTGGAAGCTGCACTTGCCACGCCGCTCTGAAATGCTGGTCTGGTGGGAATCTGGCTTGCGCGAGCTTGAAGCGCCGTTATTGTTCGACCTGGTCGCGGATCCTGGCGAGTCACGTGATGTAGCGGCCCAGCACCCGGATATCGTCAACCGGCTGCTCGCCGAAGCTGAGCGTGCTCGCACCGAGTTAGGGTCGTGGGAACGGACAGGAAGCGACCAGCACCCGATCGAGCACCTAATGGACGATCGCAGAAGCCTCCGGCACCTGCGATCACAACAAGGCCACCAGGCACTGGGCAGAGAAACCTCACATGACTGAATTCGTCTATGCCTCGCACGCGGTCCTGTCTCAACCCAGCGTCTATCCCGGTGGTGGAGGCGCTTGCACCCAAGATTGTTAACGCTACCATTCCTGGCAAATCCATATAAGCCCGATGTGTCACGCTGCAACCCCACAAAGGCTACACCCGATAGTCGGCATTGTCGCCCGCCGCATGGCTGACCTGCTACGGAGCGCCGGCGTATCCGTAGTGGTATCAATTATGATGGCGGGAATTGTCTGCGCGCAGATTACCGTTACAGAGACAGAGGAGGGAATCGAGATCTCCAATGGTCTCGTAAAGGCCGCCTTCGCAACGGATTCCGCCGGGATAACGCAGGCGTTCTTTGCGGCCAGGGATGGACAGTGGGTGCGTGTTGCGGAGGCATTTCGGCCGCCCAGTCCTCGACCAACCAATACGACTGCGTTGTACCTGGACCGATCCAATGAGCATGGACGTGCACTGCGCGTGGCAGAAGAGTATAGAATAATCGTTTCCGATGTGCTGGAGACCGTTGAAGTGACGCAGCGTGATTCCGGCCAGGTGCAGGTAGAGCTGGTCGGCGAGACAGCGAAGGCGCGCGTCAGTCAAGTCGTTATCCTTCGTACGGGAGAATCATCCGTACATATTGATGTCCGAGGCGAACTCCTGGATGACCCGCCACGCCTCGAGTATCTGCTCTCTCCCTTTGTTTTCGCTGAGTCAGGGCCACCCGATTTCAGCCATGCCCCGGCCTACAAGCGCTCACCAGGTGACGTTATCGGAGATCGGGCTTTCTTTTCACCTGCTTCCATTGTGCAAACGGGTGACTTGCTTGCAGCAATTGTCCCCGACGTGGACCAAATCAACGAACACGCCGTGTTTGCTGAAGGGGCCCGGCCTCAAAAGCATCGTTGGATTTTCGGCGTTCCCATCGACTCAAGCAGGATCTCCTTACCGGCTGTTCTGGACCTGGAGCTCGTCTCAGGGATGACCAGCAACCCGCTCTTGGCTTATGGCCTCATGGACGTAATAACGGAGCAGCATGTCTTCTGGCGGCACGAAAATGCAGGCGGCACGCTGGTTCGCACGCTGTCCGACAATGTCGTTCGCTACGGCATGGATCTTCTCATCAGTGCCGATGCGGCCCCCAACCTTGGCTATCGCCAGGTCGCCAGTTTCCTGTGGCAACACTACGGCACACACTACATGCAGCGGCCCCGTCCGCAGGCCATGCCGTTTGCCGACTACGCCGAAGTGTTTTATCCAGCCAGCTTCGCGTACAAGGGCTACACCGTCGAACTTTTGGGCGGGTTACCTGAAATGGTTCACAGAGACCCAAGCGGCCCGGATTCCTTGGACTCCTGGCAGCAATGGGAGATGGCCGACCAGGCGATGGGAGCGTTGCGCCTTACGGCTCCTCAGTGGTTCCATCTGGCCTACAACACGGCATGGTGGAATAATGTCGCCGATGCCACCGGGCTTTACTATTGGGGGCAGCAACTGAGCGACGCTTCACTTGTCGACAAGGCCCGGCGCATCGTCAATCTTACGCTTTCTGCACCGCAGAATGACGGCCTGTTCCCTTCGCTGTATGATCTTAATGAGCAGCACTGGAAGCGCAGCCTCTGGCGCTTTCCAAGCCAGGGGTATAATCCGGACGAAACTCGGAACTACTGGAACTGGGAAGACGGGGACTACCAGACTGCTTCTGCAAGTGTGACTGCGGGCTACTTAATGGAATTCTATCGCTTGTTCGAGCAGGATCCACGCATCCTGGAATACGTCCAGCACTACGGTGAATTCCTGATTGGCCGAATTGCATCGGATGGGAGCGTGCCTGCCTGGTTCGACGAGCATCTCAACGCTCGGCCAAGTATGCGTTGGAATGCTGAAGGCGGAGCGCACATGTGGGTCCTGAGCGAGCTGTTTCGCGCAACAGGAGAGGAGCGGTTCATGGATGCGGCAACGAAAGCCGCGCAGTTTTTGCTGGACGAAGTCCTGCCTACGCATCGATGGGTCGATTTCGAGGCCCTTTACTCGTGCGCAGTGAAGGCCGAGAGTTTTTTTGATACACGGACAGGGCAGCCGCCACGCAACGCAATGGCCATGTCCTGGGCCCTTCAGGGCTTTGTCTCTCTCTATGAAACAACCGGCGAGCAACAATTCCTGGATGCGGCAGAAGCTGTTGCGGACTATGCCAGCCTATTGCAGACGGTCTGGGCGCCTCACTACATTATCACCGCTTATCCGTTTGGCGGATTTTCCTCGCAAATTGGTGATGCCGAATGGCTTGATCAGCGAGATCACCGTTTTGCTGGAATATTCGTGCGTCTGGGACTAATGACTGGCCGTCAGGATCTCATTGAGCGAGGGATTGCGGCTGCGCGTTCCTCGTTGGCGCTTGTCACCCACCCCCGTCATGTGGAAAATGGCATATATAACACCCCCACATTCCCGCTTGGGCTGGGACCGGAAAACATTGACCATGAAGGCTTTCCTCAGACCCCCCTCCGTTCTGGACCAAGCTGGGCCGAGGTAGGAGGGCTTATGGCCGCTGCGGATGTGCTGCGGCAGCTAGGCGGTCTATACGTAAACGTAGAGAATGACCTGGCTGTAGGCGTAGATGGGCTGGCTGTCCAATTTTCTGGGCTTCAAAACCGAACGCTGACCATAGAGATTTCCGAGCTTCTTTCCGCGCTTCCGGTGGCCTATGACAAGCCCTACGAGGTAATCCTCAAGGTCGAAGGCCTGCCGGATGAAGGTCCATATGATCTGGTCATTGGAGACCGGGCTCCCGTTACCCTTACAGAAGCCCAACTTGCTGCTTATCCGATTGAAATCCAGCCATGAGTCGTTCGATCAGCCGGAAAACGACTGCCTCGCCTGGCATGTGGCCGGCGGATTGGGCTTGCCTTGCGGCGGCATTAATTCGCGTGCGCTTCTCTGTTTCCCGCCCGGTTCCTGCGGGCGGTGATTCAGCGCGTGCGCAAATCCGGCCGCCTGGTGAAGGGGCCCTTACCCTGATTCCATGCAGCGTAGCGCCGCCGGAAACTACCGATGCTCATGGGGCCACACTGCCCGTAACGGTCTAGCCGGACAACAGGGTGGAGTAGAGCGACGACAATATCCCGCCACCTTTAAGAATCCAGGTAAACCATGAAATACGGTTTGTTACAAAGCTTGCTCTTGCCAGTGCTGCTCATAGGATGCAACCAGTCGGAAAAGACCATGGAGAGAGAGTTGGAGACCGGTACGTCGACGTTCGGTGATGATGTAGCCTTTCTTGAAAAGCACACGGACTTGGTTATCCTCTCTGATGAAGTCGGGGAGGCACAAGTGGCCATGAGTCCGGCCATGCAAGGGCGTGTACTCACCAGCACTGCAGCAGGAAGCAACGGGCTCAGTTTTGGCTGGATCAATAGGGAGGTGATTGCCTCTGGCGAGCGACAGGAACACATTAACGTGTTCGGTGGCGAGGACCGCTTCTGGCTCGGACCTGAAGGCGGCCAGTTTTCAATCTACTTCAAGGAAGGTGATCCGTTTGATCTCGACCACTGGTATGTGCCGGCAGCCATTGACTGGGAGCCTTTCTCGACCGTGGAGCTAGAGCGTGACAGGATTTCCTTCGAGAAATCAATGCAGCTGCAAAACTATTCCGGAACGTCCTTTGACCTCCGGGTGGATCGCGATGTCCGTTTGATCAATTTGATGCAGGTGCAGACACACTTGGGTCTGGAGCTCGACCCTGCGGTCAGTGTCGTGGCGTTTGAGACCATCAATACGGTCACAAACACCGGTAGTGAGGCCTGGGTACGAGAGAGCGGACTACTTTCTATCTGGATCCTGAGTATGTACAATCCGTCGCCTGCAACCACCGTAGTTATTCCGTACGCGGCCGGCACCGAAGAAGAGCGTGGACCGATTGTTAACGCAGCTTATTTCGGCGACGTGCCACCGGATCGACTTGCCGTGGATGACGACGTTATCTTCTTCAAGGGTGACGGCGAATTCCGCAGCAAAATCGGACTGTCCAAGTCGCGGAGCATGCCCACTTTCGGCAGTTACGACGGCGCCAATCGTGCACTTACACTAGTACAGTACACGATGCCGGAAGAAGTCGCTGATTATGTTAATTCCATGTGGGAATTACAAGACGATCCCTACGCAGGAGACGTTGTCAACAGCTACAACGATGGTCCGCCTGCCCCGGGCGTCGCCCCTCTGGGTCCGTTCTACGAGCTCGAGACTTCCTCGCCGGCCATGGCGCTGGAGCCAGGTGAAGCACATACGCATGTGCATAGAACGATCCATTTGCAGGGAGCGGAAGATGCGTTAAACAGCGTTGCCGTAGCAGCTCTTGGCAAGTCGCTGGCGGAAATAGGTGCGGCATTTGAGTAGTAGCTGCAGCATGGAGCCATCGCCGATGGTCGCTGCGCTGATTGCTCTCGGTGAGCATTGCCGGTGACTTTAGCAGAGACGTCAACAATCGGGGTCGTTAAAAGGGAGGGGCACTCAGCAAGGCCGCACCAGCAATTGGCTAGCCGCCTATCCACAACAGCGTACCTGTACTACTTTCGGTCTTGTCAACAGAACCGGTATCGCATGATGATTAAGCAGATTGCGCCGATTGCGGTTATCACCCTGATAGCATTCTCGGCTTGTAAAACTCCTACTTCGCCTACCGTGTGGCATGCTGACTGGCCTATCCTCAAGACATACTCGGGCAAGTACCTGGACAAAGTCGCCATGCCGCTCGGAGGGATTGGCACCGGGACGGTATCGCTAGGCGGTCGGGGGGATCTGCGTGACTGGGAAATCATGAACAGAGGGGCGCTGGGTTATCTGCCCGCGTTCAAGCTGGTTGCGCCTACGATAGCCAATGGCCCATTTTTCGCACTTTACTACAAGCAGCCGGATAGCACGGGAAGAATCCGGGTATTGGAGGGCCCGGTTCCCGCAGAAGATTACAGTGGAGACTGGGGTGCCGACGCAGTCAATTCAGGTTTCCCGCGTTTTCAAGCCACTTCATTCGCGGCAGCATACCCGCTTGCCCAAGTAGATTTCAAACACTCGAACGTGCCCATGAACGTTCGATTGGAGGCCTTCAATCCTCTTATTGTGGGTAACGCGGACAAGAGTGGCATCCCGGTGGCGATCCTGCGGTACGTGCTTACCAATACTTCCAACGAGCCACTGGAGGCGGCCATTGGTGGCATGGTTCCCAATTACATCGGCGCAGATGGATGGAGTGGCACTCCGGTCAGGAATGTGAACGAATATCGCTCTGATGCCGGGATATCCGGTATCTACATGACCTCCGAAGGTGTTGATTCGCTGGACGTGAACTGGGGGACCATGGCTCTCACGACAACTGAATCGGCCACCGTTACGCATCGAACGTCATGGGCGCCGCTCGGCTGGAACTGGACATTTCGGGAATTCTGGGATGACTTCATCGAAGACGGTGAACTGGTCGACCATCCGGACACCGCGCGCGTCATTCAAACACCTCCCGCCACGGTTGCGGTCAAGGTTGCCCTGGAGCCGGGTGAGACCTCAGCCATCACGTTCATGCTGAGTTGGCACTTTCCGAATCGTCGGGCCTGGGATCACGGCGTCCACCATGCGGGACAATTCGGGGGGACGGAGATCGTAGGGAATTACTATACCACGCTATACGATGACGCCTGGGATGTCGCCGTGCAGACGATGGCTCAACTGGAAGAATTGGAGACGGAAACGGTGCAGTTTGTCAGGACGCTTGTCGCAAGTGACGCGCCTGAGGTTCTCAAGGAGGCCGGGTTGTTTAATCTCAACAACCTGCGCAGCCAAACGGTCTTTCGAACGGCGGATGGCCTTCCATTCGGTTTTGAGGGAACCGGTAGTATCCAGGGAACCAAGATTGGCGCCTCGAAGAGTTCAGGATGGGGATTCGGTACATGCTTTCACGTCTGGAACTACGAATCTACCACTCCCTTTTTGTTCGGAGACCTGGCGCTGAAATTCCGCGAAGTGGAATTCGTGCATTCCGTCAATGACGATGGCGCCATGAGTCACCGCGTCGGGCTTCCTATCGACAAGCGAGCCAGGAGCTTCCAGCGTTGGGCGGCGGACGGCCAAATGGGCACGCTGATAAAGATGTATCGCGACTGGCAACTCTCGGGCGACGACGAAATGTTGAGAATGTGGTGGCCTAACATCCGAAAGGCGATGAGCTTTGCCTGGACCGGCATCTGGGACCAGGACAAGGATGGGGTGATGGAGGGCAGTCAGCACAACACAATGGATATCAATTACCTGGGCCCGAATCCTCAAATGGCCGGATGGTATCTGGGAGCTTTGCGGGCATCGGAAGAAATGGCTCGACATGTTGGGGATGATGCGTTTGCCGAAGAGACCAGGGACTTGTATGAACGAGGCCGAGCCTGGATTGACGACAATATTTTCAATGGTGAATACTACGAGCACCACATTCCCGAAGGTACGAGCAAAGTCGCCCAACTTGGCAAGGGGTGCCTTGTCGACCAACTGGTTGGCCAATACCTGTCCCATACGGCCGGGCTAGGCCATGTGCTGGACAAGGACAACGTGCAGACGACACTCCGAAGTATCATGAAATACAATTATATCGACGATTTCAATGAGCACTTCAACACGTTCAGGAGTTTCGGGCTAGGCAACGAAGCGGGACTTCTCATGGCAAGCTACCCGCGTGGCGAACTGCTGGATTTCCCGTTTCCATACTATACCGAAATCATGACGGGCTTCGAATACAGCACCGCCGCGCACATGATATACGAAGGTCAAGTTGATGCGGGATTGCAAGTATTTCGGGCCATCCGCAATCGCTATGATGGCCACAAGAGGAATCCGTTCAACGAAGGGGAGTACGGGCATCGGTATGCGAGAGCTATGGCAGCCTGGGCGGGACTGCTGGCCTATACCGGCTTCCAATACTCCGCTGTTGATAATCGAATGGCCTTCAAGCCTGAGTTGGGCAAGTATTTCTGGTCAAACGGATACTTGTATGGAAGCGTACTCATCTCCGGACAAGGCAGTCAGAGATCAGTCACCCTGCGTCCGCTGAATGGGGACCTGACTTTGGACCGGTTTGAGCTCAGCGATTACGGAAACAGGGATTTTCCTGATGGACTGACGCTTCCAAAGGGTGAAGCCACGACGTTTGCCGTTGAAGCGGAGAGTGCGCCATCGAAGGCACAAGAGAATCGTTCGGCGGATTATTGAGCGCTGCTCGAAACCTGTGTGGGAGGGCACGTGATCGAGGCGCCCCGCATGGCGGCGTTCCGCTAGCGGACAGCGTTTGATTTTGCGAACCGATGCCCATGACCGGCTACCCCCCTGAGCAACTCATCGCCGAGGCCGCGTCTAGGCCCTCGGTGCGATGAGGATGCGCTCCTTTCCACTCCCAACGACGTGGCTAACTACCTGAAGTGGAGCAAAGTCACAATTGGCGCGCCCAAGCCAAGGGGAGTCTCCCGGACGGAAGAGATCAGCACCGATGAACCTCAACCGACTCGACACCAAGGTCATCCGTTACTTTCAGTACGAGGTGACCGGGAATCACGGACAAGAGGGCTTGACCCGGTGCCAACGTAATCCGGCTGACTAGCTGCCCTTCGGTATCTACGATATCCCAAATCTGATCCTGCCCGCCTGGAGTCCGACGCACCCACAATAGGTCGTCCGGCCCGTCCAGGAGCTTGAACATCAGCGGGTGGTGTCTGGGAAAGTCAACGGTTCGCCGTGCCTTTTCTCTCAGGGGCTCGAATACCCGCTGCCCGAAAAATTCCTGTGGGATTTCGTTCTGAAGCCAGTACTCCCGGTCTGCCTCGGTGATTTCGAACCGATCATCAAGAGCAAGCGATATCACAGACTTCAGGGCGCCATCGAAACCTAAAACCCTGATGTCTGAATCCGATCCCTGCCAAAACGCGACGCCTCCAGCAACGGATGTCCATCGCGATGTCGGTGAGTACGGAGACGAAAGTGTAAGGCCCGGTGCTCCCTCTGCCGTGAGACGCAAGGTAGCCGTACGCTGGGCGAAAACGATCACCGTGTCCTGATGAACCGGATCCTCGCTGGCGCTGGGCCCGAACGACCGGGCGATGATGCTTCGTTCGTTGCCCATGGGCACGGACAAACCGAACAGGACCCTGTCACCCCCGGCCCGATCAAGCCGCCGAGCGAAATTGGGAGGCATTCCGAAATCCTGCAGCGATACGGTGCGCACCAAATCACCCGTGACCTCGAAGATGGACAGCCTGCCCCGATTGCCATCAAGCGCGTAAACATGATTGCCTATCAACTCCAACCCAGAGGATGACAGGAATTCACCGGGGCCTTCGCCGTCCTGCCCCCAGCTTTGCAGGTGGGTACCGTCGGCAAGATCGAAGAGGTGAATCCTTGGAGCGGTCCCGGTGAACACGGCTAGATGAATATCGTCGGTACTCACTGCCCTCACATTATGCCAGAGAAGGGTATCTCCGTCAAGACGGTAGAGAGGATCACGATCAATGCAAGTCTGCTGCCCGGCACTGACTACAGGAGTCACAAGTGCCGCTGTGAGTAGAGCGATACAGCTCCTAAATGCCCAAGTCGGAATCATCTTTCTTGATACACTCTTTGTCTGAGCTTTCACTGTCCACGTGTGAGCGGTGCGGGATGCTTTGCGCTTTCGCCTGTATAGGGGCCCATAGCACGGTTACGAGGGCTACTAAGGCTGCTTTCAAGTGTTCCTCCGTGTGTGGACCAGCAGTTCCAAAATTAGATCCAAGTTGAGGCTACGGGAGTAGTTTTTCCGTGGAAAGCATTGATGGGTGTGTGAAGCGGTAATAACGGCCATCCGATGCCCTGAAACGGGTTTTTTCTTGTCTGTTGCGAAGAATTGGATCCCAAATTTGCAATTGCTGTGTGTAGGCGTATCAGATGGTGCTTGATCGGGTAGTTTGCGTTTTTTCGGAATCTACCGGCCTCTCCACCGTGCTTTGGGGACCGGTTCCTGCCGTTTTTTCGCCTTATTTGGTGCCAAGCGGCGCGCGTTGCCTGTTCGGGGGTCATGAGTGGTTCAGTTATGGCAGTTGGTCAAAATAGTTTTGGTCGTAATCGTTCGGGTGCTTCGCCACGTTGAGCGCGGCAGCGTGTGAGTGCCAATCGTCCGGGAAACCGGCTTCGGCAATCGCAGCGCGCGCTATAACAAAGCGGGCGTCTGGGGTTGTCGTGTTCTCTTCGGGCACTGGCGGGTCGCCTCTGCGCCTCCGCTTTTTTGCCCGATTCTTGGCGCGCCGAATGGCCCGAAATGCTACTTCCTCCATTTCGTGGATAGTATGTGAGCGGGGTTCGGTCATGGTTTTGGTTTGGTTCTGGTTGCGGCAAAGCTGGCGGCTGACTGCTCAGCCCACGAGGGGCCGCGCAGAAACGCGCAGCCCACAATGGCTTCCGTGATGGCGGCATTGGCAATCGCAAGACGGGCGCGAAAGCTGCTGATATCCTATCGGGATTCGCGGGCGCTATCGATGGCAGCAATGCCATGGTTTCTGAGGCGGCTAAAGATGCGCTTTCCGTTTCTCACATGTTATGTATGTTCCATTGGTCATGTAAGGGAGTACAGGTTTGTTTTCGGAGGTAATGGGGACTCATTCGTTATCGGGGTTTCCGACCTCGGCCTGCATATCGAACCAATCCGCGGTATCCGTTACAGGATCGGGCATGTCGCGGCACACGTCACGCGGATAACCGGTGTCCGCCAGCGCTTGCACGCTATGCGCAAGCGCTCGGCAATGCGCGTTACCGGGCCTGCCTTGTCGTGGAGTGCGGCAAGCGCTGTTCGGAAGGCCTCTTCGTGTGTCGGCCGCGTCATGCGGTCGGGGTTGTGGGATGAACGGCAAGGCTTGGAATACGAAGCCTGGTAGCGAAGGCGCGCCGTTCCGGAACGCGCCGCCAGTTTGTGTTGCGCATAGCGTAGAACCATCCGTGAGGATTGTCAGCGACCGTCGCGCTGCGCCTCGGCCAACGTAGCACCACAGCTAACGAGGGACTGCGCGGAGCCAACACGAACGCTGTGACTTGTGAGCCGGCCTTCAAGACCGGCAGCCTCAGCGCGAGTGCGCAAAATACGACCATCGGAACGGACGTTTATGGCATCGCTGCCGACCTTGCCGGTTGCACCTCGCGCAATTCTCCGAAATAGCGGGCCGTCCTGGATGCCTGCGGATTCAAGCCACGTGACGATGCGTTGCACCGCGCACGGGCCGAGATACAGGCTGCACCCTTCCCCGGTCTTATCTGTCTTGGATGCGCGGACATGAATGCGCCCGGAGCCGTCGGCGTCTACCGCTGTGTCCGCCACCGTGAGGCTGCCTGCCGGATCGGGCCTGGATTGTATCTTGGCACGGTAACGAATAGTGGCGAGCGTAAGCGCGCAAGTGTCCGCCGATTTACCGCCACGCTCGAACAAGCCCGTGAGGTAGTCGGCTATGGCTTCGTCATATTCTTCAGGGCCTCTGGAGTGACGATCATCCCATTGCCGGTGCGTCGTCTCATTTGCGGCGCGAGTGTTGGCTGGTATAAATGCCTCCACGAGGTACGTCATGGCGGCTTCGTTGCGGGCGAGCGTGGCGTTCGGCCCGGTCGATCGGGTAATCGGCACGTTCATGGAGTTGGTTGTTTCGGTAGCGATCATCGAGGATTGGCACCAGTTCGTGCTGGGGCATGTGATCCTCTGGGAAGGCTCCGACTGGGATATTGCAGGGGAGCTGGTGATCCAGGTCCAGAAGCACGTTCCAGAACTGCGGATCACCTCGTTTGATCGAGGCTTTTACGGTCACAACTTGCGTACCAGACTGGATCAATTGCTGGACGTGACGGCGATGCCGAAAGCCGGGAATATGACGAAGGCAGAACGCACGCGGCAGCCCGTCGCGGAATTCAAGGAGGCGCGCCGTCGGCATCCAGGTATGGAATCGGCGATAAACAACCTGAATCAGCGTGGACTGGACCGGGTGCGTGTGGTCAGCAAGGAGGAATTCGAGCGAGTCGTCGGGACCGCTGTGGTGGCTGCCAACATCCAACGCATTGGCGCGTTGGAGCGAGAGAGAGATCGTAAACGCGAGAAGCGACGACGACAACGGCTTGCTGCGTAGCTGCGAGCGCCTGTACGGAGCGGGAGATCGGGCGTCCGGCTAACGGCGCAAGGCAGTGGCGGGGCCAACCGATACGGGACCGGCGTGTATCCACGCATAATCGGGCCGAGAAAATGCTCCGACGGCCCTGTTAAGGTCGGTCGGGAAGCCGATTGCCAGACTGGGTATCACAACCGATTTGTCGACCCTCTGAAAAACGTGATTCTGGCACGCAAATCACGTTTTCTGCCAGGCACTATCTAGCGTCATTAACAAGATACAGAGGGTGAACCTATCCCCGCCGTCCCAGAGGAGGAATCCCATTTCATGCCGTACAAGCCAATCCATCGCGGCCGCTGCTTCAGTCCTGCGGAGGCAGTTCTGTGGCCGTCTGTGGCAGCACTCTTGGCCTTCGCTGGCGCCTGTGGTCAGGATGACGCCGACAGCGAGACCATCGTCACGCCCGAAGTCATCGCCACCGCGAGTGTGCCGTTCACCGACAATAACCAAGTCGCGCTGCTCGCGGACGGGCGGGTGGCCTGCGTGATCGAGTCCTATGAGGAGCGCGTTCATTGCGTGAACTCGGAGGGCGCCGTCGTTGGAGTCTTCGGCCAACAGGGGGAGGGTCCCGGTGAGTTCGGCGGTGCCGCTGCCCTCGTGCGCGGAGACGTGGGGACGATCGGGGTGGTGGACTTTGAGCTCTCCCGGTTCTCGGTCTTCGAGCCGTCGGGCGCGTTCGTTTCGAGCGTGAGCCTTCCCGGCGTCACGTTCAGCCCCGTCGCGTCGTTCGACACGGTGGTGACAGGCGTCTCGCGACGCCTCTTGATGCCGGGCGAAGACGATGACGGGCCTCTCATGACCCTGTACGAGGTGAACATCGCTTCGGGTGAAACCGTGCGGGAGGAGACATCTCGGGGCGGGCCGTGGGAAGTCGAGTGCGCCCGCGTGATCACCGGCATTCCGGACCCCCGGGGCGGGTGGGTCTTCCTGGCTTGCGGCGGCTACCTGGTCTTCGACGGCGGCGGCGCCGCCGAGGTGACGGTAGTGCGCGCCCCGACGTACGTCGAGGAGTTCCCGGACGAACGGGACGTAGCCCGGCGCAGGAAGGAGATCGAGTCCCTCAACAGGGCTTTTGCAGAGTTGGGCCTCGACCCTACGGAAAGCGTCGAGGAGCAGGTGGAAAGCTACCGGGCCACGCCCAAGCGTTATTACCTGTCCACAAGCCAGCACTTGTTCGACGGCAACTACCGCTACTGGGTTGCCACCCACCGCGACCTCCACGAGTGGTCCTACCTGGACGTGTACGAAAACACCGAATACATGGCTTCGGTACAGGTCAGGGATCGCTTACTGGGCTTCGACGTCGTGGGGTCGACCCTGGTGGTGCTGGTCGAGCGGCCGCTCGGGCCGGAGGATGTGGATGGAGTGCCGGATCGGGCGGTGGACTGGTACGACATTGGAGACCTGCCTTTCGGCGGGCGACCCTGAGCGGCGAAGTCCGCCGGACTCCACGGACAGAGCAACGTGGCACCAACGCACCGGGTAGAGCGACGATAAGCGAGCCTCCATACAGGTCCACCCCTTGCGCGCCCGCAGGAAGCCCGCCCTGTGGCAAGGCGAACTCGTCTACTATGGCCCGATGCCATCATTCTATGGCATCGGAGAAGTTAAAAGTGCGGTAGGCGCATTGGTCGCGGTAGATATTCGGGGCACAGGCATGTGCATCGTGCACGAAGATGTGATTGATCAGCGCAACCTGATTCCAATTCCCGATCCGACACTATCTAAAGACGCGAGTTCACCGGCAAGATGCCAAGCTATCGCAAGAATCACTCGTGGGTTCTCCATCCGTGTCAGATCGCTTCTTCATAGATCATTGAACCGGCTGTCCCTCTGCAAGCAGTCCGAATTCCACCTCCAGAAATCCCGTGAGTTTACGATCTACCACTACGTTGGCCACTCACCGCGACTTGGTGTGGATCAGCTTGCAAGAGGTATCCGTACGGAGCTTAATGCACGGCAGTAGCACGGGCAAGCGAAGAGTTCCGGATTATCATTTCAGTGGCAAGCAGATGATGGCGTGAAGGTCCAGCGAATCCTTGCATGCGCTCAAGTAGCAGCTCCATAGCCTGGGCACCCATCTCGTACGCCGGCTGGGCTACAACCGTTAGGAAGGGATAGATTAGTGCAGCACTTTCAATATCGTCAAAAGTCGCTAGCGCCACGTCTTCCGGAACGCGTAATCCCAAGCGACGGAGGGCGACCAGCGAACCTACAGCCACATAGTTGTTCGCGGCTATGATTGCTTCCGGAAGACTGTCCTCCATAAACAATCGTTCGGTGATTTCCTCGCCGCTTTGCCGGTCGGTGCGACCAGGGTGGACAATCGGTTCAAGCCCGGCCGTCTCCATCGCCAGGCGGTAGCCTGCTTGACGCTCTTCCAGCGATGATACGCCGGTCCAACCGCCAATAAGCGCAATATCACGGAATCCCTGGTCAATAAGATGATTAGTCAGCTGCTGACCACCGGAATAGGTGTCACCAGTTACCGCATCCGCATCAAAATCCTTAACCGTACGGTCGATCAGGACGACCGGTATATTGCGCTGAAAGAGCAATTCCAGGTGGTGGTCGTTTCCTGGAGAAGAGGATATTATGACTCCGTCGACACATCTTGAAATCATGATATCAATGTACCGACGTTCCTTCTCCAGTGATTCGTCGGTATTGCCCAGAATGAGGGTGTAGTCGTGTTTCTGGGCAATATCCTCTACGCCCCGCACGATGGTGGTGTAGAACGGGTTTGTGATGTCTGTCAGAATCAGAGCCACAGTCTTTGTACGGCCACTGATCAGGCTTCGTGCAGCCGCGTTCGGAACATACTGCAATTGTTTGATGGCCGCCTGAACCCGCTTGCTCGTGGCCGATGACAGCATTTCCGGCTGATTGAAGTATCGCGAAACCGTCATCGCGCTTACTCCAGCCTTCTTGGCAACATCCAGGATTGTACTCATATTAATGCTCGCAAATGAAGGAAGCCGGTGGCTTTGCGATTGATCGCAACCGGGTACGCAGACAACCAAGTCACGATCCCTTTGTGCCCATTACGCCACTTTATAGTAAGGCTGTTCAATACAAATCTTGAATAGCTATGGTAAATGCCGGGTATCAGGACTGGCCAGTCATTTCTCCCTTGCCAACAGGCAACTGCGCCCGAATGCAATTGGGGTTCACGCGCGAATGGGACCGCCGAAGTGATTCTTCGGACGCAAGCAACAAGGCTTCCAGATTCCGGGTTCGGGTCCCCCAAATTCTATTGTCGGACTGGACCATTACCAATCCGTGTAATCCTGGTCCAATACGTGGAAGCCGTGGTACGCCTGTTCCAGTCTTCCGGGCGCGTACCAGTACGGGAGTTGATCCGCGCATGTTCAGATAACTACTGTCTGATGAATCCCCCGCAAAATCGTGTCTTATTGACATTTATGAACCGCCCAATGGGCCTACCAACTTGACAGGGACCTGCATTTGAGGTAAATTGCACCGTCCGTGTTAAGCTTAACATTGTTGCTCACATCCAAGGAGTAGACCGCTTTCGGACCGGTCATTCCGATACACTATCTAGTGCCCCGAAGCGGTACACAATGCCAAGAACCGTAACACTCATTGCCAGTGGTGATTTGCGTCTGGCCGCCAATCAGAGGTGTTGGCCTGAGCAGGCGAAGGTAGAACGATCGGTAGTGCAGGCCTTTAAGGAAGAAGGATACGCGGTTGTGCGTGGGCATGCGAAATTACCTGACAAAAAGCATGGATTTATAGACAGTCAGCATTACGGCCGCGAAGTGTTTCAGGGAATTGATCCAGATAGCCCGCTCGTAATTGTTTTTGCAGCATGGCAATATTCCCACCATGTTCTGGCCGGATTGACTACCCACCGCGGCCCCATCTTAACGGTAGCCAACTGGAG
Source organism: Rhodothermales bacterium (assembly GCA_963665975.1). Classification (GTDB taxonomy): domain Bacteria; phylum Bacteroidota; class Rhodothermia; order Rhodothermales; family Bin80. The sequence goes on from OY762508.1 coordinate 76,994, forward strand.
TGGCACCTGGCCCGGTTTGGTTGGCATGCTCAATCTGAATGGCTCCATGACCACAGCGGGTGTGCGCTATAGTACTCTCTGGAGCGAGGACTTCAACGATGATTTGTTCAGGAAGGGACTCCGATCCTGGTTGGACAGCGGTACCATCACGCATGACACAAGCCATGTCCGCGCTGCCGCTGAATTCAGCTTATCTGCCGAGGCTGTCGCGTTAGGCAGAGAATTGGCTTCAACCCTGAAACGGGACAAAGCCATCATGGGCGTTTTTGACGAGGGATGCATGGGGATGTTCAACGCCATCATTCCCGATCACCTGCTAAACCGCACGGGCATTTTCAAGGAACGCCTGAGTCAAAGTGCCCTCTACTTTGAAGCAACACAGGTTTCGGACCGGGAAGCCGAGGAATGTCTGGAGTGGCTGAAGTCGCGTGGCATGACGTTCAGCTTTGGACCAGATGAAGTGGAGAATCTTACGGAGAGACAGGTATTGGTACAGTGCAAGATGTACATTGCTGCCGTGCGCATAGCGGACGATTTCGGTTGCGACCTGATTGGTATCCAATACCAGCAAGGCCTAAAGGATCTCTTGCCAGCCTCCGATCTTGCTGAAGGTCTGCTAAATAACACGGACCGGCCGCCGGTATTCTCGCGTGACGGATCTCGTGAGCTCTACGCAGGTGAGCCATTGCCGCATTTCAATGAAGTGGACGAATGTGCGGGCCTGGATGCACTGGTAACCAACCGGATATGGAGCGCCCTGGGCTACGCTCCGGAAACCACGCTCCACGACCTGCGCTGGGGCGAGGATTACAAGGGAGAATTCGTCTGGGTGTTTGAAATCTCAGGGGCTGCGCCGCCAGAGCACTTCATCGGAGGATACGCCGGCACGAGCAGTGAGCGACAACCGAACATGTATTTCCGGCTCGGCGGTGGAACTATGAAGGGAATCAGCAAGCCGGGAGAGATAGTCTGGAGCCGTGTTTTCGTGGAGGGCAGATCGCTAAAGGCGGATGTTGGGCGGGCGAAGGTAGTGGAACTGCCGCGTGAGGAGACGGAGCGGAGATGGGAATTGACTACGCCGCAGTGGCCGATCATGCACGCGGTAACCTATGGCGTCTCCCGTGACCAGATGATGGCACGCCACAAAGCAAATCATATCCAGGTGGCGTATGCTCCCAACGCAGAAGCAGCTGGCAGGGCAATGGCTACTAAGATTGCTATGTTTCAGAGTCTGGGTATTCAGACCTTTGTATGCGGTACGGACACTGGTCTGACCCCAAGCAAGCAGTGATACGGGCCTTGACCCGGTGCTCGCTCCTTGCGCTATTAGTCTGGAATCCGCATGACGCCTATCGACGACATTCGGAAGAGTCTACTTGCCCTTGCCCATGAGCTTGGCGACGGAAGGCAAATGTCTATTCTGGGCGAGGGAAACATCTCTGGCAGCCTGGACAAACAACACTTTCTCGTCAAAGCCAGTGGCACACAATTGGGCTCACTACGGCCAGACGAGTTAGTAGAGGTGGACAGCCGGCCGCTGCTGGAGGCACTCGCAGCTAGTGACGAGCTTTCCGACGAAGGCGTGGAAGCATTGCTCTTGGATTCGCGTAAGGACGGGGACGCTCTGAAACCGTCGGTAGAGACGGTATTTCACGCGTGGCTGCTCCAGCTGTCAGGTGTGAGATTCGTTGGGCATGTTCATGCGATCGCAGTCAATCAGATACTGGCCTCACCTCGAAAGCGGGAATTCGCTGCGCGACGCGTGATTCCTGATCAGGTTGTGTATTGCGGCGCCGAATCCATCCTTGTGCCCTATGTGGATCCGGGATTTGTTCTGGCCCGATACATACGGGATGAAGTCGCAGCCTTTAAAAAGAGAACCGGGACGGTGCCGAAGACCATTCTCTTAGAGAATCACGGTATTATCGCCGTAGGAGCACATCCCTCAGAGGTTGCTGCGGCGCTTGCCATGGCGGAAAAGGCCGCGCGTATCTTTATAGGTGCGGCTGGCTTGGGGGGCCCGGTCTTCATGGACGAGGCCGAAGTGTTCCGTATCGCGGGGCGAACCGATGAGCATTATCGGCAGCGAATGCTTCATTTGCACAAGACAGGCTCGTGATTACAATGATGCAGACCAAATCCAGTGCCTCCATTGACATCTGGGGATGGTTCCGTGACCCGACGCACAGGTCTGACCAGTAGGGAGCTAGATTTCTCTATCCGCACACTCATCTTAATTCATAGACCATGAATGCAAGCCCCAATGAGGAGCCTCGACGTCCTGTTGCGATAGTACCGCGGCAATTCCTCTTTCCCTTCATACTTCTGACGAGCCTGTTCGCTTTATGGGGCGTGGCGAACAACATGACCGACGTGCTCTTGGCCACTTTCAAGCGGATCATGAGCATGTCGGACTTCCAGACGGCCTGGATACAAGTTGCTTTTTACGGTTCGTATTTCTGCCTTGCGCTGCCGGCAGCGATATTCATTCGTCGATACACCTATAAGGCTGGAGTATTGCTTGGCCTCGGACTTTTTGCCGCGGGGGCATTGCTGTTTTACCCGGCGAGTTTGACCATGGCTTACGGCCACTTCCTTATTGCGCTCTTCATTCTTGCAGGCGGGTTATCCATTCTTGAGACAAGCGCCAACCCCTATGCAATTGTTATGGGGCCGGAGCAGACGGCTACGCGGAGATTGAATCTTGCCCAATCCTTTAACCCACTTGGCTCGATCACCGGAGTGCTGATCGGTAAGTATTTCATTTTGTCGGAACTGAATCAGGCTACGGAAGCAGATCGGGCGCAAATGGCGGCAGAGCAGTTGCAGCAAGTACAGCAAGGCGAATTGGCCGCAGTCATGGGACCCTATGTTGTGGTAGCGCTGGTAATCGGAGTAATATGGGTTCTGATTGCGGTCACTCGCTTTCCTCAAGCAACGGAGGCGGACAAGTCGATAAAGCTTGGCGCCACCATCAGACGTTTATTCAGGCACAAGCACTACACGCGCGGGGTCATAGCCCAGTTCTTTTACGTCGGGGCCCAAATAGGTGTATGGTCATTTACGATCCGCTACATCATGAGCCACCTCGACCTTAACGAGGAGAGTGCGGCAACCTACTACTTAGCATCAATCATACTCTTTTCCACCGCCCGCTTTGCATGTACCGGATTAATGAAATATGTAGGCCCCCACGTACTTCTCTGGGTTATGGCTGCCCTGGCATCCGGTTTGACTGGCATCGTGATTCTGATTGGAGGTTATGTTGGAGCCATTGCTCTCGTGGGGATCTCCGGCTGCATGTCGCTAATGTTTCCGACGATCTACGGACTTGCAATAAAGGGGCTTGGAGATGACACGAAAATAGGTGCATCTGGCCTTATCATGGCCATTCTTGGCGGGGCTGTTCTGACCGCAATCCAGGGCCAGATATCGGACATGTTTGGCATCCAGGTAGCATACCTTGTACCTCTGGTCTGCTTCCTGGTCATACTGTATTACGGCTTGACGGGCTATAGAACCGCAGTGCCAGCACCGACGCGAGCATAGATCACGTCATTCACGGGAATGGAGAATTCCTGCAAATCGGGAATTATTTTGCCCTCGGAATCCCCTGACGAATGTCGTCTCCAACAGAGATTGGCGGGATGGTAATAACGTACCGAGTGCCCGCTATAATCTTCGAAAAGCATGGCGGGCAATATATGTGCTGGTTACTCCTCATTGTTGTACTGGTCAACAACATTGCGTGCCAGAGTTCGGGAGATGAATCGAATACGTCTGCCCAGGAAAGACTTGTTCATCCGATACCGACAGCCATTCCCGGTTTCAGCAATGCGTCCGATTTTGTCACCCGCAACCGTCCGTCAGAACGAAAAGACGATAACTGGCCAATGGTCCAAGCCCTGTCGATGGCAACAGAGACGATGACACTGGGTGTACTTGAAGGAGATAAACACCAGATGTTTGGACAAATTGTTGACATCAAGGTGGATGGCGATGGAAACCTCTATGTTCTAGACTCCCAGTTTCGTGAAGTGAGAGTGTACAGTGCGGATGGTACCTACCTGTATGCGATTGGTCGGGCGGGTCAAGGCCCCGACGAATTTTCTGCCCCGAAGGCTCTTGATGTTGGTCCATCTGGTCGCGTAATCGTTGCGGATCGGTCGACTGGAATCAAGATATTCGAGCGAACCGGCGATACACACTGGCTGGTTGCGACCGTGCCGCTTCCGTTCGAACCGCAGGACATTTGTGTAGAAAACAATGTTCTTCATGTCCAGGGTTCTACGGCAGACGACCCTCGTGCCATATTTCGCTTTACGTTGTCAGGCGACGCACTAAGTTCGTTCGGTACCGCTTACGACGCCCGTTCCGAGTTGGTGCGTCTTGCCTTTACGAGGGGGCAAATCGTGTGCATGCGTCAGCCATCCAGCGTGATGTATTTTCCCTCATGGCTTCCAGTAATCTATGGTTATTCCTACGATGGCGACTTGCAATGGGTAACCAAGGATACAGATTTTGAATCGTTACCCGTAGAAGAACAAATAGCGAGCTCAGGACAGTCGAGGGTAAGTATGAATGTCCGGGCCAATACGTATGATATGGTAGTGAGTGCTGTGCCTCTTCCTGAGGGACAGGTAATTGTCCAGATTGCCCACCTTACACCCGAGAGTGTCGCGGCAGGAGGAGACCGATATGCAGAAATCCGTACTCATGTAATGTCTGCTCTCACCGGAGAGGCCAGTTTCGCAGGCAACTCGCTGCCGCTTGTGTACGCTGTAACAGCCACGCGAATGTATACAGCACGTCAGAATCCGTTTCCACAGATCATCATCTACCGGTTCCCTCGCCCATTGGAGCCTGTTGGTGTATAGTCTCGTGAGGCCACAATTAAAGCGGTTGCGGCGGTCTGTTCCTGTCTTCCTTTGGTTTTACGCGTATTGGCCTAGATACGTTACTCAAAGATGGCGGCATGCCGGCAAATTCGAGTGGGTGCACTGAAATCAGGAGCTGGGTTTAAATCCTAATGATTTGTTATTATTGGACGCCGTGGTATAAGGAACGCTGTAGGGCTATGCGAGACCATCAATGCAACTCCTGACAGGGACGATAAATATTGGCCTCGGGATCAGTCGTAACGCTTCATGAACTGAGGATCCACATTGTTAATCACGCCGTGATCGGATATGATGGGACTTGATGAATTAGTAGCGTGTATTAAGACAATCCAGAAGCGCGTACGTGAAAATGGGAATTTCCTACAGAAAAACGAGACGCGTACACGTATGGTGCTCATCGATCCTTTGCTGAGCGCACTTGGCTGGGACATCACTAATCCTGGCGTTGTGCAGGCGGAATTCGAAGTAGGTGGTAAATTGGCTGACTATGCCTTGCTTGGACAAGACGGCAAACCCGTAATGGTCTTAGAGGCAAAAAGGCTTGGCGCAAAATTAGACACTCACCTTTGGCAGATGATAAATTATGCCAATATGGCGGGAATTCAGTATGCGGGAATAACGGACGGCGACCATTGGGAAATCTACAAAGTGTTTGAGCAGTCGAAGTTAGAGGATCGGAGAAAGCTGAAAATATCGATTGTTGGCACGCCAGTGTACGAGAGTGCACTTCAGCTACTTCTCCTGTGGAACAGTAATCTCGGCTCGACCCAGCCGATTCAGGCTAACGTGCCTTTGCTTATAAAAAAGGGAGCAACCGGTGTGAAGGAGACGAAAATAGCCAAACCATCAACGTCGTCCGGTTGGGTGCCACTTTCTGATTTCAAGGCCCAACCCGGTACGGCATGTCCCAGTGCTATCCGGTTCTGGGACGGCAGCGAACGAAGACTTGAATTCTGGTATGAGATGTTATGCGACGTGGTCGAGAAGCTATATGCTGAAGATAAGCTCACCCTCGAAGATCTCCCTATTTCTTCGAGTAAATGGGGATATCTCGTGCATAGCGAGCCGGTGCATCCAACGGGGAATGCATTTAGACGCTACAAACAAATTTCTGGGTCTCCGTTGTTCGTTTACACAAGCCTTTCTGCCGTCGACATAAGGAAATACGTGACACGATTATTGACGAGCTATGGATTAAGCCACACAGATGTATACTTGTGCGAAGGGAAATAACTACGATTTCTTTTTAGTGCAGGCTCGATACCGAACCTAAATCTCGTCTGGAGCCAGAGAAAATGCCAACAATATGTTTAGCGTCAACCCAATGATAGTCCGGGTATCTTCGTAACCACGTCAATTGACGCTTCGCGTATCGACGGCTGTTTCGTTTAATCAGGCGGGTCATTTCTGCACGGCTGATTTCGCCACGCAGAAACGCAATCGGCTCTCTATAGCCAATCGTATGTAGAGCCTGAAGTTTGGGGTCGTATCCTGCGTCAAGAATCGATTCTACCTCCGCGATCAGACCATTATTCAGCATGATGTCAACACGCCCGTTAACGCGCTGATACAGGAGTTCACGGTCAATTTCGAGAACGGTCACGTCGTACTGGAAAGGAGGAGGGTGCTGTTCAGCATGAAATGCCGAAAGCGGCTTGCCGGTTGTGTGGTAGACTTCCAGTGCTCGAATTAGGCGCGAAGTCTTCGTAGCATCGAGAGTCGCCGCCCCGGCTGGATCCACGCGTTGCAATTCATCATAAAGAACCATCGCACCTTCTTCGTCCAGGCGCTCCTCCAGGTACTTTCTTGTTTCCGTGTTGGTAGGAGGGACGGGTGCCAAGCCGAATTGGAGAGCATGCAGGTATAATGTGGAGCCACCGACGATCAGGGGAGTGCGGCCACTGCCAATGATTTCACGAATGCGTTGGTTGGCTCGTTCGGCGAAGGCGCCGGCAGAAAACGATTCCTCTAAACTCAACTCGTTAATGAAATGGTGTGGGACGCGGGAAAGCTCGTCCGGGGTCGGCTTGGCAGTGCCGATGGTTAACTCGTGATATATTTGCCGGCTATCGGCTGAAATAATCTCCGCACCTATTCTCTCGGCGATCGCCAGACTAATCGCCGTTTTTCCGGAAGCCGTCGGACCCGTAAGTACGGGAATTGGGACAGGGTTCTCGAAAGACATCGTACAGGGCGGTCGGAGTGCGTGCAGATTTCCGGCACTCGAGCCAGGCCCGAGTCACGGACTTAGTGTTCGGGCATCGTCGGATCGATTTCACGGCTCCACGCCAAGGTGCCGCCACGGAGGTTCTTGACATCCTTAAAGCCGCATGCCATCAAGAACCTTACCGCTTGCGCGGATCGTGCACCCGAACGGCAGTGCACGACAATCAGTTCTTCTTTGTGGGCTTCAATCTCGTCCAAATGGTCGACCAGCAGCTTCAGCGGGATTAACCGGCCTTGCAGGTTCGCAGCGGCATACTCGCGTTTTGAGCGAACATCGAGAACGAAGGGAGTGCGATCATCGTCCATCAATGCTTTCAATTCGTGAACGCTGATTTCAGGAACTCCAGGTTGGGTAACCATAAGCCTTTGCCTATGTGATCTGTTGAACACAAACGGTCTCGGTACGCGCAAGTGGTTACGGTGTTGCCGTAACAGAAACAAAGGCCAGACCTGCCAACGTCTCAGCGCAAGACGTACATCACCGGGCGCTTGCCAATATTGCGGAGGTCGCAACGAAACAGAACTTTGGCATAGTCTTGTTGCACCTCCTGTACTACAAGCACGAGAAAGCGATAAAGAAGTCCTCAGAACTGTCAAACTCGAATGTTCCACTTCGATAAGATCCAAGACCGTACCATAGCACGATCCGGCTACATAGCAACCGTATGTGAAGGAATTGCCGAGCATTGACCAGAGCCCCTAAGGATGCATGAGAAGTCCGACATGGGTATAGTGGATGGTCTCAAACTGAATTTCGGTGCTTGCCTGCATTACTGACGAACCCTCAGTCAATGTAGCATCGCATACAGCACAATTGAGTAGCCGTGAGTATTATGACGCCGGCACGATCCCATGCGACGTGCAATAGTCGGAGTCAGCTTTTGAGTAACAAGTTGAACGCGGAAGCCGTGGATACCAACAATTCTGCCGCCGGAATGCGTACGGCGGTCAACGAACTGCGCAAGAAGCTGATTGACATCAGCAAACGCAACCGCCTGACCAATACACGTCTGCACAAGCCACGCGGAAAGCAGATTGACATCTACGAGGAGCGCTCCGATGAGGTGTACAGGATCCTGTATGTGAACCGCAAGAAAATGCGATTCAAGCCTGCCTCCGTTGATATCCTCGATATCGACGAGACGGATGAGGCGATCTTTGTGCCGTCTTGGAACGAACAGGAGCCCGCGGCCCACCATACGGATTCCTTCCTGCAGACGAAGTTTTCGCAGGAAGCACTGCAGAAAAAGCTGCTCTCCCTGTACCGGGATGCTTCCACCATGGAGGAGGAGCAGGGAATCAGCGTCCTATACCTTGCGCTCGGCTTCCTGGAATGGTACGAAAGCGCATCTTCGGACCGGGTGCGGTATGCCCCGCTGGTGCTACTGCCGGTGGACCTCGAACGCGACAGTGCACGCGGACAGTTCAGACTGGCCTTCCGCGACCAGGACATGGAGCCCAACCTGTCGCTTCGGGCGATGCTGCAGTCGGATTTTGGTTTGATGCTGCCGGATTTTCCGGAAGTCGATGGATGGTTGCCGTCCGAGTACTTCGACCGCGTGCACGGCGTAATTTCCGGGCAGCCGCGCTGGCGCCTGCTGCCCAATGCCATGCAACTCGGCTTCTATTCGTATGCCAAGTTCCTGATGTACCGGGACCTTGAAGACATCGGCGAGGCCGCAGACGCTTCGCTGCTAAACCAAGTCCTCGTGCAGGGCTTTGAGGCAGGAAACGATGCGCTGGGCGGCACAGGCAATCTGGACGAGCGCTTTCCCGACCCTAGGGAGCTTGGCCATATCCTGGATGCCGATGCCTCACAGACGAGAATTATTGACGCTGCACGCAAGGGGAGCAATCTGGTAGTACAGGGCCCGCCCGGTACGGGCAAGTCGCAGACCATTGCCAATATCATTGCAGCAGCTTCCAAGGATGGCAAACGGATCCTGTTTGTGGCCGAGAAGCGGGCGGCGCTGGATGTCGTCCATGCGCGCCTGGAAAAGTGCGACCTGGGGCCACTGTGCCTGGAACTGCATTCCCACAAGGTCAGCCGCAAGCATGTGTACGCCGAGCTGAAACGCACGTTGGAGCTGGGCCGGCCAAGGGCGAACCATGAAGAACAATACCAACTCCTGCGGGAAGTGCGCGACGGGCTAAACGCCACCAGCAAACTCTTGCACACGCTGGATGAGCGCTCGGGACAAACGCCGTACTATGTCATGGGAACACTGTCGCTGCTGCTAAGCAGCGACGTGCCGAGGCCGGATTACACCATTGGAAGAGCAGCGGACTGGACCAAAGAAGAATTCCAGGAGCGCCAGCAAATCGTGAAGCGACTGGCCGATCTCACTCATGACTTTGGTAGCGAGCGAGGCCACTTGTGGCGTGGTGTCGGAAGGAGACTGGGCCCCATTGACCGCGACCGCCTGAAAGACAGGTTGGAGGATGCTGCAGAAATTCTGTCCGCGTTGGACGTGGCGCTCAAGGCAGCAGCGGCGGCGGCCGGAATAGAGCGCATTTCACTGGTGTCTGCCGAAGAGGATGTTCACGCGCAGGTGGTGGCACTGGCAGAGCGGCCACCGGATGTGGACGGTCTTATCCGCAAAGATGTCGTCGTTGAAGATCCCTCCTGTTTGCTGCTGCTGATTGAACTGGTAGCTACCTGCCAGAGCATTAAGCAGGAACTTCTCAAGCGCGTCATTCCAGGAGCACTGGATTTGTCGTGGCAGGAGGAACGGCTGGAGATTGCAGCTCGCGGCCGATCGATGTTTCGTTTCCTTAGCAGGCGCTACCGCAGCGCTGCGGCGCGTCTCAAGGGCGCATCTGTCGGGTCGCCGCCCAAATCCGCCTCGGCACGCCTCGCTCTTCTGGACAAGCTCGTGGAATATGGCTCCGCGCGGGAGAAGATTCGGCGCCAAGGGGCCCTGGGAGTGGCAGTCGCCGGAAGCCGATGGCAGGATGAAGAGACCGACATTGCCAGGTTGCTTTCGAGCACGGAGTGGATTTGCGCCCAGGCAAAGCGCACGGGAACGGCAAAAGCAGTGCGCAAACAGATTGCTGCGCTGCCTAGCGGGATTGACCTGCCGGGGCTTGCCGCCAGGCTGAATCAGGCGCGCAAGGACTGGGATGACATCTGGCATGGCATTACAGTTATGCTGGAGTTGGACCCGAACGTCGCCTTTGGAGTGGACGAATTCCGTGCGGTCTCATTCAGGGAATTCTATGAGCGAATCGAGGCGTGGACCGCTGCCATGGAAGGCATGGACGACTGGCATCGCCTCATTACGACCGCACGTACCGCCTCGGACCTTGAGCTGGTCTTGATTCGGGAGGCTCTGGCCGACGGCAGTCTCTGTCCCGAGTTTGCACCGCAGGTCCTGGAATTCCTGAGGGCCGAAGCAGTCTGGAAGCGCATGTGCGAAGCGGAGCCCAGGCTGGGGGAGCTGGACGGCAGGGACCGCAGTGCCATGGTAGATGAGTTCAGGCATCTTGACGAGAAGTTGCAGCAGCTTGCGTCGCAGGAGGTGATGCTGGAGCATTTTCTCAGGATTCCCCAGGGGTCGGCCGGCCAGGTTGGAATCGTACGTGGTGAATCGGGCAAGAAAACGCGGCACATGCCCATACGCAGGCTCCTCGGATCGGCAGGCGAGGCTGTGCAGCGGATAAAGCCGGTGTTCCTGATGAGCCCTCTGTCGGTAGCCCAGTACTTGCCGCCGGGCAAACTCAGCTTTGATCTGCTGCTGATTGACGAAGCGAGCCAGGTGAGACCGGAGGATGCAGTGGGATCGATTATGCGGGCTTCCAGCCTCGTTGTGGTTGGCGATCAGAAGCAGCTCCCGCCGACCTCCTTCTTTGATCGGCAAATGCAGGGAGAAGAGGGAGAGGATTACCCAGAGGATCTGGCCAGCCTGCAGGCCGCTCAGATCAGAGACATGGAAAGCGTTCTGTCGCTGTGTGAGGCACGCGGCATGCCGGGAGGCATGCTCAAGTGGCACTACAGATCCAATCATCCGTCTCTGATTGCCGTCTCCAATTACGAGTTCTACGATGACAAGCTGATCTGTCCGCCGAGTCCGGAAGAGCCGGGCGACCAAACGGGGCTCAGCTTCACTTTTGTGGATGGAGAGTACCTGCGCGGCACCAAGAGGACGAATCCGAAGGAGGCCACAGTCGCGGCACAGGAAGTCCTTGAGCACGCCAGGAAAAATCCGGCCCTGACGTTGGGTGTCGTCGCGTTGTCGGTGGCGCAGCGTGACGCCATCCGCAACAAGGTGGAATTCATGCGTACCGAGTACCCCGAATTGGAGGCATTCTGCAAAGAGGGCAAGGAAGAGGGCTTTTTCGTCAAGAACCTGGAAAACGTGCAGGGCGATGAGCGCGACGTCATCTTCATCTCTGTCGGCTACGGTAAGGATGCAGAAGGGTACATGTCGCAGAGTTTTGGCCCGCTTTCTGCAGAGGGAGGCGAGCGTCGACTCAACGTGCTGTTTACACGAGCCAAGCGCCGGTGTCGTGTCTTCGCCTCTATCCGGCACAACGATATCCGCATTGATGCTGCCAAACATGCCGGCCCCAGGGTGCTGAAGCGGTTCCTCAAGTACGCGGAACACGGTGAGTTGGACGTTCCGGTGGTTACCGGTGATGACGTGGAAAGCCCATTTGAGGCGTCAGTTGCCTGCGTTTTGCAGTTGCGGGGCTATCGCGTAACGCCGCAGGTGGGTTCGGCGGGTTTCCGGATTGACCTTGCTGTGCATGATCCGGACGATGAGGGACGTTACATTCTGGCGATAGAATGCGACGGGGCGCGTTACCACAGCTCCAGTTGGGCGCGTGAGCGTGACCGGTTGCGCCAGACGGTGCTTGAAGCGAAGGGCTGGCGATTTCACCGGATCTGGAGTACGGACTGGTTTCAGCATCAGGCCGCGGAAACGCGGAAATTGATGAGCGCTATTGAGCAGGCACGCGTGCGGGGACCCGCCCGCCCTAAGAAGCCCGCTTCACCGAAGGGCAAGGTGAAGCGGGCGGAATACCAACCACAGGATAGCTACGAGTTTCCCCGTTACAAAGAGTCGCAGCTCTGGGTCAATAACGGGTGGGAGATTCCCATCCCCGTAGCCTGCATGGAGAGCCTTGTAGGTTTCATCAAGGACATCGTGCAGGTTGAGGGGCCCGTTCACCGGGACATAGTGGGCAAGCGTCTGAATAGCAGCTGGGGTAATCAGCGCATGGGGGAGCGGATAAAGGAGAGGCTTGAACTGGCCATCAACGAGGCTATCGGGCGGGGTGCAATCCGGGCCGACCAGTCGAAGCTATTCCTCGACCTGCGTGAGCGAGCGGAGCCCGTCCAGGTCAGAGACCGGAGCCTTCTGAACGCCTACATGAGACAGCCCGCAATGCTTCCACCTGCCGAGATCCACGCGGCGACGCTCGAGGTGATAAAACGCTGCATCTCCATTAGCCCCGAGGGATGTGCGAAGGAAGTATCTCGAATGTTTGGATATACGATACTGCGCAAACCGTTGCGCAGACACTTGCAAGAGCACATAGCGCATGCAGTCACCGAAGGTCGGCTCATCCTTACGGAAGGCCATCTGCGGCTGCCATGACTAGCGCTAGAGTTGGCATATACGATGCACGCTCTGCGCAATTTGCGCGGCCGGAGACGCTTGCAGGGGACGGTTGATGAGACGGCAGGAGGGGAGAAGAGTACAGAGAGGGACGAATTACCATGTTCGGCAAATACTCGCCCGAGGCAGCCTCGGTCAACCAAAGTTGTAGACTATTAATCCCGTATGAGTCGATCGCTTCCGAAGTATTTCTACTTCGTTCTTTGGATCACCCGTTCGGTAATAAACCCACTTGGTTGAGGCATTCCCTTTATGAAGCTGGTAGGGGAGATTCTTTGTCACTTCCTCCTCTACCCGAACAAACCGCCATCGTCCGCTTCCTTGACCATATCACAACCAACGTGGACACAGCCATCTCTAATTCCTGCCGCTTGATCGATTTGCTCAAGGAGTATCGTACCCGACTGATCGCCGATGTAGTTACCGGCAAGCTTGACATGCGCGAGGCAGCGGCTGAACTGCTAGAAGCGGATCTAATTGTGAATAAGAACATGCACAGTGCGGAACGGGTCACTACGCATCCTAATCTAAATGACTCCGGCATTTTCCAAAAGGCAGCTCCATGAGCGATTGGCACAGATGCCCCGCCGTTGAGCGGGATCCGAAAAAGCTCAGTGGGATATGGGTGTTTCGTAGCACGCGCGTACCCGTGGCAACACTGTTCGAGAACCTCAGAGACGGGGGGACGATCGACCAATTCTTGAACTGGTTCCCCGGCGTGGAGCGATGGCAAGTCGAGCGTGTCCTCGATCACCAGTCCCAAGCGTTAAAGGAATTGATCGCTTGACAATCCTGTTCGACCAAGGCGTACCAGTGCCTCTACGCAAGCGGTTATCGGGGCACACAGTAGATACGGCCTTCGAACGAGGGTGGTCTACTCTTGATAATGGCGTCTTGCTTGTCCGCGCCGAGTCTGAGGGTTACCTGCTCTTGATCACGACGGATCAGGATCTTTCTTATCAGCAGAACCTTGCGGACCGACAACTGGCGATCATCGTACTGCTTGCTACATCATGGCCGCGCATTGGACAGCGCGTTGAACATATTTTGACCGCTATAGACCAGATTGAGCCGGGTCAGTATACGGAGATCCCGATTTGAAGTGGGACTATGCCAATAACAACGAAAACTCCCGAACACGGCCTTGAACGCATCATTTGCACGGCGTTGACGGGGGATCCCTGTGATCCACTGCCGGCAGGCAGCGAGGTGGCACCACGGATTGGATAAGGTGGCGTGGGCTGGGACTGCGGCAGTTTGATTTCGGCCGTTGCGTAGCCCACTTCACGGTTGACGAGAATGAGGCGTTCTTCTGCACACATCTCATGGAAAAGGCTTCGTGGTTTATGTCGTTCAATCGCGGGCCCGGTCCACCAGGGTGCTCATGACTGGAGCAACCCCTCAACTCGCGATACGCCGCGCGGGCAAGAGGTACGGTCTGGGAAGGCACCCAGGAGCGAGAAGGTTGCTAGTACCGCGCGACAGACGGGAAAAGTGTTAGCCCACCTTTTTCACCAAAGGATCATTGGAATAATTGGACCGGCCTTGACTTATTGGAACCTCCGTACCAGCGGCCAGACACGGTAAGGTGGGAATGGTTTTCGAGAGTACGCTCTACAAGAAGTATGAACGGCTCTTGAGTGGCCCGGACAAGCAAGTTCTGTTCGATGTCGGGGACAAGGTATGGTTTCCGGCCGGTGCCAGAGGCTGGCAAACCGGTACAGTGGAGAAACTCAATCCGAAGCGCGCCATAGTCAAGTGCGGCGCGACTGTCTGGGATGTGCCGTATGGGCGTCTGATTCATCCGTCCAGCTCAACGACGGAAGCGCGCACCGGTCGAGTGGCGCGACTCGTGGATGTCACCGACCAAGCCCGTGACCTCATGGACCAAAATGGACTCCGAGATTGGTCACTGCGGTTCAACAACGCACAACGGCAATTGGGTGCATGCCACTGGCAACGAAAGCTGATCGTTCTAAGCCGGTCGCATACGTTGAAAAGAACACCCGAGCAGGTCACCGACACCATTCTGCACGAGATCGCACACGCGCTGGCAGGGCCGAGAGCCGGTCACGGACCGAAATGGAAAGCAATCGCCAGTCGACTCGGCGCCAGACCGAAGTCCTGTGCTCCCGAACCCGAAGGCGTACGGAAAAAACGGCAGGCTGCCAAGACAAACGTCAAGCTCGGCGATACGGTCGCTTTCAGGGGTAAGAAGAGAATTCAAACAGGCATTGTAATGCGCCTGAATCCCAAGACCGCTAGGGTGAAATGTTCAGGATCCATATGGTTGGTGCCTTACAATCAGCTAGTTGTCTTGCAGCTCGACAAATCTGATTCACAGGAAGCGTGATTGCACCGTGGTGGGTGGATGCTTCCGGGCACAGGCTGATCTGTCGAACTGTCCGTTCAGAAGTCCAGTTCGTCAGTAGCGCCCGTGTGAGACGCAGCTTCGCCTTGTGGACAGATAGTTATTTTGCGTTGTGGATTTCGAATCCGTTTTGAGGGGCACTGGGACCTGTTTTTCGAGCAGTTTGTCCTCCGCAAACCACGTGGTGCATTCCACACCAAATGTGCGACCCGAGCCGCAGGCCGCAGGCGCAGGAGCAACCCCGAAGCGCCAGACTGCTTGTGTACGCCACCCACGTAAAGCCCTTCCGGTGGCTCCACATGATCGAGTCGCCCAATACCGGTCCGTTGGTGGGACGAATCGGCAGCGAACATTAGCAGGGATGGAAGCTTCCCTGCCAGGTTGATCTTCCGGTTCACTCATGATATAAAGCATCCCTTTCCTGGCGGCACTTGGAAACTCCGAAAGCAGGGTAGTGACAACAGTTAGCTGCTCGAGCCTCCATGCCGCGATTCCCGTTTTCCGAACACTGCTGATCGTATGTCACTGATCCTATCTTGGCTAATAAAACGGCTTAGTAATGACAAGCCTGATGTAAGCAATCGAGAGGCAACTGATTGAATGCTCCCCGACTCCCGCACAATCCGGCTCGGAGTCCAGGGGTAGCAAGGACAAGCACAACAGCACCGTGGTAATCCATAAGAATAGCACGGCCATTTCCCAATGCCACTACCCGACACGATCCACCGAATTCATCCCGCATCGCAATGAGGCAGAACGAATCAGGATCATTTGCCACGTTGGCCGTGCCTCCGGCAATGAGTGCTTCATTGTGCATCTTGCGACCAGATGGAATAACAGTGGTGCGGAAACAAACCTCTGGTTTTTGCCCAAGAAACGAATCCAATGCCTACTTTCACAGAGAGTCACAGGAGTCGCCGTTAGCAAGTGAGCGATTATGCGCAGGCACCATCACATGCACTGCGGTAGATTCAGCCGTATTCCCGCGCAATCTATGAGCTATGGCTGGTACGAAGTTGTACTCTTTGGAGTAGACTGGACGGGCTCAATTGAGCATCTCAAGCCAAGACTATAGCCGGGAGAAGTAGTATCTCGCACGAGCAAAGCCGAAGTCCGCGTCTCATGACCCGGGTATCCAACGACAACCGTCAGCATGGCGCAACGCTTGCGCACAAGATCGTGACGGTGACATTGCCGCTTCGCAATCTTGCGTCGGAACTGCGCGCAGACATAGTCTCGCCGAAGGCTGTACCTGCGCTGGCGGCCGGCGTCACCTCGGGGCTTGCTCTGCTCGTCGCCCAAATCGCCTTTGGGAGCTTGATTTTTTCTGGGCCACTGGCTCCGTATTCCTCCCAGGGCGTTGGTCTGGTGCTGTTCGGGAATTTCGCGGCCTGCTTTGTGATCGCGGTCGCAGGCGGCTTTCGCGGAGCGATATCGGGGTTGTCTCCCGCACTTGTGATCGTGATGGCACAGATCGGCGCCACGATGGGTGCCACGATGGGCGCCGAAGGCAATACCCTGTTCGTCACCACGGTGGGGGCGCTCATGATCGGCGCAATTGTCGCCGGCGCATGCTTTTTCCTGATTGGGCGATACGGCCTTGCCAACCTGGTGCGTTTCGTCCCCTATTCGGTCGCGGGTGGTTTCGTGGCCGGAATCGGGGCAGCCGTATGTCTGGCCGGACTGTCCCTGATGGGGGCGGAAGCGGACTGGCGCGCGATTCCGGAGCTTGTGCAACCGTCGAAGCTATGGTTGTGGAGCCCCGGGGTGGCGTTCGGGATCGCCCTGTATCTCGCGATGAAGCGGTGGGGCCGTCCGCTTATCCTGCCTGTGGGTGTCGCGCTTGCCGTGGGTACATACCATCTTGTAATCGCCGTACTCGGCATTTCCGGCGAGGAAGCGCGAGCGGCGGGCCTCTTGCTCACGAGTACCTCGGAAGCAAGTCTGTGGCCAGTGTTGTGGCCTACGGACCTGGCGTATGTGGACTGGGCCGCGATAGCCATGCAAACCCCCGCATTGATGATGTTGGTGCTGGTCGCGTTCATCGTACTGATCATGAATATTGCCGGCCTCGAGATGGCTGCAAACCAGGATCTGGACTGGAACCGCGAGTTCAGCGTGGCTGGGCTCGCGAGTGTGGTGGCGGGCTTTGGCGGTGGCACGGCCGCGAGCTTGATCGTGCCGGCGTCATTGCGCAGCAAGTTCTTCGGGGCGGCCACACGCCTCACCGGGATCGTCGCGGCCCTCGTCATCGCAGCTACGTTGTTTCTGGGCGATGGGATGCTGGACCTGGTCCCAGTACCGCTCGTGGGAGGCATTTTAATCTTCGCCGGCCTCGGTATGCTGGATCAAGGGCTCGTGAAAAGCCGAAGGCGTCTCCCTTGGACAGAGTACGGCCTCATCGTACTGATCACCGGTGTCATCGTGGTGTTTGGCTTGTTCGAAGGTGTGGGTGTCGGGATGCTGGCCATCCTCGTGCTCTTCACCGTGCGGTTGAGTCGCGTGGACCCGATCGAATCGCGCTTTACGGGGCGCGAGCGCCGGAGCACCAAGGCGCGTTCTGTCCCGGATCGCGTCATCCTGCAGGAGGAAGGCGAACGCATACTGGCGTGGCGGCTGCGCGGCTATATTTTTTTCGGAAGCGCATATCCACTCGCGGATCACCTCAAGAATTACTTGACGCGCGACCCGCATCCTGCCTGCGTGATGCTGGATTTTGCGGATGTCTCCGGCTTCGACTTCTCAGCGGTAGACGTCCTCGCGAGATTCCTGCAGTCGGCCAACGCCGCTGGTGTAAAGGTGGTCTTGAGCACGCCGTCGGAGCATCTAACGGCCGGTCTGGAGCGCAACCTTTCCCCCTCGGAGTTTGCCGCCGTGCGGATCGAGCCGAATGCGGACCGCGCTCTGGAACAGTGTGAGGAGGTCGTAATTGACGCGTGGAAGGTGAAAGCAAGCATGGTTGACGAGCACCGCGGCTCGGTATTGGAGCGCGCCGCCGCGGACCTGGATAGCCAACTGGAGCGGCTAATTCGTTTCGAGGATTTGATAGACGAGCTGCGAGACTGGTTGAGTCCGCGCCGCTACGCTGCCGGAGACATCCTCTCAGGCCCGGAGGTGCCGAGCGAAGGCCTGCAGTTACTGACGGCCGGTCGGGCTTCCGCCCACGAAGCTACGGGTACGCGTGCCGGTCAGTACAGTCCCGGCGATGCTATATGGCCGTTCGATCCTTCGGACGGGAGGGCGCTCACGGTGATTGCGGACGGGCCTTGTAAGACAATGGTGCTGACAGCGACCGCCCGGCGCCGGCTGGAAGAGCAAGAGGAGGGACTCGCACTGGAGCTGTATCGATACCTGCTGGCCGGACGCTTCGAGGGTAAGCCAACAACTTCCGCACTGGATCACCCCGTCAAAACAGTATCCAATCCCGAATCGGAATCCCCTGAATGAGACGATTTATTGCGACAATCGCCTTCGTGTCCACCACTCTTGCGAGCGCCCAGGAACCCGGCGTCATGACTGAGTGGTTGTACGTCGGCTCAGACCAGGCGCACACCAAGTATTCGGCGGCTGAGGAAATCACGGCTGCCAACGTCGGTGAACTGAAGATCGCCTGGCAATGGGAACCGAACGAGATGCCCCTCGATGAATATGGCACGCGACCGGGTCCCTTCCAGGCAACGCCAATCATGGTGGGGAACGTCCTGTACATCTCCACTATGTACACGCGCGTGGTGGCGCTTGACGCCGAGACGGGCACGGAGCTTTGGACATTCGATCCCAAGGCCTACGAGGGTGGGCCGATAGGCGCGGGGCCGAGCGGCTTCAAGCACCGGGGCATCGCCTATTGGAGAGCCGAGGATGCTGTCCGCATCTTCCTCAACAGCCGTGATCGGCTGTATGCGATCAATGCTGCGACCGGTGAGCTGGACGCGGACTTTGGCGAGAGCGGGAGCGTTCTGTTGACCGAGGGACACGGCCGCACGGTGACCCGTTACGAATTCGACCAGACCTCGCCTCCGGTGGTATTCGAAGACCTGGTGATCGTTGGGAGCCGCGTGCCCGACGGAGTACAGCGAAAGTTCGATCCGCCCGGCACGGTGCAGGCGTTCGACGCCCGCACGGGCGAGCGGCGTTGGGTGTTCTTCACCATCCCACAATCGAGCGAAGACTTTGGCGCGGACACCTGGCAGGACGAGTCCTGGCGCTACACTGGCCACGCCAATGTGTGGGGACTGATGTCGCTTGACGCCGAGCGAGGGCTCCTATATGTGCCAACGAGCACACCAAGTAGCGACTACTGGGGTGGCCGCCGGGTGGGGGCCAACCTCTTCGCCGAGTCGCTCGTGTGCCTCGACGCGCGCACGGGTGAACGGCAGTGGCATTTCCAGGCCGTGCACCACGGAGTGTGGGACTACGACTTGGCAGCGGCGCCGAACTTGGTGACGATCATTGTAGGCGGGCGGGAGGTTGAGGCCGTGGCCCAGGTTTCAAAGCATGGCTTCACGTACGTGTTCGACCGGGTCACGGGTGAGCCGGTATGGCCGATCGAGGAGCGCGCGGTGGACACGGCGACGGATGTGCCGGGTGAGGTGCTGTATCCTACGCAGCCGTTCCCTACCAAGCCACCACCTTTTAGCATACAGGGGGTATCGCTGGAGGACGCAAACGATCTGACGCCGGAGATCCATGCGCTCGCGGTGGCAGAGATGCAGCGATTCAGGCTGGGTCCGCTTTTCACACCGCCAAGCCTTCAGGGGACGCTCCAGCGCCCGGGCGCGAGCGGTGGCGTGAACTGGGGTGGAGCGGCGTTCGACCCCGAGACCGGACTTCTGTACGTGCGGACATCGGAGGATGCCGACACGAATCAGATTTGCGCGAATTCTGGTGACGACCCGCGCGTCGACGTCGATTACAGCAACAACTGTCCTTACGGTGCGACGCTCTTCATGTTCAGCGAAGCTGGTGGACCAGGCACGGTGCAAGCCTCGGAGAGCAAGCTCGGCCCGATCCCGCTCACCAAGCCTCCTTACGCACACTTGGTCGCAATCGACCTCAATGCAGGAGAGATTGCGTGGAAGATGCCGTTCGGGGAAGGAAGCAAAGAGATCCGCGAGCACCCTCTGCTTCGCGGCGTCAACTTGCCGGAGCGGTTGGGCACCAGCGGCAACTCCGGTCCGATAGTGACCAGGGGCGGAGTGGTATTTCTTGGAGGCGGTGATCCGTACTTGTACGCGTTCGACAAGGCCACAGGCGCCGAAATCTGGCGTGGCGCGACGCCGTTTCAAACAACCGCGAACCCAATGACGTACCGCACGTGGTCGGGGCGGCAATATGTCGTCATCGCGACAGGTGCCGGGCCGGATGCAGCGCTTGTCGCGTTCGCACGATCTGTGCAGTGAGTTTCGGCCATCTAGTCGGGTCCGTTGATCCACCGTGCTCGCAATTGCAGAACATCGGCACTGAAGGCGCAGGGATCGCCGCGGTCTTCAACCGTGGGAAGCCGATGATGTGGCTGGGTGCGAGATTGCCACCCTGGTTGCAACCAGAGGACTTTCTTCGAGAAACACGGAGACCGCATTTCCCAGGCCCATTGGTACTCCGACCGTGGACCTACAGCGTACGCGGACTCCCCGGAATCACCGTGGCCGAGGTCTTCTGACGCTAAGTCCTGAACGATTCACAGCTCTGGACTGAGTAAATCTCCACGCAGTCTCTTGCGATGATGGCGGCAGCGATCGCATACAGCGAACAGTCACGTACCGGTGAGGACGGTTCGTTCGGATTGGTGGCCCTTACGCTTGACCAGACTATACCCTTCTGCGTTAGTGCCCGCGTTTGAGTGCGCCAGGATAAGACACTTCTCTCTGACAAGTGTCGTGAACGTCCAATTTCGGCGGGTAAGAAACGGGATTGGACTCGCGCCTACAAATCGGTCGGGCAGGGGAGACCGACCAAATTAGAGTCCCCATTCACGATTGAACAAGCTTCTCTTTCTACTTCAGGGGTAATCCCTTTACAGGATTTCCATTTGTCGTCAGGATCTGGAAGTGGTGTACTCGATGGGGACCTTTGTAGGTCCACACTATTTCTCGTTCTCGCGTTACCTCAAAAAGTTTTACGCCTTCCTGTGCGGCATAGCTGGCAATTACCGTATTGCCATTCGGCAGGCGTTGGGCTCCGCAAGGATCAGCAAAAATGTCTTCAGCTACATCGTCGTTGGACATCTTCCAAACCACCTCTCCTTCGGCGTCTACTTCGATGATCTTGTTCCCATGTGTTAAGCTGATCACGGTATTGCCGTTGTCGAGTCGGATTGCGGTAAATGGCCAATTTTCGGCTTCTAGTCCACCCAGTTGTTCGAGATCAGTCTTGAAGGTCTTAACCACCTCTCCGTTAGGAGTATACTCCTTCACGGCAAATGCCAGCAGGTGAGGCACCAGGTAGTTTCCATTAGCAAGCTTCCGGGCCATTCTCGTTTGCATATGCACATTGTCGGTCTCCGGCTGCAGAGGCACTTCGTGGACAATTGCTCCTGTGCTATCAACCTCAACGATACGTGGCATCGCACCGAGTTCAGTGATCATTGTACGGCCATTGTCCAACCGGACGGCGGTTCCTAATTCCCCATTGTGCTCACTCAGGCTGTAGGTAAAGATGATGTTCTTATCCAAGTCGTATTCGTGAACCACGTCACTCCAGCAAATGAGCACATGTCCGTTGGGAAGTACGTAGCCGTCTCGCGCAGCGGGTTTTCCTGAATCCCACGCGACAGCACCATCCTCACCAATGATACCTGTTAGCGTAGGTCCGGCTACAAAGAACGCGTGTGATATAGATGCGGGACTAGTGGCATCTGCCGAGGAATATTCCTTTGTACTGGTTCCGCACCCGACAAAGAGCAGCCCCATCAGTGCGGCCAATGCCAGGTTGGGGACATAGCGAAAACATTTCATGATCACAGATTCACGATGACGATGAGGGATTCATGACGCTATCAGTCCGAAATTAGAGATTATTGCGCAATGTAACAACGGGAATCGCTCATTTTGCGTGACAGCGTCCACCTGTCCCTGGCAGGTATCAGCTGCCTCCGGCGGCAACGGCACTTGCATATCGGTGTTAATTCCAGGCTCCATTTGGGAGGCCTACATAGGTAATTTCAATTGTCGACGCTTGAGCGATCGAATCACCCATTACCGGCCCGTTGGTGAGACGAACCGGTAGCGGACAATAGCGGGATTGGAAGCTTCTCCGCCAGATTGATCTTCCGGATCGCTCGCGATATATAGCATCCCGTTCCTAGCGCTACTTGGAAACTTCGAAAGCAGCGTGCTAACGCCAGGAAAACGGCCCTTGTTACTGGCGATAACTGCTCCTTTGTCTGGCTCATCGTTTCCGGATCTAATATGGTCGTATACGACCATACGCGTTTGGTTGTCAAGCGCGAACATTCCAAGCACGGACGTTGCTTCGGCTTCGGCCTTGTCAAGCATTTCGGTGATTCTCTGAAAATTGGACTGATCTACAACTTGAAAATTCGGGTAGTCCCGAGTCCGCTCCACGAAGAAGTCTGGCATGAACCGGGTGAGTCCTGTGCTGCGCAAACGGGAAATTGCGTCGTGGCTCTCTGTATACACCCACCAGAGGTCGTCATCAAAGCATGCCATCGGGAACCCCGGGTACGTAAGCATTACGGATGCCCGGATAGGGAACTTCGGTGCGGGAAGCGGAAATTGGCCAATGAGGGTAAAATCTGGATTGTAAGCTCGTATGAACGTGCTGTCCCGGACGGCAGGCGGAATGGCAAAAACCGTATCCCTACGCGAGCAAATCCCCCATGTGTTTGATCCAAGATCTGCGTCGATGATGGTCCGAGCACACTCTCCGTTTTGATCGAAAACGATCGCCCCCTTGCTGTTCAATACCAATACGTTGGAATCGCCCAGGAACGAAGATTGTGAGCCGAAACCAATCGTGGCCCCTGGATTGCAATCGGTGATTGCCATCGTACGCACGAGTGTCCCGGAAGGGGAGAACAGATATACGCCCTGACTCTGGGTGTCGTGCACCAGGAGCTCACCCTTCGAATTCACGTCCAGCATCCAGCTGCCGCCGATCAGCACCGAATCGTCGAGCCGGATCGTATCCTCCAGCGCAAACAGGTCACCAAAATCCACATGAACCGGAGTCAGGACCTGGTCTACGGCCGATTTTGGGTTGCAGACGCCGACTAGACAGGCAAGCAGCCCGGTCGCAGTTACTGCTCGCCATGTGCAATTGCTCGGATTCACAAAATTAGAACGGTGGGGTGATCCGGGTTATTGTTGGGGCTCTTCCCTGATTGATTGAATGGGTCCAATGTTGGATTCAATTGTAACCAACATGAGATGGCACGGATTCATTCTCGTTTCTTGCCTGTCGTGAGGCCATCATCCCGATGGAGCACCCGTTCTCCAATCCCGGCAACGATAGGATAACCCAAGAGAAAAACATAGGCCTCCTCTTGGACCTCCATGATTCCTGGGAGATCTCGGACGTGACGCTTGCACATGAGGCGCAACAAGTTCAGGCTCCCGTGGCCTGCAAGGACGACCATCAGCTGGCGAGTCGAGAGTGCGGCTAGGGTTGTCCAGACAATGATCGCCAGCTTCGTCGTCAAGGGCGGCATCATCACGAAATGGGCGCACTATCACGGTCGCGGACCCTCCCCGCGTGGAATACCTGGAGCATAGGTTGCGCAAGCACGGTGTCGGTTCTACGGGCAGAATCGGTGGCGCGGTTTACTACATGGCTTGAGGCACTGGTGATCGATTGGCTGCAGGAGACGAGTGTATCGCCGGCGTCCCCCCTGATGGGCGTGAACTGGAATGTGGTACGTGGGATCATGCGGCGCGTAGAGGTCTCGCTCGCCGCAAGGCGCTGTAATGAGGCCGACAACCCCAACGCGCCCTGATACGCATGCGCACTATTGCACTGCAATCGGGAACGTCACATCCACGTCGGTTTCGTCACTCTGATCCGTACCGTTCTTGGGATCGTCATCGAAGTGACTCAAGATCACGCGCAGCGTCCCATTAGTTGCTCCACCGCCAGAGACGGCCAAGGTAAATTCGAGCCCTACGGGCAATCCGTTTTCATCCTTGTCCGTGATAGTAACGCTTACCCGATTTGAGGCTTGGCCACCTACCGTGTAAAAGAACTGGTGCTCTGCCGCCTCTTCTCCCACTTCCTCTGTTATATCCTCGCCATTGATTTCATCTGAAAGTGCTATGCTGCCCGTATAGGTCGTTCCGGATGCAAGGTTGATGGTATCGATCTCGAAGCCGCTTCCATCTCCGTCCGGATCATTAGCCGATGCGGTGACAGTGCTACCTCCTGCAGACAAGGTTAGCGTAATCTTGGTTATGAGTTCTTCTTCTCCAGGCCCTTCATCCGGCTCAGTCGAGTCGCAGGCAGTGAATGCCAGGGGTAGCAGCATCAGGGCCAATAACAGGGAGAAGGGTTTACGTGAGGGTGATTGCATGAGTTCGCGAATTGGATTGTGGAAGGTTGCGTAGGCAACAGATGTGCACGCTTCCTTCCTTTGTTGAAGGGGTCTACTTAGAGAGTTGTTCAGCCGATCGGTAGCCTTAGTCGAAGAACCACATTACGTCCTGGAGCATCGACGAAATACCGGAATCGGCTCAGGTAGTCACGGTAAACCGTGTTCAAGAGGTTCTGGACACTTAGGCCAAGTTGAATCACAGAAGTCCCGGAGGCTATTTCTACGCGGTATCCAAGATTGAATAACGAATAGCCCTTAGGGGGCTCTGCATAGTCAACGCCTTTGGGATAGCGCATCTGGCGCCGCACGAACGTGCTTTCTAACTCAATCTCGGAAGAATGAATCTTTCCAAGGTTTGGAAGACTCACAGCCGCGCCAAGCGTCAGGCGATCAGCAGGCATGAAGATCAGCGGCATGCCCGCACTTCGGTCGTCTCCCCGAACCACTGATCCCTGTGCGCGAAGTTCTAGGACCCCAAGGAAACTGTATTCCACCACTCCATCCAGACCGCGCAGGACGGCGTCGGTCTGTTCGTAGCGAAATGACGGGAACGTGCCTCGAATCGTAACCCTTGCTTCGTTCTCAGGAAACAAGTGGATGTAACCATCCATCCGGTTATTGAACGCACTGATCTCCACGCGCGAATTCTCGCCCACATGCCGCAGTGTCATGTCAACGTTGTAACTCCGCTCCCCACCGATGTCACTATTTCCAACTTCGAATTGTGCCGTGCCATGATGCACTCCAAAGTTGTACAACTCATTGACCCCGGGAGGGCGCCAAGCAGTGCCTAAATTGAGCGCCACCGACCAGGAGTTACTAAACTGCCAGATGGTGCCCAATACGCCGGAAAGGTTCGTGTATGCGTGTGTGGTGCGTGCGTAGTCACCGCGCCGATTCATGCGTGGATAGGCTTTAAGCCAACGATGATCAAGGCGTGCGCCCGCCTCGACTGTCAGCGATTGGCCGACCCAGGTGGCTCGGGCATAGGTTCCTCCAGTGAGAGCCCTGAAATTTGGAATGAGATAGCCAGCTTCGACATTGACGTTTCCCTGATTCATCCCACTTACTCCGAGAACGCCGAAAAATGAACCGCGTGGGATGGATCGCAACTTCACATCCAGCGTCTGCGTCGCAAGCGTCAAGTCGAAGGCTGGATCATTGACAGGGTCACCGTAACGCCGATGGGCATCGAACTCCTGACGACGATTCCGCTGCAAGCCAAACTGCGCTTCAATCCGGTCACCACTGTCAAGATCGTAGTGTCCGGAAAGCGTGAAGAGATCGTGACGCACCGTTTGTTTCGGTGCTTCTATGTCGTACAGGAACTCGTACTGGACACTCGGCTGGCCACGTCGGAGGGCTCGTTGGAGGTCGTCAGCGTTTCCTATATGAGCACCCTTGAACAGGCCCAGTTCCGTACTGAAGAGACTGTAATAAGATCGCAGGGCGAAATTGTCACCTTTGTATCCCAGGGCCAGTGAACCGTTCAACTCGTTAAATCCCGAGTTGCCAATAACGTAATTGGGTGCTTTTGAAGCTCCCGCCTTGCGGAAGCTGCCCTGCACACGCCAACCCAGGCCCGGCAGGGCACGTATTCCGCTCTCAAGCAGGACCGACCCCGCTGCCTGTCGATTGTTGGAGAATCCATTCATTGACACCGACCCTGCAAGTCTTGGGCTGACCGGAAGCTCACGCGGCTCAAGACGAATTACGCCTCCAATTGCCCCGACACCGTACTCCACTCCTGCGGCCCCACGCACGACCTCAATGCGGACGGGTGCGAAGGGGTCGATTTCAGGGGCGTGTTCTCCGCCCCACTGTTGGCCTTCCTGGGACACACCGGCATTGAGAACAAGCACACGTTGACTGTGCATGCCCCGAATCACCGGTTTGGCTATGCTGGGCCCCGTCGTCAGCGCCGTCACGCCCGCCAGGTGGGTGAGGGTCTCTGCCAGATTCTGGCCTCGCAGCTTTTCCAGATCCTCCGGCTCCAGACGCGAAACTGACATGGTCGCCCGATTTAGCTCCGCACTAGCGCCTTCGGCTATGGTGATTATCTCCTCAAGCTCCAATTCTTCAGGTTCCAGCATTACATCAAGGACCATGCGCTCATTGTCGATCGGAACAGAGCGAACGACGGTGGCGAATCCAACAAAGCGGTATTCTACCGTGAGCGTATCCTGGGGCAATCCGTCCAATGTGTAGTAGCCTTCCGAATCGGTAGCCGCGCCTTGCATTAGTGTCGGCACAAATACATGCACTCCGTGCAATGGCTGATATTCACCGTCCAAGACTCTGCCCGTCAATTGTTGTGACCATGCAACGCTGGAAGGCAAAAGCAATAACAGCATCAACCGAATTGTACACGCGCTCCAGATAGACTTCATCATGACCGTGATATGCTGTGAAAGAGACTGGACGAACTCTTCGTCCGCAACGCTTGACCGGAGAAGGGAAATTCTTGGGACCTACACGTCAGCCAAAGAATACCGCTTGACGGTGGGTACAAGAATCCTTGAGTCGGGGCGCACAGCTCCACCCACAGGATGCAGGTGGATTACACCAGACTAGGCTATGCCTGGCGGTCCACGGATAGAAATAAAAGAGACTTGAGACGCTTCCGCGATCAGGAGTGAACTCGCGCGAAACGTCGTAAAATCATTATATGGTTGTAGAGTCGTCTGCGGATCGCCGACTTGGAGCAGACGTACGCACAATAAACAATCGTGATGAGCAATGTCCGTAAGGAGGATCTCGAAGCTGTCGCCGTGCCGCTTGTGGTCACACGCATCAGGTGCGTCTGCGTACTGCTGAGCGGATACGTGCCCCTGGTGTGCCTGATGCAAGAACGGAACAAGCACACCCCCGGCAACGAAGACAGTCAGCAGCGCTGCAGTGCTAAAGAGCCTTATGCGACGAAATCGACGCATGGTGATTGCAAGCGATTAAGTGACCTGGCTAACAGAAAAACAAGTTATGCCAACGAATTGGTCCAGCATCTTGAACAGTTGCGAAGGCCGCAAGGTAGGGCGTCTCAGCAGCCAGCTTTGACATCGCACCCACAGCTTCACAGGAAATTTACGACTTCAAAATACAGATGTCAACAATGTGAGTAGCAGGAACTGATTAGACACCACCATTGATGTCCCCCACAGACACATTTAGTCTTGCGAGTAAACGCCGGATGCCACCTTGCCGGGCATTAACCGACAGTATCCTAAGTATTGCTGTTGTATGGACATGAGCTGTGCATTCAGTACAAATGAACCCTGTTGTCTCACGATGCGCACTGGGAAGCGTTCCTGGGCCGCCACAGTACCGAGTGTCCGTAGTACGTGGTTCTGCAGGACGATGCCGAAAATCTAAACGACGTGATTTCTAATTAGTAGGGGAGAGGTGAGAAATGTGCCGCACTAGCCACTGAATGGCACTTGTACTTTATGAGCGTTGGGTAAGAAGTTCGTGATTAATCGGCTGTACTCAGCGTAGAACTGGTCCCAATCGGCGTCTTCGAATTCCTCTGGATTGGTGCGCACACTGTTGCTGATTAGTCGGGCACAAACCGCATCCGCCGTGATTTCCGCCAGGACGACTCGAAAGTGTCTGGCATCCTAGCCCTCAACCTTCGGCGGAGGACCGAGGTACCTTTTCAGGACCGGATGGCGGGCCGCTATCTCGAGCACGTTTTGCCTCCACCGATACCGCTGGTCTCCGAGACTGATATCTTCGAGTTTGATCTTGATTCCCGCCCCTAAGGGGTGGACGCCCAGAAGCTCGGCCGTGGCTTCGTTGGCGCCGAGCCTCGCTGTTACGATGCCGTTCGTCTCTTCCTGGCCTGTTACTCCGACCTTCAGGTCACAGATTGCCACGCCGAGTTCTTGTCGAGGGGAGAGTAGGGGATCGCCGGACACCTTGCAACGGCTATTGTCTACAGAGACTTCGATGCGCACAGGCTCACGGATGAGCGTCGTCGGGGCCAGAATGCGTACCCGTTTCTTGCTCCCGCCCAGTTTGAAACTATAGCGCTGTTTCTGGAAGGAGAGCGAGTCAATATCCTTGTACCGGTCCGCTTCGGACTCCAGTACCTCAACCATGATTTCTTCTGCGATTGGTCCGACTCGCACTCTCATAGCCGTAGCTATGGAGGTGCGCACTCCTTTGAGCTTCCATGTCGCCTGCAACCTTTTTTCTTCCGTCGCATGGGGCTGTAGTGCAACGAAGCGCTTGTCGGTGGTGATCTCATCGGTGAGACAATCGATCTGTACGGACGCGCCGCTTTCGATTTCAGGGAAAGCTTGCTGTTCGACTCGCAGGTAGCATCGAATCGAGTGGCCCTGAATGATCCGGACGAAAGGGGGACTGATGCTGTAGCCTCGTTCCTGGAAGAGTCTGCCCTTGCCACATTCCGGGTCGCGTGAAAATTCCTGCTCGGAGCTAAAGCGTTCCATGAATTTCGAGGCGGCCTTTTCGAGTGCATCCAAACGTTTCCGCGTGACCGCGCTCTCGATCGTAGCACGCTCGTTCTCGGCTCTCTCGCGTTCTTCTTCGACGAGTGGTCGCAGGCGCTTCAGCGTTCGGCAATTGCCTCTCGTCGATAATCTCGCCTGTTTCGTCGTTGTACACAGAGACCGCTATGGTCTCTTCGGACACATCCATGCCGATAAACAGCGACGATGTGAAAGTGGAGGATGGAGGGTATGGAGCTGCCCCACCTTCAAGGATAAAAGTCTTCTTGGGGCAACCAAGGAGGTATGCCATGGAAACAAGGGGAGTTGGGCACCGGCAAGCCCAGCTGCTCCTCGCCTTCCCGTCCTGCACTCTTCGGCATAGTCGCGGTTGCCTTTAACCTGTCCATGTCCGGATGCTTACCATCCGGCAGTGTCAGGGGCCAAATCGCCCAATTTGGATTGTCGTATATTAGGTTGGGTCTGAAGCTGAGAGAAGGCAAGAAAAATGGCCGTAGAAAGAGAAATTCTAAGAGCGTGCGTTGACCGGGAAAACGTGTTCTGTCCAACCCTGCGTTACGCAGGATTATGAGCGCTGGAGATCACTAATACGTCCTAATACGTCAATGCGCCCTACAGAAAAGGTCGGCAAGTAAATCCTGTAGTCATCAACGATTGCATACTAATATCACATTATCGCATCTAACCGATAACACATATGCTCACCCCATACGCGCGGTGCCCTCGGACGCTCACTCGCGTGAGACATCATTAGGACTGAACCACTTGCCACGGAGCAGCGATGCCTGATAATAACAACGCGAATTACGAATCCGACTTCATGAGTTGGCTTCGTATGTTTCTAAAAGATCGTAATTTGCAGTATTCCAAGTGCGGATCGAAGGTGGTGAACTTGGATAACACGAGACATTCAATAGACACGGAAACGGGGACATGGAAGAACCCGGGATATTCTGGTACGAAACCTCCTAGATGGTTGATGAACCTGCATCTATTGGATGGTTCACTATCGTCCAGCCTCCCTAGCGCGACTTTGCACAACATTGGAGCTGCGAATACTTCCCAACGCGATAAAGCTGGCTTGTTATTGCGCATATTGCCGCTCATTCGTAAGCGTCCGGTCAAGTACAGGTTAAAGGCAACCTCGGCTGTGCCGAAGAGTGCCGGACGGGGAGGCAGGGAACTGTTGGACTTGGCGTTCCCGGGACACTTGTTATCTGGCTATTATGCTGCTTTGCCTCTGTCAGCTTTCCAGGCCTTCTGCCAATGATGGGGCAGGAGTTCTGCGACGCGTTTGGCAGGATGCGTCGGGATGCGCTGGAACACGTCCGTGAGCCACTCCTGGGGATTGACGCCGTGGAGTTTGCACGTGCCAAGGAGCGAATAGACTACGGCTGCCCGCTGGGCTGCATCATGCGATCCGGCAAACAAGTAGTTCTTCCTTCCCAGAGCCAACGGGCGCAGGGCATTTTCGATCAAGTTGTTGTCCGGCTCGACACGGCCCTCTTCCAGGTATCGGATCAGCCTTGGCCACAAGCCGAGCGTATAGGCCGTCGCCTTACCCCACGGGCTCTTGGGCAGCCCCCTGTTCGCCTCCAGCCAGGGCTTCAACGCCTCCAGCACAGGCCGTGCGTTTTTCTGACGCACCGCACGCCGCCGAGCCGCATCGGCACCTTCCTCACGCAGCGTGCGCTCCACCGTGTAGACGCGCCCGAATTGCTTCAACACATGCTCGGTCTTCTCCGGCTCGTATGTGCGGCAGTCGTAGAACTTGCGACGCGCATGGGCCATGCACCCGTACAGCGTAATCGAGGGGTGCACATCGAACGCCTCGTAGGCCACATACCCGTCTGTCTGCAGCGCTCCTATATACCCATGCAAAAACGCCGCCGGGCCTGCCCGCGCACGGCTCCGACGATATTCCATCACCAATAGCTGCGACTCCGGGGCATGGTAGGCCCAATAGTACCCCCGATGGGTCTCGCCTTTCTTGTTGCGATCCTGCACCCGGATCGGCGTCTCATCCGCTTGCAGATACCCGCTCGTGAGCGCCTCCTGCTTCAGCGCCTCATACAGGGGCTGAAGATGCCACGCCGTCTGGGCTATCCACCCTCCGAGCGTGGACTTCGGTATCTCAATACCTGCCCGCCGGAATCGCTGCTGCTGCCGGTATAGGGGAAGGTGGTCGGTAAACTTATCGACCACTACGTGCGCCAACAGTCCCGGCCCGGCCATCCCCTTGTCAATCAGCCGCGCCGGCAACTCGGCCACAAGCACGCCTCGGTCCTCATTGGTTGGATCCACGTACTTGGGACGAAGATACTCGATCACTTTGTATCTGCCGGGCACGTACTCCAGGATCTGCGTCCGTTCCGTACCGATGCACTGGAGTCCGGTGGTGTCCACGTCCGGTTCGATCGTAATCGTCTCGCGGGGTAGGTGATCCGGCAGATCATCGAAGTCCGGACGCCGCTTGGGCTTGCGCCGCTTTCGCTTGGTCTGACCTGTTTCAGGCTCGGGCGGAGGCAGAGGAGCCTGGACCTCCATGTCGGGAAACAACCAACCCTGCTGCGGATCCGGCTCTACCACGAATCGTTCGCTTTTCGGGCTAAAGAGCAAGCGCTGGAGTACATCCAACTGCCGCTTCAACTCGTCCACTGTCTCACGCAGATCGCTATTGTCCTCACGCAGGCTGGTGTTCTGCTGAAGTACCTCGGCAAGCTGCGCACGGAGGACGTCAGCATCCGCAGAAGAGAAGGAATTCTGTGCTTCAGGCTGCATGATCATACAACAAATCATGCACTTAGATTGTTCCCCATTGTACCGGACCAATCACCCCGATTTTCGGCCTTCTACCGCATACCGGCACCGATATCTTGCCGACTTCAGAGACACTCCCTCCAACAACATTACCATCTGTGCCCAAGTCGGCGTCTCCGCTTTCGGCAACTCGAACGTACCCGCCTCAAGTCGCTTGTAAAAGATCGCAAAGCCGTTCCGATCCCATGTTAAAGCCTTCAAATGGCTCCGCCTCCGGTTAACAAACACAAAAACATCCCCCGACATCGGATCCTGCCTCATGCCGGTACGCACCAAGGCACTCAGACCGTCAAAGCCGTTGCGCATGTCGGCCGGCTGACAGTAGAAAAAGTACCGGCGCGAAGGCCCTAGTCCGATCATGACCGCACCAGTTGTACCAAATACGACGCAGACACCGGAGCAAAGAAGCGCACACACATCCCAGAGGGATACCGCACTTCCACGCGCGCCTGATCGCCTGTCGCAGGGCTGCTTATCTCCACGAAACTGCCCGCTGACACAACCTCCCGGCGATACTTCCGCCGCCAGTAGACCAGCTGCGCATGGGAGATGCCGCTCTCAGCACAAAAGGCCGCTGCCGTCTGGCCACTCTCTTCATACAGTTCCACGAGTGGATACATCTCTTTCGCCGTACGTCTTGGTGCTCCCATGCGATCCAGACTTTGAGTTCTCGGGTCCAGGAGTAATCTCCACAGAACGCGTCACTCAATCCAGATGGGGTTCACCGCACGGTTACGCTCATTCAACTTCGCCCCGACTACCACCATGTGGATGAGGCGTTAGAGCACCATGCGCTAGTCTTATTTCACGGAGCAGTACCGCGTGGCTCCTCTTCCGAACCGTTTTCGTTTGATCCGACCAACGGACATCTGATTTACAAGGAACGCGAAATCAAGTATATTTTATTCGCCCTATTGGCCTTGAAACGTCCAAGTACTCCACTTGAGTTGCCACCACATACATCTGCCGCTACGGACCAGTCAACCCCACTTACATATGGTCATGTGACTACTGCTCTTGCATCTGCATTTAATGTCCAATTCCATGGCAATCAGATTGAGACCGTGCAGATCTTTGACATGACTCTTAAAGAAGATTTTCACCGGCTGCAGGGAGCAGTACAGACCGCTTGGGATATTGCGAATCGTAGCGAGGCCTCTGTCAAGCAGAGTGGCGTAGCAGACGATATCAATGAGAATGATGACATTGTATTGCCAGAAACAGTAGAGGTTGAGGAATTTGATGAATTGATAGGCATAGACCCCAGCGTGTACAGACAGATAAACGCCTCACTGAAGAGCGGCAAGAAACACCTAATGCTATACGGGCCACCAGGCACCGGCAAGACTTCATTAGCGCGTTGGATAGCATCGAATCTAATTGGAGGAAGTTCAAATGTATACGTCCGGTGAAGTGCATCTTGCTTTGAGTCTCTGGCGGGTCGGAGTTTTGGTACTCCTACCGTAAGAGCCCAAGCACAGCCTCCATGCACAAGCCCAGACGCACCGCGGAAGAGATGTTTCCGTTGGTCGAACAATACCTGCAAGGGCGTCAAAGCCTGAAGGCCTTTTGCGCCGAGCATGCCATATCCGCGAGTCAACTCTACTACTGGCGCCGTAAGTATCGCAAGCAGCCGCAGGGCGAGGCCTTCATAAGGCTTGCGCCGCCTGCTGCAGGCGAACGCGCGGTGCTGGAGATTGTCTACCCTGGGGGAGTGCGTCTGCGTCTGTTCGCTCCGGTATCTCCTGCATGGCTTACTTCTCTGCTGCAGAGGGAGCGGGCATGATTACGTTCGGTTCTTCCTACCGCTACTATGTGCATCGTGCGCCCACCGACATGCGCAAGAGCTTTGACGGGCTCAGTGGTCTGGTGCGTTCGCAACTGCATCGGGATCCGTTGTCGGGGGATGTTTTTGTATTTTTCAACCGGAGGCGCAATTTGGTAAAATTACTGGTATGGGACAAAGACGGCTTTGTGGTTTATTACAAGCGATTGGAGTCGGGTACGTTTGAGTTGCCGCCAGGATCTACGCCGACCTGGATGGATTTGGCGCATGTGCTGGAGGGGGTCTCTTTGGCATCGGTACGGTATCGGAAGCGTTATCTGTTGCCGGTAGGAAAGAATGGTTAAGAGGTTGTATTTTCTACTGTATGTAGGGAACCTTATGGTTGTGTTCTGGTTTGGTTTGCATGCCAGCCACGCACCCGAAAGATGCTTCTTCTGCAGCGCTTCTTGCGCAGAATAATGCCCTGCGGCAGGAGAATGAAGACCAGCGTGTAGCGCTCGAAACGCTGCGTGCGAAGCATGCCAAGCTTGTGTTCGAACTGAAGGAGCTCAAGCGTCTGCTCTATGGGACAAAGAGCGAGCGGTTTGAACCGGACTCCACGCCCAGCAACCAGCTTGAGTTGTTTCCGGATCAGGCTCCGCCAGTGGAGGAGCCTTTGAAGGCCACGACCGTCACGGTGACGCAGAAGACGTCTGCTTCGAAGCGCACCCCGGTGCGGCAACCCTTGCCGCCTCATCTGCCTCGCGAAGTGATCACGATCGAACCGGAGGGAGACATGTCTTCTTTCAAAAAGATCGGAGTGGAGGTCACCGAGACGCTGGATTACGTGCCGGGCAGGTTGCGTGTGATTCGCCGGGAACGTCCGAAGTACGTGGATCCTTCCAAAGAAGACGACGGGGTTGTCCTTGCAGCACTTCCGGCGCGATTGATCGACAAAGGCATTCCAGAACCGGGGCTGTTAGCACATGTGATGATCGAAAAGTACCTGGATCATATGCCTCTGTATCGACAACGGGAGCGCTTTTTACGCGAAGGCATCGTATTGCCGAAGTCCACGTTGGGCGATTGGATTGCGCAAACGGCGTGGCATCTGACGCCGTTATATGACGCGCTCAAACAGGAGGCGCTCGAGAGTGGGTATCTACAAGTGGATGAGACGACGATTCCGGTGCTGGATAAGAAGAAGAAGGGGAAGACACATCGCGGGTATTATTGGGTGTATCTGGCGCCAGAGAAGCACGTGGTGGTCATGGAGTATCGCAAGGGTCGGGATCGGGATGGTCCGGTAGCCTTTTTGGAGAGTTTTGCCGGTGCGTTGCAGACAGACGGGTATGCGGCATACGACGGGTTTGATGCGGTGCCAGCAATCACAACCTACGGATGTTGGGCCCATGCACGGCGACATTTTTACAATGCGCGTGACAACGATGTCGAGCGGGCCACCCATGTGCTGGAACAGATCAAGCAGTTGTATGCGATAGAGCGCCAGTTGCGGGAAAAGGATGCTTCCGCAACGCACCGGGTTCAGGTGCGTCAAAAAGAGTCGGTGCCGATACTGGAGGCCTTGAAGACTTGGCTGGAAGCCAATATGGGATTGCCGAAGAGCCCGTGGGGGCAGGCAGTGGGCTACACGCTGACGCGTTGGAAGAGGCTTGTCGGGTACACCGACGCCGGCCGCATCGAACTGGACAATAATCTGGTCGAAAATAGTATCCGTCCAATTGCTTTGGGCCGTAAGAACTACCTGTTTGCAGGGTCACATGCGGCAGCGCAGCGGGCGGCGGTGATCTACTCGCTTCTCAGTACGTGCAAGCAGCATGGGGTAAATCCCCAGGTCTGGCTTACCGACGTGCTGAGCCGTATTCCGACACATCCCATGAAGCAGGTCAGCGCCCTGTTGCCGCATCATTGGAAGACGCTGCGCGAAGACGCTTCTGCAAAGGCCGCATAGCACGCAACAAGATCCACGTACGGCACAGACTACGCTGCTAACAGGTAGCTTCAGTCCAATGCAAGGTGTAGTTTACCGGACGGATACGTTCAAATTGGACTCTCATCACGGGTTCGGCGGACTGGAGCTCTCAGGATATCATCGGAGGATA
This sequence comes from Rhodothermales bacterium, assembly GCA_963665975.1. Classification (GTDB taxonomy): domain Bacteria; phylum Bacteroidota; class Rhodothermia; order Rhodothermales; family Bin80. Next base: position 112,837 of record OY762508.1, read on the forward strand.
TCAGCCGACGGGTGGAGGCTCAGTTGCATTCATTCCCGGTGTCTTGCTGCGTGATTTCGACCGCCCACTGATCATTGACGAAATGAATCGGTGTGATATCGACAAAGTTATTGGTCCCTTATTTACTGTATTGTCGGGACAACAAACAACTTTACCGTACCGTGTACACATTGAGCAGCGTGAAAGCAGGCAGTACGTCATCTTGCCGGACAGTAAGCCTGAGTGCGCAGAGCATGAGTTTGCCCCTGGTCCAGGTTGGCGAATTATCGCGACGATCAATTCGATTGATAAGGCTTCACTGTATCAGATGTCATTCGCATTAAGTCGACGATTTGGTTGGATATACATTGATGCGCCATACGACAAGAGATCGTTTCTTGTAGAATTTCTTCTTCGAGAAATTCCGGGATGGCTGATACCTGAGTTCGAGGACCAGTGTCCGATTGCTGAATTCTGGCATGCGATTAATGATGTACGGGTGATCGGACCGGCGCCGTTTATTGATGTCATTCGCGCTGTCAGGATACTTGAGCCGGACGCGGACTTCTTCGGTCGGCCAAGTACAAGGATCCGTGAATGTATTCTGGATGCAATCGAGCTGGTAATACTCCCACTGTTGGACGGGATCATGCTTTCTGATGCGAATGCGATAGCTGATGCGGCTGTCAGAAGTTTTATGCTGAATGAATGGGAAAAAGCAAGGATAACCCGACATTTAATCGCTGTAGCGGTATGAATGAAGTGGACGATCAGGGCATAGTGGATTTCGCGGCGGCACTGTTGCTTCGCTACTTGCGTCGCGGTGAGAACGTAAGCGTGGCGCAACCGATTGTAGAGGTGAGACGAGACTTGGCCATGTTGAGGCTGCACTGGGTGATGTCGTCTTCCGTAAATGAATTTCTTGATTACTTGTTGGCCAACAAACATCAGACACAGAGCCTGTTGGAGTACCATAAGAGAATTGATGACGGTGTTGCGCATGGGTCCTTAGATGCGCGAGCTACCGTCCTATTGCAGACTGTGACAGGGCATCCATCGATACTTGTTTCGAAGGCACCCATGCGGTCATTCAATACAGGACCAAACCAGATTGTTGCGTGGGTGGTTGACCGAGCTACTAATTATGCGACAGAATTGTTTTCCAAAGCCATTGCAGATTCAAACTATGGAGACCTGATTGAGAAAGTGATGCTTAAGTTAGCTGCTGTGAGGCGCATTAAGCGGCTTCGTGAGCCTCTAATGGGCGTGTCGCATAGTAAACGACCGAGTGCTGGAGCAGTACGCGATGCATTTCGTTCTCGGCAACCATTGTATAGAAAGGCGGTAATTGCCTATGATATGCTTAGGCGACTTGAGCAGGGAGACCCAGATGCGTTGCGTGATGTATTGGCCAGTACACTGTTTGCACCCTTGGAACCATGGAGACGATTCGAACTGGCTATCGCATTAGCTGTCGGAGTAGTTATTTCTGAAGAAACTGGAATACCACTAGATCTTGCGGTCCTTACCGCACGAAATAATGCATCAGTCATGCAGTGCGGCCAGTATGCTATTTATTGGCAGCAAGCCACGTCGAATTTCAAGAGACCCCAGCTTGAACCATCTGAAGTAATGCTTAAAGACGCTCTTCACGCTTATGGACTCAGTCTTTCGACGGAGAGACCTGACGTGTTGATAATTGACGAAGATGCCGGGCAGGTCAAGGCGATTGTGGAAGTCAAGTATGTTGCAGGTGATTCAGGGCCATCAAGATTCCGTGAAGCAGTGGGACAGATAGTTAGATACGCGCGCTGTTACGCTAGAGAGTCTGCGGGAATAGAGGAGCTAATTCGGAAATCCCTAGTTGCACTTACGATCGATGCGCCTGTCAGAGGTGACAACGAAATGGTGGCTCCGTCGGCTCTTGATTTCAGAAGTTTAAAGACTGGATCACTACGTGGTTGGGTACGACAGCATTTCTTGGACCGTAGGGAAGCCTGAGTGTCGTGTTTTGGGCTGAGGGCCTTACGCTTTATTACTACGTACGCTAGAAGCACGGTGTGCTCCACCATCCTTGGGCAGAGGGATTGAGCGTTCATCAATTGGCATGCTGCACGGCTGACTAACTTGATAGGGGTGATCTCTATTCTTTGGTAGTGGCTGTAATGACGGTTCGAAACGTGACCGAGCACCAATGAGGTACTCCTCCGACAATTCGATGCATATCCATCGACGCGACAGATTTTCGGCAACCATTCCAGTAACACAAGATCCCGCGAAGGGATCTAAGACGATTGAGTCGGGATCTGTCAAGAAGCGTATGAAGTACTCTGGAAGCTGGGCTGGGAAGCGGGCTGGGTGTATTGGGATATTGTTGGCTCGGCAGAATTCCTGGTAGCGTCCCGAAGATTCAGTATTTGCGATGGCGAGAAGGTTTGGTGGTACAGAACCGCCGTTATCTTTATTGAACTTGTCAGAAATATCATGCCCTGAAGGTCTGCGCTTCGCCTTGTAACCATTCGCAAGAAGATGCCGCATGGATTTGCTGTAGGGTTGGAGCACTCGGCGATTACTTGCCTGTGGAAACGGAGACTTTGAGAGCCACCACACACAGTTAACAGAATCTTTGACACGAATCCGTCTTATGTTGACCCATTCAGCCGGAGCAGGGAGTTTCGAAGGATTCCACCAATAATGTTCTTGGCAAAGGTGGAATCCGTATTCCTCGACTAGCATTATGAGCAACTTATAATGATAAAGGCTACGAGTTGGAATTCCGGGAACCCAAGAACCACCAATGTCAATAACGAGACTGCCAGTGTCTTTGAGCACACGACGAAAACCTACTGCGAATGGTCGGAACCAATCACAATATCGTTCTGCATCTTCGTTTCCGTAAGTCTTCTTGCGAACAAGCCCGAAGGGTGGACTCGTAATGATCAAGTCGACAGTGTTGGGACTTATTAAGTTTAGGAGGTACGCTCGGGAATCGCCCCGATATATCTTACCATATGTTGTCTGGTAAAACGGCCTAGTTCGAGACACGGTATAATCTGTGGCCTTTGTCTCTGCAGCGGCTTCGGTACTCTCTAGTATTGAAATGGAAGACCTGTGCAATAGCCGAACGTATTCGCTTACACTACCACAGCCAAGTTTCTGCGCAGCCTCACTAAACTGGTCACGCTCCTTTTCGCTTAGGCGGATATTAGTAATTCTGTTTCGGGGATTATCGGATTTCGGACGTCCCATCTATGGCTCTGTGAAGGAGGAGGTCATATGTGTTCTAAAATATTGTTGTAATACATAAATTGCAAGAGAAAAATAGAATACTTCGTACTGGACTGTACGCTGATCATTACGCGCACTGGCCCTCTGATGGCATTAGCCAACAAGGTAAGGTTAATATGGGGAAAACGGTCGCACGCAGCGTGTATACGGCCGTCGAACCATATCTCCAGGAGGTGCCGAATGCGACAACGGGTGTACCTTGGCCTGGACGCCCATATCTACCATTGCGTGTTGGCGGGCATGGATGTGCGCGGCAGGCTGCTGTTCAGCGAGCGCATTCCCCACATTACCGGACGTTATAGGAGCAGTTAACGAAGGCCTTGTGGGCGTTGTCCTTGTAGGTGCAACGGCAGGTCGAGCAGTCGAGCGGACAAGTGACGCGCTTGGCGCGTGACCACTGGACACTCGCCGAGAGATTGCGCGGACAAAGGAGGTAATGTGCTAGGCGGATGAGAGCACGATCATGATCGCTGATACTTCCCGGCTTCGAAATTGGCCGACGCCGCGAGGATCGGCGGAGTTACTTGGAGGCTATTGGATCGGCTCAAACTTACTGAAATACTCAGCGACGTTACGACTTATCTCGACATTATGCCTCTCGTCCAGAGAGTAGTTGTCAATTAGCCAATTGAGAGCTTTGTAATGACGTGTGATGAATTCGAGCAGGTCGAGAGCAAAGCTGACGACTCCCGGCCTCAATTCGGTGACCGAACATAAGCAACATGCGATTACTCCCAGCGTCACTCCATCTGTGGAAAGGAAATAGAACCAATAGGGAAAAGCGTCGTCCAGCTTGGAGCAGAAGCAGCGGACCTCCGGGATGTCGTATAGTTCTCGCGGGTCGTTGGAATAACCGAGAAAGGCTAAATCTACGCGTCCTCGATATCGTTCGACCGTGTTTTTGTCAGCAAGCACCCGCGAAAGGATCGCCGCCGTTCGGGACACGTCGAGCGCCTCCACTTCTGTGCGATCTACGACCACACGAAGCCAGTCGACACTTAGGTCTTCCCTGAAGCCCATTCCAGCAGCCTCGCCGGTTTCCGAGTCCTCCGACAACTGAGTGGCAGTGACGTGACTTCCCTCTGCGATAGGTCCAACCAGTTCTTGGGTAATCGAGTCTGGCTTGTTCCCAGTTCTCCGCTGCTGGTACACCACCGTTTTGTCCGTACGAAGGCCACATCGGCTACGTGGGAACACACCGTGCGCGTGCGCGACCGAGAAGATCTCCCCTAACGCCCCCACAAAGCTCTCTTCGGTGGTCTGGAAGAACGTAAGCTGTTGAAACTCTGTATGATCCAGAAGTAGGCAAGGAATACCCGTTTCGTCGCATACGGTAAGGACAAGGGGGCTATAGACTGGTCGCTCATCGTCAAACAGCTCTTTGACGATAACGAGCCCGAAGACTTCGCGGCGGGACATGGACACCTGATGGCGCTTTCCGTCGGTGATGATCTCAATGGACTGGCCAGATTGAAGATGCTTGATGGACGTATACGTCCGGTGAAGTGCATCTTGCTTTGAGTCTCTGGCGGGTCGGAGTTTTGGTACTCCTACCGTAAGAGCCCAAGCACAGCCTCCATGCACAAGCCCAGACGCACCGCGGAAGAGATGTTTCCGTTGGTCGAACAATACCTGCAAGGGCGTCAAAGCCTGAAGGCCTTTTGCGCCGAGCATGCCATATCCGCGAGTCAACTCTACTACTGGCGCCGTAAGTATCGCAAGCAGCCGCAGGGCGAGGCCTTCATAAGGCTTGCGCCGCCTGCTGCAGGCGAACGCGCGGTGCTGGAGATTGTCTACCCTGGGGGAGTGCGTCTGCGTCTGTTCGCTCCGGTATCTCCTGCATGGCTTACTTCTCTGCTGCAGAGGGAGCGGGCATGATTACGTTCGGTTCTTCCTACCGCTACTATGTGCATCGTGCGCCCACCGACATGCGCAAGAGCTTTGACGGGCTCAGTGGTCTGGTGCGTTCGCAACTGCATCGGGATCCGTTGTCGGGGGATGTTTTTGTATTTTTCAACCGGAGGCGCAATTTGGTAAAATTACTGGTATGGGACAAAGACGGCTTTGTGGTTTATTACAAGCGATTGGAGTCGGGTACGTTTGAGTTGCCGCCAGGATCTACGCCGACCTGGATGGATTTGGCGCATGTGCTGGAGGGGGTCTCTTTGGCATCGGTACGGTATCGGAAGCGTTATCTGTTGCCGGTAGGAAAGAATGGTTAAGAGGTTGTATTTTCTACTGTATGTAGGGAACCTTATGGTTGTGTTCTGGTTTGGTTTGCATGCCAGCCACGCACCCGAAAGATGCTTCTTCTGCAGCGCTTCTTGCGCAGAATAATGCCCTGCGGCAGGAGAATGAAGACCAGCGTGTAGCGCTCGAAACGCTGCGTGCGAAGCATGCCAAGCTTGTGTTCGAACTGAAGGAGCTCAAGCGTCTGCTCTATGGGACAAAGAGCGAGCGGTTTGAACCGGACTCCACGCCCAGCAACCAGCTTGAGTTGTTTCCGGATCAGGCTCCGCCAGTGGAGGAGCCTTTGAAGGCCACGACCGTCACGGTGACGCAGAAGACGTCTGCTTCGAAGCGCACCCCGGTGCGGCAACCCTTGCCGCCTCATCTGCCTCGCGAAGTGATCACGATCGAACCGGAGGGAGACATGTCTTCTTTCAAAAAGATCGGAGTGGAGGTCACCGAGACGCTGGATTACGTGCCGGGCAGGTTGCGTGTGATTCGCCGGGAACGTCCGAAGTACGTGGATCCTTCCAAAGAAGACGACGGGGTTGTCCTTGCAGCACTTCCGGCGCGATTGATCGACAAAGGCATTCCAGAACCGGGGCTGTTAGCACATGTGATGATCGAAAAGTACCTGGATCATATGCCTCTGTATCGACAACGGGAGCGCTTTTTACGCGAAGGCATCGTATTGCCGAAGTCCACGTTGGGCGATTGGATTGCGCAAACGGCGTGGCATCTGACGCCGTTATATGACGCGCTCAAACAGGAGGCGCTCGAGAGTGGGTATCTACAAGTGGATGAGACGACGATTCCGGTGCTGGATAAGAAGAAGAAGGGGAAGACACATCGCGGGTATTATTGGGTGTATCTGGCGCCAGAGAAGCACGTGGTGGTCATGGAGTATCGCAAGGGTCGGGATCGGGATGGTCCGGTAGCCTTTTTGGAGAGTTTTGCCGGTGCGTTGCAGACAGACGGGTATGCGGCATACGACGGGTTTGATGCGGTGCCAGCAATCACAACCTACGGATGTTGGGCCCATGCACGGCGACATTTTTACAATGCGCGTGACAACGATGTCGAGCGGGCCACCCATGTGCTGGAACAGATCAAGCAGTTGTATGCGATAGAGCGCCAGTTGCGGGAAAAGGATGCTTCCGCAACGCACCGGGTTCAGGTGCGTCAAAAAGAGTCGGTGCCGATACTGGAGGCCTTGAAGACTTGGCTGGAAGCCAATATGGGATTGCCGAAGAGCCCGTGGGGGCAGGCAGTGGGCTACACGCTGACGCGTTGGAAGAGGCTTGTCGGGTACACCGACGCCGGCCGCATCGAACTGGACAATAATCTGGTCGAAAATAGTATCCGTCCAATTGCTTTGGGCCGTAAGAACTACCTGTTTGCAGGGTCACATGCGGCAGCGCAGCGGGCGGCGGTGATCTACTCGCTTCTCAGTACGTGCAAGCAGCATGGGGTAAATCCCCAGGTCTGGCTTACCGACGTGCTGAGCCGTATTCCGACACATCCCATGAAGCAGGTCAGCGCCCTGTTGCCGCATCATTGGAAGACGCTGCGCGAAGACGCTTCTGCAAAGGCCGCATAGCACGCAACAAGATCCACGTACGGCACAGACTACGCTGCTAACAGGTAGCTTCAGTCCAATGCAAGGTGTAGTTTACCGGACGGATACTGATGGACCCCTGTAACTGGGCAGTCGCCTTCCTGACATGCTTGGCGGCAGTGGCCTTCTTGCGATCAATCTTCCGAGTCAGTGCTGGCTCGGTGCTTGGGCTGTCCTTGGCCTGAATCAGGAGCAGTGTCTTGGTTGTTGCCACTAGTACGTCTACGAATTCTCGTCCGTTGTCGGCACGAATCGGATTCTTGAAGACATGGGTAGCTCCGAAGTGACGATGGAGGGCCGTGGCTATGTCGGGCTCGTTGAGGTCGCCTGGGTTATCGACGTGTTCAGCCAAGTTGTCGGGGAACCGTGACTCCCGCAGGTGGATGGTGAACGCAGCGGCATCGTCGGAGGGCGAGCGAGCACCGAACCAGACTTGCAGGTAGTCAAGGACTTGGCGCGCGCCCGCGAGTGTTGGAGACACAAAGCGCATCGGGTTCGAGAAAGCACGGAAACGATGAGCATTCGGGTTCTCAGCTCGGAAGCCAAGCAGTTCTCGATTATGCTCGTCGAAGAAGTGGACGTAAAAAGAGTCTGATGAGAGAAGCGAAAGGAATTCTCGGGTGAACTCCTCATTGAAGAGTGGTGTGCAGATGACTAGTGGTTCATCGTAGTCGTCAAAGAAGGCTGTCACCAGACCATACGTAGTAACATCGCCGGCATGTACGGGAACCCAATAGAAGCGGAATCCCCCGCGCAGTCTGGCTGTGTGAGCCATCTCTCTCGGGGCCTTCACGACGAGGATCATCCGCGGGTCGCTACCGCGGCGCATGGGCCAGATGCCTACTGAAAAGTCCACTATTGTGTCTGGAACCTTCGGGTTTGTGATGGTAAGCTTCATTAGGGATGCCTCAAAAGGTGGTGTCGCGTGTCGGAGAAGGAACGTTGGAGTAAAGCCTTGTCTTGGTAGGTCTTGCGCAAACGACCAAGAGACTTCCGTGGGCAAAAACATGACCTTGTATGAAAGCCGGATGCGGGTGCGTCAGGCCAACTGACGGCAGTACAGCGGGTGCAAGTCCCGCGTTACAAAGGTTTAACCAACCATGTATCCTCGCAAGCCGTGCGTTGCCACCCGTGAGGGTGACGACGAAGCGTCGGCAGCGATGTGCGTGGCCAGGGCTATTGAGCATCGAAAGGGCTGATATTTGGGGTGTCGAGGCTATCCGCATGGCCGAAGGCAATACTTGTAACTCCGTAATGGTGAGGAGGTACAGGGCCCCACGGTGTCAAAGAACCCAGGGACGCGCATATGTACTACGTCGGGACCTGAGAGATCTTCATACTGCCTTGCTGTCGTGCAAGGCCGCAAAGGGAAGGAGGCAACTCCAAAGCCGGAGACGCACAGTGTGAAAAAGTCAGATGGCGCCATAAGAGCTATGAACGCTGCGAACAAAGGGGAACTATCTCCGGCGGAGTGGCGGGAGCAAAGGGCGCCAGCCAAGGGGAAATCGGAACGTCCGCACACGCACCAAGCGCAGGATTGGGCGCGCGTGTCACAGGGGATCGACCGGTTACGGCAATTCGTGAAACGGAAGCCGAAGGAGCGTCTCACAACGCTACTGCACCACATCAACGTGGACTCCCTTAGAACCACGTACCACGCGCTCAAGCGCGACGCAGCAGCAGGGGTGGACGGCGTGACGTGGGAAGAGTATGCGGAAGGACTGGAAAGCCGTCTGGCAGACCTATGCGACCGTGTACACAGCGGAGCGTATCGGGCGACGCCGTCACGGCGGGTAGAGATACCCAAGCCAGACGGTGGTACACGACCGCTTGGCATCGCAGCTCTGGAGGACAAGATTGTCCAGAAAGCGGTGGTGAAGTGTATCCTGACGCCTATTTACGAGGCGGAGTTTCACGGATTCAGCTATGGGTTTCGGCCGGGGCGGGGCGCACATGATGCGCTTGACGCGTTGGCCTATGTGATCGAGCGTCGGAAGGTCAGCTTCATAGTGGACGCCGACATCCGCAAGTTCTTTGACATGGTGGATCAGGAGTGGTTACTCCGCTTTCTGAAGCATCGTATTGGAGACAAGCGCGTGATACGTCTGATCACCAAGTGGTTGAAAGCAGGTGTGATGGAGGGACATCAATGGCAGGAGAGTACGAGAGGCACACCACAGGGTGCCGTCATTTCTCCGGTACTCGCCAATGTCTATCTCCATTATGTGCTGGATCTCTGGTTTCAGGCGTGGCGCTCATCACAGCAAGTGCGAGGAGAGGCGTACATCATCCGCTATGCGGATGATTTCGTGGTGGGATTCCAGTACAAACGGGAGGCGAGACGTTTTCTGCGGCAACTGCGGGAGAGGCTCGAGAAGTTCGGGCTTAGCCTGCACCCCGACAAGACGCGCCTGTTGGAATTTGGGCGCTATGCCGAAGACAACCGCAGGAAACGGGGCTTGGGCCGCCCGGAGACGTTCGACTTTCTGGGTTTTACACATTATTGCCGTAAAGATCGGAAGGGACGCTTCGGCCTTGGACGCAAGCCCATTGCCAAACGGATGGCCCGCTTCTTGAAGCGGGTGAAGGAAACGTTGATCCGACGCATGCATGAGGATGTGCAGGAAACGGGGCGCTGGCTGGGAACGGTGCTCAACGGATGGATGAATTACTACGCCGTCCCGACGAGTTTTCCTTACCTGAAGCGCTGCTATCGACGCCTTAACTGGATATGGTGCAGAGTGATGCGGCGGCGCTCACAAAAGGATCGAACCTCATGGGAGCGTCTCACACAGTTAACCACGAAGCACTGGCCTGCACTCACCATCCGACACCCATGGCCGGATGCACGATTTGCCGTCAAGCGTGAGGACGCGACCCGAGGCAGGAGCCGGATGCGTTAACGCGCACGTCCGGATTTGTCCGGGGGGCCCGGGGAACCCTGGGTCCCTACCGGGATTAGTCCCGTATTTTCGGTTTGACGAGCAGCGGGCAGAAACGTGACCTAAGACGGAGAACAAGGTATCGGGAATATGGCGAATGCCGCCGGCAAACAGCTACTTCCTCCATCTAACGGAGGACAACAATACCCTTGGTATCTCCAGCGGTGCTTGAACGGTACGGTTTATGCTCCGATTGCCGTCAATCTGACAATCCGACAGTACCCCAAAAAGCGACCGACTTGCGTCGGAACAGGTGGCCAGCTTGTGTCGGAATAGACGGCCGACTTGCCGCGGAATATGCATTGGAAGCCCGACGCTGAATAAAGGAGCAGCAAGAACGTGTATTCTAGGAGCGAATTCCAGAATACACATTTCAGTTACTCGATGGGCGAGGATGGAATTGAGAAATTTGTCTCAACGCCGCAAATCCACAGCGACGAGGCCATTGAGCACGACCCGTTTTCACCTAGCCAAGTATGGGGAATCAGTCCGGGTGGACGTGAGACTGGCCCCTGTCTATATCGTATTGAGGTAACCGTTGGAATTGGCAGCGGTGTCAAGATCCTCAACGCTCCAGTGCCAGCGGCATTCTGGGAAAGCGTCCGGTATGCTGAACAGAACCTCTACATACGCGGGAAGGAACTGGTTGGGGATCGTGATCAACGTGCTCACGAATATTCGGTCCAGCTCAGGGCATTTGATAATGATCGCAGTGGAACTGCGCTGGGTCTTCCGGTGCTCGTGGCCCTTTGCAGCGGATTGCTTGAAACAAGCACGAAGGGCGGGTTGATTATTGTTGGAGAGCTTAGTCTGGGCGGCTCAATGGAACCGCAGGCAAGTGCCGGGGGATGTTTCGAAATTGCCGTTGACAAGGGTGCGAATACCATTCTGATGCCGGTTTCGTCTAGACGACAATTTATTGACCCTTCCGACGACATGGCTACTAGAATCAATATTCAATTCTACTCGGACTCAATGGATTCCTTGCTCAAGGCGCTGCTTGAGTAGAAGCGTCCCGCATTGCTGGACATTGATACAATAAGCAAAATAGCTCGCCCAGCCGGTACAGTCATCCTATAGGATCTAACTTTGTAAGCGTAACCGCAGGCGTCTGGCACGCTCTTGGAACGCAAGTTCCCCGCCCTCCAAAATATCGCAGACAGCTTTTCGAATTGACGAGTCTTCCAGACCGCCAGCACGATAGGTCAGGCGAGGCAGTCCACAGCCGGATGGGGCAGGACTGGCTTCGGCGACTATGACTTGGTCCGAATCAGTATTTATGACCAAATTGGCGTTATGCGTTACCATTATGACCTGCCGTTTAGCCTTTGCTTCAAGAAAGAGCGGAACAAGTTCATCAAAAACAGACTTCGGGTCGAGATTCTCCTCCGGTTGATCAATTATTAGTGGCCGATTGTCGGCATTGTCTAGGGCTAGATATAGTAGCAATAGTACAATTCCGCGAGTACCCGGTGAAAGATTTTCGATGCTTACACCATCGTAAGAAATGCCGTAGTGTACTGTAATATGATTGGTACTAAAAAGCCACTGCGCAAAATTCCCAAGCCAGGAGCGGAAGCGCGCATGTTCATCCCACGGCACCGGCGCGTGAGCCAGAAGGTCCCTATGGTAGTGGCCAATGAATTTAATCATCGAATTCTTAGCTTCTATCGCGGTCCCCGTTTCCCAGCAAGGTTTTAGTTCAGCGTTAGCTTTCTCAATAAGTGCATCTTGGCCCTTAAAAGGCCCAGCTTTCCGCCGATCAAGTAAGTTCTCTTCAGCATACTCAGCCCAGCCAGTCGCGTTGGCATTACGAAAGACGGAAAGAGTAAGTTTTTGGAGTGTGCCACTTGCTTCTTCCAAGCGCGCTTTAAGTGGTGAGTAGAGTTCTTCTAGCGCGTCTTGTTCAGCAACGATAGCGTCGAAGATGCGTTCATAAGCAGCATTACGCTCTTCTTGTAACTTGCGCCTACGCTCCCCAGCGCTCCTTGCATCGTCTAAGCGGGTTTGAAGTGTTTGAAGTGCACTAGTCTCCTGTGAGATCTTGTTTGATAGGACAGAATATTGTTTGCGCACCCGTTGGTCAGCTTTCAATTGACCTTCGAGGCGTACAATCTCGGCATTGATCGTAGCCAGCCTGATTTTATTGAGATCAGCTTTTGCGTTAATAATTGCGGAGTTGTCTGTTCGAGGACAGGGTGGCTCACCAGTTAATTCCTTAATCTTCCTGTTGACCCGTTGGAAATGCCTCTCGAGCTCTTCATCGACAGGCCCCTTATAGTCTAGCAGAAAATCTTCCCATTGCTGATCTGAAAGACCACTGTGCAGATTATGTGCTTTAGATTGACGTAGCATTTCAGGGGCAACGGTGGCACGGACGTTTGCAACTTCGTCTCTCAAATTCTCTAATGTGCGACATCGCTTCTTCAGGTTTTCTATCTGCTTGCGGAGTGTCTGAGCAATGCCCTGCAATTCGCTGTAGCGATTGAGTAGCGCATCTGAGTCCTTAAATACTAACCTCTTACGGTCGGCCTGGGTCCTTAGAATCTGCTGTTTTTTCTGCTTAACCTGCTGATCGCGTGTATCAACAAGACGTTCCTTCTCAATCTCGGTACCGATATGCATCGAGATTTGACGAATAGCACCTGCCTCGCGTTCACGAGCCCGTCGGAAGCGCTCTGTGCGCAGGCCTCGTAGTTCGGTGAAACTTAATGCACCGTCCCTCTCATCATGTGAATGGGCTTCGAAAATCACCCTTTCAATTTCAGCATTCAGGCCATCCGAAGCACTGTTCGCAGAACAGAGTTCTTCGACAAATTGCTGAGAGAGGTAGCGGGCGCGAGGAAAGGAGGGGAAACCGCCTGTATTCCGTCCATCAAGATAAAGAGATTTCTCTTCTCTTGAACCCCACTGAAGGAATACCTTCTCCTCGTTGAGGAGAGAACAAGCACGAGCAAGAAAAGAGGAGTTTAACGAATCGTCGCTCTGCCATGTGCCTTTGGGAACACTATCGCAGCCCAGCGCAATTGCTTCTATCAGTGCCGTTTTGCCAGAGCCTCGCGCGCCAATAATTGTTACTAGATCGGGGTTGAGTGGAATCGCATGAGATGGGGTCCAGTCAGCATTCTCGATCCTTATTGAAGAGATCACTTGAGACGGCGTTGTTGTTGCTGGTGGGGCGATTCCAACAAATGCCCTACCAGCAGGATCGATACATGCCTGCCGCAATGCATCGAATCTGATTTCGCCCTTTAACCATGTAAAGCGATCCAGATCTGGTTTCCCGACTCTGGCCTCCTTATGGGCATCGCTCCCGTGAAGGCAAGGTTTGAGCCCGCCATACCTCTGGCGCAGCTCGGTTTCGCCGCAAGCTCGCTGGCCGAGCCAGAATTCACGTTGGACGGGACTGCTTGAGAATATAATATGGGCAAATTTCTCAATCTCTTGCCGCAAGGTAAAGCCTGCAGCCCGGTTAATGCCCGATGTCCCGTCACCGGAGCCTGCGGCAACCGCCACCAATATATTCTCCTTTGCCCAAGCACTCTCGTGGAACGTGTTTTTCAGCCTGTCAAAGTTTATTTTAAACTGAGTGGCCCCATTACGAAGTGCGTCAATGTCACATTGCGATGTGGGATCTGTAAGTTTTCCGAGACGGATCAAGTCTTCTCGGTTACAGGTAAACGAGTCTCCGTGGGCAGTAAAACTTAAACGCGACAGAAATCGCTTGAGTTGGATTATGTGATCCGAATCATCGGGGCAAACCAGGAGGTGTACGTTGACAAAGCCTGATTTAGCCGAGACACCAAGACGCATTTCAACATTGGGAAAGATCAATTCAACCTCTGCTAGTCTGCCGTCTGTCTTGAACTTTCGGATCTTTTCGTAGCTATCGGTTAAGTAATAATCTGTAACTCCCAGTGCGCGAATACGAGGCGTGCTTGATTCAATAGAAGAAATGACAATGGGCCAAGCATCGTCATCACGAAATTCATCATTGAGGATAGTGCCCGGGCAATGGATATGCGGGTCCCATCGTTGCCATTGTGATCCAACATTAAGCATGATGTGAGGCTTCGTAAGGAATTAATCTTGGTAGGAATAAGCATGAAGCAAGACCATTCACAGAGGAGTGATTCGAAATAGATCTGTAGTCTAGTGCGCCGACTCTACTGTGGCATCTCTTGTCAAGCATGGACTTCAATTCAATTTCGTTTAAGTCAAAATCTGGCGCAATGGAATTTTCCGTGTGAATTCATGAGACTAACCAATCAGGCGCAAAATCTTTACAATTGCAATGTTACATAATTAACCTTATGTTACATTGGAAGCCTAATTATACCCCGCAAACCGATGTCAGACATTGTAATCAGCAGGCGCGATACCGAGCAGACTACAGTGACCTCGCAGGCAGATGACGACCAGCATTTGGTTTATCTATGGCTGCACGGTAAGAGCCAGCATACGCAGGAGGCATATCAGCGAGACGTAAATCAGTTTGTTGACTTTGTGGACCTGCCACTGAGTCTGGTAAAGCTGCAGCACTTATGGGCATGGGCCGATTATCTCCAGAGAGTAGATCTGGCTACGTCCACGCGGGCGCGAAAACTCGCAGCCGTCAAGAGTCTCTTCAGTTTTGGTCACCGTGTCGGATATCTGGCCTTTAACGTTGGTGCAGCCGTTACGCTACCGAGTGTCCCGGATCAATTAGTAGAACGCATTTTATCATCTGCCACCGTGCAACGTATCCTTGCGCTTGAACCTGATCTCCGTAATTCCGTCTTGTTGCGACTGTTTTATGCCTCCGGTGGCCGAGTTTCAGAACTTGCTCAGCTTTTCTGGGGTGCTCTTCTTGATCGTAGTTCCAAAGCCGGGAATCCGGCTGGCCAGGTAACACTCCTCGGTAAAGGGCAAAAAACTCGCACGATTCTCCTTTCCACGGATACTTGGGCAGCTATCCAAGAGCTAAGAAGACACGAAGAATTCGCAGGATTTGGGGCCCGCAGCAACCCCGTTTTCCGATCACGAAAAGGCGGACCACTTTCACGCCAGCAGATCTGGCGAATCGTTCGCCGTGCCGCTAAACGAGCCGGATTAGACCAAGCAGTCTCTCCTCATTGGCTACGGCATGCCCACGCTTCTCACGCCTTGGATAACGGAGCACCCACGCATCTTGTTAAGGAAACATTAGGCCACAAGTCTCTAACTACCACCAGTAAGTATGCACATGCCAGACCGGACGATTCATCAGCGCGCTACTTGGATGTATGACACATCGGCACATTCCGACGGTTTCCATGCGACACAAGCTCACCATCATAGAAGCCATTTGTGACAACTCCCTCACCAACAGCAATCCGGGAATCCTTGGAGGAACACCGATCTTCGTCGGTAGCCGGATGCCAATGGGAATCCTGGTGATATATTGGGAAGCTAGTGCCGTATCAACGAGTTTCTGGCTCTCGATCCTACCGTATCCAGAAAGCAGGCAAGAGTGCTTGATCGCCCTAAAAAGATGCTAGTAAGCCATGCACAAAAAGCCACTGCTAGACGAAAGCCTAATGAGTGGTTACCAGCTAATTGCTATTGATCCCGGATGCATGGTGACTCCAAAGCTGGCATATATTCAGCGCGTACCGTATCAAGCCAATTATTTGGAGGTGACGCAATGGTCCATCCCATCCGTGAAGAACACTTCGATATCGCCGACACATTGTGGGACCACCTTAGCCCCACTCGCCATCCGCTGGAGTCGCAAAACGAACTCCTTTACAGAGGCGAGGCAGATGCCGAATGGCAGCTCTTGCCATCTATCATGCGCGAAGGTGTAACCAAGATGTTTGAAGACTTATCTGGCGCCCCACTGGAGGCTGACAAACAAGCATGGATGGAGTTTCAGATGCTGCAAATATTTGTTGACTGTTGCGATGCTTCCGGCGTTCCGGTCCCAAACGGTGCAGCAACTCTTCGCGACCATCATTTACGCTATGTCAGTTTCGAATCCTACCTAGAAAATCCCGTAGTTTGGCCTAAAAGTGAATTACTTGAAACCATGGCTATGGCACGGATGCATGGCCTTCCTACACGACTATTGGATTGGTCTGACAGTCCCTATGTGGCGGTGTATTTTGCAGCCAGTGAAGCATTGCGGAGACGGTCGCAGTGGAAGGTAGACCAGAGATTGGCTGTATGGAAACTGACCACCGGTCCCAGAAAGAGCCTGTCGCCCGGGCAGACCCTCGTGTATCGCGCACCAGGGACTATATCAAGAAACATCGTCGCTCAGCAGGGACTATTTACAATTCTTCCTATTCACGGCGAACTTGGCCAGTTTCCTGAGGCGCATAGCTTTGAATATATTCTACCCCGCCTACCTGGACATACTCTGGAGCGGTTGACCGTTCCTGTAACGGAAAGCAATAGACTGTACCATCTATGCGAACTGGTCGGGTTTAACTCTGCCCGGATGTATCCGGGCGCAGACGGTGCAAGAATGGCTGTTATGGACAGGTTTTGGTACACGCACGCCCTCCGTTCTAACGGGGATACCTAGTGCGACACATCCTGCTCATGACTGCAGGCGCTGCTTCCAAAGGCAAACCATGAAGCGGTCTTCTTGCTCGATGAGATCGGGATCTGTTCCATCGTGATCCCGCACCGATTGAAGGATCCGGTTGCGAATTCCCATCCATATTCCGGGGTAAACACGGAAGAGGCGCGGGCGAGGAAGCCGTCGAGCTCCTGCAGGTTACGGGCTGGTGTTCAGCGAAAAGAAACCCTGGACCCCCGCAGCGCTAAGAATCGCCAGCCGGCACCCACAGCACGTCATCTGCGAAATAGCAAGGTCGCAGCAGGGAAAATGGAGCCGGGCTATCTCGTGATACTCCTCAAGGAGGAAGCAGTGGAATGGGACAGGTCCTGAGCGCTAGGTCTGGCCGACGCTTTGGACCAGCGGGTGCCGACAGACCGGCCGTAACAGATCTGACCAGATCGGCTTTGCCGGATTCTTGAATCTAGATCATAACTGCAGGATCTTGTTCCAGGGGATGGCACATTCGTGTCCACCAATTTCAATCCTGACGTTCGTGGAAATACCCGCACCATCCGGGACAACCGTGACCACCTCCTCTCTGGTCACACGCGCAGTGGTCTGGCAATCCGTTTTGTACCGCAGGTGGAAATCGTACTGCAAACCCGCGATCGCACCCTCATCAAGCAGCACCCTCGCCGCTTTGCCAAGTCCCCATATGCGCTCCGTATCCACGAGCGCCGCAAATGCTTCCTGGCCAGCGCTTTGTTCAAAGTAGCGCCACTTGCTGGTACTCCGTTAGGATGTCGGCGATTCCCGCAAAGTCTGCCTGGAGTCTGTTCTGGCAATCCTCCGGAAGTGATTGGTTGAGTTCCTGCAGATTGTGTGTCATTGGCGCCTTGTCGATGCGTGTCAGCAGTAGCGTCTTCATTCCGACCTCACATGCAAACGCCGCCGTGAATCCGGCTATCATTGCCGTGCCCATCCTCTCCTCTATCCGTTCAGTGCTCAGTGGTTTTCCCGGTACCTGCGCCGACAGATGCATCTGATCGGACGCATCCACATTCTCCTCACCACTGCCAATCGCTGAATTCTCGAAGTCAAAGTCGGAGAGTAAGACCGCCAACACGTCAATAGGATAGGCATCCAAACCGGATACAAGTGCACACGCCTGAAAGTACAGATAACCGGGAGTGCCGTTGGGAAAGTCCCACCGGGTCAACATGTTCTTATTTCTTGGTTGACGCTCGGCCTTATCAGCACGAACCGGGCATTCTCGTCGTAAACGGCGCCGCAACCTATGCACACCTGCGGCAGGTTGTGCTCCACCTCACTTGTCATCCTTTCCATTTCCTGCTCAACCTCCTCTGCGTCAATGCCTTGCCCGCAGACGTGGCATTCCATGCGGGTCCACCGGCCACTACCCAACCTCAGCACCTCGAACAGCGGCCCACCAGATCTACCCTCCGTGCCGACCAAACGTGCGGGGCATCCATGGCAAGATTTCTGAACTCGAGCCTCCTGTTGTCGCCTGAATGAGCCATAATAGGTTCTGTTTCGCTCGCGAACGAGGAATACACCACCGTGGCCTACTTGCGCTTTTCAGCGCCGGAGCACGATCGGAACTGTGTCGGATCCTTTGCCGGTCCCTATCCGAACAATGGATACGCCAATGATTGTCCTATTGCCGTCCCAGGTTAATCTGCAACTACTGGGTGTGCAGTCCGGATCCGGAAGCACGGCTGCAATCCGACCCAGCATGTCGTACACTTCAGCATGAATGGCTGGCCTTTCTGGCGACATCTTCGTTTCTACGGTGACAGAACCCGAAAACGGATTCGGTTAGGCTACGGCCGCCATCACCGGCGGCGCACGTCGAGGTATTTCTGAATCAATCGAAATTATTATGCCTCCGTTCACGTAAGCAGAGCCCAGCACGAACGTCTCACAATGTCCTCCGATAGTGGTAACTATTGCCAGACGGTGCGCAGATAGATAGCCCTGTTCTCCATCAATCGATTCCGGAATATCGAAATCGATACTGCTCAGAATCTCAAACGTCAGGCCCGTGAAGGAAAAGCCAGCATGGCTCTTCACAGGCTCACGCACCGTGTATTCTCCAGAATCCTGCAGATCGATGTTCGGGAAAGAATAGGTGGACCCGCTCTCAAGCGAGAAGCCGAAAAGGAGCACGTCCCTGTCGCTCCTTCTTGACCGGATACGTGATTCGTCATCTGCCCTCAGCAAAGTGTCAGGGCCGCTCCAGGATGTGTTTCCGTGACCGACTAGACCTTGAGCGGGTAGGCAGACACGCAATACAGCGTGTCGTTAACGACTATCGTGTCAGCCACCGCGCACGTATCCAAACCCAAGAAGCCAAGACCATAGTGGATGCGAATTATTTTCGCAAGCGCCACGATCAAGTCACCATTATTTTTCCAGGCAAAAGCAGGTGTAGTTCTAGGTTGTGGGCGAAGATCGAAATAGAGTCTCTTCAGGGTTGGGCTTGTTTCATCGCAATTCGCAACAAACAACGGTTTGCTAACGCCATCTATTTTCACCTCGGAAGACTTGACCTATATCCCGATGGTATCCGCAGGTGAATCACCCACCAAGAAAGAGGCAGAGCCCGAATTCTGTGTGTTTGCCACAAGGCATTTGTATCAGACGGCCCCTTCCCTTTTGATCTCCTTATCAGGAGTGCTGGAATCCGCCCGACGCAGGTCGGTTAGTCAATATGTGGCCAGAGGCTCATTCCCACCTGCGTTCCGGAACAGTAGATGCTCCATCCGCTGGCCTTCTCACCCAGCCGCTCAACCAGTCCGCCACCATACCCTGGGATTCTCGTACCGCCTTGAACGCCACGGTCGACGACCTTAGCGAGAGGATGGTGCGGGAGCATTTGCGAGACTGCGGTAGTGCGCTGTTGGACGAGCCAGACACGCAAACCATCTACAGGAAGATGGACATCGTGCGGCAAGTCAACGGCCACGATGTACCCCTTAACGTGGCCCTCCTATTCTTCTCCCGCAACCCGTCGCAATGGTTCCTGTAGCCACGATCGAAACGAGCATCTTACAAGCTGGCGCCGGTGGTGATCGCATGCGGGAGAAGGAATTCGGAGGCGGTCTCGCAGAGCAGGTCCGTAATTGTCTGGCCTACCTGCGCCATGAGGTCATTGATTCGAGAATCAAGAACGTGTCGAACCAGGTGCGGGCGTCCCACCACATCAACTACCCGGAAGATGCACTTTGCCAAGTGCTGGTAAATGCGCTTTTCCACCGCGGTTACGGCGTTGACGCGCCTCATACGACCCTGGTTCGAGTAACGTCAGATCGGATTGATATCCGAAGTACGCCTGGACCAGTAGCCGGAATTGATCTCAATCAGTTCCAACACGGAGCCTCGCTGCGATTGGTGCCTACGCGCAATCCACGGATAGGTGAGTTGTTCAAGGAAATCAGACTGACCGAGAAGCGTCTGACGGGACTGGGAAAGGACTTTCAAGCGATGGAACGCAACGGTTCGCCGCCGCCCCAATTCTATTTCGACGGGCAGCGTACCTTCTTCCAGGTGACCCTGTTCGCCCACGCCTGGCAGAGTGCCGAGTCAGCGATTTGCAAGGCTCGTGAACTCCGCGCAGTGGGCAGGCCGCGCGAGGCGTTGGATGTGCTTGAGTCCGCGTGGCGCAGCAACCCGGCATCGCCCGTCCTCGTCGAAGAATTGACCCACCAGTGTGTGGTCCAAGGTGATCTGGACCGAGCAGAGCCGGTGGTCAAAGCCACCTTGGATCTGGAGAGTGTTTCTGAGCGTCTAGAAGTCGTCGTCCCTTGGGTGGAGGCACTGGTTGCGGATGGACAGCGTGACCGTGCGCATCGCTTCCTGGAGCAAACCGCAGAGAGACTATCCCCCAGGGAGGCAATCGGAGCTACGATCGTCGCCAGGAGGTTAAGGGATTCCTCCATGGCCACTAGGCTGTTCGAAGTTGCCGGCCCCGAAATTCTCGAAGATCCTCGAGCACTGCTGGAAAGTGCGCAAAACAAGATCTGGCTGGCTGGGGAAGCCCACAGGGATGGGCGCATCGCCGAAAACCACAAACTTCTTCAGGATGCGCGGTTACTCCTGGAGTGTCTATTGCGAATGGATGCGCCACGCCGCAGGCATGCTTGGGCGTGGCGGGAACTCGGGCGGGCTAGGCAGTGGCTTGGTGAACCGCCTTCAGCGGTGGACGAGGCGTATGAAAACGCAACCAAACTGGCGCCGGATGAGACAGAATATTGGAAGGAGTGGGGTCGGTAGACCGAGTGAGGTGCGCTTGCGTTTCTGGTGTGGCCTATAGAGGCATAGGCTCGACTTGAGGGGTTCCGGGCCCTTTGGATCGGCATTGGTACAAGGCGGCGAATGAGCTTGCGCGACTTGTTTCTGCTGTCGATCAAGCACGGGAACAGCATCGAACACTGACACCTCCGATACCCTCCCAGGAATCTGCGCCGCGGGAAATGAGTCGGGCAGGAAACCGCAACGGTGCCTTTGTTTAACTCGTAGCCGAACATGCCTGACATCATACAGCGAGCTACTCAATCACCTTCACCATGTTGGTGTGAATGTTGAGCCATTCCTGAGCCAAGTCGATGCCTCGCGCCCGGATATCGAACCCTTCCAGGCAGACATCAATCGTCAGCTGCGCATTGACCACCGGGTAGAGCAGGATTCCCTCGTGTCTCGGCCCCGACTTCACAGTCACCTCGCGATTTCGCAGGTAGGCCAAAAGCTGGTAGAGATGGTTGGAGCGCAATTTCCCACCGACACGGCCACCTAATGCTTCTTGATAAAATTTGGTATCCAGAATAATCCGTCGCTTCGATCCTTCGAGAATGACGTCGGCCTCCATTTTAGGGATCATCAAGTGCTGATCCTCCCTCGTCCCATTGTCATCCCACTTGATCACGCGCCCACTATGATTCACCCGGTAATCGTGCTGCTCGCGGCGGTAGAATTCGATGACGAAGGACTCGAACAATTTCGCCAGCTTTTCTTCGGTGAAGTCATTGAACCTCGCTTCCCCAACCTTTTCGTCCACCAATAATTGTTCGTGAACCAGTCGGCATACTGACAACAAGAAACGATAGATCCGGCGGTTGCGGTCAAGCTGCACCTGCTGGAACAATTGGCGGCTCAACCGCACCTCGCGTATGCCTTGGAGCTTCTCGTAGGCGTTGCGAATCTCTGTTCTCACATCTTTATGCAAATCCGGAAGTCTCTGAAGGGATCTGAGAGTAGAGCGGAGGATGCGGTTGTGTAGCACATCATGAGACAATTCCTCGAATTCGCAAGCCGCTTGGCCACGGGCCCGGAGCGCCCGCTTCACGGTTTTGCCCACCATGAACTTCCCGCGGATGCCGGCGAGATCCTCGTGCACTTCTTGGTAGTCGCGGTTGATGCCTCTCCGGATCAGCCGGAACGTTCCCTTGGCTAATACTCTAGCCAAAAGGTCGTGTATACGCTTCAACCCTTCGATCTCCTCCACCCGAACAATATCTCGCTCCTCGACATGGCTCCAAGCGTAGCACAGGAGGTAGTAGATGTTAGCAATGGGAATTTTCCTGTCTTTCATTGTCGCAGCTTCTTCACCCATTCATCCACAAGCCTCGGGCGGTCAAACCAGTACTCGCGCAGCAGCGGTTCGATTTGGGTGTCAATGACATTGCGGTACCACTGATCGTCGGCCGACTCATCGGGCACGAAGTAGCTGTGTCCGATCTGGAATCCCGACCCGAGATCCTTGTCGTTACTAATGGTCTCGTTGAGCGCCAACAGGTTCTGATCGATCCGGTCCACGATCTCGAGATCAACCTCTGCTTCGAGCAGGTAATCCCGAAACTTCGGGTTGCCATATGCGGGGCGGAGGGTTTCAAACACGAACCTGCGGCGCAGCGCGTAGTCGACAATGGCGAGAGACCGATCCGCAGTATTCATCATCCCCAGAATATGAACGTTCTCCGGTACACTGAAACGTTTGCCAGACTTACTGTAGGTTAACGAGATGGCGTGTTCGGGGCCGCGCTTGTCCGCCTCAATGAGCATGAGCAGTTCTCCGAATATCCTAGACAGATTCCCCCGGTTGATTTCGTCGATGATAAAAACGAAAGGAGTGTCTGGCTGCTGCTCTGCACGTTTGCAGAATTCGAAGAACACGCCGTTTCGCAAGGTGAAGCCGCCAGTCTCCGTGGGTCTCCATCCCTGAACGAAATCCTCGTAGGCATAGGACTGATGGAACTGCACCAACTCAACCGGATCCAGATCCTTTCGCCTGATCAGACACCATGCGATCCGCTTGGCTATAAACGTCTTGCCTACTCCCGGCGCGCCCTGCAGGATCAGGTTTTTGCGAAGTGCGATCGAGTCGAGAATGCGCTGGAATTGCCTATCGGTGATGAATAGACCATCAAGTGCCTTGGTGATATCATACGGGTCCGGGGGCGACGAATCATTCTCATTCTCGTCAATCAATCTGAAGATCTCCCGCACACCCTGCTTATAATCCGAGAACAGAGTCAATGTCTTGGTGGTGATCGAAAACGGCAGATTGATAGGTCGGTGGCAAGGTTGCCACTCGGCATTCCGAATGCTTCGATACTCCGGTCGGTGTGGATCATAGGCATACTCTCCTGTGACCGCTCCCCATCCGAGAATAACGTTGCGCCCTTTCTTCGCGATCAGGATGTCGCCACGCTTCATCTCATGCCCGAACTGCCACACGGCAAGTGAATGCATTAACGGGTTTGGCCCCGCGCCATTCTCAATCAATGCAGCATGAATGGATTCTCTTAAGTCGTATTCTTGGAAGTCTTCAAGGTCGTCCCACCCGATCGCAACGATTCCCCGCTCCTGAAATTCTGACCACAAACGCCCACCACTACCCGGAGCAATGGCCCACACGTTCTTTTCTCCGAAACGCTCACGGTACCATGTCTCGGCACCTTCCTCGCTTGGGGGGGCACCACCTGGTTTCCACATATCTTTGAACGGTGATTGGAAGAAATCAATTTCTTTACCGGGCTGCTCGGCTTCGAGTTGTTTTCGCAACGTCAACAATGCCCGATCCCTTTCCACGAGGCTCATGGTGCGGACATCCGGAACTTCGTCGAATCTGTCAGAAAAATTTTGGATGATACTCTCCTTGGTTTTTGATATGCAATTTTCAAACGAATCTGGAAACAGCAGGAACAGCGCAACATTACGGAATTGGCGCTGCCGACTGTCCTTCCGGCGATCTATCCATTCTGCAAAACGCCAAGGCTCACTCAACAGCGATTTTCGATCTTGGAGAGAACGAGAATACCAGTCAAGCATCATGATGATTATGAAGCGATACTCACGCCACGAATGTGTGAGATAGCCCCTGCCTGGATTGAGAATCCCCATGTCTAAAACGTCGCCTAATGTTGGGTGATCTGTGTGCAGGGTCTTTCCCGACCATCCCCAAACCGTCCTGATCCTGTCAAGCTTCGTAACTCGTTTCACGTTGGTCACGATCAGGTAGTAGACCCACGACATTTCTGCCCACAGACGCTTCGCCTCAGGAGGCGCGGGGCCGAGTTGGCGCCGCAGCTTTTCTTCAAATGGGTCGGTTCCTTCGTACAACTGTTCTACAAAGCAGGTATGGAGTTGCTCAAAACATCCCCGTGTCCACAGCCATTCTTCGGTGAACAGCGACCCACCATTAAGCAGGCATCGCTGCTTCCACTTTTCGGCAGCGTCCAGAATGGCCTTGGCGGATTTCAATCGAGCCATGAGTACCTCCGAGATAAATGGCAGCTGAAGAATGCCGTTTCGACTTGGCGCTTCAATTCCGATTGGGTACGGACAGGAATCCGAGATCCTGCAGAAGCAGAACTTCGATATTTATCATCCTTTTGAAGACTGGGATACGACGCAGTTACTTTCTTCACCATAGAGATTGGTCTTTTCTACTGAAGCATGGAGCAGACCTCAACTTGCAGGGTTGTCAACTATCCATTGGAAGACGGCTGTTGATAGATTAAGGCGCTTGGATGGAAACTTATGAATCAATAGCTAGCCAAATGGGAGAACCCGAATATAGGCACTGAGGGGGCACACGGCGCCACCATTGCTCCACTATTAAGAAGAACTCCGCAAATGCCTCATTAACTTTCATGGGGATTCTTAGGAGGAACTCCCACTATAAATCAGAGTTTTCTTGGCCGCATCCAGTCAAACGATGACAGCCAAAGTGGTCGACTTCGACCGGAATAGGTGGGCAGATTCACCGTACTATGCTCGGGGGTGTCTTGAGTAGCGGCAACAACACTGCCCACGTCGAATTCAGAGGTGTCAGCAAGAGCTACGACGGTCGCACCCTGGTCGTCGAGGATCTCGACCTGAGCATTCGCACCGGTGAATTCGTGACACTGCTGGGGCCCTCGGGATCGGGCAAGACTACCATCCTGATGATGCTCGCCGGGTTCCAGGCACCCACGGCGGGCGAGATCCTGCTCGACGGCCGCCCCATACACAACCTGCCGGCGCGCAAGCGCGGGATTGGGATGGTCTTCCAGAACTACGCGCTCTTCCCGCACATGACGGTGGGCGCCAACCTTGCCTTTCCGCTTGAGGTGCGTGGGATGAGCAAGGAGGAGTGCAGCGCGCGAGTCGAACGGGTACTCCGCCTGGTCCGCCTCGAGGGCTTTGTTGACCGACGACCCGGTCAGCTCTCCGGTGGTCAGCAACAGCGGGTGGCGATCGCGCGAGCCTTAGTCTTCGAGCCCACCCTGGTGCTGATGGACGAGCCCCTGGGGGCGCTCGACCGGAGCCTGCGCGAAGAAATGCAGTACGAGATACGGCGTATCCACCGTACCCTGGCAGTGACCGTAGTCTACGTCACGCATGACCAGCAGGAGGCTATGGTCATGTCAGACCGGATCGCGCTGCTGAGGGATGGTGTCGTTGAGCAGATCGCGGTACCCGAAGGGCTGTACGAGGAGCCAGAGCGCGCCTTCGTCGCACGCTTTATCGGCGAGAGCAATCAACTCCACGGACGCATCACGGCAATGCTGGAAAGTGACAATGTGTGCGAGGTGGAAACGGGCGGCGAGATGGTCCGCGCGCTGAGAGTGGCGCAGTGCGGGGTGGGCGACAACGTCACCCTCTCGATCCGACCTGAGCGCGTCGCAATTAACCCCGAGGCGGGTCGCTACAAGAACGAAGTGAGGGCGACGGTGGAAGATTTGACGTTCCTGGGCAATCAGCTACGTGTACGCTTGGCCGCGTGCGGCAGAGAGGACTTCATCGCCACAATCCCTAATATCGTTGGGCATGGCGGGCTGCTTGAGGGCGACTCCGTGCGCATTGGGTGGACGGTCGTCGACTGCCGCGTCCTAAACTACGAGCATCCCTGATCAAGGCAGGATGAAACCATGAGATATCGTGTTAAGTCCGTTTTTCTCGCTCTTCTGGTCGCCGTGTTCACTCACGGGTGCAGATCGGATGCACCCCGCTCGATCACGGCCGTGTCATGGGGAGGTTCATACGGACGTGCAGTCGACGAGGGCGCGAACATTCCGTTCACCGAGACCACCGGCATCGGCGTTGAAGTCGAAGACTACAACGGCGGCCTCGCCCAAATCCGCGCGCAGGTGGACATCGGCGACATCCACTGGGATGTGGTAGACCTGGAGATCGCCGACGCCGTGCGGGGGTGCGACGAAGGACTATTGGAACCGATAGACATAAACTCGCTACCGCCCGGACCCGACGGGACACCCGCCGCCGAGGATTTCGTGGCCGAGAGCCAGACCGAGTGCGGAGTAGGCAATCTCTACTGGTCGACCGTTTACGCCTACAACGAGGAGAATATCCCCGGCACCAAGCCCACCACGATGGCAGACTTCTTCGACCTGGAAGCCTTCCCCGGCCGCCGGGGGATGAGGCGCGCCCCGCAGGTGAACCTGGAGTTCGCGTTGATCGCCGACGGGGTGCCGCTCGAGCAGGTGTACGCAACGCTGAACACTCCCGAGGGACTCGACCGCGCCTTCGCCAAACTCGAAACGATCAAGGACGAAGTGATCTGGTGGGAAGCGGGTGCCCAACCGCCACAGATGTTGGCCGACGGGGAAGTGATAATGACCACCGCGTACAATGGCCGCATCTTCAATGCACAGGTGCTCGAGAACCAGCCGTTTGTGATCGTGTGGGACGGACAACTACTCGACGTGGGCCAGGTCGGGATCGTCGCAGGGACGCCCCGGCTCGAAGAGGCCTTGCAATACGTCGCCTTCTCAACCAGCGCCGAATCGTTGTCTCGGATCGCCCGCCGGATATCATACTCCCCCACTCGGAGGTCGGGTATGCCACTTGTGACCACCCACGTGGTGGCGGGCCTGGACATGGAGCCACACATGCCGGCCAGCCCCGCCAACACAGCGCGAGCGCTGCGCTACGACTGGACCTGGTGGGTCGACCACCAAGACGAAATGAACGAGCGGTTTAGCGCATGGCTGACTCGTTGACGATGTCTGTCGGTCCGGAACGCCGCGCGCGATTGCGTGCGCTTGGCCTCGTTGCCCCACTCCTGATCTTTATCGGGGTGACCTTTATTGCGCCTTTGGCGACGATGCTGATACGTAGCGTCCACGATCCGGTGGTGGCAAACGCGCTACCCGAAACGCTGGCGCTACTTGACACGTGGGACGGGGATGGACTTCCGGCGGAAGCCGTCTACGCTGCCGCTGCACAGGAAATCAACCGCGCGGCAACGGAACGCACTCTCGGCCAGGTGGCCAGCAGGATTAACCGGGCGAAGGGCGGGCTGCGCAGCGCGGTAACGCGCACCGCGAGAGAGTTGCGTGACATCGATCAGGGCCCCTGGCGTGAGTCCATGGTGGCTATCGACTCGATCTGGACCGATCCCGAAACTTGGTACGCAATCCAAGCGACGGGTGAACGCATTACTCCGCGCCACTACCTGAATGCCGTAGATCTGCAGCGCCTGCCCGACGGTTCGGTGGCCGCACAACCCGAGGAGCGACGTATCTACGTGCGGCTGTTCTGGCGGACCCTTATGGTTAGCGGCGTCATCACACTGCTATGCCTAGTGCTGGGCTACCCGATCGCGCACTTGATCGCCCGTTCTCCACCCCGCCGCGCGAATTTGCTACTGATCCTGGTGCTGGTCCCATTCTGGACCTCGCTTCTCGTGCGCACTACCGCATGGATCGTGCTGCTGCAGACACAAGGAGTACTCAACGATCTATTGGTCGTCGTCGGCTTGGTAAGCGACGACGGGCGGCTGGCCATGGTCTATAACATGACCGGGACCATTGTCGCCATGACCCATGTGCTGCTGCCGTTCATGGTCCTGCCGCTCTATTCGGTGATGCGAGGGATCCCCTCGACCCACATGAACGCAGCGGCCTCGCTTGGAGCCACGTCGCTGCAGGCATTCCTGCGCGTGTATTGGCCGCAGTCACTACCCGGTGTGGGCGCCGGGGCCCTCCTCGTCTTCATCCTGGCAATTGGCTACTACATCACCCCGGCGCTGGTAGGAGGCAGCGACGGGCAGCTAATCTCTAACATGATCGCGTACCACATGCAGACCTCGCTCAACTGGGGGCTGGCTGCGGCGCTGGGAGGGGTGCTGCTGGCGGGCGTGCTCGTCCTGTACGCGGTGTACGATCGGCTCGTGGGCGTCGAGCGGATGGGATTGGCATGATGATTCGCGCAACACGACCAGGCCCGGGCCGACTCGTTTACCTGGCCTTCTGCACGCTCGTATTCGTATTTCTGGTGGCTCCCATCGTCGTGATTGTTCCCCTCAGTTTCAATGCCGAGCCGTACTTCACATTCACCGAGGGGATGCTACACCTAGATCCGGACGCTTGGTCATTGAGGTGGTACCGCGAGATCGTAGAAAACGAGGTCTGGACGGGAAGCTTGGTGAATAGTCTTGTCATCGGTGCCAGCGCGACGGTACTGGCCACCTTCCTGGGCACTCTGGCGGCGCTGGGTCTTGCAAGCTCGGCCATGCCCGCGCGACGGGCAATCATGGGGGTGCTCATTTCGCCGATGGTGACACCCGTGATTATCGCTGCGGCCGGCATGTTCTTCTTCTACTCGGGGCTTGGGCTGGGGCAGACACATCTGGGCATCATCCTGGCTCACGCGACGCTGGGAGTGCCCTTCGTCGTCGTGACGGTCACGGCGACGCTGGCCGCCTACGATCGCAACCTCACCAATGCAGCCGCGAGCTTGGGCGCAGGTGCTTGGACCACTTTCCGGCGCGTGCAGTTTCCTCTGATCGCACCCGGAATGATCTCCGGCGCGCTCTTCGCCTTCGCCGTGTCGTTTGACGAGGTCGTCGTGGTGCTGTTCATGGGCGGCGTCGAGCAGCGGACGATCCCACGCCAGATGTGGTCGGGGATCCGAGAGCAAATTAGTCCGGCGATCCTAGCTGTTGCGACATTTTTGATCGCATTTGCGGTGTTACTGCTTCTGACGGTGGAATGGTTGAGGCGGCGGGGTGAAGGGTAGACCCGGAGCTTACCTAGGGGACGAGGGCCGGGCTCCTTTTAGATCCCCTGGTAGTCCCCGAGACCATTGCGCATATGGGGTAGCCTATCTCCTACTTGCAGCTTGGCGCAATGTCGTGAGCACGCTAAACCAATTTCTGTTTACTACAGATTGGGCACTTAATCACAGAGTTGAATGAGGAAACCATTCTGCGCCCGTCCAGAGAAAATCTAGCTACTTAGGCTGCAAAAGTGCTGGCATCCTCATTAATTGAGGAATAGAGCTGAATCCATTGACCTTGTATGAGGACATGGGCCAGCCACAGCTTACTATCGAGGGCCTTGCACGGTATTCTGACGTCTCTAGTGCTGATTGGGTGAGGCCAGTTCTGCGCACGTGTCTGTGGCCTGACTCTTGCCCCAACCGCAGCTCCAGCCCCACAAGGCACATCCGTGTGTCCGAATGGGTCGATGGAAAGTCCTGCAAATTCTTCCTTGCAGCACGAAATACTTCCAATCGTGCAACAATATTTACTTGTATTGGTGCATCATCAAAAACTTG
Organism: Rhodothermales bacterium; assembly: GCA_963665975.1. Lineage (GTDB taxonomy): Bacteria > Bacteroidota > Rhodothermia > Rhodothermales > Bin80. The sequence goes on from OY762508.1 coordinate 142,508, forward strand.
TATCCATCACGGACTCCTGCTTGGATGTTACATAGATCCGGTCACGCGAGTGCCCATAATGGAAGAATAACGACAACGCTGAATGAAAGGCTTGCAATTTCACTGGCACAGCTCCGGCATCTCCAGAAGAGTGGGCGACGCGTTTTCCACTCGTCCGAACTGACGCGCACACATCGGGAACGCCTCCTCCGAAGCGGCTTTCTTAGGACCATTATGAAAGCGTGGCTGATCTTGTCCAGTCCCGACGCGGATGTCAATGATGCTACATCGTGGTTCCGAGCCAGGTGATCGTCTACTCTCCAAGAGGAACAAACAATTCCGTCACATTACCATTTCGCACTTCGCTCTATGACCTCAGGGAGACCGGCTTACCAGCACCTGCTGACCTGACTATCCGAGGGGGACTGCGGCTGTTCACGGCAGAAGCCGCCTTGATCAGAGTACCGCCTACGTACTTCGCTCACCATCCGGTTGAGACACAGGTAGTTCTCGCCAGTATCAGTGACGCCTCAGTCATACTACACCGACTCCTTGAGGGAGGTCATAGCGTGGTTGCTGGCCGGCTCTCCGGGGCTTTTCGCCGGATTGGACGCTCGGATCTGTCCGACGAAATCCTCAAATCCATGAAAGGAGCTGGATACAATGTGCGTGAAACAGATCCGTTCGAGCCTGGGCAGACCTTCGGTAAAGCACATAGTGTGGTAACTCCCATTGTTGGCCGGTTGCATGCATTGTGGAAGATCTATCGGGAAGTCATAGTGGATTGGTCTCCCGATCCTCCCGGGTTACCCAAAGATCCACAAGGCTATCTGCGCACAGTTGATGACTTGTACCGGCGTGACGCCTATCACTCGCTCTCTATTGAAGGCTACGCTGTTACTCCTCAACTGATTGACCGGGTACGTGCTGGACAATGGGATCCGGACAGCCATAGCACCGATCATCGAAATTGGGATGCTTTAGCCGCACGTGGATACTGGCAGGCTTTCCAACTTGTCAGAGCTAGCATCAGCGAAGTCATAACCGGGGACAATGCTTGTCGCGCAATCCACAGCAAACATCGTGACTGGAACCGCCAGTTATTCGAGCCTTGTGTCAATGCCGACTTGATGGATGCCTCCATGCTGGCCGGCTACCGTAATACTGCCGTCTACTTGCGTGGCTCGCGTCATATCCCACCAGGATGGCAGGTCGTTCGGGATGCTATGCCCGCTTTTTTTCATCTCCTGGAACGAGAAACCGACCCATTCGTCCAGGCTGTGCTCGGTCACTGGCTCTTCGGCTATATTCACCCTTTTCCAGACGGTAACGGACGTGTGGCGCGCTTTGTCATGAATGTCCTTCTAGCCTCCGGCGGGTACCCGTGGACAGTCATCCACAAGGATGAGCGTGACACATACATGGCGGCGTTGGAATCTGCTAGTGTTGGCCAGGACATTGAACCCTTCGCCCGTTTTGTTGCAAGAAAAATGACGTAGGCGCTTCGATATGTGCCTTTGTTCCGTCGGCGATAATTTCCAATGGCCCTCATCAAGTTCCCCATATACCGATCCTAGCATGCAACGACAATTGGACTCAAACGCATAATCCGTGACCATCCGTCGCTGCGCATCATTCAACTGATTGATTCGCGCATTTTGAGTCCGCAGAATAGCTTCACCAAACAAGTTGGTACTCGCGGTATTCAGGGCATAGCGGATAGTCCCAGATCGGGCCCTCCCGTACGCGATAGTCTGTGTTCGAACATATACTGGTGATCTTTCAAGATAGCTCTTGATCTGACTCGAGTCGCTTTCATTCATCCGAAGTGGGGCTTTGGTTTAGTGGAGGCCAGTTGGGGTCTTCCTTCACGATGGGATTTGGCTCAAGTGCAAGTGTAAGGATTTCGACAATCGTTCTCGCGTCGGTACTGGTAATGGCCGTGACACATGCACCGGTTTTCGATCGTAAGACATGCGCCCTGCACCGGGCAGTACCACCAACAGTAATTGGGCCTCAGCCAGTTCAGCGCAGCATGAATGCCATCGCAAGAGCGACTAGCCGGACCGAGTCACGCTCCGCAATGGAGGCATGACGCCCAAGCATCAGGTAATATGGGAAAGTTACTATACCTGATTTCAATGCGGCTTAGATTCTGAAACGAGCGATCAAGTTCACTGTAACAAGTAGATCGCACCAACGTATGTCCCGCGCCATTATGGCCTATTTGTTTTCCAGATTCTTGCGCCTCCCCTGGAGGAGAGGGCAATTCTCTGATTCACCCGAAATCGCAATCGCGCACAATGACCATGAAACTCTTACTCCGATATGCCCTCCTGTGTGTTGTGGTCACATTCCTTGCAATGTGTAGCAACCCCTCTGAACCGGAAGAAAACACGCCCCTGAGTGCCGAGGAGACAGAAGGATTGCTGAATGGTATGATGGTTGTGTTTGCGGACACCATGCCTCAAATCACTGCCGTCCACAGCGAAAATGAGATTACGATTGCATGTTCCGATGGAGGCGACGCCCGTGTCACAATCGATGGGTCAGATTCCGCGGAGGGAGACACATCACGAATAGACTTCGGTGTCGGATACGTCCCGTCGGGCTGCGGACTGAAGGGAAGTGACGGAACTGACTTCGTCTTGGATGCTAATCCTGGACTGGACTACAGTTTGGCGATAACGATAGTTGGATTCTTTGAATCTTTTACAATTGGGGGCGGCCTGGAGGGAGGACTGGACTGGATGGTCGAGCATCGCTCAGGCACATGCCACATCGATATGGATCTGGAAGCAGAGTTGGATTTGACCAGCAATCCGCCTGCTGCCAACAGCTACTTGGTAGGTGACGCCTGTGAGCACTCGCTCAGGCTGGATGTCTCGGATGCCGTGTCAATCGGAGGTACTTCTGCAATGGAAAGGCGCCAGCATATTCCATTGTGACAGGCACACACAAGGGCATTCAATTGATCGATCTGATTACGTTGCGGTCCAGATTGAGCGCCACATTCTGATCAGCCTAACGCGAGGTCCTGTCAGTGATTTCTGTTCGTTTATCCTTTACGAATTAAGGTGCGGCGTTCGGGTACGCCGGGCAGCAAGTGCGTCCGGTCTTTCATCCTTTCCTCGCATGCCTATGCCAGCTCATCATCTACAATTCGGGACAATTGCGGCCGTCAGACCATGGTTGGACCGCTGGCTTCATGGCATACGGTGACGCAACACCCCGGTCATGGGGATAGGCGAGTTCAAGGCACCGCCGGTCGTAAAGGAATTCCCGGCCATCTGCGGAGTCCACGTCTCGGATCTGCGACACTACCTGCTCAAGGTTCACGACAAGTCAAGCCCTCTGACCATTGTAACAGCAGGCCGACCGCGTTAACGTAAAGGATGAACTCACTCGCTTTCCCATCCTATCTGCTTGTTGTCGTAGCGACTCAGCCTGCAGCCATTTTGTATGCCCTCTCCTACCTCTTTGCGTAACGGTCGGCATTCTGTTCCGCTGCAACATCCGCAATCAGCTCTTCGAATCCCCTGGCCTCCAGAAGCTCTTTTGGGTCAGTAATTGTGCAGGATCGTTATAACAAACCATTCATACCGTGGTTATACTGTGACTTCAGGAAACTTGGCTACTTCCATCACTCTTCTCCATGGCACCTTGTCACTATTCAGGCTTTCCGTCAACGGTAGAGATGTCGAGGTAGATGTCGACCCGAATACACCCATCCTATGGGTCCTGCGCGATCACTTAAAGCTGGTGGGTACGAAATACGGCTGCGGTATTTCCCAATGTGGTGCCTGCACGATCCATCTCAACGGTATTGCCATTCGATCTTGTATGTTGCCCGTCTCAAGCGTGGGTAATCAGGCCATTACAACGATAGAAGGGCTCTCGCCCGAGGGCACCCATCCCGTGCAAGAAGCGTGGCTTGAACACGACGTACCGCAATGCGGCTATTGCCAGGCCGGACAGATTATGACTGCAGCGGCACTGCTGGCCCAAAACTCCTCTCCGAGTGATGCAGAGATCGATACCTGGATGAATTCCGTTATATGTCGCTGCGGCACGTACACGCGCATCCACGCCGCCATCAAGACAGCCGCTGAAAGGAGGTGACCCCTGCCCTACGTGATCGAAACCCCATTCAAACGAGGAAAGCCGTGGCAACCGTCAAGACGACACTCAACAGACGCTCTTTCTTAAAAGCCTCCGTGATGGCCGGCGGCGGCATGGTGCTTGGATTTAACTGGTTCGCTGGTGGTAAGCCCGCAGCCGCCCTGCAGCTGCCAGATGAATGGTTCGATATCAACGCTTATGTGACGATCGGCAACAACGGGGTCGTGACCATCATGTCACCCAACCCGGAATTTGGGCAAAACGTAAAGACGTCCATGCCCATGATCGTAGCCGAGGAACTCGACGTAGACTGGACATCAGTCCTAGTCGAGCAAGCACCCTTCAATACGCAAAATTATGACCGGCAATTCACGGGTGGCAGCCAGGGTATCCGTCGAGCCTGGCAAGGGCTTCGAATAGCCGGAGCATCAGCCCGGCAGATGCTACGGGAGGCGGCGGCCCAGGCCTGGCAGGTGCCCGAGGAAGAGATCGCGACAGAGAACGGTGTTCTGCACCACAGGAGCAGCGGCAGGTCGGCCGGCTACGGTGAGATGGCCTCGGTCGCGGCTACCATTCCTGTGCCGGACGAAGTGCAACTCAAGGATGTAAAGGACTTCAAGATCATTGGCACTTCACGTAAGAACGTCGAAGCGCGAAAGATCGTGACAGGGCAGCCCTTGTTCGCGTTGGACCAACACCGGGAGGGAATGCTCATCGCCATGATTGCGCATCCGCCAGCTTTCGGCATGAAACTGAAATCGGTAAACGATGCGGCGGCGCGGATCATGCCCGGCATTAAAGATATTTTCACCATCAAGACGTTCGAAGACGGATACGAAAGGAATTTTTTTGATACGAACTCTTTTCCCGAACTGGTAGCTATCGTCGGAGACACCACCTGGGAAGTGATGAATGCCAAGAAGGCTCTACAAATCGAATGGGAGCCCATATCGGATACCACCGTGACCATGGGCGGGTTCGGTAGGACGCGAACCGTGAACATACCAGCCGGGCTTGAGAACACCTCGGACCACCTCACTCAAATGGCCGAAATGGCGGCCAGACCCGCCAATGTGATCCGCAGGGACGGTGACCCGGAGGCTGCCTTCGAAAATGCGGCCCAGGTCATTGAGCGCACGTATACCGCTCCCTTCCTTGCCCACAACCCCATGGAACCAATAAACTGTGTTGCCCATGTGACTGCGGACAAGGCAGAGCTGGCCGGGCCGATACAGGCACCCGAATTAATAGAACAAACCTTGTCGGCACGCCTTGGCATGCCATTGGAAAGGATTGATATCCAGATGACTCGAATGGGCGGTGGATTTGGTCGGCGAGCCTACGGTCACTACCTGGTGGAGGCAGCACTCATTTCCCAAAGAATGAGTACACCCGTCAAGCTGATTTACACCCGTGAGGACGACATGACGTTTGGCGTTTATCGTCCAACCTACCATGCCATCTACCGGGCAGCTTTAGATGCCGACGATAACCTGATCGCCTTCCACGTGAAGGCCGGAGGCATCCCGGAGAGTCCACTCTTTGCTAACCGGTTCCCGGCCGGTGCAGTGGACCATTACCTTGCCGAGGAGTGGTCTATAAACTCCAACATTTCTATCGGAGCCTTTCGGGCCCCCAGGTCAAACTTCATCGCCGGGGTCGAACAGTCCTTCCTCGACGAAGTCGCTGAGGCGATAGGGAAAGATCCCATCGCCTTCCGTCTTGCACTATTGGAGCGTGCCAGGACAAGTCCGGTCGGTGAGCGAAATGACTACGATGCCTCACGGTATGCAGGCGTGCTTGAACTCGTGCGAGAAAAATCCGGCTGGGGTAACGAAGGAGACCCTGGCGTTTACCGGGGCGTGGCTGCCTACTTCTGCCACAATACGTACGCGGCTCATGTGTTGGAGATAGCCAACGAATCCGATAGACCTGTTATACAAAGAGTCTGTTGCGCCCTGGACTGTGGCATCGTAGTTAATCCTGACGCCGCCATCAACATGGCTGAGGGCGCCATCATTGACGGAGTCGGTAACGCACTGTTCGGCTCGATGACCTTCAAGGAAGGTATGCCTGAAAAGCGCAATTTTGATAGGTACCGCATGATCCGCCAAAGCGAGGCTCCGAAGGCGATTGACGTACATTTCGTAGAGAATGAAATAGATCCTACGGGCCTGGGCGAACCGCCCTTCCCGCCTATTTTTGGAGCCCTTGCCAACGCCCTGTATAGAGCGACGGGCAAGCGATTTTACGACCAACCGTTCGCTCCTCAGATGGAAACGATCGTGCGAGATGCGACTGGGTAGTCAAGTGGCGTATAACACGCCACTGATCGTTCGACAAAGCGGTGGTGATTCAATAGACGGTATCGGCAAACACGGGCCTCATGTGTGATCGTCCTCGTACAAGTAGCGGTCAAGGCATTCGACAAGATCTTCGGGAAGCCGCGCCCAATCGTCAGCCGTGAGGTCCTTGATTGCTGCGGCAATGACATCCTCAATCTCGACAGTGCTCGCCTTGCCGGACGGAGTATCAGCGCCAATGATGTTTCGGAAGAATGCGGGGCTTTCGTGGAGACTGTGATGCCCTTCCGCTTGAGTGGACAAAGATGATGGCGGTGTACCCGGCCAAACGTGTCTGCGCTTCATTGGACCGTCATTATTGGTGGCACCGGTTAAGCGTTGATCGCAGCGCGCCAGTCTACCGTACCGCGATCACTCTACTTAATCTGCGCCAAGGGTCCCGATCGCTACTTCGCTCTTTCCGTCAAAGAAATGCAGTTTTGCAAGATCCACCGACAAGCGGATCGTCTCCCCTGGACTCGGCAACAGCCGCGGCGAAACTCGGGCAACCAGCAGAGTCTCCTCCAGGCGAGCATACACGAAGACTTCATTTCCCATGGGTTCGACCAGTACAAGTTGAAGTGATACATTAATTGTGGTGTTTGGCACGTAGGCGCTTCCTGCGACATACAAATCTTCTGGCCGAATGCCCAGAATAACCTCCTTCCCAGCATAATCTCTGAGATTGTCCCGCATTGCGGTCTCAAGCGTTACACTCAAGCCACCTGCCGCGGATACGAACCGAAGGCCATTGTCACAATCTATGCGCCCGCGAACCAGGTTCATGGACGGGTTACCAATGAATCCCGCCACAAACGTATTGGCAGGATGGTTATAGAGGGCCAGCGGTGCATCGATCTGTTGGATATGACCCTCATGCATCACAACGATGCGATCACCCATTGTCATGGCTTCCACCTGATCATGCGTCACGTAAACCATCGTGGCGTCAAGGCTCCGGTGCAGCTTGGTAACCTCCGTGCGCATCTGCACACGCAGCTTGGCGTCCAGGTTCGAGAGCGGCTCATCAAACAAAAAGACCTGCGGCTTGCACACTATCGCACGCCCGACAGCGACTCGTTGCTGCTGACCGCCTGACAGCTGTTTCGGCCTTCGTTCCAAAATATCACCGATGCCCAGAATCTCTGCTGCCTGTGACACTCGCTCGGCGATTTTCTTCTTCGGATACTTGCGCAGCTTCAGACCGAATGCCATGTTGTCGAAGACCGTCATGTGCGGGTATAGTGCATAATTCTGAAACACCATCGCAACATCACGATCCCTGGGGGGCACACGGTTTACCACCCTCCCTCCTATGGAAATAGTCCCACTCGTTACCGGCTCGAGACCCGCAATCATGCGTAGGGTTGTGGTCTTTCCGCAGCCTGACGGACCAACCAATACAACCAGTTCACCGCAATGAATCGTAAACGAGGCATTGTCTACCGCAACATGCCCGTTATCGTAAACCTTTCTTACGTGATCCAGCTGAACACTCGCCATGAAACGACAAGATCACCTGCAGGGAAACGGGAAGATAGCACACACATCAACATTTGCTTATTCCAACGATTCCGATTACCTAATCCGAACGATGTCGATCACTTTGTTGGCTCTGTCACCGCTGTTGATTGTTAAGGTTGTGAGTGATCGCTTTGGTTCGTTTCGTCTGCCATTTTGGCAAGGTGTTTTCGCATGGAATCGCCGCTCAGAGCAATGCGATGCGCGTTGTGAATGAGCCGATCAAGGATCGCGTTGGCCAGGGTTGAGTCTTCCATGGTTTTGTACCATAGATCTAGCAGGAATTGGCAGGTTACGATCGTGGAGCGCTGCTGGTGGCGATCATCCAGCACTTCAAGAAGATCCTGTTGTTGAGTTGCTGTGAGTATGGTCAATCCCAAGTCATTAAGTACCCGCACGTTCAAGCGCGCCATCTGCTTCAGGATGTTCGAATAGCGTCCGTCGCTTCGCGCCAGTGCCAGATCTTCGAGTAACCGTGAAAACCGACAATAGCATGCGGAGAAGCCTTCGAGAATGGATCGACTGGAAAAATCCAGCCGTCCACGCACAAGACTGACTCAGGTCCCGAAAATTCTAGATCATCTTAGATCATCTTTCGAGATCTTGATCTCGACCGGAAGTGATTCGACAGGGCTGCAGGAAAGCGGCAGGACCAACAGAAGCAGCGCTGAAATCAGGTGTGTTCTTCTCATGTATCCATCCCCAGATGTTGTTGGCCGGTTCGCACATAAAGCTCCAATAGACTGTGCCTGAGCCCTATCTCGGATTCAGTATTATCTGAAAGTCGTCATACCTCGTCCCTCGTTCATATTTCTGCCTGATTCCGAAGTAGCCCGAAATCGGTTCAGTGATCGTGTCATCGACAAGGACAAGCTCATTGACGGTCCATCTCAGATTCGAACCCCTGATTTGGATTCGGTGACTGGCCCATTCCTCCTGAAATGCCGCCCCGGCGACAATCGTATCTCCCGAAATTCCTGATACATAGGCATCGGTGGTCGTTGAGTCGGTATCAGGAACCTGAGTCATATATCCGAACTCCCAGCCCTGGTCCCAGGCCGGTTCGGTGGCACCGAAGACGAACATGATAGGATCATTGTCAGCTCGGTATTGCCTGAAACTGATATCGATGCTCTCTACGTCCTCCGGAATGGGTGTCTTCGCAAAAAGCACCGAGTTGTGGGAACGCCCACCCTGCTCCATGTAGCCTGAATCGGGGGGAATGACCCAGAATCCTTTCTTGGGGTCGCGCAGGTCGAGCTCATCACTGTGCGTCCAGTTCAGTGGTACATGACCGCCAGGCAGCACATGGCCTGTAAAACCAAGTCCTTCGGGTGGGGGTAACTGGAGAACATTCTCGACATAATCACCCTGGGATTCGGCGTCAAAACTGTCCTGAAACAGAACTCTCTCGGCGCTGCCTTGCCCACACCCGGACAGAAGCATCATAGTGCACACAATAAGTGTTGCCCTCATGTCACCCACCTTTTGTCGTTCAATGGTTTTGCGTGTCTGTAGCTACTGTCGCCCGTCGTCAACATTCGGACCAGCCTCTTCCGCGGTCTCGATGTCGAGACTTACCTGAGGAGCCAACTTTTCCGCGAGAAGGTGATGGCGTCGCTCTTGTACCGTGGACGATTGGTATTCTCGTTGTAGGGGCTGAAAAGCATGAATGGCGTTCCTGACAATGGGCATCTGTCACACCCACCAGAATGTCCCAATGGTCGACGCCTATGGTCAGCGCACTCACAGCAGCCCTCTTTAAAGGCGGTCACTCAGACCCGTTGACGTGAACGGAGACAGAAAGCCCTAAGAGTAGAGCGTGTAGTCTCACGTGCCCGTATGAAACGATGCCAATCTCACTTGGGTAATGCTCTCTCGCGTATACCTCCCGACGAGATCCGACGTATCGTTGTCTTCGCGAGCCCCATGAGCAGACGCGAATGATTCTTACACGACGATATTCCAGTTGACGATATTCGGCTCGATCCCACGGTTTTTGCCGATCCTGAACAGTGACTTCCAGCAGGTCCGCCATTCATCCATTTCCTCATCGCTGAAGGGACTTGCCTCAGGATAGCCAGTCGCTTGAATCCAGTACATACGGAAAGGGTGCCGGTTCCAGAGGCTCAACACGTTGAACCGGGTCATCGCCATCATGTCGAGGAACCCTCTCCAAGAATCCAGATCTCGAGTGACATCGGTGTGAATCTACATCAACTCACCTTCGCGGTATGGCGACCAGGGCAGATTAAATTTGATCGCCCGTGACGGCAGCTCTGGATCGACTGTTCTTCCATCAATCGATTGCGGGGAAACGCCCATCCTGACCTGCTCCGCCGCGTCAAGCACGCCGTACATGGCGCCGTTCTCCTCACTTGCGCCTATCATATATGAGATGACGAGGGTGGTCGTTGTCTCCGTATATGCAGAAGCCTTCGGGTCCGATCTCGCACCAGCCGCCGTAGATTTCTGCCTTAAGACCCTCGCCGCTTATGACACCGATACTCACACCTTTTGTATACGTCGACATTCTGGACGCGTCTGATGATGTGCTCGGGGTCCCGGACTCACGGGTGCGCAGTTAGGCTACTGAAGGTGCCGAATCCTAGTCAAGCCCATCCTCCTGCAACCATTTCTCAAACGTGTTGGTGTGGATTTGAATGACTGCTTTCTCTCGCAGGTCCTCCAGCGCCATCGCGAGTGGAAGATGCTTAGTCAATTTGCCCACGATCACTTCGCGTCGTTCATCCAAATCCGCCGTCTCTGAGGTCCGCCGAACGACTTCAGCGACGTACCAGTCGCCCCCGTCGGCGCCCAGAAGTCGGGGGCGACCGAGAGGAATGGTTCGTAGGTGATGCATCAGGCCACCTCCGCTGGTGATATCCGCGGCCTCGAATCTCGAAAATCCCTCAAAGGTCTCCGCGTCAACACCGGCAGAAATCCTCTCCTGAGCTTGTACTGCCTGCTCGTATGAGGTTAGGTGCACGCTCCAGTAGTCGGCCATGACCCTGGTTGTTTCTCCCATTCCAGCCTGTTCAAAAGCATTCCTGATCTGCTCCTCGGTAGGCTCAATCCCTTCATGATCTCGAAGTGCTCGCGCAGCAGCATTGGCCAGGTAGACCAATTGGTAGTAGCGAATCTCGTCCGCAACGAACGGTTCTCGATCCAAGCCCATTGCGAATCCTCGAGATGCCAGCACGTCGTTCCGGAGCGCCCGCCCCACTGAGGCCGTAGTGCTTTGGATTGCTTCCTGAAAGGGTAGCCCATCCAGCCATGCCAGGTAGTCTCGAAACAAGTACTTCCGGCGCTCGCCATCCATCGAGTACTCAAGGAGAATGGCGTCCTCGGACAAGCCTTCACTTACAACAGCCACTTCGGACGACGTCACCGTTACCCGTTTGGACGGTTCGTCCGATGCTACTGCATCACTCAGGGCCTCATGAATGGCATTTATCGCCGGGGCATTGACCCGAACGTTCAGCGCTTCCATCTGTGTGCGGACGTAGCGGTCGCCCTCGATGATATAGCGTCTCCGACGCGTTTGAAATCGCAGAATCTCTTTTCGAAGCTGGTACTCATCCTCCGTTAGCAGTGGATCATAGAGGCGATTCTCAGCGAGAATGATGTGCCAGCCGATGCTGGAGCGTACGGGTGTGGAGACCGAGTCTAGGTCGAGCGAGAAAGCGGCTTCAGTGAATGCGTCGTCGCCGCCCCAATACCCAATCTCTCCAATCAGGCCGGCGGTGGAATCCTGCACACCCGTGTTTTCGATAGCCAATCTTAAAAAGTCCGCACCATTCTGCAGCTCTTCATAGGCAATCTGGGCGTCATCGAACGTCTTGTACATCAGGTGCCGCACGATCCGTGTTTCTTTGCTCTTTTTGAAGGCTTCCCGGAGCTCTTCGTCAGTGGGCTGAGGAAGCTGCTCCGTAAAAGTCACCTCCACATACCGGCTCCCCACTATGCGCTTAGTTTGCCGCTCCACATAGACGCGAACCTCCTCGGATTCACCAAGCCCCAACCGCTCTGCCTCAAGCCCCAGTAAATACGTTGATATCAGGTTGTCAAGATGCTGGTATCGATTCTCCCTCGTATCGTCGCGGCCAGTGCGAATGAGGTACTGTACGTAGGTCCCCTTGAATCGCTGTACCGTGATGGAGACTCCCTCAACCTCGGCGACGATGCGATTGTCTATCCCGGCCTGGCCGAAGCAGAGCCCTGTAACGGCGCATGCAAACAAGATGTGAAGGGTCGCCCCACGGATCATTCACAAGTACCGCTATTTTAGGTATACAATCCCCCCCCCCTATTTTACTATTGAGAACTTCCCTGTCGTCTCGCCAATACCCGGCGCTTCGACATGATAGAAGTATGTACCGAACGCAATCTCCTGGCCACCGTCTGTCAATAGATCCCAGAATAGAGCACCCTCCGTTGAGTACCCGGAATGCTCCAACGTCCGAATGAGCTCACCCCGCAGGTTGAAGATTCTGATTGTACACGTCTGGGGTAGATGGATGAATTGCACCCGTCGCTCACCTCGGCCCGTGAGGATAGACCGCGGTTCGAAGGCGGAAGCGCCGACATATGGATTGGGGACGACGGCAATCTTGTCCAACTCATCCGCCGCTCTTTCAACATCAACTGATGCCGGTCTGATCGTGAAGTCGAAGTAGTCTCCCTCGCGAAAGGACCGCCACTGATTGACATAGAATTGGTCGCCCGGCGATGGAGGAACACTCTCACCATCTGGCTTAAAGGTTACAGCAAATCGGACTCGCCTTGGACGTAAGAAGCCGGATGAAAAGTACACAGAAACTGCATCTCCGGGGTCGTAGTCCCCGGATTCGTTTACATCGCGAACCATCAAATCACATGCGGCATTGGTAGAGAGATTCCTGCACGTGATTGGGAGCTCGGCACTGATGTAGCCTCCAGGAAAAGGTCCGATTCTTACAGGTGTGTCAGTCCATTCCAACAAAAAGTCATACGGAGAGGCGGTGAATTCATTTCTTGGAGGTTCAATGGTTGCGACCCAGTTGGTCGAGTAGCCGTCTACCTCCCCGGGATTAAGCGAGTACTCGTCGGTATTGCCGGCCTTCGATTTCCAACCGGTCTTATCGAGATCAATCTCAATGTTGTGATTGACCATCTCGACGGTGAATCCATCGACGACGCGTGTGGGTTCGAGTAGCTCCGTACTTCTCTCCTCTAGTGTCTCTCCGGTGGTCAGATCCTCCAGCTTGTAACCAGAGGTCTTGTACATCACCGGATTGGCGTCGTTCATCGGGACAGACGTGAACGACAGGCGGTACGCATGATCCAACTTGGCGCGATCTGAATCGAGCAATTTGACGGAGATGCTCCCGGTCCCCAGGGGATCAACAAACTCGTCCGACAACGTCCCTGATGGACTCGAGAGATCCTCGTTCGCCGAACCCGCTACCTGGCCAGCTGGGAGTGTTTGCGGCGTGACGATTGCGGCGTTCTTGGACGCCTCTATAACTTTGCCCGTGCGGTCCAGCCGGAAATTGAACACGTTCTCCTGCGGGTCGACTGTCGGCACCTCCAAACCTGCTTCGGGATCCAGGTCCGCGTGGTCATAGGCCACCAACGCATAGTAGTACGTCATTCCATTCTTGACGTCTTTGTCGACGTAGTTGAACGCGAGTCCTGTATCGGAGCCAAGAAAGTATTTCAACTCACCGAATTGGGCATCGACCGTCCCGTGTATCCCGTTATCCAGATCCCACTGTGCAATCGGTTTTCTATAGACGGGCGTTCCGAAGACGTTCGTCACCAGTAACGCATCAGACAGGTTTTCGTCGGTGCCTTTGTAAAGCTTGAATCCTTCGAAATCGAATTTTTGCGAGAACCTGTCGAAACTCCTCACGGGCACCGCATCCCAGCTGAGATGGACTTGCCCGTCGCCAGGAATCGCTGTCAGTGTCGGGGCAAAAGGTGGCGTAGCGAACTGATAGTCGGCTTTGTATATCCGCTGCGCCCGCCTTCGATTACTCAGGAAGTCATCCTGATCGACTCCGAACATCCATGCGAGCGAAAAGAAATCTGTGGTCTTTGGCCCTAGCGCGACAGGACCGGAGGCAAAGACGAGAAGTGGTTCGATCCCGGCATCTTCCACTGACTGAGGGTCGGTTCCGAGCGGGAATTGTGCGACATTCACAATCCGATTCCACATCCACGAGTCTCGGATCATGTTTCCCCCGGCGCTATAGAATGAGCGATTCCCAAGGTCGAAACCGGTCAGACCAATCTGGTCGGACTCGTCCACATCTAGGAGATCAAAGTTCGGCTCACATCCTTGCCCGATGACGCAATCGGGACGGTTGTTGCCCTCTCCGGTGTCCGGTCCCTGATAGTCCAGATCGTTCGGCCCAACGCCGTCCAGGCCAACGTCGTTGAAGAGCAATTCTCCGACGTCGTAAACGCCGTTTCCATTCTCGTCCTGAAGGCCGACCCAGTCCAGGTTCTCGTCACCGGTCCACCAGACGCCCCGTCGATAGGGTAACCTTTGTTCGAGCACCTCGTCGAGCGTGGAGGTACCATTCTCACCGTAGAAGCGAATGAAATTATCGACATTGAAATTCGCCTGAACGTAGCTCTTTATCGCGGCCTGGCCTTCGATTAGTGTTCCCGGTCCGCTAAACCTCGACTCGTCAGTGATCCCGTCCTCGTCGTTATCCAGGCCATCTCTGGAACGCACCGGGCTCTCGAGGAATGCTTCGCCGGTGTAACCCAATGGATAGGTTACGCCGTTTATCAGTCCGATTCCATTCCTGTCCCACCCGAATGAGATGTCAAGCTGGGGATCAAAGGCGGCCGATTCGTCTCCCTCCGGGGGCATGTAGAAATTGATCATGTTATTGAAATACAAGCTCTCATGATTCGTCTGCCCTACGTTGTTGATCGCGAAGATGAGAAACATGATATCCTCGGCAATCGGATTTGCCCACTGCAGTGCACGAACCTGCACCTGAAGGCCCATCCCACCGCGTGTCTTGTCGGCAGGATCCGGGTAGTAGACACCAAACCGGCTAAAGGGAAGGCCAGTCTGCTCGTCGATCATGTACTCGCGTTGCTGCCAGTCGTCCATGATGTAGTAGACTTCCCAATCAGCGTTGAAGACGTTCTTTCCAAATAGCCCGTTCCAGGACCCGTTCCACCCCGGATCGTCGAAATTGTCGAGCCTATCGGGCCAGAACGCCGGCCATGACCGAGGGTCGGTACTCGTTGCCGGTTCCGGTTTGAGTTCGCCCGTGAACAGATCAACGCGCTCCGGATTGTGGAACCCGGGAAGCGGCAACCAGCCCCATATATCGCCATACGGACCAATCTCGGTGCCATATCCGCGGTACCTGATGACCAGGGGGTGTAGCACCGTGTCAGGCCTGCCGCCATAGAAATCTCGCAGCACCTGCGTGCTGGTCCGGTCTCCGTGAACCTCGCCGAGAATGAAGACAGCGAGCCCATCCGTGTGCTTGTTAAACTCAGTTGGCCACGCGCCACGAACGGAGCTCCCCACAACTCCCCAGTTCACAATGCTCGACTTTATCAGATTTCCGAGCATGAACCCTTGAGCAAGCCAGTTCTCGTCTCCGTGGTACTCTGGCGGCACAGGACTCTGGCCGTACACCTGCTGAAGAGGCATGACTATCAGGGCCAGGAGACACAGCGTTCTACATCCACAGATGCCAAACTCGATAAGCACCTGGACCCGTTTTTTGCCGAATCGACAAACGGTCGATGTCCTGTGATGGATTCTCATCTTCGGCATGCTAGAAGTGTAAGCGGAAGTCGATCATTCGAACGTCCCCAAGTCGGTCGAAGGGTACATACGCAAAGTCGACGGCGACCCGGAGGCCTCTCGAGCGAATGTCGAGCCCAGCACCGTAGGTCAGATGGCTATCGACGTCGGTCAACCCGAGATCCTTGTAGCCCATACGGGCCTCGAGCAAGATCGTCTTTAGTTCATAACTTGCAATGCCTCCGACGTCGGCATTGAGGTTGTTGTCATTGGTCTGGTGCGCGTCTGCCATCAGAGAGACCTTGAACTGGCCCGCCCGCACTGCCGGAATCATGACGCCAAACTTGAAGCTAAGCGGGAGACTCCATTCGTCCATTTTTATGCGGGATGGTACAGCATCCTGGTTGAAGTTTGTGTTGGGATCGATATCGATGTACTCCTCGGAGTTAATACCGTCCATCCGCATCTTCCCTCCGAAATTCTGAATGGAGGCGCCTAACTGGATTCCGTTCAGATAATTGGTTTCGAGAACGAATCCTATGTCGAACGCGAGGGCGGACGCTTTCATATCGCGAATGATCCCTCTCACCGCTTTTGCCGAACCACCGAAGTAGAAATAGTCGGTGAGTTGCTGCGCATAGCTTAGCCCTATCGAGATATCCCTCGAAGAAAACGTTTCACCGGTCCCTTCCGGCATATCGACCGTGCGAACCAGCTGATCCCCATAGTCGAGCAAAACCACGCTCAGGCCCACGGCTCCGGATCGCGTAACGGGGACAACAGCGCCCAGACCGGCGAAATTGACGTCAACAAACCACCTGTGATTGGCAAACATCACCGAACCGCGCTGTCCAGAGGACGGGTGGGGTCGTGCAATACCCGCAGCATTCCAGAACAGTCCGTCCGCCCCGGTAGCCATCGCAGTGAAGGCATGACCTACCGCGGTGGCACGTGCTCCCACACCGAGGGTCAGAAACGTCGCGGCCGCCGTACCCTTGCGACTCTGCCCATCAGCGGTCTGTGTGCTCCCAAAGACCAGCAGGAGAAGAAGCACGTGTACCATTGAGTTTTTCATAGGTCGTCTGCACACAAGGTGTCAAGCATTTCCCCGATCATGGTGCCGTTCCTCTTCACGACGATGGTGCCGTTTCTCGTCCTATTGAAGCTTTGCGCGGACGCCGAACCTGATTTGGCGAGGTGGGCCATAGAACGCAGCGTTGTAGAACCAGTCGTCAAGCGTATTCACGCCCCCGATTTCACTGCCGCTCCGCTCAAACAGGAGGCGGCTGTAGGATGTGGTCGGCGAACCCGTATCCGCATAGACAAAATCGATGATCTCCTGATCGAACAAGTTCTCGACTTGGAGGAAGAACTGGATGTTTCTGGGCAGAAAGCCGGGAGCCCAATACATCCGTACGTCACTGATGATCTGGGTCGGGCGATCCACGTTATTCTCTACGAAGGATCTCACAAAATCTCGTGCGGACGTGTACGGTGCTCCGGACCGAAGCCGGTTGATCAGGGATACAGAGAACCGGTCGGACGGATTGTAGGTCAACTGGACGTTTAGAACGTGCCTCCGGTCCCAGTCGAGTCTGTACATGCGACGGATGGGATCGAGGCCGGAGAGGAACCGGCCATATGCCTGGGCCGGATCTGAAGCTGTGCCGTCGGCGAACTGAAGCGTGTAGTCGATATCCCAGGCGACACTACCTCTCCGCCGTTGGAAGACCGAGAGTGTTAGGCCGAAAACGGTCCCGTAGTCGATGTTGGTCCAGTGGATGGCGGGTGTGATATACTTTCGATCCGTCGTGAATTCCTGTCCGGTCAGGTTTCGTATGTCCTTTGAGAAAACGGTCAATTCAACGCCCATGTCACTGGTTAAGGCTTGCTGCAGGCCCACCTCAAATGCGAGCGTCCTTTCTGGATTGATGCCCGGGTTACCATACGTGTTCGACCCCGCCGTCGGATCGACCTCAAACTCGGGATTTGTATAAAGGAGACCCAGTGCCGGTATCTGGAAAAAGAGACCTGCCGAGAATCTCATGACACCCGTCTCGGATATGGGGAACGCTACACCTAACCGAGGACTCAACTGGAATCGGGATTCAGTGTTTACCCTGTTCGACGTCGAATCGCCGGGCTCGGGAGTCGAAAGGTCGGCGATGATCTCCCTCGAGGCTTGACTCCAGTCGATCGGTTGAGAGTAGTCAGCATCAAAATAGTCTGCTCTCAAACCGGCATTGATTATGAGGTTTTCGAATTCCATCTTGTCCTGGACGTAGCCTGACAACTCCGTTGGCGTCACACGTAGCCGGTCATCGTTGAACCTGTTGGGTGACACTATCGGCTGCCACCTCGTGCGAGAGGAAATCTCGATGCCATAAATGCGATTGTCCAATCGATGGAATCGGCCCTGAAGGCCAACCTTCATCTGGTGGACTCTCGTAAACTGATTCGTATAGTCCGCTCGGAACGTGTGAGAAACGGTAAGTGCATCCCACGTGGAGAGGTCGTTACCGCCGACTGAATAGGCATTCTGACCGACAAGTTGATTATGCTCAGGCGATACGTACCGCTGGTCGAGTATGCCGGTGGACTCAAAGTCGTCAGGAATCTCATACAGGTACCTGTCGGACTTATCACGTAGTAAGCTGTACGAAAACGAAGAAAAGGCGGTACTAGAGTGTACAATCCGAGCCGTCAAGATGTGTGTCTGATTCAGTTCATACGACTTGTTTTGCCCCGTTGGTACGTACTTCTGGCCGTGGTCGATATCGCGGCCCTCACCCAGTGACAAAAAGCCGTTATAGTCTAATTTAACGTTTTGAGATGCCTGCCAGATCAGATTGGGGTTGGCAAAAAGCTGCTCACTTTGTGACGAAACGAAGTCGCCCGTTCCGGAGGACTCGATGATCCATTCGTCGGCAGGAAATGAGACATCTATTGCCGAGGAGTCACTCGGTGAGAACCAGTCGCGCCCAATCACGTGCGAGGACCGCTTTCGGTACCTTCCCGTCAGGCGAAAACCAAGACGATCCCGCATAAGTGGTCCACCAATGTCGAACTGGTAGTTCTGCCAGTTTGGTAGATTTACCGCCTCGGTGTACGGAACCATCACGGTTTCAAAATCGGCGACCGAGTACGTATCCTGATCATTTACCGTTCGATTCAGGTACGGCACTTTCCTGCTGCTCAAGTAGGTTCCAACGTCAGCTTGCACAGACGCACTCCAATTACGCGGCGCACTCTTTGTAACTATGTTGACGACACCTGACAAGGCCTGACCGTATTCGGCGTTAAAAACCCCGCTGATGACCTCAAGATTTGCCACCGCATTCTCCTGGACCTCGAAAGCAGCAGTATTCGAGAAGACGTTAGTGATCGGAACACCGTTGACAAGGTAGGAGACTTCCGCGGTCCTACCGCCGCGGAAATGGCCGTCGACGACTCCTGCCTGAAGGTTGATTGCGTCTTCGAGACCTGCCACGGGGAGGGCTTCAAGTTGCTGCTCATCGACAACCGACGTAGTAGTCGTACGGCCCATTTCGACAATAGGCCGTTCCGCTATGATCACGACCTCCTCACCCTCTATCAAGGCAATGCGCATTGCAACGTCAATTCGAGTTGTCTGATCGACCTTGACCTCTACGTTTTCGACCCTGGTTTCAGAAAACCCGACAAACCTGAATGACACGGTATACCTGTCGGGATCAAGTTTGATTATCTGGTAGAAGCCATCCTCATCCGTGACGGTACCGCGTAACGGGCTGGTTCCTTCAACGATCACCTGGACGCCGGGAAGAGGAGAACCCTCGTCATCCACCACCGTCCCTGCAATCTTGCCAGTCTCACCGGCAATCGCTTCAGCCGTGAGCCCTAGCGACACGACGGCTATTAACAGGCTCCGAAAGAGTAGTTGCACCCGATACCTCGTTTCCATAGATCTCGTATCTAGCCGTTCCATGGCATGGTCGAAAGTTGCCCGCCGACCATAGCATCTCAACAACAGCATAGTACTCACAAGCACAGTGCCCCGGATCTCCAGCAGAAAGAATTACTGCCCGCTGGCAAGGTTGTGCGCCTCGATCGAAAGCTCGTGCCTTCCAGCGGTCTGGATCCCCGAGCAAAATAGCCGTTCCTATCGACCGGGCACATCGAATATCACGACTCGACTATGCTCAGACCTTGGCAGCTGGTAGCGTATGGTGGTTCGTCCACTGAATGGATTCGGGTAATTTCCCGAATGACCCAACGTTATCTGATCGTCTTGAGCCGCAATCGATGTCCCCTCCGCCACAAGGTCTCCTCTTCTGATAAAGTACGACCCAATCGCCACCTTGCTCCGGTGGCGTACCAAGGTCGACCAGGCCCGGACCGTCCACCGCGCCGATTGTACCCTTCTGCAGGGCACCTCCAATTCGGGGGTTGTACCAGTCCACGACATAGGTCTCAGCATAGACGCCAAGATCAAGTTCCAGCGTATCGCCGCTGGTCAAGTACGCTACATAGTACGCGCCGTCTCGAGCCACCACATAGTCATCTCCGCAGGTCGCGCGGATCTCCGCGGTAGTATTGGTCCACCAGGACGATTCGGTCCAGTTTGACCTGCGGGCCAGCACCCGGTAGGTCGACGTGAACGAAGCCGCGCTCATGAGCCTCCAGGACAATCTCGTCATCGAACGACTAGGACCACATTTCTGCTTCGCCGCCATGCTGGAGTTCCTGCCAAGATCCTGGACCTCCATTGGGGCTACCAGCAACGGATTCCGGCAGTCGTAGCAATACAGTATCCGAGTCCGAATCGACCAGAACGAAATCGGTAACGACTCCCTGACCGGCCGCGTGGGTCCAGTGTAATGAACCCAGGATCACCACAGATAAGATGCGAACACCCATCATGGCCCGATCCTCGATCAAGTGCCACGAGCGCGGCGAGGATTACCCCGCCGCGCTCGGAACAGATCTCCTTCCCCTACTTCATCTCATCAACACTGCCCTTGTAGTCACAACCTTTCCGGTGGCCTTCTGCTCGAAAGCAAAGAAGTATACCCCGCTTGCACGGCTTTCCATGTTTACAGGCACCGTAACGGAACCGGAAATCAGGTTTGCGAACGAGCGCTCCTCCACGAGCTGTCCAAGTACATTGAAAACGCGCATCTCATAATCACCGCTTCGGTCCAGGGTGACGCGCATCGTCGTCGCCGGATTGAACGGATTGGGATAGAGACTCTCAATAGCAAACCCATCAGGGATCTCGCGATCGTCATCCACGCCAACACTGAGCGCCCCGGTGATGACGAAGGTCATCGACGCTCTTTCCAGCTTGGCCGCCACCTCCGCTTTCCGAGAATGGAGTGGCCATGAGCGTGAACGTCCCTTGCTGTAGTAAAGCCTCCGGAGCCGGATTGTAATCTCCTCCTACGTCTCCCGCGAGTGCATATGGCGGTGCCGTCTCTGTCTTCACATCTACACCATTAAGCGTGAAGACCACGCTGCCTACGTCCACGAATGCAGCCTGAATGTTAAGGTTTGACGTTGCCGCGTCCAGGTCGAGGGTATCACCCTCGGCAATTTCCCCGATGGGCATGTCGGCGTCCGCATCTATCAGAACGAAACCAGGGAAAGCGAAGTCTATCTCACGCGTGATGCCCATATTACCTGATCCTCCACCGGCGGACCAAGGAGTCACACTGAGGCCATAGACACCAGCTTCGGGTACATACGGGTGGTAATCGCCACCTGAATCTCCCCAGAGCGCCCAGGGCTGACCACTTTCCGTTCGATCAAATTCTGTCCCCGCAATCTGAAAGTTCATGCTACCGACGCCTTCGGAGCCATCTGCACGGACATTCAGGCTGTCTGGCACTACGTCCCGGTAGAGATTCTTCATGTCCCCCTCAAGCGTCAAGAGATCGACGAGATCTAGGTCCGTCTCTGCATCAACCAGCCACAAGGCGGTGACAACCAGGCTCGAATCCACCATGACTTCGACGGGTGTACCCGTCACTTCGAAGCTCACGCTAAGCGAGTCCGGCGAGCGAACCGATTCGGTCGCACCTGCGGGCGTGTAGAAGGGGGTGGCCCGCACCTCGTAGCTCCCCGGATCGGGATTCCAGATGAAATAGTCACCGCCGGTATCGCCATATAGCGCATATGGAGGAGCTGATTCGCATCGATGACTGTAATTCGCAACCCCATTGAAGATCTGGGTGAAGCAAACTCGGTCAATATGGAAATCGCCTGAGTCGGCAACCGCCTGAACATTGAGGTTCTGGCTGGCCAGAGAGTCAAGTGGAACCACGAACCCGTCTTCGAGAACGGCCAGCGGGGTATCAGTATCCGCATCCATAAGGTTAAACATGGTGATCGACGGGACCTGCTGGGCATATAGGCTCATGCTCATTACAGGCAGGAGCACTGCAAAGAAAAGGACCCGCCCCAATAGCCGGGGAATCGTAGCGTTTTTCATGACTTAGTCCGGTTGGGTTAAACTCGACAACGGCGTCTTGTTAGTGGTCATCCATCGAAGCGCGAGCAAGTCAAGGACAGGCAATGCCAATCGGCTACCGGCTACGCCATGACCGGTATTTATCGCGCCTCCGTGAATCTCGTGTAAATTTTAAACACTGCAGTCCTTAAATGCAAGGAGGATCTTGCCAAACTACCCAGAGCAATTGGTGGTAGCGATAGGCTGAGAGCGTGATCCTGTGCAAGTAGCAAGGAATTAAGAGGATAACCGATACCTTTGCGCCGTCGCCTCCGGACAAATAGGCCATCCACCACCACGGTGGTCTCGCAGGGGCGGATTCCGGTCGCAAACCCTGCGGCACGCGCACAGCGATCCCTCGCTGCTGCTTGACAGGAAGCCGGGTACACGCAACCATGGCGAAAACGGCGGTATTCAGTGCAGCAGGCGTAGCAGTTGATCTACGGTGAGCGCAAGCACGCCGAACATCAGGGGACACGTCACTTTCTGGTGACCACGCACACGCACGCGAACACAACGCTTCACTCGGTACATCGCTCAGCCGCTCCCACCCACACAGACGCCGAAGCTTCGGGTCCGAGCGCACCCGCAAATGCAATGCCCTTGTCGTCGCAATATGGAACACACTTTAGGCCAATAAACGCGCGCGCAAGCGCTGCACGTTGCTTAAGCGGACGCCCCGGCATGTGATCCGGAATGCGTGGCAGAAGGCACTTGGCACTCGCCATCTCCAACACCATCAGGAGCTGCATGTGGCGCCCGGTCACAGGGCCAGGCACCTCATCCATCAGGGAAAAAGCTCCCGGTGACAACTGATCCAAGAACCTCGTTCCTTCTTTCTAAGGGACATCAGTGCCTCCGCTTTCTTCGCCTGTGCTGTAGCCCCGAAGATACCACTATCGGAAGCGCCTGTCCCTTGTTTTTCCTTCCTATACGCGAGAAAACCCCTATGTATCGCGGGTGCTGTAAGAGGTCTGATCAAGTCCACAATCTGCAACTGTTCTCTTCCCCCGTTGCGTACGGCACACGGGGCACCAGTTCGCCCAAGCTCCTCCTCACAAGCGATAAATCCTCTCGAATTAGGGGTCTTGCAAGAAGCTCGCAAGATCTGGACAAAAGCGTTTACAGCACCGACACGCAAAACAGCGGGCATGATAGAGACAGCTCCATGGCCTTTCTCGGACCGAACGATCAGCCTGAGCCATCGTAAGTATTGTGCCAATATTCCAGCAGGCGACCTCGCCCGAGAAGCTGCTCGCGCTGTGCCGTCGGCTAACCTGCCGGGTGCACCCGCGTCTCGGAATCCTCTCGGCACGCCGATTCCTGCGTGGTTGTATTCTATGTATATTATAGTGTACATTGGTTGATAGCAACACATTTTGGCTGGACAAGAATTGTCATGGTGCACTTGTGGCGCAACCGAGCAAGTGTGAAATGACCTCCAATGGCCTGTTTAGCTCGCTTCCGAGAACGGGTCTATCACTTATCGCAGGGTTTGGTCACCGGGCTGGGTGTACCAATCGTTGCGATAAGTACTGTTTTCGTCCAATTGATGGCGTCAAAACCGTTATTAGGTTTGGACAACGCCCTTTCCGATTCACTGTCCCGCTCCAATTAGTATTAACTCGAATAACGAGACAAAGACTCGAGAAGCGAAGCCATGATAACCAGATCAGAATTCAACAAGGCCCGGAAACGAGCCGCCGACATGATCAGAGAAGCCGGTATCATCATCACCGAGAAGGAAAGACAGGATATCGACGTCGTAGATTTTGGATTAGGCCAGCTTGAAGTTGAGGGTGTCCAGATCCTGACCTACTTCAGTACCGATCGCATCAGTGCCAAAGTGCTGGTCCTCTTTCCCAATCAGACTGAGCCGGAACACTGGCACCCTCCCGTCAATGACGATCCCGGAAAGGAGGAGATCGTCCGTTCGATATCCGGAAACCTGAGATTCTATGTTCCAGGTGACGACAATATGGCGGTGGGATTTATCCCAGCCGGAAAGGATGATTACTACACCATGCGACACGAAGTGATCTTGCGGCCTGGTGAGCAGATTCACCTGCCACCAGGGACGAAACACTGGTTTCAGTCGGGACCAGAGGGTTGCGTGCTTTACTCGTTCTCAACGTGTGTCCGGGACGGCCTCGATGGATTCACCGATCCAAACATCATCCGGTCCACCAAAATCGTGGAAGACTAAGAGCCTGTTTGGTAAGATGGTTCCGCGCTCGTCTGCAGACCCACTTACCAAACAGGCTCGAAAGACCACACCGACATAGACCATTATGAAACTCAGCATCATCACAGCGTTCCTCGGTCGCACGCAGGATAGGTTCTCCGAGTACCAACAGCCTACATCTGTTCGCGACCGACTGGACCTCGTAACCCAGATCAAGGGTGTCGACGGCATTGAGATCGTCTACCCTCACGAAACTGGGGACCCCGTGGAAACCAAGTCCTGGATGGACGAGCGCGGTCTGAACTTCGCGGCGATCAATGCCAACATCAAGAAGGAACCGCGGTTCGTACCCGGGGCGTTGTCGCGGCCTAATTCGGAAATCAGAAGGGGCGCGATCGAGATAATCAAGGGCGCCAAGGATTATGCAAAGAAGGTTGGCGCCCCCCACGTGACGTGTTGCCCGCTTGCCGACGGGTACGACAATCTGTTTCAGGTCAACTACGCCAAGGCGTGGCGGTACATGATCGAAACCGTTGGAGAAGCGGCCGACTACCTGCCTGAAATCCCCCTCTTTATCGAGTACAAGTACTCTGAAACGAGGGTGCACTGTCATTTGTCAACGTGTGCGAAGACGTTGCTGTTGCTAAAAGAGGTTCGCAACCCAAGTGTCGGGGTAACCATCGACTTCGGCCATGGCATGTATGCGGCGGAAAACCCGGCGCAGAGTATTGCTCTTTGCGTAGAATCCGGCATCGACTACTATTTGCACACGAACGACAACGACAACCGATTTGATTGGGACCTGGTGGGCGCAACGCGGAATTTTCTCCATTACGTAGAATTTCTGTTCTATGCGATGGAATTCGGGTACGACAAGTACTTCACAACCGATGCTTCGCCGCGAGTCTTCGATATGCTTCGGTTCTTTAACAGCCATTCGGAGATCACCCTGGGAATCTGGCGACTGGTTCAGGATCTTGATCGTGCCAAGTACCTTCGTTTGATGGAGGAGGAGAACGCCGAAGAACTAATGGATCTGGTGAACCGAGAGATCTACCGGGTGACGTGAAGCGGTCGGACGCCAGTCTGAAGGCTTTGGAGTAGCATACCGGCAGACAACCTCAACAACTGAAACCAGTCTACGCGTTATCGGAGCGCGCTCAGGTATGGTGTTGCTTCGCCCAGAGGCATATCGCATTAGGATCAGGGGCATTAGGATCAGGGGCGTTGGCATCACTGTGCTCGCGCTTATCCTGACGCCTCTCCTCCTGGCCGCTCAACCCGAGCGACCCTCCTTTAGCGTAGAGAGGGGATTCTATGATGCTCCATTCCACATCATTGTGGGCGCCAACGACCCGGGGGCCATCATTTACTACACGGTTGACGGCAGCACCCCTACACCGTCGGAAGGTTTTCCATTTGAAGATGATCTGTACATTTCGAAGACCATCGTGGTCAAGGCCGTCGCGGCGCTTCCTGACGGCCAGCTGTCAGATGTGGAGACGCATACCTACATCTTTGTGGACGATGTCGTCCGACAGCCGAAGGAAATCGATGGCTGGAAGGCCGACAGATACTGGGCCGGTGGGAATGCATATGTCGACCACGACTATGAAATGGATCCGGAAATCGTTGACCATCCGTCTTACAGCGATGAGATCAGGGCCGGATTACTCGCGATTCCTACGATTTCGCTATCCATGGATCGCGACCTGTTCTGGCAGGTCTATGATGGTGACGCAGAGGAAGTAGTTACCGTTGAAGTCCTGTATCCAGACGACCCCGAAGCAAGTCACGCAAGCGTGGGAGGACTGGTCGCGCACAGCCACAATCGGCTAAAGAGGTCACTGCGTCTGACTTTTCGCTCCGAGTATGGTGATGGGAAGTTCGACACCGACCTCTTCAGGCGTGCCCTTTTTCACGGCGATTCAGCGACTGACGAGTTCGATCGCATTGTATTGCGGGGTGGCAATAACCGTTGCTGGGCACGAATCTGGAACGACGGCAAGGCCGCCTATACTCGCGACCAGTGGTACCGTGACACCCAGCTATCTATGTCGGGTGTTGGCGCCAGGGGCGTATTCGTCCATCTCTACATTAACGGCCTCTACTGGGGCCTATACAATCCTACCGAAAGACCAGACTCGTGGTTTGCCTCAGCATATTTCGGTGGCGACCGGGAAGAGTGGTTTTCGATAAGCCACGGCGGTACACACGGCGGCGATCCTGTGCGGTGGAACACGCTCACACGAGATATCATGCGGCGTGACCTCAGCAACCCATCCGACTATGCTTTGATACGAGAATACATCGATGTCGCACAATTCGCAGACTATGTCATGCTGACATGGTTCACTCGGATGACAGACTGGCCACGCAACAACTGGTGGGCGGCGGTTCGAAACGTACCTCCCGGCAAGACGCAATTCTTTGGGTGGGACAATGAATGGTCCTGGTACAAGACTGGAAGCTACTCGTCCGGAGGCGCCTGGGTACATCCAGACTTCAGGTCAGGGACTTCCAGTACGAGTGCACACGCTGGCGGGCTGTGGCACGCATTGCGCAAGAATCCTGACTTCATGATGATGTTTGCAGATCGGGTCTACAAGCACTCATTCAACGGAGGGGCGCTTTCCGACGATACATCTCGTCTGAGGTGGCAACAACTCAACGACCACGTCAGGGCGGCAATTGTAGCAGAGTCTGCACGGTGGGGCGATGCCATGGAAGAACGCGGGCACTCTACCCGCACGCGGGACGTCGATTGGCAGAATGAAGTTGATGCCGTCGACGCACTCATGAATGGAAATGTGGAGAGATTCATATCCGCACTTAAAAGAGAAGGCTACTATCCCTCATTGTTGCCTGCAGTCTTCAGTATACCTGGCGGTGAGGTGGCGGGAGCAACGACACTCAGCATCTCGAATCCAAACCCCTTCGGAACTGGCGAGATTCTCTACACAACGGACGGCACCGATCCGCGCCTGCCCGGCGGAGATGTTTCACCTCATGCATTTAGAGCGAGGACCAACGCTTCGGTTCAAGTAGACCGGACGACGCTGGTTCGGGTACGGATACTCGACGAAACAACATGGAGCCCCCTCCATGAGGCGCTCTACATAATTGAGGCCGGCTATGTACCCCTCAAGGTTACCGAGCTGATGTACCACCCGGACCAATGCATGCAGCGCGACCCGGACGACTGCGAATTCATCGAGCTGCAGAACACGGGGAATACCACTATTGATCTTTACGGAGCGTCATTCTCTGATGGGATTGGCTTCGCCTTCTCCGACCCTACGAGCATAGAACCGGGAGCGTTTCTCGTTCTTGCCTCTGACTCGGCGGGGTTCCGCCAGCGGTACGGGTTCGGTCCTTTCGGGCAATACACGGGGCGACTGTCCAACAAGGGTGAGTCGCTGGCACTCGAGCACGCGTTTGGAGACGTCATCTGGGAAATGGAGTACAAGGATCGAACGCCCTGGCCAGAGGGAGCCGACGGGGACGGCTACTCGCTGGTACTTGTGCAGCCGGACCAACAACGTCCGCCAAATTTGCCTTCCAGCTGGCGTACGAGCTCTTCGGTAGGGGGTTCACCAGGTGCACACGATGCTGCATCAACATCAGTGATGACACCCCAGACTAATTGCCGCCATGCCGTCGGCAGTCCGTATCCGAATCCGGTTCATGATCGCGTTACCATACCGGTCGAAGTGTGCAGGCCAACGTCCATCCACGTAGCCTTGTATGACCTCCTTGGGCGAAGTGTGGAATACATGCATGACGTTCGTGTTCATCCGGGTTCGCATGGGGTCGAGGTGAATCTGCCTCCCGTCTCGCCGGGGATTTACCTAATGCACCTGGGAGACGGAGACACACTGCAAGGCAGACGGCTAATCGTCGTCCTGAATCGTTAGCCGGCACGCAAATCAGGCGAGCCCACCGTGACGGAGTAGACACGCGTTGCACGAAAGGGTTCTTTGGGTTCCGGGGGACACTTGCAATCAGTCAGTTTGATTAAGCAGCCTCTCCGGTCCTTGAAGATGTTGCGCGTTTCGCCAGCACGGTTCCGAAACGTGATAGTGACTGCGCCCTCCGGCCGACCCTGAAACCAGTGTTCGGTGTTCGACGAGATGGAGTGCTGGACTCCCGCTTCGAGGATTACCTCGTGGTAGACAGTGTAGTGAGCTTCTTTTCCCGGCGGCACCGCCACATTCGGGTTATTGGCGGGCCCAGGCACATAAACTCTTGCCAGGCCGCACAACACACGCATCGTTTCTTCCGTTCCAGCCTCCCCTTCATACGGAGGATGTACATGCTGCAGCAAAAGCTGGCCGGGTAACAACTTGATGAGACCGACTCTGACCCTGGCGATTCACAATAGATCTACCCAGACGAATCCTTCCGACTCAAAGTGACCGAGACCGAAATCATCAACGGCAAGCGCACTCAAATCACCGGCTGAGAGCATAAAGCCGGATTGGGAGATCAACTTTAGAGCCTGACCACGGAAAGACTCTCGGTCCGTGAAGGCCAAGGCGCTTGGGGCTCAAGTCGATTGTTGCTGCTTAGTCTCCCCCGTAGGCTGGTAAAATCGGCACTGCTCCAGACACGATTCGAGGTGGGCCTTGCCTTCGCGATAGGCCTCGATCACCTCATTTGCCTCGCAGGCGATTTCGATATCTAGACTCCCGGTATAACCGGCCGACGCGAGATTGTCCAGCAGAGGAACCCAGTCGATAGTTCCTCGGTCTGGCGCAAGTGACTTGTTCACCATCCCGTCATTGTCGCTAAGATGTACGCCGAAAATTCGATCCTGCAGTAGGAAGGGGAGCAACGGTACGATCTCACCGGACGCCCAGGCATGTCCGGTATCGAGGTTGATACCAAGATCAGGTGAATCAAGTACACGGCAGACCTCTTGGAACCCGGCCATGCCTCCCATTACCGAATAGGGTAGGATTTCGACAGCCATCCTCAGCCCTGCATCAACAACGATGTGCAGAAACCCGGCAAGTTTCTCATGCAGACGCTTGCTAACGTCTGCGTACCAATTGGGTCCCGATACGGTGTTCCAGTCAACCTTGAGTGCGGCCATCGGCACTGTCAGCACCTCGGTCCAGTCACACGTCTTCGCGATCTCGACCACCCGTCTCAGAGAATCCTTTCCTGTTTCGGCATTCAGATGTTCGGGCCTAGAGAAATACTTCAGCATGAAGTGGGCAACGAACTGTGTCATCGTCATCCCAAGGGACGTCGCCACGTCGTGCACGGCGCGCGCACCTCCCGTCGACCATTCGCCGAGTCGTTCTTCGTGGAACACTTCTCCCTGATAACCCTCGTACCCGAGACTTGCTGCCTCCTTCAAGGCGGCGCTGAAATCTGAAATCCCGAAGTCCTTGCCATAGCGGGAGAAAACGAACGCGGGGCTCACTCCGTACATCTGTTCCGTTAGCTAGACTATAACTTTGGCAACCGATGTATACAATGTACACAATGCTACACAATGTGGAACGGGGCGCAACGGACCGGTGGTAGGATGCACCTAGTGGGTTCGTAATGCGTTGTTCTCATCTGGCTCGAACAAAAGAGCGCTCGAATTAGGCGAGAATCAGCGCTGTTCTCATTGCCTCACCCGATCAAGTTGGGTTGCGAACCCACTAGGCCACAGAGGAGATTCGCATTGTGGATGCCAGGAGTATTTCTCCCAACTCCGAGAGGGATTGGCCACAAAGCCGTACTTCAGGCAAGTTAGTGCCAATTGCTATTGTGGAGCCGTCCGCGTGTATCAAAGTCATCGCGACGCCCGCAAGTCCAGCCTGGTATTCACCGTTCTCGGTCGAGATACCCGTTTTTCGGATTTCGTAAATCATGGGAATTATATACCAAAGTGCCGACAGGTTGTGAACCTTTACGGAACAGGTGCGTATAATTCATTATGATTAAGACGGTTACATACCGGTTGACAGGCGTACGCAAGCCGTCGCACGTCCAGTTGAATGCGTTGTTTGCGCACCTCACGTGGCTGCGCTATGAAGCAGTCTCGTATTGCCGCGACGAATGGTGGGATGCAGGAGAGAGCACAAGTGCGTTTGACTTGTACAAGGTGCTCACCGAGTGTCGCAAGGGATCAAGAGCCGCCAGACAGTGGGGCGTGCAGCCGCAACGATCCATCCTAAAACGTGTTCACGAGGGCTACAAAAAGCTGTTTGCCGGTCAGGGCAAACGTCCACGTCTCCGCAAAAACGTACGATCGTTCGAGTCGGTCGGACCGGTCAACCGGTCTGGCGACCGATACTACGTGTCCGTCAAGGGTGTCGGCAAGCTCCGCTTCCGTGACAAACAAGGCGTCTTAGAGTCTGCAACCGTTCGGCGTTGACGCATCGTTCGCCACGCGCTCGGTAGCGGCTACGACATCCAACTCGTTACCGAGACAAACGAACCGGAGCCCGGGCCGGATACGCGACCGCCCGTAGGCATCGACTTTGGCCTAAAGGCCGTCTGTACGTTGTCGAATGGTGCGCAGTATTGGCCAGAGCACATTAGCGACGCACGCGAACGCAAGCTATCGCGTAAGCTGTCGAAGGCGAAGCGCGACAGCCGAAACCATCACAAAAAGAAATTGGCGCGCCAGAAGGAGATGGCGCGTAACCGGATCCGGCGTAAGAACGCGTGCCACCGGATCACGTCCGACATCATCCAACAGCACAGTGCCAACCTGGTGCTGGAGGAGTCGCAAGTCCGGAACCTGATGGCGAAGGGCGGCAACCGCAAGCGTGGCCTAAACCGTTCGTCTGCGGCCAAGTCGCTTGGAACCGTGAAACTCATGCTCGACCAAAAGGCCAAGCGGGCCAATGGTCGAGCCATACGAGTCAAGGCAGCCTATACGTCACAGACGTGTTCACGTTGTGGCGTCCGTAATGCCGATCTAACGTTAGCGGATCGCGTGTACGTGTGTCCGTGCGGTAACGTGTTGGATCGTGACATTAATGCTGCCATGAACGTCCTTTCGGCAGGCTTACGCCTGGGAGGCTGGGAATATCTCGAAGAGATTCGGGAGCATTGCCTTCGTGCGGGAAAGGACGGAACCAATGGAGTGCCTCTGGGACGGCGACAAGCCAGACTACGCACTGCTACCGCACAGAACCATATGCCTGTCGGCACATAGGTATATAATTCCCTAAATCATCCCTGTCAACTCGTCCGGATCCGTAATCGTTGCATCCGTGAACCTTGTGAGGGTGTACCGACCCAGCAATGACGCGAGTTCGTCTGAGCCCGTCAATGCGAGCAGTGCCTTTCCAACTGCGGTGGCATGCAGTGGAAGCCGGGTGCCGATCGGTAGAGCTCACAACAAGATCCAGGCGCGACACAGATTACGCTCCGCACAACAGGCAGCTTCCGTCCGATGCATCCTTATGGTAAAACCGGAAGCTCCACCCTGCGTAAATCCCATGCAATATGTAGTTCAGCAGACGCTTACCCCACAACGGAAAAATACAAAAACCGCCACTCTGCTCGTCCGGCAACGGAGCGTTAGCCCACACGGAGTCAACAACTAGACCATCGGTCTCTGGTGGGGAGGCAGCTAGCCGAGCGAGGAGCACGAATACCGTTTCGGACGGTACTGGCGATAACAAACGCGAAAGCCCAAACGCTGTGATGATACCCCTTTACAGCCGGGTCCAGTCTTGTAAAAAGTCCCTATTGTATCCATTGTATCCATTGTCTACATTAATGTTACTCTAATGAAATAAAGGGCTTGATTTGGTAAAGGTTTAACAAGGCCCGTAGCTAACGACTGGGGTTGGAACCACAGACACACCGCGGATAGCGCCACGCAACTAGGGAGGAGCTCATGACTATTCCAAAACGGTTTGTCCTGGTATTCGGTACGTTCCTCCTTTCAGTTCTTCTACTGTTCGACAGAATTGCGATCTCCGCGTCTGCCCCAGCGATCTCCGAATCGCTGTCGCTGAGCCCGACTCAAATGGGTTGGGTGCTATCCATCTTTGCCCTCGGATACGCACTCTTTCAAACCCCAACCGGCATCTTAGCCGACCGGATTGGACCCCGAAAAGTGCTCACCGCCGTAGTTACGTTCTGGTCCATCTTTACAGCTCTTACGGGAGCCGCGTTCAACTTCGTCTCAATACTCATTTACCGATTTCTCTTTGGCGTGGGTGAGGCTGGCGCGTTCCCGGGGATCGCCCGTGCCACGTTCTCTTGGATCCCGATGAAGGAGAGAGGAATCGTGAATGGGATCAACTTCTCTGGCGCGCGCCTGGGCCCGGCATTGGCCCTGCCAGTTGTGGCGTGGATGATCGAGCTTATGGGCTGGCGTCAAATGTTCGTGGTGCTTGGACTAATCGGCATCGTCTGGGCCGTCTTCTGGTATCTGTGGTTTCGTAACGATCCCACCCAGCACGCAAGCATCACAAGTGCTGAGCGGGATTACATACTTGAGACTCGCCAGCAGCCTGACCCGAGTCAGTCGGCCGTGTTGTCGCTCCGAACCCTGATGGCCTCGAAGAACATGTGGCTGACCATGGTGCAGTATTTCTGCAGCAACTTCACCTTCTTCTTCACGCTGACGTGGCTGTTCCCTCACATCAAGCAGACCTACGGATTGGAGATGATGGAGGCAGCCGTGTACTCGGCGGCGCCACTCGTCGCGGGCGCAATCGGCCACTTGTTTTCGGGCTGGCTCGTTGACAAGATCTACTCCTCCGGACGCTGGAGATTGTCTAGACTATTGCCGGCCGCCCTCGGTTTCTCGCTCGCAGCCGTGGGCCTGGTGGCGAGCGTGTTCATGGATGATGTGGTCGGCGCCATTGCCTTCCTATCCATTGCCATTTTCGGCGCCGACATGACCCTTAGCCCGTCCTGGTCGTTTTGCGTTGATATCGGTCGGCGTCACTCCGGCGCGGTTTCCGGAACAATGAACATGGCCGGCAACCTGGGATCGTTTGTGACCGCGCTGGCCTTCCCCTACATGTTGACATGGACCGGCACAACCACGCCATTCTTCCTGGCCGCTGCCGTTGCCAACGTTCTCGCGATCTTCATCTGGCTGGCCATGAAGCCTGATCGGCCGCTTGAAGAATACTAGACTCTTCCTTCCATCATTCACCGAGCGATCCGATGAGAGCATTCTGCTTTGCTTTCAGTTCGCGGACTCGATCCGCTGCAGCCTTGTCGTTGCGGGACGGACAAATAGAAACCAAAGACCTTGCGTGGTCAACAACTAGACAGGTACGGCGAAGGCTTGCCGTCATCCCAATCGCCTGCCTGCTTTTCGGAAATGTTGCGGCAGCCGGGGCTCAGGATGCTACGATCACGGGCGAGCTGAAGACGTGGCACAGGGTTACGCTCTCGTTTGCGGGGCCGGAGACAAGTGAAGCTGCCGAACCAAATCCGTTTACCGACTATCGACTACTCGTGACGTTCAGGAATGGAGACTATTCCGTAGTCGTACCGGGATTCTACGCGGCCGATGGCAATGCCGGAGAAACCAGTGCCGACGGAGGAAACGTCTGGCGCGTGCACTTCTCTCCGAATATGCCTGGCGAATGGACGTACAACGCATCGTTCCGCACGGGTCCCAATATCGCGTTATCCCCTGCCCAACATGCAGGCGTCCAGACCGGGTTCAATGGCGAAAGGGGTTCGTTTGCCGTCGAACCTACAGACAAGACCGGACGCGACTTTCGGCACCACGGACGACTGGAGTATGTCGGTGAGCACTACTTCCGATTCGCGGGTAGCGGGGATTACTACCTCAAAGGAGGGGCCGATAGCCCGGAGAACTTCCTGGGATTCCACGAAATCGACAATACGTACGATCTAAGACGACCGAACGGATTCATCCACAAGTTTGAGCCCCACGTCAGCGACTGGCGGCCGGGCGATCCGACCTGGCAGGGCGGAAAGGGCAAAGGAATTATCGGCGCCCTCAACTACCTCGCAGGCAAGGGGATAAACAGTGTCTACTTCCTCACATACAATGTGGATGCCGGCGACGGCAAAGATACCTGGATGTGGACCGACCCGGACGAGAGGAAAAGATTCGATACGAGTAAACTCGACCAATGGGAGATCGTCTTCGACCACATGGACCGCCTCGGCATGATGCTGCATGTCGTGACCCAGGAGCGCGAGAATGACTTTGACCTTGGGCAATCTCCAGGTCTGAACCCCGTGCGCAGCCTCTATTACAGAGAACTTGTTGCGCGCTTTGCACACCACAACGCTGTCATTTGGAATCTGGGTGAAGAGAATAATGTCCCGGATTCCGATCGAAAGGACATTGCGAACTACATCCGATCCATAGATCCGTACGACCACCCCATCACGGTCCACACGCACCCTCACGAGGCCATGACGTTCTATGACGGTCTGTTGGGTGATCCGAACTTCGAAGCAACCTCCATTCAGGCGGACATGGGCGTGTTCAACCGGGATGCTGATGTTTTGAGGCAGCGCTCGGCAAAAGCTGGACGCAAGTGGGCGATATTTGGAGACGAGCAACAGCCGTCAAGAGTCGGTATCGCTCCCGATGCGGTCGATCCTACTCACGACCTGCCGCGCAAACAGGCCCTGTGGGGAAACCTCATGGGCGGAGGTTCCGGTGTTGAGTGGTATTTCGGTTCGAAATACCCACCATGCGGAGACCTGACCTGTGAGGACCTGAGGACGCGGGATACGATGTACGAACAAACCAGATACGCACTCGAATTTTTTCAGACGTATCTGCCGTTCTGGGAAATGGAGCCTGACAACGGCCTTGCGTTTAGTTACGGTGCTCTCGTGCTGGCCAATCCTGGCGAGATCTATGCTGTCTATTTGCCCAACGGCGGTCCCTCAGAACTGGATCTTGAGGACGAATACACATTCGACGTGCGCTGGTACAATCCTAGGACTGGCGGTGCTCTCGAGACCGGTACCGTAACCACCATTGAAGGCGAGGCTTACGTCTCGCTGGGCCTGCCTCCCCAAGATGACCATCAGGATTGGGTGGCACTCATTACCAGGGCTGACAGAAACGCCCAGTACTAGTAATCCTCAGATAACGAACCTTGACCGAACCGATGAACGACATCACGCTCCGAAACTGGGTCGCCACGACGCCAGCAACCCGCAAGAGAAGATTGGGTGTCAGGCCGGGATATCCGGGATCTATGCCCCCAAAACGTCTTTGGACGCTTCTTTTTGTTTTGCTCCTCCCACTGGTCATGGCCTCGACATGTGAGCAGGCGAGCGACCGTTCCGGAGAGCCAACGGCGGCTGAGGCTTCCGGAGAGCCAACGGCGCCTCAGGTTTCCGGCGAGCTGAAGACATGGCATCGTGTGACAATCTCATTCGACGGTCCGGAGTCCAGCGAGACGGCTACTCCAAATCCATTTACAGACTATCGACTGGATGTAGCCTTTACGCGCGGGAATCAGACTGTGGTTGTCCCGGGTTTCTACGCAGCGGATGGTGATGCCGCGAACTCCAGCGCCGAGAGCGGAAGCATATGGCAGGTCCATTTTTCACCAAACGAAGAGGGCGAATGGAGCTATCAGGCATCGTTCCGCGCCGGTCAGGATGTTGCGATCGCCACTGATCCGATGGCTGGAGAACCGACTGCATTTGACGGAGCCTCGGGGTCATTCACTGTGCTTCCCTCGGACAAAGGAGATCAAGATTTCCGGCGTCACGGGCTACTGCAGTATGTGGGCGAACACCACTACCGATTCGCCGGAAGTGGTACGTACTATCTCAAGGTCGGGGCGGACAGCCCGGAGAATTTCCTTGCATACGACGAGATAGACGGGACCTTCGACGCAGACGCCGGCTCAGGAAGCTACGAGCAGGTAGGGACCTTCATCCACCAATACCAAGCGCACGTCCAGGACTGGCGTGACGGCGATCCCAGTTGGAAGGACGGCAAGGGCAAAGGAATCATCGGCGCCCTCAACTATCTGGCAGGAAAAGGGATGAACAGTGTCTATTTCCTGACCTACAACATTGAGGGCGGGGATGGCCGGGACACGTGGATGTGGACCGATGTTGACGAGAGGGAACGATTCGACGTCAGCAAATTGGCACAGTGGGAGATTGTATTCGCTCATATGGACCGACTTGGCATCATGCTTCACGTCGTCACACAAGAGACAGAGAATGATAGCAACCTCGGGGGCAGTGTTGGGCTGAATCCAGTTCGTGAGCTATACTATCGTGAACTCGTCGCGCGCTTCGGCCATCACAATGCCGTGACCTGGAACCTGGGAGAGGAGAACAACACTCCCGATGCCGATCGGAAAATGATCGCGGGCTTCATTCGTTCACTGGATTCCTATGATCATCCGATCACCGTCCACACGAAGGCCAACCGGGCGATGTGGTTCTACGACGGCATTCTTGGGGATCCAAACTTCGAAGCGACCTCCATCCAGGCCGACATGGGTGACTACAATCGAGACGCTATTGTGCTGCGGCAGCTCTCGGAGCGCGCTGGACGAAAGTGGGCCATCTTCGGAGACGAGCAGCAGCCGGCGTGGCTGGGTGCCGCTCCCGATGCAGTCGACCCGACGCACGACTTGCCGCGCAAACAAGCGCTCTGGGGAAACCTCATGGGTGGCGGTTCCGGTGTGGAGTGGTATTTCGGCAGCCGTAACCCCTGTATGGACATCGACTGCGAAGACTGGCGGACGCGCGAGATCTTGTGGGATCAATCACGCTACGCTCTGGACTTCTTCAGAAAGTACCTCCCCTTCTGGGAAATGGAGCCAGACAACGGCCTTGCATTCGCATACGGAAACCTCGTGCTCGCCAAGCCGGGCGAAACATACGCCGTGTATTTGCCGACAGGAGGTCAAACTGCGCTTGATCTCGAAAGAGACGAGGGTACGTTTAACGTACAGTGGTACAATCCAAGATCAGGCGGAGAGCTCCAGTCCGGCAACGTGACGACGGTCGAAGGCGGCGGGATTGTATCGCTGGGCGAACCCCCGGCAGATCCTGACCAGGATTGGGCCGTGCTGGTGACCCACTCGGAGTAGAGCCAGGACACTCTGAGCGGCTGCCGTTCTTCAGTCGGTCCTGCGAAAACGTGAGGACTTCGACTCAGTGCGCCTTGCATGTTCGTCCAGAGACCACTGCGCGGACAGAATCGAGAGTGAGTCGATAGGATGGTCCAATTCCGCAAAATCATCTTCTGGTGTCACCTGGTTGTCGCACTTCTGGCCATGCACGTCGTCGTCGTCATGTCCGCTACCAGTGTTGTGTTGACCTATCAAAGACAGATCCAAGACTGAGCGGCCACCAGGGGGCTTGACGGATCCCCGTCCGCTGAACACACCCAGGAGATGGCGTTGGAGTCCGTCATCCCGGCGCTGCATGGGGCGGGCTGTGGGTTGCCGAAGTCCATCAAGAAGCTTTCAGCGGCAGGCGAAGCGCTTGCCCTCTCGTTTGAGAATGGGCCGACGTTGTACATAGACTGCTACTTAGGCACAATTCTCGGTGAACGGTCTAAGTGTTCCGTGGAAACGGTAAGACCGTTCTTCCGAGATGTAAGAAAACTCCATCGTGGGCTGATGACGTCATGAGAGAGCCGGGTAATCGGAAGAGGCATTACCGGTGCAAGTAATCTGGGCTTACTCTTTCTGATCGTCGGTGGACGGTTTCGTCCCGTCGTCGATGCGCACGAATTCCCACTGGGCGCCGGCGACGTACGCCAGTGGCAACGTTACAAACAAGATGAGTCGTAGCAGGTAAGGCATAGCAGACGAGCCCCAATTCAAGACAGTAATGAGACACCAACGCTGTAGACTGGCAGAACCGTCAAGCCTACAGTCGGCCATCCAGACTCAGACGCCGTACCCTGGAATACGGAGTCGGCGGCTTGCGCGTGAAGGCCGTCTATTCCTATTCACCAGTATGGCCCCCCGGTGTTACGGGCGCGACGGTGCCAGCAAACGGTTTTTTTTTATGAACGGGCTGAACTTCAATACCTTCCCCCTTGGACGGGCGTGTTGGCTGCCGAGCGTGTTGGTGGCCGTGCTCGCGCTGCTTGCCACGTCGCAACCAGGCGTGGCGCAGCAGTTCACGCGGCGTACGCAAGCGGTTGGCCTTGAACGGGTCACCTGCACCAACCTTGTGGCCGTGGCCGACTACGTCCGCGATGGCGACCTCGATGTGTATTTCGTCGTCAAGGCGTCCTACGACCCAATCGATTCGAAAACGTGGAAACGGTTGTTCGCTAACCGGGGAATGGAACGTGCTCCCTCGTTACGACGACGCCGGGCCTGGCCGGGCGAGACTCCAGCACCGTGTTCAATCCGGTGGGCATTAAAATGGGAGCCGCGTGGGGCGATTACGACACCGATGGATGGCCCGACCCTTGTCTAACGCACTTGGGGCCCAACCAATTCTTACACAACAATGGCGACGACACATTCACCGACGTCACCCGGCAGGCCGGCGTGGCCGGCGGTAAAACGCAACTCAATAGCAGTGCGCTCTGGTTCGATTATGACCGCGTCGGCGATCTGGACCTCTACGTCAGCAACTGGGAGGATACGGTCCTCCAGGCCAGCGACAGGGATACGGGAAACTGGCTGCATGAGAACCTCGGCGATAGGACATTCCTGGACGTCTCCCAGGCGAGCGGGTCTGGCCGATCCAGGCCTGACCTGGACGAGCGTGGCCCTCGACGCAAATCACGACGGCCTGCTGGATGTCTATCCGGCAAATGACTTCGGCCCGAATACGATTTATCTCAACTTTACATGCTGTTGTAACGTGCGAAACTGGGTCGACTGCATATGCAGACTTTCCCTGAACACGCAGAAACTCTTATCCAATCTGTATGTACGCAGGCGGCTCATCCGTCGTATGTTTACGATGCGGAATGCACCCTGTGCAGAAAACGATGCGCCGCCATCCGCACTATCGCAAGCAGAGTAATAGGAAATGGCAAAAAGGAGGTCACGAGTCACCATATATGACGTGGCAGATCGAGCCAAAGTGGCTATTTCTACCGTGTCCCGCGTACTGAATGATTCACCCGATGTCTCCGATCGGACGCGGCAGCGTGTACTGGAAGCCATCGACGCCCTGAAATTCCGTCCCCATCGAGTGGCCAAGGCCCTTGCCCAGCAGGTCACGCGTTCGCTTGCGATCGCGATGCCGACGGTCACGACGCCGTTCCATAACGAATTACTTAAGGGGCTGCGCGGCGTTCTGGCCGATAAGGATCTCGACCTCCTGCTATTTGATTTGGGATCGCAATCTCCTTTGGTTCGGCTGTTGACCATGCTCAAGCGTGGCACGGTTGACGGCCTGATCCTGGCAGGGATCCCAGTAGATGTAAGCCTGGCCTCAGAGCTGAAGGCGCTGCACTCCCCGGTGGTGCTGGTCGGCCACCACCACACCCATTTCGACTGCTATTACTGGGAAAACGAAACGGGAGCAAAGACGGCCATTGCCCACCTGGTAGAACGCGGTCACACGCGTATCGGCATGATCCGCGCATATACAGATAGCTATATGCAACAACTGCGTATTCGTGGCTACCGAGAAGCGCTGAAGGAAGCGGGCCTGCCCATTGACGAGGAGCTGATCCAGAGCGGAAAAACGGAGAAACACGCCGGATTTAGCGAGGAGCACGGATACGAAGCCATGCAACGATTACTTGAAATCGATCCTCCGGTAACGGCTGTCTTCGCCAGTAGTGACGTGCAAGCCATCGGTGCCTGGCTGGCCATACGAGAGGCCGGCAGGCGGGTCCCGGAAGACGTCGCTTTGGTCGGCTACGACGACATAAAGACGAGTACCTACGTCGGACTGTCCAGCGTCGCCCAGAACATGGAGGACGTTGGCTGCAACGCCGCTGAACGATTGCTCTGGCGCCTGGATAACCCCGGGACCAAAGAGCGGATTGACCATCGTGTTACCCCCACACTCCACATCCGGGATTCAAGCGCATTCAAGCGAACCGTATAACCTCATGCATCAAATGAACAACCAGCTTCTTCACGACCAACTCAGCCGCACGCTCCGCAGTACACACTTTGCCGATCTTGGTGTACGCTACCAGGGAAAGGTCCGCGACACATACCAGCAGGACGACCAGCTCATACTGGTAACGACCGACCGCATTTCCGCTTTCGACCATGTTCTCGGGCAGACTATGCCCTTTAAGGGACAAGTGCTGAACCAGTTGGCAGCATATTTCTTCGACTCCACGCAGGATATTGTCCCAAACATGGTGCGTTCGGTGCCGGATCCGAATGTGACGGTGGCCATGCAGTGCGCCCCCACGCAACTGGAATTCGTAGTCCGCGCCTACCTGGTAGGGCACGCCTGGCGGACGTATCGCAGCGGAGCACGAATCCTGTGCGGCAAAACTTTGCCGGAAGGGCTGCGACAAAATGATCGGCTGCCCACACCGATCCTCACTCCTACGACAAAAGCACATGAAGGCCATGACGAGGATATCAGCCGGGAGGAAGCCATCGCGCAAGGCCTAATTGAAGCTGACACATTTGACCGGCTGGAGGCCACCGCACTGGCGTTATTTCAACGCGGAACCGATATGGCCGCCAATAGAGGGCTTATCCTGGTAGATACCAAATATGAATTCGGCCAGACTCCAGATGGCGCCTACGTCCTGATCGATGAGGTGCACACCCCCGATTCGTCACGCTACTTTTACACCGAACCATACGAGCGATTGCTCAGCCAGGGTGAGCCGCAAAAGCAGCTGTCAAAGGAATTCGTTCGTAAGTGGCTCATGGAAAACGGGTTTTCCGGCAAGGAAGGGCAGACACTCCCGGACGTGCCGGACGCGTTCCGGGTAGAGGTTGCGGCGCGCTATATTGAGCTCTATGAGACCGTCACCGGCATGACATTCGAACCGGACACGCACCCGGATCCGACCGCGCGGATTCACGACGCAATAAAAGCCGCCCGTTAGTGCATCGGCAGGTGGCCATTGATTTACCGGTCATCCTGCCTTCAT
This sequence comes from Rhodothermales bacterium, assembly GCA_963665975.1. GTDB lineage: Bacteria > Bacteroidota > Rhodothermia > Rhodothermales > Bin80. Next base: position 183,923 of record OY762508.1, read on the forward strand.
TTGGTGACATCCGGCGGCTTTGGACCCTCGATCCACTCCTCCGTGCCGTCGGCGAAGAATTCGCGCTTCCAGATCGGCACCTGTTGCTTTAACGTGTCGATCAGAAACCGGCATGCGTCAAAGGCATCGCTGCGATGGGGCGTGGCGACGCCAATGATCACGCTCGCCTCCGCCAACGGCACAACACCCAACCGGTGATGTACCAAAAGGCGTTTTATCGGCCACCGCCTGCAGGCCACATCGGCAAACCGCTCGATTTCCTTCAACGCCATCGGCCTGTAACAATCATACTCCAGCCGTATCGTTTCCCTGGAGCCGGTCCACTGCCGCGTTGTTCCCGCAAACATATCAATGCCACCGGCATCGGGAGTCTGCAGAAAGGAAAACGATGCCGCTACCTCAAGCGGGGTATCGAATAAGGCTATCCACCGGTTGTCGTCCATTTCCTGTAATCGCTCAGCCGCCGCTAACGGGTGTAATCAGAGCCACTTCATCCTCGACGCCAACCACGCGGTCTTCCGATACGTACTCGTGATTGACTGCGATGCGGACGACACCGCGATAATCAGCAAACGCCGGATAGTCTGTGGTCAATTGATCCAGAAGCGCCGCTCCCGTAGTCGGTGACGGCATTTCAACACAGAGCGTCCCCTCCCCCATTCGCTGCCTCAGCACACTGAAAAGCAAAATCCGAAACGTGGCCATTGGTCTTCCCAAAACATCTGGCGTATGGGCGGTTTCGTACGGAATCAGTTGAATCGTATCACCCGCACTGGTTCAATTCGCGCAGCGACACGAGCAGGAATATACGCAGCCAGACCGCACAGGATGAGCGATATGACACCCACCAGCAAGAAGTCAACCGGATTGAGCGCCACAGGCGCCGTGGTCATGTAGTAGGTCTCTGCCGGCAGAGGAATAAGGTCATAGCGCTGTTGCAACAGGGCCAGGACGAGTGCTACGCCCAGCCCAATCGACGTCCCCACAGTGCCGATGAGCAGCCCGAGTCGCAGGAAGAGATGCCGGAGGGCTTGCCTGGAGGCGCCCATACTTGCGAATACACCGATTTCTCGAGTCTTTTCGAGGATGATCATCAGCAGAATTCCGATGATGTTGAAGGCCGCAACCAGAATCATGATGCCGATAACAACCGGAATGATCGCCTCCTGTAGGTTGACCCAGGCGAACAAACCGTGGTATATCTGGAATATGGTTCGCGCCATGATCGGAACGCCGTAGGTGTCTTCAATATCACGCGCTACCTCGCCCGCCGCATGGACGTCGGCAAGCATCAGATCGAGCCTCGTAACCTCGGTGGCCGCATACGCAAACAGATCGCGCGCCACTTCAAGATCAGCAAAGACATAGGTCGCATCGAAGTCTGCCAGCGATGTCTCGTAGACGCCCGTTATCTGGAACTGCTTTACGCGTGGCCGTGCGGCCAACATGGATGTTGGCCCGCCTTCTGTTCGCATATTGCGTGTCGAAAACACCGTGACGGGGTCTCCCACTTGCAGACCCAGTTCCCGAGCGAGCGTGGCTCCAACAACCAGTGCGTTGCGGCCGGCGCTGTCGGTCTGGAGAGCCGCCTCACCGTCCACGATATGATCTCGCAGGTATGTCGGAAGAGCATCGGTGCCCCAAAGACTTACGCCATCGATTTGCGATCTGGACCGTCTCAGGAGCGCAAATTCCGTCACCACGGGATGAATCCTGGCTATGGCATCGTGATCCTCCAACCTGAGCAGCAGATCATCGGCATTTTCCAGCGGCGCATACCTCATGCTTTCTATCTGCACATGGGCGCCGAAGCCGATAATCTTGGCCTCAATCTCCTGGCCAAACCCGCGCACGATGGCCAGCGCCAGCAGCAATGCTCCGGTACCGATTGCAACGCCGCCTATGGCAACAATGGTTATGAAGCGCAGGAACCCAAATCCCTGGCCTCGGCCCCGCGCGCCGAGCAGGTATCGTAGGGCTACGAAATGATGGAATGACAACTAACCGTGCCGAGCGTGTGAGAATGCTGGCCCTCTCACGCCTGGAATGCCGCTAGGTTCATACGCGGTGCCATTGGCATCTGGATGCAGGACGCTGCAAGAAAAGAACAGGCCTTCCGGTCCGGCAGCTTCCGCAATTCCACTGTGGACGGACCATGTGCTACTGTTCGTCTTCCCGGAATAACTCCTGATTTAATGCCTAATTGTACTCCATCACCCACGTATCAATCATGAAGAAATTCCAAGCATCCCAGCCAATGCGCTGTGATTTAGTGCTCTTCCGACATCCAAGGGCCTATTGGATCTCTTTTGGATCTTCTCTGCTCCAACATTCGATCGTTCATTGCCATTAGAGTCGTCTAAGATCCCCAGTATTAAAATAGATCAAGTGCCCATCAACGCAATCGTTTTCGATCCCAAATCAAGGGATGGCATACCCACAGATCTGCGTGGACTACTCCATATTCCAATGATGTACGCCACATAATCTGCTTTGAAGATTGCCACGCAAGCGCGGCGAATGCAAGTCTCCTAAGCAGATGGACACCTAGATAGTCCTTGCATCGAGTTGCAAAGAGCTTGCAGAAGTCTTGTTTTATTGTTACCGTTAACATAAAGGCCTCCACATTATAGTGCGTGCAACAAATGAGGGGGCCTCCATCATTGCGCGCCCGAATCGGGTACGAATCAATCCAGACACACGGTGATATGGACGCTGAACGCCACTGTAAGACATCCGGGCTACCGGCTCTCCTCGTGCTGTGCATCGGCCTGGCAGTGCAGCCGGCATATGGCGGGTCGTGGGACTCGTTCGCATGGAATCCAGATGTGACCATCACGGGCACCGTGACGGACGCCGACGGGGATCCCCTGAGCGGTGCGACCGTGCGCGCCGCGGACACCAATATTGGAACCGCCACTAATATCGACGGCATCTACGTTATTACCGTTCCCGATGACGCGACGACTCTCGTGTTCTCGTTCGTAAGCTTCGTCACGCAGGAAGTGGCGATAGACGGAAGGACTGTCATTGATGTGATTATGGAGGAAGACGTGGCGAGGCTCGAGGAAGTGGTCGTCACGGGGTATGGAACGCAGTTGCGAAAGGACATCACCGGATCAATTGCCTCCGTTTCGGCTACGGATGTCGCGTCGCGGCCCGTCGCCTCGGTGGAGAAGGCCCTGCAAGGCCTCGTACCCGGGCTCAACGTGGCCGATCGCAGTGCCAATCCGGGTGATCTGGCGCAGATCTCGATCCGCGCTATCGGATCCCTGTCGGCAGGCTACGAGCCCCTGTGGGTAATCGACGGGTTTCCGACCGACCAGCGGAACGCCCAGATGCTCAATCCCGCGGATATCGAATCGATCGATGTACTCAAGGATGCCTCGGCGACGGCCATCTACGGCTCACGAGGAGCAAACGGCGTCATCATCGTCACCACGAAGTCTGGCCGCATAGGAACGGCCCAGATCAATTTCGACATGGGCGCCGGCGTGTCGAGTATCCCGAGGAGCGCACGTTTCGAAATGCTCAATGCCGAGGAATACGTCCAATTCCATACTGAACGGAACGGCGGCACGACACCCGACTGGATTTCGAGCGTGTGGGACGGCTCCACCGATACGGACTGGCAGGATGAAGTTTATCAAACATCGGCATTTCACAACTGGTCCCTCTCCGCGCACGGAGGAACCGAAAAAGTCTCCTATCTGCTCTCGGGCAGCTATACGGAAGAATCCGGCGTCATACCCGGCGAGGGGTATAACAAGATCGGAGCTCGTGTCAAACTGGACTATCGTCCCAACGACAGGATCACCTTCGGGTTGAATGTGGCCCCGAGTGTGTCCAAGATCCTTAAATCCAGCCGACCCAGCGAGGATGGAAGCGACTGGAGGTCTTCGTGGGCTCAGGCCATACTGCTTCCCCCCATCATCCCCGTGTCCAATCCCGACGGATCCTATGCGATCGGCAGCTACGTGCCGGGCAATTTCCCGATCGGCAACCCCTTGGAAACCATCGAGCACTACAAACGCACGAATGACCTGTTCAGAATGCTGGGTGGCATAAGCCTGATGGTGGAGCCCGTCGCCGGCATTACTTTCAAGTCTATTCTGTCCACTAATATCGGGTCCAACAAGAACGAATCACTCTACGACGCTCCTCCCGGCACCCCCCGGTTTTCGTATCCTGCGGTCAGTACGCTAAACGTGGGTCAGGTGTGGCAAAGAGGGTGGCTGAACGAAAACACGGTCAACTTTCGCAGGCAGATTGGACGGGACCACTTCTTTGATGTGCTGGCCGGCTTCACCCTGCAGCGAGACAGAGTGGAATTCGTATCGTCGAACGTAGCCGGACTGCAAATTCCGGGTGCGCGAATTCTGTCTATCGGTGATTCGGAGACCCTGACATCCAACAACGGGTTCGGCGAAAACGCGCTAGCCTCCGTTCTCGGACGGCTCAACTATTCCTTTAAGAACCGGTACCTCCTGACAGCCACAGTACGGCGAGACGGGAGTTCGAGGTTCGGAGCCAACAATCGCTATCAGACGTTTGGCTCGTTTGCGCTCGGATGGCGGCTCTCTGAGGAGGAATTCGTCAAGGCACTAGGTTTCGTCAACGACGCGAAACTGCGCGTGTCGTACGGCTCCACGGGCAGCAACTCGATTCCGGACTTCATTGCACGACCGAGTCTGCGTCCCGTTAATCACTCGCTCGGGGCCACGCAACTAACCGGCGTGGCCATCGGTGATCCAGGCAATCCTGGCCTGACCTGGGAGACATCCGAACAACTGGACATCGGACTCGACCTGACACTTATGGACGGACGCTACAGCATGGTGCTCGATTACTACAACAACGTGACGGCGAGTCTGCTCCTGTCCAGGAATATCGTAGCATCGTCCGGCTATGGCGGCTTTCTTACCAATATCGGGAGCATGCGCAACGCCGGCATCGAGCTAGCCGCGAACGTTGCCGTTATGGAAACGCGTGATTTTGACTGGAGCGTGGGGGGCAACGTAACCCGCAACAATCAGGAAATCTTGGATTTGGGCGGCGACGAAGAGATCCGTAACTTCTTCGGTGCGCTGCGACGCGTGGTCGGAGGGGAGTTGCAGAACATCCACGTTGTTGAGCATGTGGGCATCGTGCGGGAAGGGGACACGCATCCGGCGCAGCCCGGTGCACAACCGGGCACAATGGTCTACAGAGATGCCGACGGCGACGGTTCGATCAGCAACTTCCTGGGGCCGGACGGCGTGAATCTGGCGGGCACAAACCTGGACTATATTTACGGTTTCCATACCAACGTCCGGTACAAGGATCTCGAGCTCAGCGTTCAGTTCAACGGCCAGGCGGGTGCCTCCGTCCTAGATCTTTACATAATTCAGATCGGCGCGCCGTTCCGCCGTGTCAATCTGTCCAAGAAATTCTGGTATGACGGCCGGTACATATCGGAAAGCCAGCCTGGTGATGGCAAGACGCCCAGCGCCTCAGGATTCGATACCGGCATTGGTGCCGTTTCCAGCCTGGGCATCCAGGACACGGATTTTCTCCGACTCCGCAACATCACGCTAACCTATACGCTGCCGCAGACACTTCTTCGCGGACTCGGCATCACGGGCGCCCGTGGGAAGATCTACACATCCATGGAGAATGTCCATATGTGGACAAGCTTTATCGGAGGCAATCCCGCAGGCAGACGAAATTCGGCAGGCGGCCCCTCGCTCTTCGGCGGATCCAGGATTCCGGGTGTCGGAGATGGCAGGGAAATCGGACTAACGAGTCCTCCTCACCTGCCACTACCACGGGTGTGGACGTTCGGCATCCACGTAACGTATTAACTCTTACAACCAGGCGACCATGAAATCGTGGAACAACGCGAAAATGCCGTCAGGGCCCGTATATCGAGATCCGGCCCCGTCGCAGATTGCCCGGAAGCACTGTCCAGCGTGCAGCCTCAGGGTCGTGGCATTCATGCTGCTGGCTTCCCTGGTCGGAGTATCGTGTGACAGTTTCCTGGACGTGGAGCCAGTCGATCGGATCGATGCACCCTCCTTCTTTTCCACGGATCAGGAGCTCCTGATCGGAATGACTGGAGTGTACGCCGCACAACGCTCTATCTACGGAAGCGGGACCATCTACAATATTATCGAGAGCAGGGCGGACAATGCCGGTTTAGACCACACGGACCAGGCTGAGCGCGTGGCGACGGACATATTCGCAGAGGTGCCCGGAAACCTGCTGCTGGACATCACTTGGGCCAGCATGTACAACTGCATCAATCTCGCCAACACGGTGATCGTTCGGGGCCCGGATGCCGAAGGGAATGCGGCCTTAATCGGACGCATCGTAGGGGAAGCCAAGTTCGTGCGCGCGTTCACCTATTACCATATGGTTAACCTTTGGGGAGGCGTACCGCTGAGAATCACGCCGACGGACGATTTCGAGGAACCCGCGCAGGAGCGCGCCACAGAGGCAGAGGTCTACAACCAAATCGTACAGGATCTCACGGAAGCGGCTTCTGTGCTGCCCGCGATGTATGACGGCAGTGCCGGCAATGAAGTCGGCAGGGTAACCGGTTTTGCCGCCATGATGTTGCTCGGAAAGGTGGAATTGCAGCGTGGCAATGCAGGAGCGGCGGCATCCGCTCTGCGCCCGATCCTAGGCAATTACTCTCTCCTTAGCGATTACGGAATGATCCACAGCGCCGGTAATGACAATTCGGGCGAGTCCATTTTTGAAGTCAGTTTCAACCCGGCCAATCAGACCGGACTCTTTCGGCAGCATTTCATTCCCCAGAGCGTTGCCGTCGAACTGGGTATCGTTGCCGGCGGCTCCACGCGGGAGATTCTGTTCCCATTCGCCACCCAGGATCTGATCGATGCCTTCGACGATCCTGACGATCTGAGAATCCCGTACACCTACGGTACCGTCATGGACCGCAAACCAGGAGGATTCATCGCCAAGTTCATCGATCAGAGTGCGGAGTCTGACGGAGCTGACGTAAATCTCGTGCTGTTGCGATATGCCGACGTGCTGTTGTCGCTGGCAGAGGCACTGGGAGAAGGTGCGGAGTCGTATTCTCTCATCAACCAGGTTCGAAGCCGCGCCGGGCTCTCGGGAATCGACGCGAACACGCCCGGTACCTTCATGGAGAAGCTGATGAAGGAGCGCAGATTGGAATTCGCCTTTGAAATGCACCGGTGGTTCGATCTCCTGCGGCTGCCCCAGGGAGAAACCATCGCCATTATGAATGCGCAACTGGGTGCGCAGCAGAGCACCTTCCAGAGCATCTCCAACTATACCGGTCCAACCAGTTTCAGTCTGACGCCGGAGCGCCTCCTGTATCCGATTCCCCAGTTAGAGATCGACATTTCCGGCGGTGTGGTAACGCAGAATCCCGGGCACTAGCGGGGCTCTGGATCGCGAGCGCCTCCCTTCTCCTGACCCTTATTTAACAGGTTCGCGTCTCCCCGAAGCGTGCTTCCGCTAGCCTCCGTTTCGTCCTGTGCGCAACGTCCGGGATCCATTTCGTGACACGAGGATCGGCCCGTTCTCAAGGTTTATTCGGATCGGCATCGGGAAGAAGTCGCCATGCTGCCAGGCGCCATCTGCACCGTGTCTCTGGTCGGTCGGTCCGGCGGCTCCCGTACTCCCACTGTGGACTGACCATTCGCTACTGTTCGTTTTCCCTGAAAAGATCCTGAATTAATGCATGATTGTACTCCATCACCCACGCATCAATCTTGAAGAAATCCTTGATCCACCACACAAGCATGGTTATAAATGCCGCAAGAGTAACAAGCCCAAAAAGGAAAAGGGCAATGGGCGCTAGTGGAAAGATTGATGCAAAGCTGACGCCCCCATCGAAATCACTCGCTGTAGAACTAGCCATTACGAGGGTTAACATGAGTGGGACCAGAGGGAATGCCGAGATCATCAAGAGAAAAGCCATGACGCCTAGCGCCAATTGCTTGCCTGCATGGTCCTGCTGCAGATAATACCGGGCACCTCCATACATGCCGATCGCTCCCCACAGCACGTAGCCTGCACTGGGAGATTTCCGTCTTTCGATATACTCCAGATCCTTAATGTCCATGAGACCAGGGTAAAGAGTGAGTTTTGATAAAGCGCGCAGCCAATTCTACGGATTACTGACCCACCATGCAATGTGGTATTGACCAATCCGCGTCTTGAGGTTCACTCACATCACGCCGCGCACCGTCCCTCAACCTCGTTTATCCGAAGTTTTGCCCCTGTACTTGCTGGGTTTTTCCGCAACAAGATTCCGGCAGCTTCGTACCATTGCGGCCTTTCCGTACGCCTCATTCATTCCTCCCCGCAAAACCACCTCACCCTGCTTCTACCTCCATGAACAACGCGATCGTTTCATTCCCGCCTGCGATCAACGAGCCGATTCTCAGCTACGCGCCCGGCAGCCCGGAGCGCCTTAGCCTGTCCAATACGATTAAGCGGCTCAAAGGCGAGCAACTGACTATTCCCGCCTTCATCGGTGGCGCAGCCGTGACTACGGGGAATGGCGAGCCACTGCATCCACCGCATGAATTGCGGCATACGCTCGGCATGGTCCATCATGGAGGACCAGCCGAGGCTCATGCCGCCATTGCGGCAGCGCTCGAAGCCCGCCATGACTGGTCGCGTATGCATTTTGCCGATCGCGCCGCCATCTTCCTGAAAGCAGCCGACCTGCTGGCAGGCCCATGGCGCGATACGCTGAACGCCGCCACAATGCTTGGCCAAAGCAAGAATGCCTTCCAGGCAGAAATCGATTCAGCCTGCGAAGTGATCGATTTTCTCCGCTTCAATGTTCACTACGCGGAGCAACTTTATCAGGAACAGCCCTACTCCTCCTCCGGGGTATGGAATCGCCTGGAATACCGGGCGCTGGAAGGATTCGTGTTTGCTGTCACCCCCTTCAACTTTACGGCTATCGGCGCAAACCTTCCAACCGCACCAGCTCTTATGGGCAACACCGTAGTGTGGAAGCCAGCATCCACGGCGGTTTATTCAGCCTACTATGTCTACAAGCTTCTGGAGGCAGCAGGCCTTCCACCCGGTGTCATCAACATGGTCCCCGGGCATGGCCCGACGATCGGCGATCCAGTGCTGGCGTCACCGCACCTCTCGGGGCTCCACTTTACCGGGTCCACCGGAACGTTCCAGCACATGTGGCGAACGATTGGGGCCAATATATCCCGGTACGCAACGTATCCGCGCATTGTCGGAGAAACCGGCGGAAAAGACTTCATCGTTGCTCATCCGTCTGCAGACACGAAAGCCGTAGCCACAGCCATCGTACGCGGGTCGTTCGAATATCAGGGGCAAAAATGCTCGGCCGCTTCCCGGGTCTATCTTCCGGCGTCGCAGTGGCAGGCCATTCAGGAGGAAACGTTTGAACAGCTGTCCGAAGTAAACATGGGCACCGTGGAGGACTTCGGAAACTTCGTCAATGCCGTCATTGACCGAAAAGCCTATGACAGTATTACAGGGTATATCGATGACGCCAGATCCTCCGATGACGCCGACATAATCTTCGGAGGCGGCTACGCGCGCGAGGAGGGCTACTTTATCGAACCTACAATTATTCTGGCCAAAGTCCCTACCTACCGCACGTTGTGCGAAGAAATCTTCGGCCCCGTAGTCACCGTCTATGTTTACGACGATGCCGCTTTTGACGAGACGTTAACCATCGTCGACCAGACCTCCCCATACGCGCTTACCGGTGCGATATTCGCCCAGGACCGCGAAGTGATCGTACATGCAACGAATCGTCTGCGTAATGCTGCCGGCAACTTCTATATCAATGACAAACCCTCAGGGGCAGTTGTCGGCCAACAACCCTTCGGAGGAGCCCGCGCATCAGGCACCAATGACAAGGCGGGCTCAAAATTAAACCTGCTTCGCTGGACATCTCCGCGTACGATCAAGGAGACCTTTAACCCACCAACCCACTTCAGCTACCCGTTCCTGGCATCTGAATAGACTCGTAGAGCCTTAGTAGCAGTCTGCCCGACGCCATCCGAAACAACGTATTGGGACAACATCGGACCTCGCCAGCATGCCTGGCGGCTTTGGTTAGTCACGCCGCGTCTCCGCCCCGCTGACCGATACCAATAGTATTGCAATGCAACCACCAATTCGCGTCGTACAGTATGGTCTTGGTCCTATCGGGATTGCCTGTGCGTCAACGCTACTTCGCAAGGAAGCAACCGGTCGGATCAAACTTGTCGGGGCGATCGACATTGATCCAGATAAGTCCGGCAAGGATCTGGCAACGCTGCTCCAACAAGACGCGGGCGCTGACATCGTCGTATCAGCCGATTCTGCTGCGGTGTTCCAGCAGTCCAGACCTCACGTTGTAATACACACGACGGGATCATTCCTCGAACGCGTCGAAACGCAGATGGTGGATTGCCTGGAGGCCGGAGCGCATGTTGTCTCCAGTAGTGAAGAGCTTTCTTTCCCCTACGACCGCCACCCAGGAATCGCACGGAGGCTGGACGAAGCTGCCAGGGCACATCACGCGGTAATTCTGGGGACCGGCGTCAATCCCGGCTACGCCATGGATGCACTGGCTCTTTTTGCCACCGGGGCCTGCGTTGATGTACAACGTGTCCGTGTCGATCGTGTCGTGGATGCGAGCCTTCGAAGGGAACCGCTACAGCGCAAGATCGGAGCCGGTCTTACCCTTGCCGACGTGGAAATACGCAAAAGAACAGGGTTGTTTGGGCACATCGGGCTACGCGAATCCCTGCTATTGGTGGCCTCCGGATTAGGGTGGACGCTAGACCATGTCGAGGAGTCGCTTGACGCCGTGCTCGCAGAAGAATCCGTACAAACGCAATACGTGCATGTGCCAGCCGGATGCCCGGCTGGTATTCACCAGAGAGCGATCGGCTACCGTAATGGCGCCGAGGCACTGACATTGGACCTGAAAATGTATGTTGGGGCACAAGGGTCCTACGACGCCGTAGCCGTCGAAGGAACCCCACCAATCGACGTATTGATTCGCGGCGGTGTCTTTGGAGACACGGCGACCGTTGCCACACTGGTGAACGCCATTCCATCCGTTATGTCTGCAAGCCCCGGGCTACATACTGTCAATACGTTGCCCCTTCCCTGCGCATTTGCTACGACGTAATCGTGGCACGCGCGGCAGAAGATGGTCCCCGACCTCAGGTACAAGCAACGGTACGCCGATGATCACAGTTGACCGTACGTCTACCGTACTTGTGCATGTGCAGCTCTTGAAGCAGCTGCGCTATTCAATCGCGATTGGCCGATTCAAGATTGATGAAATCCTGCCATCTACCCGAACACTTGCAGAGCAAACCGGCGTTTCGTTTCACACCATACGCAAGGCGTACCAACAATTGGAGCGAGAAGGCCTGGTAGAGGGCCGGCGCGGGCTCGGCTATCGCGTGGTCCAGCGTGCGCCGATAGAAATGAGCGAACGCATGGAACAAGGCGCGTCCATCGTGGCCGACTCCTTGCAGAAACTGGTCGGCCTGGGACTTTCAGAACAGGAAATCGAATACCTGTTTCAAGAACAGTTGGATTTGGTGGCCAGCCTTCGCCAGACCACCAAGGTCGTGTTCGCGGCTCCGTACAAGGAACTGGCTTCCGTTTGCGCGCAACAGATGTCCATGGCCCTCCAGATACAGGTTCAGAGCGCCGCGTGGGATGAATTGCCGTTGCACCAGGACGCCGATCACGTCACTACACGGTTCGCCGATCTGCGCCGCGTGATGGAGCTTTTGCCGCGCGCCGATGTGATGGGTGTCGTCGTCTCGTTTACGCCATCGACCCTTGAGCACATTGCCCGCCTGCTATCGCATGAAACGCTGGGACTCGTCACACGCTACTCCGATGCCATCGAACCCCTGACAAAGGATCTGCGCACTCAGACTGGCTTTGTCGGGCAGGCCATCGCAGCTTCCATCGAATCGGGAAGCCAGCAACTGCAGTCGGTGGCGCAGCATGCCGATTTTATCGTGTACACTCCCGATTGCCAGCGCCAACTGCTTCGGATACTGTCGCCGAAACAGAAGCACGGCGCGATCACTCCTACGCTCAGCAAGGACTCCATTGAGCGCTTGCGGCAGACCGTGCCACGGTAGGGAAATGCTCGCAATCCGAAAGAAGGATCATTTCTCCAACTGCCCGGGATACTTTACGCGGACATGATAGATACTGGAGAGTAAGGACTGAAACGTCGCCTTGATCTTGGTCAGGTCTCTGAAGGTCATCGGCGCCTCGTCAAGTTGCCCGTCGTTGATACGCGCTTCGACGATGTTATCGATGAGGGCCTGAAGATTCTCCGGTGTGGGCTCGTCCAGACTTCTGCTCGCAGACTCGATGCTGTCAGCAAGCATCAAAATCGCTGTTTCTTTCGACTGGGGCCGTGGACCGTTATAGCGGAATGCAACCTCCTTGACAGGCGGATCTCCCTCTTCGTGATGATCCATGGCCTTGTGATAAAAGTACTCCATGCGCGTGGTCCCATGATGCATCGGTATGAACTCCATCACGCGTCTTGGCAGCCTGTGCTGTTGGCTCACCTCGAGTCCGGCCTCGATATGATTTTTGATGATCTGGGCGCTCTCATGCGGCATAAGCTGATCGTGCGGATTGGCGCCGGAGCGAAGGTTCTCGATAAAGTGTTCCGGCTGTTCCATCTTTCCGGTATCATGGTACAGGGCGCCAACACGTGTTAGCAGCGCATTGGCCCCGATAGCCCCGGCCGCGGCCTCCGCAAGATTGGCGACCTGCAGAGAATGGTTGAATGTGCCCGGAGCGCGCAACCCAAGCTCCTTGAGAAGCGGACGATTCGTATCCGATAATTCCAGTAACGAAAGATCTGTCGTGACGTCAAAGATGCGTTCAAATACCCACAGGAGCGGGTAGGCCATGATCAGCAAGAAGGCACTGATGCTCGCCATAAGCAGACTCGACCACAGCTGTGCGGTAGAAGTCTCCAGGAACATCCATGCGCCCCCCATGGCTACGAAATAACCCATAAACGCGAAGGCGGCGCTTAGAAACACCTGACTCCGGTTTCTGATGTCCCGCACGCTAAATACTGCCAGCGTGCCAGCAAACAGCGTGGCGAACACATAGCCAAAATTATACCCCAGAATCATACCCCCGATAAGGGCAAGTGCGAGGGTCCCGAACAATCCGACGCGAGAATCAAAAATGACCGTCATGACTACCGAAATCATGACCACCGGAACGGCAAACATCAAGTCCGCATCTATCCGTATCGCCACGGCAAACAAGCCGATAATACCTGCGCACAAGAGCGCCATCAAAAGCAGCTTTGCATTGTCGTCAAAAATTCTGCGGCGAGCCATGAACAAGTACAGGAAGAAAATTGCAAATGTGCTCACCGCCAAGATTATCCGCCCAAAAGTTCTTTTCCACGGCAGGGGCGAGGAAACCTGGCCATGGCGCTCAATTTCGTAGGAAAGAAGCGTTTGCTTCACCACCGGAGTTACGATTTCTCCTTCGCGTACGATTGTCTCCCCTGCCGGCACCCTCCCTCGTGTAGGTGAAATCCTGCGCTCTGCATTCTGCCACTGACGCACGGTGGCTCCGCGATCATATTGGAGTGATGGATAAAAAATGGCCTGTGCGAACTTTGTTGGAATGTTGCCGAGGTCCAGCTCATTCTCGAGTGTCCGCTCAAGATCACTCTGGACAGCCTCGAAGACTTCGTTAAGTCCGAAAAGATCAAACTTGCGAAACGTCTCTACCGTGCTCGCCGAAATATCTCGCACTCGGATATCAGACGTGTGCACACTGTCATGCGGAATGCTTAGAACCCCACGGATATTCAATTCTGCACTGATGCGTAACACGTCATCCAGGATGACCTCGTACAACGGGCGGCCCGTTGGCAACTCCCGCGAGCGCCCTGGCAGATCTGGGCTGCGCACAACGTAGTCTATTCCAAGCCACTGCCATTGGGCATCGGTAAGCTTTATGTGCGCACTCCGCTTCAACTCTACGTACCGCAGCGAGTCTTCGTGCGCGTTGCGACGGAAATCTGCCAACTGGGCAGAATCATTGCTGGCCGCTGCAACACTTCCCATGATGACGTTGTAGCGAAAATCCTTGTAGGCATTAAAGATGTTGTCAAGCTGCCCCGCCACTGTTTCATGATTATCCTGCATGCGCTCGAGCGCATTCGGGACCTTATTGAAGATGGGTTCTGTGGTGAAGCGGATACGATTGCGCTCCATCTGAAGCGAATCGTCAGACTTGTACACCGGAAAGTCGAACGGAGCAACAAGAGTTTCTCGCTGCCACGAGTCACCGACCTCCACTGTGCTGGCGTAGTGTTGGCCACGCTGAAAGGCCAACACGGTAATCGTGCAAATGGCCAGCAGTATGCACACTTTGCCGGCAGCGTTGCGATTGCGACCCTCCCTCGACGCCTCCATCCCCTTCTTCAGACTGTAATCCGCATCGTGGGGCCGGCGAACACTCCTAAACACCTTGCTCATAAAACTCATAGCAGCCCGTATTCAATTCCTGGGCATATTCGAACTCATCGCGTCAAGCCTTCTCCCGTAGCATGCCGCAACCCGACATCTCTATGTCGGAAACGGAGCAATGATCCAACGGCCAATGTTACGACCGTCCCAATCACTGTATACCATGGCCAACCGATGGACTGAAGGCCGCGTGCAGTGACAGTTTCGGCATCCGGGCCTAACACGAAGACCCACCCTTCCTGTGGACTGTACCACAGACCGAAGACGATCAGTACCATTACCGCCACAGAAACAAGCAATGCCAACACAGCATCCATTTCTCGTGCGCGCTTGTTCCACAGCCCTAGCAAGAACACGCCGAGCAAGCCACCATAGGTGAACGACGCTATGGCAAGCCCGAGTTCCACGACCGGGTTGGTGGTATCCCGGAACAGGCTCGCGAACAGCACAAATACGACAGCCCAAAATAAGGTAAAGCCTCGGGATATGGAAAGGGCCTTGCGCGGTTCAAGCGTTGTCTTTCGAATGCGTTCGTACAGGTCCATCATGGTTGACGACGCGAGAGAATTCAGCGAAGACGACAGTGTGCTCATCGCTGCAGCGATAATGCCCGCCAATACCAGACCTGAGACGCCAGGCGGCAATCCCTCAATAATGAATTTGGGAAACAACTCATCGGCCCTGGACAGCCCCAGTGCCTCCGGAGCAACTCCACCGTAATAGGTCCAAAGAAGCAATCCTACGAAAAGGAATAGCGCGAACTGCGCGGCTACGATCACGCTACTGCCAATCAATGCCTTTTGACCGTCAGCCAGACTGCGACAGGTCAACAGGCGTTGCACGATGATCTGATCCGTACCGTGTGACGCCATGGAGAAGATCGTTCCGCCAACAACAGCCGAAAGGAAGACGTAGGGTTGGGTCACCATCTCTGAGAGCGACAGCCCCCACCCCAAATCGAGGATCGCCGTCTTTCCCTGCACAGCAGCGGCGGTCCACCAACCCGCCGACGCCGATTGCATGAGGACGACCAACGCAAGCACGCCGCCGCCCACGTATAGCATCATCTGCACGACATCCATCCATACTACGGCCCGAATCCCTCCAATCAGAGTATAGACTACAGTAATGACGCCTAGGACGAGGATGATTTGGAAATACGTGACCGGATTGTCGAACAGGGTCAATCCGGCCAGGTCGGCAACGACCTTAATTGGGATAGCCGTGGCGAATAGCCTTACACCGTCAGCGAGCAACCGTGTCGTGAGAAACGTGATAGAGGCCACACCCCGCATGCGGTTGCCGAAACGGGCCCCGAGAAATGCATAGGCGGTAACCAGGCTTCCCCTAAAGTATCGCGGGAGCAACAGAATGCTAACCAGCGTCCGCCCAGCAAAATAACCCAGAGTCAGCTGTAGAAACGTCATCGTGCCACCGTAGGCCACGGCGGGCACGCTTATGACTGTGAGCGTGCTGGTTTCGGTGGCAACTACCGAGAAACACACGGCCCACCACGGCAAATCCCGGCCCCCAAGAAAATAGTCCGTCGTGTTTTTCTGGCGCCCACCCATGAAAATCCCCAGGGCTGCAACGCACAGGAGATACAGGACGATGACGACGTAATCCAGTGTGGCGAGCATGAGCAGAGACCTGGACAAGCGGTTGGGCTGCAGAAGATACGTCTGTACACGCGGATAAATATGTGCCTGTGGTGACGCACCAGGACGCCAGTCCAAGGCGACCTATCAATCCTCCCAGGCAGGGAACCGCTAGGTGCCTCCCAGCGCGTCAGAGGAAGTGATGCCGAGTCTCTCCTCCATTTCCTCTAGTGGAATCCCCTTGGTCTCGGGCATCACGGTGAGCACCCAGATCAGTTGCCCCACCATACACAGGGCATAGAACGCAAAAATGTGCGCACCCGAGAATTCCGCCAACATCGGAAATGTTAGCGATACCACGGCCGCCATGATCCAATGCACGAAGCTTCCGAGGGCCTGCCCTCGTGCGCGCACGGCATTGGGGAATACTTCTCCGATGAACACCCAAATCACGGCCCCTTGACCGAACGCGTGAGACGCAATAAAAACGATCAGGCTCACAAGGATGATGGGCCCGGTCATGTCCGTATAGAATGCGACCGCTGTCGCGCTCAGGCTTAGGATATAACCGATCGACCCTACGATCATGAGCTTTCTCCGGCCAAAATGATCGATCACGGCCAATGCAGCAATGGTAACGATTAAATTCGTGCCACCAATGATCACGGACTGCAATAGTGCTGAGGTACCGGATGCGCCGGCCATTTCGAAAATCCTACGTGTATAGTAGATGAGCGCGTTGATGCCCGAAAGCTGGTTAAATCCTGCAATCGCAATGGCCAACAGGATCGGTGTCAGGTATTTCTTCTGGAATAACCGCTCCTTCAGGTTACGACCGGCATCCCGCAAGGAGTCTTTGATGGCCTCGAGCTCGTCGGAGACCGACCCGGAGTCTGTGCCGACAAGCTCCAATACGTCCGCCGCTTCTTCGTGACGCGATTGTGCGACCAGCCAGCGAGGGCTGCGCGGGTTCGTAAACAGCAGTACCGTAAAGAGGAGCGCTGGTATTGCTTCGACACCGAACATCCAGCGCCACTCTGCGGCCCCCAAATCGAACCCGGCAATGATGTAGTTCGACAAGTAGGCCAGAAGGATGCCAAACACGATATTCAACTGCACGACAGCGACAAGGCGACCGCGATACCTGGCTGGCGAGATTTCTGCGACATAGAGGGGTGCCATCACGGACGCACCACCGACACCTAACCCTCCGATGAACCGGAAGACAATAAACGACGTCATATCCCAGGCAATCGCACTGCCAACTGCTGAGACGAAGTACAACACTCCCATCCACATCAACATCGGCCGACGACCGTATTGATCCGCAGGTTTGGCGAAGACAAATGATCCTACAATCGTTCCGACCAGCGCACTGGCCACCAGCACGCCATGCCAGAAGGCATTACTGCCCATGACATTGCTGAGCAGCGTGTACTGCGGGTCATATAGTTCGCGCAGCATGCCCTCGGCTCCGGAGATTACCGCGGTGTCAAAGCCAAACAACAGACCACCGAGTGCGGCCACGATGGATCCTGCCAATAGATGTCGTGTCATGGGTTGACAGATTAGGTAACGTGATATAGGCTATTGATCGTCCTGCCAGCGCAATCTTCGGATACATCGCATTAGCGACCGAGCCGTGTGGTAGGAGCTCTTCCAGAGATTTCCTTTCGGTCTTGTTCGTTGCTCGGGCTCCTTATCCAAGCCTCCCCAGTACCACCCGCCGTGCTCTTCATCGATGAGATAGGTCTTTGCATATTGCCAAAGCGCCTCAAAGTACGATGCATACCGGGGAGAGAATCGGTCCGCCATGATGAGCAGGGTGTTCAGCCCCTCGGCCTGCGCCCACCACACCTTGGTGTCGGTGATAATGCGTGGAGCATCGCTTCCCGGAAAATAGAACCCTCGGTCGAAGAAGCCACCCTCCTTTCGATCCCACCCGAAGGCGAGGCCGTGGTCCACCATCCCTTGCGCAATGCGCGTGGTGTCAGGATCCCCGCCTGGGTGCACCAGGCGAGCTGCATCCAGCAGGAGAAATGCGGTTTCCACGTCATGGCCAAAGGAGACATGGTCTAGTAGGTAATCCGCTTCTTCGGGAACTCCCTTCAAGGACACGGGCGTCCAGTCTGCCTCGAAGAACAGCTTCAGGTAGCCCGCCGGCGTCACCATGATGTCCCGAATGAGAAGCATGAGCTCGGACAGGCGCGTACGCACAAGAGCGTCTGGCCATACGGCATACAATTCCGCCAGGGCCTCCAGGAGATGAATGCTGCTGTTTTGATCCTTCGGAGGCACAGACCCGAAGCCTTCCCGCATCGGCTTGCCGCTCCGTTCCAGATACTGGAAATAGCCTCCCTGCACGGCGTCATGGCTACCCCGCTCCAGATAGTGCAACGCATCCTGCGCCAGTTGCAATGCACTTGGATCTTTCGACGCCCCGTAGTAGGCGGCAAGGCCAAAGATTCCAAACGCGTTCCCGTAGGCGGTCTTGAGTAGCCATCCATCATCGCTACCGGTCATCAGCGTACCATCTCGCCGCACCTGAGCATGAAACCCTCCGTACGCATCGTCCCAGAAGACCTCTTGCAGGTACCGGAATCCGTGCGTGGCCGCGGCGAGATAGTCGGTCCGCTCCGGATACAGCATAGCGGCTTTCGACAGTGTCCATACATGGCGTGCCTGCGACACGATCATCTTCTGCTGGACACCACGTGGTTCCCAACAGTATGAAAGGTCCGTCAGAAATCCTCCGTAGTCGTAGTCGATCGCCCTTGGATACCATGCTTCCAGCGTATGCACGCGTAACGCGTGCTCCATCTCCGTGGCTAATGCTCTCCGCCGCTCGTCTGGTAATGATCGCTGACTATAGGTCACAATCGTTTGTACCTGGACATCATGCGCGTGCCGTCGCTGACTTAAACACCGGCAATGATGATACGGTCAGAGCAACGCATGCATGGCAACCTTCCGCTCTACATTCGTTTAGGAAACGCTTCCAAAATGAATGTAAGTGCAGAATTCGGCATTGTGAATCGTAAGTTAAAATCGGTCTTCACGCCACAAATCCCGCGATTGCTATTCAAGAAACGTTACCACTTCGGTTCCAGTCGTTAGAACAGTGCAATGGTGGGTGAGAATTCCCCAAGCTGTTTCAAGCAGAAACTGTCTCTGCTGGTGGAACAGCACGAAGGATTACTGGCGCGCCGCAATGAGGTTAGCGTCGTCTGGTACAATGGTCTCCTGGATCGGTACCGGTACCCCGTGCTGACCCGGCAACATACTCCGCTTTTGTGGCGCTACGATTTAAATGAAGTGACCAATCCGTATCTCATGGAGCGGCTTGGGGTGAACGCCGTCTTTAATCCTGGGGCCATCCTTTTGGGCAACACGGTCTATTTGGTGTGCCGCGTCGAAGGCGTGGATCGCAAGTCCTTTTTTGCGGTCGCTGAAAGTGAGACGGGAATCGACGGATTTCGGTTCTGGTCACATCCGTTGGAAATTCCGAACGGGGACGCTTCGGAAACCAACCTGTACGACATGCGCCTTGTCCAGCATGAAGATGGATGGATCTACGGAATATTTTGTACAGAGTCCCATGACTCGAGCGCCACGGATGGATTGGCGGCCGTAGCCCAGTGCGGCATTGCGCGCACGCGTGATCTACGCGACTGGGAACGCCTTCCTAATCTGCAAACGCGATCGCCCCAGCAACGCAACGTAGTCCTGCATCCCCGCTTTGTCGATGGCAAGTATGCTTTTTATACCCGCCCACAAGACAACTTTATTCAACTTGGCAACCAAATTGGTATCGGCTGGGGATACTGCGCTGCTATCGAGAACCCCGTGCTGGAAGACGAACGCGTGGTGGAATCTGTGGCCTACCACACGGTTAAGGAGTTGAAGAATGGTGCGGGCCCGAAACCCATCGAAACGAAAGCGGGATGGCTTCATATTGCGCACGGGGTCCGTGGCACGGCATCCGGTCTCCGCTATGTATTGTATGCCTTTCTGTGCGATCTCGAGCAGCCATTCCGGGTCACGCATCGGCCGGGCGGCTATCTGATGGCGCCATGGGGATCGGAACGTGTTGGCGATGTTTCCAACGTATTATTCTGCAATGGCGCCATTGCACGGCCCGACGGAACGTTACTGGTCTATTACGCCTCCTCTGACACGCGCATCCATGTGGCGGCGACGACCATTGACCAGTTGCTGGATTACGTTCTCCACACGCCTGAGGATGGCGGCACTAGTCATGCCTCGGTGAAAGAGCGCCGACGTCTCATTGATCAGAACATGGACTACGCGAGGATGGCTCGAAGTGAGCTTCTAGACCGCGTGATCAGCCATGTTACCCCCGGAAACCTTGATCAGGATCACACCGCCGTTCCCTCCTGATCGGATAACAGGCCGCAAGAGTTTTGCCTATGATGGAGCGCTCGTAGTTTCGCGCTCTACGAGGACGGCCTGCAAATGGTCATGCACAGCGTCCTCTTCTGTTTCCTCTATCTGGTTCAGCACGATGCCGGCAACCCGCTCGCCCATCTTGTAGATCGGCTGCCGCATCGTCGTAAGTGGCGGAATCGTGAACCGGGCACTGGGCAGGTCGTCGTATCCAATGACGGAAAGATCTTTCGGCACGCTGATCCCAGCGCGATGGGCTGCAAGTAATGCTCCTGAGGCCTGGGCATCGGAGGAGCACATGACGGCGGTTGGTTTCTGTCCGAGAAGCTGCTGCATACAATCGTGTCCACCTTGCTGGGAATAGTCTCCCTCCATACACAGCGAAGAGTCTACATCGATCCCCACCTCACGGTGCGCGCGTAAAAAGCCCTCAAAACGATCCACCGCTTCCTGTGTGCTGAGCGGTCCCTGGATAGCAGCGATACGCCGGTGTCCCAACCTGAGCAGATGCATGGTCGCCTTATGGCCCCCTTCCACATTGTCTACATCCACGGAACGCAATTCCGGATAGCTCGGAGCGTTCCCAACGAGCGCCACCGGGAGACCCCGTTGTTTCAAGGCCGGTAACGTGCGATCCGCTACCTCCTCTCCGATCAGGATGTATCCGTCCAGGCTATGTCCATTCAGAATACGATCATTAATTTCTGCTTCCGCCTCCTTTGCTATCATATTCAGCGATACATGATAGCCTCGCCGAATACACGCTTCGGATATCCCCAGAAATAGTAGCGACCAAAACCCATTCGCAAACACATCATCCTTCTTACGCGGCGCCAGAATACTTATCTCATAGTTGCGGTCGGTGGCCAGGCTTCGCGCGGTTGCGCTGGGCCGATAATTATACTTCTTGATGACGGCTTGGACTCGTGCTCTTGCCTCCTTGCTTACGTTAGGTCGGTTGTTGAGCACACGCGACACCACTGACCGCGACACGTAGGCCAGCCTGGCGACATCATCTATGTTCAGTTTCCGCACGATGTATCGGGGTTGGATCTATGAAATCGCGTGTGTGGCGGCGGAGCCATTGTCGTCATACAACTTGCATAAGCTTTCCCTCGAATGCAACCGCAGGTTCGCTATTGAGGCCGATCCCGACTGGCGTCGTACGCCCAGGCGGATGCGAACCAGCCCGCGGAGGCTATAAGAAAGATGGCGTGATACGTCGGCGCGCTGACCTCGCTCCATACATGAGCCAATGGCGCAGCAAGGCACGCCAGCAGGCTAACGAGTGCCACTACTCCGTATAAAAGCCTCACGACCACCTCTGCTTTATCCTGTTCGAGACTTAAAGAAAGGAAATAAACTCATGGACCGATTTCAAGGCGGGGCATACGCCGTACTACCACCATGGATAAATCATCACTCGGTTCTGCTTCTCCGACGAATTCCTCATGGGCATCCAGAAGGCAGCGCCCCGCATCCTCGGCGGGAATTCCCCTTAGCGTTGTCAGAATTTCCAGGAGCCGATGTCTTCCAAAAAATTCTCCATCTTCAGAGCGCGCCTCTGTAAGGCCATCCGAATACACGACCATCAATTCGCCGGGTTGCAGGTTTACTGTTTGCTCTGTAACTGACAAATCCGTTAGCAGTCCAAGTGCTGCCGCACCCTTACTCAATTCGGCGAGGCCACTGTGCTGTATCACAATCGGTGGCATATGGCCCGTGTTGATCAGTCTGACTGCATCGTCATTCGGGGCAAGTTCCATGTAAACGAGCGACATGAACCGACCAGGAGTGCCGTCCCTTCGAATGATCGTATTGAGCTCTGCGCCAAGCTCCGCCAACGACTGCGCGCGGGGCGCAAGTGCACGCAACGTGGACTGAAGATGCGCCATGTGCAACGCGGCACCCAGGCCCTTGCCGGACACATCTCCCAAGCTGAGACTTAATCTGTCCTCTTGCAATTCCAGGTAGTCCACGAGATCGCCTCCCACTTCGCGAGCAGGACGCGTGAAAAGCCATGTCTCCCAACCGGGAAGGGTTGGATCCTCGCGCGGCATTAGCGCAAACTGTACGAGTCTGCCCGTCTGGAGCTCCTCCTGGGCGAGCGCCTTGTCCTTCAACTCCAATAGCAGAATCAGCATTGTGACGAGAAATCCCACTCCAAGCCAGAACGCATCCCCAGCCAATCCCGTCAGAAACAGCATGACACTCACAAGAAACAACAAGCGTCGCAGGGGTGACAGCCGAAGCATAATCGCCTTTAGTAGCCACCCGACCATGTGGAACCATCGGCTCAGGCGGCCCATTTCCGCAAGTTCATTGCGTTCGTCCTGATCAAGATAGTATTCATATACACCCTGAAGATCCTGTCGCAGCGATTTCCGAAAATCCATTTCGTGGAGATCGGCAAGGATGGTTTCATGCAGCCGATCGTTGCGATCTTTTGAGGACGTGTTCGCCACGCTAGTGTCCGTTCTTTGGCTTCGAACGCCTTATTGTTGCACAAATATCCAGTCGATCGCGCAAACCGGCCTCGCCTCCTCACCTGCACCATCAAACACGAGGTGCAAATCATGCCTGCCATGCAACGCGTCGCTCAAGTTCGCTTCAAACGTGTTATAACCCTCCGCTGATGCCGGTACGACAAACGAGCCGACACTCTCACCGTCCGGTGCATCCAGTCGTATGTCTATACTTCCACCGGTCGTCATGTCTGTTCTGGAGACAATGCCTGCGGTGATGGATCGTATCCCCGTCAGGTCTATGTCCCGAAGTCGCATGTGTGACGAATCCGGGCCGACAACCACGTCCATAGCAGGCAGATCCTGAAGCGTATCTGCGGGCATGGCAAAGTACTGTGCTCCGGCGCCCAGGTCGAAGTGCTCCGCCTGGATGCGCGCATGCCGCAGTTCGAGAACATCCCTGCCCGTCAGCCGGGGCATTCCGGACGCTCCGCGGTCTGTATAGGCCGCCGCCAACACGTATCTTCCCTGTTCATCAGAGTGTGCGGGCCCCCTGGTGGCTGCCTCACCCTCAACCGGAAGGCTTCGCGCGGTGGCAGTGGTATCAGCAGACGCGAGGATATAGTTAATCATGAGGCCAACGTTCCCCGGAGCAAGATGTGTATGCGCGGCCATTGCCTGCTCGCCCCAAACACCCCCGCCACCGTTGATGACCTTGTCGGACAGGTAAGCTTTGGTCGTCGCATCGGCCGGATATTTCGCAGCGATCGCAACAAAAGAGGGACCCACGGATGAACCCTTCTCGAGATGGCAAGCCTGGCAATTGGCACGCTCCATCAGGACCTTGCCAACAAGCTCTGTCGCATGCTCGAGTGCTTCCTGATGTCCGCGCGCCTGAAGCGTGAGATCGTGGCCCTGCGCAACGTAGTCCAGGGTCACCGCAACGCTGGACGCGTCAATGCCATCGCCGATCGCGCCGTCTTCGTGATCGGTAACTGCAACCGTGTACGCAATATGGCTATTGTCCCAGTAGAAGGATCGGTTACCGGATACCCGGATCACGACATCGGGGATGTCATTGCCCACAAGGATGTCGATACTGTCGCTCCCTGTTAGGCCCTGGCTGTCCGTAACAGTGAGTCTCACACGATACACCCCGGCCTCGTCATAGGAGAAGACGGCTTCTGGTCCGCTCGCTGTCTGGCCTCCTTCTGCCTCCCATCCATAGGTGATTTCGTCACCGTCCGGATCCCGCGACAATGCTCCAGACAACGTTACCGTTAGTGGGGCCGCCCCTATTGGTTTGTCTGCAGCGATGTCGGCAAGCGGACCGCGATTGTGCACAGCGTAGTCGATACGGACCAGACGGGCGTCATCGTTCTGTGTGTACCAGCTCTTACCGTACTCCAACAGGTATAGCGCACCGTCCTTCCCGAATACCATGTCCATAGGTGCACTGAATGTTTCCTGCGGCATGAAGCGCTCCATAGCCACATAATCACCATTCTGATCCATCAATACGGCCACAATCCAGTCACGCACCCAATCGTAGATGAACAACTTGCCGTCATAGTAGCGCGGGAATTTGCGGTCGGACGCAGCATAATCCCCGTAATGATATACTGGTCCTGCCATCGCATTGCGACCACCTTCATGCAACTCCGGAAACTCTTCGGATGGCCCGTATGGATACCAAATAAAGGCCGGTTGCGCCGGCGGCAAGACCTGGGCCCCGGTATTGTTTGGCGAGTCGTTCACCGGGCCAGTCTTGGTGAATGCGGCGCCGGATGTTTCGGCATCAAAATCGTAGTGTCGGTAGGCCTTGTTGTCGCCAACAAAGTAGGGCCAACCGAAATTGCCCGCCGCCCGGGCCTGGTTGACTTCATCGTGTCCCCTTGGGCCACGGGTGCTATCTGCCTTACCGGCATCCGGTCCTACTTCGCCCCAGTACAGGTATCCCGTGTGAGGATCGATGGCTATGCGGAAAGGATTTCGGTTGCCCATCACGTAGATTTCGGGGCGCCCTTGTGATCCATCTTCGGGAAACAGGTTGTCATCCGGGATGCTGTAGGACCCATCAGGCTCCGGCGTGATGCGAAGAATCTTGCCACGCAGGTCCTGCGTGTTGCCCGACGAGGCCTGCGCGTCCCAGGCATGGCGGCCTGCACGCTCGTCAATCGGAGCATAGCCATCGGAGAAGAACGGATTGGTGTTGTCGCCGACAGATATGTACAAATTGCCTTCGGGACCGAACTCCAGGGAGCCACCGACATGACAACACTCTTCGCGCTGGACGGGGATTTCCAGCAGGATCTGCTCGCTATCCATATCCAGTTTTGATCCCATGAGCGTAAAGCGCACTACGCGAATGACGGACACGTCAGATGCCGAATAGGTAAAGTAGACCCAATTGTTTTCCGAATAATTCGGATCGACGGCGACGCCAAGAAGGCCTTCTTCAAACTTCATGAATAGCTTGAACTGGGCAATCTGTTCTGTTTGCCGTATCGTAGGATCATGGATCAAGACCTCTCCCCTTCGCTGCACGAATATTATGCGACCATCGTCCAACAAATCGAGTTCCATCGGTTCGAACAACCCCTCGTCCAGCACGACCTTCGTAAACCGCTCATGCGAGATGGCGGCAGAATCCGAATCACTACCGCCAGGCATACACCCGGAGGCAGCAATGGCTAGGATGGTCACACAAAGAGCTAGGCGCGGCATGGGTTGGATTGTCAGATTCAACTGCATCCGTGCGAAAATACGCACCGTCAGCCATACACACAGGATCGTTTACATTAACGCATAGGATTCCAGGACGTGGAACCTGCGCCGTGTGACGTGTTCAAGAAATAATCCCGCGTTCTTCCGTAAGCTCATGGTTCTCCGCAAGACATTCTTGTGTTTGGTCGTGGCGCCAACGGATCCTGCCTACTCGCCTTCCTGAGTGATGTATCATGAGAACACTGGGCATTCCGATAGCCATACTCGCCTTTCTGCTACTCGTTCAAACTGGATGTGTCTCCACCCCAGCGGGAGTAACAATCGAATCGCGAGCACCGAAGGATACGGTCGAGAATGCGGGGCCCTTAATCCCGAAACGCGCCTGGATTTTTGTCGAGGGTACCCAGCAGAGTATTACTCCGGCAACAGTAACCGTGCGGCGCAGTTTTGAGGTAACCAACGTATCGCTGCATGTTGGATCGACGTTTGACGAAGTCCGTCGCTACGAAATCGAACGCACCGTCACCGCAAGCCGAAGAATGCTGGATTACAGCTTCAGCGGAAGTGTCAGCGGAGGCTATATGACGTTTACAGCGAATGAGTTGTCACAGGACAGCAAGGGACGATATATCATTCCCTTCTACCCCAATCCCATTCAGATCATAGATCACGAATATGATCTGGTGCTGCTCGTGCGGGAATAGAGTCCTGCGCGGGCGTCGCTATTGCACACACGGAGTGTTCAGATACAGGTGTCTGGTCGACCATATATCCTTGCTGAAGCGACCTGGAAAACCATTCAACACGCCGACTACCAGGTGGCCATTTTGCCCTGGGGCGCCACCGAAGCGCACAACTACCACCTCCCGTACGGCACGGACAATATCCAGTGCACTTATATCGCAGCCGAGGCGGCCCGGCAGGCTTGGCAAGCCGGAGCGAAAGTTGTTGTATTACCCACCGTACCCTTCGGAGTCAATACCGGGCAGCTTGACGTGACCCTGGACATAAACATGATGCCCAGCACGCAGGACAAACTTCTCTATGACATCACACATGCACTGGCAGGTCAGGGAATACGCAAACTCCTGATCCTGAATGGGCACGGAGGCAATAGTTTCAAGCAGATGATTCGCGAAATTGGTGCACGAGTGCCCGACGTATTCCTCTGCGAGATAAATTGGTTCAAGGTCATGGATGGCCACGCCTGGTTCGACGAACCAGGCGATCATGCAGGCGAAATGGAGACCAGTAACCTCCTCCATCTCACTCCGGAGCTGGTGCTGCCTCTGAGCGAAGCCGGCGAGGGTGCGGTGCATCCGTTCAAACTGCGGGGCCTGCGTGAAGGATGGGTTTGGGCCGAGCGTTCCTGGCTCAAGGCAACAGACGACACAGGTGTTGGCAATCCAGCCCTGTCTACTGCAGAGAAAGGAGCACGCTTTCTGGAGGCATTGACCGCGAAGATAGGAGGCTTCCTGGTCGAATTGGCCGCCTGCGATCCTGACGACATGTATGCCTGAGCCAGGCTACACTCCGGTTTCCTGTTTGGGCGAAGATATCAAATTCGGGGGTTTCTCCTCTGTCCACTGGTCCCTGCGCGTGAAATCCCCCTCCACCTCACGGATTGTGCAAGAGCTTCTATCCTAATCCGGCAGAAATCGTATCAGCCCTGCATGAGAAACGTCGTGTAGATAGATGAGCGCACCGAAATCCATCTCTATCGAGTCTACCCATAGCAATGAACGGCAGTTTTGCTCCGAACAAGGTGCAAGAACCACATGCACTACAACAATAATCGCACCAGGGCGATAACCGCACTCAGCACCACGGCTACGCCAAACACCGTACGCGTTACTCGTTTGTTGACCTCTTCAAAACCCTGTGCCATTTCGACCCTAAGTCCGGCAAATTCGGTTTCCATCCTGGACTCAAGCCTGACAACTTGGGCACGCAGCTGCTCCCCAAGCTGCTGCGTCTCCACCCGGACATCACTCAGATCCGACTTGGTCGCAGCGGTCTCGGAAAGGCGCGTGATATCACCCTGCATGACAGTGATGCTCGCTTCGATCCCGGCCACATCAGCCTTGAGTTCCGCCACATCAGCCTTGAGCTCTGCCACGTCAGTCTTTGTCGCAACCGTATCATCCATGGCATGCGCCAAAGACTCCACCAACGCATCCGCCTGTTTCAAATCGAAACCGGCATCGGTAAGCTTGCGACTTACGCTCAGGGTATCAAACATGGGCAAGGGCATCGTTAACGAACTCTGTGCCGATATGCCACTGCCATGTGGATAATACGCAATCAGGGGCGGTATTGCCCAACCCCCGGTGCTTGCTAACTTATCAAACGTGAGGCACCTCGTAGTCCAGGTGTTGTTGCGATTCTGCTACGATTGCCACCCATACCATACTCCCACGCCTGCCAGAATCGAAAACACCCAGCCCCTTAACCCGCCGATCCATTACAACCGCATCCACATCTCACCCTAGATCTTGTCGTGTTGCGTATTGTCTGCACGAGACCAACCAGGAATTTCTCCCTGGCCCGCGCCCATGCATGTGCGATGCGAAGCCATACCGTGGGTCCGGTCAATAGCAGCATGTTTGCCGCTCGCTACCGGTGAATCGTTGCACAGGGAATCTGCTATATGCAATGACCGGGCCGCTTCTGGCATCGACGATTCCGGGCCCCGAAAACCAGGGTGTGGCTTCTGCCAAACACCTTACTGTTGTATCTTGGGATGACAATGATTTCCTTGTCAAGCCCCTTTTGGGTCCATGGAGTCCTGTAAGCAGGATTTCCGGGGCAGCGCCCGGAAAAGCGATAACGGGTCGATATCAGAGATTGCGGGACGTTAATCCATATTGGTGCTGGCGTTGTCAGAATTGGGCGCACATGGCCTGTATATTGGGCGAAAGCCGGCACAATGATGTAGCGCGACCGGATACGCCGGATTGCAGGCAGGAAGCATGCCGCCCGGACTACGGCCAGTACCAAGTGCGCTGAATACTTCGGCAATAGCCTCTACAGAAAACTAATGTATGCTTTGCATGCTTGGAAAGGCTTCCATAGCGCATTAACGGAGCAAGCATTCATAGTGGCCGTATGTAGGGCTCCCGTCGCGAGACCTTCCGTGAAGCCGTAATTTTAATCATGGCATTTTCATAGCCTATGCCACGTCATTTAATCCGCTCAACCCTGTCCGCCCTGCTCGTATCCATCGGACTGCTTTCCACCGCAAGCGCCCAGGAATCCATACAAGGGCATCTGGAGACTATTGATGCGTTAAGCCTTACGGCCCTGCAGGCCAGTCAGGAGGCTGAAACCGCGGCTTCCATTGGCCAGGTAAAGGCGCATGCGGATGAAGTCTTCCATACCATTTGGGGACAATCCTCTGGCCTGGCTGGTGCAACTCGCGGCGCCGCCACCATGCATGGATGGAAAACACGGTGGCAAACAACGGGCGCGGAATTTGACGAGGACCACGTTGATCGCTACGGCGCTGCCCCGCCTGCAGTAGGTGACCCTTCTGCGCTGGGCATCGTTGGCCGCGGACGGCGGGCACGCAAGCTGATCAATGCCGCCATTGACGAAGCGCCAGAAGGCGGAGGCTATGCTGTGCACGGCCCGCACGTCATTGCAGCCCTGAACAATGTTATTGGCTGGATGCGCCTAGATGAAGGCGTAACAAAGGCTGAGCGCCAACCGCGTGTCGGACTAACGTATGTGTGGGATGCCCCCAGCGAATTCTGGACTACCACGGCGGACACTGGATGGCTGCATGAAGTTTTTGCCCAGGCTATTAATATCCTCAAGACCAACTACGCAGGCGATGTGAACATGGCGCGGAGCCATGCGGCCGCGATGACACAGCTTATCCAGAAATGCCGTGGCGGAGTAGACGCAGACGGCAATGGGTCTGTCGATCCCGTCATGATGGAGGGCGGCATTGCTACCGCACTACAACATGCCGCGTATGGCGGCATGGTCGAATAGGCTCACGAGCCCTCCTTTTCCTTTCTCCTCCCGTATGGCTGGGCAAGCGATCCATGCGCAGAATAACTGAACACACAACTGGCATGAAAACCCAGGGTAAGATATCCCTCGCATTGTTGGCAGCATTCCTTATTACATCGTTTTCATCATTTGAAGCCGTCGCACAGCAATCAGAGAACGAGTGGACTACGCTGTTCGACGGAACGAGTCTGGATGGCTGGCGACAGGTGGGTCCTGGCAGCATTGCCCTGGAGCCCGACGGCACGATGCGGACGGAGGGTGGAATGGGACTCTTCTATTATGCCGAGGAAAGTTTTCGAGACTTTGTGCTTGAATTGGACTGGAAAGTGAACAAGTACACGGCGAATTCCGGCGTCTTTGTTCGCTTCCCCGAAACGGACGATCCTTGGGTGGCCGTCAACGAGGGATACGAAATCCAGATCGACAACAGTCGGGATCCTGATCATGCTACCGGGTCCGTCTACTCATTCTCTGCGCCATTCCGCATCAACCCCAATCCGATCGATCAGTGGAATTCGTTCCGTATCAAGGTTACTGGGCAGCGGTACGAAATATGGCTCAATGATGAAAAGATCAACGATTTCTTCGGCAACCGTTCTCGCGAGGGCTACATCGGACTGCAGAATCACGACGGCAACTCCAAGGTCCAGTTCCGCAATATCCGCGTAAAGCCGCTGGAAGACCACACTCCCAAAACGCTGGCCGAACATTTTGCCATCACGGAAGCACGCGAAGAGATTCGCGTCCTTATGGTCACTGCAACGCACGGCTTTCGCCACTCGCAGGCCATAGAGGCGCAGAAAGAAGTGTTGATGGCGCTGAGTGAGACGACGGAATTCCGGGTGGACACGACGGAAGACTTGACACAGCTGAATCCGGAAAACCTGTCGAAGTACGACGTGCTTTTCCTGGCCAATGCCACCCTCCGAACCGATACACCGCCTCAGGTCTCTACCACCCAGATGACAGAGGGCAACTTCGCCAATTACGAGCTGATGCTCAAGATTCCCGACAATGAGATCACCGGGAAGCTCGCGCTGTCGGGAGATGCGACCGCATTAAGGGGCGTCATCGTATTCAATCTGTTCCCGGAGCCAGCCGAAGTCACCGATATCGTACTTACGGACACGTCCCTGACCTTCAGTTGGGATAGCGGCTCGGTTGGCGTCATTGAAGCAAGTCTGGCCATCGACGGAGACCAGGTCGCCGGTATGATGGCCGCCGGAAGCATGGAGATCCCCCTTGAAGGGTCTCAAACAGGCGCCACTGGGTTTTCTCCGATGTCGTGGAATGTGACGGTGGACAGCCCGCAGGGCTCCATAGACGCGATGCTTACGCTGACCGGACCGGATGCCGGAGAGATTGTGTTTCCGCAAGGCGCCACGCCACTGCAAGAAGTGCGTCTCGATTCAACATCCATCAACTTCGTGTTTGATGCCGACCAGTTCGGGATGATTTCGGGTACGGCTACCACGGCGGGCAACTCTATTTCCGGCCATCTAAGCATGGACGCGATGCCGACGCCCATCCCCTTCGCCGGCACCGCAGTGTCAGAAGAAGACAGCGGAGATGCCATAGGGCCTCATATTACCGAAGAGCAGAAGTCTGCCATATTGGGATTCCTGCGTGCCGGAAAAGGCCTTGCCATTGTACACTCTGGCCTGGATGCACTGTACGGTTGGGACAAATATCGAGAAACGGTTGGAGGAGGACTGTTTACGTCGCATCCATGGACGCAAAACGTACGGATCACGATTGACGATCCGGACAATCCTGCCGTGAGTCATTTTGGAGACAGTTTTTGGATCCGGGACGAAATTTACGTGCTTGACGAAAACCCTCGATGGGATTCCCGAGTCCTGATGTCCCTCGATATGGAAAGTGTAACGGCGGTCGAAGATGCCGCTGGCGGGGAGCGTTATGACTATCCAATGGCATGGATCCGAAAGCAGGACGGGGGACGCATTTTCGTTACCAAACTTGGCCATTTTGGCGATGTATGGGAAACCCCTGCATTCGTGCAACATGTTCTACAGGGTCTTCGCATCGCGGCTGGCCGGCTGGAAGCGGATTTTTCCGGGCGACGAGTAAAGGAG
The DNA here is from genome assembly GCA_963665975.1 of Rhodothermales bacterium. GTDB lineage: Bacteria > Bacteroidota > Rhodothermia > Rhodothermales > Bin80. Next base: position 215,761 of record OY762508.1, read on the forward strand.
ACGATTGCAGATAACGTGTGGCCTGATGACCTTGCGGTCGACGAGCGCGGCAATATCTGGATCGTCGAATTACGCGGCAAAGTACATCATTACGAGGCTGCTACCGGAGAGGTGCGCCAGATCGCCCATCTTACGACGACAGATCCAACCAACATCGAACATGGATTATATGGCATTGAAGTCGATCCCGACTTTTACCATGGCCAGCCGTATATCTATCTCTACTACGCCGAGCCCAATACGATTATCAATACGCTGTCCCGATTCGAATACCGCGACGGCATGCTTGATCTGGACTCGGAACACGTCCTGTTGCGGGTGCCTACCGAGCCGACATGCTGCCATCAGGCGGGTGATATCGAATGGGGGACGGATTCCACCCTCTTCCTTTCAACAGGAGATACGGGCATGTCCGAAGTACGTCCGGGGTGGAAAATGTCGGAAGAACAACTCGAAGCCTTTAAAGCGAAGCACGATCTGAAAGACTACCATTGGTCGCGTACGGTCGATTCCGAGCGTTCGGCGCAGAATCTCCAGGATCTCAGGGGCAAGATTCTACGGATCAACAGGGACGGGACGATTCCCCAAGACAATCCTTTCTTTGGCGAGCCTGGGGTTCGCTGGGAAATCTATGCCTACGGACTACGGAACCCGTACCGATTTAAGGTAGACCATGAAACGGGTGCGCTACTGATCGGTGTGGTAGGGCCAGACGCATCGTTCGATTACGACGAATACAATATTTCCGAAACCGGAGGCGAAAATTTCGGGTGGCCACGTTCGCTCGGCAAACTGTTCTACAATGAGTGGACGCCGGAGATGATACCGGGCTTTGTCCCTCCGATCTGGGAGTATACCTATGAATCTGGTGGACGCTCCGCCACGGTAGGCCCCATCTATCGGCACGATGGGGCGTTTGCCTTTCCGGAATTTCTCCAGAACAAGGTCTTCGTGTTTGACTGGGCGCGTCGTTGGATCAAGTATGGGGATGTTGTTGACGCGGAATTCGTGAGTGATATCGGGGCAGACATGCGCAACACCCCTCCTGTGATTACCATTCCAGCAAAGCGGCTCGTCAATATCAAGACCTTTGACACCCTTCGCGGCACGGCGCCCATCTCCATGGAGTTGGGGCCGGACGGTAGCATTTATGTGGCGGAGTTTGATGGCTTCTGGGATGCGGGGCCACGAGCGAAAGTAACACGGTATCGCTGGATACGTGACGATGAATAGAGACTACTAATAACCATTTTGATTTTGCGGCGTTGATACGTTTCAATAGCGTCTGAAACGCACACACACCAGTAATCGTATTTGCACGCATGCGCCTCCGAGCTCGAAACCTGCTACTCGCTGCTGGCTGCGCTTTGCTCATATCGAGCCTATTCGCCGCCACACCAGGCCCACCTCACGGGGCTGCAACCCTTGTTGATGGGGAAGCCATCTACCTGTCCCGGTGCATGTCGTGTCACCAGATCAATGGAGGCGGCATAGCGGGCGTTTTTCCGCCACTGAACGGCACAGACTGGGTTATTGGCGACAAGGGTCGTCTTATTCGGATCACTTTGGATGGCTTGATGGGAGAAACCGAAGTCCAGGGCGTGGTCTACAGCGGGGCTATGCCACCGTGGAAGTCGTTCCTCTCGGATGACGAAGTAGCGGCCGTCCTGACCTACATCCGCAGTGCTTGGGACAACAGCGCCTCGCCCGTCACGCCGCAGGAAGTCAACCTCGTCAGGACCGCGTCCAAGGATCGTACGACGCCTTGGACAGCCGAAGAGCTAAAAGAGCAGGCTAACCTGGGCATCCCGGGCGCATTCGAATTCCTGACCCCGCCAGCAGATACTTCGGGCAACCGCTAATGCCGACCTTCCCCATGGCCAGCCTACTCTTCTAATGCGTACAACGTGCGGACCTCTGCCCCTTACCGTCGTTGCCATGATCACGGCAGTACTCACCAGTGGCTGTCAGCCAGCGGCGGATGACACCCCGCCAGGAAGCGCCGATGTATCGGCCCGGTACATAGGATCGGTCGAGATTCTCGATCCCGCGCTATCCCGTCTCCTCGATCCCGACGCACGACCAGAAATTCTGGCCGAAGGCTTTGACTGGTCGGAAGGGCCAGTATGGGTGGATGACGGAGAATATGTCTTGTTTTCCGATATCCCCCCGAATACGATCCACCGGTGGAAGCAAGGCGAAGGACTGACCACCTTTCTTCATCCAAGCGGGTATACCGGCACCGAAGCACGCGCGGGTGAAGTAGGCTCCAACGGATTAACGCTCGACAACGAAGGGCGGCTCGTCCTTGCGCAGCATGGCGACCGGCGTATTGCCAGGCTGGCCACGTCCCTGGCCAATCCAGAGCCTACCTACGAAACGCTCGCCAGTCATTACGCGGGTATGCGGTTCAACAGTCCGAATGATCTGGTATACCACTCCAGCGGCGCACTCTATTTTACGGATCCGCCTTATGGTCTGGAGAAGAACATGGATGACCCCGCCAAGGAAATTGATTTTCAAGGAGTCTATCGGCTGGCTACCGATGGAACGGTCACGCTGCTGACCGACGAGCTTTCGCGCCCGAACGGGATTGCGTTTTCGCCAGACGAGAGCACATTATACGTAGCCAATTCCGACCCGGAAAATCCAATATGGATGGCCTACGACATCACGGATGACGGCTTGACCACGAATGGCCGCATCTTCTTCGACGCCACTGTTCTCGCGGAGTCTGGAAGCAGAGGCCTGCCGGACGGGCTCAAGATCGATGCTGCCGGCAATCTGTTCGCCACAGGGCCTGGGGGTGTATTGGTATTCTCGGCTGATGGTACGCACCTGGGCACCATTCAAACGACGCAGGCCACCTCTAACTGCGCCATTGGCAACGATGGCTCGGTGCTTTATATGACCGCGGATATGTATCTCCTGCGCATCAGCCTGCAACCGTAGGCACCTCTCCCATTGTCGCGTCACTACTGTTGTTTTCCTCATGCATTCCAATTCGCCTCACCTGTCCAGTTACGAGGCCATCATCTTTGACATGGATGGGGTGGTGCTTGACTCCGAACCCCTGCACAAGAAAGCGCAGCGTGCAGTTCTTGACCGTTACGGCATCACGATTCCGCCGTCTGCCAGCGAGACATTCACTGGAATGACAGAAGCGGATGTCTTTGCGCATGTGGCCGCTCATTATGCGCCAGGCCGTGTGGCGGCGAGCGAGATGATCGCCCACAAGCATCGTGAATACGCCAGTCGCATCCAGGAGCTTGAAATGATTCCGGGTGCGCTGGAGCTCATATGTCGCCTGGAAGCGTTGAACATTCCGCTGGGACTGGTCACATCTGCGACAAGGCAGGATCAGGAGCGCGCCTTTTCGCACTTCGGCCTGTCAAAGTTCTTCAGGAAGGTCGTGACCGTAGAGGATGTCACGTGCCCAAAGCCAGACCCCGAACCCTACCTCCTCATGGCGCAGCGGCTGGAGGTGTCTCCAACGCGCTGCCTGGTGATCGAAGATTCCGCGTACGGGATCAGGGCGGCCGTGCAGGCGCGGTGCTATGTTATTGGACTTGCCACCAGTTTTCCCGTAGATGTCCTCCCTTCGTTTGGCTGCCACGAGGTGGTTGTCTCGCTGGCGGATCTGGAAACTCACCTGTTCGCGGATTGCGCAGTGACTGCCTAAACTCGGCGTTTCCTGCGCATTTTCGATTGCCCGGTGGCACCTACATTTCTGCCTTGCAGGTGGCTATCTTCCCCCACTCGCACTTCTTACCCAAAGCTAGTATCCCATGCATCGTCCTGTTCGAGTACCGGTATTATGTCTTGCGCTTATGCTCGCTTCCTGCTCTCAGCAGCCTACGACGGATTCCTATACGTCGTGGTCCGTCTATCTGGGAGACGCCACCAGCAGCCACTACTCGGCCCTTGACCAAATCAATCGGGACAATGTCGATGGACTCGAAGTAGCGTGGACGTACCATGCCGGCGATGCATCGCCTGAAGGCAGAACGCAGATTCAGTGCAATCCGATCATCATAGACTCCGTGCTCTACGCCACGTCCCCACGCCAAAAGGTACTGGCTCTGAATGCCGCCACGGGCGCCGAGATATGGAAGTTTGATCCGTACGCTGCCGGGGCCGTCCAGGAAGGACGGGGGATTAACCGAGGAGTATCCTATTGGGCAGGCGACGAAACGCACCAGGCCCGCATTCTGGTAACCGCAGGATCCATGCTTTTTGCATTGGATGCGTCCAGCGGCGCGCCCATTGCTGATTTCGGGACAGGCGGGTCGTTGGACCTGCACGACGGGTTGGATCGCGACGTGACGGGACTTTCAGTTGGCGCGCGGACGCCTGGCATCATCTTCGAAGACCTGTTAATCCAGGGCACCAATCTATCCGAGGGCCCGATGTCCGCACCGGGGCATATACGGGCCTACGATGTGCGCACGGGTGATATCGTTTGGATCTTTCACACGATTCCGCATCCCGGTGAGTTCGGCTATGATACATGGCCCGAGGATGCCTACCTGAGGACAGGTGGAGCCAATGCGTGGAGCGGGTTAAGCCTGGACAAGGAACGTGGTATCGTATTCTTGCCTACGGGATCGGCGACATTTGATTTTTGGGGTGGCAATCGCAAGGGCGAGAATCTCTTCGCAAACTCCGTGCTTGCGCTTAATGCCCGAACGGGTGAGCGAATCTGGCATTATCAGATCGTGCACCACGACCTCTGGGATCGCGATCTGCCCGCTGCGCCCAATTTGGTAACGGTCACGCACGATGGAAAGCGTATAGATGCGGTTGCCCAGATCACCAAGAGCGGGCATGTATTCTTGCTGGATCGGGAAACCGGCCAGCCACTGTTCCCGGTCGAGGAGCGACCCTATCCCGAGTCGGACTTGTTGGGAGAAGAAGCTTGGCCTACGCAGCCCCTCCCCACGAAGCCGCCCGCGTTTGCCCGGCAACGGTTTGACGAATCGGACATTACAGACATTTCGCCGGAAGCAACCGCGTACGTGCTGAAACGATTTCGGGAGGTGAAGTCAGCGGGCCAATTCGTTCCTCCAAGCGTACAGGGCACGATGATCTATCCGGGATTCGACGGAGGAGCAGAATGGGGTGGCGCAGGGTACGATCCAACAACCGGGATACTCTATGTCAATAGCAATGAAATGCCATGGATTCTGGAGATGGTAGAGTTGAATCCGGACGGAGCTAGCAGCGGCAGCGGCCTGTACGCCCGCTACTGTGCCGCCTGTCACGGCCAGAATCGCGAGGGTAACACAGATCAGTCCTCTCCTTCCCTCATGGATTTGAATGAACGGTTTACGGAAGGTGAGGTGGCAGAGCAGATTGCGCGTGGAAAGGGATTTATGCCAGCATTTGCATTTCTAAGCGCCGACGAAATCGGCGCACTCGTGTCTTTCCTTTTCGGTGACGAGCACGCAGTAGTTGCGGAAACGGAGTCTGAGGAGATGGGTCGCTTTTTTGCCGGCTCTCCGTATGGCCATACCGGGTATAACAGGTTCTTCGACGAGGAGGGCTATCCTGCGGTAAAACCTCCGTGGGGTACCTTGAATGCGATTGACCTCAACGAGGGAGACATTGCGTGGACGGTCCCTCTGGGTGAGTTCCCCGAGCTTACGGCGCGTGGCATCCCTCCTACCGGTACGGAGAACTACGGTGGCCCCGTGGTCACGGCCGGTGGCCTCCTGTTCATCGCGGCATCGAAGGATGAGAAGTTCCGCGCTTTTGACAAGGACACGGGAGCCATTTTATGGGCGGCGCAGCTTCCTGCGGGCGGCTACGCCACGCCCGCTACGTATGCCGTAGACGGCAGGCAGTACGTAGTCCTTGCAGTCGGCGGAGGAAAGATGGGCACGAAATCTGGCGACGCCTACGTGGCATTTGCGCTATCGGATCAATAACCGAATATGCAAACGTGATCGGAGACCTGTACCTGGAGTGTTTAGATTATGTGCCGGTTACAACTCTAAATGCAAGCATTGAAGGCAAGCCTTACCGCACCATGAATGCTTCTATGGAATGACCGTATCAAGATGCCTGCATACCATATGGGCATAGCTCATAACGATCCGGTTTTCAGCGTCGACAAAATCCGAAATGTCGAGCATGTCGCTGTCGATTCTGTTAAGAATGTCCTCGCGATCCTGTTTCAATTCCGGATGATTCAGATTCAGCCTGTTGATCATCTCCCTTGCCGCTGCATCACTATCAGATTCAGGCACGACTTGGCCCGAAAGCGAGAACCGAAACCTGTTTGTACAGTCCGGATAATGGGGTTCCACGTGTTGGGCTTCGTTAAACCAGTTTTCTTTTGCAGTCCCACAGATTTCCGACCTTCCACCCAGCTTGTCCTCTTGGCCGCAACTCAGAAACAAATTGGTGAAATGCGTCTCCAGCTCAGGATATGAACTCCGCGGGCGAAAATGTTCGATGTGATAAGACTTTCCTGCTCGCCTGGTATTCAATTTGCGCCCACAATAAACACACAGACCACGTTGGGCATCCAGAAGCGCCCTATCAACGTGCTTGCGAATTTTGGTGGGAAACGGATAAGACGGTGACCAATCTAGTCCCTCCGATGCCAGCCAATCCGTAAGCTCACTGGGTGCTTTCTTCGAGTGACTACCTCTCATTACTTATTCCGTAATCTCTTCAATCGCTTTCTGAGGACCAGGATCGTTGCCGTATCATCGCCGATCTCGTCCTCAATATGGGTAAGCCTTTCGGCAGCGCTCCTGCTGTCGTCCTGGTCTATAGCGTCATTAAATCCTTCGATTAGCCGACTAATACGTGGATCTCGCTCGGAAGTCCGCAAGACACCCTCGAGCAGGTAATTGCTCGTCCGGCCCTTCGTACTTAGGGGTATCGTCACCTTCGTACGACCAGAAGAAGCATCCTCATCGAGAATGCGCACTTGATTATTGGTTACTCCGGATAAAACCTGTGGCGAATGCGTGGTGGCAATAAACTGGCACGAACCGAAGACCTCAACGAGCGTGGATAAAATCTCGCTTTGCCATGCAGGATGCAGGTTCAGTTCGATCTCGTCGATGAGAACAATCGCGGGTATATCTTCAAGTGGCAATTCAGGTGCGACCACTTGCAGCCGCCGAGCAAGATCAGCCAGCAATATGATATATGAGCGCTCACCACTAGAAAGGTGGTTAACATGAACTGCAGCCCCGTCCATTGCCTTGATAAAACGCAGCCCGGGCGGAGAAGACGTCGAAGAGAAAGAAACACCGGAGAAACTGTCGATCCTGGCAATCAGGGACCGTATCGCTTGAAGTTGCGGGTCACGATAACTTGGGGCCTTGTTGTCGCGCACACTCCGGGCCTCTTGTGCGTCACGCTGATCCCACCATGCTTGAAGATCTCCGATTGCCTGGAGGTCTTCTTCCAGTGACTGTTCTTGAACGGCTTTTGGGTCTAGCTCTCGCCCGGCTTCCTCGTCCGAGTAACGAGTGGCCGCTTCGAAGCCTCGTTGTTGCCGGTAATAGATGAAATTAGAATGCCCCCAACAGATTCCCAGCGAAGATTGCAATCTATGTTTATTCACAAAGTCAGAAGACACGTATTCTCCCTCTGATCTGATGCCCACCTCCTCCTGGATCACAGAATTAGAATCCGCACCATAGAATTCAAAACACAGATCCAGCGTAAATGCCTTAGCACCTAACCGAATATTTCGCGGAGATATGCCTCTATGCAGGACGCTTGGGTGAAACTTCCGATTCCGGATCCTGCTCAATAAGCCCATTAGCATTGCCAAAGCATGGAGAATTGATGTCTTGCCAGCACCGTTTCGGCCGACGATGACGGTTAAGTCTGGCTCAAAATCTATTTCCAATTCCTTGATACCGCGAAAATCTTCAATATGCAGTTTAGTAAAGCGCATAGTAATCTGATGTGTACCCCAATCGTTGGACAGAAATGAAGGTAATTTAAGATAAACGGCTGCTAGGGCCGTGGTGATTGGTGGGCCAGTTTGTACCGGCGGGCATGTAGTTGTCGTGGTGGTTAGAGCTATCCCAGAGTTGGGACCCGGCAGGCCGTAGTAAATCTTGGATGGCGTGCGAAAGCGGGGGCTCTGGTATGGCTGGTGGTAGGTATAGACAGCAAGATAACATTGCAGGCAGTGCCTTGCCTAGAGCATGAGTGTGTAATCGTGGAGGTAAAAGCCCTCATGCTTGATGCTGCGCCACAGCCACTCGATCACAATGGTGTCGTAGCACCGCCATGACCACCCATGGAGATTTGATCAACGTCAATTAGATTTGATGTTGATCAAGAGTCGACCACTTCCATCACCGCCCGCTAACGTGCATTAGTTGGGCTAACCCCCAGGGACGCCTCGCCCTCTGGGGCAGGCGCCACACGGGACTTGCATCGCCGGTAACACACTTCGGACACAGAGATTCCGGGCTTCGCACAATAGGCCCTCAGGATCTGACCACCTTGTACGTATTGCTCCACAGTCTGTCTCCGCTAAAGTACGTCTCGTTTGTGCATGAGCGTGTGCCATGATCTCAACGTCAGTATTGTCCAAGGTCAGACCTGCCACAGCTCTACTCAAGATGGACTCCAATGGCAAGTACTTTGCTCTTCCACAGAAGGAATGCCTCCATGTCTCATCTCCTCGAGGATGCAATTCCCGCCGCCACGCTGGGTGGTCTGCAACACTCTTACTTCGACAAGGGCACTGGAACGAGCCTCGCTGCGTAGGTCCGCCCCCAAAGGCACGAGCTATTCCATGGAGGAAACGAATTTCAGAACGGGATTCCAGTCCGCGTGGCGGCGCGCGCCGGCAAAAGGACAGACAGCAAGCGCAGGATTGGTCCACCCTATCTCACAATTCAAGCTGGGATCGTAAGGTGGACAATACCTTGCTCTTCTTGCGTTATCGATTCGGCGAAGGAGCCGGTCTGTGAAGGTAGGAAATCCGTATACTGCGTATCACTCGTATTGTAGAAGTTCCGTAACACGAAGTCTAGAAATCGACCGGGTGTCATAGGCCGCGTTACCGGAATTCTGCAGTTCTCAAATTGACCCAACGACAGATGTGACCGCGGATGAGCCAAGTTCCGGCGGACTCCTGCTCTGGCGTCATAGTCAAATCGTACAGCAACGGGCAGATACTTTCGCTCAACTACATCTGCGTCAATTACGTCGTCCAGATATATGTTCGGGTATTCTTGAAACATTTCAAATGAGGGTGCAGAAAAAAACGCGAGGCGGTGGCGATGAAGGGTAGCGTGATTGAACTCATACATCATTTGAAGCAATGCACCGTCAAGCATTTTTAGGTTGTATGCATGCTCCTGAACAAGCGTTTGGTAAATCTCTGCATAGGGCTTATCCTTCAAGGCTATGGAAACCCGATCTGCGCCCTTAAAGGTAATCTGCCTGATACCCCGCCTATTCTGCTTTTGAAATGCGAAGCACTGATCATCGACAAGACTCTTACCTACCAATGCGGTAATCAATTCATTGATTTGGCGTTCAATTAGCCCAGGGCTTGACATGGCCCTGACCCTGGTTGGACTAATAGATTCCGAAGCTTTTCCACATCCCCCTCCGGTAAATCCTCGATGTAGAGATCACCAGCCTCTAGGTCGCGGACAAGTTCCTGTACGGATTGCTTGCGACGACTTATCCTCGACCGATCCTCGTCCGACATATCCCTGCGAATTATTCGAAGATGCTGACGTTGTTGGCTAGTCGGGTACACGAACTCAAGTTTAAACTTGTGTGCCCTCAACTTATTGTACTCCTCTTTGACTACTTCCATATAGACACCAATTCCAAGAATACGGACCCACGCCGTGCTCCTCGTAATGGCTGTGAAAAGCCGGTTCCGGATACTAGCCACATTTGCGCTTTCAGAGTGCCCCTCGTGCGCATTAATGACATAAACCATCCCCGCCTCATTACCTTTAGCTCGGTGAACTCCGGTAAAGGTCACGGAAGATCCGTCCCTGCGAAAGAATGTATCCGCCTTGGTCGTTACTCCTGCAAGGTGTGAATTGACACCACTTTCTAGAAGGCGGGCACGTATTGGTCCGACATTTCGTCTTGTCGTCTTGGGATTAAGATTAATAACCATAATATCGGAGTGGCGTAACTCTCCTTCGTCCAGATCCTTCTTTATCTCATTTGTGATCCAATTGTCATGGTCCCTCTGATTGTCAAAAGCACTGAACTTTATTAGATCATCGATATTCGAATGATTCTCAAGAAAGGCTGGACTCGTCTCCTCCGTTCTGGTTAGTACTACAAGGGATCCCTCTTCCAATGTTCGTGGTAGGGACTGGTATCCAACCTCCTCCCACAGCTGAGGATGGTCGAACATCTGGACTAGTCCCGTTCCAATTGACGGTTCCTCTTTACGATAAATGCCAAAACCGAGCGCGTGCGCAGTCGTCAGAAGGGGTCGCGAATTGCGGTAACAAACGGGCAGAATAATATCCTGTGTCGGTCCCCCCGGTGCCGATTCTCCGAACTGCACAACCGGCAGCCCTTCGTCGTTCTCTCCAAAGATTTCCTCCGGCGAGGGAAGTGACTGCCCTGTGAGTGTCTGTAATTCATCGTATGCATACACCAATCTCTTGAAGTCGTTCAGAAACGCATAGCAAAGCCTTAGAAAGGCTGGCGAAAGATCTTGCGCCTCATCTACCAAGATGGCATCGTAGAAAGCCCTACTCTCATGGACTTGCTCAAGTGCACGATCACAGACTCTAGCAAATGTGTTCTCCGTCCCGAAAGCACCTACTGCTGTCCCATAATTGAAATATTCGAGATCGTGCGTTCGGCAAAATTGGTGATAAATGCCGTCTCGGCTTTCATCACCTGGAGCCCCCCAAGCGTTAACTATGTGCAACTTATCCCAGTCAGGCTCCTCTGATATTTCCTCGAACATGAATCTGGTGATAAGAAGCCGAAAATGTTCTTTGAGTGATCTCGTATTAAAGGTTATACCAATATTCCATTCTGGATGATGCGCATGCAGATAGGCTGCCTTTCTTGCCAAGACAATGGTCTTGCCGGAACCTGCCAATCCTCGTATGCGCTGCACTCCCTCACAAGTTGCGAATGCGGCTTGGGTTTGAAACTTGTCCATCGTAGCGATGGCATTTTCAAGTTGCTTAAGCCTTCCACCACGCGAATCTTCGCGCGTGATTACACGCTTTGTTCGCCGATGGCGGATTGTTGATACCGCCTCTATAGCGGACAATGCCTTTTCATATACACTTTCTTCCCTTGCTCGCCAAGTGAAGCGCTTTACCACGCTTTTCAAGGATTCCGATGTGCTGACAAGCGGATATTCCTCCTGGAGAGAATTCGGTGGTCGATTTGAATTGGAGAGTCCCGGGCCAAAGGAAATCGTATGAATTGGAATTCGAAGTGCTCTATGCTCCATCAGTTCTCTGTGGGTCCCAAGTCGCGCAGCTAACCCGTTATAGAAATCATCCTGCCGACCCACGTAGTCTGCTTCGTCTGGTCCTTCAATCAGATCAAAAACAATAATTCCCGTTTCCCTGGTTATCAGAATTGCATCAAGTGGCTGTGCTCCCTCGGAAGATCGAACAAATGGGAATCCAATGAACAGTTTCCCACACAACTCCGACTCCGTTGAAAAAATGTTGACCAGATTCTTGCTAGCCGCCGGCTTTCGGGTTACCCCCTGAGTAATGGCAATGCTCATGGCGAACCTCCTTGGCGTTTTGGGTTTTCAACTATAGGGTGTGGTCCCATCACACTAGATCGCCTTTGTGGATGCTACTCTCCTTCAATGTCCGCCTCGCTGTCGCGATAGCGATGTGGACTTGAGCCCACAATTGAACGGTGTGAATGACACACAGGCTCCCAAGATCCAGATTTGTAGCCAAGGTGCTTGTTCGCGATTCTGGGACTGTAACGCAGTGGATCCCGGATAACCCCGCCAATCAACCGCAAAGCAGAACTAATCGTCCGCATTGCTGCTTTCGACCACCGAGGTGAACCAGGATTCCTACTCCGGCAATAACGGTGTTCCCAGGCACAACACGATAACCCTGATCAAACGATTCTGTTACGATTGAGCCACGCGGATACGAGAGATCCAGAATCGGACCAGGCATGCCTGACCACGCTGTTCCCAATTAGATTGTGGTTACTCTCTTTGTCGGGATGACTTGGCTATGCATCGAGTGCAATGTTCCAAGATACATTGGGGATAGCCCAAAGAGTACGAATCAGCGCTGTTCTTGGAATACGGTCCGCTGACTGCCCAAATGGGAAACCGCCCACAAGATGCCACACTGCTTCTCGTCACAAGTATGCATGCTTTCCTGATCGGCACTCGTCCGTCGCCATGAACGACAGACGATGGGCTGTGCCGCTCCATGCTGCATTCGCCAGAATGATCGATCTGACACACTCAACCCGCTGCCATTTCTGACTCCGTGTTGTCCACGCGGTCATTGAAAAGGGTAAAAAACAAGGCGGCAAATACCAGGGTTGCCACGGCGAACATCCCCCAGAATAACTGCCAATCCGGAAGCGCCAGGTTTCCGTTCTCCCCATAGGTGTTCACAAAAACACCGGAAATCTGCGTTCCCAGAAAGAAGCCCACTCCCTGCGTTAGCAGCACCAGGAGTCCCTGCACCTGGCCGCGTATTTCAGGGGACGTTCTCTTGTCAATGTAGATCTGACCCGTGACGAAGAAGAAGTCGTAACAGATGCCATGGATCAGAATGCCAATCATGATAAGCCAGAATGTACCGGTAAGCGCTGCACTGGCGAACAGCGTGAACCGGGCTACCCACGCCAACATTCCCAATAGCAACATCCATTTGACGCCCAGCCTAGCGAAGAAGAAGGGAATCAACAGCATGAATACAATTTCCGACCATTGCCCGAACGACATTTCAAAGCTCGGATTCGCAAAATGCGATAATCCCAACTCCGTGTTCAGCGCCTGGAAGTAGACCGGCGCATACGGGAAGTAGGTCCCGAACGCGATGAAGATGAGCATGGCAGCCGCCAGGAATACGATGAATGAGCGGCTCTTCAGCTCCCGGAAGGCATCAATGCCCAGGATCTGCTTCCATGACGACTTCTGACCCGCTGAAGGCGGCGGCGTGAGCGGCAGCGTGAAGCTGTACAGTCCAAGGAATAACGCGGCCCCGCCGCCAATGTACAACGGAGTGGAGGACGCATCCGCCTGCAGCACCCATCCCATAAAGAGACCAATCGCGGCCCAGCCCAGTGTGCCAAACACGCGAACCACAGGGAATTCCTTCTCCTGGTTGGTCATATGGTGAAATGCCAGCGACGCGGTGAGCCCAAGTGTCGGGAAATAACACAGCGCGTGCAGAAACAGGAGCGGCAAAAAGTATTCAGTACCCGCAAAACTGGGCATCGCGCACATCGCGACACCGGCTATCAAACACAACACCCCGAGAACCTTCTCCGAATCAAAGAACCGGTCGGCCACCATCCCGAGAAAGAAGGGAGCAATGATTGCACAAATCGGACCCAATGCATACGCCGTTGGAATGGAGCCCCCCATTTCAATCGTCTGCATATAGTTGCCGAGCGTGGGCGCCCAGGCACCCCAGATGAGATATTGCACAAACATCATCAGGCTCAGACGGGCAGTGAGCACTACATTCATAGTCTTCGGGATTGATACGATGAAATGGAAGGACCGCTACATGTCGTTGCTGGTGGCACGCTGATTCTCCAGACCACCTCTTTGACTATGGAGCAACTCTGGAGGCTGCGGGACCTGTAGCAGGTCGCAATATCGCCACCATCCTCCGCAAGCGCAAGAAAGGGGCCACCGCGCGGTCCATGACCTACGCAGTCGCCCCTTCCCCATGCTGTAAAACACAGTCAGCGCTCGTCGCAAGGACGGGACTTAGCTTCCCGGGGAGCCAAGCATTTTAATGACATCTGCGAGTTTCCGCGCCTTCGCCATCGCCGCGCTGTCCTCGTCGGCGTCCAACGTCATGTCCAGTACCGAGAGCGCCGCTGTACGCGCATCGCCGCTAGCCGCCTCGGCGATACTCAACATCTCCCTGATGGGGGCGGCGTTTTCCGGGGTCAGCGCATTTGCACGCTCCAACTGATCGACATAGGCGAGTGCAAGCGCGAACGTGGCCGGCCAATGGAATGTCGGTTGGCCCTGGGCATTGAGATACTCCAGTTCTACCGTATTCGCTGCCGCAATTTCGTTCTCGGTCAGGTACTCACTTGGAATGAGCTCGAAGACGTCGAGACCACGCGCGATTTCCGAACTGTAAATGGCGCCATTGTACCAGTACACCGACCAACTTCCACCCATCTGCATACGTTCGGCACTTACCGGTCCACGATCATGGAAGGCGATCTCTACCGGGTTGCTCGGATCCGTCCAGTCAGAGATCGAAATACCACCCTGGTACCAGGCCTGCACGAAGATATCACGGCCTGGAATAGGAATCAGCGATCCGTTGTGAGCCACACAGTTTTCCAGGCTGGTCTGCGCCGCTGGCAGCTTGTAGTAGCTCTTGAACACCATCTTGCCATCTTCGAGCGTAAATATGGCATTGGCGCCCCATTCCATGGGATCAGAAGCCCGGCATTTCGGTCCTCCGCCACCTCCCCACTCATCCGTAAACAAAATCTTCGACCCGTCATTGCTGAACGTAGCCGAATGCCAGTACGAGAAGTTCGAATCGGCTACGGCGTCAATCCGCTTTGGGTTTACAGGATCTTCGATGTCCAGGAGCAATCCGTATCCCTCACAGGCGCCTCCAGCAAGCCCAATCTCCGGATACAGCGTGATATCATGGCATTGCGTGGGTCCTGGTCCCGGCGTGTCATCCTCATCAGTTTCGGCTTGGATTCCGAAACGTTCGGCAATGATACCTGCGAGCGACTCCCGGAGAGCCATGCTGTCGGCAGCCGAGGGGTCCCCCTCCCCGCCGCGCTCTTTTACGATTTCGTCCAACAACCCCCGGACCATGCGGTCTGGCACCACGCGCTCTTGACCGAAAATAACCGCTACGTATTTCCCACTGGCCTTTGCATCCTCAAGTATCGCTAAATCATCAGGGGCCAAACCATGACTCGGCGGCTCCACCAATTCGTCAAAAATCCTGGGTGAGCTAACGATTGCAGCCTGCGTGGGATCGGCCAACGGGACCTTGATAACTTCGATCCTGAAGAGCGCCGTACTGGGGTCTTCATCCGGCTGACCAGAGCTGCAACCCGGAACCTCCTCGGCTGGCCGCACGGGGGCCGATCCTGATACGTAGACGTAGACATTCTCGTCGTCATCCGGATCTTTCAACACGGAATGTGTATGGGAGCCACGGCAAGTCTGCACGTTGGCTACATATTCTGGATTCTTGATATCCGTGATGTCAAAAATACGAAT
Source organism: Rhodothermales bacterium (assembly GCA_963665975.1). Classification (GTDB taxonomy): domain Bacteria; phylum Bacteroidota; class Rhodothermia; order Rhodothermales; family Bin80. The sequence continues at coordinate 231,197 of OY762508.1, forward strand.
GCCCCGCAGGCGCTCATGGCTGACACGCTCACGGACACCCTCGGTGCCACAATCCAGACGACCACCGAAGCCCTCACCTGACACGAAGAGCAAGTTTTCGAAGACCGACACGTCACTCTGCGATGCTGGGCACACATACTCGACGGCCATTTCCGGCTCTGCCGGATTGGTGATGTCCCAGATCTGTATTCCGTTGTAATTGCCTTGTATGGCGTAATGGTCAATAAAAGCGAGGTCGGAATTGGTCACCCCAATAAATGCTTCGGGTGGCGGTGTGGTCGACACGAGACTCAGGTTCCAGATAGCCTCTTCCGCATCAAATAATCCTGCCCCGAGACCGACACGAGGGTCGGAGTCCATTGCATCTTCTTGTTGCACTGGCGGTGGCGGCGGCTCCGGTGCCGGGGCTGGCTCCGGCGCTGCGGGTGGCTCCGGCGCTGGCTCTTCTTCGGCCTGCGGCGCTTGCTCGGTCATGACAGGTGTGGGAGCACATGCGGCAATTGTCAACAGACCTGCCACCAAGAAGGTAATCCCGGTAAACCGTAGAAGTGGGTTCATGATATTGTGTGTGTTTGAAGTAGGATAAGCTTCCATACGCTATTCCGAATCGGAAAGCGCCTCGAGCATTTTCTCCATGCGCGCGATCTCAGTTACCTGATCGACATGGATGTCCGAGGCCAACTTGAATGCAGCTTCGTCTTGCCCGGCGCCATCGACGGCGAACAGGACTTTAACCATTGTTACGGCGCCCTGATGGTGCTGAATCATGTACTGCAAGAAGAGACGATCGAATTCCACTCCTTTTGCCAACTCCAATTCGCGAATCTGGTCGGGAGTCAACATGCCCGGCATGGACATAGCATGATGCCCGCCATGATGCACCATCAAGGTCGTCCCCTTAATATCCACTTCCGGCACGGTCTGGCCACGATCGCGCAACCACCGCTGCATCGCAGTAATTTCATCTTTCTGGGCGTTGATAATGCGCGCCGCTAATGTCCTAATCTGCGAATTCGCCCCGTTCATCGGGGCCAGCGCCGACATAACAAGTGCTTGCGCATGATGGGCTATCATTCCAGTCATGAAGTCCACATCGGCCTCGGTAAACCGCGTGCGGCTATCTTCCAACCGGGCCCAATAGAGCTCCTCCAGCCGGTGCTCGGTAGATTGTTCGTTAGATTGTGTGGTCCGACCGAGCCCACTGCAGCCGGCAAGCAACACACAAGTACACATCGCGAGAACGGAGGCCGACATCTGAGGCATGTGCTACAAAGGTCAGGTACAGTACCGAAGGCCTGCAGGTATCGTTGCGTCAAACCATAATATACGAATACTCACGCATAGTAGGCACATTGGCTCGGGCTCTTGAACTATCGCTAGAACATCGCACTCATGCTGAGGCGCATCGTATGGACTGCGGGTGTGTCCGCGGGCTTGCGCCCATTGTAGGCCGCTGTTGCCCGCAGGACGGCGCTTATTTGGTACCAGGCATTGAAAGTCCATAAGAACGAGGTCCCCGGACCCCGCCCGTCGGTGAGTTCAAACTGCGCAAGGCCTGTCGTCAAACCCGGTCCGTCCGTAACCACTGAGGCCACCTCCGCTCGCGCGGTCATGCTTAGGCGCCGGGCAAGTGCATAACGCGCCGTAACAGGCACTTTCCAAACTCGTGCGTCCGCCGACTTTCTGGAATACGAAAGGCTTGCTATAAGTTGCACTTCCCCGGTCGGACTAAAAGCCACTTCAGGAACGATGGTCACACTGCGAATATCATATGTCCGCGAGGAAAAGGCTTCGCTCTCGGTCTTGTTGCGTTCTGCGAACGCAATGAGGCGCATGGCCCACGCATCTGTCGGCTTCAGCCGACCTTCTACCTTCCATTGCCGGGCCAATCGCGTCTCCGTACCTGCGGCCAACTCGTTCAGACTGCGGGCCTCATGGTAGGACAGGTTAAGACCATAGCGGGGCTGGTTGCGAAACAGGAACAGGTCCTGCTGAAAGCGCAGGCGCCCCTTAAGCGTATGAATAGGACTTCTAAACTGGCTGAGTCGCAGGAGATAGACTTGCGCCAGATCGGGATTGCGGCTCTTCTCCTGGATTTGAATGCTCGTGCGGGCATAGACATTGCTCAGGCGCCGTTTCCATGCCGAGGACGAGGTCCGCCAGCGCCGGGCAGGATCCACCTGCAGCGTAAAGCGCGTCTGCACCCCAATTACCGACTGCAGCGAATCCGAAGGGATCAGCGTGCGTGCATACGTGCCCGCATCCTGAATCCGCTCCGGAAGGAATTCGTCAATTTGAACAACGCCATCGCCGTTGGCATCCTCCCACACGTACTCGCCCAATTCGGGCCCTGTGCGGATATACACCTCTTGTAGCGTAGGCGTACGCTCTGTTAGTGCCTCATACAGCCAGTCCAGGTACAGGGCGCGCTGCCAGGGTTGCCACCGCCCCGTCCATCGCATAACAACAGATTGACGATCCTGCAATTGCCGCTCGGTTCGAAAAAAGTCGCTATAGACGAGTTTGCGCAGGCCCACTCTGCCTTCGGTGCGAAAATTTTGAGCCAGTTTACCGTCGAAATTTGTCTCAAGGGTTACACTGCGGCTACCGTCGCGCAAAGCACCATCCGTCCACAGATCTTCCGTGCGCACCTCTACAAGTGCGCCGACCTCGTTGGAGCCCGTGCTAAACGTCAGGCCAGACCGGTATTCGTCGGCGTCCCGGGAAGCCGCGGTTAAACTGTCCGTCCCCGTCCGGCGTTGTCGGCGATACGACTGCTCTGCCTCTACGTGTGCGATAATGCGGCCACCAATAAACGATTGTTCAATACGCCCTCGTTGCCGCAGCCACGAACCGTCCTCCTGGAGCGTCACGTCATTGCTCCGAATGAATATTCGTCGCAAGAATACCGTCGGTAGACGCTCCTGCACCACGTCTAACGTGACCTCTTCACGTGAGGCACGAAACGAATCAGTCAGCCGGATTCGCCCAATGTCTGCAGCGATACCTGTTCCTGACGATAGTATCCACTTCATATTTGCTTCTTCAATGACTTCCTGGCCGACCTGCACGATGTTCCCTCCCCGTGCAACCCTCCGCTTGTCCAGATTCCACTTTCTGGCAAATTCAACGGGACGAGAGCGATTAAACGTGGCAAAATGATTTCCGGTAAACCGACGCCGTACATGCCCTGAAAACTCACCGAGCGATGTTTCCTGAATGGATAGCTCCCAGGGCTTGAGGCGAAGGCCCGCGATCCAGGCGTTCGCCCGGTCATCGCCAGCATCCAGCCGGGAGAGGCGGTTCTTGTCATGGACGGACTGCGCCCATTCACCAAACATCTCCAGGCCTTGGACAGGCTGAAAGCCGCCTCTCAAATCCAGCATTCGCTGCTGACTGGGCTTGGGAAGTAGACGGACAGGGTCGTAGGAACCGCGGCCTCGCCCGTGCCACACATAGAGAATCCCATTCGTGGCATGCCCTTCACGCGCATACGAACCATTACCGGCGCCCACGTGGGAATAATGCACCCGGTAAACGGGGCCGGCAGGAGGCGCTGACACCGCCTCATAGATCTGCTCTCGCACGCCTGTAACGAGTGTGTCGCGGCGAATGTACTGGACAAATGGAGCCTCGGCATCGTACGCAACTTCTGCAGCGCCACTCCGAACAGCCGCCTGGTCGCCGACGCTTGCCAGCAACTGCTGGTCGTCTTCTGTGAGACCGAGCTCCTGACTGAAGGTGCGCGCATCTGCTTCGCGTATGAACGTAGCCCCGAAACGTCCGCGGGGGCTGCCATCACTGTGCCGCCCGAAAGCCAGGTCTGTGTCGGCGCCAAGCAGTGTGCGCGTAAACTCCGTGGTGCGGTACTGGAATTCGACGACAACGCGATTGTCTCGCCGAATGAGGCGATTGGATGTAAACGTGACCTCGCCGGTGGCGTAGTCAATGACGTAATCGTTCGACTGTCCACGCGTCACGCGTGCGCCATCGATATACACGACTTCCGAACCCGGTACAACGAAGATAAATCGCTCACCACTCGCCCCCGTAAGCCGGTAGGGCCCCTGGACGCCATCGGTTATCGTAATGTCCTGACTCCGGTAAATGCCCCGTGCCGTCGCACCCATCGCGCCTATGGTTCCCTCTGACAGAATAGATGACCCAGCGGGTGACGCTTTGAGCCCTATCCCCTGCACTTTGCGAGCAAAGCGTGCGAACTCGCTCGTCTCATAGCGGACATCGAAGTCTCCCAACTGCGCGGCGCCATATTGCGCATCGATTTCAATATATACGCGATCGAATTCATTCAGACGCTGCGTGGTCCCCTCGGGAAGAATAGGCGTGCTCTCGTCCGTCAAAACAGCGTGTACGTTGACGCCGTCAGCAATCTGGCCATCCATCCGTAACCGCAGGCCGGATTCCACAATCGCATCGCGGTTGTTGCCTGCTAAAATGCCACGCGTAATCGATCCGCTTCGCCGAAGATTTACGCCATTTGCTGTCCGTTGAAGAGGCGCTACTGGCACATCGGGAGACCGGGCAGAATCTGTGGCTGTGCTGTCACGCCGGGCAACCGCATTGCGGTACGTATCCTGGATGGCAAATCCCCATGTTCTGTAGACCGCTACGACGGAAGCGCCTGGGGCAAGATCCGGGATCCACAATCGCCCATAGCGATGATCAAGACGGTATTGGGTGGAATCAAGGCGACTTCCAGCCACATAAATGGATTCCGTGCCTTTGCGCAGGAATGGGCGCAAAACGAATGGTTGCGGTAGATCTGTGCGGACCGTATCCCGGTTGACTCCCAGATTCGCGAGGCCGGATGAACGATCCTGGCCACTTGCGGATGAGAGCGCGCCAACCATTCCAAGAGTGCAGAGGACACAGGCCAGCCGCACGTGCATCGCAGTATTAGAAAGCCAGGACTTTGCGAAGTAGCGCTTTTGAATCAATAGGCAAGCCGTCAGCAGTACACTCCGTTACAAATTCTAGGTGGATCATCAGAGTACGAATCAGCGAACCACAAGTGCCTCTATCGGGTGGTTGCTCGTCACTCCTCCACTGTAATCAAGAATACACCGCTTCCCTCCTGAATGCGGAAATAGTGAGCCACCATATCGGGAGATTGCCAGCACCCGGCAACAATGCGTCGGATGCTGCGAACTGCGAGAGCCTATAGTTCTAGCCTACCGGCCTCACCCAGCGATCTGCTGATCGTTCAATTCGTTGGGGCGATTCCAGGTAGCTAACCTCTGACTCTGCGGATACGTACTATAGCTTTGGCATGCCGGTACTTTGACTAGTCCAGCAGAGCAATTATCTCGATCCTAAGACAACCTCCCTGCCCTCAGCGAAGACCCAACGTATTGTGTTGTGTTTGGATTACCGAAGACGCAATTTCAGGTTCTTAGATTGTGCGAGAAATACCTATGCGACCAGCAGCGTGAAAAAAAGTAACGATTTGATCCATAACCACTAACACCATACCTGACTGTTGCTGGAACGAATCGGGCAAGAGAACTCATATCTTGGGTATACCAGAGTTAGAATCTGGGACGTATTGCTTTGTGAAGGAACGAACGCAAAATCAGATCGCCTCCTCTGTGCCGTTAGCAAAGAAAATCCTTTACAGGTAATGACCTGTCTGTCATAACATATTACGTTCTAGTCTCAGGTTCACCACGGCGGTCAGGTTTCGGCTCCTCCGGTTGAGGAGTCTCACGTCAGTACCTCCCAACGCCCTGCTCTGTCTGATCCTACTCGACGGAGGGCTCCCGCGGCCTTCAGCTTTTCCAGGTGGTACTTGACCCCTTCTGGCGTCAGACCAACACGCTCGGCGAGTGTCGCCCGGTCAACTCAGGTTCGGATCTCAGGTAGTCCAGGATTCTGTCCTGGGTAGTTTTCTGGGTAGTACTCCGGGCTGCTGAAAACGGAAACCTCAACCACAGACCAATGGCAATCGCTTCCAGCTTCTACGTCGGCGTCGGGTTGCGGGCCTTGTGGCACATGTCTACTATCCGCCGGATCAAGCGAACTGCGGTAGGTATAAGGTGAGCGGGCAACCTTTATGCCTACGACAGAATCCGGGAGCGGACGCCACTGCGCATGCGCGGCAAGACTGGTCGCCAATGTGCTGCTTCCGGAATACCCGTGGCGTAGCGCAATGATTTCCTGTCGCCCGGTATAGAGCCTGGCCAGGGTAATGGCCGATTCCACGGCCTCGGTCCCGCTATTGGTGAAGAGACAGGTAGCAAGGCCACCCGGCGCGATGTGGCGCAACCGTTTCGCAACACCCACCTGCTGCTCATTCACATACAGGGGAGACGTGTGACCAATGCGCGAGGCCTGCCTGTGGATACGCTCGATGACTTCTTGGTGGCAGTGCCCGACAGACGTCGTGAGTATGCCGGCGAACATGTCCAGATACGTCTTTCCATTCGCATCGGTTACATGGACGCCCTTGCCCTCCACGAGCGCGAGGGGCTCACGATAGGCCGGTTTGACGCACGGAAAGACAAGCTCCTCGTGTTCCCGGTATACGGCCTGATTGCTTCCCTGCATTCCCAACCCAGGCAGACCCGACCCCAATCCAACGCGCTTATTGGTCAGCAATAGTCAGATCGTCGGAAAGCTCATTCGTATCATCCGGCCGGATTTCGACGCCGCTCTGCTCGAGCAGCGCCCCGCACTGGTCGATGCCTGCAACCAGGCCAGCCGCTAATTTGCCAGTCTTGATCCCGTCACGGATGCTCAGCACCACATTCGACCATGCCTCCTGAGTCACCTTCTGATTGATTCCCGCATCCCCCACCACTTCGATCCGATGCTCGAACAGGGACACAAATAGCAAAATGCCAGTGCGGTCGCGGGTATTGAACACTTCTTTCTCGACAAAGGCCTGCAACGCACGCCGGTGAACCTGTTCAGCGAGCAGAGCATTCCCCACAAGTATGCGCCGCAGCGCCGGCACATAGGCCGCAAGTGCGACGCCAAGGAGTGCCGCCCCCACGATCACGGTGGCCTGACTTGTGCCACTATACAGCCATGAAAGGCTCCATCCCTGGTAAAACCTCGACAGGAGCACCAGCGCGCAGAAGGCAATGGCGCCAGCAATCGTGGCACCGCGCCACAGGGCTATTTCGTAGCGCGCGCTACGACGGGTGATATAGGGCACGATCTCCCCAGAGGTCCGCTTCTCCGCGGAGAAAACTGCCTCGCGGATCTGGCTCCTGTCTTCATCCGAGAGTATCTCTTTCATGAGTTCGGATCGATTCGTGATACGGACAAGCGTAATTGCAATTGGCTTACCTGGCAAATCGGTTGCGATGAAGGCGACGCGTCAACCACGCATGCGCCGCCAGGCTGAGCATGGACAGCACAACGGCGACGACAACCAGTCGCAATGCGGCCGCATCTCCACCGATTTGATTAATGCGGGTAAAGATAGCTAGTGGGATTGTACGCGTTTGCCCTGGCAAGTTGCCCGCCAGCACGATGGTTGCTCCGAATTCACCAACCGCTCGCGCAAATGCCAGTACGATGCCTGCGGCTATGCCGCGCGCCGCTAGTGGCAGGGTCACATGCCGAAAGGCTGCCCAGCGACTTCCTCCGTACACATAGGCGGCCTCCTCCCACTCGGGATCAATCTGTTCGAATGCTACGCGTATCGTTTGCACGAGGAGCGGAAAGGCAAGAATGCCGGCCGCCAACGCCGCGCCCCATGCGGTAAAGGCAATTCGCAGGCCAAGCGTGTCGCGCAGCCATCCTCCAACAACACCCTCTGGCCCTAGCAGGATGAGCAACAGCAGGCCCGTGACTACGGGCGGCAGCACCAATGGAAGTTGCACCAGGTTCTCTATCACGAACTTGTACGGCCTGCGATGCCGGGCCAGGTCGTAGGCCACAGCAATACCGATGGGCAGGCTTACCCCTACTGCGAGTAGCGCAACCCGCACAGACAGCATGACCGCCTCCCACTCTTCCTGTGACAACATCATCGGCAGTGTCCTGAAGAACCCTCTACGGTACGATTCGACATCGTTGCATCCATTGGCGAGACAATCATCTTACGGAAAGGGCACAAATCCGTAACGCTCCCACAGGCCCCGCTGCGCCGGATCTGTGGCGAATGCCACCAGACGCTCAGCGCCGTGTGGGTTGGACCCACCCCGCAATGACGCCACTGCATAGCGGATGTTCGGCGCACAATCCGATGGCCAAAAGAGCAGCACGCGCATGGCACGCACCATACGGATATCCGAAGCATACACTATTGCTACGTCAGCCGCTCCCGTCTGGGCGGACAACAGCGCAGCCCGCACGTCAATCGTCGGAACAAGCCGGCTTTCCGTGGCCTTCCACAGGTTCGCGCACTCCAACCCTTCGCGGGCATACACGCCTGCAGGAACATGCTCGGGATCGGCCACTGCGATACGCTGCGCCCCAGCCAGATCATGGATGGATGAAAGCGTCGACATGTCTGATCGCCCGACTACCACAAGATGGTTGCCAAAGAGCTCCCGCGCCGGTCCTACAAGCCTTCCCCGCGCTTCAAGATGATCCATCCACGCCACGTTTGCGGAGAAGAATACGTCCGCGGGCGCACCGTGCTCGATCTGCCGGGCAAGCAGTGACGTAGACGCCACGCTGAGCGCGACACGGTAGCCCGGATAAGCGATTTCAAAGGAGTCCGCAAGCGCCTCTACGGCGTCCGTGAGCGAAGCTGCCGCCAGGACGGTGATGCGCGCCTGCTGCTGCGAATCGTCGACGCAGCCCGCAGCCAATAAACCCAACAGTGCCAGGATACCCCGGCGCATCAGGAGCCACCTCCCTGTCGGATCGATTGTATAGCACTGCTGGCTCGCTCGTAGTGGGCCGATGCCGAGTCAGAAAGCGTCATCACTTTTTCGAATTGCTCAATTGCCTTGTCAGGCCGATTGATCATGGTCAGCATCAGCCCGTAATTGAAATTGGCATTGAGATGGGTGGGGTCGGCCTCCAACACGCGTTTGATTTCGCTGACGCCTTTCATGGGGTTGCCCGTGTGAAGGTAGGCTGTCGCCATGTCCGTGCGGACATCCAAATTGTCCATATCCAACACGAGCGCCTGCTCATACGCGGTGACGGCCTGCGATGCCACCTCCGCCTTGCGCACAGGGTCCGGGATATCGGTCATCCAGTCATAATACAGATCACCTGCACGCTTCCATGCGTCGGCCGTCCCGATTGCCCTGGCGATGGCCTGCTGCTCGCCAGCGGCCAGATCCATGCGCCCCTCACGTACGAACAGAAACAGCTTTTCGCGTTGCTTTGCTACACGCTCTTGGCCATCCAGTAGCGCGATTTCCGCATCAAGAGCAGCCACGATTTCTGAGAGGTCCTGCGGCAAGGCCTCCTCCGGTTGGGGGCTACTCTGGGGGGCTTCTTCGACGGCAGGCGTCTGTTCGTCCACTTTCTTGCTCACCGCCGTGATCATAAACAGCGCCACTACGAGAACCAACCCGGCGCTGATGATTATGCCAACTTGGCGCGGCAGCGTCTGCTGGCCTGACGCGGCCGTTTCAAGAGCATGCTCCTCTTTCGGCCTTACCTCTGCAGGGGGGGTCCGGGGACGCGGCAACTCCTGTAACCTGGCTCCGCACTGGGAGCAAAACCGGGCACCTGACGGATTTCGCCAGCCGCAGCCGTTGCAATAAACCGCCGTCGGAGATTCCTCGACGATGTTCGTGTCCGGTGCCTCTACCGGCCATCCGCACAAGGAGCACTGCTCTGCGCCAACGGTGACACGGGCACCGCATTCAGCACATGTTTGCACCGCTGGAGAATTCACGGATACGGTAGCTATCTGGATTCTTACTGGCTCAACGACCGGTTAACCGCTTCACGGAAATTCTTGGAGGCCTTGAATACAGGGACATAGCGAGCAGCCACGTCTACGGTTTCCCCGGTCACGGGATTCCGCGCCGTGCGCGCAGCGCGGTGCTGGGCCCGAAATGAACCAAAACCTCGCAATTCAACGCTGTCTCCCCGCTGGACTGCGGAAATGACCGTAGCCATAAACCCGTTGATGATCGCTTCGGCCTCAATCTTGGTAAGGCCTGTCCCGCTGGAGACCTGCTCAATGATTTCTGCTTTAGTCACGATGCAATAGGATTAGTCAACATGATACGGGCCGTTCGCAGCACCTTCGCCCACAAGATAGGAGTTTCATTGGATTCCTACGCGCAGCGCATTGCAGAGTGCGCCCTCAAGCGCAACACCGGACCATCTGCCGCGTTCGCCAACAGCCTTTGATGACCGAACCTAATCGCAATCGCAAGTGCCACTACACCGAGTCCACCTGTTCATCATCTGTAGCACACTCCTCTTTGGCGCGTGTACGGAAGCGGAGAACAACGCTCCCTCTGCAATGGAGATCGTGGAGCAGGCGGTCGCGGTACACGGTGGAGCGGTGCTCCAACGAGCAATCGTTACATTTGATTTCAGGGAGTATCACTTTGTGGTTACGCGTGATGACGGCATGTTCTCCTACGAAAGAACCTATGTGGAAGACGGAGACAGTCTGCGTGAAGTGCTGACAAACCACGGTATCTCCCGCGAGATTAATGGCGAGGCAGTAGTAATGACAGAGGAAGACGAGCGCAGATTGCTTACTCCGCTGAACTCCGTGCCGTACTTCGCGCTGTTGCCGCTCAACCTTATGGATCCGGCGGTACAGGCGCGTAGTCTCGGTGAAACGACAATTAACGGCGAACCGTACTACAAAATCGAAGTGACCTTTCAGGAGGAAGGCGGAGGCACGGATTACCAGGATCGCTATGTCTACTGGTTCCACAGACGGGACTTTACGATGGACTTCTTGGCCTATACGTTTCATACCGGAGACGGAGGGACGCGATTCCGCGAAGCCTACAACGTTCGTACAATCAATGGTGTGCGCATTGCGGACTACCATAATTACATTGCAGACACTCTGGAAAGCCCGGACTCTCCGATCGAAACCTTCGACGATCTCTTCCAATCCGGACAGGTTGACCTGCTATCTGATATTAATCTGGAGAACATCATCGTAGAACCGCTTGACCGATAAACATGTGGTAGTCGGCAGGTCGTCTTTACCTATTCGAATGGCAATGGACCCGTGGCAAGGGCTGGATATTGAAACAGAAGGCACAGGCATCTCCAGGCCGCTCAGTGAGCAGATTAACCTGCTAGGAGCACTGCTTGGCCATGTACTCCGCGAGCAGGCCGGTGAACCGGTTCTGGCGCTTGTAGAAGAGTTGCGCGGGCTTGCCAAGCGTGCCATACAGGAAGAGAAGCCCGAATTGCGCGCACAGGCTGCCGCCCGCATCAGCACGCTCAACCTGTACGAAATCGAGTGGCTCCTGCGAGCGTTCACCGCTTTCTTCCATCTGGTCAACCAGAGCGAGCAGCAGGAAATTATTCGCATTAACCGCGAGCGAGCGCGCCGGCAGACGCGCACGGGACGCAGCGATTCCATTGACGAGGCGATCTGCCTGTTGAAAGAGCGGGGCTGCAGCTACGACGATGTCGTGGCCCTGGTGGAATGCCTGGATATCCAGCCCACCTTCACCGCCCATCCCACCGAAGCACGCCGGCGCAGCATCCTGTACAAGCAACAGGAACTGGCGGACCTGGTCACGGAACTGCGCCAGAGTGACCCAACGCCGGAAGAACGCACCCGACTGTTGGATGCACTGCATAACCAGATTTCGCTACTTCTGGCGACAGACGAGGTGCGTGCGAGCCGCCCGATAGTCATCGACGAAGTCGAAAACGGCCTGCACTTCCTGCGTAATGCCGTATGGGAAACGATCCCTCGCATCCACCAGGATGTGCACCGGGCATTGGAGCACCACTATGGCCAGTCGCCCGAGGTCCCCGTATTTCTGCGGTTTCGGTCATGGATCGGCAGCGACCGCGACGGTAATCCGTATGTCACGGCTGCCGTTACGCGACGCACGCTGGTGATGCACCGGCGCTCTGCTCTGACACGTTACCTGACCGACCTGCGCATCTTGCGGCGCGAGCTAAGCCTGTCGGAGCGCCAGGTTCGTATTCCCGAGGCGCTTTACAGGTCGATTGCTCGCGATGAGGAATCGCTCACGCTCCGCCCCTACGAGGAGCGACTGTACCGGCGCGAGCCGTATCGCCGAAAGATCAGTTTCATGATGCTTCGCCTCGAACGCCTGCGTGAAGCACTGGAAGAGCATGAGCCGCGATACGAATCAGACCTGTACGACTGCCAGCGCATGCTGGAGGACCTGGAGCTCTTGCAGCAAGCCCTGACTGAAACCGGCTTTCAGCACCTCACGCATCGCGCAAAGCTTGGAGACATCATCACAAAGGCCCGCGTATTCGGCTTCCACTTGGCAGCCCTGGACCTTCGGCAACATAGCCAGGTGCACGCCGACGCCGTTGCAGCGCTGCTTGCCGTCTCTGGCGTCGAAACGGACTATACCAGCCTGCCGGAAACCGAAAAAATGGCACTCTTGAGCGCAGAGCTGGCTAACCCGCGCCCACTCATACCACGGCGCGCGGAGCTTCCCCAGGAAGCGAAAGAGGTGGTGGCGTCCTTTGAAATCATGCGGGAAATTGCGCAGTCCGATCCCGCCGCGCTGGGCAGCTACATCGTCAGCATGACACATGCGGTGAGCAACCTGCTCGAAGTGTTGCTGCTTGCCAAGGAGGTGGGCCTCTGGGAGCTGCGCAATGGCGCAGTGCGTGCAGAGCTGGATGTCGTGCCTTTATTCGAAACCATAGAGGACCTGGAAGGCGCGGAATCCTTCCTGCGAGACCTGTTCGCGCATCCCATCTACCGCCAGCATCTGGCGGCGCGCGGGGCCCTGCAGGAAATCATGCTCGGCTATTCCGACAGCAACAAGGACGGCGGATATTGGATGGCGAACTGGGCGCTGCACAAGGCGCAGGACCGCATCGGTCGCGTGTGCCGCGAGCACGCCGTCGAGTTGCGGTTGTTTCACGGGCGCGGAGGCACCGTCGGCCGCGGCGGCGGGAGGGCCGGACAGGCCATCCTGGCGATGCCGCCCGCGGTGCACAATGGTCGCATCCGGTTTACCGAGCAAGGAGAGGTGATCTCATTCCGGTATGCCCTGCCGGCGATCGCGCACCGGCACCTGGAGCAGATCACGGCCGCCATGCTCCTCGCACCGGTGCGCGCCTTCGATCCCCCTGACGACGTTGCTGACATCCAGGTCATGGAGGACTTAGCAACCGGGTCCATGGCTGCATATCGGGAACTCGTAGATGACCCCGCGCTCTGGCCATGGTATGCGCAAGTGACGCCTATCGAGCAGATCAGCCGGCTACCCATCGCCTCGCGCCCCGTATCCCGCGGTAATGCGCAGGAAGTGGACTTCGGTCGCCTGCGGGCGATCCCCTGGGTGTTTGCCTGGACCCAAACGCGGTATATTCTGCCCGGCTGGTACGGCGTGGGGGCCGCGATGGGGCGCAGTATGGAGGAACACGCCCCTGTGCTGCAACACATGTACAAGGCATGGCCGTTTTTTCGCGCTGTGATTAATAACGCGCAGCGCGAAATGGCGCGGGCGCGCCTCGACATTGCCGAAGAGTATGCAAGCCTGGCTCAGAAGCAGGAGCTTCACGCCACTATCGCTTCGGATTTTGCCCGTGGCCGGAAGGCCATCCTGCAGATCACGGGACAGAAAGAACTGCTCGGCAACAATCCGGTGATCCGCAAGTCCATCGCCCTCCGCAACCCCTATACGGACGTGCTGAACCTGCTCCAGATCGAGCTCATGCGGAGTAACCGGACGGGTGAAGAGACAGACCGCGAGCGGCTCCTTCAGGCGCTATTTCTTAGTGTGAATGGCATTGCGGCAGCAATGCAGAGCACGGGGTAAGAACTCGGCCTATTCCGGAGCAAGCCGTATGGCCACAAACACCGGAAGGTGGTCCGATACGTAATACCCATTCGCCTGCGCGTCTATCACTGCGTAGCGCTCAACGGCAACAGCGCGGTCCACAAAAATGTAGTCTATGCGCCGCGCAGGCGCTTCCGGCCGCACAACGAAGCCCGAAAACGTGCCCATGGGGCCCACGGGCTCGGTCGTGCTATGATCGCGCGCGTCCACCAGGCCACCTGCCGTGAGCACGCCGTGCGGCGCTGCTTGCGGCACAAAGTTAAAGTCACCCGTTACGACCACCGGCTGAGTGGCCGCCGCGGCCCCGAGCATGCGCACGATCAGCCTCGCGCTTTCCAGACGCGCCTGTTCGCCACGGTGATCGAAATGTGTATTCCAAAGCAGGAATGTGGCGCCGGATGCCTTATCCTGAAACTTGCAGGCAGTGATAATCCGGGTGATGGCCGCATCCCAACTCTTGCTTCCAGGCGTGTTGGGGGTTTCGGAAAGCCAGAACGTCTCTCCTTCCAAGAGCTCCAGTCTGTCTCGCCGATAGAAGACGGGCGCATACTCCCCTGCCTCTTTCCCATCGTCGCGCCCAACCCCGAACCAGGCATATTCGGGCAGTAGCGCTGCAAGGTCGGCGACCTGTCCGTGTAGCGCCTCCTGAATCCCGACGATGGCGGCGTCGCTGTCCTGGATAACGGTGGCGACCTGTTCTCGCCTATTGGGCCACGCGTTCTGACCGTCCGACGGATTGTTGTACCGAATATTGAAGGTCATCACCCGGAGGGTGGAGTCTGAAGGCGTCACATCCTGGCCCACAGCGAGGAAGCCCAATAAAGCAACAATGCCTAGCATACAGTCGGTAGTGTCTTGGTCCGCACCCGTGCTAGCCGCCAATCATGATCATGGGACGGTTTTCCATGGCCGCAATGTTGTGCATGCCCGCATGCCGGGCTCGCTTGCGACCTACGGCGCTACTTATCACCTCAGAGAGCTCTTCGTCGGTTGCGCCCGCACGCAGCGCATCTCGCAGACTGACCTCGGCCGCGCCGAACAGGCATACTTTCAAATTACCGTCGGCTGTGATGCGGAGCCGGTTGCAGCCCTCACAGAAATTGTCCGTCATGGACGTGATAAACCCTACCGACCCCCGGAATCCGGGCACCCGAAAGGTCTTGGAGGTTTCGTTCGGTCCGTCCTGTCGCCGTTCCAACGGAAAATGCTCCTCGATACGATCGCGCATTTCCGCATACGACACCAACTGCGATTCGTCCCATCGATTCCCGTCAAAGGGCATGAATTCAATAAAGCGCACCTCCAGTGGCATGTCTTTGGTCCAGGCAACAAAGTCAACCAATTCGTCTTCATTAACGCCCCGCATCACGACGCAGTTGACCTTTACCGGATCATACCCTCGTTGCGCCGCCTCCTCCACAGCCCGCACCACAAGATCCAGCCCCCTTCGTCGTGTAACCGCCTCAAACCGATCGGCTCGCAGCGTGTCCAGGCTAATGTTGAGCAGGTTTACTCCGGCCGCCTGTAGCCGGTCAAACTTCTTGCGCAACAGGAGCCCGTTCGTGGTTATTGCCAGGGTCCGGAGACCGGGCAGACTGCCGATGGCTTCCGCAATAGACTCCACGCCTGGCCGCAAGAGCGGCTCGCCGCCGGTAAGGCGGATCTTGGTGACACCCTCTCGTACGAAGAGGTTGGCAAGACGTATGATTTCACCGCTCGTCAAAAGCTGGTCGCCGGGTGTCCAGTCGAGCCCGTCTTCCGGCATACAGTACCGGCACCGCAGATTGCAGTGCTCCACCAGCGAAATCCGCAAATACGTATGGTAGCGGCTGAAGCCGTCCGACAAGACGTTCTGCCGAGCGGCTTCCCTGCTGTACCGCAGCGGGAAACCCGCAGGCACCTCTTCCGCCCCTCCTACGGTACTTCCGGTCTGGACGGCACTCTCTGACAGCAGCTTCAGCTCGTGTATTAGCATGCGCGAGAGATCAGGGAAAGATCTGTTTCGATATTCACGTTACGCAGGGCGTCCGGCGAGAGATCCACATAGCGGACCCTGGGGAGCGAATCCAACAGCGCCAGGAGGGCCCGGTTGCCTCCGCGCAGTCTCGCTTCCACCACGGGGAGTATGCATCCCTGGTAGCATGCACATAGCGGGTGCCGCTGCCCATCGGGCGTGCGCGCCACGATGGCCAGTGCGTCTTCCGAACGGGCTTCAAGCAGCGCCTCCAGTGCGGCGTCAGTAATAAACGGCATATCGCACGCTATCGCCAATAGCCAGGAAGTATGCATGGCTGACAAGGCAGCATGAAGTCCCGCCAGAGGGCCGGCTCCCGGTACCCGATCAACTACGTGGCGAGCACCTTCTACGTCGTAACGCACCGACGGATCACCTACGCTTACAAGCACCTCCTCTACGTGTCTCCGCACGGTGTCTGCTACGCAATCGATCATGCAGCGGCCACCGACCACGGCCAATGCCTTGTCGGAGCCGTACCGGCTGCTTTTACCTCCTGCAAGAACGACGGCGGTCAGATCCATGGCCCCAATGATCATGCGGTTGCCCTCTTCTCCGCCGGCCGTAGTCGGATTACGACGGACTTGGAGGCTGGCGTATTGCTCCCAACCGCCGTGTGACCGAGCGGAATAACCATATTCGCTTCCGGAAAATACGTTGCTACGCAGCGTCTGGGGATGTCATAAAAGACGACCATAAAGCGATTCGCTACACGCTCCTCTTCGTCATACCGGCTAACAAGATCCACCCAGGCCCCCGCCTCGAACCCCGCATCTTCTGCATCAAGCCGGTTGATGAACACCACGCGGCGGCCTCCTTTGATGCCTCGGTAACGATCGTCCAATCCATAGATGGTCGTATTGAACTGGTCGTGACTACGAATGGTCATCATGAGAAATTCGCCGGAGGCCAGATCATGCCGGGCAATCGGGTGTACAGTAAACTGCGCTTTGCCACTCGGCGTCACGAAGCGCCCGTCGCGCGCCGGATTCGGCAACACCAGACGCCTTCCTGCCCGCACATGTGCGTTGTAATCCTCAAACCCGGGCGCTACGGCAGCGATGGCGTCGCGGATGTGATCATAATCCGTTTCGAATGCACTCCAGTCCAGTGCGCCATCCAATGTTGCGCCTGCAAGACGTGCCACAATAGCAGGTTCTCCAAGTAGCGCTTCAGACGCGGGCGGAAGCTCCCCTTGCGAGGCATGCACGATCCCCATGGAATTCTCTACGGAAACGCGCCCTCCGCCAGTGTGTCGCTCCATTCTGGTAAGGCATGGCAGGATAAGGGCTTCTTTGCCAGGTGCGAGATGCGAGCGGTTGAGCTTCGTTGACACCTGCACCGTCAGTTTGCACCTGCCGAGCGCCTCGCCGATAGCCGCCGTGTCCGGCCCTGCAGACAGCAGATTGCCTCCCAGGGCCATGAGGACATCCACGCCGCCGCGGAGCATCGCCCTGATGGCATCCACGGTGTCGTAGCCATGGCGTGTTGGCGGCTCAAACCCGAATTCTTCCCCCAGCCTGTGGAGAAAGTCCGCCGATGGACGCGGCGTTATGCCCATGGTGCGGTCTCCCTGCACGTTGGAATGGCCGCGAACAGGGCAGACCCCGGATCCCGGCTTTCCAATGGCGCCCTTGAGGAGAAGCAGGTTAACGATGCTCTGAATGTTGGCTATGGCATTCCTGTGCTGCGTAAGCCCCATCGCCCAACATGCAATAATGCGGTCGGAGGCGATAACCATTTCGCCGATGTGCCGAATAATACGCTCTGCTACTCCACTGCCATCGGAAATTGCCTCCCAGGATTCGCTCTCCAAGTCGGCCTTTAGTGCAGCATATCCTTGCGTCCTTTCGGCAATGAATGCATGGCTGAGGATCGTGCCGGGGCGCCGCTCCTCCTCTTCCAGCATGTGCTTAATCACTCCTTTGAAGAATGCGACATCGCCGTTAATGCAGACCTGTGCGAATACATCCGCCAACAACGTCCCGCCACCTACATAACCAGAGAGTTTCTGTGGGTGCCTGAATCGCGCCAAACCTGCTTCCGGTAGCGGGTTGACATGCACAATTCTGGCCCCCGCCTTCTTGGCGCGCTCGAGCGTATCCAGCATTCTCGGATGATTGGTCCCAGGATTCTGGCCGACGATGAAAATCAAATCGGTGCGCTCAAAATCCTCCAGCAACACGGTTCCTTTGCCGACACCGATAACCTCCTTGAGTCCCATGCCGCTGGACTCGTGGCACATATTGGAGCAGTCGGGCAGGTTGTTTGTCCCGAAACAACGGGCAAACAGCTGGTAGAGAAACGCCGCCTCGTTGCTGGCCCTGCCCGATGTATAAAAGACTGCCCTGTTGGGATCGTCCAAGGCGCGGAGATGTCTGGCTATGAGTGCGAAGGCATCGTCCCATGCGATCGGCTCGTAGTGCTTGCCGCCTGGCCGCAACCACATCGGAGTTGTCAGGCGCCCCTGCTGGCCAAGCCAAAAGTCCGATTGCTGCCGGAGCGCGTCGATGCTCCAGGCGCCAAAGAAGGCCGGCGTTGCCCGCTGCTTTGTCGCAGCCGCGGCTGCAGCCTTAACGCCGTTCTCGCAGAACTCCGCCAATGCCGGGAGTTCCGGGTCCGGCCATGCGCACCCCGTGCAGTCGAAGCCGCTCTTCTGGTTGAGCTGCCTGAGAACCCGAACACTGCGTGTTACGCCCATTTCGGCCGCCGCGTGGCGCACCGATGCAAGAACGGCCGGCGCTCCGGCCGCTACCGTTTTTGCCGGACTAACACGGGCTGGCGCATCCTCCAGCGGCGAATGCCACGCTTGAGGGTTACCGGCGTTTTCGTCCATCGGTTACGCGTTGGGATTGGGAAACGCGTCTGCATCGACGCGATGCGCGGGGCCGTGCAAGCACTTGAAATCTTTCTCAACAAGAATGATCATACCGGAGTCTTCCTCAAGCCCCACCTTGTCGGTGTGCGCCCATTCACTTACCAGCTCCTCGGGCACGCATACCGTAATACGGCCATCCTCGAAGGTCGCTGCCAGTCGCTCATCGCTGCGCGAGACTTCCAGTGCATATGTAAGCCGTTCTCCCGACGGAAAGTGCGTCTCCGCCGCCACGCGCCCCGTGGCGGCGAACACCGCGACCTCTTTCCGGGTCAGACGCAGGCGCAGAGAGCTATCCTGTATTCTAAGTTTCATGCTACTTCATGTTGCAACACATGCGACGAACGAAGCCGCCTCATATGGCTATACACGTTGAACCGGGCATGGCGGGTGAACCCCACCAGTGTCATCCGGTAGCGATCAGCCAGCCCCACAGCAAGACTCGACGGCGCCCCCACGGCAACCAGAACCGGGATGCGGGCCATGAGCGCCTTCTGCACTAATTCAAAACTTGCGCGTCCACTGACAACAAGGATTCCATCCCCTTCGGGCAGGTTACCCTCCATGACACGTGCGCCAACCAGTTTGTCCACCGCATTGTGCCTGCCAATATCTTCCCGGCTATCCAGAAGCACCCCTTCCATGTCAGCAAATCCTGCCGCGTGGAGGCCACCGGTTTGACCAAAGGTTTCCTGCTCGGCCAGGAGCTGGTCTGGCAGTCCCTGAACAACCTCCGGGTCCAGGCATGCTTCCCGTACCGATAGCGGGGCGATGTTTGGAGCAAGATCAAGCGCTTCAAGCGACGTCTTCGCGCAAACGCCGCAACTGGACGTAGTCAGTGAGTAGCGAGTCAATCGCGTGAGGTCGACAGGCAAGTCCGGCGATAACCTGACCGTTACGACGCGACGCGTGGCGTCATGGCGCACCCGCTCCACCTCGGAGAAACCTGCAATCACCCCCTCTGCAAACAGAAAGCCGACGCTCAGCTCCACGTCATCCCCCGGGGTACGCATCGTTACGGCTACCGCGTGCTCGGAGTACCGGGATCCGTCCCAGTAGCCCAGCCTGATTTCAAGGGGTTCTTCGACCGCCACGAGATCCGTTGTGCGCCGCAAGGATGCCTCGTCCGCCTTCCAGATGGGCAGCTTCGTGGCTCGTTTGCCTTGCCGAATGAAGTTCATGACGATTGCTCGGAGGCCGGGAATCTTAATATACGATTCTCCTTGCACGCGAGGCTTTCACAGACCGGCGACGCAACCTTTTACCAGATCCAGGCGTTGATTTAAGCTATCATGTACGAGGAATCTGAACTTGCATTGGCGCTGCCTTGCCTGGCAATGGCGGCTTTTTTGTGTCCCCATTCCTTGCGTTATGTCGATTGTATTGGCGTTCAGCGGTGGCCTTGATACATCGTTCTGTGTCCCATATCTCCTGGAGACCTACGGCGAAGCCGTGTATACGGTGACCGTCAACACAGGGGGTCTGACAGAAACGGACAAGGATATCCTTGAAGAAAAATCGCGGTCACTGGGAGCCAAGCAGCATTTTTTGCTCGAAGGACGCCGTGCATTGTACGAAAACCATCTAAGCTACCTGATTAAGGGTAACGTGCTGCGCGGAGGCGTCTATCCGCTGTGCGTGGGAAGCGAACGGGTCGTGCAGGCGCACATGACCGTGGACATTGCCCGACAGGTTGGCGCACGGGCCATCGCGCATGGCTCTACCGGAGCCGGCAACGACCAGGTCCGGTTCGACGTTGCCATCCGCATGCTGGCGGACGATCTCGAAATCATCACCCCGATTCGCGATAAGGGGCTGACCCGGAAGGACACCACGGAGTATCTGAGAACGCGTGGTCATGAGGTCCCCGTGTCTACGACCCGCTATTCGATCAATGCAGGATTGTGGGGAACAACCATTGGCGGCGCAGAGACGCTTGGCACTACGCAGCCCTTGCCCGACGACGTATATCCCGACACGACCAGTCCGGCAGAGGCACCTGATCATGCGATCGAATTGGCTGTGCGGTTCGAACAGGGACTTCCGGTAGCCTTGGGCGATACACCAATGGATCCCGTGTCGCTCATTGAACGCCTGAACGATGTCGGAGGGCAGTGCGGTGTCGGCCGGGATTACCATGTCGGCGACACCATCCTCGGCGTCAAGGGTCGCATCGGTTTCGAGGCGCCAGCTGCGATGATCCTTATTACGGCCCATCGCGAGCTGGAGAAGATTATCCTTACAAAGTGGCAGCGTTACCAGAAGGATCGGCTGGCCGATTTCTATGGCGTACTATTGCATGAAGGGCAGATGTTCGATCCCGTCATGCGTGATATTGAAGCCTTTGTCGACTCCTCGCAATCAGTTGTCACCGGGATAGTTATGGTGCGTCTATTCAAGGGTCACATTACTATTACCGGCTGCGACAGTCCCTTTTCGATGTTCAACACGGGTGTGGCCACTTATGGCGAGCAAGCGGCGCTGTGGGATGGGCGTGACGCGCGAGGCTTTTGCCAACTGACCGGCGTGCAGTCGTATCTTGCGCGAAAAGCACGAGATCCCGACAACTAGGATCGTTTTTTGAGTGCGTCCATGAATCCTGAACAGCATCAGAAATCGATTGGTATCCTCCATGCCGGTGGCTATGTCGGCAGAGAGCTTATCCGCCTGCTACTGCACCATCCTGCAGCCCGGCTAGCGGCGGTGACGAGCCGCACGTTTGCGGGGCAGCCCATTGGCGCCGCGCATCCGTCGCTGCGCGGTGACAGTGACCTGGTCTTCAGCCATCCGGACGCGCTGGATGCCGTCGCCCTGGATGCGGTCATGGTCACGGCGGAGCATGGTCGCAGTGCACCACTGGTACAGGGACTCCTCAACGCCGGGTATGATGGGGCCATTGTGGATCTAAGCGCGGATTTTCGATTTCCCGACAGTGGTCTGTACGAGCGCTGGTTTGGGATGACACACCCGGCTCCAGAGCTGCTCGAAGGATTTCGTTACGGGTTAGTGGAGACCTGTGCGCCCTATCCTGCAGGCACAAAATGGGTGGCCAATCCAGGCTGCTTCGCCACAGGCGTGGCGCTGGCGCTGTGGCCGCTCGCACGTGCGCTACCCTCATTAGAGGTGTCCGTTACCGCACTCACGGGCGCATCCGGATCCGGCATTCGCCCAAAGGCCACCACCCACTTTCCCACGCGTGACAGCAACGTACGCGCCTATAAGGTACTGGCACATCAGCACCTGCCTGAAATCCAGCAATCGCTTGGCTCGCATGCAAATGTGGCCTTCGTTCCCGTATCCGGCCCATGGACGCGTGGCATATGGGGCACGGCCCATATTGCATTGCCACCCGACACCGGCAGCGACGATGTTGCCGCCTGGTACCAGCACGCATACGCATCAGCGGGATGTACGCGCCTGTGGCCAGACACATTGCCCGAACTGCGCTATGCTGCAGGAACGCCGTATTGTGATATCGGATGGGTGGTCGAGGGCCGTCATCTCGTCGTTGGCTTTGCACTGGACAATCTGTTGAAGGGTGCAGCCTCCCAGGCCGTACAAAACCTGAATCTTCTAATGGGCTGGCCGGATACCGCAGGGCTTGTAGCCAATAAACGCGCAGGCCAGGCATGACGACGGCGGAAATCATTCAGACGGAAGACAGGTTTCAGATTCCGACGTACCGGAAGATTCCCGTTGCGCTCGTACGTGGCGAGGGCACGCAGGTCTGGGATGCGGACGGACGGCGGTATCTAGATTTCTATGGCGGCCACTGTGTAACGCTGCTCGGCCATGCGCCGCCGCGTGTGGTGCGCGCCATTCAGGACCAGGCGCAACACCTAATCTTTTATTCCAACGTGGTGTACAGCCCGGTGCGCGCGCGCTCCGCTGCACTTCTCGCTAAAGTAGCGCCGGAAGGAATGGGCCGCGTGTTTTTCTGCAACTCCGGCACCGAAGCAATTGAGGCTGCACTGAAGATCGCCCGCAAGACTACAGGGCGTAGCGGCCTCATCGCCATGGAAGGCGCCTTCCACGGGCGCACACTCGGAAGCCTGGCCGCCACATGGAACCCGGCATACAGGGAGCCCTTCGCGCGTGTGCTTCGGGCGGCGCAGTTTATTCCGTTCGGAAGTCTTGAGGCTGCAGCGGTCGCATTGGCGCAGAACCCCGCCCCTGCCGCCGTGCTATTAGAGCCCATTCAGAGTATCGCTGGTGTCATGCAGGCCCCGGATCTCTACTACCAGGGATTGCGCAGGCTCTGCGACGAGCATGGGGTAGTGCTCATTTTTGACGAAATCCAAACGGGCGTTGGCCGTACAGGCACGTTTTCGATTTCCGAGCAGCTGGGATGCACTCCCGACTTGATCACGCTGGCAAAGAGCCTGGGATCTGGCGTCCCGGTAGGTGCGGTGTTGGTGTCAGAAGCTCTGTCTGCGAAAGTCGAATATGGCGACCAGGGATCGACGTTTGGCGGCGGCATGCTGGCGATGGCCGCCGTAGAAGCGACCATCGCGACTATTACTGAGGAAAATCTTATGACGCGTGCCGGGAGGATCCATGAGGGCATCCGCGCAGCGGTGAGGGGCCGTGTTCGTGCCGTTCGCGGGCGAGGCTGCCTGATTGGTCTCGAACTTCACGGAGAGACCGCACCCCTGCTGACCGCCTTGCGGGAGCACGGCGTGCTGGCCGGGGGTTCCGGAGAGTCCAACATCATGCGCCTCATGCCTCCGCTTGTAACGTCTGACGAAGATATTGATACGTTCGCGGATGCATTTGCGCACGCCACCAGACAACTTTGACGACGCCGGGAGTCCAGTACCATGTCACAGGATAATGACCAGGGTCCGCCCCGGCATCTGATCACGTGGGATGCCATCGACGAGGAATCATGGCAATCTCATATTGCGGCGGCGCGGCAGTATTACGAACAGCGGCGAGAGCGCATTCCGACCTCCGTGCAGCGTAGTCTGGCATTGGTGTTCTTTAATGCGTCCTTGCGCACGCGGACATCCATGGAAGTGGCAGGCGCACAGTTGGGCGCCCACGTCAGCACGATCATTCCAGGAAGCGGCACATGGGATTTTGAGTGGAAGAGCGGCGGCGTCATGGATGGACGGCCTGCGGAGCATATTAGCGAGGCCATCGGTGTGCTGTCCCGTTACTACGACGCTATCGGTGTACGCGTATTCGCCTCTGGCACCGATTATGCGCAGGACCGCGATGATACGCTCATTCGCACGATCGTGCAATCAGCCAGTGTACCGGTGATCAATCTGGAATCTGCCTTCCACCATCCTTGCCAGGCTCTCGGTGACGCAGCGACCATCCATACACAATTCGATGGCGATGTCCGGGGCAAGAAGTTCGTGCTCACGTGGGCCTACCATCCGAAGGCACTGCCGATGGCCGTACCGAACTCGGCATTGCTGATGGCGACCCGTCTAGGCATGCAGGTGACTGTGGCCAGGCCGTATGGATTCGGGCTCGATAGTGGCGTAGTGGCGCGTGCACGCGCCATTGCGGACCATCACGGGTTTGAAATCGAAGAGACCACTGATCAGGAAACGGCCTTTGAGGATGCCGACGTCATCTATGCCAAGGCGTGGGGTGGCAAACTAAGGTACAAGGATTCGGACCTTGAGGCCTCCATGCGGCAGGGTCGCCGGGACTGGCGGGTCACTTCCTCGCTCATGGAAAAGACCGGTGGAGGGGTGTTCATGCACTGCCTTCCTGTCCGACGCGGCGTTGTGGTAGACGATGCGGTGCTGGATGGGCCGCAGGCCATCCATCTCCTCCAGGCGGAATACCGGCTGTACGCCCAAAAGGCCATTCTGGCACACCTCTGGGGCCTGTAGCATGGCGACGACGGTCATAAAGCTTGGCGGCGCAATCGTCGGGACCAGCGCAGACCTTGATATGCTCTGGCGGCAAATTGCAGTGTTGCGCGCACAGGGACCCGTCGTACTGGTGCACGGTGGAGGTCCGCAGGCAACGGCCCTGGCCAAAAGGCTTGGACACAGCCCGCGTATAGTCCATGGCCGCCGGGTGACGACAGACCTGGATCTGAACATTGTTGCCTGGACCATCCGCGGCAAGCTGAACCCGATGCTGGTCGCCAGCGCAGTTAGCGCGGGACTCTCCGCTGTCGGGATTTCCGGTGTGGATGGCGGTCTGCTTCGTGTCGAAAAACGGCCGCCATGGTTGGTCGATGGAGAGACCGTGGACTTTGGCTGGGTGGGTGACATAACGGGCGTGGATACCACGATCGTTGACCAATTGCTGGCGGCGGACTACATGCCCATTGTGGCGACCTTGAGTGCAGACAGGCGCGGGCAGCTGTACAACGTCAACGCCGACACCACGGCGTACGCGATTGCTGCCGCACTAGGCGCGGACGCGTTGCTCCTGGTAACCGAGACCGGCGGCGTGCGACGCGACGTGGAGGATGCCTCCTCCCTGCTAGCCGCATGTACGCGTGAGACCTATGAGGAGGGGTTGGAGATGGGCTGGATTTCCGACGGCATGGGCGTCAAGCTCCGCGTCGGGCTTGATGCGCTGCGTGCGGGCATTGGCAGTGTGTTCATCGTAGGCCCCGCCGATCTTGTGCATCGCCATTACGCGACGCGTATCATGCCATGACGGCGTCGTGGCTCTGTTCGCGCGCCACGGCCGATCGGAACACAGTGCAGTGCACGCGGTATTTTGGGAGTTCCCTTGAATCGGCGTTCGGGTCGTACGATGCGTGCCACAGTCGCAATACTGACCGCATTATTGCTCCTGACGAGTAGCTTGCCGCATGTGCTATATGCATGCGCAAACCATACCCAGACTACTAACGCGTATGGGCAGGACGAATGTCCTCATCGGGAGCGTGAGACAGAACACACGCACGAACACGAGCCTGCCACAGCCTCGTCTCATGCTACTGCAAACCATGCATGTTGCATGATCCAGGCCGATCCTGACGCGGTGCCAGAAGCAGTGCTGACACCCAGCAGACTGATCAATTGCGCGTTGCCCGCTGTGGCGCATTTGGGCAACGAACTCCCTTTTTCCGCTACGCGCAATGCATTGGTGGATGAGCAGCGGCGACCACCCCTTCTGCTTTCCCTGCATCTGCTCCACTGCACATTCCTGATTTGAGTCTTGACGCCAGCCGGCAGCCTACGCGCGGCTACTCATTTCCCAGCGTCAATCACTCAGGAACGACATGTGCACCTTCTACAAGGGTGCCCTGATAGTCCTTCTCCTGATCTGCCCGGTCCCGGTACGCGGGCAGATTCCGGCAGGATCACAGGCACTCGCTCCACTTGACCTCCCCAGGATCCTTGAAGACCTGGAAACCGGCAATCCTGATCTGGAGGCTGCCCGCCTCTATGCACGCGCACTGAAGAAACGTCCTGCGCAGGTTTCCGCGTATCCAGATCCGACAATGCGGCTGCTCGTCCAGCCATGGCCAGTTCATACCGCACGCGGCGTGCAGCGATCGCAGTGGCAGCTGGAACAGCCGCTCCCGGTTCCCGGCAAACGAGTCCGTCGCAGACGCATCGCTGAGCTTCATGCTCAGGATGCCGTGCTCAATGTGCGCGCACTCGCGCTCGCGCTGATGTATGAGGCGAAAGAGAGCTACTATGAGCTCTACAGGATCCAGGAAACCGACCGCCTGATCGGCAGCTTCCAGGCCCTTCTCCGCAGCTTCGAAGAGGCTGCCGCGGCACGCTACGAAGTGGGCGCCGGTACGCAGGCGTCCATCCTGAAGGCGCAGCTCGAACGCCAACGGCTCGACCTCAAACGTGAGCAACTGGCTGCCGAGCGGCAGGCCGCCCAACAAAGCCTGGCTCGCCTGTTGGGGCACACCGATGCCTCCGCTTTCCGCGGAGCCGTAACGGTCTCACTGCCTACCTCCCTGCCTGATAACGCGCATTTGCTGACCTACGCCCTGCAGCACGACCCCCGGGCATTGGCTATTGTGAAGCATATCCAGCGTGCAGAGCAGCAGGTGGCCCTGGCCCGCCTTGCATATTGGCCGGACGTCACGGTTAGCGTTGCCTATTTCGACATCGCAGCATCGAACATACCACCGTCTTCCGACGGGCGCGACGCGCTCGGTGTGGGATTCGGCGTGCGCATCCCACTCGCGCGCACGGGCCTACACGCTCGCCTGCAAGAAACACGTCTTGGTCGCCAAAGACTTGACACCAGTATGCGCGCGCTCGAGGTGGAAACTCATGCGCAAATCCAAACCCTGATCAGCCAACACGACCGACTGCAGCGTCAAATACGCCAGTTTGCGGGGACTCTGATTCCGCAGGCGGAGGCTGCACTCGAAGCAGCGCTGAGCGCCTATACGAACACTTGGGGCGATTTCTTCGATGTGCTCGACGCAGAACGTACCCTGTTCAGTCTCCGCCTGGATCACACCAATACCGTCGTTGCCACCCTCAATACTGTCGCCGCGCTTGAAAAGACTGTCGGAGCGCGCTGGCTAATCGATCTCGAACTATGAAAATCACAATTCACATTGGGCTGCTGTTCGTTCTGCTCCTGGGCGGATGCACGCGAGGCGGCGGTCCTTCAGGAGAGCATATGCACGGTGACATGCTCATGGACTCCCTGAGCGCACTTTCCCCACCGGAGGCACAAGTATACACTTGCGCCATGCATCCGCATATCCGCAGCGAAGAGCCTGGCTCGTGCCCAATCTGCGGCATGGCAATGACACCGGTCGCAGGACGCGAGAGCGTCAGTGGCATTATCCAGATCGATCCGGTTACGACACAGAACATTGGAGTCCGGACAGCCAGTGTTACAACAGCGGCGCTCCGACGCACGATCCGTACTACAGGCCGTCTCGAAATGGACGAGCAAGGAGCCTATACCGTTACGCTTAAGGTGGGCGGATGGGTTGAAACACTACACATAGACTACGAAGGGGCGCTCGTCGAGAAGGGGCAACCGCTTCTGGAATTATTCAGTCCTGAACTCGTCGCCGCTCAGGAGGAATACCTGCTTGCCCTGCGCCATGTAGATCGCGTCGCACAAAACGGCGCCGCACAAGACGCCCAACGCCTATTGGAGGCCGCACGCAGACGGTTGACCTACTGGGATGTGACCGAGCAGCAGATCTCTTACCTGGAAGCGACGCTGACCCCTCAGCGGACGCTGACGTTCTATGCGCCAGCCTCGGGGGAGGTCATGAACAAGGATGTGGTTGCAGGACAGCGGATTGCTGCGGGGCACTCGCTAATGGACATAGTGGATATCTCGAGGATATGGCTCATCGCCGACATTTATGAACAGGACCTCGGCTGGATAGAGGAAGGGGCGGTGGCTCGCATCGAACTGCCCTATCAGCCCGGGCAGGACTATCAGGGCCTAGTGGACCATATCTATCTCATGATGGACGCCGAGGCTCGCTCGGCCCGTGCCCGGATCGTAATGCCTGCAGGGCCAACGAGCCGACTTCAACCCGGCATGTATGCCACCGTCTACATCGAGGGTGGGGCAGCCGACGCATCCCCGGTAGCGCCAGAAGAGGCCATCATACGTACCGGAGAGCATAGCGTGGCCATCCTCGCCCTAGGCAACGGAAGATTCCAACCACGCGAGATACGCACGGGAGTCACCGCGGAAGGCATGGTGCAGGTGCTCTCGGGTCTGGAAGAAGGAGACCGCATCGTAACGAGCGCGCAATTCCTTATTGATTCTGAAGTGCAGCTAAAGGGCGCCATTCGTGCCATGCATGCAGGCCACTAGTGGCCTGACGCGCGTGCGTTATGGACAAGAATGCCATCATACCGATACTATCATGATACAACGCACTATTACGTGGAGCGCCGCCAATAGCACGCTTGTCCTGCTTGCCACCGCGCTTGTCGCGGTGCTGGGCATCTGGGCCATGATGCACACACCTGTTGATGCGATTCCCGACCTGTCAGACGTACAGGTCATCATCAAGACGGACTATCATGGTCAAGGTCCCCGCATCGTTGAAGAGCAGGTCACCTACCCGCTGGCCACAGCGATGTTAGCGGTGCCACAGGCCAAAACCGTGCGCGGGTTTTCCCTGTTTGGCGTCTCCTTTATATACGTTCTGTTCGAGGATCAAACCGACCAGTATTGGGCGCGAACCCGCGTGTTGGAGGTGCTCAGTTACGTGGGCGAGGATCTGCCTGAGGGCGTCAGGCCGACACTTGGCCCGGACGCGACCGGCCTTGGCTGGGTATATGCGTATTCCGTCATTGATCGGTCCGGAGCCCGAGACCTCGCCCAATTACGTTCCATTCAGGATTTCTTTTTGAAGTATGAGCTTCAAGCTGTGAAGGGTGTTGCGGAAATCGCTACGGTAGGCGGATTTCAAAAACAGTATCAGGTCGTGGTTGACCCGCAGAGGCTGGCGGCATACGGCATTGCCCCAACCGAAGTGGGGGAAGCGTTGCGCCGCTCCAACCGGGACGTTGGAGCGCGCCTCCTCGAGCTGGGGGAGCGTGAGTATATCGTTCGCGGACGCGGCTATTTGCAGGGGCAGAGTGATATCGGCGCCGTACCCCTAAGAACCGCTCAGGGGACTCCCGTGACCATTGGCGACATAGCCACGGTGCAGGTCGGACCCGAAATCAGGCGCGGTCTGGCAGAAAAGAATGGTGAAGGAGAAGTAGTGGGCGGCATTGTCGTCATGCGTCATGGCGAGAATGCCCAGGAGGTTATTCGGCGCGTCGAAGAGCGGCTTGCCGCTATTAAATCCAGCCTGCCGGAAGGGGTGGAAATCATCACGGAATATGATCGCAGCGACCTGATCGAGCGTGCCATCGACACACTCAAGACCAAACTCTGGCAGGAGTTGGCCATCGTGGCCCTCATTGCCCTCCTTTTTCTGGTCCATGTGCGCAGCGCTTTTGTGGCGCTCATCACGATTCCCGTAGGCATCCTGGTTGCCTTGCTCATTATGTATCTCCTGGGGATCAATGCCAACATCATGAGCCTGGGTGGCATTGCGATCTCCATTGGCGTGATGGTCGACGCCTCTCTGGTCATGGTCGAAAATGCCCATAAGCATGTGGGACGGCTACGCGCCGCATCTGGCGCAGAACCGCAAGGCGGCGGGCCACCCGTGCTCTCTCCCACGCAGCGCCTGGAGGCCATTACTGCCGCCGCACGGGAATTGGGCCCCAGTCTGTTCTTTTCGCTCCTGATCGTGACCATCAGCTTCTTGCCTGTATTCACGCTTGGAGAGGTCGAAGGCCGTCTGTTCCGCCCGCTTGCCTTCACCAAGACCTTCGCCATGGCTGCGTCCGCACTACTCGCGGTGACCCTCGTGCCAGCGCTTATGGCTATGCTTATCCGGGGCCGTATTCGCAATGAGGGGGACGTTTTGCCGAACCGCCACATTATGGGAGCCTACCGCGTCTTTCTTCGGGCCACATTGCGGCATCCGGTCATCATACTCGTAAGCGGTGCTCTGCTCCTTGTGCTTTCCCTGCTCCCGCTTCAACGACTCCTATTCGGGAACGTCGTAGTGCCGTTTGCGCAAATCGGATCGGAATTCATGCCCCCGTTGGACGAAGGCGATCTACTGTACATGCCGACGACGCTCCCCGGAATCTCTCTACAAAAAGCCAAGGAACTGTTGCAGCAGACCGATCGCATTATCGCGTCCTTTCCGGAGGTAGACGGTGTCTTCGGCAAGGTCGGCAGAGCAGAAACCGCCACGGATCCTGCGCCACCTTCGATGATCGAAACCGTCATTCGGCTCAAGCCGACCTCTGACTGGCGCGATGGCATGACACGCGACAGACTCATCCGCGAACTCGATCAGGCCATCCAAATTCCCGGTCTCACCAATGCGTGGACCATGCCCATACAAGCGCGGCTGGACATGCTTGCAACCGGCGTCCGCACTCCGGTGGGCATCAAGATCACGGGACCGGATTTGCAAGTCCTGGAGACCATCGGGGAGCAGGTTGAGGATGCGCTAAGACCGGTGCCGGGCACGCTATCGGTCTATGGCGAGCGCGTTATGGGTGGTTCGTTCCTCGACATAGATATTGACCGTGTGGAAGCCGCCCGCTATGGACTCACCACGGGCGAAGTGCAGGACATCATTACCACGGCAGTAGGCGGCATGAACGTTACGACAACCGTGGAAGGGCTGGAACGCTACCCGGTCAACGTGCGCTATCCTCGTGCGCTGCGCGGCAATCTGCCCGCCCTGCGCAATGTGCTCGTGCCTACCAGGAGCAGTGGGCAGATTCCTCTCGGCCAGATCGCCACGTTACGCCTTGTGGATGGGCCAGCTGTGATCAAGAGTGAAAATGCCAGACCTGCAGCATGGGTATTCGTTGACCTGCAGCAAGGCGCCGATCTCGGCTCCTACGTCCGCGAGGCACAGCGTGTCGTGGAGGATCAAGTAGCCCTGCCGGCCGGCTATGTGCTGTCATGGGGTGGCCGGTTTACCTATATGCAGCGAGCCAACAGTCGCTTACGGCTCTTGGTGCCGGTTACCATACTCCTGATATTCCTGCTGCTATTCATTCACTTCAAGAGTGCAACAGAGAGCCTGCTGCTTCTGATTCCGCTCCCGTTTGCCGCATCCGGGGCCATCTGGCTGTTAAGCCTTCTGGACTACCGACTGAGTGTCGCAGTTGGCGTGGGCATTATAGCGGTAGCCGGCCTGGCGGCCGAAACCGGAGTCGTAATGTTCGTTTACCTCAAGCAGGCCGTTGGTGACTGCCAGAGGAAGGGTCTCTTGTCCTCCCGGCGAATGCTTCTGCAAGCACTTGAGCACGGCGCCGTGCAGCGTGTGCGCCCCGTACTGATGACCGTATTCACCACTGCGCTTGCCCTTTTGCCTGTCATGGTTGGTACAGAGACGGGGGCCGAGGTCATGAAGCGCATTGCCACACCAATCATCGGCGGTCTCGCAACAGCAACGATGCAAACACTATTTGTCCTGCCGGCTATGTTCCTGGTCGTGATGGGTCCACGGCTCCGGCGCAATGCCAATATTGGTAAGACGCAGTGGCTGGCGCCCGATGACCCGGTGTGCGACGAGTAGCAGCGACGTTGGGTTTGTGCGGTCCCCGGGAAACAGGTGTGCGCGGAATTCACGGTGAAATGGCCATCCTACGACTTCCTGACGCGTACAAATGGAGTTCGTGTAGCCCTTTTGACAACGCCGCACGCGGTCTAAGGGGCTCCTCTAACTATCCCAGGTTTCTGTATGCAATCCGCAGCCACGGCTTCACACGAAGTGGTGACGCTCCTGAAGGATCTGGTGCGATTCCCGTCGCTGAGCGGTGAGGAAAGCGCTATTGCATCCTTTGTCGAGCAATACGTGCGCGCGACGGGCTTACCGGTTCGCCGGTTTGGCGACAACGTCTATTTCTGGCTGGGAGAGGGAAAGCACCGGCTGCTACTCAACTCTCATCTCGACGTTGTTCCTCCATCGAGTGAGCATCCATTTGACCCGTTCGATCCTGTAGAACACGAGGGATTCCTGTATGGCCGCGGCAGCGTTGACGCCAAAGGGTGCGGGGCATCAATGACAATGGCTCTGATCGAACTGGCCAGGGAAGGCTGGACTCCGCGAGTCGGCCAGGTAATGGTTGCGTTAACGACGTGTGAGGAAGTCGGCGAAGAGCAAAACGGACTGCGGCAACTGCGCCCCAACCTGCCCGCTATCCACGCCGCCATCGTGGGAGAGCCCACCGAATTGCAACCGGCGATTGCCCAAAAGGGCCTGCTGATACTGAAAGCCATCGCACGTGGCCGTACTGCCCACGCGGCGCGGGCGCACCTGGGCAGTAATGCCATTCTCAAGGCGGCACGGGACATCCAGCGGCTTACGTCTCATCGGTTTCACCGCGAAGTGGCCTTGCTGACCAAGCCCACGATCTCCGTTACCTGTATCGAGGGCGGCACGGCGCGTAACGTGGTCCCGGATCAGTGCTCCTTCTATATTGATATCCGGACGACGCCCGCCTATACCCACGAGGAGATCATCGCACAGATTGACGAACTGCTTGAATCGGAAGTATCCGTGCACAGCAAGCGCATCATTCCGGTTTCCACGCCAGGCAGCGCCGCCATCGTACAGGCCTGCCTTTCCGCTCTGCCAAATGCGGCACCCTTTGCTTCTCCCACCGCCTCGGACTGGCTCTTTTTGCACGACGTTCCAACCGTGAAAATTGGCCCCGGAATGAGCGAGCGCTCCCACACTCCGGACGAACGCATAGAGATCACCGAAGTAATACGTGCGGTAGATGCATACAAGGGGATCATCAAGGCGTACTACAACAGATAGGGTGTCGTGTCCCCTAATGTCCTGGTGAATCACTATATTCCACCGACTGGCAGGCCGCTAGCGGCATTACTGTTTACCTCCACACGCTACTGAACAGCCCATTCCCTTGAAAACAATCGCGAGTCGCCGCCTGTCAACCCAGCTGCAGTCGAACGGGAGTCAAGAACCCTTTGACGTATTCCTGGGGAGATACCGGGAGACCCTGCGCCGACTCTTTCATGTAGATGGCGATTTTGACGCACTCAGCCTGAAGCGTGGGTTGCCCGAGGATGTCCTCAACGAAATAATGGCGTGCAACCCCCTGTCGACATGCATCCCGACAGAGTATGGCGGGCGAGGCGGCAGGATTCATGAGAGTCTGGCGATGCTAGCCGCATCGTCCTACGAGTCTCTTGCACTCTCTCTCACGTTCGGCATCAATTGGGCCCTGTTTCTTCAACCGCTGGCCAAGTATGGCCGAGACGAGATCAAGGGATCTATCTTCCGACGCTTCCTGCAGGAACAGAATATGGGCGGCCTCATGATCACGGAGCCTGACCATGGGACCGACGCCCTGAACATGCAGACCTCCTTTACGGAGAAGGGCACCCACTATCATCTTCAGGGGGTCAAGCACTGGGGTGGACTCACAGGCATAGCCAACTATTGGCTTCTTACTGCCCGGCGGCGCGTCAATAGTCAATCGCTTAACCGGGACATCGACTTTTTCATCTGTCATGCAGACTGCCCCGGCCAAGAAATCGTCGTTGAGAAGCTCTTCGATAATCTGGGGCTTTACCTTATCCCATACGGACACAACCGTATCGACATTAAAGTCCCCAAGGCCCAGCGCCTGGAGCCGCAGACTTCGGGAATAAAGATGATGCTCGATCTGCTGCATCGCAGCCGCATGGAATTTCCCGGTATGGGGACAGGATTCTTGAAACGTCTGCTGGACGAAGCCCTGGCACACTGCAAAAAACGATTTGTAGGCGGCAAGAGTCTATTCAAGTATGACCAGGTTCAGCATCGCCTCGCTCGCATGCAGGCCGCCTTCACAGTTGGTAGTGCGCTCTGTTCCCACAGTAGCAATGAAACGGCTATCGCTAATGATCTCTCCGGAAGAGGCATCGAAGCGAATGCCATCAAGAGTGTTCTCACCGACATCATGCACGAATCCGCGCAATCCCTGCTTCAGCTTGTAGGCGCAAAGGGGTACCGGCTGGATCATGTGGCTGGGCGATCTACGGTCGACAGCCGCTCCTTCCAGATCTTTGAAGGCTCGAACGACGTGCTATATTCGCAGATTACCGAGGCGATGTTCAAACTGATGCGGCGCGCCAAGGAGAAGAATCTATTTCAATTTTTGCGCTCCTACTCTCTTACCGAGCGGGCCTCTGAATACTTCAAGGACGTGTTGAACTTTGAGGTGGATCTAAAGCTGCCACAGCGCAAGCTGGTAGAATTGGGCCGTGTGCTGGGGCGAATTATATCAATGGAAATCGTATTGCGATTGGGAGACCAGGGCTTTCGGCGCGACCTGATCGCCGGGTGTCTGACCACGTTGCGTCAGGAAATCGACGGGCTGCTGAGCGTGCATGCCTTCGCCAACAGCACGGTCGTGGTCGACGAATACGAAGAAAACTCCTCCTGGCTGCGGTTCGTGTCCTGAAATATTTCTTCTACACGACTACGTCTTCCAGCGCCTCCGCTGCCACCGCATTCTCTTCTGTCGGCGCCGTGTGCAGCAGGTAATATCGAATGCCATCGGCAAGCGCCTGCCAGCTCGCCTCCAGGATACTTACCGACACGCCAACGGTATGCCACCGGTACTCGCCGTTGTCGTCATGGTGCTCGATCAGGACCCGAACGGCCGCGGCGGTGGCGTCTTCAGGATTCAGGACACGCACCTTATAGTCGGCAAGCCGCACGGCTTCCAGCCTCGGGAACGAGCGGCACAATGCTCTATGGAGTGCCTTGGAGAGCGCATCTACGGGTCCCGCCCCTTCTGCTACTGCGAGCTCCCGGTGTCCCTTTACGAATACGGCGACAGTGGCTTCGGACCAGATGACATCTCCCTTGTGCTGTTCACTGTACACGCGCAAGCGATCAAGGGTGAACAGCTCTGTTTCCTCGCCGCGAATGGAGCGTAGCAATAGTTCGAACGAGGCCTCTGCACCCTGAAACTCATAGCCCAGGTGTTCCAGCTCCTTGATCCGTGTAACAGCGCGGCGTGCCTGGTCCTCACCATTCAGGGTAATCCCGAATTCCTTGGCCTTGTAGCGCACGTTACTTTGCCCGGCAAGATCTGACACCAGAACGCGGCGCTTGTTGCCGACGAGTTCCGGCTCGAGATGCTCATATGCCCTCGGATCCTTCATGACGGCGGACACATGGATGCCCCCTTTGTGCGCAAATGCGCTGCGCCCAACAAACGGCGACCTGTCCACGGGCACAAGGTTCGCTACCTCATCGACAAATCGGGAAAGATCCGTCAGCTGGTCGAGTTTTTCGGGATGTATGCAGGCAAAGCCCAACTTTAGCTGCAGGCAAGCGATGGCGGCACACAAATCGACGTTTCCCGTGCGCTCGCCGATCCCGTTAATCGTCCCCTGCACATGCCGTGCTCCCGCCTGCACGGCAGCGAGCGTATTGGCGACCGCACAACCGCTGTCATTGTGCGCATGGATGCCAATCGCGTGGTCAATGGATTCCATGACCTCGTTGACGATATGCGTTATTTCATGCGGCAGTGTGCCGCCATTGGTATCACACAATACCAGAACGTCCGCTCCGGCATCCGCTGCGGCGCGCAGTGTGGCCAGCGCGTACGCGGGATTGTCCTTGTACCCGTCAAAGAAGTGTTCGGCATCGTAGATGACGCGCTTCCCCTTGATCTCCAGATAGCCCACCGACGAGGCGATCATGTCAAGATTCTGTTCGTGGGTGACACCCAGGGCCCGCTCCACATGCAACGTCCAGCTCTTGCCGAAAAGGGACACGGTCGGCGTACCAGCCCGCAGCATCGCCTGCAGGTTAGGATCGTTCTCCGGGCGATTGCCCGCGCGCCGCGTGGAGCCAAAGGCACAGATCTGTACGCCTTTCCAGGGCTCGATACGCGCTTCTTCAAAGAATGCATGATCCTTGGGGTTCGAGCCTGGCCATCCCCCCTCAATGACATCAATGCCGAAAGCGTCGAGGCGCCTCGCAATGCGCAGCTTGTCCGTGACTGACAACGTGACGTGCTCGCCCTGCGTGCCATCACGCAGCGTGGTGTCGAAAACTTCGATCGTAGGACCACTCATAGTCGGTCGCGCATTGCTGTTGTCAAACCTGTTTACCTTACGCTATTTATTGACAAGTGTCAATGTGTCACGGGCATTAGCCCGGCCTGCCGGGCATACTCGAACACGTTCCCCGCCTTCAGGATGTCCGCCACGTCCCCCAGGGGGTTCAGCAGGAAATGTTCGCCGGTCGTATGGTTTGTGAGCTTGCCAATGCCGGTTTCGATTTCAATGTCATCCCCTGTGCGGATTCGCTCATTGATCTTGACACGGGACTCGAACGGCACCAGAAACCCTCCGTCAATGGCGTTACGGTAGAAAATTCGCGCGTAGCTTTCGGCGACCACGACCTCGGCTCCGGCCTCTGTAAGCGCAAATGGTGCATGTTCCCGCGAGGAGCCGCATCCAAAGTTCTTCCCACCGATAACCACGGTATACACACTCCTGTACTTGTCCGGCTCCGTAAACGGCAGGTTGCCAAATGGCAGGCCCTGGCCCGCTACCGGTATCCCACTCATTGCGAATCGCCCGTACATTTTTCGCTCGTCAGGCTTCTTCAGGCTGTATACGAGATGCTCTGCCGGGATAATCTGATCTGTGTCAATTGCGTCGCCAACAACATAGGCGAGGCCGCGTATTACCGGTTTCATAGTGCGTGCGGTTAGACGAGTACTTCCCTCGGATCGGTGATGACACCGGACAGCGCGCTTGCCGCAACCGTCAAAGGAGATGCTAGAAATACAGAAGCCTGCTTCGAGCCCATCCTGCCCGGGAAATTTCTGTTTGTGGTCGAAATCACGACCTCCGAGCCCATATTGCGGCCAAACGTGTCCGGGGGACCTCCCAGGCAGGCTGCGCAGCTTGCCTGGCCCAGCAGACAGCCGGCATTCTTGAAAATGTCGTAGAGCGAGACACCATCGACTTCGGTGGTGTGCAGGGCTTTGCCGATTTCCGTAGTGGCAGGCACTATGTAGGTGTCAATCACCACTTCCTGCCCTTTCAGGATGTGCGCGGCAGCCTCAAAGTCTTCCAACTTCCCTCCTGTGCAGCTTCCTACATAGGCTCGATCCAGGCGCGTCCCCGCCACTTCGGTGACACGCGCGCGATTGTCCGGACGGTGCGGCTTGGCTACCACGGGCTCCAACTCCGACACGTCATAGGTATAGACCGAATGGTACCGGGCATCCGCATCGCTGAATACTGTTTCGAACGGAGCGTCTGTGCGCTGGCGCACGTAATCGAGGGTAACCTGATCGGGTGCGATGATGCCGTTCTTTCCGCCAGCCTCGATGGCCATGTTGGTAAGCGTCATGCGCTCCTGCATAGAAAGCCCGTAGACGGCTTCGCCATCGAATTCCATCGCTCGATAGGTTGCACCATCGCATCCGATATCGCCGATCACGGCGAGTATCATATCCTTCGCCATGAGGTAAGGCGGCAGTTCGCCTTCAAAGACGAAGCGCATGGTCTGCGGGACCTTGAGCCAGATCTTGCCTGTCCCCATGATGAGCGCTGCGTCCGTGTTGCCAACGCCCGTTGAAAACAACCCGAATGCACCAGAGGTGCATGTGTGGCTGTCGGTGCCAATTAGGACTGAGCCGGGACGGTTGAAGCCTTCTTCCGCCAATGCCACATGGCAGACCCCCTTGTATCGCGGAGTGCCTACGTCATAGAAATGGGGCAATTCCTGCTCGTGGGCAAATTCGCGAAGCAGGCGCACATTGCGATTTGCGTGATGATTCGCAGTAAAGATATAGTGGTCTGGCAGTATGACCAGTTTGTCCTTGTCCCATACGGAGGCCTCCGCACCGAACTCGCGTTTGAAAATATCGATCGTAGGTGGTCCGCAGACATCGTGGGTCATGAGAATGTCCACGTCTACCCAGACGCTTTCGCCTGGGGCGACGTGATCCCGCCCTGCGTGGCCGGCGAGGATTTTTTCTGTAATGGTCCTTCTCATATCTCTAACCCTTGGGATGAATGTGCCGCGCGGCTTGCCACGCCTCGTTGGATGTTACGGACCGTCTCCTGCGTATTGCAACTGTTTCTTGTCCGCCAGGAAAAGCTCAAGCTGGTTAAGCGCCGTGATGTAGGCTTCGGCAGAAGCCATAAGTACATCCGTGCTGCGCGAGACGCCACGAAAGAAGGCGCCCGTGTTTTCGATCAGAACCGTCACCTCGCCCATGGCGTCCGCTCCCTCGGTTACCGAGCGAATATTGTAGCTGATGAGGTCATGTGGGCTTCCGGTTGCCTGATCAATAGCCTTGTAAACCGCATCTACCGGCCCGTCACCCGTGGCGACCTCCCTGCAGGAGGTAGCCGTGTTGA
Source organism: Rhodothermales bacterium (assembly GCA_963665975.1). Taxonomy (GTDB): domain Bacteria; phylum Bacteroidota; class Rhodothermia; order Rhodothermales; family Bin80. Next base: position 269,910 of record OY762508.1, read on the forward strand.
AGTGATGCACGAGCACCTCTGCGCGTGGTTCACGCCCGGTTCCTGTCGCCACGTGCACATGGTCCAGCCGGTAGTGCACCGTTTGAGTTCCGGTGCGTGCCTGCCGGACCAGATGAATCAGATCCTCGTCGTAGACTTCCTTTTTACGGTCCGCGAGTGCGACAAATTGTTGGTAGATGTCCTCCTGCATGTCGTCAGACAGGGTAATCCCCATTTTCTCCAAGCGGTTAGCCAGCCCATGCCGACCGGAGTGTCGCCCCAAACGAATACCTTCGGCATGTTGGCCGACATCTTCCGCACGCATGATTTCGTAGGTCTCCCGGCTCTTCAGGACACCATGCTGGTGTATTCCGGCTTCGTGGCTGAAGGCGTTGCCGCCCACTACGGCCTTGTTCGGCGGCACGGTAAACCCAGTGGCGATAGACACCATCTTGGAGGTTTCCGCCAGTAGTGGCGTATTGATCTGGGTATGGACGCCAAAGCGTTGCGAACGGACTTTGAGCGCCATGACAATTTCTTCGAGCGACGCATTACCTGCCCGCTCGCCTATCCCGTTGATCGTGCACTCGACCTGTCTTGCTCCGGCCAGAACACCGGAAAGCGAGTTGGCCACAGCCAGACCCAGGTCATCGTGGCAGTGCGTGGACAGAATAACGCTTTCGGTCAGGTTGCAGCGCTCGAATATCGTGCGGAAGAATTCGGCATATTCATGCGGGAGGCAGTACCCGGTGGTGTCGGGAATATTGATCGTTGTGGCGCCCGCATCTGCCGCCACGGTCACCACGCGGCTAAGAAAGTCAATGTCTGTCCGCCCGGCATCCTCCGCGCTGAATTCCACATTGTCGGTAAACTGGCGCGCCAGGCGTACGGACTGGTCGGTCATTTCGAGGATGGTCGCCCGCTTCTCTTCGATAGTTTCTCCGTAGCGTTTGTCGGAGAATTTGGCATGGAGGTGTATATCGCTGGTGGCGACAAAGGTGTGGATCCGCGTATTCGCTCCCGTGCGCAGTGCTTCGCCCGCTGCGCGAATATCCGACTCCGTCGTCCGCGCAAGTGCGCAGATGGTGGGACCATCCACCTCTTTCGCAATGCGCTGCACCGCCTCGAACTGCGCTGGAGACGAAAACGGAAATCCCGCTTCGATGATATCCACTCTAAGCTCCGCAAGCTGATGGGCCAGACGCAGCTTTTCGGTGATCGTCATCGCAGCGCCTGGCGCCTGTTCCCCGTCACGCAGGGTCGTGTCAAAGATCAGAACCCGGTCCTTGTCCATGAGCAGAATACGTTACGTGATGAAGGCCGTTGGCCGATAGTTATACGGCCATTTTCATTGGTGTCCGCGCTTTCGTCGCGGATACGCGCTCGGCGACCAGGGCTCCCACTTCATGTGTGGTTGCAACGCCGCCGAGATCTCCCGTCTTTATGCCAGCGTCAAGGGTTGCCGTGACGCCGTTTCGAATCGCTGCCGCCGCGTCGCCATGCCCCAATTGGTCCAGCAGCATGGCGCCGCTGAGAATCGCCCCCAGCGGATTGGCCAAGCCCTGGCCCGCCAAGTCAGGGGCGCTGCCGTGAACCGGCTCAAACAACCCTACGCTACCGCCAATACTGGCGGATGGCAATAGGCCCAGCGAGCCCGGCAGCGTAGCTGCAAGATCCGAAAGGATGTCGCCGAACAGGTTGGCGGTCACAATAACGTCGAACTGTCCAGGATTCAGCACCAACTGCATGGCTGCATTATCGACGTACAGGTGGCGTAAGTCGAGGTCGGGAAACTCCTGCGTATGGACCTCGCTGATGACCTCTCGCCAGAACTGTGATACCTGCAGCACATTAGCCTTGTCGACGGAAGTTACCAGGCCGCTGCGCCGGCGTGCCATCTGAAATGCCACCCGGGCGATCCGCTCTACTTCGCTCCGCGTATAGCGCATCATATTGCCCCCCTCCTGCTCGGTGGCAAAGCGCGGCTCCCCGAAATAAATCCCGCCGGTAAGCTCTCGAACGATAAGGATGTCGACGCCCGCGACGCGCTCACGGCGAAGCGGTGAGCTGTTGGCGAGACTTTCCGGCACCGTGACCGGTCGGAGATTGGCGAATGTACGGAGGCTCTTTCTAAGCGATAGCAGGGCGCTTTCGCACCGGCGGTCGCCTTTTTCGTGATCCCACTTTGGTCCTCCGATCGCTCCCAACAGTACAGCATCGGCCTGCATGCAGGCATCACGCGAACCCTTGGGAAACGGTTCATCGAAATGATCCAGCGCACTGCCACCGATGGCGTAGCGTGCGAAAGACAGTTGCAGCCCAAATGCGGAAGCCGCCGCCTCCAGTACGCGGACCGCTTCGCGCATCACTTCAGGGCCAATCCCGTCTCCAGGCAATACGGCAATCTGGTAAGCGTCGTCTTGCTGCACGATATCCCTTTATTGGCTCCGGATTCCCGAATTATGCTGCGATCGGCGATGCCGCCGTATCCGAATTCTTCGATGGACGCAGCCAGCTCATCATCTTGCGCAACTTCTTGCCGACGGCTTCGATGGGATGATGCTGCGTGCGTTGCCGGTATTCTTGAAAGCGTGCGCTTCCGGATTCACATTCGGCTATCCATTCCCTGGCAAAGGCTCCCGACTGGATTTCGTCAAGCACTTTCTTCATTTCGGCTTTGACTTGGGAGCCGATCACGCGTCCTCCGCGGGAATAATTGCCGTATTCTGCCGTGTCGCTAATGGAATAGTTCATGTACTCCAGCCCTCCTTCATAGTATAGATCAACTATGAGTTTGAGCTCATGTAGTACTTCAAAGTACGCCAGTTCCTGCGGGTATCCGGCTTCCACTAGTGTTTCAAATCCTGCTTGAATCAGCGCCTGCGACCCGCCACACAGCACGGCCTGTTCGCCGAACAGGTCAGTCTCCGTTTCGTCCTTGAAATTGGTTTCAATGACGCCTGCACGGGTGCCGCCGATCGCGTCAGCGTAACTAATTGCGAGGTGCAGCGCGGTGCCTGTCGCATCTTGGTCAACCGCCACCAGGCAGGGTGTGCCATTGCCCTCCTCGTACGTCCGCCGTACTAGGTGTCCTGGAGACTTGGGGGCGACCATGAACACGTCCGTACCAGCGGGCGACGTGATCTGACCGTAGTGAACATTGAAGCCGTGACCAAACCCAAGCGCTTTGCCTGGCTCCATGTGGCTGGCAATATCAGCTTCATAGACGCGCTTCTGATGCTGATCCGGGATCAGAATCATGATGACGTCTCCCCACTGGGAGGCCTCACTTACACTCATTACGCGCAGTCCCTTTGCGCTCGCCTTGCTCGCAGACGGCGAATTCGGCCGGAGCCCGACCGCTACCGTCACGCCACTGTCCGCCAGATTGAGTGCATGGGCATGCCCCTGGCTGCCGTATCCGATGACGGCGACCTTTTTGGAGCGAATTATTGCCGGATCTGCCGAGTAATGGACTTTCATAATCAATGGTCAGGGTTTGAGTGAGAGTGACGGTGCCTGGTTAACTCCTGCGCACGCTGTTACGCTTCATGGCCACGTTACCGCTACGGGCAACTTCGACAATGTCGTGCGGGCGCATCATGTTTATAAAGGCCTCTATCTTGCTGGCGGGGCCTGTGAGTTCGAAGGTGAACGCCAGTGGCGTGATGTCCACCACTTTTCCCCGAAAAATGGTGTTGACATCCATGATTTCCGCGCGCGACTGTGCGTTATAGCGAACCTTGACCAGGCAAAGCTCGCGCTCGACAAAATCCGTACCGGTCAGGTCATCGACCTCGATTGTGTCGACCAGTCGGCTGAGTTGGCGCAGCACCTGGGCAATGATTCGATCATTGCCTTTGGTCACGATAGTCATTCTGGAAATCGACGAGTCGTCCGTTTCGCCCACCGCGATGCTGTCAATATTGAAGCCGCGCGCCGAAAACATGTTGACCACGCGTATGAATGCGCCGATCGAGTTCTCGACAAGTATGCTGATCATATGCTGTTGACACAGCTCATGATCGTCTGCTCCGATGGGTTCGCCGGCAGCTTTTTTTCGAATGATCTGCTGCGGCGTGAGTATCAGGTCTTCTGCCATTGGATGCAGGCTTGGAGATTGCAGGGGTTACCTGTCAGACGAATGAATTCGGTGTGAGGCGTTGGGTGATCATATCCCCGGTCGCCGCGCCTGCCGGCACCATTGGAAACACCATCTCTTCCTTTGCGACCTGGAATTCCATCAGTGTGGGCCGGTCGTTCACTTTCCATGCCTCGTCAATGATCTGGCGCGCCTCATCCGGCGTCTTCGCACTAAGGCCTACGCAGTGGTTGGCTTCCGCGAGTTTGACGAAGTCCGGGTTCGTATCGGTGAGGTCGGTATGGCTGTAGCGTTCTTCGTGGAACAGCTCTTGCCACTGGCGCACCATGCCAAGAAACCGGTTGTTGATCACGGCAAGTTTGAGGGGCAGCTTATGGGCGGCTGCCACGCTCATTTCCTGGGCGTTCATCACGAAGCCGCCGTCACCGCTAATGCATACGACAGGCATATCGGATCCCATTTCTCGCAGGCCAAAGCCCGCCCCCATAGCAGCGGGCAGGCCGAATCCCATTGTTCCGAGGCCACCGGAGGTAATATGTGTCCGGGGATGGAGGAAGCGGAAGTACTGGGCCGTCCACATCTGGTGCTGACCGACGTCGGTAAGCACCACGGCGTTGCCCTGCGTCTTGTCGCGCAGGGCTTCAATAACAAGCTGCGCGCGCAGTTTGCCGTCCTGTTCGTAGGCAAGCGGGCACTCCTGCCGCCATGCTTCTATCTGGGCCAGCCAGTCACTTGTGTCCTTGGGTTCGATGTGCGGGCGCATCTGCTGCAGCACCGTTTTCACGTCACCAAGAATGGCGCAGTCGGCGAACACATTCTTGGAAATGCACGACTGATCTATTTCAATATGGATTACCTTCGCATGCGGTGCCCACGAATCAAGTTTTCCGGTTACGCGGTCGTCGAATCTTGCACCCACGGCGATGATGAGGTCGCAATGCTGGATGGCCTGGTTGGCCCACCATGTCCCGTGCATGCCGAGCATCCGTAGCGCCAGCGGGTCATCCTCCGGAAACGCACCAAGGCCATGCAGCGTGGTTGTCACGGGGATGCGCGCAATCCGGGCAATGTCTGTAAGAATCCCGGCCGCATCGCTGTTGACAGCTCCGCCTCCAACGTACAGGACCGGTCTCTTTGACTGCCGAATCATGTGCGCTGCACGTTCAATCTTCTCCGGACGCCCTTCGGTGACCAGAGAGTAGCCGCGCGTGGCCACCGAATCGGGATACTGGAACAGTCCTTCGGCAAGCAGGACGTCTTTGGGCAGGTCTACCAGTACAGGCCCCGGTCTTCCGGTCCTGGCAATGTGATAGGCTTCCTTGACCGTACGCGCGAGATCTTTCACATCCCGGACCAGGTAGCTATGTTTCGTTATCGAGCGCGTGACGCCTACGGCATCACACTCCTGGAACGCGTCGTTGCCGATCAGGTGAGTCGGCACCTGCCCGGTAAAGACCACGATCGGTACGGAATCCATATAGGCATCCGCGATCCCGGTCACCGTATTGGTGGCGCCCGGACCACTCGTTACGAGGACCGTACCAACCTTGCCCGTAGCCTTGGCGTAGCCCTCTGCGGCGTGCGTGCCTCCCTGCTCGTGTCGCACCAGGATGTGCTGAAAGGTCGGCTTGATACGAGCCATGTCATCATAGATCTTGATGACGGCGCCGCCTGGATGACCGAACACGATTTTTACGCCCTCCGCCTCCAGCGAACGCAGAAAAATCTCCGCGCCGGACATGCGCTGCGGCGGAGTCCGCATCTCGGGTTCGGGCTCAGGGAGGGCGTCACCCCCGGTTTCAAGCGGATGGAGCTTGGTATGAGCGTCGTATTGCATGGTCTGCGTCCGTAGTTGGCTGTCAGATATCACAGTGTTCAGGAGAACGCGTCGCGCCTACTATCTATCCCTAGTAATGGATGGCGGCGCCAAACGCCATAATCCGGAAAGAGTTCGCGTTGCGGATTAGGCTGGAACAGTGAGATTGCGTACATCGGTGTTGGGGTTTGGTCAACCCCAGAAACGCTCACTCAACAAATTGTGACGTGCAGTGGGATCAACCGTGAGGTTAGTCGGAAATAAGAAGTAGCACGAGGAGCGTGGTACTCTCCCGCACGGGAATCCCCGGGGAACGCAGTGACACAGGGGTATTTGAACTGTCAGCAATGGGCATGTGCCAGCGTTACTTGTGTTAGCCTTTTAATTAACGCAATGCAGGGCTATGATGCAAGCGACCGGAATAACCCGATTGCGACGGGGGCCGTTGGTATCGGTTCCTTTCCCGCGCCTCAGGCGCATACGTCGCCATATGGACCAGAACGTGCATTACACTACCTCTTACTAATAACCGTAGGAATAGGCGTTCGCCGAATGGCCTTCCCCGATTCACTATAACTTCACAGGGTCGAGGGTCGGCCTCCGCATGCGGATATCATTCGTGCTGGACGCGCAGTAATCTCGTGGGTGTCAAGAGGTACAGGTTTTCGCCGTGAGGCACTGCATCCACCACTGTCTCTACTACCTGGAATCCCATTACCCGCACCAGTCGCTCTCCTCGTTCATAGACCAGAATACGATCCGGCACGGTTATCCATAGGTCGCCGTCCTGCAGCGCCAGGGCCTGTACATTTTCTGCGGTCAGAGTGCGTACGAGGCTTCCGAAGTGGTCATAAATGAACACGGCCCCGCGCACTTGGTCAGCGACGTAGAGCGACGACGCGTCTACTGCCAGTGCTGTGGGCTCGGAAAGGGCGCCCGCTCCGGCATCGTAGCCCCCGATGGTGCGTTCGAGTCGTCGGCTGGCATCCCACTTCAGGACCAGCCCCTGCGCTTCATCTATCGCGAAGAGTTCGTTCGACGGGCTTACGCCTACCGCGATGGGGCGTCCATCGCCTTCTGGACCCTCGTTCGCTCCCGGATCCAGGCGACCGGATACACCTGGCGTAAAGCGCTCGATGCGCGCCACCGGCAGCGTTTCCATATGCAGTTGGGTATGCGAAAACCGCTGCAGGCGACTGTTGCCGGCATCCGCAACCACCCAAACGAGACCGTCAGCGGGATCTATGTCAGCGGGATCGTCGAACTGACCGTCTTGCGATCCGGGCCCGCCCAGTTTGGACAACACGCTGCCATCGGCCGCGAGTTGCACCACGCTGCTCTTGCCCCTATCGACGACGTAGAGTCTTCCTGTGCCGTCCACGGCTAAGGCGCACGCATCGTCAAATTGGGCAATTACCGCTGTCTTCGAGAGCAGGGTATCTAACGGCTGGGCATGATTGACGGCAGGGCCAAGAAAACCCATTGGCCACATCAGCATCGCGACCCGGATTGCTCTTCGACCGTGTGAATCGACACGTTTCATGCATTAATCCGGGCCAGTCCCTTGCGCCCAATATCTTGCCTGTACCGTGCTCCTTCAAAGTGGATTCGCCCGGCGGCTTCGTATGCCCCATCCAGCGCACTACGCAAATCGGACCGGACTGCGGTAACGCCTAAAACACGGCCTCCGGCCGTGACGACCTGTCCTGCCGAGCCAGTCCGCGTTCCCGCGTGAAAGACTATCGCCCCGGCCACTTGTCCCGCGCCATCCAGTCCAGTCACAGGAAAGCCTTTCTCATACTTGCCGGGATACCCAGCCGATGCCATTACGACACAGGCCGCTGTATTATCGCCAAGGGCGACCCGGTGATTGCCTAGCCGGCTTTTCGCAACTGCGAGCAGGGTTTCGACCCAATCGGCATCGAGCAGCGGGATTATTACTTGCGCTTCGGGGTCTCCCAGCCGGCAGTTGAATTCCACGACTTTCAGGCCCTCTTCGGTTACCATGAGACCCGCATACAGGAATCCTTTAAACAACCGTCCCTCCCGCGCCAGTCCGCTTAGCGTAGGTTCGATGATCCTTTTACAGGCTTCATCCAGGAGCTCGGAGGTTACGATCGGGGCTGGCGCGTACGCCCCCATGCCTCCGGTATTCGGCCCGGTGTCCCCGTCGCCGATGGGCTTGTGGTCCTGTGCCGGCGCCAGGAGCGCATAATCCTCCCCATCGGTTATCGCAAAGATGCTGGCCTCTTCACCCTCCATAAAAGACTCAACAACAACCTCTTCCCCGGCGGACCCAAAATCCTGTGCGCGCATGACTCGGTCCAGCGCATCATGGGCTTCGTCTGGTGTTGCGCAAACGATAGCACCTTTTCCGGCTGCCAGTCCGCTTGCCTTGACGACAATAGGGGCCCCCTCCTGCCGCACGTACTCGCGAGCCTTAGCGTATTGATCTGAGGTGAATGTGCGATATGCGGCCGTGGGTATGTTATTCCGCTCCATGAAATCCTTGGCAAACGCCTTGCTGCCTTCAATGGCTGCGGCACGAGCCGACGGTCCCACGATGGGCAGACGAGAAGCGTCAAACGCGTCAGCGATCCCGTTCACCAGTGGAATTTCGGGGCCTACGACGGTAAGGTCTATCCGCTCTCTGGAGGCGAATCTCACCAGATCCGCAACATCACCAGGCCCGATCGAAACGTTTTGGCCGAGTGCTTCGGTACCGGCGTTGCCCGGAGCAATGAACAGCTCGGATCGGCTGTTGGCGAGCGCCCATGCCAGCGCATGCTCTCGTCCACCTCCGCCAATAATCAGTATTCGCATTATGGTTGGATTCTACAGAATAAACGATGTCAGCCGTGTTCAGACGACTATTCTGATTACGTATCGCCTCGGGGCACCACGCACGGGTTCGCGACCTGATTGGCGTGTTGCCGGTGATCGGACTTTCAAACCATGCCGCGGGCCTCAGGTTTTCCCGACGCCGACAATTACAGCGCCCTGACATCGCGCGTTCCCGATCAGCGTTGAAGTCTTAAGAGCCTAACTCCCGGTACGATTTTCGCGTTGTAGCCGATAGATCACCGAACTTGCCATTGTTGACCGTCATGCCATTGTCGAGAGCAAGCCGAATGCGCAAGTCTGTTTACTCGCGCAAGCCATTGTAAAGATTGCTGACCTCCGCCAATTCCTTACACAGCATGTTCTGCTCTTTCTCAATCCCCATGGTGATACGACGTTTGAACTCTCACTCGTTCGATACGCTCGATTGGTCGAATGTAGCAGTTTGTCTTTGGGAATTGGCCGGAATTGGCCGGCCTACGGTTTGACAAGCACCTTCCAGCGCGCCCCCACTCTTCGATGATGCCGCACCGATAGATAGTGCGCGCAATCAACGGATTCCACGGCAGGGACTCGTGCGGCTCGGACAGTTTCGTCGGGGTCAACCCGAAATGCAGGGTACCGGATGATGTTACCTCTGGACTGATACCAAACAGAATGATGCCTCCACTATGATCTAGCATGGCGCACACGGTCTTAGCCGCCGCACGGCGGCTGCCCGTATTCTACTTGAACTCCAGCGTCTCGGATTCGCCGGTTGCAGCCAATGCTGTGATTTGGTCAATCGTCATGTGCTATTCTGGTTTCTTGCTTTGATCCCGCCACACCGATGCCCTTTCGTAGCCCCTCAAACCACAAATACCTCGGAAGTCGATCCCATCATAGGGACAGATATCGGCTTGTTGTCTTCAATTGGATGTTCACCTGGCTTACGATATGTGGGCATTCAGCAGACGAAGCGTTTCCCTGTAGCTTCAATATAAACGCGGAAGCTCGAAGTTCGTAACAGGATCGTCAAACCGACCTCCCGGTCCGGAATACGTCCCTCTGAAAACAGCCGTGCAGGAGCAACAACCTACTTCGACTTACTTACTATTTCCTTTAATTCTGCCAACGTAAGTAGCGCTTCTATCGGCGTCAAGCGGTTCGGGTGCACGCTTGCCAACTTTCCGCAAAGCTTGCGCAGTATGGCTGCGTCGGCGTCGGAAATTGCGGAATGGACCACCACGGGATTTGCTTGCGCGTCTGTATGCTCTACGACGAGATCTTGCGTTTCCAACTGCGCGAGTATGCTGCGAGCCCTGTCGATCAGCGCGTCTGGAAGTCCGGCCATGCGCGCCACCTCGATCCCGTACGAGTGGTCTGCACCCCCCGGCGCCAGCTTCCGCAAAAAGATCACGCGACCATCATGCTCCTGCACCTGGATACGATAATTGCGCACGCGGTCCAGCCGGCCAGCCAACTCGTTGAGTTCATGGTAATGCGTAGCAAACAACGTCCGGGCAGCTACCGACCTGTTCTCGTGAAGATATTCCACCAGCGCCCAGGCAATAGATAACCCGTCAAACGTACTGGTGCCACGGCCAACTTCATCGAGCAGAATGAGAGACCGATCGGTGGCATTGTGTAGGATGTTGGCCGTCTCATTCATTTCGACGAGGAATGTGCTCTCCCCCGCCGCCAGATTGTCGGATGCTCCAACTCTCGTAAAGATGCGATCAACGACACCTATGTGGGCGCGAACCGCCGGAACAAACGACCCTACCTGCGCCAACAATACAATTAACCCGACCTGGCGAAGCACGACACTTTTGCCCGCCATATTCGGACCCGTGATGATGTGTATCTGGCTCGTCGCAGCTTCAAGGTCTACGCTGTTCGGGATAAACGCCTCCCCAAGCGGCATTGCATGCTCGACAACCGGGTGCCTGCCCTCTTCAATTTGTAACCGGAGGGATTCGTCAACACGCGGGCGGCAATATCCCCCCGAGGCAGCGAGCTCCGCAAAGCTGCAATAGCAGTCCAGTTCTGCGAAAAGCGCCGCGTTACGCTGCATAGCTGCAGTTTCCTCAGATACAGCAATTCGCAATCGCTCGAACAGATCCGCTTCGAGGCTGACGATTTTCTCCTCCGCCGTGAGGATGGTCTCCTCGTATTCCTTGAGCTCTTGCGTGATATAGCGCTCGGCGTTGACGAGCGTCTGCTTACGGATGTATTCCTCGGGGACCTTGTCCCGATGTGTGTTGGTGATTTCCAGATAGTACCCGAAGACCTTGTTGAAACCAACCTTCAGGGAAGGGATGCCCGTCCGCTCACTCTCCTTTTGCTGCATGCGCGCCACGAAATCCTTACCGGAACGCGCCATGGCCCGTAACGCATCAAGTTCCTCATTGAATCCTTCGCGCAGAATGCCTCCATCTCTCAACTTGGCCGGGGGATTGTCGACCAAGGCTTGGTCGATTCTCCGGACAGTGTCCGCACAAGGCTCAAGACCGGTCACGAGCTGCTTGAGAACAGCGCACGTTTCCTGCTCGAAAAGGCTCTTGATCGCAGGGATCTGCTTCAGAGACTGGTTAAGACTGACCAGGCTTCGAGGAGAAGCCCTGCCGGTGAACACTTTCGCAGCCAGACGCTCTAGATCGCCAACTGCCCGCAATAGCGCACGGAGCTTTGATCGCACCGTGCGCCCGCGTTGCAAGGATTCTACGGCGTCCTGGCGCTGGCGAATGCTGTCCACGTGCCGTAACGGACGTAGCAGCCACCTGCGCAATAGCCGCCCACCCATCGGCGTTAGCGTATGATCGAGAATTTCAATGAGCGTGCCGTCCGACTTGCCATCATGCAGCGAGGCGACCAGCTCCAGATTTCGTTTCGTCTGGGGATCAAGCGCCATGTACGCGTCACTGCCGTACGCTGTAAGCCGGCGCACATGAGCCAGACGACCCTTCTGTGTCTCCTTGAAATAGTACAGCACGGCGCCTGCAGCCACGATGCCGAGCTCCATTCCTTCAACGCCAAATCCCTTCAGCGAATGCGTGCGAAAATGTCCCAAGAGGGTTTCTTGGGCAACATCTGCGGTGAACACCCAGTCATCTTGCGGAGTCACCACCGTATCCCCCGACACCATGTTCTCCAGGCGATCCCGCATACGCTTCTCGAACAGAATCTCGGCGGGACCCATAGACTCCAATACCTCGGCCAATTCGCTCAGGTGGCATTCGTTGACCAGGAATTCTCCCGTCGAAGCATCCAAGAAGGCCATTCCGACACGGTCGGCGGTACGCCGCCCAACTCCCCAGTGGAGCGCAGCAAGGTAATGCGCCTGCGTTGGATGCAGCAATGCGTCGTGAAACGACACGCCGGGTGTGACAACCTCCACGACGTCCCGTTTAACGACGGTGCGAGACGCCTTGGCGTCCTCCAACTGCTCACAGATCGCCACGCGAAGGCCCGCGCGGACCAGCTTCGGTAGATGATTGTCTAACGCGTGGTAAGGAAAGCCCGCGAGCGGGACATCATGTACAGCGCCGTTAGAACGCTTCGTGAGCGCAATCCCCAGCACCTTGCTCGCGGTCAACGCGTCTTCCTCGAACGTCTCGTAGAAATCCCCCATGCGAAAGAGCAGAATCGCATTTGGGTGCCGATCTTTGATCTTGTAGTACTGCCGCATGAGCGGAGTGCCACCTCGCCTTCTAGCATTGTATGTGTCCGATGACGGGATTGGCATATTGAAACGGTGTCATGCACTGCACTGGCGACAGTGGCACCTACGGACCTGCCGCTATACACAGCCGGGCGCGCTCACTACCCGAAAATAGGCCAAATGCAATCGTAACGTAACCCTGCAGGTCAAGAGAATACGATTGCGCGAACGTCTCCAACACATCATGCTGCCCGAACACCGCCCGCGCTGCCATGAAAGCAATATAGTGTCAATGCTGTCATGACTTGAGCTCTCCTGCGGGCATAAAGATCATCAAATCGTAGACTCCGTAGCAGCAAAAGTGCGCAGAATGCGCGACTCCCGCACCTGCAAGCTCACAGCCCCAAGAACGATCAGCATGGCTGCCAGGGTTTCCAGCAATGACGGCGCCGAGCCCAGAGCGAGCCACGCCAGAACCAGCGCGGCTACCGGGACGAGATTCCCGTACAAGATCACGCGCGTAGGACCAATTGCATCCAACGCCCTGACTTTCACCCACTGTCCAGCCCCTATGCCTATCGCTCCTCCGATTACAATCGCTATCCAGGTCCATGCCCCAAGTGCAAACCACGGCTGATCTATCAGCGCCGGCGATGCAATCAACATATACAGACCACAGCCAATCGCAGTTCGCATCGCAACAATAGGTGCGGGACCATACCGAGAGGCCAGCGGCTTGATCACATGCAACTCGGCCACCGCGGCGAGCAACGCCATGAAGAGCAACACATCTCCCGACCAATAATTGGTCGACGATCGGAATCCGTCCATGGCCAACAAAACACTACCCAACATGGCCAGGGCTATACCCAAGTAGCCTACCGGTCCGACACGCTCCGTTCGCATGAGTAACCCGAATGCTACACTCATGACCGGCCCCAATGCCAGCCACAGGGAAGCGCGAGCACCCGTTGACAGGGCTAACCCCTCAATGCCCAGCCAGGGGGCAAGTAGCGCACCCAACACCGAAACCAATACCAGACGCGCGCGATCCTGGCGAGCAATTGCCGGAAACATCCGATGTCCTGCCCTTCGCATCTGGAAATAGATGATCACCATCATCGCTACGGCAGCCATCGCGAACCGCGACACACTGAATGCGATGGGTGTCATTTCCCGAAGGGCAACCTCGGCCAGAATGAAGTTCGCACCCCATAACCCAGTGAACACCAGTAGTAAGGTGTGATGGCGCCACACAGCTGCCACGTCAGGCTGGCCAACGAGAGCCTGACGTGGCAGCTCCTCCTGCATCTGGTCAGCCTGGCTGACGGATGTCTTCTGTGGCATCTGGCTTCAGGATAGTCACGCGTGTGGTATCGGCCGGTCTGACCCAAAGAAAATACCCGTCGAAGGCGACGGGTGCAGAGTGTTAGACCAAATCCATGATCAGACGCAGGATTCTATGGCGTCATTCCATGGGGCGAATGTTCAAGTCATTTAATATTGCTTGTTACAACTTTCACTTGTGAAGCATTGATTTCGCGGCTATGTCGCCAATAAGCGCCGGGAGGAAGCAACAGAGTCCTGGTCACTACACCTCCTCCCCTAACCATGATGCCAGCGCATGGCGCAGAGAAGTCACCATAGCTCCCTGGGCTGCAGCGCTATCCAGCGTCTCCGTAAAATGGTGACCCCAGCCAGGGTGGTCGAGTTCATCCCACAACACGTTGTGCCACATCATCACAGCCACGCCACCAAAACGCTTGCAAGTCTGGAGGAGCTCTTCCGACTCACCAATAGCCTCTTCGGGCGTCAAGCCCCGGCGGTTGAATAGAGCGGATTCCATAGCAGCAAGTGGCATTTCCCATACGTCCGTGCACGTATTAGCCTGCGCATCAAAGCGCTGAACGGGAAAACATGTCGCCAAACGAAACCCGGCACGCTCGCTAAAGCCGAGCGTGGAATCAATACGAAAGCCCGCCCGCTCCTGGATGCGTGGCGTCGCTGGCGCTTCATACCGCAGATAATGCTGCCGCACGGACACGAGCGAGGCTATGGCCGCCAGGCGTGCCTGCTCCTCGGTGAGATACTCCGGATGTGTGTGCGCATGGTAACTCGGATGCAGCCCGATCTCGAACCCATCCTTCACTAGACGTGGCAACATGCGTTTCAACAGCGCGTCATCTAGCGAGTAGAAGACGTCATTCGGACCATGCACTCCCGCCTTCAGGAAAAATGTTGCCGCGCCGTGGCGTCGTTTTGTTTCCAGGTACAGGCGTTCGAAAGCACTGCGGTACACATCTGTAGGACGCAACCAATCGGCCAGGAAGCGCCCGAACCTGCGGAGTCGACCACCGACGGATAAGGAGCGATGATTGTACAGCAGGTAGTGCACGGCCTCCCGGTAGATCATGCCCTTACGCCACTTGCGGAGATAATCCACGTCGTAGGTCGGACACATTGCCCAGGAAGCTCCTCCCCACTTCCGACGCTCGACCCGTATGCCATGCTGGATGAATCTGCCCGCAAGAAGCTCGCGATACGCATCCACCACCGGTAAAGTCGCCGTTCCCAGAGCCGCCTGCAGCGAAGCCGCATAGGGGAATCGCCCGTGCTGATCCCGCTCCGTACAGGTATACTCCTGCCACGCAGATAGCCAGTAAAACGCAGATGCCACCAAGTCGGGCTCGCCGTTCGCATCGCTCGCAAACAACACCGGCCAGGATGTGCCGTCCCACTCGCACCAACGGGCGCGCCCACTTGGATACGGAATGCCCTCTGCAAAGTAAGCCTGCGTTTCCGGGCTCAGATCAAGACAAAGAACGGAAGAAGACATGCTGGAGGTATCGGGACCGTAGTACAAGCCGGTCTCCCCCAATTCCGCTCTATCCACCCATATCGGATCGATTGCTAGCGGCGCTAGTAGCATACGAAGAGCATACAATGCTTTGGGCCGGTAACTGGCAATCGATTCTATGCAGCAAGGTAGATTCACACCCATATTGCTCCAAGCTGAACTGTTCAGCGCCATCAAGATACAGACTACACGCCAAGACTGATTATCATCGTACGCACATCGCTATCAACTTCTGTATCGTGACCAGCAAGTCCAAAAATATTGCTGACCCTGTACATGGATTCATTACTGTTCCAGGCGGTCTCCTGCTGAAATTGTTGCAGACGCCGGAAATGCAGCGGCTGCGACGCATAAGGCAACTGGGTGCAGGCAACCTCGTCTTCCCCAGCGCAGAGCATTCGCGATTCGGGCACGCCCTCGGATCCATGGCGCTCATGCAAGACGTGCTCAGACGACTCAAGGAAACAGGAACGCCAATTTCCGAGGAGGAGCAGGAAGCGGCCCTCGCCGCAGCACTCTTGCACGATGTCGGGCATACGCCGTACTCCCATGCGCTAGAATACAAACTTATTCACGAGGCCAGACACGAGGACATTAGCCTTGCCGTCATGCAAACACTGGATAAGCGTTTCCAGGGCAGGCTGAAACTCGCGCTTGGAATGTTCCAGAAAAAAGGATACTCGCGCAGCTTCTTTCATGATCTCGTTGCAAGCCAACTCGACGTGGACAGATTGGACTACCTGCGACGTGACTCCTATTTCACAGGAGTCATAGAAGGGCATGTGGGCACTGAGCGTGTTATTCGGACGATGCGCGTGCATCCCGCCGACGGAGGATGCGGCTCCAGGGTTGTAATTGAGCAGAAGGCGATTTACGCCGTGGAGAACGTGCTTATTGCCCGCCGCCTCATGTATTGGCAGGTTTATGTGCATAAAACAGTGCTCGCCGGTGACAGCGTGCTCCTTGGCGCAATTAATCGGGCGCGCAACCTTCTCGAATGCGGCAACTCGGCGGCTGTTAAGGGTATCTCTCCAACCCTTCGCTACTTCCTCGCAACATCCGTGGGAATACCGGACCTGGACAATCCGGACGTGCTTAGGCACTTCGTGGCACTGGACGACACGGACGTTCAGTATAGCCTTAAGCAATGGGTATCAAGCTCAGATCCTATCCTGGCCGATTTGTCAAAGCGATTGCTGCAACGCGACCTGTTCCGATGCACCTTCCTCCCCGATGCACCCAGCGAAAAACAATACCTCGCCTGGAAACGAAGAGTGGCTGATTATCTGGTGAATTCCGGGCTGTCCCGTGCCGCCAATGCCGAACACAACGCTACGGAGTACTACCTCGACCGAGGGATGTCCACTCATTCAGCCAATCAGGACTCGGAGACCCCGCTGGAAATTATTGACTCCCAGGGCAACAAACGCGAATTGTCCGCTGCATCCGACGAAGCTGCCGTGAGAGCGCTGGTCCAACTCCAGCAAAAGCAGTATGTGTGCTACCCCAAGGAGGCCGCGCTGTTCGGCTCTCACTAGCCGAGCGCATCACGGCAGAACGCGACGCACTTCTCCATCTCTTGCATGACCGAAGAATCTTCCGGGATTTCGTATTCGAGCTCGATCATTGCCGTAATCGGGTAGGCTTCATCTCGAAGAAGCCGGAGCACTTCACCGATCGGCGTGTCCCCTTGTCCCCACGGCATATTGGCACCCCCGTTGTCTGGATTCTTGCGATCCTTGAGATGAAGATGTGTGATCCGATCGTGGTATTTCCGGATCACCGGTAACGGCGAGGCACCCAGACCCGCCACATAGTGACCAATATCCAGGTTTAACATGTTGTTTGGAGAGAACGATAACGGCACGTCCCAGCTGAAATCCTCATTGGCCACTTGTATGTGGTTGTGCATCCCGGTCAGCATGTCATGCTTCGTGGCAAACGGCCCCATCCGCTCCGCAGCCTCATTCGATATTTCAAAAGAAATACCACGCGCGCCGACCGCCTTGGCCGCCCGAAATGCATAGTCGATCTCCTCATCGGACCACCGCGACTGGCCGAGCTTGAGAATATCGATATCTACTCCGGCATCGGCGAACATGCTGCCCAACGCCTCAAACCGGTCCATCGAAGCGGACGCTCGCCAGACCTTCATTTCCTTCGCGGCTTCTGCACGCGCACGTCGGGCCTCTTGACGCTCCTCCTCGCTGAGATCCCGGAAATTGCGGGGCATGGCAGGCCCGACCGGTGCACCGGCAAACGCCTCAGCAGGGCCGCCCATCAGTTCGATGGTGTCCAGCCCAAGCGTTGTCATATACCCGAGGATTTCCTCAGCACTACTGGGTATCTGCCGGAAACTGTACGAAATCGCCCCAATACGCACACCCTCTATCAACTGCGTGGGCCGACTCCAGACAAGCGAAGGGGCAAAGGCGCTTGCGGCCAGCACGCCGGTGGTCCCCAAAAAGCGGCGTCGAGAAAAGCGGGAACACGATTCGTTCATGATGCTCTCCGGTGCTATGGTGAGGGTGTTGAGCCACCTGCTGGCGTCGAAGGCCAGCAGATACCTGAAACTAAGGGTTTGGCGCCTGGGAAAGCAACCACTGGGGGCGATATGACGTCAGCGCCCGTCACTCAAGACATCCAAGCTCCTGTTCTTCCCAGGGTAGCGCGGCTCCACCTTACTACTCAAGCATGTATATCGCCTGCAAGTTTCGGAATTGCTGGCCGAGATCCAACCCATATCCAATCACGAACCGGTTCGGGATCGAAAAGCCCACATGGTCAATGGAAACGTTGGCGCGAAACGCCTCCTTCTTCCATAGCAAGGTCACCACGATAATGGATGCCGGGGCAAGCGCTTCAACCCATTCGAGCAGGAATTCAAGTGTCCGGCCCGTGTCAACGATATCATCGACAAGTATGACATGGCGGCCCGTCAGATCAGATCTGGGTAATAGGTCCGTTCGTATTTGTCCGGAGCTTTCGCACGCGTCCCCGTACGAGGCGAGCTTGCAGAAGTCTATTTCGCAGGGTATGTCAAGCGCCCGCACCAGGTCGGCCAGAAACACGAAGGAGCCGGTTAGCGTGCCTATGAGCAGCGGATGCTTCTTCGCATGCGTCACACGTATCGCCCTGGCAAGCTCGGTTACGCGCGCCTGGATGTCAACCGCCGCCAGATGCAGATGAAACCTGTGCCCCTCAAATGTTATCGTCTGAGGGTTTTTCCTGTCGGTAGCCTCAGTCATGTTTATGCAAGAATTCCTGTTTACGAACCATCGGTCCTGGAATAGGCCAATCGTGCAAAGCTGGTGGTGCGTGGCGTGATCCGGTACGGCTCCGCTAGTCGTCTGCCGACGACCCAGACTACCTCGTCGCCAGACAATAACAGCCATGTATTTTCCCGCCTGTCCGGTCGCACGTGTACGTCTGAAAGAAAATCACTCACTTTCTTTTTCCCCGCCATTCCCAGTGGTTGGAAACAATCGCCGTGCCGCCACCGCCGCACCTGCAGCGGAAATCGAAGCCTCGACGCATCAGCAAACACCGTTTGGGGTGCTCCCATGTCCAGTCTTTCCGGCTGCGTGTCCAGAATATCGACGCGTAGTGATCCTCCGTGCAGTGCTACAGGTGTGCCGGCATGCACCGGCATGGGATCCGGCACTTGCTGCGCGCGGCCTCCCGGCGGCTCAAAAAGTAGGCCATTCCTCGTCCGCCAGACGGTACCATGACGGAATACCATGCGGCGCCCGACCTGTGCCTGCAAGAGCGCAGCGATTTCACTGACTATCGCCGAGGTACCCTCTACCCCTGGAAGCCAGCGTCGCAGCGCCTCCAGGATCAAGCGGTGCCGCCACACAATCGTCAACTCGGCGAGCGTTGCGCCGTCAAGCGTGCGCGATTGCGCCGTTCGCGCAAAGGCGTCGCTCAACGCAGGCAGGAAGGTGTCCTGCAGATACCCGCGCATGTGCTCGGCTGAACGGGCGATATTACGCACCACTCCCGGTCCCCAGCCCTGCTCCAACAAGGGCAGCACATCCGCGCGAAGAATGCCGCGCCTGTACTTGCCATCCCTGTTCGTGTCATCTGTACGCCAGACGATGCCCTTCTCGCGCGCAAACGCTTCAATCTCTGCACGATGCATATCCAACAGGGGCCGGATAACCTGGGTGGCGCTATCTGGGGAAAGCCTGCGCATTACATCCATGCCCGCAAGACCCTCCGGTCCGGTGCCACGCAATAGATGAAGCAGGACGGTCTCCGCCTGGTCTTCCACGTGGTGGCCAAGAGCCAGGCGCCTGAACTCACCGCCTCTGGCGATGCGTTCGAAAAACGCATACCGCAACTCGCGGGCAGCCGTCTGGATCGATAGCGTATGATCCTCGGCGTAGCGCTCCGTAGAAGGAGTGTCCACATGCACCGGCACGCCCTGTTCCTGGCACAGCTGACGCACAAACACCTCGTCTCTGTCCGAATCTGCTCCGCGCAATCCAAAATTGACATGCGCAACCTCCCGCTCGAATCCCAATGCTCCCAAAACGTGCAGCAACACGACAGAATCCACGCCACCACTTACCCCGACCAGTACCCGCTCACCACGAGAGAGCAACTCATGCCGGTCGATATAGTCTTCAACACGACGGACAAACATGAGACGATTCCGTTACTCCAGGCAGTGAAGAGGTCAAGATATCGCTATTCCTATAGCGACTGCCACAGGGCTTCACATAGTTGCATACCGGCGTCTATTTCCGGGCGGCGAAACGCTTTTCCAACTCCTCCATCGATATCCGAATCACCGTGGGCCGATTGTCTGGTGACACATACGGCATTTTGCAGAGGAATAGCCGGTCGATCAGGCTTCGCATTTCCTTTTCAGTTAGCGACTCTCCAGCCTTGATCGCCCCGCGCTGAGCGATGCTCCGAGCTACACGCTCGCGTTCGGTACTGTGCAGCGTCTTGTCGTCCTCCTGATAGGTGGCAAGCATGTCTTCAAGGATATTCTGTTCCGTGCCGGGACGAATATCTCCAGGGACACCTCGTACCACTACCGTACGGCCGCTAAACACCTCAATGCTAAATCCTATCGCAGTTAACTCCGGCATGATTTCGCCAAGGAGCTCAAATTCTGCCGGAGGAAGATCCACCGTATGCGGGAACAGTAACTGCTGCGACACGCCCATCCCGCTCTGCATGCTTGCGAGCGCACTTTCGTACAGAATGCGCTTATGGGCAGCTCGTTGGTCCATGACCATCATTCCCGTCCTCAACTGCGTGAGTATATAGCGATCATGCAATTGCCACAAGAACGGCTCCCCGTCTGTGTGCGCCTTTCCTGAAGCGGTCTCCGGCGGTGCATACACCCGCTCTGAAAGCGCTCCAGGCGCATGCCTGCTTGATGGCTCCACGTCAGGCACAATCCCGCGCAGTGGCGCACGACCCCTTTCCCATGAGCCGGCCCAGGTCGGCGTGACGGGACGCGTGTCCTCCTTATCGAATTCCGGAACAAGATCAGCCGTGCCCAGCGCCTTGCGAACCACTGCGTGAACGAATCCATACACGCCCCGCTCGTCGTCAAATTTTACCTCAGCCTTGGTCGGATGTACGTTAACGTCAGCATGCCGGGGATCCAATTCAAGAAACAAGGCGTGGAACGGATAGCCCTTGCTTGGCAGCAGGTTGCCGTAAGCAGATGACACCGCGTGCTGCAACGAGCGATTGCGAACATACCGCCCGTTTACGAACAGGAATTGCTCTCCACGTCGGCGTCGGTGGAATTCTGCGCGGCCAACAAACCCCGATGCAGACAGGTAGCTGGTCGTCTGCCGGATGGGCACAATCTGATCTGCCACGTCATCCCCAAACAAATCGCAAATACGCTGCCGCAGGGCTTCGTAAAATTCTTCAGTGGACGGCTTCGGGAGCTGGTAGACCAGATTATCGCCATGGTGCAGCGAGAATCCCACCATGGGGTTGGCCACGGCGAGCCGCTGAAACATCTCTGCCAGGTGTCTGAATTCCGTGGCCGGAGACTTCAAGAAATTGCGACGCGCGGGCACATTGTAGAACAGATTCCTCACCGCGATAGATGTGCCCGACGGTGCAGCACACGGTTCCGCAGTCTGGATAACTCCGCCGTGCATGCTGACAAGGAAGCCTCCTGCATCCCTGTGACGCTTGGTTCTTAGCGAAACCTGAGCTACCGCCGCGATTGAAGCAAGCGCTTCGCCACGAAATCCCAGTGTGCGAATCCGCCCCAGATCTTCAATGGATGCGATCTTGCTGGTCGCGTGCCTCGTGAAGCTCGCCACGGCATCTTCCGCGCTCATTCCACACCCGTTGTCCGTTACCTGGATCAGGGCGCTGCCCGCCCGCTGAATGACAACAGCGATGCCATCTGCGCCCGCATCAATCGCGTTTTCAATCAGCTCTTTTTCCGCAGAGGCCGGTCGCTGGACTACTTCCCCGGCGGCAATCTTGTTGGCCAGGGTTTCGGGCATCACCCGAATCAATCGATGATCTTCAACCTGCTGTTCGGGCACCCGACGTATTGATTGACGTTCCTGTGGATACTGAGATGACGCAGGGAATGATAGTCTAAGTAATACTTGGATCTACTTCCCTAACGCATCTTTATCCCGGGTTGTCTTAATTGCGCAAATGGGGATCTGACAAGCTCTTCCGGTATTCTGCCGGTGGAGATGAGGTTTGTTTCTAATTCCATCTTTGCCGGCAGTTGATCAGCTGGTATAAGCCGCATCCCCGTCGAAGCGGGAATCGCTTACGCTGTATGGTTCGGGCGTGAAGTCCGAAGTGTAGGAAGATACTACAAGTGCGGGTCTTTGCGAAAACACCGACTGCTCCAAGGGTCTGCCGGTAAATGGATCGTGCTTCACGGCGAGCCAGGACTACGTGGCATCAGAATATTCTTCAGTACTTCGCTGATGACTCCAGAGAATGCCGCACCGCAACCAGGGCTTGTTCATGTTCAGCTTCCCTTACTCTCTGCCTGCTAGGTCCGCCTGAAGCCGCCGTCGTCACCGAATTCACCTGGAACCCGGTGAGCGAATCCGCCATCGCTTCGTGCGTTCGGTTTGCATCCGCGATGTCCGGCGTCGTTACCGTGACAATCTTACAGGATGCATTATGGAGAGGCCTGGGATCGGACAACAGTTTAGACGTCGTACTGTACATTAATCATGTTTCATGATCAGAATTGCTCCATTTGCCGATATCACGCCTCCAATTCGGCCGCATGTGAGCATGCTGCAGAGACGCTCATCCGCCAGACGAAGTCCAGGTGCGTTATTGTGTTTTGAATCATGAACAAGCTACTCTAAATTGATTGCATCGGATGGCAATCCCCACCAGTCCGTTGTGTAGTGATGCCAGTGGATCCAATGCCAGATAAACCTTCCATGCCGGCTGACCTCGGTAATGATCCAGATGGAGAGACAGGCGCACCGGCTTGTCCAAACTGTGGATCTAGCCATGTCGAACACTATTGCGCAACGTGCGGACAGCATTCTGGCACCCTCCATATACCCCTGCCACGTTTCCTTGCCGAGGCCGTCGTAGGACTCTTTGCTTTTGATTCCCGGATCTGGCGGACGCTCATTATCATGATGCGTCACCCGGGGCTGCTTACGCTCCACTACCTGCAAGGCAAACGCGCTCGCTATGTCGCGCCTATTCGACTCTATGTGTTTATCAGCTTCCTTTCGTTCCTGCTGCTGGCGCTCTTGCCCGAACAGTCCTGGGTGAGCATCAACGTAGATGGCGCGGACTCATCGGCCACGGTCCAAAGTGTCCCCGATGACGGGGACGATTCTGAGGAGGACGACAGTCCGAATGAGGCGAGCGCGATGGACCGATGGATAAAGGATTCAGTTCAGCTTTACCTTGATGACCCCGACCGTACTCACGCTTACTTCCTGCAGCGACTACCCTGGATCTATTTCCTTATCATGCCGATTTTCGCAACCGTGCTCCAGATATTCTACCGCAAACGGGAGTCTTACTACGTGCCCCACCTGATCTTCACGCTCCACATCTACGCGGCTGGGTTTTTGATTTACACTCTGGGTAAGGTGACAAGTGTTGCGTCTAACATTGATGAAGTTATGAATCTTGCCATGATCGGCATCCTGTGCTATATGTTTTTGGCATTGAGGCGCGTCTACGGAGAAGGATTTCTCCGCACAATCCTGAAGCAGACATGCCTCATGTTCGTGCATGGCATCTGCGCGTTGATCAGTATGGGTCTACTCTTCGTATACACGGTCTTGATGATCTGATGCCAGTTGCAGGCTCAATCGCGTTTGTGTGAGCCCCGATTTCAGGTCAATTTGGCGCGAGGGGCGGTGATGGCAACTAGGCTGCCTGAAGCTACCCCGTTTTCACGGACGATTAGTTCTTGGGATTGATGGTGAATGATTTGGTTCTTTCTGTCTCCTCTTGTTCCGGTGAGAGAGGCAAGATGGAATCTGGACGAAGTGAGCAGACCGGAGAGCTCCGGCTGTTAGGAAGCCTGAACGGCTCTCGTGCACCCGACAAACTGGACAGTAATTTAAGGTAGATGTCTGCCTCTGCTACCGAGGTGCACATCACGCTGAAACGAAAGAGTTACTTCTTCGGACGCTTACGTTTCAAAAGCCTCCCCACACGACTCACGTGCGTGTACGTCTATCTCACCGGCAAAAAGACCTGTTCTTCCACCGCAAATTCTAAATTCAGTACGCCTGATTTCCGCCGAAGTATGGCAAACGCGGGATTTACACGAATCCCCGCGGTTTATCCACTTGCCAATCAAGATTCGCTTACCAAGGCCCATCGCGAACAGCGCCTCAAGCACCGCGACCGGCACTTCCGGTGCCTTGCGGTGCGAGCCCCCGGCCGAGCGTCTGTCTCGAAATCCTTCCAGGCCCCGTGCCGCATAAAGTGCCGTCCAGCGCCGGAATGTCTGATCGCTCACCCCGGTTCATCCAGCCTCCGTTTCGGCTGTCCACATTGTACAATTACCTGCATTCCCGGAATTCGCGTTGCATAGACGTCGAGCCTCTATATTCCTTGAATTCTCCCGTTACAAAATAGCGTGGGGAACGGGTATCGATGCCCAATTCGGCAGAGTGCGCCGGGATGTCCGCTGGCGCCGCAGCCGGGCGGTTGCTATTGGCCAGACTGTATTGTGTTGGAGGTACGATAAGCGATTGCAGAACGGGAAGGGAGAGGCGCCGAGACGATTTCTCGCACGTACGAACCGTGGTGAGCTTACCGAGAATTCCGCTCCGACGCACCGCTCGCCGAGTTGGGCCGGGCTTGTCCTCTTCATACTCACCGTCTTTCCCACCGCCGCCACGCCGACGTCTGCCCAGACCGAGATCGTGATCTGGTCGGCAGACCTGACGATCCGGGACATTGGCACATCTTATGGCTCAATTGACGCCATGTCTCAGGCTTACGGCTATACGACTGGTGGACTCCTTTCGCCGGACGCCACCTACCACTACTGGGGCTCGGACAAGAACGCCGGCGGCAGAGACACTGTCTCGAACGCGGCCATGGTGGCTACGACCGCCAACATTCTGGCGCACGTGACTATGGAGAGCCTGCCAACGGCCGTCGCACTCAAATACACCCCGAGTGGCGGCACGGCTACGGACGTGACGCTGAACCAGAGGATCGCGGCCGACCAAGACAAGACGATCAAGGAAAAGGTGGAGTTTACCGATGACAGCGACTACACGGAGAGCTTGACTAGCGATACGATGACGTTGGTGCTGGCCAATGTGGGGCTGGTGCTTTCGAAGACAGCGCTGACACCGGCCGAGGGCGAGTCTGAGAGCTACACGGTGAAACTGGCCACGCAGCCGACGGAGACGGTGACGGCGGAGATCGGAGGGACGGCCGGCACGGACCTGACGCTGGACAAAACGCGCCTGGAGTTCACAATCTCGAACTGGGCGACGGCGCAGACAGTGACGGTCACGGCGGGCGAAGACGATGACGCGGCGGACGACGCGGCGACGCTGACACATACGGCGACGGGCGGCGACTATGCCTCGGTCACGAAAGACCTGCCGGTGACGATCAGCGACGACGATCAGCGGGGGATCATGATCTCGACTGAAAGGCTGGTGCTCTTTGAGGGCTGGTACGCTAATTACAAGGTCAAACTGACCTCGCAGCCAACGGAGACGGTGACGGTGGAGATCGACGGGACAGCCGGCACGGACCTGACGCTCGACAAAACGAGCCTGGAGTTCACGTCCTCGAACTGGGCGACGGAACAAATAATGACGATGATGGCCGGCCAGGACGAGGACGGGTTGCAGGACCCCGTGGTGACGCTCCGTCACCGGGCGACCGGCGGTGACTACACCGGGATCCAACGTACGGTACGTGTCACCGTGCTAGAGGACGATCCGACGCCCCTGTACGTCGCGAATGCCCGGATGCCGGAAGGCGCCGGTGCGATCGTCTTCGAGGTCAAGCTGTCTGCGCCGACCTTCCGGGAGATCAGGACTAGTTACACCACCGTTGGCGGGACGGCGACCGAGGGTACGGACTACGTTCAAGCGCAGGGCACACTGGTAATCCCACCGCTCCAGACGGAGTCCTCGATCACGGTGGTATTACTGGATGACGACGACGCCGAGATGGAGGAGACATTCTCGCTCAGGCTGAATCATGTCGTGGGCGTGGATGAGAGTGTCTCCCTGACAGCGACGGGGACCATCGTGGACGACGACATGCCCAGCTTGATGATCTCCGCCATCGGCACGTCCCTGGTCGAAGGCAGTGACGCACGCTTCCGACTGATTCGGACAGGTGACCTGTCCACTTCGCTGCGGGTTCCGGTGACAATCGAGGAGACTGGCGACTTCCTGAGAAGCGGAGCACCACGGACAATTGCATTCCCGCCTGGGGCAGAACAGGTCCTCCTCACTCTGCGCACCGAGGACGACAATCTCGTCGAGCGTGATGGAAGAATCCTGATAACAGTCGCGGAGAGCCCCGACTATGAGATATCGGGGCTGGCAAATGCGAGTTTGACGGTCACCGACAATGACGCGGTCTCGGCTCTGATCATCACCGGCGACCAAGTGCAAGAGACAGCCGGAAAGATCTATTTCCCGGTCTCGCTGCAGGGCGCAAGCGCCTACAAGATCACGGTCGACTGGTCGACATCTGATCAATCCGCGCGAGCGGGCGAGGACTATGAGGCCGCGAGTGGTAGTGTGATATTTGCCTCTGGTGAGACAGCCGGCACGATCGAGGTGACCGTGCTGGATGACATCATCCCTGAGGAGGACGAAACGTTCTCGGTGAACCTGTCCAATCCGGTCAACGCGGTACTTGAGGTCGGTTCTGCAACGGGCACCATTACGGACGACGACAAGGCGGTGACCATCACATGGCTGTCGCGGTTCGGTCGTACGGTCGCAAGCCAGGTTGTCGAGGGAGTCGGTAACCGTCTGGCGGGGAGCCACGGAGGGTGGTCGCTGACCAACACGGTCGGCCAGGCAGCAATTCGGTCCAGGAATGGAAGTCCGGCCAGCTTTGGTGACCTGCTTGGCAACGGCTCTTTCCAGGTCTCGACCGGCGTAGGAAGTCAGGATGCGTCTCCCGGTGGAGGAGGATCCTTTACCGCGTGGGGCCGAGGAATGAAAACGGACTTCGGTGGCGCCGACGCGGGGTTGGCGATGGACGGCAGCGTCCTTACTGGCCTCGCAGGTATCGACTACGAGCAGGGCAGGATGCTGGCCGGGGTAGCGTTGTCATATAGTCTCGGAGATGGAAGCTTCGGCAGGACGTCGGAGGAATCCGGAGCCGAGGGGATCCTGGAATCCTCGCTTGGCAGCGCGTATCCGTACCTGCGTGTCAGACTGGCTGACCGGCTGAGTGCATGGGGCCTGGGTGGTCATGGCCGCGGTGACACATCTTTCCGTGATGCATCGGCGGCTGCCCGTACAGCCGGCAATCCGATCCTGATGAATATGGGAGCCTTCGGAGCTCGCGGGGAGGTGCTGCGCTCCCGTGGAGGCGGCTTCGGTCTTGCCCTCAAATCGGACGCGTTCCTGGTACGGATGAGCTCTGAGACCGGTGCCAACGCTCCATTGGTGATGGCGAATGCCCAACGGGTACGCTTCCTGATCGAGGCCTCGAGCAGAGAAAACATCGGAGAAAGCAGCGTCTTAAGGTCCACGATCGAGATCGGCGGGCGTTACGATGGCGGAGATGGCGAGACCGGGACTGGAGTTGAAGTGGGCGGCGGACTCGAGTACGCGAACGCCGGGGCTGGCTTGCGGGTTGATGCGTCGCTCAGGATCCTCTTGGCCCACGAGGATACCGACTTCAGCGAGTGGGGCCTGGGCGGCACGATTATCTTTGAACCCGGCGGTTCGCGACGGGGCCTGTCAATGAGAATGGGGATGTTATGGGGTGTGGTGGAGAGCGCGATTCACGATTTGTGGTCGCCCTACGCCACCCGAAGCCTGACAATGCGGCGCAGCGCTTACGGCGGTGGCCCCGCCGGCAGGATAGATGCCCGGCTCCACTATGGGATCACCACGTTCGGGGACCGTGTGGCCATGGCTCCCTACGCCGAAATGCGGCTCGACGGGGAGACGGGTACACGCACCCCACGTGTCGGGTGGCTCTTCAACGTGCACGAGTCGCTGAGGCTAAGCCTCGAGACCGACGTCGGACAGGAGCATTCCGGCCAGGTCTGGCGCACCGTCACGCTTCGAGTTGCGCTGAACCGGTAGCGACACACCGTTACAAGAGCCTGACCGGACCGTTATTGGAGGGCGAGGATTGATGCATCTTCGGGAGGCAGGTCGCCAGATAATGGAGCGAAGACAGTCCCGATCATTTCGTCGCCGGATTGGCGACTCTTCACTGACATCGGCGTTGTCCGGCGCTGGCTGTCCGGAGCGGCGGGCCGGTGGAAGGATCAACGACGAAACCTCGCTCACAATCGATTCGGGGCAGCATGGCGGCGGCCCAACGTTAACAATGCGCGGGGGCAGCGGCCATTAAACAGCACTGCGTAATCCTGAGGATTAGCTACCCAATGCATTGTAGATATACACCGCAAATAGGAGCAGAGCCAGAAAATAAAAAAGTGCCAAGGGGCTCCGACGACGGCGCGACCGACTCTTTATACGCAGCCGACGTTTCAAGCTATCGTCCCTGGTCGGATCGTAGTGGCGCGGCTCATACTGGAACCTGCGCGGCTTGACCTTTCTGCTTGATGGCGTGAAGAGTCCCATAGCGTAATTCTCCATCTCTCTGGGAGCACTCTCTCTATGTACAGCACATCCCCGACATCGTTCCAAAACTTCGCGCTACGCGCTGACAATCCGGGCAACATACGCTAGGTACAAATAGGCCAAAGGCGCCACCAATAGCACTCCGTCAAATCGATCCAGCACGCCGCCATGCCCCGGCAAGATCGCACCCGAATCCTTGGCGCCCACCGCCCGCTTGAACCGGCTTTCAGCCAGATCGCCCAACTGGCTGACCGTACCACAAAGGAGAGCCAGAACGAGCACATGCGGCCACGCCACAAAGGATAGTAGCGTCAACTTCAATATCACACCGACAAGCAGGGAGGCGAGTGCACCCCCGACTGCCCCCTCCCATGTTTTCTTAGGAGAAATGGCGGGCGCCAGCAGGCGCTGGCCAAAACGGGATCCCACAAAGTAGGCCAGAATGTCGGTCGCCCATACCAGCACGAGCACCGCCAGCGTGAGCGCGAACGCTTCCTCCTCACCAATGTGCGGCCCGCGCGCGAGGCGAAGATCGGTCAGAAACACCAGCAGCGCAGTCGGATATACAGCGCCGAGCATAGTCGCCCCCAGACTTAACAGGGGCTGTTCGGTCCTGGAGAATGGGCACCAAGCCAACAGCGCCGCGACCAGCACCACCGCGAGCAGCATGGCATCCGGCAGGAATGGCCGCGTGGCCAGGAGCGCCCCGATCAGCAAACCCACCATGACGTATGGCCGCACCCCGCGCCGCTCAACAAGACCGTACACTTCATGCTGGGCGAAGAGCCCCAACGCAAGGACGGACAGGCCAAAGACCCAACCACCAGCATACAGAACTGCGATTAGCAACGCTGCACCTATTGCGCCCGTGATGATACGCAGGCCCAACTCTCTCGTAGCTATGTTGCTCATGCTGCGGTAGACCTACCCAGTTGATCCCTGACCTCGACCCTTGCTAGCACCCTTCAATGCGATTTCAGCAAGCTCCTCGTCCGTAAGGCCAGGTCCGGCAAGAATCTGTTCTGCCGCGTCTGCAAATTCATCTGGCACCAGAACACGGACCTTGGCCAGATAGCCGTGAGTCAGGTTCCAGGCATGGTCGCGATGATTCAATATGACGGCTGGTATCCCTGCGTCAACAAGCCGATCTCTCACGAGCTCCGAACCATAGTCCGTGCCAGACTTGAATACCACGCTCCATCCTTCGCGCTGCGCCTTCGCCATAGCCTCATGATGTCTCTTTAGCGCCCTCGTGGTGCTTCCTGGTGGCATTGTGCAGTGCGTATACCACGCTACCAAACAGAATACCACACCCCGTGATGATGTACCACGGAATATCAATGGCCTCCAACGCAGCAATATCGTAGTCTTCCCTCCCGCCGATGATGGCGGCGGTGACAATCGCTAGGGCATTGTTAAAGAAATGCACCGCAATCGGGATCCACAGGCTTCCCGTTCGCCAGGTTAAATACGCCAGATAAGCGCCCAACAAAGTCAGCGGCAACAGTTGTGACGGGCGAAGATGCAGCAGTCCAAACAGTACTCCCGTACTCAGGATAGCCGCGCCGACCCCGAACGCCCGCTCAAGATTGCGTTGCACATACCCCCGGAAAAATACCTCTTCACACATAGCCGGCGTCACAGCAACCAACAGCAGGCTGACTGCGAGGTTCATTTCGCCCAAGAGCACATCATTCAACAGCTCCATTTGCAGGGATTCCATTTCCCGCAAGAATTCGGGCATTGGCATCAACTCATTCAGTTGTCCCACCCATTGAATAATAGGTATGAACACCACGAGTCCACCGACCGCCAGCGCCAAGCTGCGTGGATCAGGCTTCCGCAGTCGCACGAACGACCATATGTTCGGAGTGTGCAGGCGCACCAAGAGCAGTGTTAGCGCCCCCATGCCACCAAAAAGCCCAATAGCGTTACCGGTAAGCAGCGTGCCGACTTGTGCTTGAATAACAGCGGCCAGATCGTTCATGATCGCCTCAACACCCACACCGCTGGTGAGAAGCAGCACGACCGTCGCTACGTTGCCCACAACCAGGTAACTCGCCATGCCGAGAAACGCGCCCAGTATGGCGACGATACCCGGATGCCAGCGCGCCCGCTCCAGTAACCCGTTTAATACGATGGGCGAAGCCCGCTCAAAGAGGTCCGGCAACAAAGCAGGTTGCAAATCAGTCCGCTCTCCCTTCTCCATACGAGTCAGTCAAGATTAGCCTTTGAGGGGATCCATCTCAGCTATCAGGCATCTAAGGGACTCACCAAATGTCGCGCCCGTAGCTCAGCCGGATAGAGCGTCTGCCTCCGGAGCAGAAGGTCAGAGGTTCGAATCCTCTCGGGCGTACGAGACCTCGCTTCTTTTCTCCACAAAGAAGCGAGGTCTTTTTGTGATTACGGCCTGTGATCCTCATAACGCGACTTCCTTTATGGCCACGGAGGCTGCATCCGGTGATGCCGGGCCAAGCTGCCCTTCTGTTGACGCGACCACCGCTGAGACAATGGCATCGCCAGTTACATTACTCACCGTTCAACACATTTCCAGGATGCGGTCAACACCGTAGACGAGATCGAAGAATTACCCCTGCAACGCTCTGCCAATGAAGCCTTTTGTTCCAGGGCCCGCCAGCCTCATTATTTCGGTGTGATTTCACGTTGGGAATGTACAAACCGGAGCCACAGAAAACCGCACGTCTGTCCCTGCCAATTCATCTGCTTACAAACCGATCGTTAGCGAAGCTGTGGGCTGCATGATGCCAGCCTCGTCCGGAGACAAATAAACCCGGGCGCGTAGCCGGTTATTGTGCAGTTTGGCGAAGACTGCAGCGTCGACCGCTGCAAGCAGGTGGTTCACGATTAACAGTATCGTGATTCTGGATGCGCGCCGGAGGTAGGTGTTTGCGGAAGCGTGATCCCTCGCGTATTGATGGAAGGCCTGGGATACATTCGGTTTACTGCCGTCGACCGCCGTCAATTCCGGGTCGATGGAAGCCAGAAAATTACCCTCCGCATCCATCCAGGTCGGCACTCCGTCCCGAAGGATGAACTGGTAGTCCTCCCACCCGGGTGCAAACTGGAAATACTTGCCTACGAGCTCGTAATACTGCTGCTCGCCGAAGAACGGGAGCTTGTGCGAAAAAAATGCCCCGGTTTCAGGGTGGTACACCTGGCCTTCGACACCGCGTATGGCAAGAAAGAGGCTGCGGACCAGGAGCGCCTGCCCTTGCGTCCAACTGTCCGGCTGCTGGAAATCGATGGCAAGAAGCTCCGGTGTTATGTCAATGGGACTCGCCGTGATGGCCTGCCCTCCCGGACGCGCATTCAGATACTGCACATAATCGTTTAACCAGTGCGCATACCGCAGAGGACTCCAGTCCTGATGCGCAACAGACCGGTAATGATCTCGGCCGCTGTTTCCCTTCGAGCGCCAATTCGCATACAGCGTGATGATCGTCACCTCGGCTCCCAGGGCGATGGCGGCTTTCGTCCAATGTCGATTGTAGGCCTGCCCAAGGCCGGGCACTAGCACAGAGGCGCCAAACGCCAGCGGTACGCTTTTTTGCTGCGCAGCCGCAGACGCGCCATGTAACAGGGACGCACGCAGGCTTGATACTGACAGGTATTGGTCGCTCCCGTCATAGCCCTGTGTCGGCGCCTGGGCTGCGAGCACGCCCGGCAAAAGTAGCAAAAAGAAGCCTGGGGCCTGCCATCGCCAACCGAATGTTCGGCGCATCGCATTCAGGGAGAAAAGAGCCTTTCGGCGTTAGAGAAACGGTTTGATCTGACGTTCGAAGGACGAAAAGCTGCCCGCTCCGACGATATAATGACGCAGATAACCCTCGCGGTCAATGACATAGGAAATAGGCCTTCCCTTCTCCAGTTCTGTGCGATAGAGCTCCGGAAGCGTGTCGAATTCGAAATAGCCCGACACCGTCTCCTGCGGCAGCAGATCTGCATATCGCATGATTTCCTCCAGGGGCTCGTCCGATATCGTAATCACGACCAACCCGTCCGCATGGTAGGTCGCCTGGAGGCTGTCGAGCTCGGGTAGTTCCGTGATGCACGGCTGGCACCAGGTGGCCCAAAAATTCAGTAACACAACCTCTCCCTCAAATTCTGCAAGACGGTGCGTAGCTTCTTCTCCAACCAGCCGGAAGGTGAAATCCGCCGCAGGTATGTCGAGGCCTCCACGTGCGGTTTCGAGCTTCTGCTCATTCGCAAGCGCCATGGCGAGCAAAAAGCCGGACGTCACAACGGTCAGCGTCGACAAGACCACGACAGCCCACTGAATCCCGTCCTGTGGCAACGGCCTGTCATTTCCCCGCAGCACCAGATAAATGAATCCGATGCCGGCCACAATCATGCCAATGGCCAGCACCAGGATGAGTGTCAGGTTCATAGCATTCTTCCAGAGGTTCGCGCTTATGTGTCAAACTCAAAGAGCACCCCAAAGTGCCACTGCAATTCGCTTCCATAGCGCACCGAACGTGCACCCGAAGGCGTAACGAATCCATCGTTCAGTTGTACGTCAAACGTATCCAGACCATACGTTCCGCTAAGGAAGACGGCAGTTGGCAGCAAATAGGACGATCCCAGCTTTACGCGCATCTCTGCGCCGATGTCCTTGCGCAGTGAGGAAAACCCCGGCCACGCCCCGCTCCAGGCCGCAGCCGCATCTGCGTACAGGCGCAAGTAGGCCTTGTCAACGTAAAGAAACAGGATCTGAGTGCGGATGTCCGCAAAGAGGGGCAACAGGTAGGAGGCATGCGCCCACAGGGTTTCATTGCCACCCAGGGCGTAGAACGGATAGCCGCGGGCGCCAGTCAAGCCCCCTACGTAGTCGTCGTAGAAGTCGTCTACCGGCTGACCCAGAATACTCGAGACGCGTACCCGCGCCTGCACCCCGTGGACGGTGCCGGGAAGCCTGTACCGCAGTTTGGCGTCCAGGGTCAGGCGGTGAATCCGGTTCCGCCCATATACGGGCACTAGTAGCCCACTCTTGATGTCGAAGCGGCGCAGCAGGCTCCCGCGGACGTATTCGTATCCGATATCGAGACGCATCTCGGTAGGATTGACATCACTGTCCCGGTGCCGAGATCGGGCCTCCAGATAGACATTGGCCAGGATGGTCTGCCCTATGAAATACCGGGAAGACGATGCGGGAATGGTTGCCTTGGCCTCCTTTGAAAAGAATCGTTCGGTGAGGACCCGGTACGGGCTGTAACGGTAGCCGAGCTCCACAAGAAGATTGTCGCTGACCTTGCTTCTGGCGTACAGATCTCCTTCCCAGAGCGTATAGCTTAGATCAGTCAGTGTCGTATCCGGGAAACAGGCGGTGCAGGGAAATTCCTCTATGGATAGTCCGTTCTCTACCCACCGGCTAATGTTATAGAGCTCGATCGAAAATTGCGGCGACCAGCGCTGGGGCAAGAATCCCAGACCCTTCTTGTAGTCGAACAGGAGAAAAGCGTCGCGCTCAAGTTTGAGAAGCCGCGAGGGCGAAAAGAAATCCGTCAGCGAACTCGCCTCTCGCGATGCCGGGCCAACCAGTATGCCGCCAAACAACACCATGTCTTCGAGGACCTCTCGCGAAGACACGTAGCTCCCAAGTTTCAAGTTGCGCGCCAGCGTACCGAGGCGTGAACGCGTGGGCAGCCGGCTATCCAACAGGCTGCGACGTCGTGAGACATACTGGTCCAAGCGCAGCACCGGAAAAATGCTGAAGCCTGTGATGATGGGCGTATAAGGGGAGGCCGATAACGCAGGCGTCGTTTGCTCTGGAGGCGCCACGGCTCCGGGTCCGCCCCCTTCCTGCGATGCTGCCATGGCCCTGGCATTCAGCCCTTGCATCTCGCCACCCTGCAGCGGCCTGACGCCCTTCGCACGCAGGACAGGCGGCGCCTCATAGGCCGGCGCCGTCACCGACGACGGACGTGGATCCAGGAGCGCAATCTTGTATCCGTCCCACTGAAAATGCGCATAGGCAATTGCGCCTCCTTTTCGCAGGCTCGGCATGAACGCCCCTCCGAGAACGTTGGTCACTGGCAGGGACGTATTTCCCACACGCCGATACAGGTTATAGATGCCGGATGCATCCGACGTGTAATGCAGCACGCTGTCCCCAGGCGCAAAGGAAGGGGACCGCTCATCTGCCAGGGTGGCGATAACCGGCTCGTGACCCATCCCAAGCCTGTTCACCCGCCAGATGTCCCGGCCATGCCCATCGGGGCTTAAGCGGGCGAAGTACACCCACTTTCCGGAGGGGTGCCAGGCCGGATCAGAAACTTGGGAGCCGTTCTCAAATTCCGTAAGCGCGACAACCGCTCCAGAGGCGACTTTGAGCGCAAACAGATTCGTTGTGCCGTCCTTCTGCCCCACGAAAGCTATTTGCGAGCCGTCCGGCGCGTATGCAGGCAGCGCTGCACGCCGGTTACGCGTAAGGCGCTTGACCTTCCGGGATTCCAGATCCAGCTCGTACAGATCCGAGAACAGGGAACCTGTTGTAGTAACACGCCGGCGCGCAAACACAATTGCTTTGCCATCGGGACGCCAGGTAACAGCGCCACTGACACCAGACCGTACCCGGTGACCCCATGAGCATGTGTACGTGGTCAATAATGGCGCGCTGGCATCCAGGTCATGGGAGACTACGGCGCCGCCGTCCAGGTCACGGATGTGTAGATTGGTCCGACTGGAGCGTTGTCCCTTGTTTGATACATAGGCGACTTGACGCCCGTCGGGCGAGAATCTTGGGTAGTAGTTGTACTGGCCGTCTGGCTCGAGAAGCGTCCCCGCAATGATGCTCTCCTCAACAGCGGCAGTGCGCGCCTTGTATTCCCGCTTCAGTAAGCCCATCCACGCATCGTATACGTCTGGCGCCGGTACGCCGAGCGCATCCGCGATGGCCCGCTCCACATTCCAGTTCTTCACTTTCGCCAGGGCATGTGAGATATCACGAAGCGCCGATTCGCCATAGGTAGCCGCGAGATACCGCGTAAAGGCAAACCCGTGGTTATATACCCCCTCCCGCATGAGGCTGGATTTCGAATAAAACCCTCCCATGTCCGCCAGTGAGAGCTGCTTGCCCGCCAATACACGAGTCCGCAAGAACATGTCCCGATGCGTATCCCATCGGTCGTTGTCCATCCATGCGCGCTGATACTGCGCCGTGCCCTCGGCGAACCAGGCCGGCGTGTTGATGCTCGCAAACGGATAGCTGACAATAACGTTAGGATATCCATTGAGCACATCGGGCCTGCGTACGTTTTCGTAGTCAAGCACCTGCAGGTAGGCGAAGGGAAAGGTCCGCCCAACCTTCATGGCCGCCTGCAGCTGGACGATGTGGGTGAACTCATGCGTAATGACGTTGCGTAGCCAATGATGGTCTCCACGCAACGGGGAATCCAGGGCCGGTGCCCAGATTTCGATCTTGTTATCAAAGAAAAAGGCTGCTCCGTTCGAATAGTCCTCGAAATCCTTGATGATGATGCTGACGCGTGAATCCGGCTCGTGCGCGTAAAGCTCCGTGATCGGACCGTAGATTTCTTCCGCAATGCGGGCGACAACCTGCGCGGAGCGGCTACTGCCGGCGCCCTCTTCATCCACATGAAAAATGACATTAAAATGCTCTGTTTCGATCGTGTGCCAATCCAGGCTCGACCGAACATAATCGAATTGGGACGGGCGGTCCTGTGCCAGAGCCGGTTGTGCCCACAGGAGTACCGGCGAGCATAGCAACCATCGTAGAATGCCTGGTATTTTCATCGGATCACCGCCATCTTTACAATCTTTGTCGCGCGCTGGCCACTGATCGCCTCTGCCGTGACACGGGCATAGTACAACCCGCTCTGGGCGTTAGCCTGCCAACGGTGTTCGACGGGTCTTCCTGCCCTTGTCTCAAACGTCACTTCGTCGACGAAGCTGCCGGCGGCATCAATAATAGTAATGTGAATCGAGGCATCTTCCCTCGTCATGCAGCGCAGGAACGTGTGCCCCGTGCGGATCGGATTGGGCCAGTTGTAGGTCTCGCTGATCACCAGCAATTCACCGCTTTGGGAGCCTGGAGGTGCAGGCTCCTCCCCTGCAAGCGCCACAAACCCGGTGTTGT
Organism: Rhodothermales bacterium; assembly: GCA_963665975.1. Classification (GTDB taxonomy): domain Bacteria; phylum Bacteroidota; class Rhodothermia; order Rhodothermales; family Bin80. Next base: position 306,541 of record OY762508.1, read on the forward strand.
GCGCATTCGCGCCATGCTGCCCCCATGCGATGTCGCCAGTTTGCTCGAGCGTCCATGTCCGCAGAACACCCTGCCCGGTTACGACGCGCAGGACACCAGGCGCCAGGAGCGGCGTTGCGGCCACGCGTTGCCCCGCCGCCAGCGGGAATCCCGGCGCCAGCACGCCGCCGCGGCCGAGGTCAAAGGCGTATACCTCTCCCGTTATGGTTGCAACGATGATTGAAGGCCGTCCACTGTCCGAAATCTCGCCTACCAGGGGGCTTGCCGCCGCCGGTGCCGGCATCTCTATGGGGAATCCCGCCAGGAGCGCTCCACCCCTGGAGAACGCAAGAAGGCGTCTTCCCATGGTGAGTACGATGTCCAACCGGTCGTCGCCATCTACGTCTGCCAGCACCGGGTAGGCGGCAAGGCTGCCGTCGAAGCCATAGCGCTGCACGTCAACGGTATGAGAGCGGCCGCCGGAGTCAAGCAGGAGGAGTTCCTTGCGATCGGCCAGCGGCAACACCCCCCATAGGCCATCGGTATCCCGGCCGAATGCGACACTGACCGATCCCTCTTGAAGACTGGCGTCGAAGGTCCACGATTCATCGGTCCCAATGACCTGGGCGCCACTACTGCCAACTACGACCATGCGCCCCGCTCCTGCCGCTGCGAGTGCAAGGCCCTCTCCGATTCCCGTTACAGGTATACGTGCGGTAATGCCATTTTCTGCGTCCAGGCGAACGACAAGGTTTGCAATCGCGGAAGTGAACAGCGCATAGATGTCCCCCGTGTCCAACCGCAGAAGGGGGGCGCGCAGCGTGTAACCCTCTAGCGGAAGCAGCACTTCCCGCGCTCCGACTTCGGGGTCAAGTGCTATGAACACGTACCGCTTCGTGTTCGGTCGAAACGCAATAGCCGCGATTCCCTTGTCCACCTGCACGGGCCGCGTGGCCGTACGCATAGGGAGCACGGTGGGCCCATCGCCAATACTGGGCAGAATGAGTTGTACGAGATCCTCTCCCGGCGCCGCATCGTTGGGGCTGTGCACAAACACGTAGCCGGGCCCCTCGCCTATGGATGCACCAGGACCGGTGCGCGTGTGTAAGTCCAGGGCCGCCTCCAATGCTATGCCGTGTGCAGATTCCCTGCGCACCGTCGCGGTCATGCTGGGCGCGGCCGCAGAAAACCCCTCTATGATGAGGAAGCTCTCCCCGCCGGCATTCGTCCGGCTTGCCGGCGTGGTCGTCGGACCAAATCGATTTTCGTACAGCTGGATTTGCAACTGCGTCGGCAACTGGACGCGCACCGGGTTGTCGGCAAAATAGAAATCGAATGGAGATCCACGACTATTATCGAAGCCTATGTCCTGCGCAGAGTCAGCCTCTTCAAGATCCACCCCACGCCGATCCGGATTCGCGTTGACGCCCGCCACCGGAATTTTGTCCGTGAGGACGCGCTCGTCAATATGCCATATAAGCACACCGCCCTGGAACTGGTTGTCATCCGCGTCTCTGCCAGGCAGCGCAAAATCGTAATTGTCGGCGCCAACGACTACGCCGCCAATAAAGCCCGGCACCGTGAACCGATTGAAAGTGTCACTAATGACCTCGACACGCTGCTCGGTGGTGGCTCCACGGTTCCAAACCTGCAGCACCAACCCATCTCCCTCAGGGTCCCTGTTGCGATTCTCTACAATAAAGTATTCCGCCTCCGAGATTGGAACACGCACCGCCGTGGTCGTTGGCAGCCCGGCAGCGACAAGTGTTACCTCCTGCGGCCCCGCATCTGCGACCTCGTCCAGGTCGAGCCAGCCGAGAAAATACCGCGTCCATGCACTGGGCTCCGGCGGGAACAGACCCGAGTAGGCGAAGATGCCTTGCGGGTCCATTAACCCGTACGGTCCTATCGCCGATTCTCCCGATTCCGTCTGAAAGAGATCCGGCGCGCCGAGCGTATTCAGGAAGCTGGCCGCAAGTAACCCGTTAATAGACAGCTCCAGTAGCACCGTCTGATCCGTAATCGGGTTGCGGCCGGCGCGCGATTCCGTGCGTGGAAGAATCGCAGTATGGCGCACCGGCAATCCCTTGAATGTTAACTCCGGTGCGCCGAGCCGCACAAGTTCCTGCTCTGGAAAGTAAATGGACGGCAGGTCGAGCGGCGTCTTGTTGAGCGTGGTCCCCAACAGCTCGATGTCACGCCCGACGCCCGCATGAAATAGCATGAATACCGTCCGCGCCGGACTCAGGCCCGAGACATCGAACTGGCTCTGCAGCGAGGCGGCCTGCCAGGCATCGCGGATGAACCCGACGAGCTTGGAGCGCTCTGCATCACTGTCGGCATCAAGGCCTACGGGACTGTAAGCTCCCATCGGCAGCGGAAGACGAATTACTTCCGGCAGCAGATGGGGAGTAATGTGCGTCCTGCCATCAGAAACCTGCCCTACGTAGTGCCGCAGAAAGGCGAGATGTGCCTCGAAGTATGCGGCGTCATGGGGCATGGGGTCCATCGTCGGCGTAACCTCTGCCGGATAGACCGTACCCTCAAAAGTGCCGTTGCCCGTAGTGAACCGCGTCGTATCCGGCTGGAATTCGACGCGCAATGCAATCACGTCATAATGATCAAGGGCCGGTCTCCGCACCTGCGCCAGCACTTGCTCCTGCGGTAGCACACCCAGAGCCAGAGCAAGCAGACTCCCGGTCCACCGCCAAGAAAAGCGCACTATCCCGGGTTTCGACCCCATCCACATATCCCACGCCGCGTCAGGTTCGGAGGAGGAGTCACACGTAGGGATATTACTTGGTGAACTTCACCAGCAGAGAGAACCGCATGGTGTTGGCCAGCGGGTGATTCTCCTCCAGCGCGTAGATGTAGGAGAAATCCACTCCGAGAATACTGTACCGGATTCCCGCGCCAAAGGTTAGGAACTGGCGATTACCGTTATACGGGTTCTCGTAGAAATAGCCGCCTCGAACCGCGAACAGGTTGTCGTACCAATACTCAAACCCCGACGAAATCAGAAGCTGCTCCAACGCGGTTAACGATTCATACGATTGCTCTTCCGCGTTTACTGCAGTGGTCAGCACGCGTATCGGAGTCCAAGAGGAAAAAATGGCTTTGTAGAACGGGTCCGTCTGGAACGTCACCGTGCAGGTCGACTCGTCATTCGGATCAATACAGGTTCGCGTGGAGCGCTGGCGAACGAGAATCTTCGTCACGTCATTGGCGAACGTAATGCGATTGTACGCATCGAACTCGATCTGTAAGGCATGCCCTATGCGCACATTAGTGGGAATCGGGTCACTCTGCTCGCTGTCGGAATACTGGATCTTCGGCCCCATATTGGCCAGATTGAATCCTAAGCTGTATTGGGCATCACTCGTACCGAGAAAGAATCTTGGTGTCCGGTACAGCACACCAAGGTCCACACCCACCGATATTCCAGGATTCGTTTCCTGCAGGCCTACAACCACGTTGGCCAGATTGGAGTATATCAGGCGCAGGCCCGTCCCAAGCGACAGGTCTCTGCCAACCTTGAATCCATATGACAGCCCGGCCGCAAGGTCATAGGACCTGAAGTCCCCCAACAGGTTATTCTGAGCATCCCGGTATTCATGCTCGCCCAGAAAGAGGTAGGTGAGATGGGCGCCGAGCGTCCCCCACCCGGGAATGTGATGCTTGGCTACGAGGTACTCGTAAAAGATACCGGCTTTGAACTCGGGCAGCCAGTTCGAATGCGTCAGCCCTATTTCGGTGCCCACCTGATCGGCCAGGCCCGCCGGATTCCAGAATATGGCATTGGCGTTGTCGGCTATAGCAACGCCGGTGTTTCCCATGCCTGCAGCCCTGCTGTCCGGCTCAATCATGAGAAAGACGACAGCGGAGCCCCCAATCTGCGCCCGTGCCTGGGGCACAAAAGCTTGCGCAAGAAGCAGAAGCAAAGCCACCTGCAACCAGCGAAGCCGGCTTTTGGAAGACAACATGTGGAGCATGGGTCGGGTCAAATCCGTCATTGTGGAAAATGTGTAGTGTTGGGGTTATTGTGCCTAGCGGACGATAGCGAGACGTTCGATAGCCTCCGAAACCTGCCGGGCGCCCTCGCTGCCGTCGACCTCGACGCGCACCTTATACAGATATATTCCCGGCGAGAGTCGATCAAAGTCGTCGTCCATGCCGTCCCAGGATACTTGCATTGGGCCGCCTGGCAATAGTCCGTCCTGTTCCACGGTGCGCACAGGACGTCCAGATAGCGAGTAGATGCGAACCTGCACGCTGACCGGTGTGCCAGGCTGCTGGTTATGCTCAAATACGAAGCGCGATGGCCCCGTGGTTGGATTCGGATAGTTAAACACGTTGCGTACTTCCAACGTCGCATCGTCCGCGACTACGAAGTCGACAGAAGCGGTCCCAGAGTTATTCAACACATCCCACGCCCGCATACTCAATGTATGAGCACCGGGTGTCAGGTCGTCTTCGAAGGTATAGGCAATCCTGCCTCGTTGAAAGGAATTCTCTTCGCTTTCGTAAAACTCGCCGATATCGATGGCGTTCTGATTGTCATCGTCTAGAACGAGCAGCATTTCGTGCCCTACTCCTGCAGCTACCGTATTAACGCCACTCTCGTCAAAAAGCTTCACGAGCACGCGGGGTCGCTGTGAAGTCAGGCCGCCGTCGGTAAATGTTTCGTCATTCAGAAAGATATTGATTTGTGGTCCGTCGCTATCGTCCGGGATTTCCAATGCAGTTCCGCCGACGATTATGTTCTCTGTATACCCCCGAGCATCCACAGATGGTGAAGAAGCATACATGGAAATCCGTCCGGGCTTGTTGCTATACGAAATATCCTTAGGTACCACGAATGTCGCGGTAAAGCGACCCTGCGTGGTATTGATTCGACCGCGCCAGATCAAGTCCTCGCGTATCGTATAGTATGGCGTGCGCATGTGCCGCTGAATGTGCGGAGGTATCGAGACGCGACGCTCCGCGTCGAACACGGTCATGCTGACTACGCCACTAAAGCCCGCGTCAATCGTGCTGTCCGGCAATTGCACCTCTCCGGTAACGGTCACGCGTTCAAGCGCTCGGAGATTAACGAGATTCCGGTCTATCGCTTCCCCGTTAATTGTCTTAACGACCGCGGAACGCGCGGGTAGTCCTATGCGCATTGACGGATCGCCCAATAGGTTGAACTTGCGATTGTTGCCCTCAACACCAACTCGCGTATTCTTCGTCAGGCGCAGCGCGTCTCCCAGCCGGCGTGGCAATCCGTCCGCGTCTCTCTGAAACATTTCCGCGTTCAGCGCCACGTTCAGGCCGACGTTCAGCGTGGTCGCATCACCAGACGTATAGACGCTACGGACTGTCGTAAGAAGCGCGATTGCCCCGCCGTCGGGGTTTAGCAACAGCTCCTCGGCCCCACTCTGGGAACTCGCATGATCCCAACGACCAAACGAACACGTCGCCGTGATGAAAATTGGCAATACGTCCAGGTTTTCGAGTTCTCTGGCGTCCTGACTGTTGAACAGATCCTCCTGAGCAAGGCCCTCTTCGTTGCCGTGCCCGCTGAAGTTCGCCACCAACACGCCATCGCGGAGGAGCGTCAATATGTCCTGCCGCGCCCCGGGCACACGCCATATGTTCCGGAATTCACGCTGGTACGAAATGGCGTAGACCTTTTTCTGGTTTACTTCCGGCGCCACCTGACCGACAATCTCCGCCACTACATCCGTATTCTGCGTATGCAGATCCAGGTCATCCTGCGTGCCCGTCGTCCCGGTCGGACCATCGTCGGCAATAAAGAGGTACCGGGTGCGCCAGGGACCGAATGTATCGGTGCTTTCGTAACGCCGGATCTTGTTGAGCATGGTCTGCGCCTGTTCCGGCGTGTGGACGGTGAACCGGCCGATTCCTATGTCCAGCCGCTCGTTCAGATGCTCGTTTTGGCCTATGAACGATTCACGGGTAAATGACCACAGCCCTTCATTGGGATCCAATAGCCCGAAATAGTCATCGGAGGTGTAGGACGTCTCCGGGTGCCAGGACTCCTCGGTTTCGAAGGGGGGAACCAGGTTGGGAAATATTGTCGGTGATTCAGGCTGCAGTCCGAGTTCCCGATAGTTGAAGTGCCCATCACCAAACATCAGAGCATAGCGCAGCAACTGCTCCTCCCCAGGCGCACGTTCATACAGAAATCGCAGGTAATCCCGGATGCCGCGAAAATCCGTCAATCCTCCAGAGAACTCATTGTATATGTGCGCGACGTCAACCACCTCCACTACCAGCCCGTCCTGTCGCCGCAATGCGGCGAGCTCCTCTGCCTGCGTCTTCAGGATGTCCGGGGTTACGATGACAAAATCCGGGTAGCTCTGTATGCCATGCAGATTCTGTGCGGCAACCAGGCAACCGGGGTCCTGGGGGCAGACTTCCTCCCGGTTGATCGCTTGTACATCCTGGGGCGTAAAGGCGATTAGCTCGCGCGGCGTATCCGAATCTGCGGTCACCACCTGCACCAAATGGCTGCCACCGGTCTGCCTCACACCGAGCGCGCGATAGTTTCCAGGCTCCGTGATGTCCCATACCATTGGCGTGGCTGAGAAGCCCGTGAGCGCCATTTCGAATGTGCCGACCGCACCAATGGGTGTATGAAAACGCAAGTGCCCACCACCGGCATGCAGCGCTTTCGGGTAAAAGAGGCGCACCCAGTCTACCGCAGCCTTTGGGGCTCCCGGACGGTTTTCCAATTCAAGTACTATGTTAAGTGGTTGACCGGTACTGGCTTCATGTTCAAATGTTACGATGCCGGATTTCGCAATCGTATTGGTGGATGCGTTGCTCAACGGTCCGAAATTCACCGTCGCAAGAACATCCGTGGCAGTCTTAAAGAAGATGGACGCTGCCGGATTTGCTTGTACAGCTGCACGAACGCGGTACTGCACGACACCGTCCCGCAGGCCCGGGAGCGTGACATTGTCCACAATGGACCGCTCCCGTCCTCCGTGCTGGATGAGTGCACTTACCCACGTATGCCCGGTGCCGCTTTCCCGCGACCACATGTAATCATCCATGTCATGGAACCACCGCCCGGTGATCTGTGACAGGCGAATGGCGCCAGGGTTATCCGGGTACGCATCCTGCACAATGGCGTCACTCTCTGTATCGTCGATCTTGATGAAATAGTAATTGTCGTTCGAGAACGGATGCACATAGTGCTCCCAATGGCGAACGATTACGCCCTGGTCGTCCAGTAACGGGTCACCCCGGCGATCACGCTGGATGACGGATTTCCAGCCAGCAGGTGGTTCGGCATAAAACCATACGGCATCCCCCGCATCAAACGAGCCATCTCCCCCACCCTGTACGAACACCTGATTCTCTATTAGATCTATCGGACGCGGCGCGCGATTGAGGGCAGGTAGTGGGGCACCGCCATTGCCGTACACTTTGATGTTTTCCGGGTCCAGTGAGCCGGGCGAGGCGCTGAATCCCGGCAGACTGGTAAGGAAAGCACGATCGATCCTGAATATTCCCTCCGTGCTCAGCTTGATCTTGAACACCGTGCCTCCGGAAAGCACGCTTTCCGTGACGCGCGCGCGGATGGGCTCCGCTTCCCTGCGGAGAGCGGCTTGCGACGCGTACTGCACAGAAACCACGAGACGCCGATAGCGCCGGAGGATGCCCTCTTCTCTATTATAGGTAAGCAGCCGTGTCACCAGCGTGGCTTCGGGCCGCTTACGTGCGAGACCGAGGCCAACTATCTCCGCTGGCGTGCTAGCCACTGCTTCCAATACAACGCCAGCATCTGTGGCAAGAGGAATGCGCACTTCCTCGTAGTCGGCTGCGACAACGTGCAGACGCGGCGTAGCCAGATTCGGCAGGCGGAGTGCGACTGTGCGCTCAAATAGACCGCCTCGCGCCACGGCGGCGGCGGTCATATCATCCATGGTTATGGCATCAATGGAGTCTAACGCCGCCTGGAGGGAGGAAGGCCAGGATGCCGTCAGTTCATATACGGCCCCACTACTGGTTTCCTGGTCTACGCGGAGATGCACACCCTGGGCATGCGTCCGCGCACACCAAAACATCGTAGCCAATATCGTAGCCGGCACAACCGTCAACAGCGGCTTCAGCAACCTGCGCATGAACCTTGAACCCTAAGAGCGTACGGTGACCATGTAGCGCTACCCGATACCCAGGAGACGCCACATGTAATTAGCCTGCGATCGGCGCATGTTGTGCGTGAAAGCACCGCTCGCCAAACTGGCAGCTACTTGCAGTCGATCGTTGTTGGTACCGTTGCTTCGATAGGGTGACACTAGAGTTGGCTGACCTGACTCCTACTGTACCATTCCCGCATGCACATGTTCCCATTCAGGCGTTCAGAACAGCTCCTCCAACGGTCTGGCATGCACAGCCGCGATGCCACGCTCGCCAAACGCTATATCAGCGATCACTACTTCGGGGTCGTGCTCAAAGAACAGGCGCCAGTTTTCATGCAGGGCATCCTTCAAAAAGGCCGCCTTTTCTTTCAAGCTAACCAGTGGCTCCACGTCGTACGCCGTAAGCCATGGCCCGCGCAGATGATGTGTCGTAGGTAGCAAGTCGCCGACATAAACGAGAATCCCCTCCGGACCGCTGACCTTGACTAGTTGCTGCGCTCTCGTATGACCATGCACTACGAGCAGGTCAATGCCGGGAAACAGTGTTCCGGGACCATCGATCTCGCTCCATTGTCCGGTAGCCGTAACCGGTTCGATATTAGATGCAAGAAACGACGCCTTTTCTCGTTCATTCGGATTCCGCGCCCACTCTAGATGCTCTCGTTGGACGTGGTAGACCGCATTGGGGAAGGTTGGCTGGAGCCGGTCGCCAAGACGCACGGTACTCCCTCCACCATGGTCAAAGTGCAAGTGCGTAAGAATGATGTCGGTGATGTCCTCCACGCCAAAGCCGTTTGCCCGCAGCGATGCGGCCAGCGTGTGCTCGGAGTGGTTTATCGCCCACATGTCACGGATCCGGGAGTCGTACTTATGGCCAATGCCATTGTCAACGAGGATGAGGCGCCCATTTCCTTCCAGGAGCAGGCACCGCATGGCCAAATCTATCCTGTTGTTTGCATCCGCCGCCATGCATCGTTCCCATAGGGTCTTCGGTACGACGCCAAACATGGCTCCGCCATCCAGACGGAAGTGTCCGGTTTCGATGGTGTACACGGAATAGGACCCGATTATCGGCATTATTCTGGGGACGTTGGAAATTCGTTGGAATGCCCGTTCGATTGCACCCGGCGGCGGATGTCCGCATTACGTTGCAGGCGGACCAGCAGTGTCTTAAAATGCGCGATCAGGTAATCGATCCGTTCTTTCTCCGTGGGGATTTCGAGCAGGGCCTGCTGCTCTTCCAGCGTGAGCGCCGCATTGCGCCCAATGGTGTAGGATACAAGGTCCGGAGCTTCGTAGATCTGTGGAATAACCGGGCGGCCGGCTATTTCCAACAGGCGCATGTGCTGTGTAAAAACGCGTTCCAGACTGTTTCTCGGCGCACGCGTTTTCGTCTCCTCCAGATAGTCCACATCCGCCGTGTAATATGATTCCTCTTCATGCAGCCTGATCATGCGAAACCGCCTCTCCGTCTCCACGAGCACATGCAAGCGCCCGTCTGTGCCCGTTTCGACTATGCTGGCGATCCGCGCCGTGCAGCCCACATGCGCGAATTTGCCGTCATCCTGGTACAGGACGCCAAAAAGTCCATCCTCTGCTTCACAGTGTTTTGTCAACTGTTCATAGGGCTCCTGGTGGATATGCAGCGGTAGCCGCTCCCGCGGATACAGTACCATATCCAGTGGAAATAGAAGGAGTCTCTGTATCGAGGTCATCGTCAAGCTGCCAGGTCCTGCGCCAATGGGTGATCGAATGAGATTGGCGAGCGAGTGTTTCCCACAATGGCGCGCCAGGCCCCTTGGGGAAACGGGGCCATGCGATACCTGTATATGCCTGCGACTACCGGGCCAACCGGTGATTGTCAGACGGAAAGACACGCTTGTGCCGAGGTCGCCTTACATCATAGCACTGCTTGCCTTGCTGGCTGGGTTGCCCCCTGCCACCAACGCACAACCCGCCGGTAGGCTGATTCAGTTTGGTTCAGCAAACCGCCTCGAAGAGCACATCCAGCAGCGGTGGTGGGACCGGCAGCAAACACTGCACACCTGGGGAGGGCTTTCACTCATCGGAGCGCAGTGGCGAGCATCCGGTAGCGCCACCTTCGAATTCGTGACAAAACCCATCACCGGACGCTTGCATGGTAGCATCCGAATCGGCCCTCTCGGAACGTACGGTCCCGACTGGGACGAAGCCTACGACGTACTCCGCACGTTATCGTTTGCTCGCTACAATCCGCCCCGCACGATGCCGCTCCATCTTCGCGTCGGCACCATCGAACGCATGCGACTTGGAGTCGGGCATATCGTAAGCTACTTCAGCTCCTCCGTCGCGTGGGATGAGCGCACGGTCGGCACAGAATTTATCTACGCAGGGCGCACATTTGAGGTGGCGGGCTTCGTAGACAACGTGCTTCTGGATGGCGTACTCGGTGGACGCGTGGCCGTCCGGCCGCTTGCCCGGTCCCGCAGGCTTCCCTTGCGATCCGCCAAGATTGGATTCAACTATGTCACCGACCGCACAGCACGGTTACGCGGCAACACGCAACTCACCGCGTACAACGTGGATCTCCAGTTCGACCTCTTTGCCTCGGGCAATATTTTCTTTGCGCCGTATGTCAGCTACGCCTGGATTAAGGGCTTTGGCGAAGGACTGTCCCTTGGAGCGGACCTGTACGGTAATCAGTTTCTGGATACCTTCACATTCCGCCTGCGCCTGGGAGCCCTGTACAATGGCAAGCGTTTCATTCCCGCCTACTTCAACACGTTTTATACGGTGAACAACCTCCACGCACGGGTTGTCCGGTCGGGCACTGACCTGTCGGATATTCGGCCGGAAGATCTTGCGGGCGTACCGCTGGACGGCGGTCGCGGAGGCAATGCCCTGCTGACAGAACTACACCTAACTATTCTACCCAATTTTTCGAACGAATCGTCGCACCGATACCATCTTGGCGACCAGCCGCTGCACGAATTTCATACGCGGTTTTTCCTTCGCACCTCCGAGCATTTCGTGGTGGCATTCGGTCTCGACCGGATGGCAGAAGGCGGGTATTTCGCATTCTTCAACCCATTCGATGACATGGCCGCGCTGGTCTTCTCCACAGACTTCCGCATTGCGGGCTCCCTCCATTTATATCTGCGAGCCAGATATACATACGAACACATCGGAGACGAATCAGCCGGGCCCCGCTATCTGGTGCAACGCCGCTTTGAGCCCTATGTAGGGCTGCATTTCCCATTCTGACGCGCGTGGGCATTAGGGCCATTCTTTGCCGAATAATGACACTCGATCTAGTACGGAATTGATCGTTTTCGGCTAAGTCCGGTTCACCGTCCCCTGCCCGGATTGGCGCCTGCACTGGCGGCATGACACATGTTGGAATGCGCAGGGCTTGTGTCTGTGCCGTGACACTGCGTTATAGCAGCGCCGCGTCTGGCTGTTGGTAATCGTGTTCCTGGTAACTGCGTACGCTTCATTCTCTCCTGACGCTATCTTTCAGTATCAACCGGTGTTGCCTCACCAGGACCTGGCAGCCAGCGTCTTGCACTGCACCACGACACAAGTCAGGAACCAGTCCTGGTCCAGAAACTCCTGCTGACACCTCTATCTGGTTCGAATGTGCTGCGTTCCGTCCTCGAACGAAAGCAGGAGCATCAGATTTCCTCACCTGTGGAGCGTCTATACCCTGGTAGAATAGATCGGCCATTATTCAGAGCTTCTTGTAACAGTAAGGGCAGGTCTTTTTGGATACTTTACACTGGTGCAATCTGGATTATATTGGCACCCGAGCCACAACGAACCATTGACCAGACTGCCGGGAGTCACGGCGCGGCAACGTTCTGATCGCACGTATTGGTGAAGCCGGCGCCATCAAGGAGGGTCTGTCCGGGCAGGGGCAAATCATTCAGCTACTCCCAAATGAGAACACTATCCCGGATCCTGCAGGTCCGCCTGCATTACGTTTGGAAAGTCTTGCTAGTGGCCGTGACCGGGTTCCCAGCTATGGCTATGGCTCTGGCCCAGGAGCCGCCGGCGTACGCGCCCAACGTCGTCGTCGTGCAGTTTGAACCAGGGATTGTCATCGGGGAAACAGCCGCCAAGGCAGGCTTGCAGGCGTTTGACCGCATAGCGTCCGCATTTGACGTGCACACCATCGAACGCGCGTTCCCGTTTCTGGATCACGTGCTGCCCACGCCGAAGACCGCACGCAATCTCGCCGCGCTTAGTCGCACGTACTATGTCCGGTACAGTGCTGACGATGATCCCGATCGTGTAGCAAGGGAGCTGGCGTTGGCGCCAAGGGTAGCCTATGCCGAACCTGTTCTTGTCAACCGCCTGCATGCACCTGACAGCAAAGTTGTGCCTAATGACTCTTTATACAGCGACCAGACGTATCTCAGACACCTACGTCTCCCGGAGGCCTGGGACATCGTCAAGGCAGAGGACAGCAGTCCGCCGGTCGTCATCGCGATTGTAGACGGCGGCGGGGATTGGCAACATGAGGATCTTCTGGCTAACGTGTGGACCAATGCGAATGAAATTCCTGACAACGGTGTAGACGACGATGCCAACGGCTTCATCGATGATGTGCATGGCGTCAATTTTGCCAATGAAGATGATACCAACAACGACCCGACAGGGCAGCCACAGACGCCGGGCAATGCATGGCACGGTACAGCGGTTGCAGGCGCGGCGAGTGCCGTGACCGACAACAGCACAGGTCTGGCCGGTGCAGCCTGGAATGCCAAACTCATGCACATCAATGCAGGGTGCACCAATGAAGAGTTCATCTGTTATGGTTACGAGGGCGTACTGTACGCTGCCGCGAATGGTGCCGACATCATAAATGCAAGCTGGGGTGCTTATCTGTTCGGTGATGCTCAAGAAGAGTTTCAAATGATTGATGAGGCCCTGGACCTCGCCACCGAAATGGGCGCGCTGGTGGTGGTGGCGGCAGGCAATGAAAACAGTAATAGCGATGTTTTTCCCAACTATCCCACCAATCATCCTCGTGTACTCTCTGTTGGTGCGACGGCCAGGGATTCGCGCAGAAGGACGGGTTCTTCGAATTACGGGCTGAGGGTGAGCGTCTTTGCACCCGGTGCAGACATCATTACTACAGCACCGGACGGAGCATACAATCCAGCAAGCGGCACCTCATTTGCCTCGCCGCTGGTAAGCGGAATAGCCGCCTTGGTGCTGACCCGGTATCCGAGTATCTCTGCGGATGCGTTGCGGGAGCAGATTCGACTCTCAAGCGAGAATATGGATGCGGAGAACCCGAATTTTGCCGGACGTCTGGGACGGGGGTTCGTCAATGCCGAGGCGGCGCTACAAACGCCTGCGTTTCCGGCTGTACGCCTGCGACGCTGGTCGCAGAGCGACACCGACGGCGATGGCCTGATTACTTCAGGAGAAGAGGTGACGATCACGGCTACGGTAGTCAATCACCTGGCTGATGCCCGGCAGCTGACCATAGGACTGGCGGCGGCCGAATCGTATCCGTTTCTGGATGTGTCGATGGCGGAGCATACCGTCGGCAATCTGGCCAGTGGTGATTCCACCGACGTGACGCTCCGGTTTACGGTGGCCTCGGATGCACCAGCAAATCAAAGGGTACGCCTATCCCTGCGAATTCGCGACGGGGCATTCGTGGATCATGCAGATCAGCTCTCTTTAGGCATAAACGTGTCGTACGAGTCGTTACATGCCGCCCTAAGTGCGTTTTACGTGTCCGCCGGCGGCGACAACTGGGATGACAATACCGGATGGGATACCACAATGGTACCCACTCCGAGCCAGTTGACTCAGTGGTATGGAGTTCTCACCAGTGAAGGATTCCTGATAGGGCTCAGCCTGGCAGAAAACAATCTGACGGGGACGCTACCGGCTGAGCTGGGCGAAATCTCGTCATTACAAGAGTTGTGGCTGGCGTTCAACTCCCTTTCCGGTGCGATTCCCACCGAGCTAGGCAACCTCTCACAGTTGCAAATCCTGTCTCTTTGGAGTAATTCCCTTTCGGGCGCGATCCCCGCTGAGCTGGGGAGCCTCTCGCAGTTGCAACGGCTGGAGCTGCACCGCAATTCTCTTTCGGGTGCGATTCCCGTTGAGCTGGGCAACCTCTCACAGTTGCAATTGCTGTATTTGTCGGACAATACGCTTTCGGCTGCGATTCCCGCCGAACTGGGCAACCTCTCGCAGTTGCAAGCGCTGTTGCTGCACAACAATTCCCTTTCGGGCGCGATCCCCGCTGAGCTAGGCAACCTCTCACAGTTGCATGCGCTGAGGCTCCACAACAATTCTCTTTCGGGCGTGATCCCCGCTGCTTTGGGCAACCTCTCGCAGTTGCAAGCGCTGTATTTGTCGGACAACGCTTTGACGGGAATGCTGCCGAGAAATCTTATGCGACTGGCGAATCTGCAGGAGCTGCATTTTGACGGCCAGGACCTCTGTGCGCCAGGGGATGCTGCGTTTCAGGCGTGGCTAGACGGTATCCCGGATGTAAGGGGCCCGACCTGTAGTGGACTCCATTTTGCAGACAACGTGCCAGACCAGTCGTTTGCGCGCGCGCAGCTCATTGCCCCACTCGTCTTGCCAGAAGCGGTTGGGGGAGTGTCGCCAATTGACTATTCGGTGACGCCCGCACTGCCGGAAGGATTAGTCTTTGACGCTTCTAACCGCACGATCAGCGGGACACCAATGGTGATCACGCCACCTACGCCCTTTACGTACAAGGCCGCCGATGTGAACGGGGCAACCGACAGTCTGACCTTCAGCATCGAGGTGTATGGTACGGTCACCGTCGAGCATAAAGCCTTGCCGGAGGCGTTTGTCTTGCACGGCAACTATCCAAATCCCTTCCGGCACTCCACGCGTCTGCTGATTGATCTTCCGTGGCCCGCCCGTGTGACGGTTACGGTGATGGATGTGGTGGGCCGGCGCGTACTTACGGTGCCTGCCGTTAATGTCGCAGCCGGATGGAGCCGCAGCATAGCCATGAATGTGGCGGCGATGCCCTCGGGACTGTACCTGTACCGGGTACATGCGTCATCGCCAACCGGCGATGAAGTGCACACAGGACGCTTTGTGCGCATCCGGTGACGGATCTGCTGGGGGGCTATATGGCGGTCGCAAGCCGACTTATAGTGTGTCCGGCAGAGCAGATTGTCGGTGTATGACCGGACCCGGCGGGAGCATGCGGTGCTCCGGGCGTCAATTCGGGGCTATGCCAGGCAATGACATTGTGCCGGAAGGCTAATGTCTTACCCCATCTTCGTCACTGAACATGTTGTATATAGTGATTGCCTGGAAAAAGCCTGGGTGGCCTTGCAGATCAGCGGTAATGGGGACAAAGGCCGGACATCCAGGTGCACGCGACGCAGAATCTTAGGACACGCCGACGCTCATTTCCATCATGCGCTCTATCGGCCTGAGCGCTCGCAGTCGAGTGTCCTCCGGGAGGAGTATTTCCGGCTGTTCGTGACGCAGGCAGAGATAGACCTTCTCCGCCGTATTCAGCCGCATGTGCGGGCACTGACTACAGTTACATCCGCTTTCCGGCGGCGCCGGAATGAAATGCTTGTCCGGGCAGTCCTTGCGCATCTGGTGCAAGATGCCCTCTTCGGTCGCCACGATGAACTGTTCGCAGGCACTCTCACGTGCAAAACGGCGAATACCGCTGGTGGAACCGATGTAGTCCGCATGCCGCAGGACAGCCTCTTCGCACTCCGGATGGGCCAATACCAGCGCGTCCGGATGTCGGATCTTTAGCCCCACCAACTTTTTCTCGCTGAAGGTCTCGTGCACGATACAGACGCCATCCCATATGCGCATGTCGCGCCCTGTCGTCCTGGCCAGGTAGCGACCGAGATTGCGGTCGGGGGCAAAGATAATGGGCTGATCCTCCGGGATCTGCCGAATGAGATGTTCGGCGTTCGACGATGTGCAGATAATGTCGCTCAGAGCCTTCACCGCAGCCGTACAATTGATGTACGAAATGACGGTATGGTCATCATACCGGTCGCAGAACGCGGCAAAAGCGTCCGCTGGGCAGGAATCTGCCAGGGAGCAGCCAGCATTCAGGTCCGGGAGCAGCACTTTCTTGGCGGGGTTGAGAATCTTGGCCGTTTCGGCCATGAAGTGCACGCCGGCAAACACTATGATATCCGCCTCAGTGGCTGCTGCCTGACGAGACAGTCCGAGCGAATCGCCTATGTAGTCGGCGATGTCCTGGATGGCCGGCTCCTGGTAATAGTGCGCCAACAAGACCGCATTCTTCTCCCGCCTGAGGCGGTCGATCTCTTCGTACACGTCCAGTGCCGGATCGATCTCCTCTTCGATAAACCCTATAGCGAGATCTAGCAGGGCAAATTCTTGCATGGCTCCTCCCCGCGTTTTCTACCTGCTTATTTATGCCCTGTGGTACCGCAAAGTTCCGGATTTGCTATGCTTCGCCGGTGATCACTCCGCCCTGAATCTTCAATACGCGGTCGCAGATTCCCGCCAGGACCGGGTTATGTGTGACCACGATGAACGTCTGGTTGTAAGTATCCCTGAGGTGCTGGATTTCCCGGAAAAGCATCTCGGCCGTCCCCGCATCCAGGTTGCCGGTTGGCTCGTCGGCAAGCACGAGTCCAGGCTCGTTCATGAGCGCGCGAGCGATCGCAACGCGCTGCTGTTCCCCTCCAGACAACGCGCTCGGGCGGTGCGAAGCGCGCGCTTCCACGCCCAACTGTGCAAGTAGCGTCAGCGCACGAGGGCGTGCGGCAGCCACGGACTGGCCGCAGATAAGGGCCGGCATGGCAACGTTTTCCAACGCCGAGAATTCAGGAAGCAGATGGTGAAACTGAAAAACGAAGCCTATCGACTGATTTCGAAACGCGGCGAGCGCCGCATCGTCTTGCTTGAAGATATCCTGCCCATTATAGTGCACAGTTCCGCTGTTGGGCCTGTCGAGTGCTCCCAGAAGGTGCAGCAGCGTGCTCTTTCCTGTACCGCTCTCACCCACGATGGCTACGATTTCGCCATGCTGCACCGTGAATGACACGCCACGAAGCACTTTCAGGCGCCTTCCCGCCCCTGTCGGGTAACTCTTCTTCAAATCAACGACATCCAGCAGAGGCTCCATTCGTGCTTTCATTATGCTACAACCCTGAAGGGTACGGGCCTATTTGTCACGGCTAATTGCGTACTTGTTAATCTTGTTGTAGAGGTGGGACCGCTGGATACCGATATATTCTGCCGTGCGGCTAATATTCCAGTCATTCTCGCGCAGCTTGTCTTCAAGAAACAGCTTTTCCGCGTGCTCCCGAAAGGCGCTGAAGCTGTCGTGTTGCCGCACGAGTCCTTCGACAGGGCTTTCGGAGAATTGACTGGGCTGCACATACGCCTCTACATCCCGTATTGTGATCTCGTGTTCCGCGCCCAGGATCAGCAAGCGCTCCGCCACGTTGTGGATTTCCCGCACGTTGCCACGCCACGGCAGTGCCCCCAGCCGTTCGAGCGCTTCGTCTGTCACTGTCTTCGGCGGCACGCCGTTTCGTCGTGCCAGACGTTGCACAAACGCTTCTAAAAGCACTGGCAGATCATCCTTGCGGACCCGCATCGGCGGCACGTGAATCAGGATAACACTCAGGCGGTGATACAGATCTTCACGGAAGGCTCCCTTTTCGACGCAGGCTAGCAGGTCCTTGTTCGTAGCGGCAACGACACGCACATCTACACCAATCGCGCGATTGCCGCCCACCCGGGAGATCCTGTTCTCCTGGAGCGCTCGCAGTACCTTCGCCTGCGCGAGCACGCTCATGTCACCTATCTCGTCCAGAAACAGCGTGCCTCCGTCGGCCTGCTCGAACTTGCCAATGCGCTGCGCGGTGGCTCCAGTAAAAGAGCCTTTTTCGTGGCCAAAGAGTTCGCTCTCGATCAGCGTAGAGGGAATGGCTGCACAATTGACCTCGATTAGTGGCCCGGCATGCCGGGGACTGCGATGGTGTATCCACTTGGCGACGAGCTCCTTTCCCGTCCCTGGCTCACCGGTGATCAACACACGCGCCTCCGTTGGCGCCACACGCGCGATGGTGTCCTTGATGCGCCGGATGGCGGCGCTTTCTCCAAGAATCGGGACCAGTTCTCCTTCCCGCCGCTCGGTGAGAGACTGCCGCATGCGGCGGTTTTCAAGCACAATCTTGCCGCGATCCACCGCCGACCGAATGGTGACCAGGAGCTGGTGCAGATCAGGAGGTTTTTCAATAAAATGAAACGCCCCCACCAGGGTTGCATCTACCGCAGTCTTGATATCCGCGTGTCCGGATATCATTACAATAGGCAATTCCGGCCGTTCTTCGACCAGGATAGATAGCACCTCCAGGCCGTCGCGTCGCGGCATCTTGATGTCCAGGAGCACAACATCGTAGGACCCTTTGCGGACCTTGTCCAGCGCCTCGTCGCCGTCCCGCGCTTCATCGACGCGCAGATCCTCATACTCCAGGATTTCTCGCAGCGTACGGCGAATGCTGGCTTCGTCGTCAACAACGAGCACCGTGGGCTTGGCCATAGTCGGGGCGGTCAAGTCGGCGCGCGCCTTACCTGATGACACCAGGCGCCTAGCGCATACCGGCGCGCGCACGGGCCAGTACGAAATCGATATCCTGGGCCTGTGTGGACTCCGGATACCTCTCTCTAATCATCTCGTAAGCATCAAATGCCTCAACGAAGTCTCCGGCTTTTTCGTAGGCGCGTCCGGCTGCCATCAGATAACCCGGAGCGTTCAGGTCGCCGTCAACGACCGCGGCCGCGCGCCGGAAGAGGTCTCCGCCCCGGGCATACTCTTCCCTGATCTCATACACTGCGGCCTGGCCGGCCAGCGCACTAGCAGCTATCAAGTCATCGTCGCCCTCGAAGGAGCGAAAATAATCGAAAGCCCGGTCAAAGTCGCCAAGTCGGAACGCGGCATCGGCAGCATAGAAGCGCGCCAGATTACCCGACGGTGTCGAGCCGTAATCTTCTAAGATCTCCACGAGGCCGGGGGCTGTTGCGGTGCCGTCCAGGGCTGCCTGGTACTCCTCGCCTTCGTAAACCAGGATAATGCCACCCAGAAGTTCTTCCGCCTGGTCCGCCCGTATCCCCTGTAGATAGTCATACCCAAAATAGCCCAGCAACAAGACGGCGATTCCAATGCCAATGCCATGGATCAGTCGCCGATAATCGTAGTACAGTTCCTGAATGCGAACCCACACCGTTGTGACCGCATCTTCACGGAGCTCCTGCCGTCGCGAAATATTCCTGGGTGCCTTGTAGGTAGCCATGCTTTGCTGAAAATGATTGACATCCCGCCGTGCCATGCGCGGTCGAATCACGGGCACCGAACTGTGGCCATGTACTCTCGCTTGCATACACGCACGGCAGCACTATGTAATGCCCGCTCGGTGTTTTCGTTTCCGCAGAGGTCCTGGGTTCTACCGGAAGCGCTTCAATTAAAGCCGTTTTCATCAAGCTCCCAAAACGTCCAGGATGATGCATGGTATTATTTTATTGGCGCCGACAGATTCCGTCGGTGCGTTGCTTCATTCACACCAAACACAGTCACATGGCCATCAGACTTGGAATTAATGGCTTCGGCCGGATCGGGCGCTTGGTATTGCGCGCCATACTGGAACGTGGCAGCGACAGTTTCGATGTCGTCGCGGTGAACGATCTGACGGATGCACGTACGCTTGCGCATTTGTTCAAGTATGACTCTGTCCACGGAGTCTTTCCGGGAACAGTTACGCAATCCGAGGGCTCGCTCGTTATTGACGGGACTCCTGTTCGCGTACTTAGCGAGCGGGATCCTTCTAAACTTCCATGGGGCGCATTAGATTGCGATGTGGTCATCGAGTCCACGGGTTTTTTTCGGTCCCGCGACGCAGCGGCCCTCCACCTGAAGGCCGGTGCGAAAAAGGTGATCATTTCGGCGCCGGCCAAGGACGCGGTGGACGCCACGGTCGTGCTCGGCGTGAATGATGGCGTCCTGACGGGCAACGAGCAGGTGATCTCGAATGCGAGTTGCACCACGAACTGTCTAGCGCCGATGGTCAAGGTCCTAGACGACGCCTTTGGCGTCAAGGGCGGTCTCATGACCACTGTCCACGCGTACACGGCAGATCAGCGGATGCAGGATGCTCCGCATTCCGACTTGCGCAGGGCGCGGGCGGCCGCAAATTCGATCGTACCCACCACGACAGGCGCCGCGAAAGCCGTAGGCCTTGTGCTTCCGCATTTGCAGGGCAAACTGGATGGCATGGCCCTCCGCGTACCGATTCCTGACGGGTCGTTGACCGATCTGACGGTCGAGGTGGAAACCGCTGCCTCCGTAGATGAGGTCAACCGTGCATTCCGTGCGGCCGCCGACGGCCCCTTAGAGGGCATTGTGCAATACTGTGAGGATCCCATCGTCTCCGTAGATATCGTGCACAATCCACATTCCATGATCTTCGACAGCCTGGCTACCATGGTGCGTGGCAATACCGTGAAAATTCTGGGCTGGTACGATAACGAGTGGGGCTACGCCAACCGCACGGTGGACATTGCGGAGCGCCTGATGAGCCGCGCATAGTCCCGGCTCAGGCCTGCAGCCGACTGTGCCGGGCGCCATACTACCGGGTACAATGACGAAGCGCACACTGGACAATCTGGACGTACGCGGCAAGCGTGTGCTGGTGCGCGTGGACTTCAACGTTCCGCTTCGCGAGCACAGCTCGCAAAGCCTGGTGGTGTCCGACGATACACGCATTCGGGCGGCCCTCCCTACCATTAAGGCCATCCTTCAGCGAGGCGGCCAGGCCATCCTGATGAGCCATCTGGGACGCCCGAAGGGCAAGCCTGATGCGCGCTTCAGCCTGTTGCCCGTGGCTAGCCACCTGGAGCGCGTGCTGGGCGAGCCCGTGCAGTTTTTGCCGGCGATTGGCGATTTGGCGGCAGGCACAGCAGAGAGCCGTGTCGCACTCCTGGAGAACACACGTTTTTCTCCGGGAGAAAAGAAGAATGATCCGGAGTTTGCTGCGCGCCTCGCGCAGTTGGGTGACGTTTTCGTCAACGATGCGTTCGGCGCCGCGCATCGCGCGCATGCCTCGAACGTAGGAATCACGCGCCACCTGACCGAGGCCGCAGCAGGCTACCTGCTCGAACGCGAAATCACTATCCTCGGCAGCGCTCTCGCTTCGCCGGAAGCACCGTTCGTCGCCGTGCTTGGCGGCGCCAAGGTATCGGACAAGATCGGCGTCATCACGAATCTGTTGGACAAAGTCGATGCCCTCCTGATCGGGGGAGCAATGGGGTATACATTTCTTAAGGCAACAGGTAACCCGGTAGGCGCCTCTCTTGTGGAAACGGATCGCCTGGAGGAGGCCAATGGCATGCTTCAGACCTCCGAAGGCAAGCTGCGGCTTCCCGAAGATCACATTGTGGCGGATGCATTCGACAATGACGCCCAGACGAAAACAGTGCAAGGAGCTATCTCGGAGGGTTGGATGGGGCTGGACATAGGACCAAGGACACGCGCCACCTATGGCCGCATTGTTCGGGACGCGCGCACCGTCGTTTGGAATGGTCCCATGGGCGTCTTCGAAATGCCCTCCTTTGCCGCTGGCACGCAGGCCATGGCGGAGGCACTTGTTGTTACTACTCGCGCAGGCGGGCTAACCATTGTAGGCGGAGGTGATTCGGTTGCCGCCATAACACAGGGTGGCTATGCCGATGCGGTAACCCATGTGTCGACCGGGGGTGGCGCAATGCTTACGTTCCTGGAAGGACGGGAGCTTCCCGGCCTAGCCGCTTTGACGGATAACGACTAAGTTCCTTGTGCGGTGGCAGACGTTAGGCGCACGTCACACCCACACGCCGAGCTAGCTTTAAGCGATGGCCCGCGCCATTGGAGTCGTGGTATCGTGACGGTTTCGGTCATCATACCGACCCTTAATGAACGTTCGGTCATTGACGCAACTCTCGCCTCAGTAGCCGCGCAGACTCCTCCGTGGGAGATTGTCGTCGCAGATGGGGGCTCATCTGATGACACGGTTGAACGATGCCGCGGCCTGGCCACCGTAATCGCAGCGCCGAAGGGACGGGCGAGTCAAATGAACTGCGGCGCACGTGCTGCGCGTGGAGATGTCCTGCTTTTTCTGCACGCGGACACGCTGCTGCCGGCGGGCGCCCTGGACGCCATCAGGCAGGCCCTTGCAGATAGCACGGCGGAGGCGGGCGCATTTCGCGTAACGTTCGATGTGAAAACGCCGCTATTGCAGTTTTACTGCGCACTCTCTCGGCTGCCGCTCCACTGGATCTGTTTTGGTGACCGGAGCCTGTTTGTCCGCCGGACCGTGTTTGAGCAAGTAAATGGATTTCCGGAGATCTCGCTTTTCGAGGACCTGGCTATCGTGCGCTTGCTGCATAGGCGCGGCGGGTTTTGCTTTCTGAAGCCAAGAGTGGTGACGTCAGCGCGGCGCTTTATTGCCGGTGGCGTGCTGCGGCAACAATGCCTCAATGTCGGTCTATGGATAGCGTATTATCTGGGCGCGAACCCCGAGAATCTTGCGCGGTTGTACTACCGAAACGCGCCGAGCGGCGGGCGCACGTCCGGTAGTGATGATTGACTATTGAGGCCGCACCCTGCGGATGTGTTCCGGAATCGTGGCTGACGCCATGCCACAGGTCGTGCGCACTCCCCAACCGCTCCTCGTCGCCTCTTCGTCCATCGCCTCCTGTGTCCGTCCTGTTTCCGAGAACCCGAGAATGCTCAAAAGCCTAACGTTGCGTAGTTTCCAGAACACTCCGCAAACATTCCGGACTCACGCAATGAAATACTTCCCTCTTCTCTTTCTGCTGCTCCCCGGACTCGCCTTTGCACAGTGGACGCCGACTAACCCAGGTTCAGACAATATTACCGTTCTGGGACACCAGCCGTTAGGCGCGCGCATGAGCGTCACAGATCTGGAGCTTGAGCAGGAGATAGACCGTCCTTATGCTTACGTCGGCCGCGCCTCGATCCTTGAGGAAGGACCCAAAGGTATGGATATCATCGACCTCAGCGATCCCACCAATCCCACGGTGCTATTGCGCTGGCGACTGGAGGACCAGGATCTCCACATGAACCGTGGAGGCATGGATGTCAAATACTTTACCTGGGAGGGTCGGTACTATGTGGTACAGTCCTTCGAATTCTCCCAGGGACCTGATAGCGACCTGGGAGCGGTGGTGTTTGACGTGACGGGTCTGCCCGATCCAGATGCCGTCACAGAGGTTGCGCGCATTCGAATTCCCGATTTCCCAGGTGGATTCCACAACATCTTTATCTATAAGCACTCGAACGGGCGTCCGCTACTGCTGACAACCGTGCGCACGGGCCAGGCGAACGTCTACGACCTTGGCATGGTTGTAGCCGGCGAGGGCGACGCAGCGCTTATAGCAGGCATTCCGTTGCCGGAGGTGCCGGGTCGCAGCATGCGGCAAACCTCCTACCATGACATGTATGCAGCCTGGCATCCCGATACAGGAGAAGATCGCTTTTATGGCGGCGGCACGGGGGGCTATTATATCTATGACATTACGGATCTGGCCAACCCGGAGCTGCGCATCACGCTGACGGGGATATCCGGTGTGGATTGGGGGCACACGTTTACGCCCAGTCCCGATGGTCGCTACGTGGTCGGCGAAGCCGAGTACCAGTACGCGCCTCTGCGCATATTCGACCTCAAGCCGGCGCTCGACGGAGAGGTTACCAATATCAGGGAGCCGATTTCCGCCTGGACTGCAGATTGGAAGAATCTGGTCCATAATCACGAAGTGCGATGGCCGTATGTCTTTGCTTCAGGATATCTGGACGGGTTGCAGGTTTTCACGCTGGAGGATCCGAAGAATCCGAAGACCGTGGCGTACTATGACACGTATGTGGGACCGAACACGGATGAATGGATTTCGGTGATTAACGGGGCATTCGGTGTGGACATCCGTAATGCAGACGGCCTGATTGTGATCTCCGATATGACGACCGGATTTTGGACTTTCCGGATGGACGGCTTTGACGGGTGGAGCGGCGAGGACTGGGGGCAGCCCAATATTTCGAGCGTCCAGGATTGGGCTGTTGGCCACTAAGGAAGCGAACCAAGCAAGATCCAGATTGCATGCACAGACGACATTTCTTGAAGACCGCTGCTGCCAGTAGCCTAGCACTACCAATTATCCGGACCGCGCCGCGCAACCAACGCTATCGCGTAGCGCTCATTGGCTCCGGATGGTGGGGCATGAATATTCTGCGCACCGCTCTAGCGACGAGTGAAGTGGACGTTGCTGGTATGTGCGACGTAGACCGCAACCAGCTATCGCCGGCGGTAGAAGAAATAGAACATCTCACTGGCTCCAGGCCAACGGCGTACGCGGACTATCGGGAAATCCTGGACGCCGAACGCCCCGACATCGTTATCGTCGCCACGCCGGATCACTGGCACGCCCTGTGCGCTATTGCAGCGATTGAGTCAGGCGCGCATGTGTATCTGGAAAAACCCATCAGCCATACGATAGGAGAAGGCTTTGCCATCTTCGCCACCGCTCGTACGAATGAGCGTGTTGTCCAGGTCGGCACGCACCGTCGCGTGTCTCCGCACAACATGGCGGCGATGGCATTCTTGCGCGCTGGCCATGTAGGCGACATCGGGATGGTGCGCGCCTTTGTGCACTACGGGGGCAACGCCGGCCAGACCACACCGGATTCCGATCCTCCGGACGGCCTGGACTGGGATCGCTGGTGTGGCCCTGCGCCGCTAATACCCTATAACGAGCGTATCCATCCGCGCGGCTTCAGAAGGTACCTGGATTTCGCCAATGGACAGCTCGGTGACTGGGGTATCCATTGGCTCGACCAGATTCTATGGTGGACCGAGGAACGGTTTCCCCACACGATCTATTCTACAGGTGGGCAGCATATCAAGCGTGATGGTACGGACGCTCCCGATACACAGGTGGCCACGTTTGCCTTTGAATCGTTCACGGCTACATGGGAGCATCGGCTGTATGCCGCCAATGAGGCAGAGAAGACGAACATTGGCTGCTATTTCTACGGCACGAAGGGCACACTCCATTTGGGGTGGCTGGACGGATGGACATTTTATCCCAGTGACAACAGGGAGCCTGTCCAGCATGAAGATCCGCAACTCGACGAGCCGGACCAACAGAATATTCGCGCATTGTGGCAGGATTTTGTTCAGGCTATAGAAACGGGGCAAGCACCGGCGTGCGATATCGACCATGGCCTGCGCGCCACCAATATGTGCCTGTTGGGGATGATTTCATTGAAAACGGGGCGTAGCGTGCGGTGGGATTCGGTACGGAATGATATCATCGATGACGCGGAAGCCTCTGCCTTGCTCCGCCGCCCCTACCGCGCGCCGTGGACATACCCTGAAGCCTAAGCATGGACGCCTGGAGCATAGGACAGGCAACAGGAACTTTTCGGCTTGCAGGACAAGAGATAGTCATCGTGGTGCGGTGCCCCGGTCGCGGCAATGTGCTCGAAACGGCAGCCCTCTCGCTTGTGGCTATTCTGTGACGAGGGTTGATCCCCAATGACGTATGATGTCTGTTGTATGACGTACCCTATCACTAAATTCCGCCAGTTTTTGCCTCAGGAGACTTCGCCATGCGTCGCGCAATAGCTATTCTCCAGATCGTTACCGGTGAAATGCCTGCTGCCGCGCGGCCAGCGCGTTTCCTGTGCATTAGCAGCTCTAAACCTGCCGGGTGAACACCCAGCCGCCGTAAAGCAGCCCTGCCGTATACCGGGTTTGCAGCACCAGGCCTGCGCTCGCGCATATGTCCAGAATGCGCTCTTCGGATACGTACACGATGCCGCGATCCAGCCGATCCAGCATGCGCCGTTTCCATTCTCCCGTCATGCCCTGCATCTCCATGAAGTGCTGCCAGGCTTCCATCAGCATCGGGAAGATCGGCGCGTCGGGGTCCCCGTGCACATCGAACAGGGCCACAGGGGCATTGGGTTTCACGCGCTCTGCCACACTGCGGACGAGAGCTTCCTTGGCCCCGTCATCGGCCAGGAAATGCATAACGTTGATGATGGTGGCTGCATCGGCGCCCAAATCATGTGGCAGGTCGGCAGCCACTCCGTGCACAACCGTAACTCGATCCTGGATGCCAAGCTGCTCGGCGAGCGCTTGTGTGGCATTGACCATCGCCTCGCTCGGATCTACGGCGGTGAAACGCCATTCAGGCCGCGCGGGCGCAAACGTGGCGATCTCGCGCCCCGTCCCGCAGCCAACCACAAGGATGTGCGCCGGGCCGGAGAGCTGCGCCTGAAACATTGCCTGGGTTAGCAGGAACAGGTGTTCGTATCCGGGGATCACCATGGTGACCGCATCATATTCCTGGCCGTAATCGCCGTCGAAATTGAAAGCTTCCCTGTCTATCACTGACTGTGATGTTTAGGAGGTGTGGTCTTACGTGCGCTGGAGTTGTCAGAATAAAACACATGTACGGATTAAGTCGCAAAACACAAACCCGTGGCGAACCTGCAAGAGTGCTCGCTATCGTTTAGATGGTGTTGTCAGCATTGATCAATGTATGAAGCCGGGATTTCCTGTCGGTCTGGGCCAATAAGGTAACCCTGTCTGGGTACCGCAGTCCGCCGACCTACACCTTTCTGGGGCATATCCGCAGGACTCATCGAAGCATTCGTGGCGCATGGCCAGACCCAGGAACCGTTCCGGGAGGTAACACCGCCAGCATACGTCCGCCTTATATCACGTAACCCTGCACTACCCAGACACCGCATCACTCAACAACCAACTCATACATGCCAAACCCTCTCTTGTCCAGAACACTGGAGAGCCGGGTAACCAGTAGTCACGGGGCATTGTCTGGCAAGATAGTGGTAGTGCCCCCAATTGCTCATTTTCCATGCTGGACACCGTGGCATGGGTTTCGGAAGGTCGATCATTCCCGATCCGGTCATAGCATCCTGGGCTGTAGGTGCCATGCACATCGTAAATAACACACCCCTCATACTGCCGCTCCAGGCCCCGCTGTCTCAATAAGGCATGATGCTGGCAGCCTGCCTGATCATGCCCGCCGCCCCGTCTCCAACCATCCGGCGGCAGGCGCAGAAGCTGAGCTTCGCGGATGTCCTTGTGCGCAATAGTATTCCTCAGGCACGCTGTTAACTCGGATATCTAGTACAGGTAGATTATCCATCGAGTCCGCGACTCAGCCGCGATTTGCACCGTGCACCATTTCGTACAACCAGGACAGTCGATTTCATTTTCGCGTAGGAGCTCGCGCGTAGCAGACTCCTGGCATGCGCTGTGCATCGGCCTCAAGATCGCCAGAGATGTGCACGCTGCACAAGAGGCGCCTCCATGGCTGCAACGTGAAGAGCATTCACTGACTGAGCGTCAAGCCAGAGGACCAGCATCTAGTTGCAAATGAATGGAAAATTCGCACATCTCAGCAGACAATGTGAACGTATGGCAAATCCCTGGCGTATAACGGTTCAACGTTGTAATTAACTATCCTATCGAGCCTCGCATGTCGAATATTATCCTACCTCCCGAATGGCAACTCAAGGAGAACCAGACCACTACGAAGACCGCCTACCAAAACCGGCGTGCCTTCATCAAGTCGCTCGGTCTTGGCACGATAGGCTTGGCGGCCGTCGGTCCGTCATTTGGGTGCGCCGGTGGTGAGGCCCGCCAGACTGCATCGTTGGATCCGGACGGGCCCCTGGATACGATTCCGGAAAATGCGCCGCGCGACGGGTACCCGGCAGCACGAAATCCGCGATACGCGGTTCCTGAGCGCGTTGTAACTGATCGCCTGGTCTCCTCCTCCTATAACAATTTCTATGAATTCATAAACCAGGGCAATCTTAAGAAAGTGTGGCCCCATACGGGAGCCTTTGAGCCATTCCCCTGGACGATTCGTGTGTCTGGACTGGTGGAGAAGAAGCTCACACTGGACGTGGCAGATCTCGTTCGCACCATGAGCCTGGAAGAACGTGTATACCGATTCCGGTGCGTGGAGGCATGGTCCATTACCGTGCCGTGGACAGGATTTTCTCTCAAGGCACTGATCGAACGCTGCAAGCCGCTGTCAAAAGCGACGCATGTGCAGTTTCAGTGCGCCGAGCGCCCAAAGGAAATGCCGGGTCTGGCTACTTCTCCCTGGTATCCCTGGCCATACTTCGAAGGGTTGCGCATGGACGAGGCCATGAACGAGCTGGCGTTTGTCGCAACGGGAATGTATGGCGAACCACTACCCAAACAGAACGGATCGCCACTGCGCCTGGTACTGCCATGGAAATACGGGTATAAGGGGCCGAAAGCGATCACGCGCATCAGATTCGTGGACAAGCAACCCAAGACGTTCTGGAACGAGCTGCAGCCCAACGAATACGGGTTCCTGTCTAATGTTAATCCCAATGTACCCCACTTGCGTTGGAGTCAGGCAAGTGAGCGGTTTATGCCCAAAGAGGGTGTTGAAGAACGCATTCCGACGCAGATCTTCAATGGCTACGACCAGTGGGTCGGGATGCTCTATCCTGATACCCCACGCGAGCCTACGAAACCCATGGCCCGCTAGGCTTCCGGTAGCGCATGTACCGTAGCTCTTTCCTTGCGAAGAAGTGTGTTCCACCAGGACACACCAACCCAGAATATAACGGCTCCCAATAGGCTGATGCCCACCTGAGAGGTCGCGATCAGCCAATGCGCAGGCATGAGGCGGTCAATCACGACTTCCTGAGCCGCCCCGGGGCGCACGCGCACCGCGAGAGTTTGCTCTCCCTTAACCCGAGGAAGCAACGAGTGCGGCAGTGACATCTTCTCCTTTGTCAGCACACTGCCATCCGCCAGCGGTACGCGAAGGCTTACGTAGCCGTAGGTTACGTCCGCCCTGTTGGAATGCTCATAAGTGATGACCTCCGCACGGGCCGGATCGCCGTGCTCCCAGGTAGCTTTCAGTTGCATTGCCACCAGGCCCTGGTTAACCGCCAGAAGCAACAGAAGGATGGGCAGAACCCACAGGATACGCGCAATCACACGAGCCATCGTGAACAGCGAGTCGGCGAGGCATGCACGAAACAATGCTTATACGCCCGGCGCAGGCCCGGATCCAGCAATGCACAGGAAAACACGGCGCTATCACACAACCAGACCCGGTGATCAACCCAGGAAGAGGTACGGCTTCCATGTATCCTCGACTGTGCCCACATAGTCGCGAATAAACATCACGTGGCTCGGCCTGAACGGCTTGCGCCGTA
This sequence comes from Rhodothermales bacterium, assembly GCA_963665975.1. Classification (GTDB taxonomy): domain Bacteria; phylum Bacteroidota; class Rhodothermia; order Rhodothermales; family Bin80. The sequence goes on from OY762508.1 coordinate 335,974, forward strand.
ATGGCATCTTCGCCTCTTCCGGCGTGCGATTACCCTTCCTGTTGTTGCACTTCGTGCAAGCAGCCACCAGGTTCCTCCATACATCTCGCCCTCCACGCGACTTTGGCACGACATGGTCGACCGTGAGATGCTCCCGCTTTCCGCAATACTGACACCTGAATTCATCCCGTCGCAAGATATTCTTCCGCGACAGCATCGTTTGGCGATAGGGCACACGCACGTAAAATCGCAGCCGCACGATACTGGGCCACGGAAACGAAATACTAGGCGACCGCAGCGCACGCCCTGGAAGCGCCTCGACAAGGTCGGCCTTGTGGAGGTGCATGAGGACAATTGCCCGTCTCACGCTACATACCGTCAGAGCACTAAAATCCTGGTTGAGAACAAGAACGTGCGCTTTCATGGTGCACACCCTCTCATCCTCAAGTCCGCAGCCTGTGTCCTGGCGGATCCAGGCCTCGGATTTCTTATGTATTGCCGGTTACCGGGGAAATCTTATGTGCTCGGGTTTCTGGTCGAGACCAAACATACGGCAAATCCGTATCGATTGAAAGATGCACATAGTTACCCTATCGCCAATTGGGCTACTACAAGCTGCCGTTAGAGAGGAATGCCACGCATTTCGCCGTCAGGAACGTACGGCCAAGACCTCCACCGGATCCCCGGCGCGAATGATTCCCGTTGCGGCCGGGATCAGATTTTCACCGAAATAGACCTTACCACCCCGTTTTCGAAACCGATTCAGCGTCCGAAGGGGCTCTTTGCCCTGATCCGCCGTCTCCTGGTCAATGGTTGTAACCACACACCGGGTACAGGGTTTGACCACATGAAACTCCATCTCTCCCACTCGAATCCTGCTCCAGCGATCCTCTTCAAACGCTTCTCCACCCGTCACCACCAGGTTAGGCCGAAACCGCGTCATCGGAACGGGCGCTTCCAGCCGGGCATTCAGCGCCGCTAGAGACGCCATTGAGGTGAGAAGCAACGGATACCCGTCCGCAAAACTGACAATCGATCCGCCCGTGTCATACGCAGGATCTACCTGCCGCTTTGAATGGTCGTCCATGTACACAAGATGGCACTGCCGCCCGAGATAACGACTGAACCATTGGTCTGCTCGCTCCCCGCCGGTGCACGCCTCGACATTGTCCTCCCAAATCCTGACGCGCTGTCTGGAGGCCTCCGGCTTCGGTCGGGGTACCCGAAGCAGAGGCATACCAGGGGCGCTGACGAGCAACACGGCGCCACATCGCGCCTGCACGCGCGCCAGGGACGCATGCTCCCGCTGGGTCAAAAACTTTCCATCGCCGTCCACCACCATCCAGCGGCGGTCATGAGCTAGCCCACGGGCCTCTACACGGGATTCTTGTATCGTCACCCGGTGCGTGCCCTTAATCGGGTACATATGCATGCTTCGTATCATACGCATGACTCTTTAAGAACGCAGACCCGAGGCCCATGCTCCCGCCCGGTGTCTTGCGTGCGTATTGTTGAGCGCCATATGCTACCTTGCGCATAAGTAAATACTCATAATCCTGCATCATACCCATGCGTCGTCTACTAGGCCGGATTCTTATCGTGATCGTGCTGCTCGGATCTGGCTGCTCGAACCCATTTGGAACGCCTTCATCCCCAACGCCTGTCCAGCAACCACCAGTCGCTGCCTGGCAACAGCGACTGGATGCCTTCATTCGCTCCGAAATGGAAGCCAAGGGAATTCCGGCGATTTCCATCGCCGTAGTAGACGACCAGGAGATCGCCTGGTCCCACGGGTACGGCCTGAGCGACCCGGAAACCGAGGCCCCCGTAACCGCGGAGACAGTCTACCGCGTGGCATCTGTCTCCAAGCTGTTCACGGCACTCACCGTCATGCAACTGGTCGAGAAAGACAGCCTCGACCTGGATGCGCCAATTTCCACCTACCTGCCCGAATTTCAGCCGGAAAACCCGTTTGGAGATTCGATTACGTTGCGGCAACTGCTTAGCCACCGTTCAGGACTGGTGCGTGAGCCCCCTGTAGGCCACTACTTTGATCCTACCGAGCCGTCGCTCGAAGAAATGGTGCAAAGCCTGAACGCGACGACACTCATCTATGCCCCCGGAACACGCGAAAAATACTCCAATGCCGCCGTAAGCGTGGCGGGCTACGCTGTCCAGCGTACTACTGGAACACCCTTCGCCGCCCACGCACAAGAAGCCTTAATTGATACGATGGGGCTTGTGCGCACGAGTTTTCTTCCGCAACCGGGCCTCGGCATTGGGTACATGTGGCGATATGATACCAATACGCTGACGCCGGCGCCGGTCTTCGAATTGGGCATTGGCCCTGCCGCCAATCTGTATACGACAGTCAGCGACCTGGGTCGCTTTATCAGCACACTCTTTGAAATCTCTCGCGGCAACCTCCCCGACATCATGATGCCCGAGACGTTGCGCGAAATGTGGACCGTGCAGGTTCCCGAAGACGAATCCACATCCGGCTTTGGACTCGGCTTTTATGTCTCCGAGTTCGAAGGCCGACAGCGCGTGCAGCACGCCGGTGTCATGTACGGCTACGCCACGCGTGTCTATGCTCTGCCCGAGCAGAATATTGGCGTCGCCATTGTGGGCAATCTAGACGCCGCGAATCCGGTTGTAGATCGAATTGCCAATTACGCGCTGTCCCTGCTCTCGGCCTTCAAGGAAGGGCAAGAGCTACCGTCCATGCGACGAACACAGCCCGTGGATCCCATCCTGGCCAGGCACATACGCGGCGTCTATCACGGACCAGATGAAATCACGTTAATCGAGCGGGATGGGAAACTCTTTATCGAGCGCGGCGCGGAGCGCCACGCTGTGCGCGCCACCGGAGACACCCTGGTGACGGACGGGCGCCTCGGACATGGCTTCTGGTTCGTACCACGCGACGACACGCTTGTTACTGGCAGCGGCGATTACCAGCGGCAGCCGCCACCAACAGCGCAGCCGGCGCCCGCCAATGAAGCGTGGCAAGACCTTATCGGCGAGTACGGATGGAATCACAACGTGCTGTACGTGTACGAGCGGGACCACACCCTACAGGTTCTTATCGAGTGGTTCTTCCGCTATGCGCTGGAGGAAGTGGCACCAGACAGTTTTCTGTTTCCCGACGACGGGCTCTATATGCATGAGCCGCTCACCTTCCATCGCGATGAAACCGGTCGCGTGACCGAAGCGAGCCTGGCCGGGGTCGTGTTCCCTCGCCGAAGCGTGGGCGACGGCGCAGCGTTTCGGATCACGCCTCAGCAGCCTATGACCACCCTTCGGGCAGCGGCCGCCAAAGCCTCGCCACCGCTGGAGGACGGCGGGTTTCGGGTACCCGACCTCGTAGACGTGGCCACACTGGATCCTGCCATAACATTGGACATCCGCTATGCTACCCTGGATAACTTCATGGGAGCCATCTTCTACGATCTCCCGCGAGCCTTCCTTCAGCGCCCCGCTGCCGAGGCACTCGTCCAGGCCTTGGATACCCTGAAGACGCAAGGCTACGGAATCACCGTCTATGACGGATACCGCCCCTGGAGCGTCACCAAAATGTTTTACGACGCAACGCCAGACTCCCTGCGGCTCTTCGTTGCCGATCCTGCAACCGGCTCCCGGCATAACCGGGGCTGCGCCATTGATTTGGGACTATACTACCTGGCGACAGGAGAGCCTGCACCCATGGTCAGCCATTACGACGAATTCACCCCCAGGGCCTTTCCCGATTACGTGGGCGGCACACCCCGGCAGCGGTACCATCGCGAATTATTGCGGGATGCGATGGAGTCTGCCGGCTTCACGGTATACGAAGCCGAGTGGTGGCACTTCGACTATAAGGACTGGAAGGAATACCCCATCCTCAACACTCCCTTCGAAGAAGTCGGCATCAGCGCCCGCTAGCCGGTTGTAACGGTTTCTGCAGCTCCGTCTCCCAGGGAGTTGGGTTGCGCACCAACCAGGCGTGTTTGCTCTACATCGCCTCCGATGGCTTCCTGCAACTCCGCCAGCTCCTTCTTCGAGCCCACCACGATGTCGCGGAACCGCCTTTGGCCGGTGCCTGCCGGGATGAGATGTCCTACGATCACGTTTTCCTTCAGTCCATATAACGGATCCACGCGCGCCGCAATCGAAGCCTCGGTCAACACCTTTGTGGTTTCCTGGAAGGATGCCGCCGAAATAAACGAGTCGGTGGCCAGTGCGGCCTGCGTGATGCCGAGAAGAATTGGATCAGCGACCGCCGGCTGCGTGTCGCGAACCTGGACAGGCTTCAGGTCGTGCCGCTTCATTTCGGAATTCACCTCGCGGAGGCGACGACGGTCGATGAGGCTTCCAAGACGCAAGCTTGAATTGCCCGCGTCAATGACCACAAACTTGTCGTAGAGTTCGTCATTGAGCCGTTCCAGATGGAAGCGGTCAATATTATTGGCCTCGAGCAACGCCGTATCTCCCGGATCCGACACGCGCACCTTCTGCATCATCTGGCGCACGATAACCTCAATGTGCTTGTCATTGATGGTTACTCCCTGCAAACGGTAGACCTCCTGGATTTCGTTCACCAGGTACTCCTGCACCGCGCGCGGCCCTTTGATGCGCAGAATATCCTGTGGGGAAATCTGTCCGTCGCTTAGAGCCTCACCAGCACGCACGAAGTCGTTTTCGTGGACCAGCAGGTGCTTTTTCAGAGAAACAAGATAGACGCGCTCTTCCGATCCGTCGCGGCTCGTAATGATGACCTCCTGCGACCCCTTCTTGCGACCACCGAAGCTGACCACGCCATCGATCTCGCTGACCACTGCGGGATCCGAGGGCGTCCTGGCTTCAAAGAGCTCCGTAACGCGCGGAAGACCACCGGTGATGTCCCGCGTCTTCGCGGATTGTCGCGGAATCTTCGCCAGAACCTGACCGGCCTGGACCATCTCCCGTGCGTCTACCTGTATGCGTGCACGCACCGGCAATGGGTACTCACGCCGCGCATGTCCGTCTTTCGTATCGATCAGCACCGCCGGGGTAACGTTTCGCTCCCGACTCTCGGTGATCACTTTTTCCTTGTAACCCGTCTGCTCATCCGACTCTTCCCGGTAGGTCGTGCCTTCCATAATATCCTGGAACCCGACCTTTCCCGATACCTCGGAGAGAATGACGCTGTTGTAAGGATCCCAACTCGCCAGCACCTGTCCTTTCTCGACCACCTCATCTTCTGCAACTAGCACCTCGGCGCCATACGGGATGATATACGCGATCAGTTGTCGATTGTCTGACTCGGGGTCGACGACCTTGATTTCACCCTGCCGTGTGAGCACAACCTCTTCAGGACCATCTTCTCCTTCGAATGTCACCGTCCGCAGATTGGAGTACTTCACCATGCCAGCATACTTGCTTTGAATGGTGCTCTCCGCCTCGATGCGACTCGCCGTCCCACCCACGTGAAAGGTACGCAGCGTGAGCTGCGTGCCCGGCTCGCCGATAGACTGCGCAGCTACAACACCTACGGCCTCGCCATCCTCTACCAGGCGACCGGTGCCCAGATTACGCCCGTAGCACAGTGCGCAGGTCCCACGACGGGCCTCGCAGGCAAGCACGGAACGGATTTCGACCCTTTCAATACTGGTCTCGGCAATGCTGCGGGCTTTCGATTCGTCAATAACCTCGTTGGCCGACACGATGAGCTGATCCGTGAGCGGATCGTACACATCGTGCAGCGATACGCGTCCCAGAATACGGTCTGAGAGCGGCTCCACCACCGTCTCGTTGTCCTTCAACGCCGCAATGGCAATACCCCGCAGGGTGCCACAATCATACTGCGTAATGGTGATGTCCTGGGCAACATCAACGAGCCTGCGTGTCAGATAGCCAGCATCCGCAGTCTTAAGCGCTGTGTCCGCTAGACCCTTTCGGGCACCGTGCGTCGAAATAAAATATTCGAGGACACTCAGGCCTTCCTTGAAGTTTGATACAATCGGGTTTTCGATTATCTCACCAGCCGATCCGATAAGGCTCTTCTGGGGCTTAGCCATTAGACCCCGCATTCCGCCGAGCTGGCGAATCTGCTCCTTCGAACCACGCGCTCCAGAATCCGCCATCATATAGATGGCATTGAAGCCTTCCAGATCGTTCTTCAGCGTCTCGAACAGTACTTCCGAAACCCGATTGTTCGTGCGCGTCCAGATGTCAATAACCTGGTTATACCGCTCGTTATCGGTGATGAAGCCCATTTCGTAGTTGCCCGACGCCTTGGAAACCGCATCCTGCGCCTCCTCAATAAACTCGATTTTCTCGTCCGGCACGACGATATCGGCCAGCGAAAATGTAAGACCCGCCTTGGTGGCGCTCTCGAATCCGGCACGCTTTACCTCATCCAGGAAGCGCGCTGTTTCGGCAAAATTGGTCGCCTTGAGCACACGTCCGATAATGCCACGGAGATTCTTCTTGGTAAGCACCTCATTGATGAAGCCCACCCCGTCCGGCACCACTTCGTTGAAGAGCACGCGACCGACCGACGTGTCGATCAGTTCACCGTCGGAAAGACGCACCTTGATCTTGGCATGGATATCAATCTTGCCCTGGTCGAACGCTTGGCGCACTTCAACCGTAGAGGCAAACCGCATCCCCTCTCCTTTCAATCCGCTGCGAGACTTCGTCAGATAATACAGCCCGAGCACCATATCCTGCGTCGGCACCGTGACCGGACCGCCATGCGCGGGGCTCAGAATGTTATGGCTCGAAAGCATCAATACCATAGCCTCCAGGCACGCATCATGGCCCAGTGGCACGTGTACCGCCATCTGATCCCCATCAAAGTCTGCATTAAAGGCCGTACAAACCAGCGGGTGTAATTGAATCGCCTTGCCTTCTGTGAGCACAGGCTGAAAGGCTTGGAAGCCCAGGCGATGCAGCGTAGGCGCGCGGTTCAGCATCACAGGACGGCCTTGGATAACCTTCTCGAGTATATCCCAGACATCTGCCGTGCGGCGGTCAACTACTTTCTTGGCGCTCTTTACAGTCTTGACAATACCCCGCTCAATCAGCTTTCGGATAATGAAAGGCTTGAAGAGCTCGACGGCCATCTCCTTTGGAATGCCACACTGGTGCAGGTCCAGTTCCGGACCCACAACGATGACGGAACGCCCGGAATAGTCTACGCGCTTGCCAAGAAGATTCTGCCTGAACCGGCCCTGCTTCCCTTTGAGCATGTCCGACAGGCTCTTCAGGGCTCGATTCGAATCACTACGCACGGCATTCGCCTTGCGCGAGTTGTCGAACAGGCTGTCAACGGCCTCTTGCAGCATGCGCTTCTCGTTGCGCAGAATAACTTCCGGCGCCTTGATGTCAATCAGACGCTTGAGGCGATTATTCCGAATAATGACGCGGCGGTAGAGATCGTTCAGGTCGCTCGTAGCGAAGCGTCCGCCTTCGAGCGGCACGAGTGGGCGAAGCTCCGGAGGAATCACGGGAATCACGCGCAGCACCATCCATTCCGGATAGTTGTCCATGCGCCTGTTCGCATCCCGGAACGCCTCCACGACGGTTAGCCGCTTCAGGGCATCCCCCTTGCGCTGCTGGCTTGTCTCGGTCTTGATCTGGAACCGCAACTCATGCGACAGGCTCTCGAGGTCAAGCCTCTTGAGCATTGTTTCGACCGCCTCGCCGCCGATCATGGCGATAAACTTGTCCGGATCGTCCTCCGCGAGCCGATTGTTGTCGTCCCGAATTTTGTACAGGATGTCGAAATACTCTTCCTCGGTGAGGAGCTGCTTCTCTTCAATTCCGTGCATTTCTGCTTCGCCTGCCTGGATTACTACATAGTTTTCGTAGTAAACGATCTTTTCCAGGTTTTTAGACTTGAGCCCTAACAGGTGCCCGATCTTGTTGGGAAGCGTCTTGAAATACCAGATATGAATGACCGGCACGGACAGCGTAATGTGCCCCATACGCTCACGACGCACACTCTTCTGTGTCACCTCCACGCCGCACCGGTCACAGATGATGCCCTTGTAGCGGATTCGCTTGTACTTGCCACAATGGCATTCCCAATCCTTGACGGGACCGAATATTTTCTCGCAGAACAGGCCATCTTTTTCCGGCTTGAAACTCCGGTAGTTGATCGTCTCCGGCTTTAGCACCTCGCCGTAACTGCGCTCCAGCACGGCCTCCGGCGATGCGAGACTGATCGTTATGTTGTTGAAAGACTTGCTGATCTTCGAAAATTTCCCGTACGGCATGGTGGAAAAAGCCTTGTAGGTGAAAGATCGTTGTCCGACGGGCCTTAGTTGAGGCGTATTTCCAGCCCTAGACCCTGTAGTTCGCGCACGAGCACATTGAAGCTCTCAGGAATGCCAGCCTCAGGCATGTTTTCTCCCTTGACCACGCACTCGTAGGCCCGGGAGCGCCCCTGGACATCGTCGCTCTTGTAGGTGAGCATCTCCTGCAGTACGTTGGCGGCCCCGTAGGCGTACATCGCCCATACTTCCATCTCTCCGAGCCGCTGGCCTCCAAACTGCGCCTTGCCTCCCAGCGGCTGCTGCGTGATCAGGCTGTACGGCCCAATCGAACGCGCATGGATTTTGTCCTCCACGAGGTGGCTAAGCTTCATCATGTAGATCTGTCCGACCGTCGTCTTCTGGTCGAAGGCCTCCCCTGTGCGTCCGTCATAGAGTTGCGCCCGCCCATCAATCGGAAGCCCGGCTTCCTGCAGGTTTGTTACCAGATCCTCCATGCTTGCACCGTCAAAGATCGGCGTAGCAAACCGCTTGCCCAGCCTCTCGCCCGCCCATCCCAGGAGCGTTTCGTAGATCTGTCCGAGGTTCATGCGCGAGGGTACACCGAGCGGATTGAGCACGATGTCCACCGGTGTGCCGTCCTCCAGGAACGGCATATCCTCGACCGGGACGATGCGTGCCACGACACCCTTGTTGCCGTGCCGGCCGGCCATCTTGTCCCCAACCTGAATCTTGCGTTTTTTGGCGATATACACCTTGGCAAGCTGCACAATGCCGGGCGGCAACTCGTCGCCCATCTGCACGCGGTGCGTGTCACGCTTGGCCTCGCTCTCGATCTGGTGTCGCTGGTCCTGGTAGTTCTCCCAGAGCATCCGGATGTCCGCATTGGCGCGCTTCTCGGTAGTGACATCCGCATAGGGAGTGGTCTCATGCGGCGCCACTTCGGAAAATGCCGCCGGCGTGATTATTGCGCCTTCTGACACCACAACGCGTCCCTCGCGCGTTTCAATGCCGGACGATGTCTTGTCACCTGCAAGGATGAAAAACTTCTCCGCAAAGTCCTGGTGCACGTGGGCAAGTTTCCGCTCAAGCACCGTTTCAATACGTGCCAGCTCCTGGTGCTCGCGCTTCTTGGTCGCCGGATCCAACTTCCGCCTGCTGAAGAGATTGGTATCAATTACGATGCCCTTCATGCCTGGAGGGGCCTTCAGCGAAGCATCTTTCACATCACCCGCCTTGTCACCAAAGATGGCCCGCAGCAGTTTTTCCTCCGGCGTCGGATCTGTCTCACCCTTTGGTGTGATCTTGCCGACGATAATATCACCGGCCTTTACTTCTGCCCCAATGCGAATAATGCCACGTTCGTCTAGATCCTTGGTGGCCTCCTCGGACACGTTCGGAATTTCACGCGTAAGTTCCTCTTCTCCACGTTTGGTGTCGCGCACCTGAAGCTCGAATTCCTCGATGTGCACCGAAGTGAACACATCTTCGGAAACGAGCCGCTCCGACAGCACGATAGCATCCTCGAAATTGTAGCCACGCCACGGCATGAAGGCCACCAGGACATTCTTGCCGAGCGCCAGTTCACCTTTATCGGTGGCGAAGCCATCGGAGAGCACCGTGCCTTTCTCCACACGTTGCCCCAGGCGCACGATTGGCTTCTGGTTAATACTCGTATCCTGGTTCGTCCGACGAAACTTGGTAAGGCGATATTCGACAAGCGGCTCCTCGAAGGAGACACGCGCTTCGCGGTCTGTCTGGTCGTAACGCACCACGATGCTGTCGGCATCCACATACTCCACGGCGCCCTTGGCCTCCGCCACAATCACCGCCCGCGAGTCCCGGGCAACGCGATGCTCCAGACCTGTGCCGACCAGTGGCGCCTCGGCCTTGAGAAGCGGCACGGCTTGACGCTGCATATTCGAGCCCATGAGGGCACGGTTGGCATCATCGTGCTCCAAGAACGGAATAATGGAAGCCGACGGCGAAACGATCTGATTGGGCGCAATATCCATGTACTGGATATCCTCCGGCCGCTCGGTCGGAAAATCACCGCGAAATCGGCACCGGACGCGCTCATCAATAAAATTTCCCCGCATATCAATGCGCGCATTGGCCTGCGCGATTATGGCATCGTCCTCCTCCTCGGCTGACAAAAAGATGATTTCATCGGTCACCACACCATCTACAACCTTCCGATACGGCGTCTCGATGAACCCGAAATCATTGATGCGGGCGTGTACGCATAGAGACGAAATAAGGCCGATGTTCGGACCCTCGGGGGTTTCGATGGGACACAGGCGACCGTAGTGCGTGTAGTGCACATCGCGGACTTCGAAGCCCGCCCGCTCGCGGGTCAGTCCGCCTGGGCCGAGCGCCGACATGCGCCGCTTGTGTGTAAGCTCCGCCAGCGGATTCGTTTGATCCATGAACTGGCTGAGCTGGTTGGTCCCGAAGAACGTGTTAATCACGCTGGAGACCGTACGGGTGTTAACAAGGTCCTGAGGCGTAAAATTCTCCGCATCACGAAGATTCATGCGCTCCTTTATCGTGCGCGCCATGCGCGCAAGACCCAACGAAAACTGCGCCCCCAACTGCTCGCCGACCGTCCGTACGCGACGATTACCCAGATGGTCGATGTCATCCACGCCGCTCTGGCCATTGCGCAGCGCCACCAATTTGTGAATGATGGCGATGATGTCATCGCGCGTCAACGTCAGTGTCTCCGCAGACACGTCGACACCCAGCTTCTTGTTAATGCGATAGCGTCCGACCTGGCCCAAATCGTAGCGCTTCTCGCTAAAGAAAAGGCGCTCTAGGACGCCACGGGCGGTTTCCGTGTCAGGAGCTTCGCTGCCCCGGAGCTGCAAGTACAGGTACGCCAGTGCCTCGGCCTCGTTATGCGTAGGATCCTTCTTCAGCGTACGGATGAGGGTGCTCTTGTCAGACGCATCCTCGACCTCTTGCTGCAACAGCACAAAAATATGTGGGATCTTCGCCGCCTTCAGCACAGCATAGTCGTCTTCCTTGATTTCCTGGTCGGCCGGGAGGATAACCTCGTGGGATTTGATCTCCTCAATGACTTCACCGGTATCCTCATCAACGACCTCGGTGATCTTCTCCACCGTAACGCTGACAGCCAACTGCTTGCCTATTGCTTTCCTGAAGCTCCGCTTGGTATTCGTCTTGACGACCTGGGCAAGCCCGAAAATGCGTACAATCTCTTCAGTCTCTGAAAAACCCAGGGCCCTCAGCAACGTCGTGACCGGCAGCTTCTTCTTGCGATCAATGTAGGCCCACATCACATTCTGGACGTCGGTCGAAAACTCGATCCACGACCCCCGGAAAGGAATAATGCGCGCTGAAAACAGCTTCGTGCCGTTCGGATGCACACTTTGCCCGAAGAACACACCGGGACTCCGGTGCAATTGCGAAACCACAACGCGCTCAGCGCCATTGATGACGAACGTACCCCGGTTGGTCATCGTCGGCAGGTTGCCGAGATACACTTCCTGCTCCACCGCCTCTTCCGCTTCGTCCTCGTCTTCGTCTTCTTGACTGGACAGACGTAGCTTGGCCTTCAACGGAACCGAGTAGCTCAAGCCCTGCGCAATACACTCCTCAATGGAGTGCTTGGGAGCATCTAGCGAATAGTGTATGAATTCGAGCTGATAGCGCTCCCGGCTGTCGGAAATCGGGAAATGGGACTGAAAGACAGCCTGCAGCCCGATATCTCTACGCTCCCCGGGGCGGATATCCGGTTGTATGAAGTCGTTAAAGGATTCTAGCTGTACACCGAGGAAGTCTGGATAATCAAGTACCGATCGCGTTTTGGCAAAGCTGGTGCGGCCGCGATGATTCGTCGACATAAGCGGATTCGCTGCGGTTTGTGGAAGGGTGCCTGAATGCAGGGCTTCCGGGCAGCCTGTGCAGAGGCCGGAATGCGAAAGGCGTATCAGATTAAAAACCTGATACTACTCTAATGGTTCCAGAATGGCGTAGGCGCCACCACGCACAAGGTGCTCCAGACTGGATGCACAGGAGTGTTATGTGAGTTCAATTTCGGCGCCTACTCCTTCAAGGCGACTCTTGATGTCCTCCGCCTCATCTTTCGAAATCGACTCCTTGACATCTGCCGGCGCACCGTCAACGAGGGCTTTGGCTTCTTTGAGGCCGAGCCCAGTGATGGCGCGCACTTCCTTAATCACGGAGATTTTGCTGCTTCCGAAGCTCTTGAGAACGACGGTAAATTCCGTCTGCTCTTCGGCGGCGGCGACGCCGTTACCACCTGCTCCCTGCGGGGCGGCGGCTACGGCCGTTGCTGCGGGTTTGATGCCGTACTCCTCTTCGAGGACGGTGGCTAGCTCGCTGGCTTCCTTGATAGTAAGACCAACGAGCTGTTCTGCGAGGGCTTTGATGTCTGCCATGGGTCTGGGTTTGTCCAGCGGCGGTCTCTGCCCACAGGCTGCGCCGCACTTTAAGGGGGTGATTAGCGGGGATTATTCCCCTTTATCCTGCATTGCCTCCAGGATGGCAACAAGGGTTCCACCGGGAGCCTGCACGGCCCCGATAATATTGCTGATCGGCGACAGCAGCAATCCGACGATATCACCTACGATCTCGTCCCTGGATTTGAGCGACGCCAGTGTATCCAACTGGTCGCCAGCGAAGACGGCGCCATCCACATAAGCCACCTTCAGCGTCGGTAGTTCGAGCTGCGTATCCTCTGTAAAGTTCTTGATGACACGGGCAGCGGCCGCAGGCTCCGTGCTGAACGCCACAGCGGTAGGTCCGTGGAGATGGGTGAACAGGTCATCATACCCGCCGACATCCTCCATCGCGCGCCGAAGCAGCGTATTCTTGACGACCCTGTACTCCACTCCCGACTCCCGGAAACGCTGGCGCAGGTCATTGACCTCTTCGACCTTGAGTCCCTTGTAATCGGTGATGTAGACAGCGGTGTTGTCTTGCAGACGACCGGTGACGACGGTCACTTCCTCCGTTTTCTGCTCTCTCGTCAATGGCATGTTTCCGTCGTCTAGCGTGCAATATTCGCCGCTTCCGAGCGGGCGATTGGTATAGCCGGCCCCATCGTGGTCGACATTGTAAGGGATCGTATGTAGGTCCCCTTAGCCGAGGCAGGGCGTAGCCGCAGCACCTCCAACAGGAATACCTGCGCATTCTCCTCGATTTGGCCAGCCGTGAACGACGCACGCCCAATCCCGGAATGCAGATTGCCCTGCTTGTCAACACGAAAGTCGATCTTGCCGGCCTTGACCTGTTGCACGGTCCTGGCTACGTCCCGCGTGACCGTGCCACTCTTCGGATTGGGCATCAGCCCCCTGGGGCCCAGAATACGTCCCAGACGCCCCACTTTCGACATGACATCCGGCGTGGCAATCACCACGTCAACGTCTGTCCATCCGTCCTGGATGCGCTGTACATAATCGTCCAGGCCTGCGTGATCAGCCCCCGCTTCCAGTGCTTCGGCCTGCTGCGCGTCCCCAGTCAATACCAGGACGCGCACAGACTTGCCGGTGCCATGTGGCAACGAAACAGTGCCGCGCACCATCTGATCCGCGTGGCGCGGATCTACGCCCAGGCGCAAATCCAGATCGACGGACGCATTGAACCGAATGGAACCCATACGTCCCACCAGATTCGCCGCTTCCTTAAGCGTAAACGGACCGCCCCCGGCTTCCTCAACCACTTGCTTCGCCAGGGTGTAGCGTTTTCCTTTCTTTGGCATGTTCGTCTGCGGTGCAAACGCCGAAGGTTATGTCGGCTCCCGCGCAGGTTGTTACTAGAGAGGTCTGCCAGTTACTTCAATGCCCATGGAGCGGGCTGTGCCCGCAATCATTGATGCGGCTTTGTCCATGTCATACGCGTTGAGATCCTCCTTCTTGCGCTCGGCGATAGACCTGCAATCGTCCCATGTCACAGACCCCACGTTCTGACGGATAGGATCCGCCGCCCCGCTATCGATCTTCGCGGCTATCTTGAGCAGCACCGCCGCCGGCGGGCTCTTGACGATGAACGAAAACGACTTGTCCGCAAATACGGTGATCACGACTGGCAGCACCAGACCCGCGCGATCCTGCGTAGCAGCATTGAACTGCTTGCAAAACTCCATGATGTTAACGCCGTACTGGCCAAGCGCAGGACCAATCGGCGGCGCCGGGTTGGCTTGCCCCGCCTTGATCTGCAGCTTGATATAGTCGTCTATCTGCTTTGCCATAACAAAATATTCGCCGTTGGAGCCAGTACCGCAGTTTTTGCGTAGCCTTGGATAACAAGGAATAACATAGATCGTTCCCGGACCTCCAAGAGCTTCGCTTATTCTTCCAATTGAATCTGCAAGTAATCCAATTCCAGCGGAGTCTTGCGACCGAAAATCGAAACCAGCACACGCACCTTCATCTTGTCCGGGTAAACTTCGTCGACAAAGCCCGTGAAGTTGTTGAATGGGCCGTCGACAACCCGTACCGCGTCACCCTCAAGGAACGGGATTTCGGGTTTCTCTCCCGACTCGCTGGCTTCTACCACCTGACCGAGAATGCGAGTGACCTCCTCCGGTCGGAGCGGCGTTGCATTATTGGTCCCGCCGAGAAAGCCCACCACACTCGGCACGCCCGTCACCACGTGCTGGAGTTCGCTGTCCATGGCCGCCTGGATCAGGATGTAGCCCGGAAAGAACGTACGCTCTCTCGTACGCTTCTTGCCGCTTCGCATTTCGAAAACGGTCTCCGTCGGGATCATGATCTCTGACAGCTTGTCCTCCAGTCCAAGCCGTTCGATTTCGCTGGACAGGTATTGCTTTACTTTTTTCTCGTGTCCGGAGAATGTGCGCAACACATACCACTTTTTGACGATTGTTTTCTGCATGTCGATCGGGCCCTCATGCCGCGGATGCGTATTTCGGCGCTCAACGAGCGCCCGGATAAATTAGATCAAGAATGGTACTGATCACCCGGTCCGCTCCGAAGATGAACAGGGCAAGCGCCACGCTGGCGATCAGCGTGATCACGGTGTTGCTGACCAGCTCCTTGCGCTTGGGCCAATTGGCCTTCCGAATCTCTGTGGTTACTTCCTCGATGTAGGTGAGAAACTTAAACTTTTTCATGTAAGGTATGCCCTCTTACGATGTACGACAGTGGCACGGGCGGTAGGACTTGAACCCACAACCTGCGGTTTTGGAGACCGCCGCTCTGCCAGTTGAGCTACGCCCGTAATGTTCATTGGCCTGTCTTCTGCCCTCAGTGTTAGTCCAGGATTTTGGACACGACGCCTGCGCCTACCGTCTTGCCCCCTTCCCGGATCGCAAAACGCAACCCCTGCTCCATCGCCACCGGCTGTATCAACTTCACCTCAAACTGCGTGTTGTCACCAGGCATCACCATCTCTACTCCCTCCGGCAACTCGATATCACCCGTCACATCCGTCGTACGAAAGTAAAACTGCGGACGATACCCCTTGAAAAACGGCGTGTGACGACCTCCCTCCTCTTTACTCAATACGTACACCTCACACAAAAACTCCTTGTGCGGCGTAATCGAATCCGGATGCACTACCACCTGACCGCGCTCCACCTCGTCCTTACCCACTCCACGCAACAACAACCCCACGTTGTCTCCCGCCTGACCCTCATCCAGTATCTTCCGAAACATCTCCACTCCCGTCACCACCGTCGAACGCTTCTCCTCTCGTATACCCACAATCTCCACCTTCTCACCCGTCTTCACCACTCCGCGCTCCACCCGGCCCGTCGCTACCGTACCTCGACCCGTAATCGAAAATACATCCTCCACCGGCATCAAAAACGGCTTGTCCTTGTCGCGCTCCGGAGTCGGAATGTACCCGTCCACCGAACCCATCAACTCCAATATCTTGTCCTCCCAGTCCGACTCCCCGTTCAACGCTCCCAACGCCGAACCCATCACCACCGGAATGTCATCACCCGGAAACTCATACTGCTCCAATAACTCCCGTACCTCCATCTCCACCAACTCCAACAACTCCTCGTCATCCACCAAATCCACCTTGTTCATGAACACCACAATGTACGGTACTCCCACCTGACGGGCCAACAAGATGTGCTCCCGCGTCTGTGGCATCGGACCATCCGACGCATCAACCACCAATATCGCTCCGTCCATCTGTGCCGCACCCGTCACCATGTTCTTCACATAGTCCGCGTGACCCGGACAGTCCACATGCGCATAGTGCCGCTCTCCCGTCTCGTACTCCACATGCGCCGTCGCTATCGTGATACCGCGCTCACGCTCCTCCGGTGCGTTGTCAATCGAATCAAACGAACGCACCTCCGTACCGCCATACCTATCGTTCAGCACCTTCGTGATCGCCGCCGTAAGGGTCGTCTTGCCGTGGTCCACATGCCCTATCGTTCCTACGTTGACATGCGGCTTCGTACGTTGAAAATGTTCTTTCGCCATGGTCTTTGTGTTCGTTCCGTGTAGAGCACGCCTCGCATTTGGAGGCATGTTGAGCCGCCTCTCGGGATCGAACCGAGGACCCCTTCCTTACCATGGAAGTGCTCTACCCCTGAGCTAAGGCGGCTGCATGCGTACAAGAGAGCGGGAGACGAGGCTCGAACTCGCGACCCTCAGCTTGGAAGGCTGATGCTCTACCAACTGAGCTACTCCCGCATCATAGTGGGCAGGGAAGGATTCGAACCTCCGAAGGCTTAGCCAGCAGATTTACAGTCTGCCCCCGTTGACCGCTTGGGTACCTGCCCGCGGGGCGCTGTTAACCGTTTGGTATTCCCTACGGTGCCACGGCAACCCACGAATTTCGGGTGAAGAGCTGGCGAAGGGATTTGAACCCCCAACCTGCTGATTACAAATCAGCTGCTCTACCGATTGAGCTACGCCAGCACAGACCAATGGCCTATACAGGACAGCTTAGCAATATAGTTGGTCTCATTAGTAATGTCAAGATATCTCTTTCCTTTCAATGCATCTACTGTGATCCTGAGGCCCGGGACAGTCTTCGGGATCCTGGAAAAGCGGATCCACCTTGGTCGCCCCGGCACATCCTATTGGTGCATCCTTGTCCTCGGCATGGTGCAGAATGCTCTGCACTACGACTTCGGTCGGCTCCTAGCAACCCGTGAATAAAAGGTACTTTGGGCAGTTGCGTGCAAGTTCAGTTGTCCACACACGGGAAAGCCGGATTTTGGACAAGGACGTTTGCAGGGTGTACCCGGTCTCGAATCAAGCCTGAGATGGCCATACTGGCTCTGTGAAGCCAAGACTGCGACTGGAGCAGGCGAAAAAAGGACGATATCGCGCATGTGGCCTGCACGTTGAGTGCCGCGCTCGCCGCAGCAAGCCCCTGTAACCCGCGCGGAGTGCCGAAGCCGCACCGCTTGCGCATGAGAAGGCCGAGATTGAAAGCCGGCGCCTGGATAAGCATGCGTTTTCGGATCTCCTCCTGCTCGCGCACATGAACCCGTCGCAGCCCTCCAGTCTCAAACAGGTGTGCAAACGTACGTTCTACCCTCTCCCCTCGTTGCCGCGACAAACGCTTTCCGCGATTGCCCCGGATCCGCCGCCGATTGGCATATACCGCCTTCTGCGCCTCAAGCTTGTCCGTCCATTTGCGTCTGCCCCGATTGGGCTCGCTCACATAGCTGCGCTGTCCGCGCCACTTCATGTCCGTCATCGTCTTGTTCGAGTGGTAGCCCTTGTCGGCCACCACTTCCTTCGCGGCCAAGTCCACCTTCGCCAACTGCCGCTCTGCCTCGTCCAGCGTCTTGGTCAGCGACGCCGTGTCCCCACCGTCCATGGTCTGTACTGTCGTCGCTACGATCGCCTCCGTCTCCAAATCCACCGCATGCTCCACCTTGTGAGACAAGTGCGTCCTGCCGTCCTTCATCTTCGTGATGCGTGCCTCTGGATCCTGCGGATGCACCCAGTCCTTGTTCGAGCCCCTCCTGGCACGATTCCGGTCCAGCTTCGCCAGATCCGCCCGCGTCGGCGTCTCGATCCCCGAAGAACGGGCCAACTGCTCCAGCCACGCCGTGTACGCCATACCGCTTTCGCGGCGTACGATGGACCGCATCGCCGCATTCGCCTCCAATGTCGTCGCGTCTACTCCCAACGTCTGGCCACTAAGCAGCCCCGATTCTTTCAGCAGCTGATCACGAAACTGAACACGACCGCATGGGCCTCCAAACTTATACGCTTCCGCGTCTTTGACAACGTGGATTGCTCCAGCGGATTCCCCCGCAATCCACAACCCAGAAACTCCCGCAGCGAAATCGAATCGGCTCATCGCCACGCAATCCCGTGCTCCGAACCCAGGCCTTCCAAATACTCCAGCATCAATTTCTGGAAATACACGCCCGGTCGCACCCCGGTGCTACACGCTGATTTCGGATCTGCCAGCGACAAGACATCCTGATCCGTTTCAAGACCAAAGAACACCGGATCTGTTCGGGATCGCAAAATGGAGATGGAACTGGGCGACTTGTTTGGCCACAAGGTCGATTTGGTGACCCGTGCGGCTGTTGAGACAAGCCGAAATTACATTCGCCGAAAGGCGATTCTGAAATCCGCACAGGTGGTGTGTGTCACGTGATGACACGATGTACCTGTTGGACATGCTGGCAGACCGGGCGTGGCGTAGCCCAAACTCCGGGCGTTGCGCCCGGAGATCAGTACCAGCGGTATGTCACCGACAGCTTGATGCGTCGGCCCTTGGCGCTGTGCGTGAAGCCGTCGAAGGATTGTTCCCACTTGACGTAGGGGGGCTCGAGATCCATCAGATTCAGCAGGGAGAGCGAAATGCCAATTCCCCTTGAGGGCCGCCAGAGCGTGGTGGCGTCCAAGGTCGCGAAGGCATCGATATCCTCGTACTGGCTACCTTGCTCGTCATGGTCGGTGTAAGAGGAGATGTAATTCAGATAACCGACCACACTATAGTCAGACCAGCGGTAGCTTCCGAACAGCCGTCCCTTCAGGCGTGGCAGAGGTGGAGCGATCGGGTTGTACTTGTTCAGGCGCCCGACCCCTTCCGAATCAGGCGCGATGACGACACCCCCGACAGTCACCGCCTCGATCGAATACTTATTTGTGTAAGTCGCCTCCACCCCGGCGTTCAGGATGCCTTCTCCGATCTGGGAGCGGGCGGTCAGCCGCAGATCGAAACCGGAGGTCTTCACTCCTGGCCAGTTGATGAGGTCAACGTGAATACGCTCGATGCCGGTGACGTCGCAAGTGCCGGTTCCACGCCCGTCCGAACAGGTGACGTACTGCTTGATGGCGTCTCTGTCGCTGCCACCTTGATGATAAAGCCGGGTAATCGCGTTGTAGGGCACGACCGCGATCACGTTTTCGAAGTCATAGCTCCAGTAGTCGGCCGTCAACTGAACCGGGACGAAACCGGATTCGTCTGTCAGTGTCAGGACGAGGCCGGCGTTGTAGGTGAGAGCCTGCTCGGATTGGAGATCCCTGCTCCCATAGGTGTCGACCGCCTTATAGATGCCCGCCTCGTTCACGTATGCGAGCGCAGTCGTCCGGTCCTCATTCAGGTCATCGACTGACGGCGTGCGGAAAGTCGTCTGCAGCGAGCCGCGCAGCGCGATACCGTCGGTGAGGTCGTAGCGCACCGCGGCCTTCGGATTGAAGCTGCTGGCGACATCGTAAAACTCGTAGTTGGCGGCCAACTGGACGTGCAGGCGCTCATCCAAGAGGTGCAGCGGAAGTTCGCCGAAGAACCGGTGCAGCGTCTGGGTACCGGAGTAGGGATAGAACCCGGTCGTGAAGGTGAACGCGCCGGCCTTTTCGAGACAGACTTGGCTGCCGAGCACGGAGCACGGGTTCAGATTCAGGTTGCCGGCATCGTTCGGGTTGGCCGATACGTCAAACCGGCGAAATTGGTAGCCCAGCGCATAGTTATAGTTTGCTTCCATGCCGGGATTCCCCGTCAGGGTGACATCGGCGACCAGCATGTTGGCCGTGCTCACCAGATCGACTTCCTCGTTGATCCAGGTGAGCAGCTCGGGATCGTTTGCCAGCCCCGCGGAGAAGTCGGGGTTAGCCTCGTTGACGAATCGTGCCCCCGGTTGCTGAGAATACTGGAGGGCATTGCTGAAGGGGTTGTAGAACTTGCAGTTGCCCTGGCCCGGGGCGTTCCCACCAGTGGGCCCCAGCGCCATGCCCGAAGGCGAGCTGGGATCTGCGACCACATCCACCCCGCAATCGGCTCCGCCAAAGCCGCGGAAGGCGAGAAACTTCCGGGAGGCGTATTCGGCAGGCTGGTTCATGTTGCCTGAAGAACGAGAGTAGCTGAGAGCCAGGTTCAGCCGGTTGTTGTGCCCCTTGAGGAGATTGACGCCTCCCTCCCAGGAGGCAGCCAACCGCTGGGTCCGGGAATTCCGGTGCAGCGTCCGGCTAGGGCCGGAGTGCCCGACGAGCCGCCCGAAAAAGTACCAGTCGTTTTCCAGGCATTGGGGGCTGGACATGATCCCCGCGCTGGTGCCGTACTGCTGACAGAAGGCTTGGCGCCCCGGGTTTTCCGATGGCACGATCTGAATCCCGTCATAGGGCTTGATGGGCGGGAAGGACGGGGTGGTCACCCACTCAGGAGTGTTCGCCTCCGCAAACAGGCCTTCGATGTGAAAGCTCGAGTTGTCGCCCAACTCCCCGTTGATTTCGGCGAAGGCCCGGAAATGGGTGGAGCGCTCGAGCAGGTTGTCCCACGGCTGATAGCGGAACCGGCAAGTGAAACTCTCGAGGTGGCCGCCAAAGTCGAGGCAGCGCGGATCGAGGAAGATGTCATCGTCAGAAAAGTGCGCGTCCGACAACTTGGAAATGAATTCCCCGGAACTCTCGCTACCGGTCAGGGATGGCGTGAGAAACGCCCCCGGGTTGCCGGTCCAGGACCAAGCGCCGGCCCCAGGCTCGAACGGGTGCAGCGACCAGTCCCGCTCTTCCGGGGTCAGCTGCTGCCGGATCAAATATTCGGCGGATATGACGGCGTTCGTATTACTCCCCAGCCGCCGGCCCCAGATGCCGCCCACGTTGGTGTCGCCGGCCCCCGCGAAGTATTCGTGGGAGGCTGTGAACTCTAGGCCCTCGAAGTACCCTCGCGTGAGGAAGTTGGCGACCCCGGCGACGGCGTCCGAGCCGTAGATTGCGGAGGCGCCCTCCTTCAGGACCTCGATGCGGTCAATGGCGATCATCGGAAACGCGTTGATGTCAACATAGCGCCCACCGATCAGGCGCGCGGGGAGATAGACCTGCCGGCGACCGTTGAGCAGCACCAGCGTCCGAGACGCCCCCAGGCCACGCAGGTTGACGTTGGCCACGGTTTCTGGCACGGCGGCGACTTCGTTCGCGTTGTACCAGCTCTGCCGTTCTCCGACCACCCCGTGGCTCAGGCTCAGCGCCTTGAAGAACTCGGTCACGAGCGGGGACCCCTGTTCCTCCAACGTATGGCGGGCCGCCACGGCGACCGAATAGGGCAACCTAGTGGAGGCCTGCGCGACGCTGGAGCCGGTCACGACCACTTCGTCGATCTCGAGGGCGGTGAAGCTCAGCCAGAAGTCGGCGGTGGCAACCTGTCCATCGGTGACGGTGACATCATCGGTCGCCGTCAGATAGCCAACGTTGTGGACGGAAAGTTCGTGGACGCCCGCCGGCACATTCTCGATCCGGTACCGTCCCTCGTCGTCGGTGACCCCCCCGATGCTCAGGGCCTCGATGAAGACCTGGGCACCCACAAGCGGGTAGCCGTCCGCGATGTCGCTTACGGTGCCCTCGATGACACCTGTGGATTGGCCCAAGACCGGGGCCACAGGAAGAGCACCGAGCAGCGCCAGCATAACCAGCATAACCAGTGCGTGGGAATATCTCGAAAGCCATTCATCCATCTGGCCACCCTCCCTTTATCCTAATTGAGTTACTGGAATGGTCCAAATATAACATAATAACACCCAATAACATAAAAAAAAACGCCCAGCAGCACGATTATGTCCCGATATTGATCGCGGTAGGGATTGCCCCGGGCCCCCGCGCGGATCCGTACGTGCGCGCTAACCCAAACGGATCCTCCCTTAGATTTCATAGTAGGGCTGCCTCGGTTGAGTGAGCTAGCTTAGCTTGTTACCACCATTACCTCAAACCGGAATAGTCCCATGCAAACACCCCCTCCACCCTCTACTTTCACATCACCGCTGTTTATCGGCATGGATGTGCACAACGCGACCATAGCGGTCTGTGTGTACAACGACAAAACAGGCGGGATCATCGACGAAAGGCAATTGCCAAACGATTTGCCAATGATCCGCAAGTATATGGATCGTGTGCGGAAGCGGCACGGCGAACCGCAATGTTGCTATGAAGCATCGTCGTGCGAATTTGTGCTGTATCGCGCCTCACGCGCGATGGGATGCGCAGTGTGCGGTGATTGCGCCGTCGTCCCATCCGAGGCGGTCTGGTGACCGGGTCAAGACAGATCGCCGGGACGCCAGGAAGCTGGCCGCGCTTTATGCTGCGGGGTTATTGACCCATAAGCGCTAACTTGATTGTGAAAGAGAATTGCTATATGTTCCCGTAGACGTGGGGCGGCTTTAAGCGAAGACAGCAATTCCCGTGCCGGTGCATTCCGCACCGACAGCCGGCCGCTTTGCTCGTCATGCGGAATGGCGTCTCACGTTTCCCGTTCGCAAAGGCAAGCGATGTGGCTTACACATGAAGGGAACCGTTACAGCGGCGCCGACCAGCGAGGAATGGAGAGTATTGACTTCGTTTCTTCCCGAGAACTGGCAGGAGATGGCCGTGCACACCGGTGCCTTGCGCGGGCTGCGCAAGGACAAGTCTCCGGAGAATCTTCTCCGGACACTGCTCATCCACCTGGGATGTGGGCACTCACTACGGGAGACCGTCGTGCGGGCGCGCCAAGCGCACCTGGCCGACCTATCGGACGTTGCATTGCTCAAGCGGCTTAGGAAGTCTCGGGACTGGCTCTATGCCATGTGTTTGGCACTGTTTCAGGAACACGGTGTTGCCGTGTCGTCGGATCCAGGGCACCAGGTGCGGGCGTTTGACGCGACCGTGGTAAGCGAGCCGGGACGAACCGGATCAATGTGGCGGTTGCATTACAGTGTGAACCTGCCTTCCCTGGGCTGCGATTTCTTCAAACTCACCTCCACGAAGGGACCGGGGGCGGCAGAGT
Source organism: Rhodothermales bacterium (assembly GCA_963665975.1). GTDB lineage: Bacteria > Bacteroidota > Rhodothermia > Rhodothermales > Bin80. The sequence continues at coordinate 359,394 of OY762508.1, forward strand.
CTCTCAAGCAATTCCCGGTTCGAGCGGGTGATTACATCTTGGCGGAACGGGGCTATGCAACCGCCTACGGCATTCAGCATGTGGCGCGAGCCGGCGGTTACCTGACGGTTCGTGTAAATACAGGCACGCTACGCTTTGTGACGGAATCGGACAAGCCTTTCGACCTCTTGGCAGCGGTGGAATCCGTGGAGCGCATCGGTGCTGTTGGCGTCTGGACCGCCAAAGTGCGAGCGGACCCTCCGGTATCGGGCCGTCTTTGTGTGCTCAAGAAAACAGAGGAAGCGACCCGGAAGGCCTGCGACGCCATATACAAGACCGCGCAGAGGAAAGGAAAGACGCCCTTGGAGGAAACGATGCGCTTTGCGCGCTACGTCATCTTGTTTACGACTTTCCCGCAAGACAGATTTCCTGCTACGGACGTGCTTCAATGGTACCGCCTGCGCTGGCAAGTTGAACTCGTATTCAAGCGTTTCAAGTCACTGGCCCAGCTGGGCCACCTGCCTAAATTCGACGATGAGAGCGCTAAGGCCTGGTTATACGGCAAGCTCCTAGTAGCGCTGCTCACCGAAAAGATCGTCCGTCACGCACGGACTCTTTCCCCCTGGGGCTACCCCATTGCAGCGCAGTCCCTGGAAGGAATTCAAATTCGCCTTGAATCAGGTGCTACGAGCGGTTGAACCGCCCTGCGGGCTGGCCCGGATGATCCAAGAGTGGCGGACTGTCTCCAATGGATTGGCCGAGCCTCCCCGTGCGAGAACAGCTCAGCTAGAACAGTACTTTGTCAGTGATCCAACACGTTAGCGCTTATGGGAATTTCGCCCCCAGGCGCTCACAGTTCCACACGTGAACCTCTCAGCTCATGCGGCTACTCCTTGGCAACCGCTCTTTTGGACGAAGTCGCCAATGGGCAAACAGATCAGGCTTGCACAGCCGAACGCTCCGCAGCCACGCAGCCGCGCGCCGTCGATGGCCTCGAAACCGCTTGTTCTTGCGCATCGCCCACAGGACGATCGGACCTGTCCACACATCGATCGCTCCCTGCCACGGCCATTTCGTCCATATCCCATCGATTCCATTCCCGCCAAACCAGATCTTGCCCAAAAGCCCGTGTTTTCTGGCAACCACTAATTCGGATGAAGACACTCGGCATCGCCTACGGCCTGCACCGGAGGCTGTGCAGGAATTCCCGGGTTGCAGTAGTGCTCCAGTTTCAGAATCTGACGCCAACAGGCGCGACTGCGGGAGGAAGGATACTCATATAAACCAATAGTGAGACCTTTCCTTAGCAACATATGATACCATTTTTCAAAATACAAGCTGAGTCAATGTAGAAACCCTGAATCGCTTAGAGTTTCCGCTCTCCTTTTCCCCAACCAAACTTCCGGTACGCCCGCCAGGCTTGTACTGCCAGTACGAACAGGATCAGTCCAAACACTACGCGTCCGTACTGCTGCATATAGTCCGCCACGGTTTCCCAATTGCCGCCTACGTAATACCCGAGAAGGGTGATCAGGAATGTCCACGCCAGCGCACTCGCCAGCGCATAGCACGCTGTGGGGCCCTTGGCCATGCCGGCCATGCCCACTGCCAGCGAAATCACAGACCGTGCGCCGCTAAGAAACCGGTTGGCCGCAATCACCACGTATCCCCATCGGAGAAGCCAGGTCTGCGCCTTTGCGATATGCTGTTTGGGCAGCCAGCCCGGGCGGCCGGATACGAGCCTGGAATTCCCGATGCGTTCGCCGAGCACAACCATGGTCATGAAACCCGCCAGACCCCCGATGGTGCTCAACAGCACTACCAGGACAAAATCAAGCGTTCCCACCCCCGCCAGATATCCTCCAATTACGACGACCAGATCGCCCGGTATCGGGGGCACTACGTTCTCTACATAGGTGACGACCAGAATGACGAGATAGGCCCACATCGGCGGGATGTCGATGATGCGCGCAAACAATTCTGTGAAGAACTGCTCCATACGATCAGCACGGTACAATCAGACACACGGCCCAGGCGGCAACTCCTTCTTCGCGTCCAACAAATCCCAGACTCTCTGTCGTCGTTGCCTTTACCGATACCTGTCCCACTCCCAACAAAAGCGTTTCCGCCACTGCTTTGCGCATGGCCTCAATGTACGGACGCAACTTTGGACGCTCCAGCGCTACCGTACAATCGACATTGCCGACGCGATAGCCTGTCTCGCGCACCAGTGCAACCGCATGTGCCAGCAGATCCCGGCTGTCCGCGCCTTTCCATCGCTCGTCGGTGTCAGGAAAATGGTGGCCAATATCCCCCAGTGCCGCCGCTCCCAATAACGCATCCGTGATGGCGTGCAATAGCACATCGGCATCCGAGTGGCCGACAAGGCCTTGTGGATGCGGCACTTCCACGCCACCCAGCATCAACGGGCGACCCGGCGCCAGTCGGTGTACGTCGTGGCCAACTCCGATACGAAACGCATTGTATTGCATGGGAGTCGTCAATTTCCCTCTCGTAATTCCCGGTGTGCCCACAGCAGTTGGGCAAATTCCCAATCTTCCGGAGTGGTGATCTTGAGGTTGCGCCAGCTTCCTGCAATTATTTCTACGGACTGACCCACTTGCATCACGATCTCTACGTCATCGGTGGCGGCCAGGCGCCGCTCCTCGGCCAATCGGTGCGCGCGTTCGAACCAGTCTCGTCGGAATCCCTGCGGAGTCTGCATACGGTAGAGTCCCTTCCTGGATACGGATTCGCCAAATCTTCCATCTTCTCCATACCGCATGGTATCCGTCACGGCGATGCCAAGTGCAGCGGCGCCGCTGCGGCGCACTCCCTGCACCACCGCCCCGATATCACGGGCATCCACAAAGGGACGCACCGCATCGTGGACGAGTAGTATGCCCGCCTCCGGCGGCGTCGCCGCCAGCGCCGCCCGAACAGATTCGCACCGGCTTTGTCCACCGGCCACCACTGCGGTGAGCTTGGTCAGTCCGACCCTGCGCAACTCCACGAGCAGCGCTTTCCTGGCCTCTTCGGGCACGGCCACTACCAAGTGGGCCACATCGGGATGTCGATCAAACACGCGCAGCGTGTGCACCAGGACAGGCTCATCGCCTAGGCGCCTGAATTGCTTGCGCGGCCCCCCAAGCCGAATTCCTCTACCACCAGCGGGGATCAGTACGGCAACCGGTCCTTCAATCATATCGGTCATGCGATCGGTGCAACGTTGCCGCACCACTGTCTGCTACAGGATTAACATTGCGTCTCCGAATGAGAACAAACGGTACTCCTCTTCAATGGCCACCCGGTAGGCTTCGAACAGAAAGTCAAACCCCGCAAAGGCAGCCACGAGCATAAGCAGCGTACTCTTGGGCATGTGGAAGTTTGTGATAAGCCGCTCAGTGATTACAAAATCGTATTTCGGGTAGATAAACTTGTCCGTCCACCCGGAATTGGCCTTAAGTTGTTGCGAGACAGACAGGCTCGTTTCTATCGCCCGAACCACCGTAGTTCCCACCGCCGTAACATAATTAGTTTTCGCGTTCAGCGCCCGATTGACAACTTCCGCCGTAAACGGAGAAATCGTGTAGTTCTCCGAGTCCATGCGATGCTTGGTGAGATCCTCCACCCCTACCGGCCGAAACGTGCCAAGACCTACATGCAAGGTGACCGGAGTGATTTGCACGCCTTTCTGCTCCAGGAGCGCGAGTATCTCTGGCGTAAAGTGTAGTCCCGCCGTCGGCGCTGCTACGGCGCCCCGATGCTCGGCGAAGATTGTCTGGTAGCGTTCGCGATCGTCGTCCTCGACATTGCGCTTGATATACGGGGGTAGTGGGGTGATCCCGATTTCGTCAATCTTGTGATACAGCTCGCTGTTGGTGCCGTCAAAGGCAAAGCGGATCGTACGGCCACGCGAGGTAGTGTTGTCAATGACCTCCGCAATGAGCCCGTTCGGAAAGTACAACTTGTTGCCAATACGAATCTTGCGCGCCGGGTCCACAATAACGTCCCACAGGCGACTCTCCGGATTCAGCTCCCGAAGCAGAAATACTTCAATACGCGCGCCCGTCTTTTCCTTTTTCCCAAACAGCCGTGCCGGAAACACCTTGGTGTTGTTCACCACCAGCGCATCTCCAGGACTGAAGTAGTCCACAATGTCACTGAACATGCGGTGCTCGATGGTTCGCTCCTTGCGATTCAGCACCATCATGCGCGCAGCATGGCGCGGCTCTGCGGGATACTTTGCTACTAGCGACCTGGGGTATTCGTACGTAAAGTGGGACAGCTTCATGCGCCGATTGGAAAGAGCACGACTAGAAGAAGGGATTTTCGCCGTCTGCGAGGCCCTACGCCCAAACCGAAGTGGTTTATCCGCCAGCATACTTCTGACATGCGTGCTACCTGCCTGTTGCACGGATCTAGAGCGTACTATGACCAGGAACGGGTAAATATATAGGCACTTTGTCCCCGCTCCAAACAAAGCGTAGGCCACACATTTCCGGCACTTCCGGTTTTGACCCGTAATTCATATACGGGCGGCTCGTCTCAGCGTATTGGCGGGCGACGCCGGTGAAAATCGGTAGCATTCTGGTAGGCGTGCGCCAACAGGAGGACCTCGGCGTCCTGGTAGAGGCCACCGATGAAGGTGATGCTCCCGGGACTGCGACGCGGTGAGTCCGGCATATCCTCCAGCACATGAAACGCGTTGGGTACACAAACACACGGATGTCCCGTGAGATTGGTGATGCGAAGCGTCCGGCCCCGAAACGTCGGAGATACGAACACATCCACATCGCGCAGTGTCTCCGCCATGCGCTGCATTAGCAGCAGCCGCGCGCGGCTTGCCTGCCAAAACTCAACCGCCGGTACGAAGCGCGCGGCGCGAAACGCATGTGGCCACGTATTTTTTCCCTGACGCACCATGGTGTCCACGCCCCCTTCCCTGGTAAGTCCATCGAAGGCGCTTGCCGCTTCGACATCCAGTGTCTTTAACATCGCGCCGACAGGCAAGTCCTCCGGCAATGCAATCGGTGTCAGTGTCACGCCGATGCCTTGCAGCACGTCCAGCGTGGCCTGATCCGCCTGCTGATTACGGTACGCTTCCCCCTCAAACAGATCTTGCAGGTAGGCTACCCTGAGGGTCTTCACGTCTCTGGACACCTGAAACGGAAACGGCGCTGCCACCGTGCAGGGATCGCCTGGATCGACACCCCGGATGGTATCAAGAATAAGTGCGCAGTCGAGCGCCGAGCGCGCCATTGGTCCCAGCTTGTCCATGGACCAGGACAGCGTCATTGCACCGCGCCGACTGACCAGTCCGAAGGTCGGGCGATGCCCGGTCACGCCGTTACGCGTAGATGGGGACACGATTGAGCCCAGCGTTTCGGAGCCGATAGCGAATCCCACCAGACCGGCGGCCACTGCCGCTCCCGGTCCGGCGGAAGATCCACTCGCCCCTTCGTCGACATTCCACGGATTCCTGGTCGTGCCACCGAACCATACGTCACCCCAGGCTAGAGCACCGAGCGTTAACTTTGCCAGGAGCACCGCTCCCGCTGCCTCCAGCCGGATTACGACCTCCGCGTCTTCGTCAATCGTCTGATCCTGGTAGGGCGTCGCGCCCCACGTCGTGGGATATCCGCGCACCGCCAGCAAATCCTTGGCCCCATACGGTATGCCGTGCAGCGGCCCGCGCCATGCGCCCGCATCCAGTTCTACATCGGCTCTGGCCGCCTGCGCAAACGCAGACTCCCGAGTAAGCGTGACTACAGCCTGCAATACCTTGTCATAGCGCTCCAGGCGAGAGAGATACAGTTCTGTCAGATCTGTTGAGGTTACCGCCCGCGTTTTCAACAGATACGCCAATGCGGACACCGGCAGGCATGCCAGCGCTTCCTCATCTGTGGGCCGTTCAACGGGTTCAGGCTCCCATTGAAGGACTCCCGCGCGCACTGGCGGCGCCATGCCGCTCACGCGGGGGTCGAACCTGAAGGCCGGCAGTGCGCTGTTTGGCAATTCCAGTGCCCTCAGCTCGGCATAGTCCTCCAGATGCTCTGTCAGATCCTCTACGAGGAGCTCGCGCTGCTCATCGGTAAAGGTGAGCCCGGCGATTTTCTCCGCGAAGGCCACGGTTTCAGCCGTCAGCGGATCACCCTGCGACAGGAGCGTATACAGGGAACCCGGCAGGAGCGAGCTTCCGAATCCCAGACTGGAGCACGCGGCAAGAAATCTACGGCGGTCGGGGATCATGCGATAGGCTATTTGGTGGAGCCTGTCCGGTGCGCCTTGGGCGCTACCCGGTAGCCGCGCAGGCCAATTTCGCTGATGGATCGGCCATCTACAAACGGAATCCAGAACAAACCATCGTGCTCTCCTGTTTTCGACTGTCCGGGGTTGAGATCACCTGACACCGCACGGATCTCTTCCTCGTCATCGGATCGGAATACAATCTTAAAGCGATAGATCACAGGATAGGCGTTATTGTTCGTCAACATAAGAACAACGCCGTTATTTTTCCCGTCTGCTTCGCTATAGAAAATATACTGAAACGTCACCCCTTCGTGCTCTATGAGTGGTCGCCAGGCCCAGGCCACCGCCGACTGTGCCGGGGCGTCCGTCGCGCACAAGCCCACGATCAAGGCCACCGGCGCGATCCGCCGGATCAGTATCCTGCCGATCAAGGTCACAGGCACGGTCCTCATTCTTCGGCTAGGCCAGTAGTGCCCGCGCGGCCGCCACCACCCGCCGCACGGTAAAGCCAAATTGCTCGAAGAGCACACTTCCGGGAGCAGACGCACCAAATCGATCCAGTCCCAGCACGCGGCCATGCGGCCCCACATAGCGCTCCCAACCCAGCGTAATGCCAGCTTCTACGGCCAAGCGCTTCGACACTGCGCCCGGCAGCACGCGTTCGCGATACGTCTGCGGCTGTTCGCCAAAGAGTTCCCAGGAGGGCATGCTGACTACGCGCACACGCACGCCGTCCGTGCGCAGCTCCCGTGCCGCATCCTGCACGAGGTGCACTTCACTGCCAGATGCCAACAGCAGCAGCTCCGGCAGCCCTATGCAGTCCTCCAGGATATAAGCCCCCTTACGCAAGTCCGTCGCATGGGCGGATAGCGTAGGGACGCCTTGACGCGTCAGCGCCAGCGCCGTAGGCCCCCCAGAACGCGTCAGTGCCACGCGCCAGGCTTCGGCGGTTTCAGTGGCATCGGCAGGGCGGATTAGGGTTAGGTTAGGAATCGCACGAAGCGCCATGCAATGCTCCACTGCCTGGTGCGTCGGGCCATCCTCACCCAAACCTATGGAGTCGTGCGTGAACACGAAAACAACAGGCAGCTCCATGAGCGCGCTGAGCCGCAACGAAGGTCGCAGGTAATCACTGAAGATCAGAAACGTCCCGCAGTATGGGCGCAACCCGCCGTGCAGCGCGATGCCATTGCTAACCGCGGCCATGGCATGCTCGCGCACCCCAAATCGCAGGTAACTGCCATCCGGGGTGGCCTTTTGGAAGTCTACCTGGGAGCGTGCCTGCGTCTTGTTGGAGGGCGTAAGATCCGCAGAGCCGCCAATCAGGTTGCCGACCGCCGGCACGATGGCGTCGAGCACCATTCCGCTGGCTGCGCGCGTGGCCAATTTGCTTCCGGGCTCGAAGGTCGGCAAGGCCTCCTCCCAGCCCGCGACAAGTTGCCTGTTCATCCATGCTTTAAGCTCTTTCGCAAGGTCCGGATGTGCGGCCTGGTAGCGGTCGAGCAGTGCCTGGTGGATCCTTTGCCGAGCAGCACCCTCCGTCCTGGCATCCAAATGCCCGTGCACGGCCTCCGGGATATGAAATTCACATTCTTCGGGCCAGCCCAAATTGCGCTTGGTGGCGGCGACCTCGCCCGCACCTAGTGGAGAGCCATGGACTTTCTCCGTACCCTGCTTGTTGGGACTGCCGAAGCCAATCACAGTTCGCACCCTAATCAATGACGGCCTGTCCGTCTCAGCCACTGCCAGACGCAACGCTGTATCCACGGCCGTGGTGTCGTTGCCATCCGCGACGTGCTGCACGTGCCAATCATAGGCCTCAAACCGCTTATTCACATCCTCGGTGAAGGACAGGTCCGTGCTCCCGTCAATGGATATCTCGTTGTCATCATAGAGATAGATGAGCTTGCCAAGCCCCAGGTGGCCAGCCAGAGAGGCCGCTTCATGGGTAATACCCTCCATCAGGTCCCCATCCGACACGATTGCATAGGTATGGTGATCAATGACGGAGAATCCGGGCCGGTTAAAGCGGGCCGCCAGGAATCGCTCCGCTATGGCCATGCCCACACCATTGGCGAATCCCTGTCCCAGTGGGCCTGTCGTGGTTTCCACTCCCGGTGTCAAGCCATGCTCGGGGTGGCCCGGCGTCTTGCTTCCCCATTGACGGAATCGTTGCAATTCCTCTATCGGCAGATCATAGCCTGTCAGATTGAGCAGTGCATACAAGAGCATAGAGCCGTGGCCGGCGGAAAGGATGAACCGATCCCGGTTCATCCATTGCGGATCCTGCGGGTTATGATTCAAGAATCGCGTGAAAAGCACATAGGCCATGGCCGCGGCGCCCATGGGTAGCCCGGGGTGTCCGCTGTTTGCACGCTGTACGCTGTCTACCGCCAACAGCCGAATGGTGTTGATGGACAACTCGTCTATACTCTGCGCATCCATCGGTTGCATGACGCTCATGAAGCTGGTATTGGAATAAGAAGGGACCTGATCAGGAATTGGCGGCCTGGGCCTCCAGCTCGTTGTCAATAAAATAGCTGAGACAGCTTGCCGAGCGCGAGTACGAACTGACCAGGCGCCCTCCTATGATAACACTGGGGACGCCGCCGAGACCCATGCTGTTAAAGACCTGGGTAGTCCGGCGAGCCATCGGTTCCATCCTGCGCGTCTGGATGTCTTCGCGGAATTGTGATTCTTTCATGCCAATGTCGTCCGCAAAGTCGGCGAGTTGATCCACGGTAAGTCCTGTGTTCGGCGCCTGATGTTCGAACTGCAGTTCGAGCATTTCGGCGAACACGCCCTGTTCGGCGGCCAACAGGAGAGCCATCACTTCGTCGAGCGAGTGGCTTGGCCCACCACCGACCAGGGTCACGGGCTTATACGCGAACCGCACTTGGTCGCCGTACTTCTCGACCAGATACTTCATCGTCGGATGGAAGGTCTTGCAGTGGTTGCAATTGGGATCCAGGAATTCGAGCACGATGAGAGGCGCGTCAGGATTGCCGAGTTCGGCATCGGCCTCCGTAATGAGTGATTCCAAATTCTCAAAGTAGGGAGTGTCGGGATCGTACTGGCACATGATGGCATCCGCAATCCCGTCTTCCATCACCACAGATTCATCATTTTCCGGTGTTGCCCGGCTACTGGATACATAATCAATGCCCAGCAGCACGGCAAACATCACTGCCATCCATATGTAAGGCCGCAGTTGTGGCATCTTCTCGCTCTCTGCAGGCATTCGCCATGCCATAACCAATACGGACGCCATTGCCGCAACCGTGGCAGCCGACAGCAGGCATAGTATGCATCGGTCCGACAGAAAGAAGAACTGCACGACGGTAAGGAACAGTGAATACAGCAGCCCCCCTCCCACCAGGACCCGACGCAATGCCAGCAGTTGCCGCACTGCGCCGCGGTAGACTATGGCCGCGCCTGTCAGCGCTACCGTAACATAGAAAATCAGCCCCCAAACGGCGCTTGGTATTCCCAGCGGAGCCGGATCGTTCGCGAGTACTGCTTCGCAGTCAAAGCCCGCTCCGCAGACGGGATCCTGAGACGCGGTAGCGCTGTCACCATACCAGAACGTCAAGTGAAGCGTCAGAAGCATGCCCAAAAGGGCAAGTCCGAACATGCCAAGCTCTATTCCGGGCCGATACACCTCTTGGCGTGGAGCGTGGTGCGCAGTAGGTTTTCTCTTCTTTGCCATCCTATCTATTGGTAGTTCGATCATGCTCCTGTTTGCACGATGACAGAGAGCATGATTAGGGTCTGTGATTTGCCAGAAGGTAGCAAATTTTCTTGCATTTGGTAGCCGTCAGGCCTACTCCGTTGACAACGAAATGTTACCACCGCCGACAGGGTTGCTATTGAACCTACCAACACGTACCTTTGCGCCCATGACAGCCGCATACCGTTCCAATATCGATGTCCGCTGGTGGTGGCGCCCTTGGGTGCTTGCGGTGGGCTAGATCGGTGCGAGACACCGACCCTCGTCTTGGCTTACAGCCCACTGCTATTACTGGCGGTGGGTTTTTTTATGGCTTTTGGTTCTGATGATGACACGTGAGGAATTCGTTGCACTGGCCAGGGCGCAATGCGCCCAGGGCGTTGAGCGATTCGTAATCCCTGTCTACAAGCGGCTAAGCGCGGACCTCTTGACACCGGTGTCCGCTCTCCTGGTGCTGCGCCGGTTTGGCAGCTACACCTTCTTGCTGGAGAGCGTCGAGGGCGGTGAGAAGTTGGCCCGCTACTCGTTCCTGGGCAAGAATCCCTTCCGCATTGTGCGTCGACAGGGCTCTGGGATTACGGTGACCGACGGGCAAGGACTACCAGAAGCGGTTATTTCACACAGTGACATCTACGCCGTACTGCAATCCTACCTCGATGCTTATGTAGAAGTCGCGGTGCCCGGGCTTCCGCGCCTAACCTGCGGGGCGGTTGGCTATCTGGGGTACGACAATGTGCGTCTTATCGAGCATTTACCGGACCAGCCGGAAGACGACCTGGGATTGCCGGATGCTATCTGGTGCTTCTATGACGCAGTGGTCGCCTTTGATCACGTTAAACATCAACTCGTTCTCATGGCGAGCGCATTTGTTGACGCGACTTCCGATGTGGAGTCCTGTTACCACGCAGCCACCGCGACGCTCGCACGCCTGGAAGGCGAGCTGCACCAGCCCTACGAAAGTCCGGAAGCAGTGACGTTGGATGCGCAGGAAATGCGCAGCAACTTTGCCCCGTCGGCGTTTGAGGATGCCGTTCGCGAGGCCAAGCGGCTCATTTATGAAGGGGAAATCTTTCAGGTTGTGCTGTCCCAGCGCTTTACGATGTCGTTTGGCGGTGATGCCTTCAATCTCTACCGCGCGCTACGCCAGATCAATCCATCTCCGTACCTCTTCTATCTGGATTTTGGTGAGGTCGTCCTTATCGGCTCTTCCCCGGAGGTCCTGGTTCGCATCGTTGAAGGAGAAGCGCAGCTCTTGCCTATCGCCGGAACGAGGCCGCGGGGTACATCGCCAGAAGAGGACGAGACCCTGGCAAGCGACCTGCTTGCTGATCCGAAGGAGTGCGCCGAGCATCTTATGCTAGTAGACCTCGGGCGAAATGATCTGGGCCGTGTGTGCCAGATAGATACCGTCACCGTCGAACGGTATTCATACATCGAGCGTTATTCTCACGTTATGCATATCGTAACCTCCCTGTCCGGCAACGTACAGGCCGGACACCGAGCAATGGATGTGCTGAAAGCCTGCTTTCCCGCCGGCACCGTGAGCGGAGCTCCAAAAGTGCGCGCTATGGAGATCATTGACGCCCTCGAGCCCACCAAGCGGAATATCTACGCTGGCGCGGTGGGCTATGTTGATTTCTCCGGGAACATGGATACGTGCATCGCCATCCGCACGATGGTAATCCATAACCGGGACCTCTACATCCAGGCGGGCGCAGGAATCGTAGCGGACAGCGACCCCACGCGCGAGCGGGTCGAGACGGAAAACAAGGCCCGTGCATTGAAGCAGGCCTTGCTGGTGGCTGCCGAAGGATTGCTTTGAACCATTACTGTCATGCGATTTATGAGAGAAGTCCACGTTCCGAGGTGTGCGAAGGCGTATCTTCGGCACCGCATCCGTTGCTCAATGCCACATTCCCGCTACCGATGAGACTCAAGGAAGTGAAAGCAGCCCTGCTGAAGAAGGGCTGGATGGGCCGCACTATATCCCGTTCGGAGACCGTTGATCGGATCAACTTGCTCATTCGCCGGCACATGGCGCTCAATCATGCCTACCAGGGCGTCGCAGACAGTGCCAGCGACGCTGACGTTGTCCGCGCCCTTGCCAGGCAGCAGAAAGCGTTGCGACTGGATGTGGACAAGCTCATGGAAACGGTCTTCAGCGCCGGCGGCGTGGCCTACAACGGTGTAGACATGGAGCCTGGCGACTATGTCCCGGAAGGGGGTACCGCCGCAGCCCTTCGTACGCTGAAGGATCAAGAGGCTGCATTCCTGCAGGCTGTGCAAAGGGAATCCGAGATAGAGCACCACATGCGCACCCGCGCCGTTCTCGAGAGGCTTCTCAATAGCAGCCAGGCGAGGACCTCCTTACTCTTGAAACTTGCCCGGTCGCATCGCTAGGAGCACGTACAGGATCGTCATGTCAGCAGCAACAACACCCAACAAGACCGTCGTCGTTTCGGGCATTCAGTCGTCCGGCACGCTGCATATTGGCAACTATTTCGGGGCCATGCGGCAGCACATCGCACTGCAGGATCAGCACGAGTCGTACTACTTCATCGTCAATTACCATGCCATGACGACGGTGCGCGACGCGGAGGCGTTGCGCGAGCATACGCTGGATGCTGCTCTTACCTATCTCGCGCTCGGCTTTGATCCAGAAAAATCCAACCTCTTCGTTCAAAGCGACGTACCCCAACTCAATGAGCTGACCTGGATATTCTTCTGCCTCACGCCCGTGTCGCAACTGGAAAAGGCTGTATCCTACAAGGACAAGGTCGCGCAGGGACTGTCCGCCAACGCGGGACTATTCAGCTACCCGGTCTTGCAGGCAGCCGACATTCTGATCTACGGCGGCACGCTCGTCCCGGTAGGCGCCGATCAGAAACAGCATATTGAAATCACGCGTGACCTCGCGCAACGCTTCAATCATGCGTATTGCCCGGATGCCCCCATTTTCCCCGTCCCGGACGCGTACATCCTGGACAACGTTGCGGTGATTCCTGGCACCGATGGGCGCAAGATGTCCAAAAGCTATGGCAATACCATAGGCATTTTCGACGAGGGCGCGGTACTCAAGAAGCGCATTCGGAGTATCGTCACGGACTCTACTCCGCTTGAGGATCCCAAAGATCCCGACACGGACACCGTGTTCTCGTTAATCAAGCTCTTCGCCAACGACGAAACGCAGGCCGAAATCCGTGCTGCATACCTCAAGGGAGGTTACGGATACGGGCACGCCAAGCAGGCGTTGACTGATATGATCCTGGATTTCTTCGGTGAGGCGCGCGAGCGGCGCCGGGAGCTGCTCAAGCATCCGGACTATATCCGCGACGTCCTCCGGGAAGGGGGCCGGCGCGGGCGCGAAAAGGCGGAGAGCTTCATGGAGCGGGTGCGCCAGGCGACAGGTTTACTGACCACGTACCCTCGACGGGCATGATTCTCGTCATTGACAACTACGACTCGTTCACCTACAATCTCGTGCATCTGGTGGGCCGGCACACCGACGCGTTCCGCGTGGTGCGCAATGATGCCATGACCCTGGAGGAAGTCGAGGCATTGGCCCCGGCCGGAGTGCTGATCTCTCCGGGGCCGGGGCGTCCGGACGATGCCGGAATCTGCAAGCAGGTTATCCGCCGGTTGGGGCCCACCACACCCATCCTGGGCATCTGCCTGGGCCATCAGGCGATCGGAGAGGTCTACGGAGGCCGCGTCACCTATGCGCCAGTCCTCATGCACGGCAAGACGAGTGTTGTGCATCATGACGGCAGAACGATCTTCGATGGCGCAATGCAGTCTTTCGTCGCCACGCGGTATCACTCTCTGATTGTGGACAGGTCTTCCGTGCCTGACATTCTAGAAATATCTGCTGAGTCAGACGACGGTGTGGTAATGGGACTCCGCCATCGGACGCATCCCGTTGAGGGTGTGCAGTTCCACCCGGAGAGCATCCTGACGACCGAAGGTCCGGGCCTCATGGCCAACTGGCTCCGTAGTGTCCCCTATTGCGACTAACGATTACGCCATGAAGGACATCCTGGAATGCCTGGCCAGGCAGGAAACCCTGACCGAGAAGCAGGCGGCACACGCGATGCAAGGCATCATGAGCGGCACGGTCGAGCCTGTCCACATTGCGGCACTCCTGATGGGGCTTCGGTCACGCGGCGAAACGATCGACGAGTTGACGGGCTTTACGCGCGCCATGCGCGACCATGCCATTGCTGTACGGTGCACGGACTCCCATGCGATCGATTTGTGCGGGACGGGGGGCGACGGGAGCGGCACGTTCAATATTTCGACGGCAGCAGCCTTTGTGTGCGCGGGCGCAGGCGTGACCGTCGCCAAGCACGGCAATCGATCGGTATCCTCCAAGTGTGGATCAGCAGACGTACTCGATGCACTCGGCATTGAAATCGACCTTGGACCGCGCGGCGTCGAAGCCTGCCTGAAGCATGCCGGCATTGCCTTTCTGTTTGCCCGCCGGTTTCACCCGGCCATGCGGCATGTCGCCCCCGTGCGACGGGCCCTGGGCGTGCGCACCTGCTTTAACATGCTGGGACCACTCTGCAATCCGGCCGGGGTGCAACGACAGATGGTCGGAGCGTTCAGTGTGCATGCCGCCGAGCTGATGGCCGGTATTCTGGCTCGGCTGGGGGCCGTGCATGTTATCACGCTATGTTCGGAGGATGGCCTGGACGAGGTGTCACTGGGCGCGCCCACCCATGGATTCGAAGTTACCTCCGGCGGTGAGCTACGAAGGATTACCGTACAGCCGGAGGATTATCACATTGCGCGAGCGCCATTAACGGCCTTGCAGGGTGGGACTGCCGAGGAGAATGCGCGCCTGTTGGAAGCCCTGCTATCGGGCAAGCCGGGTCCGCACCGCGACGTCACACTGCTGAACGCGGCCATGGCCCTGCGCGTGAGCGGGCAATTCGCCGATATGGACGACTGCTTGGCCACCGCGAGAAAGAGCATCGACTCTGGCGCTGCCGCGTTGTGCCTGACCCGACTACGGGACGCCTCCCGGACCGCACCATGACGATTCTGGACCAAATCGTACGAGACACGCGCACGCACGTGGCAGAAGCCAAACGCACGGTGCCGCTGCGCGCCCTGGAAGAACGCATGGAAGCGCGCGGTGAGACTCGTTCTCTGGCCAAGGCCCTGAAAAAGGACCATCTGGCCATCATCGCCGAGCTAAAGAAGAAATCGCCATCCGAGGGGGTTTTGCGTAGTGATTTTGACCCAGGAGTTCTGGCGGGTCAGTATGCGGCAGCGCGCGCCGATGCCATCAGCGTGCTTACCGAGCCGAAGTACTTTGGCGGCGCGGTGGAACATATGGAGCGCGCTAGGTCAGTGGTCGACATGCCACTTATTCGCAAGGACTTTGTCGTGGACGTATACCAGTTGGCGGAGGCGCGGGCATGCGGAGCCGACGCCGTGCTTCTCATTGCCGCGGTGTTGGAGGCGAATGAGCTTCGCGACCTGCAGGAGGCAGCCCGTGGATACGGCCTCGAATGCCTCGTGGAGGTCTACGACGCACGCGAGCTGGACAAGTTGGACTTCGACCGGGTGACAATACTCGGCGTCAACAACCGGGACCTGCGCACCTTCAAGGTAGATATTGATCACTCCCTGCGCGTCTTCGCACAGGCGCCAGCGCATCTCGTGCGCGTTTCGGAAAGCGGTCTTAACGCGCCCGCAGAGCTTGCACACCTGCGGATGCATGGCGTCGACGCCGTGCTGATTGGCACGTCGTTCATGCGTACGCCCCACCCTGGTAGCACGCTTGCGACCCTCCGGGAACGTACGGAGGCCCTGGTGGCTCAAGAGCGTGCTCACCCATCCCGCACTCCGACCTATGCCTCCTAGGGTGAAAATTTGCGGCTTGACGAATCTCGAGGATGCACGTTTCTGTGCAGGGGCAGGCGCGGATTATCTGGGCTTCATTCAATATCCTCCAAGCCCGCGTTACATTGACGTTACGAAAGCCGCTGAAATCATTGAATGGATCTACGGGCCCGCTTGTGTAGGCGTCTTCGTTGACGCGGATGCCGATACGGTTAACCGCGCTGCAGATATGGCTGGCTTTCATCAGGTGCAACTGCACGGAGATGAGGCACCCGAGCTGTGCACACATATCGACCGGCCCGTCATCAAGGCCCTTAGTATCGCTCCTGGAAGCACGCCGGACGTCATGCGCTTTCACATGGACCGCTATGCGCCATACGTGGACGCCTTTCTCCTGGACACGTATCATCCAACGCTCCGTGGCGGCACCGGGGCCACCTTTGACTGGAGCGTGGCTCGCGCGCTGAGTGGTGACTACCCGATTCTGCTTTCCGGGGGATTGGGGGCAGGTAACGTCGCCGATGCCGTGCTTGCTGTGCAGCCAATGGGAGTCGATGCCTCGAGCCGCCTGGAGGCGGAGCCCGGCAAGAAAGATCTGCCCCTGATCGACGCCTTCTTTACAGCCCTCTGTCCTTAGGCTCCATGCCCATTGCACCCTATATGCAACCGGACGCCGCCGGGCGGTTTGGCGATTACGGCGGCACCTTTGTGCCGGAGATTCTCATTCCCTGTCTGGAGGAGCTTCGCAGGGCCTTCGCGGAGGCCTGGATGGACGCGGCATTCCAGAATGAATTGCAGACGCTTCTTGTCGACTATGTGGGACGCCCCACCCCGCTGACGCGCGCAGATCGCCTCCAGGAAGTACTTGGCGGACCCCGGATCTATCTCAAACGCGAAGATCTCTGCCATACGGGAGCGCACAAGATCAATAACACTGTCGGGCAGATCCTCCTGGCGCGACGGATGGGCAAGACCCGCATCATTGCGGAGACGGGAGCGGGGCAGCATGGCGTAGCCACGGCTACCGTGGCGGCAAAGTTTGGCCTCGAGTGCATCGTGTATATGGGCTCTGAGGATATTGAGCGTCAGCGGCTGAATGCGGAGCGCATGCAACTGTTGGGTGCGGAGGTGCGTCCGGCAACCAGTGGCAGCCAAACCTTGAAGGATGCCACCAACGAGGCCATCCGCGACTGGGTCTCCAATCCGGACGACACGTTCTACATCATCGGGTCGGTGGTCGGACCGGATCCCTATCCGATGATGGTGCGCAACTTCCATCGCGTCATTGGCGAGGAAACCCGGCGTCAACTCCTCGACAAGGAAGAGCGTGCATGTCCCGATGTCGTCGTCGCATGCATTGGCGGTGGCTCCAATGCTATAGGCATTTTTTATCCGTACCTGGAAGACACAGATGTGCGCCTGGTTGGCGTAGAAGCGGCAGGCGAAGGTCTTGACCGGCGCCATGCGGCTCCCCTCAGCCGTGGGACGCCGGGGGTGCTTCACGGAGCGTTGAGCTATCTCCTACAGGACGCCGAAGGCCAGGTCGAACTCGCACACAGCATTTCGGCAGGCCTGGATTATCCCGGCGTCGGCCCGGAACACGCCTATCTCAAGGATGTCGGGCGTGTAAGCTACCAGACCGCGACAGACGAAGAAGCGCTGCAGGCTGTCGCCTTGCTGTCCCGCACAGAGGGCATCATCCCGGCACTAGAAACCGCCCATGCCATCGCTGTATTGCCACGCCTGGCGGAAACCCTGGTTGAAGACGCAATCGTGGTTGTGAATTGCTCGGGTCGCGGCGACAAGGATATGACCACCATCATGCATTCTTCGCTTTCAGTGTAGATGTCGAACCTGACCGAAACCCTGCACCGCCTGAAGGCGCAGGGCAACAAGGCCATGGGGCTATTTCTCACGAGTGGGTTTCCGAGCCCGCAGGAGACATTGCCCATCCTGCAGGCTCTGGATGCAGGGGGCGCGGATTTCCTGGAGCTCGGCATGCCCTTTAGTGATCCATTGGCAGAGGGCTTGCCAATACAGCGTTCGAGTGCATGTGCGCTTGGCCATGGCGTGCGCATGGACGACACGCTGCGCATCGCGGCAGCGTTTCGGGCGCACAGCACCACGCCCCTTGTGCTGATGGGCTACATAAACCCCATCTTGCGCTACGGTATTAGCAACTTTTGTCACGCTGCTCGCTCTTCTGGTGTGGACGGCCTAATCATCCCGGACCTCCCCGTGGAGGAGGGAGCACTCCTGGAGGGATGCGCCAGCACGGCTGGCCTCGATCTCGTATACCTTATGGCCCCGAATTCTCCAGATGCGCGCGTGCGAAGGATCGATGCCCGGAGCAGCGGCTTTGTCTATGCCGTTTCGGTTACCGGTATCACAGGCAGTGGTCTGGAGCATCGTATGCAGGCGGTGGAACGGTACCTGGAGCGTGCCCGTATGCTTGTGCGGCGCAACCCGATCATGGTCGGCTTTGGCATCAAGACGCGTGCGGATGCCGAGCGGCTCTGCCGACATGCAGATGGCTTTGTAGTCGGGTCGGCATTGGTTGGCCTTATAGAAGGACTGTGGAGTGACGAATCCCTGTCCGCTACGGCGCGTCTCAAGGCCGTGCAGGACTATGCGCGCGCCCTCTCGCTTGGCAGCGGCACGTGACCGTTCAGCAACTAACGACGCATCCTATTCACATTCATACCGGCAAGCATGATGCGCACCACAATTGGTCTCTTTCTCTTCGTCACCCTGGCTATTGCAAGTTGCTCGAATGCGGATTTTCGTGCGGAGGCTGTTGGGGAGGAAGGGCAGGTTACGGTAGTTGTCGACTCCTCGCTATGGAACGGGAACGTGGGAGACGCGCTGCGCGCACAGATCGGCGCACCGATAGCCACACTGCCGTCGCAGGAACCCATGTTCGCGCTGAAGCAGGTTAGCCTGCAGACCCGAAGGGACTTTGACATGGTGACGGCGCGCAAGAATGTCCTTATCGTGGCTGCACTGGAGGATACCAGCACGATTGAGAGCCGCTTCCTCTGGAGCAGTTTTTCTGACGATGCGCGCAATGCCATTCTGGAAGGCGGTCCCGCGGTTGTGCCGCGGCCGGACCATTGGCGCAGGCGACAGCAGGTGTTTTATGTCGCGGGTGGATCGGCCGAGGACCTGGCGCATGTTATCACCGAACAGGGGCCAGGCATGGTCCACCAGTTAAACGAAATCACCCGCCGACGCCTGTATCGTGAAATGTTCGACATCGGGCGACAGCACGAAATTGAAGAGTATCTGATGACGAATCACGGCTTTGCCGTCAATGGCCAGCACGACTATGTCATCGCCAAGGACACGAGTAATTTCGTCTGGCTTCGGCGCGTCCTGAGTGATACATGGCGCAGTCTCTTCGTCTACTACGAGGAGAATGCGGATGCTGGCGCCCTCTCACCAGACTGGGTTATCCGAGCACGCGACGCCCTCACACAGCGCTTTGTGCTGGGTACTGGGGGTGGATGGGTTGAGGTGGACCAACGGCGGCCCTTGGTTGCGGACTCTGTAGACTTCCAGAGCCGTTTTGCCTTCGAACTGCGTGGCCTGTGGCATATGGTCGGTGAGGAGAACGGCAGGAAATTTCCGTTTGGCATGGGTGGACCGTTTCTGACCTACGCCTTTTACGATGAGCCCACGCGGCGAATTTATCTTATCGACGGGATGGTTTTTGCTCCCAATTATCCTAAGCGCGAATTCTTGCGTCAGTTGGAGGTCATCGCATACACCTTCCGTACCCAACAGCCTACCAACGACAGCCCTGCCCTGAGTGCACGCATCCAATAGTCGAAACCGTCACCGTTTGTGCTTGCGCCGAGCAGCATTGAGAACAGGCCCACGCACACTGATCGTATCTGCCACCCTCCTTCTCCTGGCTTCCGGCATTTTCTCGGGATGCTCAGGCACGGTCGCCGATCCTCCGCACGTTGCGGACAGCACGATCGTGGAGGTGTTTATTGAACTCCACCTGGCCGCCGCCAGGCAGTCTCTTGACTACGCGGCGCTGCCCGCCGAACGAGACTCGATTCTTGCTCGTCACGGGTTGGACTCGACCCGCTTTCAGAACATACTGGATACGTATGCGACCCAACCGGAAGCCTATTCCGCACTCTACGCCACCGTTCTGGACCGCATGACAGAAGAGCGCCACAAACAGGGAGAAGGACTGCCCGAGTCACAAGAGGTACCGCCCGGCGTACGTGACGACTGGCAATGATCGCATGGCGTGCACAGGAAGGCATGGCGTGACCATGCCCCGAGCAAGCGCACCGCACAACCTCCTGCAATTCTGAGGGCTACTTCGCATGCCGCTTCCGAGGGTGTCTGTCATTATCGTTTCGTGGAACGCCTTGCCGCTGCTCAAGCAGTGTTTGCCCTCGGTTGTGCAAACTGACTATGCCAATCTCGAGATTATCCTGGCTGACAATGCCTCTACTGACGGATCATCCGAGTGGGTGGCGGCGACCTACCCGGACATACGGATCATTCGCCATCCGGACAATTGGCTGTTCAGCCGAGGTAACAATGTCGCCATGCGGCAGGCCACGGGCGATTATGTCGTCCTGCTCAACAACGATGTCGAAACGCCGCCGGGATGGTTGCAACCGATGGTTGATGCCGCCATACGCGATCCGAACATAGCAGCTGTACAGCCAAAGATATTGCAGTACGCCCGTCGTGATCACTTTGACTATGCGGGGGCTGCGGGCGGCTTTCTTGATCGTCTTGGCTATCCATTTGCTCGGGGTCGAATTTTCGACCAACTCGAGGCGGACCATGGGCAGTACGATGATGCCCGCGACGTTGACTGGGGTTCGGGCGCTGCCCTGCTACTTCGCCGCACGGCGCTGGATGAAGTAGGCATCCTCGACGAGCGCTTTGAAATGCACATGGAGGAAATCGATCTGTGTTGGAGGCTGCGCCGGTGCGGCTTTCGGATCATGATTGAGCCAGCCAGTCATGTTTTCCATATAGGCGGGGGCTCGCTTCCGCGGCAGAGCACGCGAAAACTTTACTATAATTTTCGGAACAACTTGCTCATGCTATACAAGAACCTGCCCCCTCATCAGTGGTGGCGCATTTTTGCCCAGCGCCTTGTATTCGATTCAGCAGCCGTGTTTTTGGCACTGTTGCGGGGCCGCCCGAGTGAAGCGGCTGCGATACTGAGAGCCTACCGCGACGCGCATCGCCTTAAACGTTTCTATCGAGACAAACGCCCCTCCACAGCGTCTCCAACCGCGCTCCCTTCGTATCGCAGGAGCGTTATTGTTGATCACTTCCTAGGGAGACGGAAGAAGTATTCAGACTTGCCGGCTAGGCCGCGACGACCTTTTGGCAACGGCTAATGGCTGAAGTTTCTACCGCGCCAGCCTTCTTCCAGGAATTATCCGCGGAGTTACGACACCATCGGCGAGTTGAGCTCGGCAAGCACGTCAATCACCTGTGTAATGACCTGAGACTCCACTAATGCCACCTATAGTATGCGAATACCCAATCGCCCGCGGATTGAATGTCGAGTCCTCTGACATGAAAAAGGGAAATGTGGCCTGACTGACGCGCCGCAACAGCAACGACTCGCGGATTCCTTGTCCGACACCTATTAGAGGATCCGCATAAACAGTTAAGACAGGATGATCTTGGTGGTCAGTATGCCGCTCCAATCAAGACCGGAGCAACTGCACCTGGTTGCCTGAGCACCCAATACCACCCAAAAGGATCACTACCGCCGTATCGGGAAAAACCAACCCTTGGTCCGCAATCGGTGCGCGGGACTGCGCTTCGATCAGATGTGACGCAAGAAGGGCATGACCTACAAGAGCCGTTGCACCCGTACAGGTGATGAAACCAGTATCTGTGACGCAGGCGGCTAGTCGACAATCCAATCAAGGGATGCAACAAGTGTCGCAAAGGCAAGCATAAACGGCACCGAAAGCCACAAGACCGCGCGCATTGCTGCTCTCATGCGATTTCTCCTAATTCTGCTACGGCCGTAGGAAACGGTACCGAAGAATTACCGGATTGCCGACCAGTTCATCCGCCAACTGCTCATGGTCACCTTCGAAGTATGCGTATCCGTCTCGAGTATCCAGGGGAGCCGCCCAAACTATCGCGCTTGCGCTATAGGAATAGTCCGCATGATCCACAATGCTCAGTCCTCTAGTACGCTTCCATTCAGGATTGTGAAGACGCTTCGGCACGTTCGTGTACATTAACAGATGGACTGATCCTGTTAACTCGAAAAGGCCACCCGTCCACGTCCCTTCGGCATTAGCAAGACGCTTTTTCCATCCTGGTTCACCAATGGCAAGCATGTCTCGCTTCACGGGTCTATAGAAAAAGGGCTCGAACTGGATCCGACCCGAGCGTTCCCGCATCGGTTGTGCATCTACGCTTTCCTTCAACCTGATCCATGGGCCATCGTCAAAACACGCTATGGCATGGTTTATTCCCGAGAAATACTGCATTGACAAGATGGGAAACTTCGGCGCTGGCAAGTCAATCTGAATCACAGGCTCCAGCTGATCCGAGAATCCAATTATTCCTCGTCCATCGCGGCTAGCTTGTTGCCAGGCGAATATGGTGTCCCCTTGAGCACAAATAGCCTGTGTTGTCAGGAATTCGAGAGCTTTCTTGTGCACAAGGCAGTTGCCGTCTCTGTCGAAAACATACCCTCTCTCCCCTGCAACCGCCACGATGCGGTTGTCACTGGCGAACACTGCGCTTCTCACCCGAAACCCATCTGCTCCCGGAGCACACTCATCGATCACCATCTTGCTCAGAAGGGCCCCTGTGGGAGAAAACAGGTATACGCCCTGCCCGACTTCATCCGAAACCAGGAATTCTTTCGATGTACTAACGTCAAGACGCGTGATCCTGCCAAGGAGCACTGCCGGGTCCAAACGGATGGTATCTTCCAAGACGAACAATTCGTCGAATCCCATCCGAGCGCTTTCCAGGACAGGTACGGCTCCCTCATCCGTCGCACAACCTCCCCACGCGCAGATGGCCACCGCAATGACCACATTAAGACCACGGTGAAGCATGGCGCTGTTGTTGCAGGGATTCGATTCAATTACCACCATTGCGGCTACACACTCCGTGCTTGTCTTTATTGAACAGCAATCGGCATTTGATCCTTCACACTCTCCCTCGCACTTTAGTTCTCCACACGTACCTTTTTTACAATTTGCCGGATTTCTGAGATTTTCACGGGTCCTGATTACCGGCTCCGGCCCACAACTGAAACGAGCCATCAATCCGCAGATGATCCGATGAACAGGACACCCAAGTCACAGACTTTGTTGCTTGCGGTCATGTCCGCGTTCGTGGCATCATGCGGCGCGGAACGCGATCGGTTTTCGATCACCATAGCCAATGACAGAGTGTTTGGTGATGAAACGATGGAGGTCACGATGCACTCGAGCATGGACATCAGGCGGGGAGACCCTCAGGTCAATATCACGGCACTGGACGGCATTGCCGAGTGTCCCTTCGTGAACCTGGTGCTGATTTTCGGTGCGGACGAAGAGAATTCGCCTCTCATATACAATTCCGACGAGAGATCTTCTGCCTTCGGGGCAATGCTTGAAGTGTGCAATTTCGGAGTTCGCCGGGTGGAGGAAGTGACGGCAAGCGATTGCGGCGCAGGCCTGATGAGCCTCCGGGCGATAGGGATGAGATCTCGGAGCAGGAGGCAGAGGAAGAAGAGGAAAGACGGCACAGCCTGTTCGGATTTGAGTTGCCTGAGGTGGCGCCACGCGAAGTGCGCACGTACAGTTGCCGGTAAGAGACTCACTGGCATCCTGAGTCCGGCCCTCAGAGCCTCGTACAGGCTGGCTGGTGCGTCTTCGATTGGCAGCGTATAGCATCTCCGTTTTCCTTCGGCGCAAGAAGTTGGATGTAAACAAGGACACGAACACACAGCGGCCACACTCGGAAGTCACGGATATTAGGCTAGTCGTGTTGATCATCTTTAAAGAGCATTGTGATCACTCCGTACCTGCCAATAGGGATAGCATGCTCGATAATAATAGGGTTGTCATGCCCGTAATGCCTCGGATAAGGGAACCAATCGGTCGCTGTCCCACCGCTAGAGAAAAACCCGGATGGTGGCGGACGAAGCCTCCTGAGTGCTTGATCGGTCGCTGACCCATCAGGAATCTCGTGCCTCTCCGTGATAGTTTTGCCAAACCCGCTGGCGTACATAGCAGAAGACACCCAGTTCCACGTCTTTGTGTGTGGACTCCACTTAATTAGCGCGCACTCAATTTCGCTGGTTTTTACGAATTGAAGAGCTGTGCTAGTCACGGAGGCGCCAAACCGTCTTGCGAGCTTCAATACAGCGTCGAGACCGGGGGGCATTTTTGTGGCGAGCCTCACAAAGCGTTGCCGAGGCAAGAGAAGGTTGGCGGCGAAAAGATCCGCTTCCTGCTCCATCTTTGCATCGGATTTGTACTCACATTCAGACGGGACTGCCGGTATAATGCCCGCAGCGAGTGCGTTGCGATGCTCATCTATGTAATAGTGGCCTAACTCGTGACAAAGCGTAAATCGTGCACGGGGCGAATCAGCTATTTCTACTCGGTCAAGGTTACAGTACACATGGAACCTGTCATTCTCCCATTCTAGCATCCCGTCAAAGGCATCTCTATAGTGATTGTAGTTGAAAGTGATACCCTTGCGCAAAAGTAGTTCTTCGGGTTCAACTGGACGATCCGGGAAGTACTCGTCAGCAACAGCTTCAGCTAGTTCTTGTATCTCGCGGGCACGACTGGGCTTGATGTTGTGTCGGGCCGCACTCCTGTCAGTCCTCTTTGGCACTGGAGTTGGTCTGGGGCTGGTTTTCTGCCTCGTTTCTGTCTTTCCGCATTTTGGCTCGAATGTCATCAGGAATGCTCTTTCCTGCTCGTGCGGCGTAAGCCAGTGTTCCAGCTTCTTTATGGAAAGCCAACGACAACGGCGATCGATACTTCGCCTTCGCAGTTGCCGCTTCCGCAGAACTAAACAATGCATACGGATCTTGTAGGTCTGGCGGGCAATCAATTGGATCACCATCCAATCGTTGCTCAGCTGCTTCCAGTTGCTCGTCAGTGACGGGCATGAGCCAACCTAGGGAATGCATGGCAGCCCGTACTTTCCCTAAAAACTTGCGATTGGCTGCAGGATCGGCAGGAGTGACTGACATCGGGCTAGGGGGCTGATTGGAGTAGGCATGGTCGAGTTAGAAGTACCCGCGTACGAGGGTATGCTATGGGCGCATCGTAATAATGTAACTACTGTGCTGTGTGAGCATCAATGTGCTGTTTGATCTTTTGTAGAGCGCGGCTCTTGTTCTTCCGAATCGCCTCTGGCGTGGTATGTAATCTGGTGGCTAGTGCCTCCAAGGCACCATGATCAGCACGCCCATCTACTTGAATTTCCATGTAAGCCGTAAGATGTTGTTTCTGTCGTTTAGAAAGACACTGTTCGAGTGCCTCAGTATACAAGGCAAATTCCTTTGGAGTGAGTCGTCCAGGTAGCTCTGGCTCATTCGGCTCTGTGACATCTTGGCCCGGGAACTCTCTATCGTTACCAAATGACTGAAAAGTCAAGGATTCCCGTTGTCGTTGTATTCGCCGCACTTGATCGCACAACAGATTATGAGCGATTTGGCAGAGCCATGTTTTGACCTTGGCCTTTTTGGGGTCATATGATGCGGCTATTGGTCCCCGTACCTTCAAGAAAGAATCGGAGACAAGGCTTGTTATAGCTCCTAGTCCCTCTTGTTCGATTATGCACTGGGCGTAGGGACTACGTGCGAAGATTGTGTAAACGCTTTTGGCATGCCGGCGATACAACTCAGCAAAGGCCTCCTTTATCAGCGCAAGGTCATCCGCCGTGTGCTGCTCTTCCCCATACATGGCTAGATATTCGAGCAAATCCTCATCGCTTGAATCGCTCAAGTTAACGCGTGTGGGTAGGCGGTGCAGGAGGTAAGTCGATCCAATTGGATTCGGCATGGCAGGTCTGTATTTGGTGTTACGATAACCTGTGACGTCCTTACAGGTTTCGGCTAACCTGGGTGTGTCACGGCTTTTCGTATACATGGAATGACAGCCCCTTTTCGGGGGTGCAGACTTACCGTACGATTAAATGAGAGGGATTTGCCATGCAGCAATCTTCAAGCAAGCACGACAGGGCCCAACCCGAATCCCTGGAGGTGGAGGAATACAAGCCATCAGCAGGAGATCTTCATGTTACCGTGTTCGCGCCGCGTACTCCAGAGCCCAAGGATTTCAGGTGGGATAAGACGACTCTGGTTGGGGAAGCAGCCAGTCAGGCCGCGATCTTCTTTGGTTATAAGGGAGGCAATCCTGGTCTTCAGAAGGGAGACCATGTCCTCGACAACAAGAAGTCCCTGGAGCAGGCCGGTATTAACAACGGTGACAAGCTTGAGTTGGTCGATACTGGTGGGGGGGTCTGATGTTACCGAGAGATACGACGATACTGGTAGTGAAGCGTGAGCTTGAGGATGCCCGAACATGGGTCACCCGCCACGGTGTGTACTTGAAGTGGGACCCGGACAAACTGGAAATCCACGTGGCGATGGAGCAGCCCTCGACAGGTGACATGTTCTATCTACTGGGTCGATTCGACAATTATCGCGAGGAGCCGCCAGAGTGGTTGTTTTGTGACGAACGGTGGGCGAGGATCGTCGAAAAGAAATACTTCCCCCAGCCGCAAAGCGTGAGTATCGGTTCCACCTTTCTCAGTAGTGGTCCCAAGGCACCCGTGATATGTGCTCCCTTCAATCGTCTGGCTTATGCAGAACACGATGGACCACATAATGATTGGGGTGGCTCAGCACAGTGGATAACGCCGAAAGGCAACTCGGTTTATGCTGCAGTGATTGGAGACATGCTCCAAGTTATACGCAGAGACCTCATTGCCAGCAAGGGCAGGATGGGATAACATGATCGTTAATAACAACACGCAACCCATTTACAGAACAAGGCCGTTGCCCGTCGGTCACCTTGAAGGAGAATTCGTGATTACTGAATCCGTCATTACGGGCACAGGCACCGCGTTGACCAGCTTTGCTCTTGCGGGCCTCCGAGATGGTGGACATGAAGGTCTCGTGTACTGGCTGGGACGCGAGATCGGGCGCCTACAGGTAATATTGTCAGTACTTGTACCGCGGTGTGATCACTCGGCGCGAAGGGTTATGGTTTCGCGCCTCGAAGTGGGGCGCGCAGCTAGGTGTGCACGTTCAATGAATCTGGGTATTCTTGCCCAAGTCCATTCACACCCGGGCAAGGATGCGCGCCATTCAGACGGTGATGACGAGTTGATTCTATTGCCGTTTGAGGGAATGCTTTCCGTAGTGGTACCTGACTTCGGCACCACCGTGCGGAGCGTGAGTGACCTAACAGTTCACCAGTACCAGCAGGAGCAATGGGTATGGTGCACGCCGGAGTCCGTGATAGCATGTACGACCATTGTACCGGCAACTTCTGACCTACGATGAGAACTCATCAATATATCTGTAAACGGGGCTTGTTTTATCGGGAACGAGATCGGCGGACAACCGAATATATCAACGGCCAGACTGGGGACACGCACTACATAAGGATTGGCGTAGGCAATGATGCAGCGACCTCATCTGCTGGCCAGTTTCTGATCTTGTCTCTTGCCAATCTACTCGCTCGCGTGCACAGGGAAATCATTTTTATCGTTGAGCAACCAGCTACAGAGCTTACAGCAAGCGTGCCCTTTGCAAGGCCATCACTCGGCGATACGCTAATTAAGACGTGCAAAGAGATCGACCCTTGGGGAAGTTTCACTATCCGGACCCAACGGCCTCAGGCTCCCGGCATAAGCATAGGAATCGGTGAAGATCCTGGACTAGGCTTTGACTGGTATCTCGGGGCAGATCGTGCACTGGCCTATCTCCAAAAGGAGCCTTGTCCTTTGGCAACTAGCATCCGTGGTACGCTAAGGGGTTGTGCCTTGGCCGCCTGCCTTGGCGCAGCTGCTGTTTTTAGAGAAACCTTGGGGATGACCGTTGTGCCTCGGGTGTTGTCTGCATGGAATTTACGGGAAGGATCTAAAGCAACACCAGGGCCTGACGACTTGGAATTGTTGGACATGGGTTCTGTGCTCCTTGTGGGAGCTGGAGCTGTTGGGTCAGCATTGGCGTACTGGCTCTATTCTATGGGCGTTGGCGGTAGGTGGACGACTTTAGACAAGGATCATATTGAGCTGCACAATACCAACAGATGCATGCTTTTCACTGCAAGAGATGCAGGATGGCCCGAGGGTATACGATCTGGGCAGGGGAAGCAAAAGATCGATGTTGTGGCAGAGTATTTGCCAGGCTGCTCATATCCAGAATGGTATCACGAAGCTCGAATTACAAGAAACGAGTTTGATTTAATACTGGTATTGGCTAACGACCATGACGTACGGACACGGGTAGCCCAGCGCCTTGCTCCAGTTGTGCTTCACGCTACAACAGGTACCGCTTGGCTAAGCCAATTACACCGTCACATAGCAGGACGTGACGATTGTATCCGCTGTCGAACCCATGATATTCGCCCAGGCACATTCGCTTGTTCAACAGGGCCGGCCCCCATTTCGGCTGTAAAAGCAAGTGAGGACAGGGCACTACCGTTCTTGTCTGCTGCCAGTGGACTAATGTTGGCCACAGCATTGCAGCGCCACCAGGTTTCGGAGCTTCAGGAAGACCCATGGAACGATTGGCGCTGGGACTTCGCCTCGGCCTACAAGATGAGCAGTGGTGGGCAACGTCAGTGTACAGATAGTTGTCCCATAGTGGGATCCATACCTGCTTTCCAATAAGGGTACCAACCGGTTGCCGCTCGGGGTGTGCAATTCCCTCCTGGAAGTACCCAATCCACCACAAGGCACCAATGTCGATCTCTCCGGTTGGGGCCCGGCTCGATAGCGCCTGCGTGGAGTTGTAGCCAGCAGCGAATAGTGCGACCAGAAACAGGTATTTGTTCATAGGCGCCTGGAACTCGACCAGGCCAGACTACATGCGGAAGTTGCGCAGTCGGTACGACACGCTAAGAATCACATACCTACCCAACGTGTCAGTATGGTTGTCTTCGATGTAAATGTCCGTCACTGTGCGGCTGACGTTATTGTTCTGGTTAAGGATATCGGAAACAAGCAGTTTAGCCTCTAAGGAGCGGTCCTTGAGCAGCTTGTATCCAACGCCCACGTTTAGCAGCGTGCTGCTTTGATCAAACGAATCACGGAGACCAGTGTACTGCAGGAGCTTGAGATTCGTGTCGAAGATCACCCGTGGCAGCGGCATCCAGTATACACGCGCGCCGACGTTGTGGAGCATGTAGTTGTTGTCCAGTTCCGGGTACAGGCTGTTGTTAACCAGTGAATGGGTGCCTCTATACGAAAGCGTGAAGTCCACCTCCGGGCTGATGTTGCTGCTCAACACGGCGCCCCCACTCAAGCCCCAAACCGTGGCGATGCTATTCAGCCCGTCAATGATGCCCGGCGTCTGCGCATAGTTAAAGCCCCCGTTTACGTTGAAGCTGGTCTTCCAAATTGGAATGCCGAGTGTTATAAAGGAGCGCGCAGTCCACTGGTTGCCCAGGTTTTCCGGCTGCGTAAACTGTGCACCTTCCAATAGTACGACGTTAGGGCGGAGCACGGTGTCTGCCTGGGCAAAAAACGACGCATTCCCAATGTAGTCGTTGGTCTTGGCGACACTGACCATACCCATAAACGTGCGCGTGCCCTGTGCATAGTTATAGCGGGCGACCAGTGAATGTGAATAGCTGGGCTTCAGATGCGGGTTGCCGCTTGAGAGCTGCAAGGGATTGGTGTTATCAACGACCTCCTGGAGCTGATTGATAGAGGGCGTATTGGTGTTGGTGCGATAGAACAGGCGCAGACTGTTGGTGCGGGAAAAGCGGTAGTTTGCCATAGCATAAGGCAAGAGACTCAGGAATGACCGGTCAATCTCGAGTGCATGGGGAAAGGTTGACGTGCCCTGCAGGTGCTCTTCCTGGATTTGGAACCCCGCTGTGCCAAATAGCCTGGTGCCTCGGCTGCGGATGCTGACGCCGCCGCTTTGGCGTATGACGTCATTGTCAAACACACTGGAAAATGCCGTGTCCAGCACCGAATAGGTCTGTGCTACCGGATCCAGTGCGTTGGCGCGACGATCCGATGTGCTGCGCGAAAGTGACGGACGATAGCTGAATTCAAGCTGTCCAGCCGAGCCAAGGGGCTCGGTGTAGGACAGGACCATGGAAAGCGAGCTTCCATCCTGTTCGGATTCAATGCGCTGATCATACGCCAGAGTCGAGTCGGGTACCAGGCCGCGGCCGGCAAAAAAATCGCTCGAAGAAAGCTGGTCCGTGTCTCCTTTGCGGTCGTTGAGCCCAATGCCTACGTTGGCGGAAATCGTCCGGCCCTGCTTCGCAAAACGATGCCGATACAGGATGTTGGCGCTGGATGTGTAGCCTGCGTTGCTGCTGGTGTAGTCATTCGAGGTCCGACTGAGCAGTCTGCTGTCGGGCATGCTGTTGACACCGTCCAGAACACTGGATGACGAGTTGTTCTGAAGGCTGACCCGCGGCGTGAAGATGATCGAATTTTTCTCGTCTATGGTATACGTTATCCGCATGTTGAACCGATGATTCTGGTTGCCGCTTTCCGCAATATTCGACTCGTTATAGCGCTGCGACTGTGCGTCTGCCAGAACGTATTCGCGATCCAGGAGCACATCAGAGGCGTTGTCGCTACCGTTGAAGAAGTAGCTCGACGATACTTTGATTCGATCGCCCCACTGATCCGAGTAGTTGAGACCGAGCGCATTGGTGGTGCTGATACCCGGCTGCTGCCCGATCAGAAAGTTTGCCGGGTTCGAGTTCATCCGTCCGAATCCACCGCCACGACCACCAATCTTGTCCGCGTCGCGCCCCCCGCGTCGGCCATTGCCGCCCCGTCCTATACGCCTACCTCCCCCGCCACGCCTGCCGCTGGCGGTGCCGAGCACGCCGAGCAAGTCCTCTGAAGAAAAATTCTGCTGGTTTACGTTGTTACCGAGACCGATAAATGACACCCGCCTTTCGTCGTCAAATACGTTGACGCTGCCGCCCCCGATGTAGCGCGACTCAGTTCCGAAGCCTCCGTGAAGCTTGCCAAACTGGCCAACCTGCATGCCGGGCCGGGTGACAATGTTGATGGTCTTTTCGGTGTTACCGTCGTTGAAACCGGTGAACTGCGCCTGATCGCTAAGGCGGTCATATACCTCGATTTCTTTAACAACTTCCGCAGGCATGTTGCGCAAAGCCAGGGTTGGATCCTGGCCAAAGAACTCGCGTCCATCCAGGAGCACGCGACGCACCGCTTCGCCCTGTGCCTGCACTTCACCGTTTTCCACGGTGATACCGGGCATTTTCCGAACCAGCGCTTCTGCGTCGGCGTCCGGGTTGACCTTATAAGCATCGGCATTGAACACTGTCGTGTCTCCCCGCATCACCACGCGTTCCTGGTCGCCAAGCACCAGGATCTCATCCGACTCTACCGGCGCCTCCTCCATCACGATGATGTCAAGGTCTCGATCACGACCAGTGATCCGGACGATTCTTTCGACGGTGGTGTAGCCTATAAAGGAGAGCTTCAGCCGATAGGCACCCGGTGTACTGACCTGGATGCGGAAGATGCCGACTTCATCGGTGGCGCTTCCGAATTGCGGCGTGGAGTTCTCTCTACGTAGCAGGACGACATTAACGCCCGTTAGGGCCGTGCTGTCGGTGGCGGACACTACTGTACCAGACAGTACAGCCGCGCCACGATCCTGGCCGTGCGCTTGCAGGGCTACAAGGCAGGCAATAGTGGCGAGCGCGGATTTAACTGCGTAATGCGCTGGATTGGTCAGCATTGGAGCCTCTCTATCGCATTCGCTGGCCGTGCCACTGGCGCACACGGTCGCGGCGGCCTGCGCCGCGATCCAGCCTCTTCATTTGTTCTGGCGTGAGGATTTCCGCCAGAGCGGACCGTAGCGCTTCCCGTTGCACGCGAGCATGCTCCATTCGTGCCTCCGGCGTCGGATTCGGGTTGACTCCCGCCCATTCCTCAGCCGCTCTTCGATGCGTAGCCAGTGCCTCCTTCACCCTGGCCTCTTGGTCTTCGGACAGTCCGAGCAGTGACGGACGTCGCCCGATTCTGTCTGTGCGCCGCATCATGAGGAGTTGCTGCTCTGCCGTTAGAACAGAATTCATCGCTTCGACGAGCCTTTCGCGCTGGGCTACGCCGAATGCGCGTTTGTCTGCATCCGTAGCATCGGGGTTCTCTTCCGCGAAGGTTCGGTGCGCTTCATGGATCTCTCTGCGGACTTCGTCCAGGGCCTCCCGCTGCTCAGCGCTCAGCCTTACGGGATGGTCGGACCGCCCGTCGCGGCGGTCACCTCTGCGCCCCATCCGCTCGGCACGAGCCGTACGCCGAGCGCGCTCAATGCCGCGGCGCGGATACCACGCGCGCCTGCGCTTGTGATCAATCCGGCTACTTTTGGCCCCCATACGTTCGCGCACCGTGCCCATACGTCCGCGTATCTTGTCCATCTGCTCCGACGTCAGGATATCGCGAAGAGTGTCCCGAAGAGCAAGTTGGAGTTTCCGGCTGGCCGCTGCGCGGCTGTAGACCATCTTCTCGAGCCTGGTCTGTTGCTCCGCGGACAAATCGAGTGAACGGGTCTGGAAGCGTAATGGTGCTACCAGACCCTGTTCAGCCATACGACGTGGTGTTCTTGCTATACGGTCACGGTGCGTGCGCGCTGCCGCACGGCCACGCCGCTGCCGAGAGCGAATGGCCATTGCGCCACTCCGTTGTTTCAACTCTTGGCGCTGCTCCGGAGTCAGCAAGGAAGCGACGGCCTCTCGCAAGGCTGCCGGGTCGTCGGAACCTTTGAAGCTGGCCAGCAACTCCTTGATTTTGGCCGCCTGCTCTTCGGACAGGTCCAGTTGCTCTGCCATTGCATCCAGGCGGCGCATGATGCCTTCTTCAGTGCCCCCAGTACGGGGAGCAGGATCTTGCGCGCTCGCTGGCATCAGCATAAAGACGGATCCCAACAATACGAGTAGAATGGCTTTTTTCATCGTGGTGATAGTCTGATTGCCGTACAGTACCAGGCACGGGGCCTGATTGTGCTATTTTGACGCTTCTGTTGCGCGATTCATTCCCTCTAGGCCAGAGTACGTGCTCTGAGACAGACCCGACAAACGATCAGAGTGGGGCTGGCATGCAACGTGGACTGGACAACAAGAACAGTAACATCTGCAAGTCATTCAACTCCAGGTTGCCATTTCTAACGGCGCCCCAAACCAAACTCCGATCTCCTTGATTACATGTACTTCGGCCCGGGAACGGTGCCTCTGGATCTGCACGCTCGTCGTGGTATTGGCAATCTTTTCCACTCTCGGCCTGGCAAGCACCCTGGCGGCAACTCTGGGCGACAGAGGATTCGGTGTCAGCCTGTTCCTCGCTGGCTGCTTTCTTGTCCTTGTGAGTATCGTTGTCCACGGCTTGAAACCGGTACGTAGCGCAACCGAGATTGGAGTCGCATTGGGGATCATGGCCGCATACCTCCTGGTGTTCGTGCGGATGTCGATCCCGACGGAGCGCTCACACCTCATCGAATACGGTGTGGTGGCTTTGTTCATGTACGAAGCCTTGAAGGAGCGCGCTCGCCACGGCCATCGTATTCCCTTTGTAGGCCTG
Source organism: Rhodothermales bacterium (assembly GCA_963665975.1). Taxonomy (GTDB): domain Bacteria; phylum Bacteroidota; class Rhodothermia; order Rhodothermales; family Bin80. The sequence continues at coordinate 393,001 of OY762508.1, forward strand.
CTGACCATACTGGCGACGGGGCTTATCGGAGTGGTCGACGAATGCGTCCAGTTGTTTCTGCCAGGCCGCATGTTTGACTACCGTGACATGCTTTTCAACGTCCTGGCAGGTACAATGGCAGTGGTCGCCTGCACAGCACTTCGCTGGGCCGGAAGACGAAGGAAGTAGAAGTACGCATGCGAAAGACAACGCACCACCTGGAATGACCCTTTCCAGCATGGTTTGCCGTGAGATTCCTACTCTGGGATCCGAAGATGCGTATTAATTCTTCCGGTGACGAATTGCCGAATTCCGATCTTGCCGTCTGACCAAGCCTGCCGCGATGACGTTGTTCAATTTCTCGGTCACTAATCAGATTCAATGAACACGACACTTCCGCCACACCTTTCCGGATAGCACATCAGTAGGGGAACGAGTTGCCTAGAGACGTGCTATCCTGTACTTACGCAGGTTAGAGTTTGGCCGTTGCCTTTCAGTCTCCGAGGAATCGGCAACCACACACGCCTCTGACGCCACGAACACGCAAGGGCACCCTGCTTGATAAGCAGGGCCGTTCAACGGTTCAACGCAATCGATCCATCGATCGTATGAGTTCTATGTCCCTGGTCACCGCGCGCCGTGCAAGCAGACAGCAAACGTAGGCCACAAGCGGCATACTTATGCCAATCAGTCTACCAACGTCCACCCCGACCGTGGTACGCACGTACAGCGCATCGGACGCGTATAGCCCTCCATATAAGACTACCATCAGAGTGAGCAGGGTAAGCTGCGCCACAATGATTGCCCTGCGCTGCCGGATCCGGTCCTTGAACAACAGTATCGATGCAATCACCATCACCGCCGCTAGGCCTGTGACTACGAATATCGCCGGACGGACGAATGTACCGACGGTCGCATCTGCCGCCCCTGCATGCATGATGCCGTTAAACACGAGCACCACCAGTGCAGCGACTGCCAGAGTGAGATACACAGTTTGGATACGGCGGATCATGGGGTGCTTGCCAGGTAATGGGGATCATGAATTGGTGTGTGCGTCCCGGGTAACAGCCTCGACTCAATGCATCGCTGCCCCTATACGGTCCGCAAGACCGTGGGCAAATTCCATGGTGGAGCACGTCCCACCAACATCCTGCGTCAAATATTGGCCTTCCGCATATGCACCGACGATGGCCGCGTCCACGGCTGCAGCCGCTTCGTCTTCACCGAGATGAGACAACATCATCACCGCTGAACGGATCAGCGCCGTTGGATTCGCGATCCCCCTTCCGGCAATGTCCGGTGCACTGCCGTGCACGGCCTCGAATACGGCCACGTCATCTCCGATATTAGCGCCTGGCACGGTCCCAAGTCCCCCGACCAGGCCAGCGCAAAGGTCGCTCAGAATGTCGCCGAACAGGTTCGTGGTTACAATGCAGTCATACCGCTCCGGGGCCAGAACGAGTTGCATCGCCATGTTGTCAATAATGCGGTCGCTGAATTCGATGTCCGGGTAGTCAGCTGCAAGGTTCCTGCCCTCCTCCAGAAACATGCCCGTGCTGAGCTTCAGAATGTTTGCCTTGTGCACCAGGGTGACCATCCGGCGACCGCGCGACCGCGCATATTCGAACGCGAAGCGTATGATGCGCCGCGAGCCGCGCCGCGTGATGCGCGCAATGGAGTCGGCGATCTCCAGCCGGGCGTCATAGTTCTCGATTCCCGAGTACAGGCCTTCCGTGTTTTCACGGAAGATCACGAGATCCACGTCGCTGAAAGGAGTCGTAATCCCCGGAAGCGTACGGCACGGTCGCAGATTTGCAAACAGATCCAGCGCCTGGCGCAACTGCACGTTGACGCTCCTAAAGCCCTTGCCGACCGGCGTCGTAACCGGACCCTTCAGCGCAACGCCATTGCGTCGGATAGATTCAATGACGGGCTCAGGAAGAGGTGTGCCATGCTCCGCCAGGGCTGCAGCACCCACCGCATCGTGGCGCTCCCACCGGATCTTCACGCCCGTCGCCTCCAGTACAACCAATGCCGCAGCCGAGACCTCCGGTCCGATGCCATCACCAGGAATTAGTGTAACGAAATGAGCCATGAGTTCCGAGGTTGGCAACGCCCCAAAATACAAAAGCCCCGCTACTGCAGGGCTTTTTCATGTAAACAACAAACGAGCCAGGACGACCTACAGATTCGAAATGTCCCGTTTGGAGGAGTAATTAATGCGGAGAGTCCCGCCCTTTCGCAACTCCTGCTGCACATCCGTGACGATTCCCATCTCTGACTCCTCATCCACGCGCAGCGACACGATTAGACGAGGTTCAACGGTAAGCTTGCGGTACATGATGAGACGAATGTTTGTCATATCTTCAACCACGGCATCATCAATCTGAACCCGGGTCTCCCCAAACCGATTGCCCCTGAGTTTCTCCGGCCCCATCCAGACGTAAGACACATACCGCTTCTGCTCTATCTTCGTCAACGCCTCTGCCTGCGGTAGAATGGTGCGCACCTGCACCTCTTGCTCCCGCAGCACCGTCGTCACCATAAAGAAAATGAGCAGCATGAAGATGATATCAGGCAACGAAGCCGTGGAAATTTCTGGCTTTGCCTTGCTCTTCTTCGTGAAATGAGCCATGAGTCCTATCGCCGTCTTGAGGGTGATATGAAGTGTTCACTACGAAGACACCAAGCCCTACTCCCCACCGCCGGGATCAGGCTCGGCAAGGGATATCTGCGCCGGCCACTTGGAGCGAATCTCGTTCTCCTTCGAGTCTTCCAACGACGATCTGTATTCCTGATAGTTCAGAAATCCAAGCGATCGCGCTTCCGTGTCCCAAATCTCAAAATACGCCATCCATACCTCATCCATCGTCTGGATGTACATATTGTATGGCGTCTGCCGGTCCGTCTTGATCGAGACCACCGCTTTCCTCGGAGTCTCAGAGTAGCGTTGGTCCACATCGTTATTGGTGACGTGGGTCCGTACCTCGCCACGGATCTGCGCTACGCTCGAAGGCAAGTCTTCAAGCAACACCTGTCCTTGCTCGTTGATCAGAATCTTCAAGAGATTCCGTTCCTTGACCGGTGGCGGATCAATCTCCTCGTCGAGCTCCGGCGGCAAGGTCATTCCGATGCCAGTGTCCACGTCAATCGTCGTGGTGACCAGAAAGAAAATCAGCAGCAGAAACGCGATGTCGGCCATTGAGGAGGTGGGTATTTCCGCCTCACGTCGCTGCTTCTTCTTAAGCATTCCCATTGCACACAGGGTTTAAGAAGGTTTATGAAAACAGGCCCTTGATGCCGGATGCGAATAAGGCAACGAGTGATGCCGCAAGCGTAATGGCGACCGTCACAATGCCCGCTTCAGCCCATGATGGCAAAACGAATCCGAGCACGACGAGCACCGCGAACGGCACACAGACAAACGCCATGGTCAGCGGATTCACCTTGCCGAAGACCAAGCTGCGCACCCCAAAGAGCAGCATACCCAACAGGCCCAGGCCAATTAAGCCCAATACGATGTAAATGGCAATAACTACTAAGTTCATGATCGTCTGTCGTATTTACACGGGTGGACGATTTCCGGGTAACTACCCGGACTGTCGTTTCTAAACCACTCCTAGGCAGCATCGTCGCCGCCACCGGAAATCGGCTGGCCAGCTTTCATCAAAATGAGCGAATCGATGAGCTCGATCGAAGCCTCCTCCATTTCGATAACGATGCGGTCAATCTTCGACACGGCATAGTTATAGAAGAACTGTAGAATGATGGCTACGATTAGACCAAATACCGTCGTCAAGAGGGCGATCTTGATACCACGAGCTACTAGGCTAGGTGAAATGTCCCCAGCCGCTTCAATGGCGTCAAAGGCGGCAACCATCCCGATAACCGTGCCAAGGAAACCAAACATGGGAGCCAGCGCGATAAAGAGCGACAACCACACCAGGCCACGCTCCAGGAAGCTCATCTCGATCGAGCCATACGCTACGACGGCTTTTTCAACCGCGTCAATACCCTCATCCACACGGAGAAGACCCGCCTGGAACACGGAAGCAACCGGACCACGCGTGTTCGCGCAGACTTCCTCGGCGCTTGTAATACCACCGTCCTCCAGCGCCTTCTTTACGTTGATTATGAACTTCCGCGTATTGACATCTGCCCTGTTGAGGGAAATGACACGCTCAAATGCGATGGCCAGGCCTACAATGAGAATAATCAGTACAGGCCACATGAAGTCGCCGCCTTCGTTGAAATACCGCACCAGCAGGTTAATTACGCCTTCATCGCCCATTTCCTGCGGCAGCAGCATCAAAGAGCCAAATAGCTTCATGGAAGGATCCTCCAGAATAACGGTTTGAAGTGTTAGATTGCGGTTATCGGCAGTCCCCGCGCAACGTGCGAGAATATACTCAAGACCGCATGTAAATAGCCAAATGTTTCACGGTGTTGCGCAAATTGGCCTACCGGAACATGAAGCTTAATAGTACTCATTCCCCGTTTGACAGTCAACGGCCCATGATTCATGGACACACGTAAGCGGCCATTAGTTGCCCGCACGTACGTTCGCGCACAATTTAGAGTGTGGTGCGGGAGAATACAAATCCCTGAGCGTTAGAGCTTCCGGCCGACGTATCGAAACGCCAGTTGAGCAGATGTTACCTGTGAAAATGGTGTTTTTTACCGGTCTTCCGTAATCCGGGTTAACCTTTCGGCCTCCGGCCAGAGCTTCATGGCCTCCTTGAAGATCCGATCGACCTTGTGCCAGACGGGGTAATAGGCATCAAGCCCAAATAGCCCTACAGCCAGCCTCCCCTTTATCTGCGCATTCACCCAGGCCCGATCCATTTCGGCTTCTTCTCTGGTGAAACCACTCCCCTCCTCGGTTACGACAACGCCAAACGGTTCGCCGAATCGTAGAAACTCTTCGAACATTTCATCGCTCACCACGAAGCGGTCCGCAAACCCTTGCCTATCGTCGCCCCACGTGGCGCGGAGCGCATCGCCCTCACGATCCAGCCAGGAGCGTGCAAAGGCATTGGTGAGCGCTTTGCCCAATACGGCCCGGAGATATCGCGATACCGAATCCGGCTGGACAATATAATCTGGCAGAATGCCGCCGCCACCAATAACGGTGCGGCCGGCTGCCGTGGAGTACTTTAGGGAATCAGGTACGCGCTCAATGATTTCCTCCAGGCTCAATAGCGCTGTCTCATGACGCATCTCTTCCTTCATGCGGTGGTAATCCTCACGGTCACCATCGTGGTAGGGCGTCTGGATAAGCCGACCGGACGGCGTATAGAAATGAGATATTGTCACCCGAATTGCGCTGCCGTCCGGCAATTCGTGCTGCTGCTGCACGAGTCCTTTACCGAATGTCTGCTCACCCACGATAAGACCGCGATCATGATCCTGGAGGGCGCCCGAGACAATCTCACTAGCCGACGCAGAGGACCGGTTGACCAGGACAATCACCGCATTTCGCTCAAAGCGTCCGTCTGCGTGCGCAACAAAGTCGTGGTTGGTGTCCTGTCCACGCCCTCTCTGCGAAACGATTAGCGCATCATCGGCCAGGAATTCGTCGGCCATGCGAACGGCCATCTCCATGTATCCGCCCGCATTGCCGCGCAAATCCAGCATCAGTCGCTGCATTCCCTGTCGCTTCAAATTACGCAACGCGTCGAGGAATTCACGGTACGTGGTACGCGCAAAACGACTTACCTTTATATATCCCGTCTTGTCGTCCACCATGTAGGCAATATCGACCGAGTACAGCGGGATTCTGTCCCGGACAATCGTAAATTCCAACACTTCCTGATACCCTGGCCGAATCACGACCAACGCGACTTGGGTGCCGCGCGGCCCCTTTAGCGTACGCTGGACATCTGCGCTCACAAACCCGATGATGTCCGCGCCATCAACCTTTACGATACGGTCCCCGGACATTAGGCCTGCTTCCTCACTTGGCCCTCCCGGTATCACGCTCAACACGGTTAGGGTGTCCTTGTCGCCCACGCCTTCGACGAACTCATAGGAAATCCCGATTCCCTCGAATCCACCACTAAAGTCCTCCTCGACTCTGCGCATGCGCTCTGCTTCGATATACACCGAATGCGGATCCAATTCCTCCAACATTCCGCGCAACGCGCTCTCAGCCAGTTCTGCGGCATCCAGTTCATCTACGTAACGCTCACTGATGACCAGAAACGCATCTTCCAGCTTTTTGAGCGCTTCGCGCCTGTCGTCATCTGTCAGGACTGTCCCCAACAGGAAGCCCACCAACAGGGCGATCGATCCCCCGACGTAGAATGCGCGCTTGGACATGAACATGATTTGGCAACGTGTACCTAGCTGGTCGTGGAAACGATCGATAGACCCTCTGGTTTCACAGAAGCACAAGGTGCATATTCGGTAATACTCCTGTTTGGGCACCGGCACGCCCTCCCCATTCAGCAAGCAGGGTCCTCTGGTTGCGGACCTTCTTTCGGCAAGTTCACAGAGTCCCGGATCTTGTGGTTCCATTTGCCAAAGTAACGTCCATTCTCGTCATGGCAGCCGTGGCTGGACTCACTGCCATCTGGCTGATTTGGCGTCTCTCCTACTCCGTGCAGAGTGCAACGCCGATGGCGGCAACTTCGAGCAACCTCAGCAGCTCGGTCAATATTGAATGGGGTGTTGAGCATGATGTATACATCAGCGCACGAACACGTCCTGATGCCCTGGCAGCGCTGGGTTACGTCCACGCCTGGCGTAGTTCCTGGATAATGGCGCTGTGGAGACAGGCTGCGCTCGGGCAGTTAAGCACGTGGTTCGGACCAGCGGCGATGTCTGTCGACCGCATGATTACCCGTCTCGGGATTAGCCCACGCGCACGCGAGAGTCTGGAGACGCTCGGTGCCGATGATCGCGCCCAACTGCGTGCCTATGCTTCGGGTGTCAATTCGGCCTTCCAGCATCCAGAACTTGCACTCGGCGAGGAATTGGTCCTTATTGGCCAACGCCTTGCAGACTGGGAACCGTGGCATACCCTTGCCGTCGAGCGCCTCGTCGCATGGCTCGCAACAACGCCTCCCTCCCTTGACACGCTCGCGCTGGCAAGTGGCAGCGTCGCATCTTTCTACGGAGCGGACAGCACGCTGCGGCAATGGCTACATCTGCATGGCTTTGACAACAGCCTGGCTGCATCCATGGCGGACAGTTCCGGCAGTTTGTTCTTTCAACGCCATGTGTATGGGGATGTAACAAGACCCTTTTTCCAGGAAGTCACCATCACTATGCCACAAGGTGCAGTACTGCAGGGAGCGACGCTGCCCGGTACACCATTCTTTCCTGGTGGCCGGTCCAATCATGGTGCTTGGGCCCTGTTCTTGAGCAGCACTGCCCGCCTCACGCACGCCGCGCTCACCGTCGACTCCGTATCGCTAACCCATGCGCGGATCACGCACCCGGACGGATCTGAAGAACTGCTGACGAACACGAGCATGAACGGCCAGCTGCTGTTCGCACCGGATGACGCCATTAGCGCTGATTCAGTATGGCTGCTGCAATGGTCTGGGCTAAGCGCAGGATCAGATTTTGCAGCCTGGACCGCACTGTCTAGCGGAGAACCTGGATTGTTCACGCTGTTCGACGGACACGGGCTTTGGATGAACCGGGCACACGAGTGGGCAATCCTGGGTGCACCGCCCGTCCAGCGGATGCTGCCATCCGGTGTTGTCGTTGGCATGTCACCATGGGTTACGCATGTTGGCTCCTATCTGGCCGGAATGCCGACGCACGCCCTGGCCCAGTCGATTGCCGACGCCTATAGCGTCTGGGCCGAAGAAACCGCCCCTGCTGCACTTAGGGAATTACCCGTTGAATCACGGGGACCGGAGGAACTCCGCAGTGTCCTTTCCTATCTGAATAACTGGGATTTTCGATTCCATGGAGCAAGTGTTGCCGGATCCATCTTTGACACCTGGATGTCCAATTACTGGAGCATGACCGGTGTTATGCCCGACGCCGCGCACTTCGATGCTGCGATAGACTCGACGAATCGCGTACTGTTGCACACTGCGCTGGCTGCCACCATCGATACGCTGACTGCACGTGTTGGGTCGGATCAGAGCCAGTGGCGCTGGGAGGAAATACGTCCAGAGCGGCTGCACTTTCCGATGCGGGCCGTAGAGCAGTCTACCGGGCGATCCTATCGGGCCCGAGCTCACCGCGACCCGCTCGTTTGGTCAGGCCATGGGCATCCGTCCACAGTAGCCTGGAATGTCTCCGGAATCGGCAGCGCGTTACGTTCCTCTGCCCGATGGGAAGCATGGATCCAATCATCTGCTTCCTGGAACATAACCGTGCGCCGACGCACAATTGGTCTGCAAACAACCGCCGACCGCTATTTCAAGGCCCATCATGGACCGGTCACGGCAGCATTGCCGACTCCGGTCGTTTCCTCGACAACCCTGCTGCCGGAACAGTAGGGGCATGGTTCCCAAAACGCGAGACACGATTTTGTCAGACTTGTTTGTGGGACTGGATGTTGGTGGAACTCAGACGCGCCTCCTGGCGCGCTCGGCGGACACCGAGGGTGACGTGTCGCTGTTTGGTCCGGCAGGTAATTTTTTTCGTGCGGGGCCGGACGGCGCAGCAACGGTGCTCTCCACACTGATAGGGCGGGCACTGGAACTGCGGCCCCAGTGCCGACTCCGCGCAGTATGCGCTGGCGTAGCAGGAGCTGGTAGCCAACAGGCGCGTGAAACACTTGCCCAATCCGTGCGCAGCCGACTGGCTGCGTGTGCGCCGTTTGCCCTCCGGATCACGCATGACGGCGTCATGGCTCTGGAAGCCGCCTTTGGAGGAGGCAGCGGAATGATTATCATTGCTGGCACCGGGTCAAGCCTGTTGGGGCACACGCGGACTGGAAATATCCTGCGGGCTGGCGGATGGGGCTTTATGCTCGGTGACGAAGGGAGCGGCCACGCAATCGGCCTTAAAGGCCTGCGCGCAATCGGGCATGCCTGCGACGGAGGGTCCGCAACCGTGCTGACAGATCTCCTCTTGACGCGGCACGGCATCGCCGGACAGGATGCGCTGATGCATCGCGTCTACCGGGAGTCCTGGCCCGTGCAGCATATGGCCCCTCTGGTGCTGCATGCCGTGGCAGATGGTGACGCCGTGGCGCGGCGTATTCTGGTTGAGGAAACTCGTGCACTAGCCACCCAGGCACTGTGGCTGGCCCAGCGTTCCGGGCCTATGGAAAAACGTGTGAGCGTTTTTGGCGGCCTCAGTAAATCCACGCTGTACATGGAAGCCATGCAGGCGGCGCTCCAGGAAATGCTCCCCGGCTGGTCCCTCCATCCCGCACAGATGTCCTGCGTCGAAGCTGCGGTACGGCTGGCGCAGGCGCTTGCGCGCGAACAGGATGTACTCCCATCCTGATGGCTACCGGTTCTGTCGATTTTCGATCAGGCTGGCCACCACGGTTGCATCGGCCAGGGTAGAGACGTCGCCCAATTGTTCGTGGTCGTTGGAGGCAATCTTGCGCAAAATGCGGCGCATTATCTTGCCAGACCGCGTCTTGGGAAGCGCCGGCGCAAACTGTATATGGTCCGGCTTGGCGATTGGACCGATCTTTTCCCGGACATGGAGCACTAGTTCCTGGCGCAGATCATCCCCAGGCGATTCGGTCGCATTCAGGGTCACATAGGCATAGATCCCCTGCCCCTTGATCGCATGTGGAATGCCAACGACCGCGCTTTCGGCCACTTTGGGATGCGCCACCAGCGCACTCTCCACCTCTGCGGTCCCCATGCGGTGGCCAGAAACATTCAGCACATCGTCTACCCGTCCCGTAATCCAGTAGTATCCATCTTCGTCGCGGAGGCAACCATCTCCAGTGAAATACTTGCCCTCAAACGCCGAAAAGTAGGTGTTAACAAACCGGTCATGGTCCCGGTACACGGTCCGCGCCTGACTGGGCCATGAGTCACGAATGGCCAGCACTCCCTGGGCTGGACCCTCGAGGACATTGCCGGACTCGTCCAGGACTTCCGGCTGTATGCCAAAGAACGGCAGAGTGGCCGACCCTGGCTTGGCCGCCACCGCCCCCGGCATTGGCGTAATCAGAATGCCGCCTGTCTCTGTCTGCCACCACGTATCGATGATCGGGCAACGACCACTCCCCACCACTTCATGGTACCAGCGCCAGGCTTCCGGGTTGATCGGCTCACCGACAGTGCCCAGCAGCCGTAGCGAGGAGCGGCTGGTGCGCGTAACAAACCCGTTCCCCATGCGCATCAGCGCACGAATGGCTGTCGGCGCCGTGTAGAATTGCGTTACCTGATGCTTATCGACCACCTTCCAGAACCGCGCGGCATCCGGATAGGTCGGCGTCCCCTCAAAAAACACCTGCGTAGCCCCATTCAGGAGTGGGCCATACACGATATAAGAATGCCCCGTAATCCAACCCACATCCGCCGTGCACCAGTATACATCCCCCTTGTGGTAGTCGAAAACCAATTCGTGGGTGAGCGATGTGTAGACCAGATAGCCTCCAGTCGTATGCAGCACGCCCTTGGGCTTCCCTGTAGAACCAGACGTGTAGAGAATAAACAGCGGATCTTCCGCATCCATCGGCTCAGGATCGCAATCCACGTTCACGGTGGGCATCTCCTCGTGCAGCCACACGTCGCGCCCTTCCGTCCAGCGAATATCGCTCCCGGTGCGTCGAACCACTAGCACCGTTGACACGTCAGGACAACGCTCCAGGGCCCTGTCGGTATTTTCTTTCAACGGCACCCGCTTGCCACCGCGCACACCCTCATCGGCGGTAATAACAAAGTTCGATTCGCAGTCCAGTATGCGATCGGCAAGCGCATCAGGGGAAAACCCTGCGAAAACTACGGAGTGAATCGCGCCAATACGGCTGCATGCCAGCATGGCGGCCGCAGCCTCTGGAATCATGGGCATGTAAATCGTAATACAGTCTCCGCGCTTCGCGCCGTGCTTTTTGAGCACGTTGGCAAGTCGACATACTTGCTCGTACAGTTGCCGGTAGGTAATACGACGTGAGCCGCTGGTCGGCTCATCAGGCTCGCAGATCAAGGCCGTCTGATTGCCTCGCGTGTCAAGATGGCGATCGAGACAATTGTAGGACGCATTAAGCTTTCCGCCTTCGAACCATCGTATGGAAACGTTGTCCGATGCAAAGGATACGTCCTTGACCCTGGAAAACGGCTCGTGCCACGTCACGCGGTCGGCCTGCTCCCGCCAGAAGCCTTCCGGATCCTCTACGGATCGCTTATACATGGATTGGTACTGCTCCATTGACCGAATGTGCGCGCGCTTCCTAAAGGTATCAGACGGGGCGTACTCCGCGGCGTGTCCGGAATACGCGTCTCCAAGGCGTGCGCTGGTGATGTCTTCCATGACTATTGATTTCTGTTGAAGGTTGAAACGGAATATCGAGGCAGAAATTCTTGAATGGTCAAAGGTACGGTAGAGGCCACATAACTGAAAGTGTACGTAATATCTTGTGCCCGACTCACATTGCCGCGATGGTGCACGGCTGATTGCCATGCTCCGCCGCTATCGATCACACACGCAATAGCCCGTGCCCCCCACTCCAAAAGATAGAGCGCGAGCCGTCCTGCATCAGGTATACGGGTATGACGCCTTTCGAGACTGGCAGGAAGCGATCATTGAACACGTCCTTGCAGGCGAACATGCCCTCGTTGTCATGCCTACCGGCGGCGGCAAGTCGCTATGCTACCAGATTCCGGCGCTGATACGCCGTGGCGTTGGCCTTGTAGTCTCCCCGCTTATCGCCCTCATGAAAGACCAAGTTGACGCGCTGCGCCAATTGGGCGTGCGGGCGGCCGTGATAAATTCCAGCCTGGATCCTGGGGAGCGGATGGCGGCCGAGCATCAGCTCAAGACGGGGCAGCTCGACATGGTCTATGTGGCCCCCGAAAGGCTACTCACACCGGCGTTTCTCGCGTTACTGACACAGACTGATGTCGCGCTAATCGCTATAGATGAGGCCCACTGCATTGCACAATGGGGACACGATTTTCGGCCGGAGTATCTGCAACTCTCGCGGCTTCGAAAGCGATTCGCGCATGTTCCGTGCATCGCAGTGACCGCAACCGCAGACAAGCCTACGCAAGACGAAATCTGCCGACAGCTCGACATTCCTGCGGCCAGCGTGTTTATCACGGGATTTGACCGGCCGAACATTCAGTACCGAGTTGCGGTCAAGACAAACCAGAAGCGTCAATTGCTGCGCCTGTTGCAGGGTGAGCACGATCGCGATGCCGGGATCGTGTACTGTCTGTCTCGGAAGCAGGTCGATCGCATCGCGACCTGGCTGGCAAGCCAGGGGCGCACCGCGCTGCCCTACCATGCCGGACTCTCTCGTGAGATGCGCTATGACCATCAGAATCGGTTCCTGCGCGAAGAGGGCGTAATCGTTGTGGCAACGATCGCCTTCGGAATGGGAATCGACAAGCCGGATGTCCGCTTCGTCGCGCACTTAACGATACCCCAAAGCCTTGAGGCGTATTACCAGGAAACCGGCCGCGCAGGACGCGACGGGCTGCCCGCGACTGCGTGGATGGCCTACGGCCTGGGCGACGTGGTGACCATGCGCCGCATTCAGGAATCATCGGAGTCAACCGAACAGCACCGCAGGGTGCAACGCCTTAAGCTGAATGCCATGGTAGGGTATTGCGAAGCGACCGCGTGCCGGCGCCAAGTCGTACTTAATTATTTTGGCGAACCGTTCCGGGGTCCGTGCAACAATTGTGACAATTGCCTGCACCCCGTAGAACCATGGGATGGTACAGTGGCGGCGCAGAAAGTGCTCTCGTGCATCTACCGGACGAATCAGCGCTTCGGGTCCGGGCACATTGTCGATATCCTGCGCGGCAATGCTACCGACAAGGTGCTGCACTATCGCCACCAAGCCCTCAGCACCTTCGGCATCGGCGATGAACTGTCCGCCACCCAGTGGCGAAGCGTGATCCGTCAACTCGTCGCCAGCAATTTCCTGGATGTCGACGTGACCGGATACGGCGTGCTGCGCCTGACCAACGAGAGCGGCTCCGTACTGCGTGGCGAGCGGCGCGTAGCCCTGCGGCGGGACCCTGGGCCACCACGAGCAACGAAAGAGAGGCCGCGACTACAGGCAGACGGAGTGGCACCAACCGATCATGCTCTGTTCATGCTCCTGAAGAAAGTGCGTCTTGAACTTGCCCTCAAACAGGGCGTGCCCGCCTACCATATCTTCGTCGACCGCACCCTCGTTGAAATGGCTGAACGGCGACCAAGGTCGCTACACGAGTTTCAAGAACTCCATGGCGTCGGCGACGTTAAGCGCGTCCGGTACGGTCCCATGTTCCTGGCCGCCATCCGACAGTATGAATCCGACCGTTCGTAATAAGGAGTTTTGATCTGCACAGAAACCATGCCCCTGATTCACTGGTTTATGGTGTTTGTGTGTATAGCCCAATCGGGTCAGGTAGCTCAGGTGGTAGAGCAACGGACTGAAAATCCGTGTGTCGGGGGTTCAAATCCCTCCCTGACCACTTCTTAAGCATGCTCAGAATCCCGTTTAGGCGGCCGCTAGGCCTGCATTGCATTTTCCGTCGTTTCTTTACGATACGCTGTCTTGCCTGCGCCTTGCACGTGTCGTATCATGTCATGCGTATCAGCGGGGTCCGGTAGTTCAGTTTGGTTAGAACGCTGGCCTGTCACGCCAGAGGTCGCGGGTTCGAGTCCCGTCCGGACCGCATAACGAAAGCCGTAAGTTTCCAACCACGGAGGCTTGCGGCTTTTTGTAAGAGAGCGTCTTGCAGAATTGCTTTCACTCCAGGGTGTTACAGGAGGTTCATTGTTGTCCCTGTCTCTTCCCTGTTTTGTGGGTGGCATCCGGGCTCTATTGTTGCCTGCAACAATTGCCCTCCCTGATCAAGAGATGGTGTCCAGGCAGCACCAAGACTGGTGCAGGCGAAGCGGCAGTGGTGCTGATGGATTGCTGGCGTGAGACTTCGAGCGCGTCCATCGGAGGTCCCGTGTACGCCGGCCACCCGTCCCGAACGCCACACCTGTCAGGCGCCTGCAAGCTCTGCTCGGACGATGCGCGCGCCGGCAACCATGGCCTTCAATTTTGCACGCGCCGCCCACCGAGCCGTTTGGCTGAGACCACAGTCCGGTGCTACCACCAAACCCTCTGGTGGCACATGCCGGAGCACCGTGCGAATACGGTCGGCAACAATGTCCGGGGTTTCCACAAAATAATTCTTCACATCAATCAATCCAGCGGCCACCGTCTTGCCGGCCTCAGCCACATCACGCACCAACTCCACCTCCGCCATTTCGCGATTGGCCATTTCGAGATGTATCTCGTCGGCATGTATATCCAGGATGTGCGGAAAAAGCGGCGCGTATACGCGGTGGGCAACAGGCCGCCCGATATAGTTTCCAAAACAGAGGTGCAGTCCTATGCGCGCGTCTACGCCCTCCACCGTGCGATTGAACAGATCGACGAATGCTTTCGGGGAATGCTTGTGCACCGCGTAGGACGGCTCGTCCAATTGAAGGAATGTGACTCCCGCTGCGACCAGCGACTTTAATTCTGCATTTATGATTTCTGCAAAGCGTTCGGAGACCGCCATGCGATCACGATACAGGCCCCCCGTTGCAATGCGTCCCGCCAGCGTATACGGACCTGGGCATGGCACCTTCAGCGCATGTCTGGCGCGTGCGCGCACGTAGTCGTACTCGGCTATGAGCCCTAATCCTTCTGGTGCGTCAAACGCTTCGACGGCCTCATAGCGCTCACGCTGGTCATGCCCGCCAGGACCAAGGCGACGCATCGGAGGCACTGCTTCCAGGCCAGTTAGGCGCCCGTAAAAATTAGCTGTAAAGAAGCCAAAGCGTCTCATTTCTCCATCGCTGATCACATCAACACCCGCATCTTCCTGATCGCGAACAGCCATGTCGACGGCGTCGTTCAGCGTCTCCTCTATATCCTTGGGACCAAATTCCCCACGCCTGATTGCTTCTACGGAAGTGATGAACCAGGACGGCCATGCATAACTGCCTATTACGCTGGTCTGTAACATAGTGTGTCCTCAAGTTGTTTGTGGCGCGTAATCTAACCGGTTGCCGTTTCAATCGATACATGCGTTGCAGGACGACCTCGAATTCTCAACCGCCTGGCGGGGCCTCCATCTACGCACTCCCATTCTGGCCGTACACCCTCCGCAACCGATCCCGGTAGTCATCGAAGCACATGTTGAACCGCTCTTCCGAAGCCTTGCTGCCGATATGATAGCTGCTTGTCAGCACGATAGGAGCTTGTCCCAGACGCGTAAGCTTGTCTGCCACCAGGCACTTGAGTGCGTTGACCAATGCCGCCGCACCTATGGTGGATCCTGGCCCCACACGATCCGCATGACCGTCCACCGTGACCAGGGCATCACCGGCCGGGGTTGCATTGTCCAGTACGACATCCGCTATGTCTATCAGACGTTCTCCTGAACTGTGGCGCGGCTTCGATGCCGAGCAGTGCTCCACACTCACTACAGCAATCACCGGCAGAGACAGACGGCGAGCTTCCAGAGCCACCTCGACCACAACTTCATTGACGCCGCTATTCGAGAACACGATGAAGCTGTCGGGCGGCCGCAGGACGAAATTTCGCAAAATGGTCTTGCCGAGACCCTCCACGCGCTCCAGGAAAATGGCCTGCCGCTGCCCGTTCGATCCCACCACCGTGTTGTGATAGGTCAAAGAAAGTTCTACAATCGGGTGAAATCCAGGAAAGCTGCCATACCGCGGAAACATCTCCTCGACCGCCATACGGGAATGCCCGGAACCGAATAAGTGCACCAGGCCCTCGTTCGAAATGGAGTGCGTGCAGATCGCCGCGGCCTCTTCCAAGGCCTGGAGTTGCGTTTCGCGGATCTGTTCCAGAATATCTTGCGCTGCGTCAAGGTATGCGAGAGCCGGATTCATGCAGATGATCGATCCATGTGTACGGAAAAGAGTAGATTCGAACGGAGCATACCTAAATGCGACCTTAGTGTCAACGACAACTAAAACACGACATGCCAATGCAACAGCACCATAACGTTGCCATGCTCGGCACAGGGCTTATAGGCCTGTTCTACACGATGACCCTGCACGGCCAGCGCGGCCGCGACCGCGTACGCGTCGCGTACTCACGGGACAAAAGTCGCGCGCAGGCTTTTGCCGACAAGTGGGGCATCCCTACTGCCACCAATGACATGGCTGCCGCTATCCGGGATTCTTCGATCGACACTGTGGTCGTTGGTCTGCCAAACCACCTGCACGAAGAAGCCGTTCGGCTATGCGCGGACGCGGGAAAGGCCGTGCTGTGCACCAAACCCCTGGCGCGTACGGCCGACGAAGCCAAACGCATGTTGGATGCTGTCGAAAGCGCAGGCATCTTTGCCGGGTATCTGGAGGATCTGGTCTACACACCAAAAACGCTCAAGGCGCTTGAGTCGGTGCGCGGCGGCGCGCTGGGAAACATCCTGTGGGCACGCTCGCGCGAGACGCACAGCGGTCCGCACAGCGACTGGTTCTGGAATCTGGACAAGGCTGGTGGCGGCGCAATCGTGGACCTTGGATGCCACTGCATCGAAATCATCCGGAACTTCATCGGCAAAGACATCCGCCCCACTGAGGTTATGTGCTGGGCCGATACACTCGTCCATCCCATAGATGCTGAGGACAACAGCATCGGACTGATACGCTTCGCCAATGGCGCTATGGGCCAGTTTGAAGTGAGCTGGTCCTTCCGAGGAGGGATGGACCTGCGGGACGAGGTGGCAGGTACAGAAGGCACCATCTGGCTCAACCACTTTCTGCGAACCGGCTTTGAACTCTTTACCAGCGGAGCCGGTGGCAACTACGTTGCGGAGAAGGCTGATCAGGAAACAGGCTGGCTCTTTCCCGTCGGCGATGAAGTGTCTGAACTAGGCTATGTGGACATGTTTACCGACATGTTCAATTCTATGGAAGCCGGCACACCGCCCATGGAAACGTTCTACGATGGCTACATCGTGAACGCTGTCATCGATGCATGCTACCGGTCGGCAAAGACCAAGCAATGGGAGACCATACAAATTGACGACTGGCGCGGCGCTACAGACGTAGTCCCGTTCGGTGGCAAGAAAGAGATTGTCGACGGACTGCAACTGGTCAAGCGCGAGCGGATGCCCGATGGCGCCGTAAAGCTGATCCTGAAGAACCTGGAAACGGGAGCCGTTACCCAGCGCTTCATTGAAGAGCAGGCCTGATATGATCAAGCCCATCCAGTCCGACCAGGCATTCCTTTCAGACGTAGTCAGTCAGCAGGCGACCGACGGCCACTTCCGATTGTGGTGGCTGGGGCAAAGCGGGTTTCTCGTGCAATGGCAATCGCAGCATGTACTGCTGGACCCGTACCTCTCTGATTCTCTGACGAAGAAGTATGCCGCCACCGATAAACCTCACATACGGATGACTGCGCGTGTGGTGGCCCCAGAGACGTTAGACTTTGTTGACATCGTCACGTCCAGTCACAATCATACGGATCATCTGGACGCCGAAACGCTCCTGGCCCTGCGCCGGGCAAATTCTGGGCTTGTCATGGTCATTCCGGAGGCCAACCGCTCGTTTGTTTCCGATCGTACGGGGTGCGATCCCGCCTGGCCCATTGGACTTGACGACGGGAAATCCACGGAAGTCTGTGGATTCACTATTACTGGCGTCCCTGCTGCGCACGAAGACCTGCAAACAGACGGAGAAGGCCGCCACCATTTTATGGGCTACGTAGTACGGTTCGGTCCGTGGGCCGTGTACCACAGCGGTGATACGCTGCTGTATCCGGGCATGGTGGAGCGCCTGCGCCCTTTTGGCGTAGATCTGGCGCTATTGCCGATTAATGGACGCAATCCCGCGCGGCGCGTGGCTGGCAACCTGAATGGCGTACAGGCCGCGAGGCTCGCGCACGACATAGGAGTGCGGATGGTAATCCCGTGCCACTATGACATGTTCACATTCAACACCGATTCGCCCGACGCATTTATCGCCGAGGCAGAATCCCTGGGCCAGCATTTCACCATCCTGCAGAACGGCGAAGGCTGGCGCAGCAGCCGCCTGGAGACCTAGAAGCTGTCGACAGACCGGTACGCGTCGATCAGCGCGCGCTCACCCTCCTTGCCGGGCTTCATGTTGCCGTGCTCCATACCCAATACGCCCGGGAATCCCTTGCTGTGGATGTGCTTGAACACGTTGAGGTAGTTGATTTCTCCGGTCGTGGGCTCTTTGCGACCGGGGTTGTCCCCGATCTGGAAATAGGCGATTTCCTCCCATGCCGCATTGATGTTCGGGATCAGGTTGCCTTCCGTGATCTGCTGATGGTATAGATCATCCAGAATCTTGCACGCCGGACTGTCCACGGCCTTGCAGATTGCATAGGCCTGCGGGATCTTCTTCAGAAACAGGCCCGGATGGTTGAATGGATTCAGCGGTTCAAGCACCATGACCAGGCCGTGCGGCTCCAGGATGTCGCTTGCGCGCTTTAGGCTCTCGACCAAATTCGCCGTCTGGTAACCCATGTCAAGCCGGAGATCGACGTAGCCTGGCACGACGGTCATCCACGTTGCATTGACGCGCTTGGCGACCTCGACCGAATCCTGGATCTGCTCCAGAAACATGTCCCGGTAATCCTGCTTTCCGCTGGTGAGGCTGGGCTCGTTCCAGTGGATGGTGTGCGCCACGAACACCCCCATCTGCATGCCGCGACGCGCCATCGTCGCAGCAACCGCCTCCTGCGTTTCCTTTGTGCGGGCTTTCATGCCATTATCCTCCCAGGCCGTGAAGCCTTCGTCGGCAGCAAACTCCAATTGGTCTACCAGGTCCTCCCCCGCGTGATGTTTGAACATCCCAAAATGGGGAGCATACTTGAGCTTGAACGGCTGCTGCTCTGCGCCCGCGCACAGCGTCGTCGCCGGCATGGCGCTCATCGCCACCGCACCGGTCGCCAGGGAGGATACGAAGGTTCTGCGTCTCATACGTGATCTTCCTGAAAAGGTGAAACTCACACATCGCACAAGACGACGGCCTCGCTTAGCGAAACCAGGGGCGTGCGACTCGGGATGAATTCCTGCCCGACATATCCGGTGTAGCCAGTTTCCACGATGGCTCGCATGATGGCCGGGTAGTTAAGTTCTTGCGTATCGTCTATTTCGTTCCGGCCAGGATTGCCGCCGGTATGGTAGTGTCCGATGTAATCATGATAGGTGCGGATCGTCCGGATGACATCGCCCTCCATGATCTGCATGTGATAGATATCATACAAGAGTTTGAAGCGATCTGAATTCACGCGCTTGCACAGCTCAACACCCCATTGCGTGCGGTCGCACTGGTAATCCTTATGGTCCACCTTACTGTTTAGAAGTTCCATGCAAACCGTGACGCCGTGCTCTTCCGCTGCCGGCATGATGGCCTCCAGACCCTTAGCACAGTTTTCCAGCCCGGTTTCGTCGTCCATTCCGCGACGGTTACCGGAAAAGCAGATCACGCTCGGATAGCCAGCCTCTGACACTTCGCGTATACGCTCGTTAAATCCAGGCACCAGCCACTCGTGATTCTCGGGGGTGTTGAACCCATCTGTGAGACGGTCCTTGCCCTCTACGGACGGACCGAACGGCATTGCGCAGACCAGCCCGTACTTTTCCAGGGTTGGCCAGTCTGCGGGCTCAAGGAGTTCCACAGACGCTAGTCCCATGGCCTTGCCCGCTTGCGCCAGTTCCTCCACACTCTGTCCGGGGTAGCACCATTTGCATACTGAATGGTTGATGTTTCCACGCAGGGTATGCTTTGCAGGTGAAATCCGTCCAGCGAGAGACATAGTGGCGCCGCCGGCCAGGGCAGTGCCACCCACAGCCAGCGATGTCTTTACGAATGTGCGGCGCTCCATGGGTTCGTCTTGAGGATTATCGAGGAGTTCAGGACGTAGGTAGAATACGGTCCATTCGCCTGGCAATTTCACGCAGACGTGCCGTGTCGCCACCCGCCACTTCGGCCGTTGCCCAGCCCTCGTAACCGATATCAGCAAGCGCTTGCGTTACTGCCGGCCAGTCGCAATCACCCTCCCCCAGTTTCACTCGGAAGCCGGCGTAGGGACCTTCCTGATCCCGTATTGCACGGCTGTATTCCTTGATATCAAGTTTCAGAATGCGATGGCCCAAAATCCGTATCCAGTGCTCCGGCCAGCCGTAATTGACGACATTGCCAACATCAAAATACCAGCCAATCTGGTCACTCTCGAATTCGTCTATGTATCGGGCGCATTCCATGGGGCTTAAAAGGAACATGTTCCAGACGTTCTCTATGGCAATCTTTACGCCGTACTTGCGAGCAAGCGGCAGTACGCTGCGGATTTCCTTTTGAGACCGCCGGTAGGCCTCCTCGTATGACACCTCCTTGTTGACAACGGCCGGAACGAGGAGCACGGTGGAAGCGCCGTAAACGGATGCGTCTTCTATCGCCGTAGCCAGGCCATCGACGCCTTCGGCGCGCACGGCGGGACTGTTATCCGACAATGTCTTCTGCCAATGCACAGAGTCAACTACGCCATGGATGGGCAAGCCCGTTTCGTCGCGTGCACGCAGAATTTCGTCCCGGTCCAGCGTACTCGGACTATCCATCTCCACGCCGTCAAAGCCGAGAGACTTCAGCAGCTTGAATTTCTCCAGGATCGAGAGATCCTCCTGCACCATGCCGAACTTCACTGCCTTCTTGATCGTCACTCGGGACGCATCCCACGTGAGAGTGCCAGCCGCCAGCGTCGCGCCAGCCGCGCCCATGGTTCCTGTCTTAAAAAAGGTCCGTCGGTTCATAGTGGCGAGTGTCAGATCTACAAAAGGGCAGGTGCTCTTCTAGTGTGGAACGGCCGTAAATGCCCGCCATTCCTGGCGATCCAATCTGGTCTGGCCAGGCACCGGCACAGCAGGCATCGGCGCGGCTGTGAATGCAAACGTACGCGGTACGAGATCGAGCCCGGACGCCAGGAGGTCGTCCCACGTCAACTCCAGTCCCGTATAGGCGCTCTCCCGCCCCAAGACCGCCGTGAGCGTGCTTTCTGCGATTTGGCGCGCTTCGTTGATCGGCTTGCCATCGCGAATGCTGGCAATGAGATCGGTGTGCTCCTGCACATAGGCATTGTTGCCGGGCTCGTTCATTTCGAAGAGCACCGTTCCATCGTGCTTCATGAGCGCCGACCGGCGCGGATGCAGTTCGGCGACACCCCTGGTACCCACGACGCGATTGGTAACGCGTGTTGTAACGTCCTTCATCTGACGACACTTGGCCTCTACGCGCACACCACCCGGATACACATATTCCACGCTGAAGTGGTCATAGATATGGCCGTAGGACGGATCTACGCGCTCTATGCGGCCTCCCATAGCCACGCAGGACTCCGGATGATCACGGAACACCCAATTGATGACATCCAGATTATGCACGAACTGTTCGACGATATGGTCGCCTGACAGCCATGTGAAGTAATACCAGTTCCGACATTGCCATTCCATGTCCGACATTCCAGGCTTCCTCGGCCGTAACCAGATGGGCCCCGTCATATAGTATTCCTGGGCGGATACCACCTCGCCAATTTCTCCGTCGTGTATTCTTTGGATGGCCTCCATGAAGCTCGGTTGTCTGCGATAGAGCGTTCCCGCCACCACAGACAGACCCTTTTCGGTTGCTATTTCACCAGCCTCCATGATCGCGTGCGTACCGGCAACATCGACCGATACCGGTTTTTCCATGAACACATGCTTTCCGGCGTCCACGGCAGCCCGGAAGTGCAATGGCCGGAAACCGGGAGGGGTCGCCAGAATGACCATGTCGATATCGCTCTCCAGGACACGCTGGTAGGCGTCAAACCCCACAAAGGCATGCTCGCCGTCAACTTGAAAAGCCGCACCAATCTCCTGTTGAAGCCCTTCCCTTGATCGGTCGAGCCGGTCCTCAAAGAGGTCGCCCATGGCAGTTATGACTACGCCGTCGGCCCCGACAACTGCATCGCGGGCTGCTCCTGTTCCCCGTCCTCCGCAGCCTATCAGGCCTACCCGGAGGGTATCCGATCCGGCAGCGTACGCAAAATTACCGGAGGCCATGAGCCCAGCGGAGAGTCCGAGAGTGGTCGCAGCGGAAACGCGTAGAAAATTCCGGCGCGAAGAATTGTCTGGAAGATTTGGAGACATGAGCTTGGTTGTCATAATGTGGATCCGGTGCCTGGTGGGCCAATATATAGGTTTCCGAGCACTGAATACAGGATACGCAACGGGATTTGCCCGCAGCTCGTCGAACACTGTGCCGGAAACCTGTCCCGCTATGATTTGGTACAAGTTTCGTGATTGACCGGATTTGTTCTTCCCTCGCTGGTTTGTACGCACTGGGCTGATAGTGTGTCGACCGGCGTATTGCTCCTGGCCTCTATGTCCAAACGACCCTTACGCGTCATCTTGGCGCAGCCTCGCGGTTTCTGTGCCGGTGTAGTACGTGCGGTCGACATTGTGGAGCGGGCACTCGATCTGTACGGTGCCCCCGTGTATGTCCGCCATGAAATCGTCCACAATAAGCACGTGGTCGCCGGATTGCGCCGGAAGGGGGCGAAATTTGTCCAGGAAATCTCTGATATCCCCGAAGGCGCAATCACCGTGTTCAGCGCTCACGGCGTGTCGCGAAAGGTGCAGAGCGACGCTGGCGAGCGCCAGCTTCAGGTCATTGATGCGACCTGTCCGTTGGTTACCAAGGTCCACAATGAGGCCAAGCGGTATTCGCGGAAGGGGTACGAGGTGATCCTTATCGGACACGATGGCCATCCCGAAGTTGAGGGCACGATGGGTCAGGTGTCCGGTACGGTGCATCTGGTTTCGGATGTCGAAGACGTGTCCGCCCTGGTACCGGAGGACCCGACCAAACTCGCCTACGTAACACAGACAACGCTAAGCGTCGATGATACCCGCGAAATCATTGCAACACTTCGAGCGCGATTCCCGAATATCATCGGCCCCGACGTGAACGATATCTGCTATGCCACGCAGAACCGTCAGACTGCGATCAGGCAGATGGCGCAAGAAGTAGACGTTTTACTGGTGATCGGCGCACACAATAGCTCCAATTCGAACCGACTTCGCGAATTGGGCGAAGAATGCGGAGTGAAGAGCTACCTGATTCCGGAGGCCGTGTGTCTGAAACCTGAATGGTTGAACAATGCCGAGACGATCGGTCTCAGCGCGGGAGCGTCAGCTCCGGAAGAATTGGTGCAAGACATGATCGAAAGCTTGCGAGAACAATTCGATCTGACGGTGACCAGTCTAGACGGCCTGACAGAAAATGTTACTTTCCGCCTGCCGCGCGAGCTAACCTTGGTGGTGTGAGCCTGTTCGCCCAACTCCGTGCATCAGGCCGGCGGGACTATTGCTCGCTTGACCGCGTGCGGACGTGCCGATTGTCCGCTTCCCTCGCACGCACCACAGCGTAAGCATCCGGTGAAGTACATCTTGCTTTGAATCTCTTTCGGGTCGGAGCTTGGGTTCTCCTACTGTACGAACCAAGCACACCCCCATGCACAAAATCAGACGCACCGCGGAAGAGATGTTTCCGCTCGTAGAGCACTATCTACAAGGCCGCCAGAGCCTACAAGCGTTTTGCGCCGAGCACGCCATCTCTGCGAATCAACTCTACTACTGGCGACGCAAGTATCACCAGAAGCCACAGGGCGAGCGAGGCCTTCATAGAGGTTGGGCTGCCTGCTGCAGGCGAACGCGCGGTGATGGAGATTGTCTACCCTGGTGGCGTGCGTGTGCGTCTGTTCGCTCCCGTATCTTTTGCATGGCTTACTGCTCTGCTGCGGAAGGAGGGGACGCCGGCATTATTGCGTTCGGTTCTTCGTACCGCTACTATGTGCATCGTGCGCCCACCGACATGCGCAAGAGCTTTGACGGGCTCAGTGGTCTGGTGCGTTCGGAACTGCATCGAATATGGGGAGATGTGTTTGTATTCTTCAACCGGAAGCGGAATTTGGTAAACAATCTGGACGAGAATAGCATCCGTCCCCTCGCTCTCGGTCGTAAGAACTACTTGTTTGCAGGATCTCATGCGGCAGCGCAGCGGGCGGCAGTGATCTACTAGCTTCTGGGTACATGCAAACAGCTTGGCGTAAATCCCCAGGTCTGGCTTACCGACGCGCTGCGTCGTATTCCAACGCATCCCATGAAGCAGGTCAGCGCCCTGTTGCCGCATCATTGGAAGGCGCTGTGCGAAGACGCTTCTGCAAAGGCCGCTTAGCACACAACAAGATCCAGGCGCGACACAGACCACTCTGCTCACAGGCAGCTTCCGTCCGATGCATCCTTACGGTAAGACCGGAAGCTCTACCCTGCGTAAATCCCATGCAAGATGTAGTTTACCGGACGGATACTTACATGTGAGTACCCACTACCCTGCCTAGTGTGGAAAAACACTACGCATGTACGATTTCAAGTTCATTTCCACCGAGGTTAGGAAAGTGCGGAAGTCAAAAAGAAAGCGATGTAACGACCCATTCGCAGAAAAGCCATCACCACAGCTATCTCAGGATTGACACGGCGACGAGTTCACCAGTTCAGGTGCATCATACTATCGTTGACACGACAAGCCATAGAAAACCTGCTGGCTAGGTATCACTTGGCCCACTCCTTGCTGTTACCGAACGAGCCGGTTGTCACAGGCCTTGAGCATCGCTACCATGTGCTTGACTTTGATGTATAAACGTGGTCGGGCATCTTGTAACTCACTCCGTCCTTGTCGTACACCGAAATTTGGAGTAATTGAGAAAAATTTTCTGCTCTGATCTGCTGTTCAGGCTTCAAGAATCTCTGAAAGCGTTGTTGCATCCGGTATGAAAACAGTGTTCCTAGGGTTCGGGCCTTAGGAAACTGGAATTGGTCAGCGAGCTTGTTTCCTATGAGTGCTCGTGAAAGGCGGTAGGCCAAGCGTATTAATTTTTCCTTTTCATTGGGATCTTCTACATCCGCCACGGTCGGAATAGCATTGATCAACATATTCGCCACGGTGACTGAATCGGGGTCCGGCGGCGGCTCGCACATATAGCTAAGATTGTACATAAATGCCGCTTCTGCATCGGTGGTATAGAGGATGGTTTCAGGTATCCCCATAAGATAACCGGTGTAGCGCCATACAGCCAGGACACTATCTTTTTCCTTCTTGTTTAGACTCGCACCCACCAATGACGAGTATTCCAACAAACGCATGGAAAAGACAGAGATGGCAAAGCCCAGATGCGCCGCGCTTACCGGCGTGCCCCAAGCTTCGTGATTCCAATCGTCAGAATTGTTTAAAAGGCGCCTTATCCGTGAATGAATGAAGCGAATGCGCATGGATAGCTTCCATCCATCGCCATCTCTGTATAACCCACCGGGGAAAAATATGTCCATCATGTGGCGATTATTCTGCTGGAGACGTCTTTTGGTTGAAGCCACGCGCCCGGTAATGTGGAAAGACTTGGCAATAAGGGTCGAAAAACCTTCCGCCAGTACCCCCGTCACGAACGCAACGAGCATGAGACTTACGTTCTTGTGAAAGGCCCGAATCCCTGGGCGAAAGGCTTCGTAGTCGAGCCAAGCGGGAGGAGTGTTAACAGTATCGAAGAAATCGCGCAACACCTGTGGTGCTGTATTTAAGACGTTATCTTCCTGCTCTATACCAGCCCTGATGAATTGGTGAAGGGTATGTCCAGGCATCGAGGAGAGCTCCTCCATAACCGGATCCAGCAAAGGATCACCGATCATCGTATGCCTTATATAGTTGTCGGCGGCTACTTGGTCGAAGGCTCGGGCCTTCGCATAACCCTCAGTGTATGCCGTTGGTGTATACATCACAGTTTCGGTCTCAAAGGAAAGTTGAGTTATTATAGATAATTCCGCGTAACAAAGGGAAATTTTATTTGCTCAAATTGAACCTCGTGCCTATCCAGTGTGGACTAATCGATTGTGACCAATCCACGATAATCTTCGAAATAGGACAGATTGCATCGTATTTTCCGCTTCCGAAGCAGATCTTGCTCAAGAAGAATCGCTGTTTGCACATCGCGATGTGCGCCCAGGCTATCCGACATCAATGGACACCCCTAGTGCCTTAGAGACACCCTCCGGAAAGAATACAGGAGACGAAAATTTTCCGGTTGGCTCGCTGTTGCTGTCTCCTGCGCTGAGGCCTCACATTGCCAGATTCTATGCCTTCGCGCGTGCAATCGACGATATTGCAGATAATCCGGACTTGGAGCCAGTCGACAAGATTGCCCGTCTGAATGGTTTCGCGGAGGCCGTATGCGGGCGCACAGCGGATAACCCGGGCTATAGCAAGGCCTACTCCCTGCACGAAAGCCTTAAGGCTACCGGCGTTACCCCGCAGCACTGTGTGGACCTGACACTAGCCTTTAAGCAAGATGCAGTAAAGCTTCGCTATGAGGATTGGAACGACTTGATGGGCTACTGCATCTTGTCGGCCGCACCGGTCGGCCGCTATCTCGTCGACCTGCATGGCGAGTCGAAGGCCGCCTATCCGGCTTCCGATGCCTTGTGCAACGCGCTGCAGGTATTAAACCATCTGCAGGACTGCGGAGACGATTACATGGCTCTGGACCGTGTGTACCTGCCGCAGGCATGGA
The DNA here is from genome assembly GCA_963665975.1 of Rhodothermales bacterium. Taxonomy (GTDB): domain Bacteria; phylum Bacteroidota; class Rhodothermia; order Rhodothermales; family Bin80. Next base: position 419,723 of record OY762508.1, read on the forward strand.
TGCGGGACGAAAACGCTGTCGTGGACGCGCTTTCCGAACCGCTACTCACGCCGCCTCTACGACGCGTGCTGGACCGGTGCCTGGATGCGACGGATGCGCTCATCCGCGAGGCAACCTTACTGCCATCCTGGATTCGCGGGACCCGATTTGCTATGGAGGCCGCGGCTATTGTCGCCATCGCACAGAAGCTCAGTACGGAATTGCGGCGACGGGACCCCCTGGCGGAGCGCGTGGTCCTTTCCAGGGCTCAATATGCAACCTGCTGTGCCCGCGGCGCTTTGGGTGCCGTTTTCCGCCGGACACCGGTTAATCAGGTCGCACGATTCCCTGCACAAGATCCGTCTGGGGATGCCTGAACACGGCCGATCCCCGAATCGTTGTACCACCCCTACAGATGGGCTACCTTCCTTTCCTGCCGTATGTGCGTTGCGCCCGGCAGACACACTGACCGACCGTTAGCACTGATATGGGAGCTTATTTCCTGCGTGGCGCCGCAGATCTTGCACGCTGCACGGAGGGATCGCCTATCCAATATTAGGTGTCTTGTTGCACCTTGTGATGCCTGAAATACATGTCATTGGCGCCGGTATGGCGGGCCTCGCCGCCGCAGTCTCTCTGGTACAGAAGGGACTGCGGGTCATCCTGTACGAAGCCGCCGGCCAGGCTGGCGGTCGCTGCAGATCGTTTGTCGACAAGAAGCTTCAATGTGTAATCGACAACGGTAACCACTTGCTCTTGACCGGCAACAAGAGCGCGATGCGCTATATCTCGGAAATCGGAGCAGGAGACCGCTTGATCGGGCCGCAGAAGGCCTTGTTCCCATTCGTTGATATCCGGACAGGCCAACGTTGGTGCGTGCGACCAAATGCCGGAATCTTGCCGTGGTGGATCCTGAGCGCGAAGCGCCGAGTCCCTGATACACGTGCACGGGACTACCTTTCCGCACTGCGGTTTGTTACGGCGCCGAAAGATCGCACCGTTTACGCGTGTGCGGGCAACACCAGTGCGCTTTATGATCGGTTTTGGGAGCCGCTGGCAGTGTCCGTGCTCAACACACCGGCCGAAAGAGCGGCCGCGTGCCTGTTGGGACCCGTACTGCTCGAGACCTTCGCCCGAGGCGATGCGGCATGCCGGCCGAGAATCGCCCGACTGGGCCTGTCCCACACGCTTGTGGATCCGGCCCTGGAATGTTTGCACAGGCACGGCGCCACCGTGTGGATGCGGCGCATGCTACGCAGGCTTGGCTGCACGGGCCAGCGAGTTACCGAACTGGACTTTGGCACAACCAACGTGGCTTTGGGTCAGGAGGACAGGGTCATTCTTGCACTACCGGCCCCCGCTACTGCCCGCCTCCTCCCCCCACTTCCGGTCCCGGAAGCCACACATCCTATCGTCAATGTGCATTTTCGGGTAGGCCAGCCGCCGGACACTTCGTATGATAGTCCGCTAGTCGGCATCGTAGGCGGCACAGCGCACTGGGTGTTCATACGCGGCGATGTGATCTCGGTGACGGTCAGCGCCGCAGACGCGCTGGCGGAAGAATCCAGCGACACCATTGCGCACCATACCTGGCATGATGTGGCAATAGCACTGGGTCTGCCACGCGCCACCATTCCGCCTAATAGGGTCATCAAAGAAAAGCACGCCACGTTTGCTCAAACGCCAGACGCCATAGCACGGCGGCCTGCGACCCGGACAGACATTGCCAACCTGTATCTGGCTGGTGACTGGACGGATACCGGACTGCCCGCCACCATCGAAGGCGCAATCCGTTCGGGGCACAAGGCGGCGCGTGCGGTTTTGCAGGACGGCTGATCTAGGCCAGCGCTTCGGCCAGATCAGCACACAGATCGTCCGGATCTTCCAGACCGACAGAAATCCGAAAGATCCCCTCCCCGGCAACGTCGCGATATGCCTCCAGGTCTGCACCCTGCAGGTGGAATGTTGACTCCATGATGGACTGGGTGTCAATGTAGAAAATGAGGCTGCGCACGTCACCCAGCGACACCGCGTAGGCGAACAGTTTCAGACGCTGTTGAAGTTGGCGCGCCATCGCGGGGCCGTCCGGCACCTGAAACGTCACCATCCCCGACGGCATTGCCATCTGACGCTCGGCAAGCGCGTACTGGGGATGTGACGGATGTCCCGGAAAGATCATCTTCGTGACATGAGGATGGTCCGCCAGTAAAGCGGCAATCTTGGAGGCACTCTCGCTGTGGGCCTGCATGCGCAGGGGCAGTGTCGCCATGCCGCGCAAGATGAGCCAGGCATTAAAGGGGCTCAGCACGCCCCCGGCGTGTACACCTACCGTCTGTCGAATAACCTCTATCGTTTCCGCCTTACCCGCCAGTACACCTCCGAGGGCATCCCCGTGGCCGCCGAGATATTTCGTCAGTGAATGCAACACGAAGTCTGCGCCGAGCATGAGCGGCTTCGTGGCGCATGGCGTGGCAAACGTCGAATCCACGCTCACGACCGCCCCGCAGGCATGGGCAAGACGCGCAATGGCCTTGATATCAGACAGACGCAAGATGGGATTGCACGGCGTCTCGATGTGTACAAGTTTCGTTGATGGGCGCAGGGCATTCGCGACCGCCTCCAGGTCCGAGGTGTCCACATGCGTGACGGCAACGCCCATGCGAGGCAGAATATCGTATGTATACTCGACGACGCCGGCATAAGCGACGTTGCTCATGACCAGATGATCTCCCGCGCCGAGCAGATGTGTAAAAAGACCCGTGATGGCGGCGACCCCGCTGCTAAAGCATAGCGCACCCTCGGCATCCTCCAGCGCCGCAAGGCGCGCCTCCAGCCGGCATACGGTAGGATTACGCCAGCGTGAATAAATGAACGGCGGCGCAACATCCAGATCCTCGGCGGAGAATCCTGTATCGGCATCCACCAAGTACGAATTGGCCATGTCTAACGGAGGCGCCACCGGATCTACACGAGAATCCAAAGCATCGCCCGCATGTATGGCGCGTGTGCGCATCTGTAGAGTATCCATGATGTCATGAGTTATTGAGATTGGGGCGTGCCCCGGATACCCACCCTCGCAGAGAGCGTGGCAAAGCGGGACGACTCGTCAAGGCGAAGCGCGGCGCCCCGCCTGGATAACACCCGGACGGCCGTGCCTGGACGGCCATCGACAAATTGCACGGCATCGTCCGGATCCATCACCGACAGCGCAGACGCCAGCGCATCAGCTGCCATGCCTGTGGGCGCCACCACCGTTACCAAGCGATCTGCTGGCACACTCTGGCCAGTTCTGGGGTCCAGGATATGAGAATGACGCACGCCATCGTATTCAATGTATCGAAAGATGGCGCCGGACGTGGCAACGGCACACCGCGCAAACATCCGCGTTTCTCTTACAGGCTCGTCCTGTGCCCCCCGTGTGGTTACCTGAACGGGCCACCCTGACCGGGCTGGCGGGGATTCCCCGAGTACAATGTCGCCACCAGCATCCACGAGTGCACGCGCAATGCCATGCGCTTGAAGTACACGTAGCGCCTCGTCCGCCGCATACCCTTTGGCAATGCCACCGAGATCCAGGCGCATGCCCTCCCGCAAGAGACGGACACCGCGGCGCAGACTGTCCAGGCGCACGTACTGGTAGCCGACATTCTCCCTTGCAGCCTGCAACGCATCGGCTGGGGGAAGCTCTCCGCGCCGCCATGCCCAACGCCAAAGCCGCGTCAGCGGGCCTACGGTGACGTCAAACGCACCAGCGGTCTCGGTGGACACCCGTTGCGAATACTGCAAGACTGCATACAACTCCGGACTCACCGTAACACTTTGCCCAGAGCCGGCTGACGCAGACAGCCGGCTCAACTCGCTCTCTGACAGGTAATCGCTAAAACGACCGTTCAGACTGTCAACGCGGGCGAATGCCTCCATGGCGGCCTGACTGGCATGCGTACTGTCAGCGGCGTACAGCACGATAGTGAACTCCGTGCCCATGAAGGGCTGGCTGTAGGCGTACCGCTGCAGCGACTGAGAATACGCATGCGGAACGCATGCTGCAACACTCGCTGCGACCAGTAAGGCACCCGCCCTGGTGCCCATCAAATTGCTGTCGTGTGACCCGGCATCGGCACCGGGTAGTTGCCATCCTTATCCGGCATGATCGGAGGATCGGCATCCCAGGCGAATGTTTCCGGCATGAGGTTCAACTCGGAAGCCATCGCGTTCTCCCAGGTGATTTCCTGGCCGGAATAAGTGGCCATGCGTCCCATGATCGCACTCATCGTGGCCACCGCGCCGTTTTCGGTGTCTGCAAACTTATACTCGCCCGCCGCGATAGCGGCGAAAAGCTCATCGTGCTCGACTTGATACGGGTTGGGGTCGTCCTTGTCGCGGTGTTTGTAAATAGTCTCGCCTGAGGCCGAGTACAGCTCTCCAGGCTTGGGTGCGGTCCCGGTGGTGCCGTGGAACCCCTCCGTGACACGATTCAGACAATCGGGCATGTGGCGGCACTGGCTCAGCACACGACTGCCGTCGGCATACTCGAACTCCACAAAGTGGTGGTCGAAGATTTCTCCGTAATCCTTGCCGGTCCGCACCAGGCGTCCACCCTGCCCCTGCGCCCGAACGGGATGACCCTGTTTGACCCAGTTGGCCACGTCGATATTGTGGATGTGTTGCTCCACGATGTGGTCGCCGCAAAGCCAGTTAAAGTAGTACCAATTCCGCATCTGGTACTCCATTTCCGTTAACTTACGCCCTGCCTTCTCCTCAAATTGTGCGCGGTCGCGAAGCCAGACGCCCCCACTGTTCCAATAGACGCGGCCGAGAATTATATCTCCGATTGCGCCCTCGTGAATTCGGCGCACCCATTCGCGGTACACGGTCTGGTAGTGCCGTTGCAACCCCACGACCACATTGAGCTGCTTCTCTTTAGCCTTCTTGGCGGTTGCAAGAATCTGGCGAATGCCGGGCGCATCAGTCGCCAGTGGCTTCTCCATGAACACCTGCTTTCCAGCCTCCACGGCTGCATCAAAGTGAATGGGCCGGAATCCCGGAGGCGTCGTCAGGATGACCACGTCCACTAGAGGCAGCACCTCCTTGTAGCCTTCAAATCCGGCAAACCAGCGCTCTTTCGGCACATCAATACGTGCCAACACATCCTCCGAGGATTCATTCTCGGGGTTCGTGAGATTGGTGTAACTCTCCTCAATTCGGTCTTCAAACGCATCTGCCATGGCTACCAGGCGCACCATGGGCGACGCATTCAGCGCCTGGAGTGCGGCCCCCGTACCACGGCCTCCGCATCCGATCAGGCCCACGCGAATGGTTTCGTCAATACCATAGTAGGCACTTGACGTGAGAGGAAACTGACTCGCGACAAGCGAGCCTACGACGGCAGCCGTCGTCCCTTTGACGAAGTCCCGGCGGGTTACTGCACCGGCATGGGTAGATCGATCAAGCATGTCCATGGATGGTTCTCCTTGGGTTAGCGTTGCGTAGCAGGCGACAGGCGCGGCTGCCGGTTGCATTTGGCAATATACTACTGCAGACGAGAATCTTGCATCTATTCGCCAAGCACGACGGACCAGAAAAGCGCGATTTCCTCCGGCGACGGCTCTGAATCCGGCCGCACCAGCCGAAACCCCACAAATGGCGAATCCGTGTTCCACCACATGCTCTTCGGAATCTGCGGGTCTCTACGCTTCCACCTCAGCGTCGACTCGAGGCGGGCTGCACACCGTAGGGCCTCGGGATCATCATCGTACGCTCCTCCCCGCACCGTCCTCGGATGCAACCGCATGGGCTCCGTCCAGGGATCCAAAGCGGGCTCCTCGGAAAGCGCCGCGTAGGCACCCTTCACGTATTCATCGAGCGTCCATTCGGCCACATTTCCGTGCATATCGTACAGACCAAACGGATTCGGACTTTTCACACCCACCCGGTGGAAAGTCTCGTCGCTGTTGCCGTAATGCCACGCCACGGAGTCCAGTCCATCCGGATCATCACCGAAGCTATAGGCCGTTTCCGTGCCTGCGCGGCAGGCATACTCCCACTCGGCTTCGGTAGGCAACCGGTAGAAGTGTCCTGTCTTCTCGCTCAGCCACCGCGCATACTGCAGCGCTCCCCACTGCGTGACTCCGACGACCGGGAATCCCTGGTTGCCCATGCCATGGGCCGGATCTTCATACGGGGGGCTCGGCCGCGCAACGATGTCGGGATCAAAGCTTACGCCACTGCCTCCTTCTGCACTGTCGCGGTCGCGGTACCGAAAAATTGCAAATTCGTCGTAGGTGACCTCGTGCATGCCAATCCAGAAAGGCTGAACGGTCACCAGGCGCTGAGGCCCCTCATCCTCGTTGCGACCGACCTCCTTTTCCGGACTCCCAATGATGAAAGTGCCTCCTGGCAATTCAACAAGGCTATATGAGACCTCGGTGCCGGGAATGGTCTGGACGAGCACCTCCGTCTCCGCAACCTGCATGGCGATCACAGGATGCACACCGATCAATACGCAAATGAGCAGCACACCGGGCATACTCCTGCCGAATCCATACAGTGACGTCATGCTTGCCGCACCTCTGTTCTACTGCGCATCCTTTGCGAACGCCGCGTCAAACGCCGCCGTCGAGGGTGGAAAGTCAATTCGCCGCACGAATTCGCAGGCCTCCCGGGCACCGTGCTCACGATCCATACCACCGTCTTCCCATTCTATTGACAGCGGACCGCTGTAACCGACCCGGTTCAAGGCACGGATGATTTCCTCAAAATCAATCTTTCCCCGTCCGATGGATCGAAAATCCCAGAAACGATCCGTGTCTCCAAAGTCCGTATGGCCGCCGAAGACTCCAGCCCGCGTGGGACGATCCGACCACCACACATCTTTCAGGTGGGCATGGTAGATGCGCTCCCCAAAGGCATCAATAAAGGCTATGTAGTCCACGCCCTGATATCCAAAATGACTCGGATCATAGTTAAACCCAAATGCCGGGCGGTGATCAATCGCGTCAAGCGCGCGCTCGGCGCTGGAAATGTCAAACGCGATTTCGGTCGGGTGGACTTCGAGGCCAAACCGAACACCGACCTCCTCAAAGACATCGAGAATCGGATGCCAGCGGCGAGCGAAATCCGCAAAGCCAGCCTCAATCATGCTCGGATCATTGGGTGGGAACGAGTACAGGAGATGCCAGATACTGCTCCCTGTGAAGCCATTGACCGTGTCAACGCCCAATCGGGCTGCCGCGCGAGCCGTGTTCTTGATCTCCTCGGCGGCCCGCTGCCGGACGCCTTCCGGGTCCCCATCACCCCATACGTGAGGGGGAAGAATCGCCTGGTGGCGCACATCAATGTTATCGCAGACCGCCTGCCCGACCAGATGGTTGCTGATCGACCATACGTTTAATCCATGCCGGGCGAGCAGATCATGCCGTCCCTGGCAGTAGCCATCCTCGCTCAACGCGCGGCTGACGTCAAAATGATCTCCCCAGCAGGCCAGTTCAAGCCCATCGAAACCCCAGGCACTGGCCTTTTTGGCCAGTGCCTCCAGAGAAAGATCGGCCCATTGACCGGTGAATAACGTGACAGATCTCGCCATGAGTGCAATTTTTTTGGTCTTGGTTGTCAGATAGCTATTGTGGAGGTGTGTACGCCGCGTCCACCCACCCGCGTTGCCTTCCACTCTCCAGGGCAGTGAGAATGAAGTGGACGCCCATGGCACCATCGTAGACGGTCGGGAAATCCATATCGAAGGGCGACGGCTCCTCACCGGCGATCCTCGCCGCAATGGTGCGTCCGGCATTTACGTAGATATTGGCAAACGCCTCCAGGAACGCTTCCGGATGCCCCGACGGCAGGCGCGTGTTGTGCTGGGCTATCTCCTCCAGATAGTCGTTGCCCCGCTTGTAGACATGCTCCGGTCCATCGAGCGTGCGAAAGTACAGATAGTTCGGATGCTCCTGAAACCACTGCAACGATCCTGTTTCCCCGTGGACGCGGATGTTCAGATTGTTCTCCTCCCCGACGGATATCTGCGAGGCATGCAGCACGCCATGCGCTCCATCTTGGTACCTGAGAAGCATGTTGACGTCGTCGTCAATGGATCTGCCATCGACGAACGTGGTCACATCCGCACAGAGGGATTCCAGCTCAAGCCCGGTGACATAGCGAGCGAGATTTTCGGCGTGCGAGCCGATATCACCCAGTGCGCCAGCGCCGGCACGCTTGGGGTCCGTCCGCCAGGATGCCTGCTTGTGACCCTCACGCTCTAGGGGCGTTGCGAGCCACCCCTGGGGATACTCGACGACGATCTTGCGCACGGCGCCGATACGGCCCGCAGCAACCATGGCGCGAGCCTGCTTCACCATCGGGTAGCCCGTGTAGTTGTGCGTGAGCGCAAAGACGACATCGTGCTTTTTCACCAGTCGGCAGAGAGTCTCTGCGTCTTCGAGCGTGTTCGTCATCGGCTTGTCACAGATGACATGGATGCCCGCTTCGATGAAGGCCTTCGCTACCGGAAAATGCATGTGGTTGGGAGTCACGACAGACACCGCATCAATACCTTCTCCCTCTGGCATTGCCGCCTCACGCTCGGCCATCTCCTGGAATGAGGCGTAGACCCGGCTCGCATCCAGCATGAGCTCGGCGCCCTGCTGCCGCGACCGCTCCTCATTTGAGGAAAACGCGCCTGCTACGAGTTCGAACGAGCCATCCAGCGCCGCTGCCATCCGGTGGACGCCGCCAATAAATGCGCCCGGCCCGCCGCCGACCATTCCGTACTTCAGTTTTCTTCCCAGTGCCATGATGTGTTGTTTTCTCAGTAAAGAAATTCGCCTGTATCAAAACCGCAGGGCAGCCACGTGGGCATAACCGTCGGTGATGCTCTGCATCGGGTCGGCCGGAAAATCGTGCTCTACAAAGTAGTGCTCAAGTCCTGCCTCGGCGCTGACTGCGAAAATTGCCCCAAAATCAATTTCTCCGCTTCCCACTGACGTCATTTCGCCATCCGCCGTCATATCCTTGACATGGCAGAGCGGAAAGCGGCCTGGATGTGCCTCGAAATATGCGCGCGCATCGTAACCGGCCTTCTTGATCCAATATAGGTCCAGTTCCATCTGCACCAGAGCGCTATCCGTCTCTGCAAGCAGAACGTCGTACGGAAGTACGCCGTCTGTTTCAAAAAATTCGAAGTCGTGATTATGATAGGCCAATTGCACACCCGCGGCCTTACAGGCCTCGCCCACCGTATTGAAGAATTCGGCATGCTGCTTATAATGATCCAGCGTGCGCTCGTCTTCGTTCAGGTATGGGCAAACAATATACCGGTGACCAATAATGGTGGCACTCTCGATAACCGCATCCAGATCCGAGCGCAGACTGTCGATACCTACGTGCACGGCAGGCGCCGTTAGGCCAAGTCCATCGATAAGCTTCCGCACGTCGGACGGCGAATGATCAAAATAGCCAGCAAATTCCAGTTCTTTATACCCGATCCTGGCAACGCGTTCGATCGTCCCGGCAAAGTCCTCCTGCATGAGACTGCGCACCGTATAAAGCTGGACGCCTATGCTCGCAACACTGCCTTTGGGCTCCTCTTTCGTCTCCACTGCGGGCTCTTCTTGACTTGCGCAACCGGCGCCGAAAAACGCCATGCTGCTGAGGCCCGCAACCGCGGATGATTTGATAAATGATCGTCGGTCCATATTGTGCAGGGGGTAGTCAGGTGATCGAGTGTGCATCAGGCCCACGCCCTGCCTATTTCCTCGAACGGGACATCGCCACGATATTCTCCCATCGGCATTACGCGGAGTTCGACTGTGGCTCCGATTTCGGAGGTGTAATAGCCAAAGAGCGTGAGCGTTTTCATGGCAATAAACAGTGGCGGCCTTTCGGGGTCCTGCGTCGGCAGCGCGGCAAGTGCTTCGTCCTCGAGGGTGGTCAGCAGTTGGACCTGCTGTGCCTCATCCAGGTCCAGATACTCCCTGGCGAACATTGCACGGGCCTTTTCGTCTGCTATTGCCAGTTCGGACAGAAAGTGGGACCGCTCCTCTTCGCCATACCAGTCGGTGAGCATGGCATCGATGAATGTGTGCACGCCAGCGGCGCGCGCGCCTGGCGTATCCGTCTCCGGGATGATGCATTCCGCTATGGTGGCCACGAGTTCGCTCTGCCGACCGGTCAGCGTGCGTGCCTGATCACCCGGCCGCGCCGTGCACCCTCCGAGCATCCCGGCAATTGTGCCTGCAGAAAGCGTTCCTCCCATGAGGATCCCGACACGACGTAAGGCTTCTCGTCTGTCCATGCCTACAGGTTTCTTTTCTTCAATGCGTCCACGGCATAATGTGCTGCGCGCGCCGTGAGGGCCATATACGTGATTGAGGGGTTCTGGCACGCTGAGGATGTCATGCACGCCCCGTCGGTAACAAATACATTCGGGACATCATGGCATTGGTTGTGTGCGTTCAGGACCGACGTCTTCGGGTCGCGTCCCATGCGTGCCGTTCCCATTTCATGAATGCCCAAGCCGGGCTCTGCGCCGAGTCCGCCCTGCGTGTAATGATCAAAGGTCTCAATGTTCTTGGCGCCTGCGGCGTCGAGCATTTCCGCCGCTGACTGGGCGATATCCTTGCGCATCACCATTTCATTCTCTCCCCAGTCACACTGGATGCGAAGTACGGGGATACCCCACGCGTCTGTCTTATCCGGGTCTAGCGCAATGTGGTTCTCGTAATACGGCAATGTCTCACCGTAGCCACCAAAATGCATCCGCCACGGCCCAGGCGTGCGCAGCGCGTGCTTGTATTCTGCACCGAAGCCGCGCATCGGACGCTCCCAACCCGGACGCCACGCTTCACCCTGGTAACCAAAGCCCCGGACAAAATCTGCATGCTGAGTCTGGGCAGACACATTGCGGAATCGTGGCACATAGATGCCGTTTGGCCGGTTTCCCTTGTAATAATATTCTTCAATTCCGGGCAGATCACCGTTGGCTCCCACCTCAAAATGATGATCCATCAGGTAGTGGCCCAGCGCTCCGCTGTCATTCGCAAATCCGTCCGGAAACCGGTTTGACTTCGAGTGCAACATAATCTGCGCGGTGGCAAGCGCCGAGGCGCACAGAAAAATAACCCTGGCATACACCTCCCGGACTTCTTTAGTCTCCCGGTCCACATAACGCACGCCCGTCGCGCGACCCTTTTCTGCATCGTAGATGACGCTGTGAACGATACTGTCCGGTTGCAGGGTCAGGTTGCCTGTTGCCGCTGCGGCTGGCAGCGTGGCGCTGAGGCTGCTAAAATACGCTCCAGGCGAACAGCCGCGATGGCAGGGACCGCAATAGTGACACGGGCCCCGGCCATTATGAGCTCGCGTGAGAACCGCCGAGCGCCCGATCGTCAGCACCCGATCGCTGAACCCTTTTGCGATGCCGTCGCGCACCACCTGCTCGCCCTTGTTCAGGGCCATCGGCGGCAGGAAGATGCCATCCGGGCAGCTTGCCACACCTTCAGGCTGGCCGCTTATGCCTACGAACTGCTCCACGTAATCGTACCATGGAGCAATGTCCGCGTAGCGAATCGGCCAATCCACGCCGAAGCCGTCACGCGCATTCGCCTCAAAATCCAGCACACCCCATCGGTAACACTGACGGGCCCATAGCAGCGACCGACCCCCCACTACATCGGCGCGGATCCATGTGAACGGCTTGACCTCGACATATGGATTCTCCTTGTCATTGATGAAGAAATGCTCCGTGTGCTCACCAAAAGCATAGGTTCGCCGCTGCACCGAAAAAAGCTCCTCATATCGCTTTCCATCCTGTCGGTTACGGAAGGGGAACTCCCAAGAATTCTTGTGCTCGGTAATGTAATCCGTGACATGTTCTACAGTGCGGCCACGCTCGAGCACCAGGGTGTTTAGCCCCAGTTCGCACAACTCTTTGGCCGCATAGCCTCCCGTAATCCCGGAGCCTACGACGATGGCGTCATGTTCCTGCGCACGCCGCGCTATGAAGACGTTCTTGGCACCCATGAAATGAACTCTGGCCTGTCATGCAGCACCAAATCTACGAGATACGAGGGAGAAGTTTCCAATTGCGGGTATCCGATTTTTGCCCGCCCCCGCTGAACCCTTTTTAATCCTGGTCGTATATGGTTCTTCACGAACAACACCATACCGCTCTGGCACGACGTTGTCTATCACCCTCCGACTTTCATTAGGTCGACTTTGACCGCCGCGCCCAGTTGCATAACCAAGCTATAACGATGGCAAAAGGAAGGGTCAAGTGGTTCAACGTGGCCAAGGGATTCGGTTTTATTGAACCGGAAGAAGGTGGCAGAGACATTTTTGTACACCGCAATAATGTAGAAGGACTCGGCTGGGACGAAGGACTCCGGGACGGGGAAGAAGTGGAATTTGACGTAGAGCGTACTCCGAAAGGGCTTAGCGCGGTCAACGTTAAGCGCGCGTAGGCATTGCCCCGTGTGCGGGCAATTTGTGCAGGTCAGACCTTGCATAAGAGGTCTGCCATAGCGCCCTGGTTTTCTCTTGCCCGGTAATGGCGAGCGCGGGATACGTGTGTTCTGGCGGGATCCAGACCGAGCGTTCCGCGCCTCGCAGGCTTTCAACACGCCTCATAAGCGTGGAGGAGGAGTTCCCTGCGCATGCGCGCCCGGGCGATTGTCCTAGCGGCTGCAAGGTGTTGGATTATTGCCGATGTTACCAGAGGCCGGGCACGCGCGCACCGTGCATACATGCAAATCATCCTGTAGTCAGATCGTGGCAGCTCTGCACCGCCTTGCTCCAGTAGCATGTATACTTTGCTTTTCCTTTTCTGCGATCCGTTGCGGCAATTCGCCAACACAAGGGCCGCCCTTCGCACCAGACGATGCGCTCGCAACCATACAGGTAGACAGCGGCTTTCGAGTGGAACTTGTGGCCGCCGAACCAATCGTCATGGATCCGGTGGCGATGGCCATTGATGAATACGGCCGCCTTTACGTGGCCGAAATGCCCGGCTACCCTCTCGACACACACGGATCAGGACGCATCACAATGCTTCGCGACACGGACGGCGATCACCTGCCGGACACCGCCGTGCTATTTGCGGACAGCCTGCGGCTTCCGACCGGCATGATGCGCTGGAAGAAGGGCGTCCTGGTTACCGACCCGCCCGATATCCTGTATCTGGAGGACACCGACGGGGACGGCCGCAGCGACGTTCGGCAGGTCGTGTTGACCGGATTTGCACTGTCGAATCCGCAACACAACGCAAACACGCCGAAATATGGACTGGATAACTGGATAACCGTGGCCAATAACGCCACGATCTGGTGGACAGAGCACTATGCCGATCAGTTTGGCGATCGCGGCAGTGAAGTTCATTACCCTGCACACCCGGAAGGTCCACGCCTTGCGCCCAATGGCGCCAACCGCAACGTGCGCTTTCGCCCGGACTCGTTTGAACTCGAAGCCCGCTCGGGAAAATCGCAGTTCGGGCATACATTTAATGCCTGGGGACATCATTTCCTCAATGATAACAGCCACCACCACTACCACGAGGTCATCGGCGCGGAGGTCTTTGAGCGCAACCCCGACCTTCCCGTGCAGCGAGCGACGCATTATACCTCCGACCACGGCAATGCCGCTGCAGTGTTTCCGATTACGCTCGACCCCGAGCACCAGTTGCTTACCGATCGGGGCGTATTCACCTCCGCGTGCGGCATCACTTACTACATGGGAGGACTCTTCCCTGCTCCCTATGATCGCGATGTCACCTTCACGGCGGAACCCGTGCACAATCTAGTCCACGCGGACAAGGTGACCTACAATGGGCCCACGTATACCGCCAGCCGCATCACGGAAGGCCGAGAATTTCTTGCATCTACGGATTCATGGTTTCGTCCCGTCAATTTTTCCGTTGGGCCGGATGGTGCACTGTATGTCGTCGATTATTACCGGCAGATTGTCGAGCATCCGGAATGGATGGACGATGATGCACGAACCGGCGACCTTCATCGTGGGAGCGACCGGGGCCGGATTTACCGCGTAATCCCCAATGGGACGCCGCCACCTGAATGGCTCGATGCCCTGACGCTTGGAGATGCTTCGACTGCAACGCTTGTGGCTCATCTTGAAAGCAACAACGCCTGGTGGCGTCTGAACGCCCAGCGTCTCCTTGTAGACCGCAGAGGCGGCGATGCCGCAGACCTGCTCGCACGTCTTGTAGAATCTGGCACGTCGCCCGAAGCGCGCGTGCACGCCTTGTGGACGCTGGACGGCCTGGATCGGTTGGATGCTGCCACGCTCCGAACAGCGCTCGCCGATACGCATGCTCGCGTGCGGGAGAATGCCATTCGCCTCGCCGAACAGTACGCGCCTCGCATGCCAGACGTGGCGACACTGCTCATGACGATGGAAACGGATCCTGATCTGGGCGTACGCTTTCAGCTAATGAGCGCGGCAAGCCTTCTCGAAAGCTCTGCTGCAAAGGCACTTCAGCACCGCATCTTACTGCGTGACATGAAGAATGCTTGGGTCCAGACGATGGGACTTTTGGTGCTGGGCACTGATCTCGGCGCCGTATTGCAGGATGCGCTCGCCCAAGCGCCACCAGCCAGGAATGACACGTACGCCTCCTATCTCGCCCGCATCGCTGCGCTCATTGGGGCGTCAGGGGACGCTGACGCGATACGCGCGCTGCTACGCTTGACGCGTCCGGGTCCAGTCCGAGCACAATGGTGGAATGCCGCCCTGCTAGGCGGGCTCGCCGGTGGCCTCCAAACTGGTCCAGACGATAGAGGTGCGCTGGACGGTGAACGCGCTGCGCTTGCAGAACGAGCACTCCAGGACATGGAAGCCGCCCATGCGGCGCTATCCATCGTGCAAACCATCGGACTCCCACCAGAATTCGCGCTGGGCCCCGCCGTGCGTGTGGCGGAAGATCAATCGTATAAGGCGGATGTACGCGCTCGAGCACTTGGCATCATCGCCCTCGGAGACGCTGACGGCCACGTGCCGCTCTTCCGCGCAATGATCCAGACTGCAGAACCACTCATCGTGCAACGCGCTGCTATCGAGGCATTGGGAAGCGTGAACGGTGAAACGCCTGCGCACATCGTGCTGGAGGAGTGGAGCAGTCTCACTCCAGCACTGCGCCAGGATGCGATCGACCTGATGATCACCGAAGTGCGCGCTGGTCGTCTGCTCGATGCCATCGAAGACGGTGTCGTGTTAGCAGCTGAACTCTCCTGGCGCCATCGCGTGGTCCTGATGCGCGATACCCGGGAATCCTTGCGAAGCCGGGCGCGCTCCTTGTTGAGCCTGCAGGCCGATTTGGAAGAAGTTACCGAAGATCGCTACAGCTCCGTTCTGGATGCTACCGGCAATGCCCAGGATGGGACGGCCATATTCCACAGGGTGTGCGCAGCATGCCACCGCGCCGGACCCGTTGGTGCCACGGATTACGGCCCTGACCTTTCTACCGTTCAGCACTGGCCCCGCAAGGCGCTGCTAGCCAAGATCCTGGATCCGAGCCAGTCCATTGCGAACGGTTACGAGTTGTGGACCGTCGAACGCAGCAGAGGGGACGCGGTACATGGCGTCATGGCGCAGGAAACACCCACTTCGATAACAATTCGTAGTCAGCACGGCGAGGAAGTGGTGTTGCGCGCGGACATCGAATCGGTATCCTTACAAGCCGGCTCAGGGATGCCGCCCGGCCTAATTACCGGACTTGACGAAGCCGATATCGCCAACCTGCTTGCTTTCCTGCGCATGGAATAGGCCCGTTTGCCCGAAAGCATTGAGGTTCGCGCGTGAGACTCCTATACTTCAGGAGATCTACTCCATGCTCACATCATCCTGCACGCCTCATGTCCAGTACGCAGACGCTCACTCTCGCCATTATTCTACTTTTTGTTCTTCCCCTCGCCAGCGCGGCGCAGATTCCTGACCTGAGCCAGTGGAGAGTTCACGATTTGGACCGGGCTCAACCCGCGATTGTGGATCCGGGACCGGCTATGGACCCGGCGCCCGCGCCATCGGATGCGATCGTTCTGTTTAACGGCGAGGATTTCGATGCGTGGGAGCACTTGACCGGTGACCCCGTCAAGTGGACCATTCAGGACGGGTACGCGCAGGTCGCCAAGCGCACCGGCCCTATTCGGACCAAGCAGGGTTTCGGCGATGTGCAACTGCATGTCGAATGGGCAACTCCCAATAGTGGTGAGGGCCAGGACAGCGGCAATAGCGGCGTTTTTCTCATGGGTACCTATGAGGTCCAGGTGCTCAATTCTCACGGCAACGAGACCTATCCGGATGGGCAGGCAGGCAGTATTTACGGTCAATACCCGCCGCTGGTAAACGCGAGTCGCCCACCGGGCGAGTGGCAATCGTACGATATCGTATTCCGGCGCCCTCATTTCGACGCCGACGGCGGCCTGGTTCGCCCGGCCCGCGCGACCGTCTTTCACAATGGCATTCTGGTGCAGGACAACGTGGTGCTTACCGGTCCTACGGGGCACAAATCGCGCCCACCCTACAAGGCACACGCGGATAAACTTCCGATTCGCCTTCAGGACCACAACGAACCCACCCAATTCCGTAACATCTGGGTGCGAGAATTGCCTGACATGTAAAATCTTCGGACGCCCTTGAGCCTTGCCTCGATTCAAGCAGTCAGACTACCGTGCTGTAAGCCCGAGAGTACCGGTATGCCTGCGCGTAGCGAGCAGGTTGGCGGCCTGCACCCGTGATGCAGAGCGGCAGCGATCTCTACAACCACGTGGACCACGGTGAGACAGTGTTCACTGGCGTGTTCCTGGATTTCAACTCATCCTTCTCATGGACGCACACGCGCCAGATCACTACGTCATAGGGATTGATATCGGCGGCACCCAAACGCGTTGCGCCCTCGCACGTGCGGACAGGCCCGACCACATAATCCAGTACCGGGTTCTGCCCACGCCGCGCGGCAGCGTTACGGAGTTCCTCAACGCCATCGGCGACAGCATCAATGCCTGCATGGCCGCCGAAGGAATACGAGTTGGCTTGCTACAGGCCATTGGATGCTGTGCTTGCGGGATCACAGACAGTGAGAGAGGCATCGTTGTTGATGCGCACAATATCGAAGGCTGGACAGACATCCCCATTGCACAACTGCTTACCGACCGTTTCGGTGCGCATACCGAAGTGGAGAATGATGTCAATGCCGCCGCTTTGGCCGAATCACTGCTCGGCGCCGGACGCGCATGTCATTCCATGGTCTTCTTTACCGTGTCTACGGGAGTAGCCGCCGGGATCGTAATAGGTGGAGAGCTCCTGCGCGGCGCGCATCACGCAGCTGGCGAGTTGGGATTTTTTCTCCCCGATCCCCGCCTCATCGACCAGGACTGGATGCCTAGCGGCTGCCTGGAAACAACCTCTGCCGGCGTAGGGTTGGCGCAGGCATGGGCCGCGCTATGCGGAGGAAGCTCCCAGGCGGACCGGGCCATAGAAGTATTCGCGGCCGCGCGGGATGGCCACAAGGATGCCCAGAGACTCGTCTCACGCGCCGCAGACTATCTTGCACAGGCCGCCGTTGCAGTCGGCAATCTGATCGATCCGGACCGCATTGTGCTCGGCGGCAGCATAGCACGGCATCAACCGGTCATCATTGATCGCATGCGAGAGGTCACAGCGAGAACGCTCCCCTTTCCCCCGGATATCGTGCATGGTACCTTAGGTGATAAGGCACCGCTGGTAGGCGTGCTGATCATGGCTGCAAAGCGCGCTCGCGAACTGTGGTAGCCTACACGCGCATGCAGCGACTGTCCTTTTAACAGCCTGCCGTATGGCGCGACCGCTTTCTGATCAAACCGCCCTGGTTACCGGAGCCGGCTCCGGTATCGGACTGGCCATCGCCCGGGCGCTTGCCGCGCGCGGCGTTCGCATCATTCTCAACGATATCGTAGAGGAGCGCACCGAGGCGGCTGCGGAATTGATCAGGACAGACGGCGGCACCTGTGAACCCTTTCCCGGCGATGCCGGAGAAGTAGCGCGCATCTATGCCATGGTGGACCATGCGGAGGACACGTTCGGAGGACTCGACCTTGCGGTGGCCAACGCTGGCCTTACGCTATTCGGCGACGTGTTTACGTATAGCGCCGAAGCGTTTCAGCGTACCGTGACGCTAAACCTCCAGGGTTCCTTCTTTCTGGCACAGGCAGCGGCAAACCATATGCGCAAGCATGGACGTACTGGCAAGATCCTTTTCATGTCCTCCGTGCTCGCCGTACAGCCGCACCTTAACCTTGCACCGTACTGCATGACCAAGGCCGCCATCAGTATGCTCGCCCGCACACTGGCCCTGGAGCTGGCGCCCTACGGGATTACGATAAACGCCATAGCACCCGGAGCCACGCGTACGGATCGCACAATGCTAGACGATCCGGGCTATGTCGAACGCTGGACCCGCATAACACCCTCCGGCCGTCTGGCAGAGCCTGAGGACATTGCCCGGGCGGCGCTCTTTCTCCTTTCGCCCGATGCGCAGCATATCACGGGGCAGACCCTGGTCGTGGACGGAGGTTGGTCCCAGACAGCGTTTCTGCCCCACATGGTAAACGCTGCGCCAGAATAGCATGCGGCACGCCATGCGCGATATACAATGCCGACCTTCCTGCTGGTAGGGAGCCGTCGTTTAACCGGTCGGAACGGCGAGAATTGGACTCGCGGCTCCTTCAACCCCACTGGTGCCCAATCCTGCTCGCATGCGCTACAAGTGGCATTTCGGCGTCGTATTGAGGGTTTCTCATTCCCTTTAGTCGGAGGTCTATGCTCACATTCGCAGGAGATAGCAAAGGTGTACGTACACGTTGATGTACACCCCTGTTCTACTCCTACTCGTCGTGAAAAGACCATGCAAGAGCAGAGCCAGACGATCTGCCTCACAGACGCTCAATCCATAGACGAAAGAAACGATCACTTATGACAAATCCTTCGCCTTCCCGATCGATCACGTCGCGTTCCAGGAGACCCTTTGCCGCCCGGTGCGCACTCGATCCGGCCAAGTCGTACCGCTTTGAGAACGCCTGTCCGAACGGCTTGGCCGGGGCAGGCTCAACAGCCAGGCCACGCAGAAGTTGTTGCTGATTGGATGTCAAGCTCTCCCATAGTACCATGTACGGATATGAGACCCGCCGAAGAAGCACCTCCAGTGCCTCCCGCAGGGTGTCCTCGGTCACAGCCTTGCCCTCCGGCGTGATCTCCCAGACGGCGTGCGCCAAGTGCTGCGTGTAGAACGGATGCCCGTCCGTCAGCGCGCAAAGCTCCTCGATGTGCGCTCTAGCCATAGGTTTGCCGGCTGCCTCAAAGCGCTCCTGGACAAACGGCGTCCAGTCCGCCGTGTGAATCGGCCCGAGTGGGTAGAAACCCGCCGATTGGTAAAGAGGCCGGTTGCGGTCCTGGAACAGGCGCTGGACAAGGTGCTTGCGGCTGCCCAGGAAGAAATAGGCGATGCGCTCATGCCGCTGCACGTGGCTGCGCAGTATACGCTCGACGGTGTCATCGCTGTAGTCCATGATCTGTTGGATTTCATCATAGACGACCACCACGCGGCGGTCACGCTTCGCGGCCAGTCTAGCCGGTGCCTCCAACACATCCTCGATCTCAGGCTCGCGTTCGATGCCGCTCCGCGCGCCGAACTGGATCGACGGATTCCCGGTTTCGTCCAGCGTCAAGGAGGGTGCCAGATGACGGAACAGTTCTTTCGAGGTCTCCAGCAGCTTGTCCCTTCGTGTAGCCGCTGCCTCAGCGATGGCCTTGGCCGCTTTCTTTACAAAAGAAGACGCCGTGTTGGTAGCCCAAAGATCAACGTAGATCGGGAGGAAATCTTTCTTTGGAAGATCGCTAAGGACATGCTTGACGAGTGAGGTCTTGCCCAGGCGACGCTCGGCAACGATTAAGAGCCGGTCGCCGTTGGTAGCTGCGCGTGTGAGATCATGGCGTTCCTGCTCACGGTTGCAGAACGCTTCAGGGCCGACTATGCCACCATACTGAAATGGATTGATCATGTGTCTCTATGCAATGCGGTAGTGTACTGATACGCCACTTCGCAATGTGCGTTTCGCATTTTGCGAAACGCGTTGTGCGAATTGCTTCCTGGTCTGAGAGCATTTCCTGAAACGTTATGCCTCGCCCGAGCAGCGGGAACGCGTCGAGAAATGAATTCGAGAAGTGTCGCGCCTGGCGGTGATGACGAAAGAACTAGCCGTACTGGTAAATCAAGCTACGTATTCCAGACTATGGCGAGACATTACAATTTCTTATCCCGTATGAGAAATAAGACCATCACCCGCCGCATGGAGTACGCGCTCAAACAAAAAAATCGACCTCTCCACTATTGGAAAGGCCGATTTTGAAGAGTCGGGACGGCGAGATTTGAACTCGCGACCCCTTCAACCCCATTGAAGTGCGCTACCTGGCTGCGCCACGTCCCGAACCGTTCCAGTCTACTCGATTTGATCGAGTAGGTTCGCAAGAAATGCGCGGACACGGCGCAACTCCGCAAGATCACCGGACCAGGTAGGTTGCACACCATCGCGATCCATCACCTGTTTCGCACCTTCGATGGTGTATTTCTCGTTGCGCAACAGATGCAGGATGCGTTCCACGACAGCGATATCTTCTGCCGTATAGATGCGCCTCCCGGCGCGACTGCGTCGAGGCCTGAGCTGCGTGAATTCCGCTTCCCAATAACGCAAAACATGCGTCTCCAACCCCATCATCGCACCGAGCTCTCCGATCGTGTAATATAGCTTCTTGATACCAGCAACGGTCGCCATCACAAACTCCTTGCCCTGTGAATAGATATCCAATATGTGCAAATTTACGGTTTGGCGCAGGTAATTGCGAATGTCGAAGCGTACCAGCCCGACTCGCGCCACGCTACCCATGAATCACAAATTTTCCATAAAGCACGACCTCTCCCTGCTCTGGGTTGTCCTGGTATGGGGATTCAATATTCCGATCATGAAGATCGTGTTCCGGACGATGCATCCGTTCGTGATGAACATATTTCGCCTGTGGATTGCGGCAACGATCCTTGGCATTCTTCACTACCTGTACCAGCGCAGGATCGGACAGCCATTCTTCGCCCCCGTGCGCACATACCCGTGGCAGCTTCTCACGGTAGGGATTATCGGATTTCTGTGCTACCAGTATTTCTCCATTCTCGGAATTGATGGCACGACCGCCGGAAATGCAGCACTCATTCTGTCCAGCGCTCCACTGTGGACCGTGATCGTGGCGCTTGTACTTGGGCTGGAGAGGATGCTACCTCTGGACTGGCTCGGAATCTTCACCACGTTTACCGGAGCCCTCATCATTGTGCTCGGTGGCGCGCAGAGCATTGACTTCAGTGACACCACACTTTGGGGCAACATCCTGATGGTCATAGCCTCCATCTCCTGGGGTGCCTACACGGCACTCAACAGAACGCTTACGCAAAAGATCAATCCGGCCGGAATCGCATTTTTTGCCCTGGTGATGATGCTTCCGCTATTGACGCTGCTTGGAGTTTCCGTCTTAGATTCTGTGGTCTGGGACGACGTGGGCGTGGAAATCTGGCTGCTGATCGCGTTTTCCGGAGCCTTTTCCATCGGTCTCAATCTTGCCCTGTGGACCAGGTCCGTCCGGAACGTCGGTCCGGCCCATACGGCCGTATATGCGAATCTGGTGCCCGTCGTGACACTGGTGACCGGCTACTATCTGCTCGGCGAAGCGATTACGATAGCCCAAATCGGTGGTGGCGCGCTGATCATCGGTGGCCTTCTCATCATGCGCTACAATCGTGCCCAGCATTTGCGTGCGGCGGGAGTCCGATAGAGGTGCCAATACTCTACCTGCCCCTGTATCGCCAGGGGTGGCCCGCGCGCACAAGACCGTGACGCAATTTGCATCATTGATGGTTATCCTTCCGGTTGCGAATTGCTGAAGCCTCGGGTCAGGTCAACTCGTTCTGCCACTTCAGACATCTCACGTAGACGCAGTATTGACTGCTGGAGCTATTGCGAATGGTCCTAACGGCAACCTTGCGACTTGCCCGCGAACTCAGGCAGCAATATGATCTGGATCAAGAAGGGGCAGGCCCCCGCTCCTGGCAAGCGGCTCAGATAACTCCTCTGTCTGCGTGGCTGTCTACACTCTGGAAAGACTGGCTGTATTCCGGGCAAACAGAACCGGTTATCCGTCCGCTCCGGCCAGCCGAAGAGAGGATTATTTGGGAGGATATAATCCGTTCAACGGCTAACAGAATACCGATCAATGTACGCGATACCGCCGAGTTGGCGCTTGCCTCGTGGGACCTGCTTTGTAACTGGAATATTCCACTGGATGTAGCGGAGTGGAAGAATTCTGTGGACTCCAGAGTCTTCCAATCATGGGCCCGGGAATTCTGTCGTCGCTGCCAAAAGAACAGATGGTTCTCAAGCGCTGAGCTTTCCGCGATTGTCGCAGATCTGATCGAACGTGAACAAGTGGCAGTCCCCAGCCATGTAGAAATCGCAGGATTTATTGCACCGACGCCGTCTCAACAGGGCGTCTTCAATGCCCTCGCGAGACGCGGGACGGAAATACGGGAGCGAGTCGCACCAGAGCACACAGGCAACGCTGTCCGTTTCGGCGCCGCAGATGCCAGACTTGAAGTACGCGCCGCTGCCGAGTGGGCGCGTCACGTCTTGGAAGATGAGCCGGAGGCTGCAAATCGCCGCTTCAGAATCGGCATAATCGTTCCGGGCTTGAACCGGCTGCGTAGCGACATCGAGCGCATCTTCGGCGAAGCATTCCATTCACGCACTCGGCTACGACCGGATCTGGACCCCGGACGATTATTCAACATCTCTCTCGGATTGCCATGTACTGAATACCCGATTGTCAGGGCAGCATTCCAGTTTCTTGCAACTAATCCTCACAAGATTCCAATCGAGAAAGCCAGCCGGATCTTGCGCTCCCCTTTTTTGCACGGATCCGTGGAGGAATTTACAAGACGCGCACTCCTGGATGTGGCGTTGCGTGCACTCGGAGAACCACATGTTTCACTGACGGACATCATAAAACTGGCTGGCCGAGAAGAGGCGGCCTACGAGTGCCCCAAACTCGTACCCCAACTCCAGTCCTGGAGTACGCAATACGAATCACTATCAACTGAGCAAAAGCCCAGCTACTGGGCCGTTGTGCTTTCAAAATTCCTACAGTTCGCAGGTTGGCCCGGAGATCGCGGGCTCAGCAGCATCGAGCATCAAACGCTGCAGGTATGGAAGGACCTGCTTTCCGAGTTGGCCGGACTCGACAGCGTATGTGGAGATATCCGACTGAATGCGGCCGTTGGCATTTTGAGACAAATTGCTTCAGTCAGGCTGTTTCAACCTCAGTCCGAGCCCGCTCCTGTCCAGATCATGGGGGTGTACGAGGCCTCTGGCCTGAGCTTTGACAGGCTCTGGATAATGGGGATGCACGACAATGCCTGGCCGACTGCATCTGCAGCGGATCCGTTCGTGCCGTTTCGTTTGCAAAGCCGTTTTGGCCTGCCGCGTTCTTTGCCTGACCTCCAATTGGAGCATGCCAGAATTCTTACGGCTCGTCTGTTGTCGAGTGCTCCTACTATTGTTGTGAGCTTTCCCATTCGGCATGGCGATGCAGATTTGAGAGTCAGTCCACTATTTGCCGGGTTGCCCGAAGTGTCGGCTGCTAACCTCGGGATTCTTGCGCGTGACAGTTACGTGGAGCAGCTTCAACGCTCTTCCCTTATGGAAACGTTTGAAGACAACTATGGTCCACCGTGCAGTGATACTGCGCTCAGAGGCGGAACCGCACTGTTTAAGCTCCAGGCCGCTTGTCCATTCAAGGCATTTGCAGAGTTACGCCTCAAAGCGAAAGCGCCGGATCTGCCGGAACCCGGCTTGAGCGCCATTGATCGAGGCAAACTTATCCACAGTATTCTTGAGCGAATCTGGAAGCGACTGCAGTCGCACGACGTACTGCTGTCGATGTCTGATGGCCAACTAGCAGACATCGTGCGATCTTCTGTTGGCTCCGAAATCAAATCCCTTTCTGCTCGTCGGCGGATTTTGCAGAGGCCCAAGTTTGCAAGAATAGAACAGGCTCGGCTAGAACGTATTGTTGGAGAATGGCTTGCTCTCGAAAAAGAACGCCAGCCATTCAAGATGATCGAGCAGGAAGAAGAGCAGCGTATAACCGTGGGCGGCATTGATACGCGAATCCGTATCGACCGCGTTGACTGCCTTGAGAATGGTGACCTGGTAATCATCGACTATAAGACCGGCGAATGCAGCGTATCCCAATGGGAAGGTGACCGGCCTGATGAGCCGCAATTACCCATTTACGCGGTTGCCGCTAACGCTACTCTGGCAGGTGTCTTCTTTGGTAGCCTCAAGACTGGCAAGACCGGCTTCAAAGGATTGTCTCAATCCCCGGATATTGTTCCCGGCGCGAAAGGTCAGTCGCCATTATCGGATTTCCTTGAAGAGTGGCGCGGTGCATTGAATCGCCTGGGTCACGACTATAGCGCGGGACATGCCACAGTCGATCCCAAGCAGCGGAATGTGACTTGCGAATATTGTGCGCTACCGACGCTCTGCAGAATAGGTCAACCCTCCATTCAGTCGGAGCCAAGCAATGGTTGATCCGGCGCCAGACCAGAAGCAACGCCTCCAGGCGTTAGACCCCAGACGGTCATTCATTGTCCAGGCTCCTGCGGGCTCCGGCAAGACTGAACTGTTGATTCAGCGGTTTCTGGTCTTGCTGGCTCAAGTGGATCGGCCAGAGGCGGTCGTCGCCATCACCTTTACCAGAAAGGCCGCGGCAGAAATGCGGCACCGCGTAATTGCTGCTTTTCAGAGTGCGTCAGGTCCCGAACCGACCACTCCGCATCAACAGCGCATGTGGAGACTTGCGCAAACCGCCCTCGCTCAAAACGATCGGCTGAACTGGCGCCTGACTGAAAACCGCGCGCGTTTGCGCATTCAAACGATAGATTCGCTCTGCGCCATGCTCGTCAAGCAGATGCCCTGGGTATCGCGCATGGGAGCGGTGCTTCGCCCGGAGGAAGATGCCAGACATTTGTATCGACGCGCAGCCCGTCGCACGTTGGCCATGCTTGACGCAGTAGGGACGCCAATCGCAGTAGCGGAAGTGTTGTCGCGACTTCTTTCACACCTGGACAACAATGTAGGCAAGGTCGAGCGGTTGTTGAGCACCATGCTGGGCACCCGTGACCAGTGGCTGCGTCATGTGGAAGGGAACCCGGCGCCTACTATTCTGCGGGAGGAGGTGGAATCCGCGCTTGTGCACGTAGTCAAGCGCGCCCTTGAACAGCCTGTAGCAGCGTTCCCAGAGGAATTCAAGGCCACAACCGTAATTCTCGCCCGTTTCGCGGCCGAGAATCTCCGGAATGAAGGGCGTGCGAGCGCCATCAATGCCTGCTACGAAATCGAGGATTTTCCAGAGGCGAACCTCGAATCGCTGCCTGTGTGGCTGGGATTTGCGGAGATGCTCCTGACCAACAAAGGATTCCGCCGCAAGGCGCTTAATAAGAACCTGGGGTTCCCCCCAACAGAGGCCGGGCGTGCGGCCAAGGCTCAGTGTAGAGATATCGATCTGGACCCGAATGTTATCACTTTATTGCATGCGTTGCGGTCGCTACCTGCAACGGAATTCGACGACAAGCAATGGGCCATGCTGGCTTCTCTGTCGGTCTTGCTACCTGCAGCTGTAAATCAACTTCAACGCGTGTTTCAAGAGGAACGGTGTGTTGACTTTGCGGAAGTCGCACTCGGAGCACGAGCCGCCCTTGGTTCCGACGTGGCGCCAACGGACCTCACCCATACGCTAGACTGCCCAATCCGACACGTGCTAGTTGATGAGTTTCAGGATACCTCCCAAAGCCAGTTCGACTTGCTGGCTGGGCTCATCAGGGACTGGCGGCCCGGAGATGGAAGGACCGTGTTCCTCGTTGGCGACCCGATGCAGTCGATCTACAGCTTTCGTGAAGCAGAAGTAGGCCTCTATCTGCAGGCTCGGAAGACTGGAATTGGCGCCATTACGCTTGATCCAATTAAGCTGGTGACTAATTTTCGCTCCAGTCCGGTGATCGTGGAATGGGTGAACCAGACCTTGTGTGACGCTTTCCCGAACTCGGAGGATGCATTCACCGGTGCGGTGACGTACGAGCGATCGGCTCCATTTAGGGCTGACCTTTCTGCGGGTGCCGTTCTTGTGCATCCATTCCTGGCTGCTGATTATGAATCCGAATCCGAACGCGTTGTTGAATTAATTGACGAAGCGCAATCAAGGCGACCCCGCGAGACTGTGGCCGTACTGGTGTCGGCCCGCCGTCATCTTGCACACATCGTCCCGGCTCTCCGCCGAAGCGGGAAGAAATTTCGAGCTGTGGAAATTGATGCCCTGGGGGAACGCCCGGTAGTCCGGGACTTGACGGCGCTCACACAAGCTCTCTTGCATCCAGGTAACCGGCTCGCCTGGTTGTCAATTCTCAGGGCGCCCTGGTGCGGCCTGACGCTCCCGGATCTTGAAGCGCTGGTTAGCAGCGACCTCAACGCTTCGCTATGGGATCTACTTCAAGATCGCGCGAGTCGAGAGCGTTTGTCTCCTGATGGCAGAGCACGCATTGGCCGCCTGATCCCGCTATTCAGCGATGCATTTGCCCAGCGAGGAAGACTGCCGGTGCGGCGGTGTGTAGAAAGCGTTTGGGTTGCACTAGGCGGTCCCGCATGCCTCGAAACGCGTACCGAACTGGAAGATGCATCGGCCTATCTGGATCTCCTGGAGAAATCGCTTGATGGCCAGGAAATACGGGACGAAGGCAAGTTCGCTGATGATATCGCCCGCTTGTTCGCTTCTTCTGACGTAGAGGCGGGTGATGACCTGCAATTAATGACTATCCACAAAGCCAAGGGGCTGGAATTCGACACGGTCATTCTGCCGGGTCTGGGACGGTACACAAGTGCTGACGAGCGGCCCCTACTCTTGTGGCGAGAATTTGCGGACCGTGATCGGGCGCGCCTGTTGCTGGCTCCGATTCATGAGGCGGGAGGCCGGGAAGATCCGATTTACGAATACTTGCGGGGCATAGACCGGCAAAGACGGGATCATGAAAGCACCCGCCTGCTGTATGTGGCCGCCACAAGGGCTCGGAAGCACCTTCACCAGTTGGGACATGCCAAGGTTAATCCTAATAAATCAGGGCCAGGGCCACCTAACAAACGCTCCTTGCTGGCCAAGATATGGAGCGCCGCCGAGCCGGTTTTCCTGGATGCCTTGAAGATTCATCAGGAAACAGCCAATGAGGAGCAACTAGTCGATACACGACCTGCAGGCGTTCTCCTTCGGCGACTGGCTGCGGACTGGACCCCTCTCACGCCACCGGACGATATCGTTTGGAAGGCTCAGACTCGGCCATTTGAAGCCGAAGACCTGGAGGCACGCCAACCACCCTTTGAGTGGGCCGGTGACTTGCAGCGGCGAGTAGGCATTGTCGTCCATCGCATGCTACAGCAGATGCGTGCACCGGATTTGCTCAACTTTAGCGAACACAGGCTACGCAGTGCCCTCCGTCATGAGGGATTACACGGCGAAGCGCTCGCCGAAGCGGTGTCCCGGGCCGCAACTGCGTTGAACAATACCCTAGCGGACACGCGTGGGCGCTGGATTCTCTCATGCCACGATGACGACGAACGGGAGTACGCACTCTCGACACTAGTCGACGGTGGGTTCAAGCGACTGGTCGTGGACAGGACCTTCGTTGACAACGACACGCGATGGATTATAGACTACAAAACGGGCACACATTCCGGTGGTGATCCGGAAGCCTTTCTTGACAATGAGAGAAACAGATATCGTGATCAACTGGAGAAATATGCGCGAGTGATACGTTTCATGGATACCCGCCCGATCGTTCTGGGTTTGTATTTCCCCATGCTTCGGGGATGGCGGGAGTGGCCTTTTGAAGGCGTCACGGCTTGAAGCACGGGATGTACTTCAGTGGCCGTGAAGCCCATCCTCGCCACTTTTCTCAACTTCGTCATGTGGGAATCATAATAGATACAGAAAATTAGCCTATAACAAAAGGAGTTGCTACCATGTCTAGCGGAAACTATTCCATCACAATACTTATCAGGAGTTTAACCGATGGAAATAATACAGTACGAAGAACTCAATGGCAATTCTCATAGATTAGCTCAGCCATAAATTCTAATCGTAAAAGGTAATTGTAGTCTTACCGGTACAGGTTTCCCATCTTTCATTCCTGGCGTAAATCTCAATGTTCGGAGTACTCGTTTTGCTTCCTCATCTAGTCCTCCTCCAAGACATTCTATCGCAAGAGGATTCCTTACGCGTCCCTCTTCGTCAACAACAAAGCTGACAACAACACGTCCGCTAATCTTTGCTCTTCTAGCTAGCTCAGGGATACGCAAACGCTGTTGAGCGGATTCTAGCCCACCAATTACCGTCGGCCAAGTATCTACTTCTTCAACCACATCCCATCCGTAATTGGCTAGTTCTGCGAGAGTCGGTTTCGTTTCGGGTACGCATGTAATGACAGGGACTTTTGTCCAGCTTGCACATCCCGTTAGGAGAATCAGTGCTGAAACGGCCAGATGATTAAGTCCCTTGGTCATCTTCACCACAAGTTTAGCCCTAGGACATCGACCGTATCGTTCATGCTCGGCCTGGACATACATTGGCAATTGTGATGATTGGATTTGCCCCACTTTCACGGATATCTTTCTATTTGGGTCCACCAAGAGGATGTATGCCGCGGTGGGTCAACTCCAAGTATTGTAATGGGGTAAGTCTCCATTCCTCAACTGAAATACGTCAATTACTGGTTATTGGTCTTGCTGGCCAGAGACGATTTTCTGGGCGGGTGGCACAGGAGCGAAATGCGTCAGAACTCGCCTCTCAATGTGAACAGGCGCTGCGGATCCGGGCTTGTCGCTTTCCGTCACGGAGACGCGCACCACTAGCGTGGATTCTCCACCGCCGAAAACGGTGCCCCGGGTGGGAGCCGCGTCGACATAATCTCGCCCGATGGCAACAGGGACATGCCGATGATCGGCGAGGGTATTGTTGGTCGGATCAACCCCGACCCAGCCCAATCCCGGGAGCAGAAATTCAGCCCAAGCGTGGCTCGCAGAGGCGGAGGATTGTTCACCGCTCATGCCTTCGTTGTGTAGATATCCCGAGACATAACGGCCGGGGATGCCCCAGGACCGGCCGATGGCAAGCAACACATGGGTGTAGTCCTGGCAGACGCCCCGCCCTGTCTTCAGAATATGTTCGACGGACGAATGGACCTCCGTGCTACCAGGCTCGTAGGCAAACGCCTTGTGCAGTGTGGATGCCGTGTCCCGAAGCGAAGACAGTGGATCGGTCCCACGACAGATCCCATGGGTCGTGATGAAGGAATCGAGGGCCTCGCAAGGAAACACCAGGTGACTCGGATTCAAGAACTCCCAGTAGCAGACTGGGTCCGCCAACTTTGCGAGCGCATCCCAGGCCGACGCCTGGCCGGAGCATTCCGGAGGGGCGCTCACCGCGACCTGCGACAATGAGCGTACATGAATGCGCCGGTGCCTGCGATGAATGTTGGCGACATAGCAGGTGTTGCCAAATGAATCATCGAAAGCGACAGGCACTGTGACAGGGTCGATATGGAGTGCGAAATCCAGCAGCCGCAGAAGAGTGCTTTGGCGTGGCCGCAGCCTAAGCATCAGCAGACTTCCCTTAACCGTCTCCCTGTAGCGGAATTCGGAGGTGTGCTCGATCGTTAGCCGGCGCTGTACGGGTGGGGTCATGATCGTAGGACATCCTCTACTTCGTAGTCGAAATAGGCTGTTCGGATATCATCATGGAGAAGGCGGGAAGACTGCCCGACCTGTTGGAGCATGGCACGCGTGGCGCCTTCGTCCTCAAGGTCATGGTTTGGCCATTCATAGTCGATCCTGGCTAGCATCCTTCCAACCCGGCGTCCCGCCTCGACCGTAAACGGCCTCCCCACAGAAATCACATTAAGAGCATCCGAGACCACCCCCAGGCAATGACGAATCGAGCGAGTGAGCAGCGGATCGGTCACCAGGAATCTGACTACCAGGGGTGGCCGGACCTGAAGAGAAAACAGACGGTCGTACGCAATCTGTGCCGCGCAGATTCGTAGGAGCGAGAGCCAGTCCGATCGGGGCGGCCGCTTACCAGCGGGAAAGGTGGCCAGCTGCATGGCGATCAAGTCGGCCAAGAGCTGTGTCCGCTCGACGAACCGGCCTAGTCGCAGGAAGTGCCAGCTCTCATCGCGGTACATCGTGCTGTCCGCAATGCCGGAAAAGGTTCCTATGGAATTCTCAGTGTCCAGATAGAACTCTGCGGGGCGGTCTTTCCAGATGTCCTCAAAGCTCATATCACGCATGCCGAGAAAAAGGAGGTTGAGGCAGGTCCACAAATCCTTGCTGATGGTATTGCGCACCTGGCGGGCATTTTCCCGCGCCGCACCCAGACAGTTCCGGATCGCATCGGGATTGTTGACCTCAAAGGTCAAATCAGCGGCGAGCGTATAGGCGTCCGCCAGCATGAACCAGTCGTCCTCAAGGTTGGAACCGAGCGCGCCGCCCAGAGGCACGCGACCGACTGCGCCATATAGGCGCCGCCAGCTCAGCTCGATTTCCTCGACCGAACGATCCTTGAGGGTCTCGAACTGCTCGGTCAGCAAGCGGCAGCCGTGCTGTGCACGCTCGACATAGCGCCCAATCCAATAGAGTCCCTGTGCGTTGCGCGACAGCATGTGTCAGTCTGACAAAACCCAGAGGTCCTTCCCACCACCGCCCTGGCTTGAATTGACCACGATGGAGCCCGGCGTCAGGGCCACGCGACAGAACGCTCCCGGAACGAGGCGCGTTTCGAGGCCGCGCAACACGAAGGGCCGAAGGTCCACATGACGCGGAGCGGTGCCGCCATCGAACAGACAGGGCGCGCAGGACAAGTCAAGGGTCGGCTGAGAAATGAAGTTGGCCGGAGCCTTGCGAATCTCTTCAGCGTACGTCGCGCGCTCTTCTGGCGTGGCGTGCGGCCCGACCAGCATGCCGTAACCGCCCGATTCTCCCACCATCTTGACGACCAGGCGATCGAGGTTGTCGAGTGTGAACTCCAGCCCCTCCGGGTCGCGGCAAAGATGAGTATCGACATTTGCAAGCAATGGCTCCTCGCTCAGGTAATATCGAATCATGTCCGGAACGTAGGCATAGACGCTTTTGTCATCTGCTACTCCGGTCCCCGGTGCGTTCGCGATCGCAACGTTTCCGAGCCGGAAGGCGTGGAATAATCCAGGCGTGCCAAGCTGAGAATCGGCCCGGAAAGTCAACGGATCGATGAAGTCATCGTCAATCCGGCGATAAACTACGTCAACACGCCGCAGACCACCAGTTGTACGCATGTAGACAAACCCGTTGTGGACCAGGAGATCGTCGCCCTGGACGAGCTCCACCCCCATCTCCTGTGCGAGGAACATGTGCTCGTAGAAGGCCGAGTTGTATACGCCAGGAGTCAGCAGGACAATGGTGGGATCAGAGACAACGGGCGGCGCAAGCTCAGCCAGAGTCTGGCGCAGGAAGGCGCCGTAGTGCTCGATGTCACGGACGCAATGGCGCCGAAAAAGATCACGCAAGCTGGTCTTTACCGCCTGCCGGTTGGCCAGCATGTAGGACACGCCAGATGGCACTCGCAGGTTGTCTTCCAGGACTGTGAAGCCATCATGGGTCCGTACAATGTCGGTGCCGCAGATGGACACGTAGGCGCCCAGGGGAACCTGCACGCCACGCATCTCAATCCTGTACTGCGGACAGCTGCGGACGAGATCGACCGGTATGACACCATCAGCAAGTATCCGGCCCGTTCCATAGATGTCGGAGAGAAACTGGTTCAGCGCCTCAATTCGTTGCCGTAATCCACGTTCGAGAATATCCCAGTCCTTGGCGCTGACCAGCCGCGGAATGATGTCGATTGGAATGATCCGGTCGTGAGCGCCTTCTTCCCCGTAGACAGAGAAGGTGATGCCTTCGTGCAAGAACGACCGCTCCGCGCGCTTCTGCATGTGTGCAATTTCATCATGCGGCACATCGTTGAGAGCTGTCCATAACTCGCGACAATGCTCACGGGGCGTGTCCTCGGAATCGAACATCTCATCGTAGAAGAGCGGATTCGTACGATAGTTGGAAAAGAGTCCCCACTGTTCGCGTGGACGCCGGCCGCTCTCTCCACTTTCAATATTGGACATTTTCTGGTTCATCGTCCGGATCTCGTTACGAGCTCGACCCGCTTTCCCAAGGAGATTCTTATAGTACTGAAATACGGCAATTTCCGATACTGTTTCATGGAATTGTTTTCGAAGCGTCTTGTTGCCGGGTCAGGGAATGGCTCTTCGACCAGGTGGCAGTTTGCCGTCATGAGGTGCGAACCGTGCGCCCACGCCTTGGACCGGCCCAGTTGAAAAAGCCGCCGGAATAGGAACATGCGCCACGTCACCGCCCAAGAATCTCGGCGGCTTGTTCCCCGAACTTCTCCGAGAGTTGCGCAACCTGCGGAAAGACTTCGACAGCGAATTCCCAGGCGGAAGGCAGCACACCTGAAACCCCGTCATAAAACTGCGAATCACTGCGCCACGATTCCGCCGGAAGCCCAACCGATGCAAGAGCCACAAATATCATGCTCAGCACCAAACAAGCCTTAAGTCCACCGATCATCCCGCCGAGTATACGATCTACGGGGCCCAGGAACATAGCCCGTGCAGCCTTTCTCAACACGCGCGCCAACAACTGCACTACGACTTGCACTACCAAGAAAATCACGCCAAAGCCAATCAGGGGCACAGTAGTCGACTGTACGCCGAGCATGGCGCCGATACCGGAACCCACAGGATCCATGAATTGAATAGCAAGAATTATCGCAACTACGAGACCCGCAACGCCCAGCACCTGCTTGATGAAGCCCGAGCGCAATCCGGCAAGCAATCCGAGCGCCAAAACGAGAAGAATGATGATATCAAGGGTGTTCATATTGCCATGCCATTTATGCATGCGCCAACGATACGAAATTCGCGGCTACGCCGGCAGCGCCTCCTTCGTGTACGAGCCCCCTCGATAGTAGGTTGCCATCGCCGCGCATCGCTATTTCAAGACGAAGCGCACAGCCAATACGACTAGGCCTGCCTGCATGACTCCGAGAGAAACGGTCGACCTGTCGTCCAGCGCCCGGATGCGCGGCCGCTCTGCCGGGTTTCCCGTCTTCCGGTACTGGTCGTCCAGCCTGTCAGCCTTGAATTTGTAATGCACTGCCAATGCTCCGCCGGCAATCGCCAGCACCGCCGCCGAATAGTCTATCCACCGGTGTTTATGCGCCAGCCGTACGGGACGACCAATTGGATCCACCATGTCGGCATCCAATAGCTCCATGGACACCAGGTACGGATTCCATACCTCGCGTCCCGGCGTGATACGGGCCGCCCGGTACCCCTCACGCTCGAGCACGAATGCGCCAGTCGGAACATCGCGGGTTATGAAGAGCGCAGGGGTCTTCCCCAGCGACTTTCTCACGCCGTTGGTGACCAGGTAGGTCGCAACCCCAAATGGAAGGGTTTCAATGTTGTAGTGATATGGGAACGGCAAATGTACATGTACGGTGTCTCCCTTTGAAGCATTGAGCGGCAATACCTGCGGATCCACGGACCAGGCATTCCCACCTGAGGCGACCAAGCGCAGCATCTGGGCGCTGGCCGGCACGCGAAACTCGCCCAGGCGCGCCCGCCCAAGACGCAACGAGTCCGCAAATACTATGGCGTCCGGATCATTCGTTTGCACATGTACAATGACATGCTGCTGCGCGCGGCTCGCGCCGACGTTCAGGAAGAGCAGGACTCCAATTGCAAGTATGCTTCGATTATGCATCCGGTTCAGCAGTAGATGAGGCAAACAAGTATACATACCGAGGCTCTGCCAATACGACCAGGCTTCCATCCTTGGCAGCCAGCGCCGACTTTACGCGACCTCGCAACTTCTCCTCCCATCGCAGCACACCCAGATTGCGATCCACACCATAGAGCATGCCCCCCATGCTTCCCACGTAGATCGTTCGCGGCGTGAGAAACGGCGCAGCAGTCAGCGCGTCTGCGCTACGGAACGCCCAAAGCTCTTTCCCGGATGCCGGGGACAGGGCGCGCAGAATGCCGTCTGTGCCTCCAAGAACAAGGATATCGCCATCTTTTGCAGGTCTCGTGAACCGAACCGTTGTGTCCGGAAGCGTCAGCTTCCAGCGCTCTGTGCCCGTGTTGGCGTCCAGCGCGTATAGCCGACCACGCGTGGTCGGCACATACACCGTGCTGTCATCGGCAGCTAATGACGTGTAGACCGGAGACCCGACAAATGTCTCCCATCTGCGCGCACCGTCTTCCAAATCTACGGCCACGACCAGACCCCGGTCGTCCGCAACGATGATGTTATCGCGCACGCGCACCGGTGCGGTGTGCACGAGATGCTGCCTGCCAAGTGGCAACTCCCAAATTATGTCGCCATCGACGACAGCATGCCGTCGCAAGGTAGGCTCCGCGTCAACCGCCACAAACGTGTCTCCCATGGGAAGCAGACCAGCCTTCACTGGCGTACCCTTGCGCGTCCACCGCACCTCGCCCTCCAGCAGATCGTAGGCTACCAGCGATCGCCGCCCCCATCCGACGGGGATAACGAGGGTATTCTTGTAGACCACCGGCGCGCCTTCCAAGACGTCCCCAAAATTCTTCATCCCTCGTCGCCGTCCCGTCGTCATTTCCACGGCATGCACCTCGCCCTTGCGAGTATACACGAAGACTATCTCACCAAGGATCATCGGTGATCCTTCCCCAAACCCCGCACCGGCATTATACAGCCAGGCAAGCGTTAGCGGAGGCTCGATAGTCTCGCCGGAAATACGCAGCGGCAGCCTCCCGCGCGGGTTCGAATCCCAGGTCACCTCACCCGGACTCAGATCCAGGGCGCGGCATCCGGCAATGCCAAGAAGTAGAACGGCGAAAACTATACGGACGGGAGCGAACACAGGCAACGCTAGAAATCGAATCCAAAGAAAAACTGCCGGAAAAGACGCCTGTCCCGCCTCGTGAAATCCTCACGGAAACGGTACCCAACATCGTAACGCAGCACAAAGCCTCCAAACAGGTTCAGTCGCAATCCCAGTCCCGTAGATCCCAATGTTTCGCCGGCAAAAATCTGCGGGATGCGCTGGTAATAGGAGTCATTCCACGCATGGGCGGCGTCGAAAAACAGGGCGCCGCGCAGATTAGTGATGCCCAGGATCGCCAGTATAGGAAGATACACGGAAGGTCGCGCTACGATCGGGAAGCGGAACTCATGCGAGGTAAACCACATTTTCTTGCCCCGGACATCGAACAGCGGGAAGCCGCGCAAATCCCAACTTCCCCCGATGAACCATAGCCGCGCCTCCCGCCCCGCATTGGCGCGGGCCATGGCCCGTGAAGCAAATGTGAGGTGGCGGCCGATGCGAAGGTAGTGCCGAATGTCGGCTGCGAAGGTGACGTAATTGACATTCGAGTACCGCACGTCGGTCGTGTACGCAGCCGTGAGCTTGGCGCGCCAGCCATCGATCGGGCCGTTTAGGCCGTATAAGGCATTGTCGTGGACCAGGCTTACAGCATTCGACAACAAGAAGGCCTGCCGGTCTATATCGCGCTCCGGAATCTGCTTGTGATCCCAACTCAGAGAGGTGTTGATTTCGATGCGACGGAACATCGAAAGCGGATAGCTCATCCCCACAAATCCGCCGTAGATCTCCTCCCAGAAGCGTGGATATTCGGAGGCAGCATCCGGATCGGTGATGTCATACCGCAGCCCCCCATAGCGGAATATGCCGTACCCGATGTTGGTCCTGCGATGCAACTGGACGCGAGAAATGGCGACGTTCAGGCTTCGAAAGAAATCTCCACCGTACTGGGACGCGTTAAAGACCGTTACAAAAAGCCGGTCGTTTCCCAGGAGATCCGAGAATGCCAGCGCCGCGCCACCGGTGGTCCCCCACACCGCGTTGTTGCTGATCTGGCCCTGCGCAATGTCTAGGCCGTAGCGTCGCTTGTAGCGAATGCGCCCCTTCTGCGTATCTGCAGCTATGCTCTCGAACGCCCATTTTTCGTCGGCGAAAGAGGTCAGAATGACATCCCGGTCTTCTTTTGGCGCATCCAGAAAAGAATCCACGTCCTGCAGTTGGCGGATCGTAAATCGAAGGTTTTCAAAGCTGGCGAAGAGCAGATGCCCATCGCGTGTCCAGTATGGATCAAAGGCCGCCGTCGTCAGATTCGTAAGGCGCCGCAGCCTGCGTTTGCCTTCGTACGTATACGGCAAGTCTCCGGTATCGCTGCTCAACGCCACCACAGGTTGCGGAGTGGTGGCGTCGACGACGTACATGTCCTGGCCTCCGAACTTCCCGGTGGAATCACGCCGCGCACTGGTAAAGACTATCTTGTCCCCCTCCGGACTCCAGCGGGGGGAAAGATCGTGGTGTGACCCGAAGGTTAGATACGCGATAGCGCCCGTAGTGGTGTCGTACGTAAACAAGTTGTATGCATTCTCCTTGCCCCGCGAGGTGCGATCAGACGAAAACGCAATGTAGCGTCCATCCGGACTCCAGTCCGGGTCGCGCTCATCGTAGCTGTCGCGCGTCAGACGCCGCAGATCACGGGTTTCCGTGTCGATGGTATACAGGTCTATGAAGCCACTCTGGTCAATAGAAGTAAAGGCAATCTGCTTGCCGTCCGGGCTCCACGATGGCGAGTAAACGGCTATAAGGTGGTTCATTCCGTACGCCGGTCCCAACTCCTGGCGTTCCAGATCGTAGGTGTGAATGACATCCGTTTCCCCACTCTTTGTGACAAACGCCAGATGGCCATCTCGCGACACGCTAAGCCGACTCTCAAACAAATGGAAGGCCTCAAAACGGTCTCCCCGCTCCCCCCGGATGAGTACCCGCGGCCGGCCCAGCGGCTGGTATAGTGAATCCACATCCACATAGAATACATTACTGTACCCGTCGTGGTTGCCCACGAAGTACACCTGTCGGCGTCCATCGCGGAATTGGTACACCACAGGCTTGGAATTGAACCCCTCGACGGCGAGCCCTCCGGCGACAAGCGTCGGCGCCTCCGCCTCGTCCAGCATCGGGTAATAGGTGGCACGTAGCCATTCCTGCCAGCGCTCGCTAATGGTCTGGTACTCTTCTCGCATCGTCTCCTCCATGACCTTGCGAAAATCCCGATCCATCCAGGAATTATCGATAAGCGCCAGGAGCCGCTCTTCACCATAGGTCTCTGCGAGAAATCGGCACAGGGCCTCTCCCTCCTTGTACATCACGAAAGATCCGTTGACCCGGTAAATACTTTCGAGTGGCACCAGATAGTTGGAGAAAATGGCATCCCGCATGATCATTTCGTGCTGGTAATCCGGCTCCCCGGACCAGTACTCGGCGAGTCCCTCGGTAAACCACAGCGGGAGAAAGCGGTCCGGAGGAATACGGTGATCGCGCAGCACCCGTACCGCCTTGTTGAAGGTGAAAACGTGGACCATCTCGTGGCGCACTACTCGTCGAAACCGATGCAGATTGCCATTGGCTGGAATGACGACGCGCCCCTTCAGGAATTCGAAAAACCCCCCGACGCCGTCCGGGATGAATCCCGTGGTGATATTCGTCTGCTTGAAATGCAGATTGGAACTGTAAAAGACGATCGGGGTGCGCGCGATGAGCGAAAAATTGAATTTGTTCTCCAGCTCCTCGTAGGCTTCCTCCGCAAAGGCCGCTCCCATTTCGGCCAACTCCTGCATCTCAGGATAAAAGTAGACATCAAAATGATCCGTCTTCAGGACATGCCAGTCAAAGTTCTCATACTGAATCTTGTTGCGCCCAAAATGAAAAGCATACTGCGCCTGAAGAGGCGGAGCCCACAGAGCCGCCCCCAAAAACACCAATAACCACCATGCGTGGCATCCTTTCATGGCATACTCCGGTGCATGAATTCGCATCCAGGCTGCGCGGCCCGGGTCGGCACAACATGCGAATATTGCAAGCAGGGCGAGAACATTCTACGCTAGGGGCGAGAAACCATGCCGCGAGCGGCTCGATACCGCTTACGAGCCGTTCTGTTGCGGTGTGGCCAGCGCCGCCTTTAGTTGGCTAATGAGTCCGACCGGCGAGGGGTTAACCTCATGCAGAATGGCAAGGTACAGACTCACCCAGTCACTCACATAGAGCAGCGACATCAACCGAGCCAGCCGGCTCTTCCCCTGACTCTGCACTTCTGTCCAATACCCTGCAGAATCCTTGAGAAGATCGCGCGTAATATCCATACGACGCTGGACGCGTGCATGGTCCTCACAGTCGCGGAGCAGGATCACTCCGAGATGTCGAAGTTCCGGCGCATGCCGGGCCCAGCCCATAATTTCGTTGTGGTTCATCTCAGGAAACAGGTTGCCGACCGCAAAGGTCTTGCTGTTTTCGTGCATCTGGTTACGCCAGCGCAAGTTGGCTCCCTCGAGGCGCTCGCTGCTATAAATGACCGGGAATCGCTTTCGCAGGGCGCTCGCCATCTTCATGGCTCCATTTTCAGGGTCTTCCGGATTCTCGTACGCGACCTTTTGCGCGTCCAGCACCGAACGGGTCTCCTGCCAGTCCTCGCCGCTGGCCGTTAGCAACCCCAGCCGCTCCGCCACCGTGCATAGCGCGGTGAGGCTGTGGCCAAGCGCCGCACGCGGCTGCAGCCCGGTCGGCAGGCTGATCAGTGGCACACCCGCATCGCCTGCACGGCTGGCCATGCGCCCTCCGGTGGTGATGCACACAACCGATGCCCCACGATCCAGCGCCGCATCCAGCGCCGACAGGGTTTCCTCCGTATTTCCCGAGTAACTCGATGCAATCACGGTAGTGTCGGGGCCAACCCACGCAGGCAGACTGTAGCTGCGAAGCACGGTGATCGGCACGCCTGCCTCCGTCCGTGTCAGCGTGCGCAAGAGGTCGCCCGCAAGGGCGGATCCACCCATCCCAACGATCAGAACTCCCGCCTGTCCATTACTGTGCACACTGCTCCAGTCGGCGGCGAGCGCCCGCCTGCGGCCGTCACTCCACTGGGCTGGGAAAGCGCGTACAGCCTCATACATGCCGTCTGTATCAATACGTTTGATATCTTCCCGTGTCATTACGTTATGCTGTTGAGTGGATTGACCGGTATATGGGCCCCCTCTAACTGATTCCACGCCTCTTCGTGCCGGACCATCCAACTATGGATCCGCTCTTTTGCTGCACGCGCACCCTCCAATCGCAGGACATCCTCCGCCAGCGTGGCCGTATCAGAGGTCCGAAGGACCCGTATCATACGCCGCACGGCTGGCAGCAGGCCTGGTGCGACGCTTAGCTCCGTTAGCCCTAGGCCGACCAGAACGGGAACGGCCCACAGATTGCCCCCAAGCTCTCCGCATACGCTTACGGGGATCCCACGGCTGCGTCCGGCACGTACAGTTTCCCTTATCAAGCCCAGGACAGCCGGATGCAAGTCCTGGTACAAATCGGAAGCCCGATCGACACCGAGCGTGTATTGCGTAAGATCGTTCGTCCCAATGGCGAAGAAATCCACCTCTTCGGCAAGACTCTTTGCCTGCTCCACGGCTGCGGGCAGCTCTACCATAATTCCTACCGGCAATGCTTCGTCGAAGTCCACGCCCTGCCGCACCAGACTTTCCTGCACGCCGCTGAGCACCGCACGCAACTCCTTCACTTCCTCAACCGATCGCACCATCGGGACCAACAGCCGCACGGGTCCATGGGCACTTGCCCGAAGCACCGAGCGCAGTTGCGGCACCAGGATTTCCGGACAGCCAAGGAAATGGTAAAGGCCACGGACCCAGGCATCCAGTCCTTGCCCGGAAGCGTTCACTTCCGCGTCGCATATCCGAATCGTCACCACCTCCGGCTGCACGAATTCCACCACGCGTCGGTACTGGGCGAATTGGGCGTCCTCGTCCTGGATCGGGATATCCTGCTCCAACAGAAAGGCCTCGGTGCGCAACAGACCGATGCCTTCCGCGCCGACGACGTTGACCATGCGCAGCTCCTCTCCAAGGCTGACGTTTGCTCTCAGTCGCACGCGCCGCCCATCCGTCGTACACGCAGGAAGCCCGGCATGTGACTGCGCCGTGTAGTTGACCCGCTGGTATTCGTCCTTTTTTCGCTGGTACCGTCGGCGCACGGCAGGCGTCGGATGCATGATCATACTACCGGAAGCGCCATCTATGACAGCCACATCGCCGGGAGCGATGCTGCGTGCTGCCTCCCATGGAACTACTACCGCCGGAATCTTCAGGGCCCGCGCGATTAGCGACGTATGCGATGTCGCTCCCCCTACCCCGAATACGCAGCCGAGCACATCGTGCTTGCTGAAGAGCAGCAAATCTGCAGCCGTCAATGCCTCTGAGACCACGATCGTCTGCGGCCTGATGGCGGAGTGCCGCTTCCCTCTTTTGAGATGCATGATCAGCCGATCTTGCAGATCCTGCACATCATGGGCGCGATCACGCATGTATTCGCTAGTACTGCCAGCAATATGGCTCCTTAGTTCAGACATTACGTGAAGTACAGCAGCTTCAGCATTGCAATGTTCCTGTCGTATCAGACGCAGCACTTTCCGGTAGAACGTGTCATCACGCAACATGAGGAGTTGCGGCTCAAACATCGCCACGTCATCGCCGGTGAGCTTTTCGCGTGCCAAGGTT
This sequence comes from Rhodothermales bacterium, assembly GCA_963665975.1. GTDB lineage: Bacteria > Bacteroidota > Rhodothermia > Rhodothermales > Bin80. The sequence goes on from OY762508.1 coordinate 460,555, forward strand.
AGGATCTTGGTCAAGTCCCGTTCGGCACGACGCACCGATTCCTCTAAGAGTTGCGCTTCCTGATCGGTTTCGATCTCATCCAGCGTGCGCCTGTTCACCTCGAGTGCCGGGCGCACATAGCAGTACACCGCACCGATGGCGATGCCGGGCGAAACCCCCAGACCGTTCAGGACGCGCTGCGGTGCTGGCACAGGTGCTGCGTGCTTTATGAATACTGGGCAGTCTCCTCAAATCCGGCGGCGAACAGCGCCTCCATCGCAATCGCGGCCTCTTCTTCGTCGCGACCGTCGAAGATTAGCGTGAGCTTCGCTCCCTGCTCCGCAGCCAGGGTCATGACTCCGATGATACTCTTTCCGTCGACTTCGCAATCGTCTCTCTGAATCCGACACTCGGCCGCAAACCGGGCGCTCGTGCGCACGATGATCGCTGCAAGCCGGGCATGGATCCCTGTGCTATTCCGTATTTCAACCTCTCGCTTGACCATGTCAGTGTGCGCGTGCTTGCATCCCTCTTATTAACTGCTCCAGTGCGTCTGTCTCCGGCAGTGCCACCAATTCCTCCACGGCGGCATCGGAATGGCGATCGATGGCGGCGCGCGCCATTTCCAGGACACCCAACCGCTCCATGCGGTCACGGGCCTCGGGGATATCTTCGGGCGGAAGCCCGTTGTCTTCTATGATTCGGGAGAACCACGCATGTTCGTCGTTATTCGCGATACGCAGAGTCTCCAACAGTAACAACGTCTTCTTGCCCTCGACAAGATCGCCGCCAATCCGCTTCCCCCAGCGAGTATCCCTAGCCACGAGGTCCAGGAGATCGTCCCGGATCTGAAAGGCGCGCCCCAGCTCACGACCCACCCTGCGAAGCGCCAGGAGATCCTCGTCGTCCGCGCTTCCTGTCAAACCACCAATCTCAAGAGCCGCCTGCAAGAGAGCTCCCGTCTTGCGATCCACCATATCCAGATAGTCCTCCACCGACACGTCCCGACGTTCCTCGAAGATCTTGTCCAGCGCCTGGCCTTCGCACAGACGCGAGACCGTATCAGAAAACGTTCGCACCACGCGCCTGATTCGGGTCGACGGAAGCCGGGAAAGCTGATCGTAGCCCAGTCCCAACAAATAATCCCCACACAGCACTGCCGTGTCTTCGCCCCATACGACATGCACGGTCGGCCTTCCCCGCCGGCTGTCGGCGTGGTCCATGATGTCGTCGTGCACGAGGGTAAAGGTGTGGAAGATTTCCAGGGCGAGCGCAGCTGGCAAAGCGTCGTCTGTGTCCACACCAAAGGCCTCTGCGGAGAGCAGTGTGAGGATTGGCCTGATCCTTTTGCCGCCCCCCGTCAGGCAATAGCGGGCAGAGTCATATAGCTCTGCAGGGTTGCCATGCGGCACAAGAACGGCAAGCGCCTCTGTAATCCGCTGCCTGAGCGCGGCAATGTGCACATCATGAGATTGTGGCATACAACTTACCCGCAGAGAATCGCCGTTCTCGTAGACGTGCGAACAGGCGCGTTACGCTGCACCTGCCCGCAATTCCCTCACCGTTCGCGTGTGGATTTCATCAATGGACCCGTCCGCATCAACTTCGATGAGCACACCCCGTCTTCGATAATATTCCTCCACCGGACTGGTCTGCTGCTTGTATACGTACAATCGCTCCTGAATGGCATGCGGCTCATCGTCGCGCCGCTGCATGAGCAGCGCAGGGTCAATGCCGATGGGCGGCTTGTGATCCAGATGGTAGTTCTCTCCGGTTTTCCGGTGGACGCGCCGTTTGGAAAGCCGGTCGATCACCTTGTCGTCCACTAGCTTGAAGAAAACGACAGCTGCAAGCGGTTTCTCTTTCGCTTCCAGATACGCCGTCAGCCATTGGGCCTGCTGCAAGGTGCGCGGATATCCGTCGAGCATGAACCGGTCGTTGTTTCGGGAAGCCAAGGCTTCTTCTGCCAGGTCACGCACGATGGCGTCCGGCACCAGATGTCCCTCTCTCATGGTTGCGCCTGCCTCTATCCCCAGAGGTGTCTGCTTCCTGATCGCTTCCCGCAACAGATTGCCAGTGGAAATATGGCGCAGCCCAAACCGCCTGGCCAGCAACCTGGCCTGCGTCCCCTTACCGGCGCCTGGAGGGCCGAAGAGCACCAAACGAGTCTTGACGCCCGATTCTGCAACGGTTGCATGTAATGCCATGCACGATGAATGCGATTAAGCGCCCTGTTCGCCAGCAGCCTGGTCTGCCAGTTCAGTCTTTTGAATTCGCCTGAAAATCCTTGCCCCAATTTCCAATCCCAGGGGGACCAATTGACGCAACAGCGCAAGATCATCCCGACGAAAGCCCTTGCCCAAGGTACCGTCCAAGAGCAGATGGTCCTTCAATGCGCTGCGCAGGGCATCCTCCACATCGGCGCCATTGGCTATGCGGTCGCGCATCGCGTCCAGTACAGGCACCACGTGCCGATCGATCAGCGCACGGTCCCTACGGATGCGTGCGGGCTCGGGGCGTGCTCTTCCCCCAAGGAGAAGCCCTATGATGATGCCTCCCGCCAACGCCCCACCAAGGATTGCAAACGGGTGATCCGTCACAAGGGAACGCGCCGACGGCACGATGGAGGTGACCTCCTGCTGGAGGGCCGTCAATCGCTGCTCTATCTGCGATTTCTTTTCGTGGAGCTTGCGCTCGATGTCAGATTGGGTCAATCCGTCTGTTTCTGCCGCCATTGCAACCCACCTTACCATACTGTGAATCTATTCTGAGTTCCGCTTTCGGCGCCATCTGATCTGCACCAGGTACAGCACTCCAGCGGCAACCGTTAGCACCCCCGAAATGACGAGGAATCCCCAACCCGTATGCCCGAGCACCGTGCCCAGGGCCAAGGAGCTGGCAGTGAGGAGAAACACGACCGCCGTCGCCGCCAGGAAGATGATGGTTCCGTAGCGGAATGCCGCGTCGCTCAGATATTTCCTGTTTTCCTCAACCTCCAGTCTGTATTGCGTGACCTTCAGCTCCACCCAATCCCGGATATCACCGAACAGGCCTTGCGACTCCTCGGCGATCCGATCAATTTTACCTGGCCGCATGTTCGAAGACGCATGCGCCTCCCCGCCGGGTAGATTTTCGGTGTCGGGCTGCGTAGCGGAGACCATTTTTCTGTCTCATAAGGGTGCCAGTATTCAACAGGATAGCCGCATGGGTGTTTCTGTCTCACAATGCGCACAGAAACGCAACGGTGTTTATGCCATCGGGCCACCAATCCAGCGGCGGACGTTGGGCCTCACCGAGTGCTACTAGCGGCAGCTCCGCCGGCAGCGTCTCCAGTAGCGCCGGCCGCGTCGCAACCAGCTGCAGCGCGTGTGCGTGTGCTGACAGGAAGGCCACCACTTGGTCAAGAGAGTCGTATTCCACCCACCGCACATGACAAGGCCCCTGCGGCTCGGGCACCCCTTTGCTTAGTAGAAATTCGAGGCCTTCACCGTAGGCGTGCGGCAACGAGAGCGCATCCAGAAATGCCTTCTGCATGGACAAAGCACCCGGAGTTTCCGCGTGAGCCGGGAACACCCCCCGAAACGCCGCAAAGCTGTCCAGGTAGGAATCCGGGTTCAACTCCTTTGGAGCCCAGATCATGGCAATACTTCGGCAGCCGAGCCCTTCGTGCAGAAGCGCATCTTCCGCCAGGTTGTCGCAGTCCGTTTGTGATTCGTGGCCGTCCAGGACTGCGACGCCGTAGCGATGGCCCCGCAGCAAACAGCGCGATGCTGCAATCCTGCGACTCCGGGCTTCTCCTTCGACCCAGGCGAGCGTACTGTCGGACCCGGTGGCTATGACAGCGTCTGCCGCCTCCCACATTTCAGAGGAGGGAGCGAAACGGGCCTTCAGGCCACCTGCGCGGTCGCGCACGGCATCCACAAAGGCGGGAAGCAAGACCGGTGACCGCCTCGAGCGGGTGCCGAGGTACCGATGTCCTGTTAACACGACTGCCAGAAAGTCCTGCAACCCAACCAGCGGAATATTGCCTGCATTCAGCACGCCTACCTCGCAAGGCCTGTCCGTATGGCGGCCGGCGATCCAGTCCATAAGGCCATCCTCTGTTACCTGCGCCATCTGCTGATTGATGGCAAAGGCAAGCGCCTCTTCGGTGAAGCGGTTGCCCGTGTCAAGCGTCCGGGCTACGCTATCTTGCCGCAGCACATGCTTGGGATCTCGCCAATCTGCCGCAACGCGGCCAATGGCCGCCACGAGGGCGCGCTGTTCTGGTTTCACAGAATGCTCCTGGTCGTGTGCATGCTACACGCCGTCAAACAGGAAATTACATCCACGCAGCGCACTCTGCGGCAGCCGGCCCAACACTTCAAATCCCGCTCCCCTGCAAACGCCCAAGTCCTCGGTGAGTATGGCCGCCGCCGAATAACAGTTCGCCAGGTCAAAGACGGCCAACGCGCCGGGTTCGCCTTCCGGCATTTCGCGCTCTGGCTGCGCCGGGTCGACCACGCGCACACGCATCCAAGGCGGCGGCATATAGACTGGGCCTCCCTGCGCATAGGCTTGACTCATGAGCTCGCACATGCCGTACTCACTCCAGACCTGCTCCGTGGCTATACCAAATCCGCTCGCCAGCCGGTGATGCAAGCTCTCGCGGGTTGTCTCCTGACGATGGGTCTTCATGCCGCCCGTTTCGATAATTCGCGCCCCAACAGGCAAGCACCACGGATGCTTTTCCAGTAGCGTCAGCAGACCAAAGGCTGCCCCAAATAGCAGTAGCGGTGTATCCGTGGCCGCACTGTGCGTAATGGCCCTGTCCAATACCTTAACATCATCCAGAAAAAAACCACTATGCGCGTCGCCGAATGTACGTATCAGACAGTCGACCATGGTGATCAGCGACGAGGCCGGTCCACTATCCGCGTAGTGCGGTAGGTGTCCGATGAGCGTAAACGGCCCCGGCCCAAAGACCGCTTCAAAATGCACACGCACGGCGCGCTCGTACAGGGCGAGACTGCGCACAAAGTGGCGACTGCGCAGGCCACTGCCGGTGCCACTGCTCACAAACACACGCTCGGCCTCTTCTGGAGGAAAGCACGTCAGCGCAGCGTGCTTGAAAGCAGCTACGGGCAGGTACGGGTGCTCTGCAGGGTACCGCGCGAGAACTGGATTGTGCGCTTTCTGGTATCTGCGGACCGTCCGCGCCATGACCTCATAGTCCTTCGCGGCAATCCCGGTAAATTCTTCCGCTACCGTCTCTATTGTCACCCCGGTGCAAACTTGATGCGGCACCCGAAAGCCCGTGTCGGAGGAATCGAGGGATTCTCGCCGCTGACGAGGGATGCGATTATCTCTGCCAGATATGCCGTTTCGACATTGTCCGGGTCGCCGGGTCCATCGTCTATCGCCCCGGTATAGACGAGCGTCCGGTCCTGGTCAAAAACGAACACATGCGGCGTGCGGTAGGCGCCGAGCGCCTGAGCGAACCGGGATCCCGAATCCTGCACGTAGGCCATTGGATGCCCCTGTTCGGCGCTAGCGGTCGCAGCTTCCTGTGGAAAGGCGTCCGGATCATTGGCATTGACGAGCACTACGGCTACATCTCCAGCCGACGCCTGGGCATGCAGCGTGCGCACGCGGTCCTCATAGCCATTGCACCACTGGCAGTTGTTGCTCCAAAAAATAAAAACAACGCCCGCGGTGCCGGCCAGCGCCTCGACGGTGACCTTTCCGCCCGTTACATGCTCCAGCAAATAGCCCTCGAGGGGCATTGCGGAGCCAAGAGCAAGCTCTGTGGGTTGGGCGAAGGCGGCGCCGGCGCCAAGCGTCAGCACTGACATGGTCGCCGCGTAGCGTTTGATGCTCATGACTTTTTGCCAACGAAAGTGGGAGTGCGCTAGTGCCCAGGCATGGATACGCTTACGCATTACCCCAGTGTCAGGATGCGTCGGTTCATCCATTTGTTGAGCAACTGGAGCGCCCCCATGGCAACGCCCCACTGCACCAGGCATGACATCACGCTAAACGGATCCGTGGGGTCGTACCAGGTATCGGGGGCGTATACAGTTGCCGACAACCACAGCCACCAAACCAGGAGTAACAATGCAAGGACCGGGATGATATAGGACAGAATGTAATCCCAGACGCGCCCGGCCTTCCAGTCCCCGGCGATATTGTCAATCGCCTCCCTACGGAAATTGGAAGCCCCCTGGCGAATGACCGTGAACGCGACAAATACACCCGAAATCATGAGCGCCACACCCCAGACGAAGTCCTGATTCTCAAAGAAGCCCAGATTAACCGCCGAGGGAATGCCGAGGACAAACGATGCCGTGCACACGCCGGCTATGGCATATCGCCGGTCCACGCCAAAGTCCATCACGATACGCGTTGGCAACTGAATCATGGCAATGAGAGAGCTGAACGCCGCACACGAGAGCCCCAAAAAGAACAGGATGGCGAAGACATTGCCCATGGGCATCTTGGCGAAGAGCTGCGGCATCCAGATAAAGGTGAGTCCCGTGGCTGCCGGCCCGCTCGTACGCATGATTTCCAGTACTTCGGGTTTGGTCATTTCGGTGCCCAACACAGCGAATACGGTGCCGAAGATGATTATCGCCGCCAGGATTGACACTGTGTTGTTGCCGACTCCCGTAATGAATGCGTTCTTGACTACGCCATGCCTGCTCTGCATGTAGGCGGCATAGGTAATGATGAGGCCCCAACCAGCACCCGTGTCCCACGCATTCTGCGTCAGTGCCTCCAGCCATAGCCGTGGCCGCGTGAGCGTAGCCCAGTCTGGTGTAAACAGAAACGCAACGCCTTCCCAGGACCCGTTCAGCGAAATCGTGCGCACAAGGGCAATCAATACGATTATCAGAAGCGTGGGAATCAGAATCTTGTTTATCCGCTCGATGGACCGAATGCCTTTCCACACAGCCAATGCGCCGAGCGTTATTGCCAACGCATGGAATAGCAAGGGGAAGTTTGAGTCCTGAAAGCTCTCCCACACGCCCGTGGCTGCTTCCACGGTTAGCGGCAAGTCGCCACCTGCCATTTTGAGGAAGTAGTACACGCACCATCCCGCCACGACGGTGTAATAGAACAGAATCGCGGTCGCTACAAATCCAACAAACGCTCCCATCCACGTATACCGCTTGCCAGCGCACTTGGTGAAGGTTCCCACCAGACCCATGCGCCCCTTGCGGCCCAGGGCGTACTCTGCAATGATAAGTGGGATGCTCCACGCGAAAAGAAAGATCAGCCAGACCAGGAGGAAAGCCCCCGCGCCCTCATCGCCGCTGTTCGTGGCGGCGATGCGGGGAAAGCGCCAAATGTTGCCGGTACCGATGGCCATGCCGAGCACGCTCAATAGCAGGCCAAGGCGGGATGAAAAGCGTTCTTCCGAATGTTGGGTCATTGCAGGTCTGTTTATAAACCACGCTAGGGCACAAGTCTCAGGCGGGACGTTACTGCCTCGATGGCCTGCGGCCTGTCAGGCTTTTGCAGTGGGTAATACGAAAAATCCACGTAACGCGCTACGTGCATGTCATAATATCTGCTGAATGGCGCGCCGCTTTGCCCCCCTGGATACACCCCGTATCCTGTGGGAGGCCTGTGCGAGAAATCCACGATCACACGCCAGCTCGCGCTATGGGTGGTCGTCAAGTCTGCGCCGGGAGACAATGTTGCCTCAAAGCCCGGGTACTCGTATGGCCCCCGCCAGAGTGCACGCAGGGCGGGCGTTTGTGTGACATGTCGGAATTCGATCTTGTGGTGCTTCCCCCAGCGCCAGGCGTTCGGATCCGCGCCGTATCGGATTTCGAGTGTGTCCGCTGCCGTCGTCAGTGCCAAACGCAGGAGGCCGGCGGCATCTTCCGTTTCCTGGGTCTCTACAACATCCAGCCACACCGAAGTGGGATCATCCGTTAGAAGGTCAAGCAGAATGACTTCGTTCGGCGTGGTAACGTCTGCAAATATGGGCTCGTCCCATGCCATGCGGTCGAGCTCACGCAGGAAGATGTAAAACGCCAGTGGCTCATTCCGATCCGTTGCCGTATTACCGGACCAGGCCGCCAAGAGGTCACGAAGCGTCTGCGCACGTGCCTCAAGACCGCTCAGCGTGTCCAGGAGGGGCACGAACAGATCCCGTTGCATGGCATGTACGTCTGACTGGTATCGCTGCATGTCCTCTACCGAGTGACTGGCTTTGCCAGAAAGCAGCGCATTAATGCGAAGTGCACGGTAGGCAGGCCCCCAGTCATGGCCAAGATAGTAGGGATACTGCGGACTTGTAGGCTCCTGATTGGCGGACGCCAGGTATTCTTGTGCAGGATTTCTTGCCATTGGCAGTTCCTCAAACGGAATCTGTCCCACCCAGGCCGCCGCATCCGAGACGCCATCCAACACCCCAACCCCATGCCCTCCCTTCCGCACGGGTATGTTTCCGGTGGAACGTATGGCGATATTGCCGTCCACGTCGGCATAGAGAATGTTTTGCGCGGGCACGCCCCAATAGCGAAGCGCCGCCTCGAATTGCTCAAGATTCTGCGCCCGGTTCATGCCCCACAGTGCGGTGAGCGTGTGGTTGCGCGCGTGCGCTGCCCACCGTAGTGCCACATGCCCGCTGTCGGTTGCCAACACGGGCCCGTAGTGCGTATAGCGCAGCGTGTCTACGACTGCCGCCGCCCCTCTAACCCTTATCGTATCGGCGGCAAACGTCACCGCGCGCCATGCACCATTATGGCGGTAGCGCCGTCCGGCGGCATCCAATTCCACAGCATAGTGATCCAACACGTCCACGCCGGTATTGGTAAACGTCCATCCTATCCGGTCGTTAAAGGCTTCTACAGGTAGCGGCGTCCCGGGCGGCAGCACTCCGTAGGTATTCATTTCCGGCGTCACTAGATGAGTCTCATACCAGATGGCCGGTAGCGACAGGCTCAGGTGCATGTCGCCAGCCAGAATCGGAGCACCCGTAGCGGAGCGCGCGCCGGTCACGACCCAATTGTTTGAGCCCTTCCCTGCACGAAACCCCTCTGCAATGTCCAGAAGGCGAGGCCTGTCCAATAAGCCCACCGCTGGCATGGGAGCGGTGCCCATGGCGACATCCTTTGCGAAGGCGGCTTCCGAGCCAGGAACAATGGGCACAGAGCGTGTCGAATATCGAGGGTACAACTGGTCGAACGACTGCTTGCCCAACCGCTGGAGCAACACGGCGTACTCCGAGGCACCGTTTGACCAGGCAAGATCGTACGCAAAATATTGCATCAGCCGCATCGCCTGCAGGGGCGCATACCGATCCGGCTCGTACCCGAACAACCGAAATTCGAACGGCAGATCTGCCGGATCCAAGCCATCCATATATGCATTGGCGCCCATTGCGAACCACCGAAGGAGGTCATATTCGATGCCCGCATCCGATGCCATCGCCTGCACATTGCGCCTGGCCGCCCAGTCCATGCCGGTTTGACGCAGAAAGCGATCAGTTTCGAGAGAGGCTGATCCGAATATTTCCGACAGACGCCCTGCCGCAGCGCGCGGCAAGAAATCCAATTGAAACAGCCTGTCCTGCGCCACAACAAATCCCAGCGCCATCACGGCGTCTCGGTCGCTTTCTGCAAAGATATGCGGGACGCCACGCTCGTCCCGTTCGACGGTCACAGGCGCGCCCAGGCCGCTAATTAGGACTTCGTCGTGCACCGGATGCTCGCTATTGCGTGCCGTACGATACAGGCCGTCTGCCGGGTCCAGCAGCGTGCCTAACGGCGCAATACCGGCGAAAGGCCGTTGTAGACCCATGAGGACCACCGCCGCGATCCCTCCCCAAATGGTTAAGCCTAGCACGTTCCGGAGCGTCGGGAAGATGCGCCTCATAGTGACGGCGCCGTATGCGCTGAAACGTCCGGTGGTATCTCTTTGCGCAACAATTCCATACGACTAATCAGTTCATCTGTCAGGTTAGCATAATCCCGCATACCCCGGGACCCAGGAGCATGCTCGAAGACGGTCGTCCCATCTTCGTGGCGCTTGGAGAGCACCGCACTAGTCCTAATGACATTCTGCAGCACGCGATCTCCGTGCTGTGTGCGCAGTCTGTGCCGATACTCCCGGTGCTCATTTTTTCGACCATCGACCTGCGCAAGCAAAAAGTACACGTCCTTGAGACCTGGATTGAGACGTCTGCGCACCATTTGCGCTGAACCATAGGTCTGTTCAGCACCGATGTAGCCCTGATATTCCGGCACTGCGGGAATGACGATATAGTCGGCGGCAACCATGGCGTTCACGCTGTATACAGAGAACGCAGCAGCCGTGTCCAGGATCACCACGTCATACATTCCGGCACTCGCGGCCAGCGCCTCCCGCATCCACAACACGTCCAGGGGACTGTTCAGCTTCCGCATCCGGTGTGTAAATTGCGCCGTTGACGGAAGCAGATCAAACGTAGGAAGACGTACGGGCTGGACCGTTTGCAGCGTACTCTCATGCTGAAAGAGGGCGAGCGCGGACTCTTGCTCGGAATGCGCCTGTACCCCCAACATTTCTGACAGGAAGCACTGTGGGTCCAGATCAATGGCTATGGTGCGGTACCCGCTCAGCCCCAACGCACCAGCAATCTGGATCACGGATGTCGTCTTTCCCGTACCACCCTTGTGATTACAGAAGGCTAAGACAACCATAGTTGTATGCTAGTGCGAAACCTGTGGTGGAAGTTAGCCTGTGTCACCGCGCTTGTCAATATATAGAGATGCAATGATTTAAGCCGCTTTCGGGCGTATTGCGCTTTTGTGATGTACAGGAGTGGTGCCTGCGGACAAGAAAGAGTTCATGGACTTGTTGAAAAGAGAACGCAACAGCAGGCCGTCTCAGGGTGTGCATGCAGGATTGTCCATCGTGCTGACGGCTGATCAAGGAAGGCGAAACGCCCACGCCGGATACCGATGCCGGATCCCTCATTGCTCGCTGATTTCCGGTGCTTACCTGTAACGTGCCTTCTTGACACAAGCTCTTCCGGGTTCTACTGCCATGCAACTAACTACGGAGTTCGTCCTCGCGTCCGAGTCTCCCCGCAGAAGGCAGCTCTTGACCCAAATCGGGTTGCCTTTTAAGGTCGCTCCAAGTGGTATCGACGAGGTCCTGCCTCCGGAGAGTCATCCGTCGGCAGCGGTCCAAACGGTGGCGCTGGACAAGGCGCGCGCCGTTGGCATCCGATTTCCCGACGCCCTTACGCTTGGCGCTGATACGGTCGTCGTGCACGAGGGAGGGATCCTGGGAAAGCCGCGTGATCCGGACGATGCCCGCAGCATGCTTCGTCGCTTAAGCGGTGATACGCATACCGTATACACAGGACTCGCCCTGGTGCATCCGTGTTCCGGGCGAGAGGCCACCGTCAGCGAGGGCACGCGCGTCACATTCGCAAGCCTTGGCGACCCGGAAATTGATGCCTACGTTGCCACCGGCGCGCCCATGGACAAGGCTGGTGCATACGGCATTCAGCACGACATGGGAACGCTGTTCGTGGCCGGTATTGAGGGAGACTACTTCAACGTTGTGGGTCTCCCACTGCGCCGGCTGTACGTGATGCTGCGTGAGAAATTTGCGGATCTGATAGTCCTCTAGCCTCGTTCAGGAGCCCGCACGGTAGACAACCTCGGCACGGTCGCATGTGCCGCCGAGCGGAGGATGAGGCTTGCGCACGGTTACCACTACGGCTTCCAGGAATGCATACTCCGCGAGGACTTTTTCGGCAATCAGGTAGGCCAGGCGTTCGATCAGGTCAAACCTGTTTGCGAGCACGATTTCCTGCACCCACTGATAGACGAGCTCGTAATCGACCGTACCTGTGAGATCATCCCTCTGCGCCGCGAGCGTGAAATCCAGCTCCATCGACACGTCCACCTCGAAACGCGCCCCGATGCTATTTTCTTCCGGCTTTACGCCATGATGGGCGTAGAACACGGCATTTACCAGTCTAACAGTGCCCTGAGCCATGTCCTGTTGCCAACTATGGTGGTCGCGCCGCCGAGTGTTTCGTTATGCTGACGCACAATATACGCCTTCGCGTTATAGTCCAAGTTGCTGCAAGAGCCGTGCATCTTCTTCCGTGCGCGGACGTTTCGCACGAAGCTGAGAGACGTAGGCCGTAATGTAGATGCCCAGCACCGTATCGCTGCGCTTGCGGTGCTCGTCGAACCGGGTCGCAACAACCTCGTCGCGGGCCTCGTCATCCAGATAGTAGGCTCGGGGGCCGTCGGGACCGGGTGTGCTGTGACTCGGAAAGCTGCGCTCGGGCTCAAATTGTTTCGATCCGAAATGACACCCTGCGCACTGCGTGGGTGAGGCAAGGCTGCGCGGTAAAGCAAGCGTGCGTTTCGAAAGGCGGCCCGCTTCGTCGTACGTCACAAAATCCCAGAAGCCGTCAGCACGCCGGAGCATGGCCGTAGTCTCCACATGTCGGCCCTCCAGCACATGCTCCCCTACGATGGCTGTTCCCGCAGGATACAGGAGGCGCTCTCCACGCGCGGCGTATCCGGCAAGTGCCGCACGTATGGCTTCCTCTGCTACGAAGACCCTGCGGCGTGCTGTTGTCATGGGGCCATGGACATCAAACCGCAACCAGGATTCTTCTCGATACGGGTGCGCCTCACGGAGTGCATCCAGCGTTTGCGGAAACCCACGAGCTTCGTTCCACGTGGCCATCAGAAACGACTCCATGCCCTCGAAGTCCATACTCTTGCCCGATGCTACCTTACGGAGTAGCACGCCCATACCGGGATGCCTCGCCTCCAGTAGATCCGGATAGAGGTAAAAACGGCCCCCATCTTCCGATAGCAGGCCGGCGTCGAACGGATCGGTCCCCTCCGGCCCTGCATACGCACCGAAATAGTACCGCAGAAGCCGCTCCGGTTTGGATTCGTCCAAAACAATTTCCACGCGCGACGCCACTGGACCGCACGCCCCTGTCGCAGCGGTCAGGAGTACAACCCACAGCCAGACGGGATGCTTCATGACGGGTGATCGAATGGCGGGATTTCCGACAGTGCTCGGAAGGCTTCAATGCGGGTGGCGATATCCTGCCCAGTGAGACCCAGCAGCCGTTCAGGGCCCAGCCGTTCTACGACGAAGGATGCCATCGCTGATCCATATACGACAGCGTGCCGCAGTGCCCCTGGATCACGCTCGCCACTTCGGGCCAGATAACCGCCAAATCCTCCCATGAACCCATCTCCGGCGCCGGTGGGATCGTGGATGTCTTCGACCGGATAGGCCGGTGCCACGAACACCGTCCCGCTGCCAAAAAGCATGGCGCCGTGCTCTCCCTTCTTGATAACAAGATACTGGGGACCCATCGCCTGGATCTTGCGTGCCGCCAGAAGCAAATTGGGCTCATTCGCCAATTGGCGCGCCTCGGAGTCATTGACAAGCAGGCAGTCTATGCGGCCCAGGAGCGGCAAGAGATGCTCGTGCGTGTGCTCTATCCAATAGTTCATCGTATCACAAACGACGAAATCCGGGGCCTGTACCTGATCCAGGACCCGGCCCTGAATAATCGGGTCCAGGTTTCCCAAGCACACGATGCGGCTGGTCCGGTAGGCCTCTGGAACCACCGGATCGAACGTTTCCAAAACGTTCAGATCTGTAAATAACGTGTCTCGCTGATTCAGGTCGTAACGGTACCTCCCACCCCAGGCAAACGTCTTCCCGGCGGCTTGTACCACCAGTCCGTCCGTACGGATACCCCTGTCGCGTAGCAGGTCGACATACGCTTCCGGAAAATCGCCGCCAACGACGCCCACCAGGGCAACCGAATCTACAACGTAGTGCGCTGCCAGCGCGGCATAGGTCGCACTGCCACCCAGGATACCGACGCCGGAGGTGAACGGCGTCTCTATGTCATCGAATGCTACGGTGCCAACAACAAGCAGGCTCACGGGCAGAAGGGAAAAGTGAATGCTTGGCGTGCGGACGCAAGATACATCAGATGGGTCTCCAGTCGAAAGGCTTTTCCGCACATGTCGGTACCGGCGACAAGATTAAGGCAATAACGGATCATACCCGGCCGTATCCTACGAGATCTTCCAATATTCGTTGTTTGAGACGCATAAAATCCATGCTACCTTCGTATATTGTAGGTAGCGTCTTGTGGGACAATAACGGTCTTCGTGTATTATTATGGGATGCCTGTATCATTTTTGCCCCGATATACGTTCTGGTAAGAGACTCGTGCATCCCCTCTACTAACAACCGCCACTGCATGTCATGCAACCAGCGGAACTAACATCGCGGGTTTGCTTGCCTGTAAAGGGTCTCAAACCTTTTTGGCTGTTGATCCTATTGGCCGTCGGTGTGCAGCCAGGCTTTGCGCAGCGTGCGCCGGATCGTCCTGAAACAGTGTTCTCGGAAGCGTACGCACTCTACAGCGATGCCATCTACGAGCACGCCATTGAGCAGTTTGAGGCTTTTCGGCAGGCGTGGCCCGACCACGCGAATGCTCCGGAGGCCCTCTACTACCAGGCCGAAGCATCCCTGGCTTCGGGCCGGCAGGAAGAGGCAAAGGCGCTGTTTCTCCGGTTTCGCGAACAATACCGTGCGCACCCGCTGGCACTCCGCGCAAGTCTGGCGCTTGGGCAGCATTTCTTTCTTGTAGGAGCCTATGCCGAGGCTCTTCGAGAGCTTACGGTCGCACTAAGCCCCAATCTTCCGGATGATATCAACGCGGAGGCGTTGTACTGGATGGGAGCATCCGCTTCGCATCTCGGACAGATTGAGGATGCGGTCGAATACTATGGGCGCGCCGGGCAGGACTATCCGTACACGCGCGTCGCTCCTCGGGCCCTCTATGCATTGGGACGGCTGCACTACGAGCACGGTGAGCTTGATGATGCCGCCAATGCCTTCCGCTCCCTGAGCGCCGACTATGCGAACTCGGAGTCATCGCGCCAGGTCGGCCTTGTGCTCGCTGAGATATACTATGCGCTCGGCCAGTATGACCAGGCGGCAAGCGAAGCGCTCCGGCGCATGTCAAGTCTTCCCGCGTCTCGCGAGGGACGCGTGCGGCTCCTGGTTGCGGATGCCTACAATCGCATGCGCGACTTCGAAAGCGCTATCCCGCATTACCGCAGGATCCTGGACCAGGACCCTGAATCGCCATACTACCGTGAGGCGCTCTACGGATTGGCCTGGGCCTATCATAACACGAACGCATATGTATGGGCGGCCGAACATTTCGAACGTGCATTCGAAGGTCACAGTGACAGTCTGGCCATGCGCGCTGCCTACCACGCAGCTGCCAACCATACACTGGGAGGCCAGCATGGCCGCGCTACCGAGCTCTTTCTGACGGTAGCAGAGCGTTGGCCACAAGCCGAACTGGCCGCCCATGCGCTGTACGAAAAAGGTATGGTCGAGTTCGCAGAGCGCCGCTGGCAAGATGCCCATGATAGTTTCAGTCGTCTTCTGGAGGAGCACCCATCGTCTCCGCGTGCAGGCGATGCCGTGCGGCAGCGGGGGTATGCCGGCGTCGCGCTGAACGACTTTGACCGTGCCTTCGGGGATTTCGAGCGTGCCGTCGAACTGGGCGCTGCCGCGCCAGCGTTGCGGGGCGAAGTACTGTTCCAGGAAGCGTGGCTCCGCTTTCGGGCTGGGGATTTCAACGCAGCCGCAACCGCATTCCTGGGCCTGTACGAAAAACATCCAACGGCTGAGAAGGCGGGCGACGCCCTGTTTTGGGCTGCAGAAAGCTATTACCAGGTCGGCGACCTGGATAGTGGCCAGTCGTTGCTCAAGCAGTATCAACGCGCGTTTCCAGGCGGTGATCACGCAGCCGCCGCGCATTACGCACTTGGCTGGATACACTTTCGCCGCGAGCAGTATGAAGGTGCGATTCGGGAGTTTGGCGCATACCTGCGAGTGGCGCCCGCTAACTCGCCCTACCGGCGCGACGCCCGACTACGACTCGCAGACAGCCACTATGCGGCCAAGCGGTTCGCCGAGGCCATCCGGCATTACGGATCGGCAGCCGCAGCTCACGATGACTACGCCTTGTATCAAGTCGGGCGGGCGCACCACAATCTGGGTAACACAACAGAATCAGCACGGGCCTTCCAGACACTGATCGATTCGGCGCCCGGCAGCGATTATCAGGAAGAAGCCCAATACGCCCTAGCGTACGTCTACTTTCAGACGCAGGATTACACTCGCGCCATCAAGGAGTACGAAACGTTCCTTCGGCAGTATCCCGAAGACCCGCTTGCGGCCAAGGCCCAGTACGGCATCGGAGATGCATATTTCAATAGTGGTCAGCTGACCGAAGCCGTACAGGCCTACACGGACGTGCTCGCCAATTACCCAACAGGACCCGTAGCGACGGATGCGGCAACCAGCATCCAGTATGCCCTGGCAGGGACCTCCGACACCGAACAAGCGAGCCGGATTATTGGCACATTCGTCCGTGCGCATCCTGAGTCTCCGGTGGCCATCGAACTACAGTTCCGGCAGGCAGAGGCCAAGTATCAGAGTGGCAACAGCAGCGAGGCTCTTGAGGATTTCCGGCGCTTTGTAGAGCAACACACCGGCGCACCACAGGCTCCAGATGCCCATTACTATCTCGGCGTCATTTACCAAGCCTTGGGCCGCAGCGCCGATGCAGAGTCCTCCTTGCGCCTGGTGCTCGCCCAGCCACCGGGGACCCTGAGGCGTGTCGACGCAGCGAGCATGCTTGGGCGTGTGCTCTTGCACCAGGGACGCAATGAAGAAGCCCGGGACCTGTATCGCATGCTGCAGCAGTTTGCGCGTGGAGATGTACTCCTGGAGGCACGAGCAAAATACGGTCAGGCGCAGGCGCTCCTGGGCCTTGGGCACCTGTCTGAAGCGGAAAATATCTTGCGCCACGCGACCGACGATCCACGCCACGCACCCATACTTCTTGGACGTGGCAGACTCTTTGAAGAGCAAGGCCGTGTCTCAGAGGCAATTGACCTCTACAGGAATGTCGTCCGGCAGAATGGTGAAGATATCGGTGCAGAGGCGCTCTACTATCTGGGTCGCGCCTTGCTTTCTGATGACGAGCCGCGCGCAGCTATCGAAGAGCTCAGCCGCATGCCGCAGCTCTTTGGAGCCTATCCCGAGCATGTCGCCGGAGCCTATCTGGTGCAGGCCCATGCCTATCGCAGGCTGGAGCGGCCTGGCGAAGCACAGCGGCTGTACGATCTTGTGATCACGGAATACAGCGATTCCTCGCATGCCGAGGAGGCTCTCCGCGGAAAGGCCACCCTCTAATTATTGCCGAATCGCATGCACCGCTCAGTTCACAGGCATACGCTACCGGTAGTGGGGCTAATCGTCCTCTTTACTGTCCCAACCGTGCGTGCCCAGGACCCTGGCCCGGCGGTACTTCCAGACATCGCTCCCCGTGAAGTGGAAATACGCGGGACGCTCGAAGTGTCTCTGCCGTCGCTTCAGCGGCGCGTGCTCGAAGGATTCAACCCGCCTCCGGAAGTACCGTCGCCAGCTGTGAACCGTAGACCGTTCTTGGAATCGTTCGACGAACACCGGGTGTTCTTTCCTCGTGATCCGCTTCCGCCAGCCGAGCCACCGACCTCGTTGGGCGCCTCGGACCCGCCTGCTTTTGGGCGCTTCGAAACGTCTCTAGGCCGCTATGTAGACCGGTCGGTGCGCACCTACCTGCAGGCCCCACTGGGCGACAGGGTACAGGTCATCGCGCACGCCAATTATCGCGGCCGCTACGGACACCAGCCATTCGAAGCACGTCCCGAGATCCGCTCGCTGGTCGACGCCATTGTTCTTGGTGGAGGAATACGGACGTTTGCTCGTACATGGACGCTTGGCCTTGACGTTCGCGGTTTCACGGAATCGTATGACTTGTACGGAAGGCCATTGTCTGCCGACTCAGCACCGATCCGCCGGGGCAGCAGCCTTGACGGGCATCTTACGCTGGAAACGGCGCCAGATGTGCCCCTGTCAGCGCGGCTGGACATCAAGGGCGCATCTACAGCCTATACGACGGAAAGCGCGCTGGAAACCGAGCCAAATGACCGGCTGCATGAAACCCGCCTGGACATAGAAAGCGCAGTGGCGTTTCCTGTGTCCGCCGGCGATGTATGGCTGAAAGGGTCGGTGTCGCGTGGAGCGCGGGGAATTGATCTCGGCGCGGCAACGACCTATGCGGCAGGAGGCGGACTTTCGATGGACGCAAACCCCAAGCTACGAGTACGTGTGGGGGCTATGGTGTTGGGAGACATTGGAGGGAAGGAACGTGGCGAGATTGCAGTTGCACCATACATACGTGCGGACCTGTATCCCATGCCGGGCCTCCGGCTGTATGTGGGCAACTTTCCGCGCGCAACCGCAACGACCGTTGCATCGCTGTTTCGCGAAAATCCCTATGTACACGCCCTCCCCGAGCTAGCGCCAACACTTGCCCCCATCGATTCAGAATTGGGGGCGACGTTGTATCTGGGCCCGTTGCAGTTTTCTGGCAGAGGTGGTCTCCGCATTATGCCCCAGTACCGATACTTTGAAGCCCTGTCCGAGACCGAACAGCACACAGCAACGCCGCGCTACGCCCATGCCCGCATCTTCCACGCCGGCGGTAGCAGCTCTATCGTGCTTCCTGGCGGTATTCATGCCATGATTGATATTACATTCCGGCGCGGGCAACTCCACAGGCTTGACAGCCCGATTCCATACTTTGCGCCGATTCTGGCGCAGTCGACCATGTCGGTCGCCTTTGCTCGGCGTCGAGGGCGAATCCAACTGCGAGGCTATTACGAGAGCGCCCGACCAATAGACCGCGCAGAATCCATCATGCTTGACGGTTACGCGGACCTGGACATTGAGATTTCCTATCGCGTTACTACCCACGTCGGGATTCTGCTCCGTATGGAGAACATAGCAGGCTCCCAGAATGCGCGCTGGGCACACTACGCAGAGCCGCCTGGTATGATCGGAGTCGGTGTATACCTCCGCTGGTAAACGCCACCTTTACAACCGTCACTGCTTGTTCTATCTTGACTTGCCGGAAGCAACATGTCGTGGTATGAACACTATAGATCCAAGTCAGGTAATTGAGTCCGTAACGGACGCCGTGCGCGATTCGTTACACCATGGTGGCGAAGCGCATTTGCCTGGACTTGGCAGGCTGATCGTCGTCCATACGCCTGCCAGCGTGGTCGAACATGACAATGGTAGCGTGACCGTTATGCCGCCGTCCAATCGGATTGTATTCCAGCAACAGCCGGAACCCAAGTAATTCGTCTCTTCCCTGCAGGTCCCATGCCCGATTCGGTTGTTGAACGTGTGGCCAGGCGCCTGGACATCAGCGAGGATCAGTCCGCGCGGTTGGTTCATGCGGTAGGAGAGCTTATCCAGGTGCAGCTCACACGTGACGGCATCGTTCATGTGCCGGGTATCGGCTTGCTTACCCGTACAGAGGACAAAATAGACCTTGAACCCGATCAGAGCCTTCTCGCGACAGTCAACGGCTCTTTTGCGGGACTGGAGCCCGTGCACTTTGGACCATCGGACGCCGACGCCGCTAAAGCGTCAAAGGAGTCGGAAACGGAGCAGGAGCCAGCCGTCGAACCCGCTCCCTTAAAGGTACCGATCCGGGAGGACCGCGCCCCAAGGCGTGCGCGCAAGAAAGCGTGGCGCAGTCCCCTTGGCCTAGTGGTTGGGACGCTAGTGCTCGTTGCCACCGGCGCGGCGCTGGTCTTCCAGTTCGGCATGCCCAGACTATCCACCGAGACGGCCATAACAGAGCAGTCACCCGACCCGGTTACCCCGACGCCAGCGAGTGAAGATCCAATTCCACAACCTGTCGACCCGGCAGAGGCAATTGCCGTTGAGGAAAACAACGTGGCGGAGGCATCGGAGCCGCTTGTGCAACGAAGCTCAGACGGGTACACCATCGTAGTGGCATCGTTCGAGACAGAGAGCATTGCGATGGCAGTAGCTCAGCAGCACCGCGACCGTCTCGCCGGAACAGACGTACTGGTGGATGTCATGCGGAGCGCCATGCAAGGCAACACGGTGTTTCGGGTAATCGTTGGACAGGCGCCCACGGTTGACAGTGCGGTAGCCCTGCGGGCGGAATTGACCGAACTGCCTGCGGATGCGTGGATTACGCGTATCCGGCCTGATAATTAAACAATATTGTAGGGGAGGACAGCGGATCACGCACTCCAACCTGCAGTAAACGTGCAGCAGAGAACGCACAATCCCGGGCCTATATGCTAATGACATTGCTCCAACAGGCAGCGGCTTCTGAGACCGTACAGGCTGCGACTGATTCCATGCTGGTCGGAACAACGACGGACACATCCTCTGTCCTCGACACGCTGCTGCTCGGTGGATGGGTAATGGCCCCGATTGCGCTCTTGAGCATACTTACGATCTATCTCTTCGTGGAGCGCATGATGACACTGCGACGGTCGAAGGCGGACCGCAGTTATGTCATGGATCGCGTCCGCGAGTATATCGAACAGGGCAACATCCAGGGTGCAGTTGCCTTCTGCGAGCACCGCGAGAAGCCTCTGACGCGTCTTTTGGCCCACGGTCTTGAACGCTTGGGGCGTCCTATTTCGGAAATCGAGGATGCCGTACAGGCCGCAGGACGCTACGAAACCTTCGAGCTCGAGAAACGAACCGACTTGTTGGCCAGCTTTGCGGGTATCGCGCCCATGCTCGGCTTTCTGGGCACCGTAACAGGCATGATCGAGGCGTTTCAGGAAATCCAGCGGCTGCAGGGGAACGTAAATCCGAGCGTACTGGCGGGTGGAATCTGGGAAGCTCTTTTGACTACTGCGGCAGGATTGATCGTAGGTATCATGGCCCTCTTTTTCTATAATTTCCTGCTCAACCGGATTAAGCGGCTGGTGAATGATATGGAGCGGTCGGCTACAGAATTTATAGACCTCCTCCAGGAGCCGGCGCCTCCGCCACAACGCGCAAAGCCGCTGTTCTAACCGCAAACGTCATGGCCTTCAACTTTGCATCGTCGCGAAAGCCACTGTCCGTGTTCGGTATGGCGGGGCTTGCCGATATCGTACTGTTGCTACTGATCTTCTTTCTGCTCACTTCAACGTTTATTCCGCAGCTCGGCATACAGGTGAACCTGCCGCAGGCCGATGTTTCAGCACCCAATGAGCCGGACCATGTCGCAGTGGCCATAACTGCTGAGGGCGTCTACTACGTGGACGGGAATGCAGTGTCGCGAGAGGATTTGTTAGGGGCCGTCCTATCCTCCCGAGGTACAAGGACCACCATGGTGATCCGCGCCGACAAGGCTGCGACCATCGAGCAATTCACGAGAGTGGCCTCCATCGCCAGGGCCGCCGACTTGCGTGTCCTCATGGCGACAGAGCGACAGGAGCTGCAACCATAACCGCAGGGGTTGACGTATCCTTATGGGAGCCGCACAGGATTATTTTGATCGGACTCTAGAACTCCTCCAAGCGCTTCGAAACACGCAGACGCATACTATTGAGCAAGCCGCAGAGCTATGCGCCGGCCGCATAGCGCAGGGCGGTCTGGTGTTTCTGTTTGGAGCCGGTCATTCGCGCATGATGTGTGAAGAAATGACGCCAAGGCAGGGTGGCTTTGTCGGATTCGTCGCCCTCGTTGAGCAGGCGGTCTCCAATCATGCGGCAATCACCGGTGCGAACGGTCTGCGCGGGCCATTGCATTTGGAAAAGGTCGAGGGTTATGCAGAGGAGATACTCCGCGGGTTTCATTTTGGACCTCACGACGCGTTCATCATTATTTCCACGAGCGGTATTCGCCCACTGATCGTAGAAATGGCGCTTGGGGCACGTGCGCGGGGACTTCCCGTGATCGCCATTGTATCCCGCAATCACTGCGAACAATCCGTGGCAGCGCACACCTCTGGACAGAAGCTTGTTGACGTTGCCGACATCATCCTCGACAACCAGAGTCCGCCCGGCGACTGTATCGTTGCCTTGGAGGGCATGGAATGGGCTACTGGTCCGACGTCTACCGTGACGGGAGGCATGCTGATCAACATGCTGCGCGTGGAGGTGGCTCAGCGCCTCCTGAATCGCGGCATTAAGCCGGAAATCCTGCCCAGTCACCAGTTTGTCGGCAACCTGTCGGCAGAAGAGCAACTGGAACGTTTCTACGAGGCCTATCGCAAGAGCCTGGGGCATCTGTACCGCTAACGAGTTCTGCCCATGAAGTCCAGCTATGTTATTGGAATTGATATTGGTGGCACACGCGTCAAGAGCGGTGCGGTCGCGGCTGGTGGCGCGCTTCTTGCGCGCAGCACAGAGCCGACGGGCTTCGCCATGAAGACAGACGCACTCGTCCAATCGCTAGAAGATCGCGTGCGGCACATTATACATGCGCTCGGGGCGTCTCCTGCCTATATCGCGCTCGGACTTTCCGGAGCCGTAGACCCCGACATGGGAGTGGTTCTGTTGCCGGGCAAATTACAGGTCGAGGGCTTCCCCCTCGTGCCAAGCCTGCGCGAACGAACCGGTCTCCCCGTCATTGCGGATAACGACGGGCGGCTGTCCATGCTGGCTGAGGCCCGATACGGGCAGGCCCGCAACCAACAGTGGGCAGTTACCATTACGCTGGGCACGGGGGTCGGCTCGGGGGTGATGCTGGATGGCAGGGTCCTGCGAGATCCACGTCTGCAGTTCGGCACGCAAGCCAGTCATATTGTGCAGGAGGCGCATAGTGACAGGCTCTGCATCACGCGCGCCCGAGGCACAGCCAATATTCTCTGCTCGGCCACGGCGCTCGCGATGGCGGTCCGCGATGGACTGCTGCGTGGGCTTCCATCCGTATTGAACGAGGCGTTCTTCAATGACCCAAACAGCATTGATTTTGAGGCCGTCATCCGGGGTGTGGAAGCCGGCGACGCGTTGTGCCAGGACGCACTGGAGCGATGGACGACAAGCCTGGGGTGGTTCCTGACGAGCATCGTACACATGTACGCGCCGGAAATTATCATCTTGAGCGGGGGTGCCACCAACGCGGCAGACCATTTTCTTGATCAAGTGCGCGCGCACGTCAACAATCACACGTTTCGGTATCCGCTTGCCGACGAAATACGGATCGTACGCACAGAACTAACAGATTACGCCGGCGTCCTGGGCGCCGCCGCCCTGGCGTGGCAGCAAGTGGAACGCCAGGAAGAGCTTCGTTGACGTACGTCCTGATCGGGTGCCAGCGACGTCACGCTCTATCCTATTCTGTGACGAACCTATTTGACGAGCACCAGCAGACGCGTTTCCACAGCCACTTCCCGGTCCATACGCGCTACGACGCGACACACGTACATGCCCGAGGCCAACCCTGCGGCATTCACTTCCATGCTGTGCCCAAATCCCGCCTCTAACGACTGCGCGGGCAGCTCCAGCACATGCTGTCCGGCCAAGTTTGTCACAACCACACCTACCTGTGCAGCCTCCGGCAGATCAAACACAATCCGCGTCGATGGATTGAACGGGTTTGGGTATGGCCCATGCAGCACAAACGCTGCCGGCATCTCCGATGTCTCCGGCTTGTGCGTGCGGATGGCGTCATCGTCCACCACGGTCACACGGATCTCCACGTTCTTTCCAGTATACTCTCCTCCGTGCGGCGTGAGTGTCAACAGCGCCTCATCGTCCACATCGTCCGCGTCGTCCCTCGCACTGACTGCGATCTGTTGCTCTTCGTTCCAGTTACTCTCCGTAAACGTAAGCATGAGGGGCTCCACGTCCAAGTCAGTATCGGCATGCCCTGTCACTGCTACCATCACGTCGCCCTCCGGGGCGTCAGAGAGGCGTACCCCCACAGTCTGTGCAACCCCCTCCTCATCCAGCGTCAGCGTATGATCTCCGGCCACTTCCAGCGTGTGGGCGTCCTTGTCCAGCACGATTACTTCTACCCCTCCACTGACGTCCTCGTATTTTCCTCCCGTCGCTGTCAGCAGCACCTCCGCCCGATCATTCGTCTCGTTCCGATCTGCAACGGACTCGACCATCACTTCTTGCGCCATTCCGTGGTTGCTGGCGGTGAATATCAGTAATTGCGGCGCGGCGGTTACCCCGTGCCCGGCGACGCTCAGCACCACATTCGCCCTGGGCGCGGTCTGCAGGTGTACGGTAAAGCTGCCGGACTGCCCTTCCCACAGGTGAAGCTTGCCGCCTCCCGACACTACAATCCCTTCGTCATCCGTTATCCGTACATCTGCCTGTGCGATATGGTCGTAGCCTCCGCCCTGGGCATCCAGGAACAACGTCACCACTTCGTCTGCGATGCCGTCATCATCCTGCCCGGCCTCCATACGTAACACCTGCTCTGTGTCCCAGTCTTCTGCCGCGAATGTGAACACCGTCTCGCTCAGTATGAGGTCCGTTGCCTCGTGTCCCGTTACCGTAACCTGTACCGCGCCTAACGGCGGCAGCGACAACACCATGCCCACGTCCGCCGTGCTTCCCTCCCACAGCCGTATCATGGGCTGCGTCACTTGCACGGATGCAATGTCACTATCCAGGACCCGTACATTCACTTGCGCTGTCACATATCCCGGCGCATCGAATTGCAGCACGACTTCGTCGTCCATCCAGTCTGCATCCATCACAGCTGACACGGCTATAGAGTCCGAGAGGCTACCCGAAGAAATCTGTAGTGTAACTGGCTCCTGACTTCCGTCCACTCGCACATCCGTACCCGCGTGGCCCGCTACGGTCACGTCCAGATCGCTTGCTTCGGCCAATTCCAGATGGATCGTCAGCGTATCGGACTGTCCTTCCCCGATTACGAGCATCGTCGGCGTGAATGCGAAGGAGCGCAATTGCGGGTCATCATCGGTGATCGTGATTTCCACCGCCGCAGGACTACCAGCCTCTATCCCCGGTGGCAGGCTGCTGCCCAGAGCAACCGTGAATGTCTCGTCGTCCATATCCGCATCCTGCTCCGCACTGATATCTCCTGTACCGCTCGTGTTGCCCGCCGTAATGGTAATGCCAGACAACGTCGAATAGTCCCCGTCCTCCGCCGTATCGGGTGTGATCTCCAGTGGGATCGTCACACTCGTGCTCTGCGACTCCGACAACGTGGCGGTAATAGTGACCGACCCGCCCTCCTCCACCGGATTGGGCGACGCCGAAAGCGATACGGACAACAAGTCATCATCGGTGATCGTGATTTCCACCGACGTAGGACTACCAGCCTCTGTCCCCGGTGGCAGGCTGCTGCCCAGAGCAACCGTGAATGTCTCGTCGTCCATGTCCGCATCCTGCTCCGCACTGATATCTCCTGTACCGCTCGTGTTGCCCGCCGTAATGGCAATGCCAGACAACGTCGAATAGTCC
The DNA here is from genome assembly GCA_963665975.1 of Rhodothermales bacterium. Taxonomy (GTDB): domain Bacteria; phylum Bacteroidota; class Rhodothermia; order Rhodothermales; family Bin80. The sequence goes on from OY762508.1 coordinate 485,877, forward strand.
CCGTCCTCCGCAGTATCGGGTGTGATCTCCAGCGGGATCGTCACATTCGTGCTCTGCGACTCCGACAACGTGGCGGTGATGGTGACCGACTCGCCCTCCTCAACCGGATTCGGCGATGCCGAAATCGATACGGCCGACAAGTCATCATCGGTGATCGTGATTTCCACTGACGTAGGACTACGAGCCTCTATCCCCGGTGGCAGGCTGCTGCCCAGAGCAACCGTGAATGTCTCGTCGTCCACGTCCGCATCCTGCTCCGCACTGATGTCTCCAGTACCGCTCGTGTTGCCCGCCGTAATGGTGATGCCAGACAACGTCGAGTAGTCCCCGTCCTCCGCCGTATCGGATGTGATCTCCAGCGGTATCGTCACATCCGTGTTCTGCGACACCGACAACGAGACGGTGATGGTGACCGACTCGCCCTCTTCAACCGGATTCGGCGACGCCGAAAGTGACACAGTCGACACAGGTTCCGGATCGTTTTCGGTGATGGTCAGGGTGTGAACAGCGGTGCCACCCACCGAGTATCCTGAACCGCTTGCGAGAGTAAGAACGACAGTTTCATCACCTTCATAGTCCGTGTCTTCACTAATTGTCACCTGAATCGTTGCCGTAGACGCACCATTTGTCACGGAAAGGGACCCTGAGCTGCCTATACTGAAGTCACTGCTTCCCGCCGTACCCCCGACGGTGTATCCGACCGTGATCGCAGAAACCGGCGTCGGCGACAGGTTAATCGTGACGTCCGCAGAACTCCCTCCTTCGCCCACGGTCGATGCCGCCTGTGCAAAGGACACTACCGGATCGGAGGCCATAAGGGTAAACGTCAGCCGTGCCATGCGTTCGTTGGAGAACTTCCCTTCTCCTTGCAGGCTGGTGATGACCCCCTGCGGGTTGGTGGCCGGGTTAGACAGTGAAAAATCTTCACCTTCCTCAGTGCCAGCGTCATAGGGGTACAGATTCACTTCCCGCGTAGCGTACCATTGGCCGTTGTCATCAAGCAGGGACAAACCGGATACACCCACAAACCAGTCCGGGCTGGGCCCGATCATGGACAGCAGGGTCACCCTCGGATACGTCGTCGACGGGGAAATTGTGAAGGTGGCACTGCCCGTACCTCCGCCGGAAACGCCTTGTTCGATGACGGACCCGGTATGAGGGCTGGCCTGCACTTCTGCTCTGAAAGCGCTGGTTGAGCCAAGCTCTGCTACATCCTCGACACCCGCAGTTGCCATTTCGCCACTGGCCCAGAACGTTACATCGCTGCTGTGAACGGCGCCGATGAGCGTGGTAAAGTGTGCACCGCTGGCAACGCCTCCGGGCGTGCTGTCCAGAGTCCAGTTTCCCTGGAACGTGACGCTATAGGTTGCCTGCTGTGCCTGCGCGAATCGTCCGCACCACCCTGCCGCCGCCACCACAAGTGCACAGATGAGAAACCGGACTACGAGCATTCGCCGCGCAGCATCCTTTGCAGAAAGTGTGGCAATGTTACGCGCAGTGGAGTTTCCCATCTCGAAGTTAAGGGGTTATATACTTAAGGAACCTATGATTAATGGTCAATCTATCAAATTATTGCCATACGGACCTAACCTGGCAAGGGCATGCGATGCATGGGCTCTCTCAAGGACATCACGTACCCGAATCGGGCCAGGAAGACCCGCAGACAACAATCCCTGGAGCAGATGGACCAAATCATGTCGTGGGCGCTTCTGTTGACTTTCTTGTGTCTCCACCATCCGAACGGTGAACAGGGGCGTCGACTCATTCCGCAGGAGGTCATGGTACGAATCTACTTCATGCAGCAGCAACTTGTCGGATTCTGTCTAGTCTGCCCTGTGCCCGTTGCCCTGTGTGTACAAGGCTGTGGATACAACTCCTAGGTGGCCGTGCGGCTCCAGCTATGAGTGAAATTTGCCATTTTCGGGCCACGTCGCCTCGCATGGCGCGAATGAACCGCTTGGACCAGAGGTTCCTGCAAATTCACTTCCATATGTCTTCTTGGCACAGATCGGGCGCTTGCGCACCAGGACTGTCTGACGGGGACGCCGAAACGACGGGGTTTATGCTTCCTGTTGTTGGATGCATACGCCTACTCCGCCAGCTCTTTCAGTGCCTCCTGTACGGCTTCGTCTCCTGACACAGATCTTCCTGCCTCGTGCAGTAGGGCACCAAGAGCGGACAGGCATGTGACGATGTTTTCCTTGCGGCTGCTATACCCCATAAGGCCAATCCGCCAGATCTTGCCGGCGAGAGCGCCAAGCCCAGCCCCGATCTCCAGGTTGTATTCCCGTAGCAATCGCCCCCGAATTCTAGCCTCGTCAACCCCTTCGGGGACGGTCACAGCGTTCAGTTGCGGAATACGCTCTGCCTCCGGCACTACAAACTGCAACCCGAGTGCTTCAATTCCAGCCCGGAGAGCCTTGTGGTTACGACTGTGGCGAGCCCAGGCGTTCTCTACGCCTTCCTCCTGCAACATGCCCAATGCCTCGTGAAGACTGTATAACGCGTTGATGGGCGCCGTATGATGGTACGACCGTTTGGAGCCCGCTCCCCAGTAGCCAATTACCAGTCCAACATCCATAAACCAGCTCTGCACTGGTGTCCTCCGCGCGCGCACCGTCTCCAAAGCGCGGGCGCTCAGGGTGATGGGCGACAGTCCGGGCGTGCAGGATAGGCATTTCTGCGTACCGGAATAGACGGCGTCCAGACCCCAGGCATCGACATAGAGCGGGGAGCCACCGAGAGAAGTGACCGAGTCCACAATGGTAAGACAGCCATGCGCTTGCGCAAGATCAGCCAGGGTCCGGGCATCCGATAAGGCGCCTGTAGAGGTTTCTGCGTGCACGAAAGCTACAACCTTGGTCCCGGGATGCGCCTGCAGAGCCGCCTCGAGTTTTTCCGGACTCGTAGCCCGGCCCCATGGATCTTCCACGAGCACGACATCCGCGCCACAGCGTTCCGCCATGGCCTTCAGTCGGCCGCCAAACACTCCGTTCTGGCAGACGATCGCAGTATCACCAGGCTCCAGCAAATTGACGACGCAAGATTCCATTCCGGCGGTGCCCGGCCCGGATACCGGCATAGTCAGCGGGTTCTTGGTATGGAATGCGTACTGGAGCAATCCCTTGATATCGTCCATAAGTTCAACAAAGGCGGGATCCAGATGCCCAATCGTGGGCCTGGCCATCGCCTGCAGGACGCGAGGAGCAATGTCTGACGGACCAGGACCCATCAGCACGCGTTGTGGAGGAGTAAATGCTTCGAAAGACATGATGTGGAAAAAGTACAAGAGGGTTGGACGGTGCGCGTGTCCTGTCGGCGCAGGACTGCAAATTACACCGGGTAATCGAATGGCAGTGTGAAAAATGGAAAAGGTCGGTCTCAATACCCGGACAGGCCAACTATTCCTACGGTGCGTATGCCGCTATACCCTGCGCAAGAAATGCTGCAAACCGGTCCTCGGAAACAACGCCGCTGATCTGAAGAATAGGCTTCTCGGGCTCTTCCGGAGCTACAATCGCATACGTGGGCAATGCCACTGTGCCGGTCAAGTCCAACTGATATTGCTGTAGCTGTGTGTCCAGGGGGCCGTCCGTATAGAGCCGGAGGAGTACAAAATCGCGTTCGAAGCGGGAGGCTATGTCAGGTTTTGTGAACACGTTGGCTTCCATTTCGCGGCAGTTGGTGCATGTATACCCGGTAAAATCAATCATGACGGGCTTGCCTACGTCTTCGGCTGCAGTAAAGGCTGCCTCTATGTCATCAGTGATCCACCCTTCATCATGGGAGGCAAGAGTCTGCGGAGATCCGAATATGGCCACGAGGCTTACGTCGTCGGATTGCCGCGGAGGCAGGTAAGCATCCAATTTGTTAAGCGGCGCTCCCAGGAGGCCCGGCAACAGGTATAACGAAAGACCGAAGAACACAATCGACAGCAGCAAGCGTCCCACACCTACATGCTCTGCAACAGGATCCCCATGCAGGCGCAACTTCCCGACGAGATAGAACCCGGCCAACGTGAAAATCACTATGCACAGGGCGATAGCCAGCGTACGCGAAATCGCTCCGAACCCCCAGACGATGTCTGCATTCGAGAGAAACTTGAGTGCCGCCGCCAGTTCGATAAACCCGAACACTACCTTCAGCACCTGCATCCAGCTTCCGGCATTTGGGAGAGAGGTCAGCGCCCGGGGAAAGAGCGCAAACAGCATAAACGGCAACGAGAAGGTCAGGCTGAAGACGAACATCCCGAGTACCGGATAGAACCATGCGCCGCCTGCAATTGCAGGAAGCAGCAGGCCAACAAACGGAACAGTGCACGAAAACGACACGAGTGTTAGTGTGAAGCCCATGAAGAACACGCCGACATAGCCACTCTGGGCGGCGCCCCTCCTATTCACGAATTGCACGATACCCTGGGGAAGACGCAGCTCAAACAGTCCCAGTAACGAAAGGGCGAATACGATGAAGACAACGCCTATGCCCAGATTCACCCACGGATTGGCCGCGACCGACTGTGCTCCTGCCCCCTTGACGAGCGCCGCCATCGCTACACCCAATCCAGTGAACGTAGTGACGATGGCCAGTCCGTAGACCAGGCTCATGCGCACCGATTCGGCCAGCCGATCCGTGTGCTTGGTGAAATAGGACACCGTTAGTGGGATCATCGGATACACGCACGGCATGAGAAACGCACCCATGCCGGCCCCGATCGCCAAGAGCAGAAATGCCCAGAGGCTGTTCCCGCCCCGAATACCTCCAGTCACGTCGTCAGGCGGATCTGCGACATCCGTCGGGGTCGTAAGCGTTGGGGATACTGCCACGGGCTCCGTTGCCGGTACACTGCTGGCACCTGCGGCCACTTCCGGGCGCACAACCACGGTTGTTTCGAAAACCGACGTGCTTGGAGGCAGGCAAATGCGATCATTGCACAGCAGAAAATCTATGCTGCCACGGATGGCGTGCTCACCGGGGGTGGCGTCACTGGGGCTGACCAAGTCGGCCCACAGGAATGCCTGCTCCTCGAAATAGACAACATCCGTTTCGAACCACTGATCATACCCCGTGTGCGTTCCCTTCTGGCGGAGGTCTGCCGCACCAAAGCCTCCTGGCGCAATGTTGTAAAGAATTGCTATTGCACGACTTGGAGGTGGCGATCCCAGCGCATACATTCTCCATGGCCCGTCACCTGGAGAAGCCTCGGCAAATTCCGCCTCGAATTCCAGGCGCCACGTCCCACCAGGATGCACTATTGCGGGATTTGCGCGTACGGTCCACCCAGCAATGTCTAGTGCCGGGCTTCTGAATTGCGCTGCGGCCGGCAATAGACCAATGCTCTGCAGCCACAGTCCCGGGAGTAGTATTACCAATGCACGCAATCCACGCATCGCTAATCACCCCCGTTGTGTACGGTGCCTCCGGGAACACTGCACCCCATGCACCCGCGCGGCAATCCACCAGGATTCCGCAGCCTGTTATTCCTTATCCTCCCCGCCTTCGGGAACCACGCGAACCTTGACATTCGCTTCAATGTCCGTGTGCAGCTTCACGGTGGCGACATATTCTCCAATCAACCGCACATCCTCAAGAAGCCGGATTTGCCTGCGATCGATGGTAAATCCCTGCAAGGCAAGATTCAGCGCGATCTGATTGGACGTAATCGTTCCGAAGATCCGGTCTCCCTCTCCTACCGTAGCCTCAATTACAACCTCAATTTTCTCCAGTTCCTGTTGCAGGAGGGCTGCATTCTCTTTCTGTTGTGCATGCTTCCGCACTTGTTGGCGCATTTCGTCGCGACGCGCACGAACGGCACCGTCCGTCGCAAGCCTTGCCAGGCCCTTCGGGATCAGGAAATTGCGCCCATAGCCCGCCTTGACGGTTACAATGTCGCCCTCGGCCCCAAGGTGTTCGATATTGCTAAGAAGAATCAGTCTCATGTTTCTGTGATGTACCGGTTTGGGCAGAATCGCCCAAGCGCGCTTTACTATCGTACAGAGTCGGCCACGTACGGCAGCATAGCCAGATGCCGCGCCCGCTTTACTGCAGTAGTAATGCTCCGCTGCTTCTTCGCGGACGTATTGGTCACGCGCCGTGGCAACAGCTTTCCTTGCTCGTTGATGTAGCGCTGCAGATACTCGGTATCCTTGTAATCGATGTACAGGGGCTCTCTTGCCATGGTGCGAAGCTCGGTATGTGGAGGTACGGCTGGACGGTTATGCTACTTCTGCTGCCAAAGACGCAGCCTTATTCCTGCGTGCCTCGTAGTGGTGAATCATTTTCTTGTCCATCCGCAGCGTGAGGTAACGCAATATGTGATCGTCTATTTCCAGCGAGCGCTCCAATCGCGCCACGATCTTGCCATGTCCCTCGAAATACATATTGACGTAGTAACCGTTGCGCCGCTTGCGAATCGGATAGGCCAGGCGCCGCGTTCCCCATTCGTCCACTTCCAGGATCGTGCCTCCCGCGTTCTCAACGATCTCGTTAATCTTGGCTACGGCCCCTTTATTCTGGTCCTCGGAAAGCACCGGAGTGAGGATATACGTCAGTTCGTACCTGTTCTTGTCAAGCGTCATGAGCGTCCCTGTGGTATGACATAGGTAAAAGTCATGCCCCCGTTCGGGAGCAGGGTTTTGAACGGGGCCGTTAAATGCAGGATTGCTTCAATGGATCCGTCAAGTTGCCGTGAAATGCCTTCGAATTGTGGCCGAAGCTCTCAAATCGCCGCCTGGTTGGCTTACAGATTGGACAATCGATCTGTATTGTCACGCGTCCTCAACGCGCTAATAAGCGTATCCAAATCGCCATCGATGATCTTGCGTAGCGGATGATTCTTACCTGCCCCGTCCAGGCGATGGTCGGTTACCCGATCTTGCGGAAAATTGTACGTCCTGATTTTAACCGAACGATCTCCCGAACTGACAGCAGAGCGCCGCGCAGCATCCCGGGCATTCTTTGCCTGGGCCATCGTGTGGTCGTACAGCCGGGAACGCAAGACACGCATGGCCTTGTTCTTGTTCTTGAGTTGACTTTTTTCATCCTGACAAGTGACGACCAAGCCAGTAGGGATGTGTGTAATGCGGACTGCCGAGTCGGTAGTGTTGACGCTCTGGCCTCCAGGCCCACTGGAGCGATAGACGTCGACCTTGATTTCATGGGCCGCAATGGTAATGTCGACCTGGTCCGCTTCCGGAAGTACAGCCACGCTGGCAGCTGAAGTATGCAAGCGCCCGCTGGACTCTGTTTCCGGTACGCGTTGCACGCGGTGAACCCCGTTTTCGTACTTCAGAAACCCGTACACATCCACGCCGCCGATTTCGAATATCACTTCTCGGAACCCACCCACAGCTCCCGGCGACGTACTTATGACGGACAGCTTCCACCCGCGCCGCTCGGCGTAGCGATCGTAGACTCGAAACAGGTCACCCGCGAACAGGGCCGCCTCATTGCCCCCAGTCCCGGCACGGATTTCAACAATCACATCCTTGGCATCCTCCGGATCCCTGGGTATCAGCGCAAGGCGCAGCACCTGCTCCATTTTCGGTAGCCGACCTGTCAGGACTTCCAGCTCTTCCCTGGCCATACGGACAATCTCATCGTCCTCTTCCAAGCGTATCATTTCCTTGAGGTCGTCGCTTTCTCGCAGGACTTCCTCATATCCGTTGATGGCTTCGACCACGCCGGTCAACTCACGGAATTCGGGTCCCAGCCTTCCCATCTGCTGCGGATCTGTGGCAACGGCAGGTTGGGCAATCAATCGACTCACTTCTTCAAACCGCAGCTTGATATCCTGCAGTTTATCCAGATTCATCATACCAATCTCGGGGACTTGGGCGCTGCACGCTGAGGCGACACTCGAATACCTGCAACAGAAGAACTGTGCGAGACGATGTCATTAGGATTTTCCAACGAACGCGCGTTGCCCGCGACGGGTTCGCGCACGGGCCTGCGGAATCCAGCGCCTATCGACTATTGTGCTCGCGTCTTCACCACGATTGCGCCGTGTATGTGGCTTCTCGAACCGAGGCGCTGGGCGCGGGCTGTATTGAGGTGCTCTATTTCTTCCACGGAAATTGACGATACCCTGCGTAGGGTCTCTGTGTCTCCCATAAACAAACGATCCACATAGACAGCTATGAAATCCATCAGGTCGGCATCGTTCCCCTGACGAGGACCGACGGTGGAAATGCCCCGCTTTATCAGCCAGCGCGGCCTGAGTTGTCTAACAATGTCGTACGCATCGCCAAACACTAATCCGGACTCTTCGATTTCCTGCTTGGAGATGGGGCCAGCCTTGTTTTGCGATCCTGTGGATCCCGTAGAGGCGCAAGCAGCAACGATGCACGCAGATGCTACCAGAAGAATGATGGATAGTGACTTCATTCGTGGCAGGAGTTAGCGTGAATAGGGACAACAGGAAATGCCTACGCAAACTGCGGATCACGCACTGAACGACCAATAGCCTGTGCAATCACCCGTATCTGCCGCATTAGTTCAGCCATCTGGTCAAAAAAGAGCGACTGCGGTCCATCGCTCTTGGCCACGGAGGGATCAGGATGCACTTCGATCATAATACCGTCTGCCCCCGCGGCGACCGCGGCACGCGCCATGGGCGTCACCTTGTCTCGAATGCCGGTGCCGTGACTGGGATCCACAAAAACAGGCAGGTGGGTCTTTTTCTTCGCCACCGGCACCGCGGACAGGTCCAGCGTGTTGCGCGTGTAGGTTTCGAATGTCCTTATGCCGCGCTCGCACAGAATCACGTGGGGGTTGCCCTGGCTCATGACGTACTCGGCGGCCATTAACCACTCTTCTATCGTGGCAGACATCCCTCGCTTGAGAAATACCGGTTTGTCACTGCGGCCGAGCTCCTTGAGCAGGTCAAAATTCTGCATATTGCGTGCGCCTACCTGAAACACATCAGTGTACGGGTAGGCGAGGTCAATCTTGGCCAGATCGGTAATCTCCGTGATGGTCTGTAGCCCGTGCTTATCTGCCGCTGAGCGCAGATAGCGCAGGCCCTCCTCGCCCAAGCCCTGGAAGGAATACGGCGACGTTCGCGGCTTGAAGGCCCCCCCTCTCAGGAATGTCGCGCCGTGAGCCGCTACATGGGCCGCGGTCTGCTCCATTTGCTCCTTGCTTTCCACTGAGCACGGTCCCGCCATGACAACAACTTCATTTCCGCCCACCAGCACGCCACCGATGTCAAAGACGCTCGCCTCTTTCTTCCACGACCGGCTCGCAAATTTGTAAGACTCGGTGACGCGGTGAACATTGGCAACCCCGTCAATAAGCATAATGATGCGCGAGTCAAATTCGGGCTTTACTCCAATCGCTCCCAATACGGTCCGATTGACGCCACTCGACCGGTGCACGTCGAAACCATACGCGTTGAGATTGTTGATTACGGTTTCAATTTGGGCCTCGGAGGCCCCTTGCTCCATGATGACTACCATCGCGCCGTTGTCTGATGTTAGTGCGGCATATCCGAAAAGTAATGGACACTAACCCCTGTCGCAGCGGTACGTTCTCTTGTTTTCACTGAATCGAGCAAGCGTTTGCCACCACGGGTTAGCCTTGCTCATTGCCCACATCTTTCGCGTAACATACCGATTGTAGCCGGGTTCATTCACGACATGAAGCGGCACAGCCAGGTCTTTCGCGGGTGCAGTGGAGCAAGCATGCCACTGGAGGGTTTGCGCTGCAGCTTCGAGGCTCCGGAGGCGAACCCGGAGACATCCAGAGAAGCTGCGCAACCTGTATGGTCAACAACTTGGACAGCTCGTTCGTGGATCGTGCCCGATGGGGGGCTTACCGCACAAATGATCCGGCTCCTCCACCCGACCAGTCCAACGTTCACAACCGATCTATGGCTCAATGACACGCGAAAATGGGTTAACCAGCCTATGAATCGTGCAGACGGCAGAGCTAACGAAAGTCACTCCCACCAGACCGGCAACATTACCTCTGAATCCCTGGCAACTGCTTGCCACTTCTCCACCACGATGCTTTATATCGCACGGTTCAAGGAAGCAGGCGTTGGCATCGCGTATGTAGCCGAAAACCTTCCATGCTTGGCTGAAGCGGATAATCCAGCTCGTCATACGTGTCCCCCGACCGCCCCTGCTTGAGGATCAGAGATCGAAACAATGAAGTCTGTTAAACCAACGTCCCTCTTGATAGACTCGGGCGGAGGATGGTTCGATTCCGGATCCTCCCCCATGGCCGGTGTCTTCGGCGACCCAGCGCTCACACTATGCTTTTCAGGCAATGAGACCAAAGTGTTCTCCGCTTCAGGAGAAGAAGCTGTCTCCGAAGACCCCCTACTATTAATTGAGCAACTGGCAGCCGAGGGATATACTGCAATTGGCTACATAAGCTACGACTATCTTCGTTACACGACTCCGGGAGTTGAGACATCCAGGGACAAGAAAGACGAGAGGCTTCCCCTCGTGTTCTTCCATTTTTACGACAAAAACGGCTTTTACGTTGCTCCCTGCAATGAAGCGCTCTCTGCCTCCGTTACCTCCGTAAACAGCCGACCTGGAAGCCTTCCGCACCCGAATATCAGGAAAGAGGAGTACGCATGTAAGATTTCGGCAGTAAAAGAGCATATAGCCGCGGGGAATGTTTACCAGGTAAATCTTTCGCGCAAGTTCCGATTTGAGCCACTTGGTGAGCCGCTTTCGTGGTTTGCGGATTTTTACTGCGCGCAACCCGTTCCCTTCGCCGCCCTTATTTGTTGTCCGGGCTTTGAAATCGTAAGCGGTTCAATGGAGTTGTTTCTTAAGAGACGGGGCGACCGGATTATTACAAGGCCTATAAAGGGAACCATCAGACGAGATCCGGATCCTCACCGGGACAGGCAACTCGCAGAGGCGCTGAGAAGAAACCCAAAGGAGCGTGCCGAGAACCTGATGATTGTTGACCTCATGAGAAACGACCTTGGGAGAATCTGCAGATATGGTTCCATTGAGGTCAAAGAGCTCTTCGCTGTCAGGCGTTATTCCACTCTTTTCCAAATGGAGTCCGAGATTGAGGGATGCCTACGCCCCGATGTCGGATTTTCGCGCATAGTCGCCAGCACGTTTCCCCCGGGATCTGTTACCGGGGCCCCGAAGAGAGAGGCCCTTCGGATAATAGACAGTATCGAGCCTCACCTGAGGGGGCCTTACTGCGGGACGATCTGTCTTTTTTTCCCGAATGGGGATTTTACCATGAGCGTCGCGATCCGCACGGGAGTGAATCGTCCTGACGGTGCGGAATTCTGCTTCGGGGGCGGAATCGTTTGGGATTCAAAAGCGGACGAGGAATACGGGGAAACTGAACTTAAGGCAAGAGCGCTAACATCGATCGCGTCCCAGCAGTTGCTGTAGTACTAACTATGACGGAACTGATCTTTATCAACGGAAAGAGGCTCAACGAGCCGCCCGCGCTGCGTGCTATTTATTTCGGAGACGGGGTATTTGAGTCCTTCAGGTGGATGGATTCTCCACCGGTGTTTCTGTCCTTGCATCTTGAGAGGATGCGCAGGGGTGCTGAGTACCTCGGGATCCCGTTCCCTGGAGAGGCGGAGGTGCAGCTCAGAATTGAAGACGCTGTCTCTAGAGCAACAGGGAGTGACTTAAACGTAAAGGCCTGTCTTTGGGGAGAAGGTAGCACGGTTTTTCACTCGCGCCCCGGAGCAGCTTCATTCCTTGTTTCTGTAAAGCCGCACGTAAAGGGGCCACCGGCCATCTCTCTCCGAGTCTGCGAAGAGAGAAGATCTCCTCAGCGCCGCCTTTATTCGCACAAGACCCTCAACTACCTGGGGAACGTTGTGGCGAAAAGAGAAGCGCTCGAAAAAGGGTTTGATGAGGCCCTTTTTCTCGATACCGACGGCAGGGTGGCGGAAACTTCATGCCACAATGTATTCTGGGTGAAAGGGAGAACATTGTTCACTCCGTCTGCCGCATGCCCCATTCTGCCTGGAGTAACGAGAGAAATCGTTTTGCGCCAGGCTGCCCAGCTTGGTTACGAGACCCTCTGCGGAGATTATTCGCTCGATGCGCTTGTATCCAGCGATTACGCTTTTCTTACCAATGCCGGTGCCGGTATCATATACGTCAGCAGCGTGAACGGCAATCCCATGCCCTCCGCTCCTCGCAGCTTTGACTTCGTTAGAGAATCACTTCTTTCGGAGTTCGGCTGGCGTGGTTAACAAGGCAGAGAATCTCTCAGGGTCTGTTCCATTGAAAACCGCCCTTTCGCAAGAACCATATCGGTTGCGGGCGGCCATGTGGGTTCATTGGATTTGCGCACTTCGAGATTCATTTCACTGTTTCTCAGGTTTGCCACATTTCCGCTCATCACGCTGCGTAAGCTGGCCAATTGGTGCTTATTCAGCCACTTCTTTTGACATGTGGTCGCCGAGCGATACTGCTGGCCACAGGCGTGGTCTGCGTCTGTGGCATCCCGGATTGATATTCACGATGGCCGCGGAGTTGCCCTGCCTGACCGCGGTCCTGCCTGCCCGCGATGCCGTGTCCAATTTGTTCTTCCAGCACCGTAACGACACGCTGTCAGGTTTGAGTTGCCGAGTCTATTGTGTGCATGTACGCCGCCATATACAGTTCGTCAAGTAATGTTGTGTGCTAAAAAGACAGAGTTAGGCGTATCGCTCCAGCGTAAACTTCTCTCCCAGGTACTGCCTGCGCACCTCTGGATCGGAGGCTAATTCCTCCGCAGTGCCCTGTGTCCTGATCTTGCCGTCAAATAGCAAGTACGCCCGGTCGGTAATGGCCAGTGTTTCGTGGACGTTGTGATCTGTGATCAACACCCCGATCCCAATCGTCTTGAGGTGCGCAACGGTCGCCTGAATATCTTCCACGGCGATCGGGTCAATCCCTGAAAACGGTTCATCCAACAGAAAGAACCGGGGGCGGAGGGCTAGTGCGCGAGCAATTTCGGTGCGGCGGCGCTCTCCTCCTGACAGCACATACCCCTTGGATGCGCGCACCTGCTCCAGACCGAATTCTGCGATCAGCTCTTCCACCCTTTCCGTACGCTGCACCTTGGTAAGGTGGCGTTGAAACTCAAGGACGGCGTGCAGATTCTGCTCTACTGTGAGCTGCCGGAACACGGACGCCTCCTGGGCCAGATATCCCACGCCTCGCCTTGCACGCCGGTACATCGGCAGCATGGTGATGTCCGTTTTCCCCATGAATATTCTGCCGGCATTGGGGCGCATCATCCCGACGATCATGTGGAACGTGGTCGTCTTACCTGCCCCGTTGGGTCCGAGGAGTCCGACGATTTCTCCCTGTGTGACCTCCAGCGTGGCGTCTTCGACAACGACACGCTGCTTGAATCGCTTGGTAAGTCCCTCCCCACGCAGCGTCAGCAGTTCGGCGCCATGGGTCACCTGTTGAGGGTTCATTGTTCCTCCTGACGGAATGGTACCTGTTGCCCCTGACAATTCCTGCTTTCTGTTCCACAGGCAAGCCACGCTATCACGCGCGGACCTCGAAGAAGTAATCCCTTCGAAGGTCGTTCTTCCGGAACCCACCTGAATCCTTCCAGCTCAAAGGGGTCCGGCAATGCCGATTCCGGATAAAAGGTGCCCTGGTTCGATCCGAATTCCAGTGCTTCCGCTTCGTCTCCACGGAGTCGCAGGATCGCCTCATCTCCGGTTACATGTAGTGCTCCGTCTGGCCCGTCGTCCTCTCCCTTCCGAAAATAAATGGTCTCTGCATTCGAGGTTATCACAAAAACACGGGTCGAATCGTCTTCGAACGATGCGGTCAGCATTTTCCCGCGCGCCTGGTGCACACGATCCAACACAGAATCCAGTCGTGCAATGAAGGCATTGCCCCATACGAATAGCGAGTCTGCGTGATCTTCCTGGGCCTGAGCACGAATCGTATCGCCACTCACTTGCGCTGCATGCACCCACAGCATGGGATCGCGATATAGCCAGACTTGCTCAACGGCCTGCACTGCCGTGTCCCGGGTTGCGGGCTTCGCCGGATTTGGTCCATCGTACGAGAGAATCGGGGTCGGCATCGCCGGCCGTTTAATGCGTTCATACACCATGGAATCCGCCACGGCTGCCATATCGGACTGCCAGTAGCGCACGGCGCCTAGTGCAACGACGCGTCGCAAGGTATCCTGCTCTGTGGATTCCAATTCCAGTGCTTCCACCACGAGCGTGTCCACGCTGGCCGAATCCTGTCGTAGCTGGATGAGCAGCGGCCTTCCTCGCACCAGTGCATACCCTGCCGGTTCTTCGCTGTACGCCCATTGGCTAAACAGAACCGTGCGTCGCGTTGAATCCACTTCGTCCTGATCCAGTCCGAGCCGCTCTATGAACACATTCCCTCGCGCGAGCGCTTTTTCTTCCTCGCGGTGGTAGGTGAGCGAGTCCGCTTCCATATAGGTGCGCGCGTTCCGCAGACGCACGTTGCTGTCTATTTCAGCGCGCTTCTCTTCTGTCCAATACGTGCCGGCTTCACCGGTAATCGTAGCCTTCTCATCGATCAGGCGAACGCCCGCGCCAAACCGAATGCGCTTTTCGTCTATGAAATACTCTCCAGATGGAGCATATGCTATCACCTCACCATCCGAGAGGCGCATATTGCCGGTCGCCTTCCCGATCTTGTTGGCTTCGTTATAGAACACCGTGTCGGCAAACAGCGAGTCTCCTTTGTCCACAATCCGGACTTCTCCGGTGAAGAGCACCCGCCCCCGCTCAACAAATCGCTTGGCCCAATTGGCTCGTAGTGTCGTGCTATCCTGAAGACCGCGCACCCTACCGATAATTACCTGTACCGCCTCGCCATTTTCTACAAACCTCTCAAGCGAGTCACCCGTGACTTCAGCAATGTTCTGCGCTGTCGAATCGGTGTCAGGCAACGCGTAGCGCCGCTCGGACGGCAGCATGGACTCGGTTGCTGGCGCAAGTCCCAATCCTAGCACCGCCAATGACAGGAGTGACCAGGCAAGTAGAAGCCGCGAGTTCATTCTTCCCCACTATCATCCAGAGACACGCGTGCGGTAAACCGCCCAATCTGGTAGGATGTCAGGTCTTCGTCCGCAATCAGACCGTATCCTCGCACACGCTCATCTGCTGTGGCAATATGCACGAAGCTCCGCGAGTACACCTTCCGGTTCTCTTCGCGCCATTCCAGTGATTCTGTTTCCAAGCGCTTGTCATCAGGTGTTTCCACAACGACTTCGCCTTGTGCTTCAAACCGATTCTCCTGATCAAAATACAGCAGACGATCGGCGGTTACCGTGGCCGAGACGACGCCGTGGTCATCGAAGATCTTTATGGCAACACGATTGCCCTGCCCTGCCGGGTATCGAGTCAAGAGTTGATAGGTGCTGTCTGGTCCTTCATAGTGGGCCATGTAGTCCGCAATGATTTCGAGCCGGGCGGTGCTTTCCTGCGACTCGGTCGGAACCTGGGAGATGTAGAAATGCACTCCCCAGCTTTCCTTTGCCGGGCCAGCCGCTTCATGCACGTCTGCGACCGAGGGCGCGATGGCGCGCCGTTCGCATGCAGCGAGGAAGAACAATACCAGAAAAAGTGCAAGCAAACGATGCGGCATAATCTTTTGTACGCACCGTGAGAGGCCGGGTTTACGAGTGCTCAAGAGCTCGGAGGATCGTGGCATGCTCTATCCGTCTACACCGTCCCTCAAGTGCTCCAAAACAGCTGTGGCCAACGCTTCAAACTAGAAAACGCCACGCCCGATGTGTACGAGCGCGGCGTTTTAAGGAAGAGCGGGAAACGAGATTCGAACTCGCGACCTTCTGCATGGCAAGCAGATGCTCTACCAGCTGAGCTATTCCCGCACTGAGCTATTCCCGCATTCGGGTCCGGCTAACGCAGCACTTGCTTCGAATGATCCGTCTTGCCAATGTGTTTACATGGCAACATTGCACGACCTGCACCAACGGACGTGAGTGTCGTACAATCCTGTGACACCTGCTGGGAATCTGTCGGCTGTTGTCCTCCACGCAGGCTCGGGCAGTTGGCGTACGATGCACTGGGTTTCCATGCTCACCCGGATGAATCTGGCCAACAGATTGAGCGGAAAGGCGGGGACTTGCATGGTTTTCAGGGCCTAGTGATTGGCATCATTGGCGACCATGCTGGCTGGATGCATCTTGCACACTGTCGCTCCAAGATCTGGATAACGAACGGGCTTGCCGACACGGAACTAGTCCATGGCGATGCACCCTGTGCGAGGCTCCCATTCACAGTGCTCAAAATCAACTGGCCATGGCTCTGCAGAATCGTAATTGACCTGTATGTTTTCCAGCTCCTTGCCCGCCGAATCTTTATCCTGAGATCTTCAAATTTAGTTGGAGCCGGTATCCGAGCACCTCCATTCGCAGATTAGCCGTATACTTAACGTGTCCTCGTGCCCATGGCGCATGGCGCACACTCAATTAAACCGGAGTTGGCGCAAACTTAGTTCCGTTTTCCAATGTTGGTTGGAGTTCTCGGCACTAACATTTTCCGAGCCGTGGAAGCGGCTTCCCCAAGTTGATGCTGTTTACGAGGAGTTGCAAATATTATAGCGGATAAAGCAGCCAACTATTATCAGGATCTTGTTCGTGAATTGTGCCAACTTCCGAAGGAGACAGAATGGGTTGAATTCAAGGTAAATAGGGCCAAGCATGAAGAGATCGGTCAATATATTTCTGCATTAGCAAATTCTGCAGCCTTATTAAATAGGCCGGCGGCTTTCATGGTGTGGGGGATCTCTGACGAAGACCACACAGTCGTAGGCACGAAATTCGATCCTGACACAGCAACAATTGGCGATGAAGAACTGCAGAATTGGCTTATTCGTTCGCTCGAACCGCAGATTTCAATCGTGTTTAAAAGGGTACTCGTTAACGGGCATCCAACGGTTGTACTGGAAATACCGCGACCGACTCACCAGCCAGTGCGTTTCAAAGGGGAGGAGTATATCCGTGTGGGTTCCTATAAGAAAAACTTGAGAGACCACCCGGAGAAGGCGCGTGAGTTATGGCGCACTGTCGACACGACGCCATTCGAAAAACAAATTGCAGTCAGACATGCTAATGATGCCGACGTAATCCAAGTTCTCGATTATCCTAAATACTTCGAATTACTTAGGCTTCCACATCCCGGTAGTCTCCCTGGCATTCTGGATGCGTTAAATCGCGAAAATATGATTCGCCGGAATGACGCGGGCGGTTGGGATATCACGAATCTTGGATTAGTGTTATTTGCGAAGCAAATGGATACAGTGAGCACCCTATGGCGAAAAGCTGTGCGCATTATCCAATATGGCGGGACCGACAAGACAGGTGCGGTAAGAGAGGAGGTCATCACAAGTGGTTATGCATCTGGTTTTAGGGATCTGGTCAGATTCATCAAGGGGTTATTGCCAACCAATGAAACGATCCCACAGGCAATCCGGCAAGAGACGCCAATGTACCCAATCACAGCCGTACGTGAACTCGTGGCGAATGCACTAATTCACCAAGATTTCGGTGTTACAGGGACGGGCCCAATGGTGGAAGTCTTCACCAATCGTATTGAAGTCACCAATCCCGGAAACCCCCTGGTGGATCTCCAACGACTGGTAGACTCGCCACCGAAGTCACGCAACGAATCCTTGGCCGCATTCATGCGCCGTATCGGTATCTGTGAGGAACGTGGTAGCGGGTGGGACCAGATAGTGCTCGAGACCGAACGGTTTCAGCTACCTCCTCCACTCGCTGAGGTGGTAGAAGGTCAGACTCGGGTTGTACTGTTCGGACCCCGCCCGTTGAAACGTATGGAACGATCCGAACGAGTGCGCGCCACATACCTTCACGCCTGCGTGTTACATGTACAACGGGATTATCTGACCAACACTTCGATGAGACGCAGATTTGGTATCGATAAACGCAACAGCGCTCACGCTTCGCGTCTGATTGCAGAAGCGATTAGAGAAGGTGTTATTGTGCCTGACGATCCGAATGCGGGCCCGAGATCCAAGCGATATGTACCATTTTGGGCGAAGCAAAATAACGTGATTTTTACTTGATCAAGAACTGCATGCACGCGATTATTCACCTGTGTAATTATTGTAAGTATTTTATATTCAATAATATGAATCTGCCCTAATTTATTTGATGGTTATTTGACTAAATGGGCCGATAGCGGGTGCATATTAGGATTCCAACCCGACGATCGTGGGAAACCCACTCCCCGTCCAGCAACGTATACCCTCTCCGACGCGGCAAGCACACTTATGCCCACGTTGCGACCGGTTTCTCCTTCGCGTTGAGATACCCCTGCTCGACAAGCAATTCTGCGTTCAGCACCGCACCGCCAGCCGCGCCACGCACCGTATTATGCACAAGCACGATGAACTTTACGCCCAGGACTTCGCACGGCCGGATGCGACCAATAGACACAGTCATACCGCGGTTCATCTCCACGTGACGTCGCGGCTGCGGGAAGCGCTCGTCATCAAATACATGCAGCAGACGCTCCGGCTCGCTCGGGAGCCCATAGGAGCGTACAGGACTCTCAAATGCCTCGAATACGGCCCGCACAGCAGCAGCATCGGCTCCATCGGTTAACTGCACGGAAACACACTCCAGATGACCCTCCAGCACCGGTACACGATTACAATGCGCACTGATAGTGATCCTGGCCGGATCAATGCGCCCACGATGCAGTGTGCCTAACAGTTTCAGCGGCTCCGTCACCATCTTCTCCTCTTCCCCGGGTATATAGGGCACGACGTTAGCTAGCGCGTCAAGCGTTGGCACGCCCGGATACCCCGCGCCAGAAAGCGCCTGCATGGTAGAGACCTGGACCTTGTCAACACCGAATGCGTCGACAAGCGGACGAAGGGCGCAGACCAGACCTACCGTAGAGCAATTGGGATTGGTGACGATGAACCCGCCATGCTTCCAGGGCTGCTGATCTATCAGCGCCGTATGGCCCGGGTTTACTTCCGGGATGACCAGCGGCACATTATCGTGCATGCGATAATTGCGGGCATTCGAAATGACCGGATACCCCGCCTCGGCGAAGTCCCGCTCGATAGTCCCGGCGACGCTGCTCGTGAGTCCCGAAAAAACAAAATCGCAGTTGAGATCAGGACGCGCCTCTACCACCTCCCGCTCGGCGATCTGCTCCGGAATCATGGTAGACCCAATCCAGTTGACAGCATCCCGATACTTCCGCCCCGCCGATCGACCGGAGGCCGCCAACGCCGTAATTTCAAACCACGGATGGCCGTCCAGGACCTCCACGAATTTCTGTCCTACCGCTCCCGTAGCACCAAGAATTCCTACGCGATACTTACGCTTACTCATAAATCAGTATACCGTTAACCTGTGATAGACGCACTACGCCTACTGCGATGGTTGGTGCCCGACGGTCAGCACGTGTGGGTCAATGACACGCTTTCGCCACGCACGTACAGCATCGCTAAGCGCCTCCTGCTCTATTAGAAAGGTGTCGTGCCCGTGGTCCCCCGCCAGCACGGCGAGCTCCGCGTTCGGTAACAGATCGGCCAGTTCCTGCTGCTCATCCAGGCGGTACAGCACATCCGATTCAATACCGACCACAAGAGTGTCCTGGCGGATGCCGCGCAGAATCGCTTCATAGCCGCCGCGGTCACGCGCCACATCGTGCGTGTCCATAAGCCGGGTTAGGTATACATAGCAGTTGGCGTCAAAGCGGTCCACCAATTTCTCGCCATGGTGGCGCAGGTAAGCTTCTACGCTATACGGTGACTCGGGCACACCATTGGTATGGGCGCGCCCAAAACGACCCTCGAACGATGCAAACGACCGATACGAAATCATCGCGATCATGCGCGCCGTAGCGAGCCCGGCCGTTGGCTGGCAGTTGGCAGCGTATCGGCCGCCCTCATAGGCAGGGTCCGCGGAGATCGCCTGCCGCTGCGCCTCACTCCAGGCTATACACCACGCCGAATGGCGACCACCCACACCGATGGGAACAAGCCCCCGGATGTAGTCCCCATAGAACGCCCACTCCAATACCTGCATGCCTCCCATAGAGCCCCCAATCGCAAACGCTAACTGACGGACTCCGAGTTTATCTAGCAACATCTTGTGCAGACGCACCGTGTCACGTACCGTAGCCTGTGGCAGGCCAATGCCGTATGGCCGCTGCGTTTCCGGATTCACGGTCACAGGCGCAATCGTCCCGTAGGGCGAGCCAATGACGTTTGCGCAAACTACAAAATAGTGATCCGTGTCCAACGCACGCCCCGGCCCGATGCAATCGCTCCACCAGGCCGAGGCATCCACAGAACTTGTTAGCGAATGTCCGACGATGATCGCGTTGTCCCCCGCCTGGTTCAGACGTCCCCACGTCTGATAGGCAACTGGCACATGACGCAGTTCCGCTCCACTTTCCAGCGTAAAGGACGGTATGATAGCTGTTTCCGGCATATCAGGTAAGATCTGGACAACGCGCAATGGTCAGACGACACCCAGTCGATCAAGCAGACGCAGCAACTGGCACGAGTGCCAGCGCCCGCTGGAAGTCATCCTTGATGTCTTCGATGTGCTCAATTCCCACCGAAACGCGGACCAGGTCTGGCGTGACGCCGGCCGAGGCCTGCTCGTGCAACGCCAACTGCTGGTGCGTGGTGGAGGCCGGGTGAATTACAAGCGTCTTGGCATCGCCGACATTCGCCAGATGACTGGCCAGCTGCACGCCGCTCACAAACGCTTTACCAGCCTCTACGCCGCCCTTTACACCAAAGGCCAGTACGGCGCCGAATCCGTTAGTCAAGTACTGCTTGGCGCGCTCATGGTAGGCATGTGTCGTCAGACCCGGATAGCTGACCCATGCCACCTCCGGCTGCTCCCGTAAAAAGCGCGCCAACTCCTGAGCGTTGTCACAACTGCGCTGCACGCGAAGCGACAACGTCTCTAACCCCTGCAACAAGAGGAACGACCCGAACGGATTCTGGCATGGCCCAATATCACGCAGTCCCTCTACCCGCGCACGGATGACAAACGCCACGTTGGTATTCAGCACACCCTCCGGACCAAAGGCTTCCCAGAAGCTCAGCCCATGGTAGGAAGGCGAGGGCTCGGTGAAGCTGGGGAATCGCCCGTTGTCCCACGGAAACGTACCCGCATCCACGATGACACCGCCAATCGTAGAACCGTGTCCGCCAATCCACTTTGTGGCGCTGGAAACAACAATGTCGGCGCCATGGTCGATCGGACGAAAGAGATAGCCCGCGGTGCCAAACGTGTTGTCCACTACAAAGGGAATGCCGTGCCGCTTGGCAATCTGCGCGATGCGCTCGAAATCCGGAATGTTAAACCGAGGATTCCCGATGGTCTCCACGTAGATGGCCTTCGTGCGGTCATCGATAAGGCGCTCGATGGAGTCCGGGTCGTCGCCGTCGGCAAACCGAACATCAATCCCGACGCGCGGGAAGGTGACCTTGAACTGGTTGAACGTGCCCCCGTAGAGGAAGCTCGTCGAGACGATATTGTCTCCCGCGTGGGCAAGCGTCGTCAGGGCGAGGAACTGCGCGGCCTGGCCGCTGCTCGTCGCCAGGGCTGCAACACCACCCTCCAATGCCGCAATCCGACGCTCAAATACGTCCGAAGTCGGATTCATTATGCGCGTGTAAATGTTGCCGAACTGCTTCAGAGCGAAGAGATCGGCGCCATGCGCGGCATCATTAAAGGTGTACGACGTCGTTGCATAAATTGGCACGGCACGCGCATTCGTCGCTGGATCAGGCTTTTGACCAGCATGCAATTGCAGCGTTTCGTAGCGCAACGGCCGTGTCTGTCCATTACTGCTCATGGTAGCTCTCCTTAGATGGTTGTGAAATGAGTATGCGACACGGCAGACGTGTCAACCATCCAGAAAGCAGGCTCCCGCACCGGAAAGGCTACAATAAAACCCCTTCCGGGTGTAAGATAGCGGAAGAGGCGTCTCGAACTCATTCCGGGAGCTACCCGGAGAATTCGTCTCCCGCCCATCTCCCCTCGCTAGCGCGAGGCAGGAAGTGGCACCTTCCAAGCGTGGCGTTCGATCCCACGCTGGGGGTTGCCAGGGTTTCACAGGGCCCGTACCCTCCACCCTTCTGGATGAGCTGTCACGAACATCGTGTCATTATGTGTAATAAACGGCAACGCACGGAAGAATGCAACGACCGTGCTAATTTCTTTCAGCCTTCACTAACCCCTCCGGGTCAGATCTCCCATACCCTTCGTCGGAAGAGACATAAAACCAGATAGATACGCGTCTGCTGCGCGCGCCGCCTCACGACCCTCCGAAATCGCCCAGACCACGAGCGACTGGCCGCGCCGCGCATCGCCAGCAGCGAATACACCCGCCACATTCGTCTGGTAATCGCCATTGGTCCACAGATTGCCGCGCTCGGTGAGCTGCACGCCAAGCTGCCCCAGCATGCGGGTTTTCTCCGGTCCCGTGTAGCCAATCGCCAGCAGCACCAGGTCCGCAGGCCAGACTCTCTCAGTGCCGGGCACCTCATCCAGGCCGCGGCCTCCCGTCTTCAACGACACCTCTACCGTACGCAGGCTTGTAACGCGCCTGCCATCGCCCTCAAACGCCTTGGTCATAATGCTCCAGTGGCGATCTGCACCCTCCTCATGCGAAGAACTCGAGCGGAGAATCATCGGATAGTACGGCCAGGGCTGATGATCCGGACGCTCTTCGGGTGGTGTGGGCAATAATTCGAATTGCGTGACAGATGCCGCCCCCTGCCGGTTTGCTGTCCCTACACAGTCGCTGCCGGTGTCCCCGCCGCCTATCACGATGACGTGCTTACCGCGTGCGTCTACCTGCTTTACAGCCTCGCGGGACAGGTCATCGCTGCTCACACGCTTGTTCTGCTGGCGCAGGTAGTCAAAGGCGAAATGGATTCCGGCTAGATCGCGACCGGGGATCGGCAGATCACGCGGTTGCGTGGACCCTGCGCACAGGACAACCGCATCGAAGCTCTTGAGCCTACCGACGACATAGTTGCCGCCCACATCCGCACGCGTTACGAATTGCACACCCTCCTCCTCCATCAGTGTGATGCGCCGGTCGAGAATGTGCTTTTCGAGCTTGAAATCCGGAATCCCGTATCTGAGCAGTCCCCCTATGCGATCGTCACGCTCCAGAACCGTCACGCGATGTCCAGCCTTGTTTAACTGATCCGCACAAGCAAGCCCGGCGGGTCCCGACCCGACTACGGCAACACTCTTGCTGGAACGCCGCTCGGGTGGATCCGGGTGCACCCAACCTGCACTCCAGGCGTATTCAATGATCTCCAGTTCGATGCGCTCAATGGTGACAGGAAGCCCCACAAGACCAAGCACACACGCCGATTCGCACGGCGCCGGGCAAATGCGGCCAGTAAACTCGGGGAAATTGTTTGTCGCCCGAAGCCGGTCATACGCCTCGCGCCACTTTCCCCGGTATACAAGATCGTTCCAGTCCGGAATGATATTCCCCAGCGGACACCCTGCCTGGCAGAAAGGAACGCCGCAATCCATGCAGCGCGCAGCCTGCGTCTGCACCGATTCGATCGGAAACGGCAGATAGACGTCCCGATAGTCCTGCACACGCTCATCCACGGGACGCCGCGCCGGCAGTTCACGCTCATAATCAAGGAATCCTGTTGCCTTGGTCATTGCTCTCCGGGCCCCATTCCCGCCAGCATGGCGGATAGGCAGTTTTACACTCTCAATAGTCACGCCGCAGCCACCTGTGGCACCGCCAAGCGGTCGGTGGCCAGTTTTAGGAGAGCGTTGCGGTACTCGATGGGCATTACCTGCACAAACTCACGAAGAGCCTTTTCCCAGTGGTCGAGAACCCAGTGGGCCACCCGGCTACCGGTGTAATGGTAATGGTTTTCGACAAGCCTGCGCAACTCTGCTATGTCTTCAAACTCGGTTAACTCCAGAAGTTCTACCGACTCCATATTGCAACGCCCGCGCCGAAAATCTCCCGTGCCATCCAATACATACGCTACGCCGCCACTCATACCGGCCGCAAAGTTACGTCCCGTCGGACCCATAACCACGACTCTGCCGCCTGTCATGTACTCGCACCCATGGTCTCCGACAGCTTCCACTACAGCGCGCACACCGCTATTGCGCACGCAGAAGCGTTCACCCGCGCGGCCGCGCACATACGCCTCTCCGCGCGTCGCTCCATAGAACGCCACGTTGCCAATAATGATATTCTCGTGCGGCGAATACGTGGCTTCCTTCGGCGGGGCAATGATCAGCCTCGCACCCGAGAGGCCCTTCCCGAAGTAATCGTTGGCGTCGCCGGCAATGTTGAACGTAATACCCGGAGCGGCAAAGGCAGCAAAACTCTGGCCTGCTGACCCATGGCAGTCGAACACGATCGTATCGTCAGCCAGGCCTAACTCACCGTAGCGCCTGGCGATTTCATGGCTCAGCATGGTGCCAACAGTCCGATTCGTGTTACGCAACGCAACAGCGTGCCGCACGGGTTCGCCACGTTCCAGCGCAGGCTCCGCGAGCGCAATGAGCGTGTGGTCCAATGCCCCTTCCAGGCCGTGATCTTGTGCTTCGGCATTAAACGTCGCCAGGGATCCCGGCGCCACCGGCATGGTGAGAATGGGCGACAGGTCGAGATGCCTCGCTTTCCAGTGGTCGATGTCTTCTCGGCGTTTAAGCCGGTCAACGCGACCGCGCATTTCGTCCAGTGTTCGAAAACCCAACTGCGCCATGATGCCGCGCAACTCCTCGGCGACATAGTGCAGATAGTTGACCACATGCTCGGGTTGGCCAGTAAACAGCTTGCGCAATTCGGGATTCTGTGTCGCAATGCCCACCGGGCATGTATTGAGATGACACTTACGCATCATGATGCAGCCAAGAGCAACCAGCGGCGCGGTGGCGAAGCCGAATTCGTCCGCGCCAAGCAGCGCGGCAATGGCTACGTCGCGCCCGGTCTTCAGCTGCCCGTCGCACTCCACCCGGATACGGCTCCGCAATCCATGATGCACCAACGTCTGGTGCGTCTCGGCAAGCCCAAGCTCCCACGGCAGGCCCGCATGCATTATGGACGTCTGTGGGGAGGCGCCGGTGCCGCCGTCAGTGCCGCTGATAAGCACCACATCCGCCTTTCCTTTCGCTACGCCCGCAGCAATAGTCCCCACGCCAACCTCAGACACCAGTTTGACGCTGATGCGCGCGTGGGGATTGGAATTCTTCAGGTCGTGGATCAGCTGCGCAAGGTCTTCAATAGAATAGATGTCATGGTGCGGCGGCGGCGAAATCAATCCCACATGCGGCGTCGAGTGGCGCAATTTCGCAATCCACGGATACACCTTTGCACCCGGAAGCTGACCGCCCTCTCCGGGCTTGGCGCCCTGAGCCATCTTGATCTGAATCTCGTCGGCGCTTTCCAGATACCCGATCGTTACTCCGAATCGCCCGGAGGCAACCTGCTTGATGCGGCTGCGCCGCGGGTTATTGCGCCCGTAGCGCTCGGGATTCTCGCCGCCCTCGCCGGTGTTGCTCTTGCCGCCAAGCATGTTCAGCGCCACGGCCAGGGTTTCGTGCGTCTCCTGGCTGATAGACCCGTTTGACATCGCCCCGGACTTGAAGCGGGTGACAATCTGCGTCCACGGCTCAACCTCCTCCAGCGGTATGGATGTACCCACGTCATTGTCAAACTCCAATAAGCCGCGCAATGTGCTAAGCCTGCGGGCCTGCTGGTTCACTTCGTCGGCAAATTCCTGATAGGACCCGGCATCCTGCTCTCGTGCAGCATGCTGCATGTTGGCAATCACCGTAGGGCTGAACAGGTGGCGCTCGCCGCCACGCCGCCACTGGTAATGGCCGCCCGGATCCAGCGGCAAAAGCCCACTGATCTCTTTGGACGGATAGGCCCGTTCATGCCGCATGCCGATCTCGCGGGTGATGACATCCAGATCGATGCCTCCCACACGAGATGCCGTACCCGGAAAGTACGCGTCAATCACGCTCCTGCCGATCCCCACCGCTTCAAAGATTTGCGCGCCCCGGTAGCTCTGCAGCGTCGAAATGCCCATCTTGGACATGACCTTGAGCAGCCCCTTCCCGATGGCCTTGATATACCTGGCGGCGGCTTTCTCCGGGGACAGATCGTCGATTTCACCTTCCTCCGCCAATTCCCTGACCGATTCCAGGGCGAGATACGGATTGATCGCCTCCGCTCCGTAACCAATAAGAAGGGCAAAGTGGTGAACCTCGCGCGGCTCGCCGCTCTCTATAATCAGGCCGCACCGCATACGCAGCCCTTCCCGAATGAGATGGTGATGCACGGCGCCCGTGGCGAGAAGTGCAGGGATGGCCAGGCGCTCTTGCCCGGCAGGACGATCCGAGAGGATCAGTAGCGCGCTGCCTTCGCGTACGGCTGCGGCAGCCTGCGCCTGCAGGCGCGCGAGCGCGCCTGCCAGGTTGCCATCCTCGAAGCACATCTCTAGTGTCGCCGCCGGCAAGCCGCGCTCAGCCGACCGTCGCACTCGGGCGAGATCTTCATCAGTCAGTACAGGCTGCTGGACACACAGCTTGTGGCAATGGAGCGGAGTTTCGCTAAAGAGATCCCGGCTCGCCCCAATATTCAGGGAGAGCGACGTCACGAGTTCCTCGCGAATGGCGTCAAGCGGCGGATTGGTAACCTGGGCAAATAACTGCTTGAAGTAGTCGTAGAGGAGGCGCGAACGATCCGAAAGCACCGCAAGCGGCGTGTCATTGCCCATCGATCCTAGCGGCTCCTTTGCGTTCTGTCCCATCGGAGCCAGGATGATCCGCAAGTCTTCGAGCGAATAGCCGAACATGCGCTGCTTTCGCCCGCGCTCGGCGGGTGACAAGGGCGCAGGCGCAGAAGCCTCCGGAAGACTGTCGAGCGTCACGACGTTTTCACGCAGCCACTTTCGATACGGCTGCCTTTGACTAATCGCGCGTTTGAGCTCCTTGTCACTGATCACACGCCCCTCTTCAAGATCGACCAGAAACATCCGTCCCGGGCGCAATCGACCCTTCCGCAAAATACTACCGGGATCCACCCCGCCGACTCCCGTTTCGGAGGCCAGGATGACATACCCATCCTTGGTCAGCACGTAGCGCGAAGGTCGCAGTCCGTTACGGTCCAACAGCGCCCCGATGTAGCGGCCATCGGTAAACGGCAGCGTAGCCGGGCCGTCCCACGGATCCATCAGGTTTCCGTGGTACTGGTAGAATGCGCGCTTGGCCGGTGACATGAGGGGGTTGTGCTCCCATGCCTCCGGCACCAGCATCATCATTGCATGCGGTAAAGAACGTCCGGTGAAGTACAGAAGCTCAAGCGCATTGTCGAGCGCCATCGAGTCGCTACCCCCTTCTCGAATGATGGGAAGCAGCCTTTTGGTGTCCTCTCCGAAGCGCTCGGAATGGAACATCGCCTCGCCGGCGCGCATCGCGTTGATATTGCCGCGCAGCGTGTTGATTTCTCCGTTGTGGCACAAAAAGCGGAAAGGCTGCGCCAACGACCACTCGGGGAACGTATTCGTGCTGAAGCGCGCATGCACCATGGCCAACGCGCTCTCCATGGAGGGATCGGTCAGTTCTGGATAGTAGACCGAGAGCTGTCCCGGCGTCAGCATCCCCTTATAAATAATCGTACGCGAGGACAGGCTGGCAATGTAGCACGCCTGCCCACCGTTCCGCCTACGCTCGTGCACCGCATTCTGGAATTCCTTGCGGATCACATAGAGCTTGCGTTCGAATGCATCACGATCTTCCAGAGCGTCTGAGCGCCCGACAAACACCTGCCAGATCGACGGCTCCATAGCCCGCGCCTCGGCGCCAATGGTGGCATTGGCGGTCGGCACCTCCCTCCAACCAACAAGTGTCTGCCCATGCGCCGTGACCGCCTGTGCCAGCAGGTCCCGGAACATCTGTTGGCGAGCGGGCGCTTTCGGCAGGAACACCATGCCAACGCCGTATGCGCCCGGATCGGGCAAGGGAAACCCCCCATCTTTCGCGGCGCGCACGAAGAAGGCGTGCGGCAATTGCAGGAGGATGCCCGCACCGTCGCCTGTGTGCTCGTCACAGCCACAGGCTCCCCGGTGATCAAGATCAAGGAGTACAACCAGACCCTTTGCTACGACATCATGCGAAGGCGTTCCGTCGATCCGACAGACAAACCCTACACCACAGGCGTCGTGCTCATAGGCGGGATCATACAGGCCGTGCTTTTCTCCTCGATGCATTTCGGGTCGTGGGTTCCGGCCGGTCGCATGAACGGCCAATCCCAATGCTGCTAACCCACGCTTCCGGAATGCGGTGGTCCGATGGGTACTGGCCTCAATTATCCTTAATTATGGGCAAGGGAAACCCAGTCGCACGGCCTTTCCGGTGGAAAGAATACTCCGTGGACGGTACACAAAGAAAGCCGTTGAAGGGTCCGTCGTCAAGTAGTCTATTGTTCCCCGCGTCCGAATAACCCAGAATGGCTTCCAATCAAGGAAACGCTTACACTTCATTTAATTAGGATTTGATCCTGTACTGATCAACTGTTCTTGTAGTAAATGTCAATATTATTCGAATAAATTAAGGCCTTCTATTATCGAAAATAAAATTTTTTCACTCTTAGTTCATATATTCGAATGGTACGGGAGCCTCCTTTGCCGCGTGTTGGCCCCGTGTAACCGCTTTTCTGGCGCACCAGGGGCGGTGCATTCAAGATGGCCATAAACTAGCAGGGTTTGCAGGCGTGTCGTGACCACCATAGATATGCACTCCCATGGCCTGCAGAACCGATTATGCACACATTCGGCAGTTGTCAGTAGCGGGTCGCAATGCCTATGTTGTTCGCACAAACGAACGCCGGATGTGGCGCTCATGCTCCTTCACCAAGACGATTGTACTTGCCATGAATACCTTCTACCGCGCAACATTCGCCCTGTTGTTTACGCTTGCCTTCGTCGCGCCATCTGCGGCCCAGTCCTTTGGTCTGGGAGCGGACATCGTTAGCCGGTACATCTGGCGCGGGACAGACTTCGGAGAATCTGCGAGCATCCAGCCGTATTTGTCCTTCAGCACCGGATCCGTCGAAATCGGAAGCTGGGCTTCGTACTCCGTTTCGGCTGACGGCGCCAACGCCAGCGAGCACGACCTGTACGTCAGCATCTCCTTGGGCTCCTTCAGCATCGGGTTTACGGACTACTATTTTCCTGCCCCGAACGCGGCAGGCTTCTTCAATTTTGACTCCGACGGCGAGGGCGCGCACTGGATCGAACCAAACATCGGCTTCGAAGCGCCGGGTTCCTTTCCAATCTCCTTGTACGCTGCCATGATGGTGCACAACGACCCGGATAATTCGCTGTATCTGGAGGCAAACCTTCCGCTGTCTGTTGAGGGGGTGGATGCAGGCATTACCGCAGGTATGGTTGCCGGCGAAAGTGGATTCTACGGCACCGAGGGCGCCGCACTGGTGAACCTCGGCCTGTCCGCCTCCAAGGAAATCGCGCTTTCCGAGGACTTCAGCCTTCCAGTCAGTGTGGCCTATATCGTAAACCCGGCCGCCGAACGCGCCTTCCTTGTATTTGGTGTCAACATTAGTTTGTAAGGCCGTCAGAGCGTGCGTTTGTTAGCTTCCGGCGAAGAACGCTTACGCAGGAACGTACTCTTGCCGGTTTAGGTGTATACGTCAGCTCAACTGTTCGAGGTACGCCTATGCCAATTGCGGATATCAAACATAAGCTGGTTCAGACTACTCCACGCGTAAGCAGAATAATGCTGGCGGACCACCTCGCCAGAGAGGCTATCCTGCAACGCTATCGGCAGACCACCAGGGCCACCGAGCGTACGCACTGGCACATCATCTACCTGAAGAGCCAGGGCCGAGTTGTTCAGGAAATCGCCGACATCATGGGTTACAGCGCCGCCTGGGTGCGGCGCCTGATCCGCCGCTATAATGAAGTGGGACCGGATGCCTTCATCGTCCGCCAGGCTTCTGGCGTGCCTGCTGAGGCGGAGCATCTTGTTGCAGACCACGCCCGAAAGTCGGAAGAGCTGTTTGAAGCGCGGCTGGTCCAGCAGTCGATGCTGACCTCCCCGGTGCCAGATCACCCGGATCTGGACATTGCCGTCTTTATGCAGACAGCCTCCGAGCTTTCTGGAGATTATTACGATTTTCATCTCTGTGATGACGGCACATTAACTACAGCTGTAGGCGATGCCACCGGGCACGGCGCCAAGGCAGGAGTTATGGTGACGGCCACCAAAACCTTGTTCAAGGCCCTGGGACACGAGTCAGATATGCTCGTGCTCGTGCGCCGGCTCACACAAACGCTGAAAAACCTGAACCTGCGCGGACTCTACATGCACCTGACCATCTGCCGGTACAGTGACTCCCGACTGCACTTTGTGGTAGCCGGTATGCCTCCGGTCCTGGTCTATCGCGCCGCCACAGGGCAGGTCCACGACCTCGTGTTAAAAGGCATGCCCCTGGGCAGCTTCCCGGAATTCCCCTACAAACAGTGCACGATCGAGTTTGCGCCTGGGGATACCGTGCTACTCATGAGCGACGGCTTCGTCGAGCTTCTCGACCGCGACGGCACCATGCTGGAGCCGCGCAGAGTGCTCGCCATCTTCAAGGAGGTTGCCCACAAGAATGCCGCGGACATTATTGCGCATCTCCGAAGCGCGGGCACAGCCTGGCAGAACACAAGGCCCCTTAACGACGACGTGACGTTCGTCGTATTGAAACACAAAGGGCGGCCTCAGCGGCCATCTACGAAGAAACCCGCCGCCAGTACGGTACTGTCCGGAGGTTCGTAGTAGAACGACGCCTCGTAACCCGCCCCTACGAATCCGTATCCGTTCTCCACGTTCGAGAAGGTTCCGGGCTCGACGAGGGTTTCAGGATCATAGTGTCCCTCCGGCGGCACCCAATCCGCGTTCGACACCAGGACAAAGAGTTCCATCGCCTTCAGGCGCACGTCGGCTGCACGCTGGCCGCCACGAACGACGCGGGCGAAAACCTGACGTGCATCCGTACTCATGGTGATCGCCACCACTGTGCCCCTACCCTCCTGCTCCTGATCCAGCGGATATTCGATCAGATAATTACCCTTGTTCGTGTAATACCAGACGCGAATGTCGTTCACGCGCGGTGCTTCTGACCAGTGCACCGGCAGAAGGACGTAGCCCTCGGCGACGGTCGGATCCAAGAGTACGGGCTCTGCCAATGGTGGAACGGTGACCTCCGCGCGACTCGTCACACCGTCGGAACGCGTAATCTCCAGGATATAGCTGTGGCCATAATCCGCCCGAAACGGCGACCAGAAGACGTGGCCGTACCGCCCGCCGACAAACTGCTTCACACTGTCCCGCCAGACGTGCAGCAGACCGCTCGTGCGATCCATGGAAGCGACTCCGGCATCCAGGGGCTCAGGCCGGATCAGGTCCAGCCGCTGCTCAATGGCATAGATGCGCATGGCCTGGGTGTCCGCTCGCGCATCGAAGAATCCGTAGACCGAATACGCACGATCTGTGCCCAGGACCGCCGTTACCTCTTCCTGGCAACCCATGCAAAAAAGTGCGGAGGCAAGCACCAGGGCACAGGCCAGGCGCGATCTGTGACGGCCAGAAAACATCAGTTAATAGCGAGTTTGATGCCGAGAGAGGGAATCAGCGGAAGCTGATCGGCGCGCTGCAGCGTGAATACGTCCAAAAAGAATATGTTGGCGCGGTCATACGCGTTCAGGACACTGGCCTGCACGGTGACATCACCACCCGGGAATTCGAATGTCCGCTCGGCTGAAAGATCCAACCGGTGATACGTAGGCAAGATGCCGTTGAACGGACGCTCGTAGATGACACGGCGACTGCCGGGATCCTCGTAGATGTCTGCCTTGCCATCCATGAGCAAAAAGCCGTCAAAGCCCAATGCGCGGTTAAACGGCAGCCCCGAACCGAACTGCCACCGAGCAGTCAGCTGAATCCCGCTGATCTGCGTTGTGGCCATCATGTTTATCTGGTGACGCCGGTCATGCCCCGGTCGAAACCGGTAGGTGTCGCTGCCGAACCACAACGCAAGAGACGGCTGGGTGGCTGTGTACCGTACCGACGAAAGACCATAATTGATGTAACCATAGATCCATGGCCTTCGCACCTCAACACGAAGGTCGAGCCCGAATACGCGGCCGTTGGCCTGCTGCAGCCTGTTCGTCAGGCGTGGCAACGGAGTCCATTCCGCGATGTACAGGTTGTACAACTTCTTGTAGTATCCCTCCACAGCCATTTCCAGGCCACCCTCAAATGTCCGCTGATAGCCGGCTATCGCATGGAGCGCACGCGGCACGTCTCCCATCGGCGCTGCACTCCATGCAGTAAACGTGGTTGCGGCATCACGCCGGTCGCTGATGCCAACAATTTCCTGGTGAAAGAGCCCGACGGCGGCGCTTACCTGATGCGGCCCCGTAGCCCAGACGCCCCGCACACGGGGTTCCAAGTAGACCCGCCTTTTGCTGGGAAAGTTGTGGACGCGCAGGCTGGGTGTGAACACGCTCCGGGCGTTCAGTCGAAAATCCGGCGCCACATACAGCCCCGCCTCCGTGACGTACTCCGTGTCCAGGCGCAACTCCTGATATAGTCCGCCCAACTCGCTGCTCAGCGATAGCGTACGCGCAAAGAGTCCCCATTTCAGGTCAGCAAAAGGCGTGTAGTGCGTAATGTTGGCCTCAAGATTGATGCGCGCCGTCGTGGACGTTCTGAGCGGCGCATCCCGAGGACCACGCTCGTTGGTGTGCGCAGAGTACGAAAACATGAACTCCGCGAGAATCGGCAAACTGCCCGGCAGAAAAAGGTATCGCGCGCCAATGGCGTCATTGCGCCACCGCACTTCGTCGCGGGGTGCCGCACCCGAAGTCTGCCCCACATTGCCTCGATCGACTGTTCTGAGCCCCGTAAATGACACCCTGCTGTTGCGATGCACCTTGCCATGCAGTTTTACGAACAAGTCGTTGAATGCCAGGGGTAGCGGCTGATCTATGACCCTGGAGGCTACCTGCTCCAGGACAGATTGTCGGAACGATGCCAGGAACGAATACCGCCCGCCACGGTCAATCGGACCTTCGATTAGCGCTCCTGCCACAAACGGAGACACGGACGCTGAGCCTGCAATCCTCTGATTGTTGCCGTTACGTGACCATGCATCGATAACCGACGAAATCCGCCCTCCAAAACGAGCACCAAAACCGCCCGCATATAAATCCACACTGCTGAGTACATCCGACGGAAATGCGGAATAGTAGCTCAGAATATGGAACGGCTGGTAGACCAAAATGCCATCGAGGAGCACAAGATTCTGCGTCGGCTCACCCCCTCGCACATAGAACTGGCCACCCTGGTCACCCACAATGACCACTCCTGGCAGCGTGGTCAGGAATAATCCCAGATCTCCAGTTATGTCCGGGCCGGGCACACGCTCGATGTCCTGGGGACGGATGGTCTGCATGCCGGCGGTCAGATCCGCGATGCGGCCTTCCTGATCGGCTTCGATGACAAGCTCGTCCAAGTATTCCTCAGACGCCTCCAGGGAAACGTCTATGCTGCGGATTTCCCGGGCCTCCAGGCTGAGTGAGTCGCGGAACGTACGATATCCGACAAACGAGACGCGTAGCACGTAGACGCCCGGCGAGAGGCCGGCGATCACATATAGCCCGTCTGCGGTCGTTGCACTACCGGTAATGATCCCGGTGGAGTCTTCCAACGCTACGTTGACATTCTGCAAGCCTGTACCGGTGGCCGCATCCGTCACAAAGCCGCGGACCGTGGCGGTCTGCGCGGCCACGCGAGGCGCAGCCAGTAGCCCGCAGCATACCAGCACCAGCGTAATTCTGAGCATGGTCGGAAGCTGTCCGCGTAGCCGCATCCTGGAATTGGTGGGTCTTCTGCACTCTATGGTACGCGTCAGGCGTTGCTTGGCTTCGCGGTGCATCCTGTAGTGCCCTGTGGTCTACTTGATCTTTGCCAACTCTTTCCCGGCATGGCCTCCGTTCGTACCTTGCTTGCCCCTAACCCCTACGATCGTTTTTCTGTGGCACGACTGATTGATGGTAAAAAGATTTCGGCGCAAGTCCGAGCCGAAGTACGCAACGATGTCGACCAATGGATCGCTCGCGGCCATCGCGCCCCCTATCTGGCCGTTGTTCTAGTCGGAGAAAACCCGGCTTCGGCCTCATACGTGCGGGGCAAACTGAAGGCGAGTGCCGCGGCTGGCATTGCGGGCGAAACCTTGAAGTATGATGCCGACCTGTCCGAGTCTGCGCTCCTGGAATTGATCGCCAGGCTCAATGACGACCGCGGTGTCGACGGCATCCTGGTGCAACTGCCGCTTCCGGACCATATCCATACGGACCGTGTGGTTCAGAGTCTGAGCCCCGACAAGGATGTCGATGGATTGCACGTTGTCAATGCAGGACGACTTGTGACGGGACAGGAGGGATTTCTGCCTTGCACGCCCGCCGGGATTATGGAACTGCTGCGCCAGTCGGAAATTCCTACACGCGGCAAGCATGCTGTTGTGATCGGCCGCTCCAATCTTGTCGGCAAGCCACTGGCCAGCCTGCTAATGCGCAAGGGTGCCGATGCCACAGTCACTGTGTGTCACAGCCGCACGCGCGACCTCGCTGCCATTTGTCGTCAGGCTGACATTCTGGTGGCCGCTATCGGGCACCCACACTTTGTCACCGCAGACATGGCAAAGCAAGGGGTCACCATCGTTGACGTGGGCATAAATCGCGTCGAGGATCCACAGAGCAAGCGTGGCTACAGGCTCGTCGGCGATGTCGACTTTGATGCCGTAATGGACAAGGCTGGCTGGATTACGCCGGTGCCAGGTGGCGTTGGGCCGATGACCATAGCCATGCTGCTGCGCAACACGCTGACAGCGGCGCAGCGCAGACAAGCCAAGAGCAAGAGGTGCGTTCCATGACCGGTGCCAGGCGTGTACTCATATTCCAGGAAGCTCCGGCTGACAGCCTGACGGCCGCCCTGGATACCACGACGGCCATCCAGGAGCAGGCGCAAGACACAGCCTCTGCCACTGCACCGCTGAATCTTGATTTGGCGGAGGCAAGCGATCAATTGCTTTCCGGTGAATTCGGCCTGTCTGTGTCTACGCTATCAGACAACCTGGGACGACTCATGGAAATGCTTTTTCCGCGTATTGTGACGGCAATTGCGGTACTAGTCACCTTCTATGTCCTGTACAGAATCCTGTATGTACTGTTGCGTAAAGTCCTACAGCGCAGCACCTTTGTTGACGCTGGCCTACAGACGCTGGCAATGCAAGGCTTTCGCATGGCATCAGCCATTTTCATCGCCGTCATGGTGCTGGGTGAGCTGGGATTTAATGTTGCCGTCCTGATAGGAGGCCTCGGCGTTGCTGGCCTGGCGGTCAGCTTCGCCGCGCGAGACACGCTGGAAAACGTGATTTCCGGCGTCACTATCCTGGTTGACCGCCCTTTCCGCATTGGGGATCGGGTTATCGTAAGAGGGACGTATGGAGCCGTCAGGGAGATCACCTTGCGATCCACACGGATACGCACGGCGAACAACGAAATCATGGTGATGCCCAATCTGCACATGATCAACGAACCGCTCGTCAACCAGACCATGCTCGAACCCTTGCGTGTAGACATACCGTTCGGAATCGCTTACAAGGAATTTCCACAAGAGGCCAGGGCGGTGATTCTGCAACTCACGGAAGGGGATGATCGGCTGCACCCGGAGCATCCGCCACAGGTCTCCGTAACGGCGCTAAATGAGTCCAGCACCGACATGGTGCTGTGGATTTTTATCAAGGACGCCAACGAAAGAATTGATGTCCAGAACGAGTACACCGAACGCGTGCGCGAAGCGCTGCGCGAGGCGAATATCGAAATTCCTTTCCCGCACATCCAACTAAAGGTGAGTGAGCCCGTAGTGCTCGGAGACGCCGCAACCCAATCCTGAGCAGTCCTACGCCAACACCTGAAACAGGCCGTAGGCGGCCACCAGCATAATCGCGCAGACGCTCACCCACAGCACCATGTCATACGTCCGGCCGGGCCTGAGCCCGCCGGGCAGACGTCGATAGCGGAAGTGTAGCACAGCCATCACCACGATTCCCAGGATGACGGTCCCCGCGACTCCTCCGATGATGACCATCAGGGCCGGCGCCTTCAACACGAGAAACAGCGTCGCCCACACCAGCGGGAAGCTCCATGCCAGAACAGCAATCGATCGGCGACGATGCCGTACGTTTCTGAAATCCAGCCATCCGATCTGGCCAAAGGCATCGGAGAACAGCCGGGTCCAGATGGCAAGCGCACCGAACAGCGTAGAAAACAGCACCACCCAGGCGCCGATCAGGAACACGGTGCCCGCCCAGGGACCCAGGCTCTCGGTGTACAGGCGGGAGAGTGTCTCCACGAGTTCCATGCCTTCCGGCAGAAGATTCTGACGGTATAGAATGGCGGCGCCGAGCAGGTAGAATGCCGCCGTCATGGCCGTATACACGACCATCGACAGGATCGCATCCAGGGTCATCACCCGGATCCATCCCCTGGCGCGCTGCATCCAGGCGTCCGTGCGCTCCCGCGGTCCGGTGTGCGCGGCATAACCCTTCTCGATGAGCCAGTAGTTGTAGGCCATGATTTCGTCGCCGCCAACGCCCGTTATTCCAAACGCACCAATGGCGACAAAAACGACCTCTTCCGGCAGTTGAAGAGTTAGCCCGCTTAGCAACTCGACCGACGTAATCTGGTGGGGCGTATACTGCAGTGCGGCGACCGAAACGATCGTGAGCAGCGTAAACAGGGCAATGAGGCCTATAGAGACCCTCTCTATTGGCTGATAGTGTCCCCGATAAATGATCAGAGATGCAACAATGGCCGTGACATAGCACCATACGGCGAGCGGCACCTGTGGCAGCGCCATATGGGTGATCAGAGCGGCTCCACCTACAATTCCTCCTACCTGCAGGAGCTTGACCGACATGAGGACGAGCCATGTCCATATCGACCAATGGGCCTTCCCGAAGCGGGGTCCGGGCAGCTTGTTGAGAGCCTGCATCGTGGTTTCGCCCGAATAGATCGCCTGCTTTCCAAATTCGAGCTGGACCGCTACCTTGACAAAACAACTTACCAGGATCACCCAGAACGTTACGAACCCCGCTTCCGCACCCAACCGTGTGGTCGCAATCAGCTCTCCGGATCCCACAATTGAAGCAGACAGAATGAAACCGGGCCCCAGAAAACGTATGCGCTGCCGGAAGGACACCGGCGCGGCAAGAATCGTGTCACCGGAAACGAGATAAGGATCGTGGCTCGACATCGGGGGGTGCAAAGATAGGACTGGCTTCGGTGGGTAACATACGAAACGCCCGCTTTTGCACATGCGGCGGGCAAACGCCGGCACTGCCTTGTGCCTGACAATTGCGACTATCCGCCCTCATCTTCGTCATCTTCTCTCAGCACGATTGCCTGTAATTTCCTAACCTCTCTGGCGGCTTCGCATCCGTACTCATCCACACCAGTCCGCATGTCGCTACCTTCGACGCCATTCGCCCTGTTCGCCGCCCCACATACGCCAATGCGAGAAAACGGCGACATTAACTTGGCGGCGATCCCGGAACAGGCCGCACTGCTACGCCAGGAAGGGGTCCGCGGTGCGTTCATTTGCGGCACCACAGGGGAAGGGCCATCACTGTCTGCTGGGGAGCGCACGGCCATTGCCATCGCGTGGCGGTTGGCCCTGGGCGACGACCAGACGCTTATCGTTAACGTGGGGCATAACAGCCTGGCGGAAGCCAGTGCGTTAGCCACACATGCCGCCGAAATCGGTGCAGACGCGATCGCGTTGCATCCGCCGTCCTATTTCAAGCCGACCCGGGTAGAAGACCTCATCGACTGTTGCGCACGCGTGGCGCATGTCGTTCCTGCTCTTCCGGTATATTATTACCACATCCCTGCATTGACCGGTGTCCGGCTGCCCATGAACCGGTTTCTCCAACAAGGACAAAACTACATTCCGAACCTGCGGGGAATCAAGTTTTCGGATGCAAATCTGGCGGAATACCGTGCTTGCCTGACCCTGTCAGACGGCGCGTTCGATATCCTGTTCGGAGTAGACGAAATGCTGCTGGGCGCCCTCGTGATGGGCGGCGCGGGCGCCGTCGGGAGCACGTACAACTACGCGGCTCCCCTATACCACGACATGATTGCCGCCTTCAGGCGCGGAGACATGGCGCAGGCCCGCACGCAAGCAGCACGCGCAATCGGACTTAGCCAGGCCATCCTGGCTGCAGACGTCGTAGCGTCGGGCAAGGCCTGCATGGCCCTGCGGGGGATCCACTGCGGACCGGTGCGTCCTCCCCTGCGCAACCTGACACGAGAAGATCAGGCCGCGCTCGAGAGACGTCTGCGCGCACTGTCGATCATTTGAGGCCCGGAATCATCAACACTCCTATCGCACCATCTATGCGTACTGCCATTTTTCTTATACCACTACTGGTGATCACACTCCTGGGCACCGGGTGCCAGTCGGCACCCAGGTTGCCAAACATTGTCGTCATCATGGCCGATGACATGGGCTATGGCGACGTCGGTGTCTACAATGTGGAATCCAGGATCCCGACACCGCATATGGATCGGCTGGCGCAAGCCGGCATGCGGTTCACCGATGCTCATGCTCCTTCCTCTGTATGCACGCCTACCCGCTATGCTCTTCTCACCGGACGCTATGCCTGGAGAACGCCGCCATTGGAGCGCGGCGTGACACGCGGCTATGATCCGCTTATAATTGACACGACACGCCAGACCATCGCCTCGATGCTAAAGAGCGCAGGGTACCGCACGGCCGTCATCGGCAAGTGGCATCTGGGCCTGGGAAGCGAGAAGCCTACGGATTATTTCCGACCACTGGCTCCGGGCCCGCGATCGCTCGGCTTCGATTACTATTACGGAATCCCCGCCTCGCTGGACATGCCGCCCTACGTGTGGGTGGAAAACGAATTGGTCGTGGAAGCTCCTACCGACAGCACGCAGGACACGATGCCGTGCTGTATTGGAGCCTTCTGGCGTGGCGGCGCCATGGCCCCGGACTTTGACCATGCCGCAGTGCTTCCGGTGATTACGGAAAAAGCCATCCGGTATATCCAGGAGCATGCCGCGGCGGCGCATGGCCAGCCCATGTTCCTGTACGTGCCGCTGGCAGCGCCACACACGCCGTGGCTGCCCTCTGAGGACTACCAGGGCGCTAGCCAGGCTGGAGAGTACGGTGACTTTACGGTTCAGGTGGATGCCGCCGTTGGCGCGATGGCCGATGCGCTGGACCGAAGCGGAATCGGCGAAAACACCCTGCTCATCGTCATGAGCGACAACGGAGCATACTGGAGACCCCAGGAAATAGCCCAATACGACCACCGTGCCAACCACCACTGGCGCGGGATGAAAGGCGATATTCACGAAGGTGGACACCGTGTCCCGTTTATCGCCCGCTGGCCTGAGCGTATCGCTGTCGGAAGCGTAACGAACCAACTCACCACCCATACCGATCTCCTGGCAACCTTTGCAGCCGTCGCAAGGACCTCACCGGCAACCGGGACAGCCGAAGACAGTCACAACCTGCTGCCGGTACTGCGGGGCGGCGAGCCATTCGAGCGTGCAGCGGTTCACCACTCCTCGGAAGGAATGGTGGCCATCCGCCAGGGACCATGGAAGCTCATTGAAGGACAGGGATCGGGCGGCTTTACACCGGTCGCTGTGGCACCGGAAGACCCGCAAGGGCAGCTCTATCATCTGGGAGAGGATCCGGGTGAAGCCCGTAATCTATACCTGGACGAGCCGGATCACACCGCGCGCCTTCACGCACTTCTCGCCAGCATCCGCGAACGTGGAAGCCTATAAGAAGAGCACCTGATGCTCACTGGTGTCTAGAGATACTGTCGCGCCCAGGGTGTCAAAGAATTTCGATCCGTATCGGCTAAAGAAATATAAGGGCGACAGTACGCGCTCTTGCGGCTTACCGGCGGGATAAAGGTGCGCCTGTGCCTTCGCGAGCATGTTGTAAAGGGTTTCCTGCTTGCGCTTCTCGGCGCGAACTGCGCGTCCCTTGAGCTTGCCGAGCTCTTTGCGAATGAGCGCCCGCGTTGCCTCGACACTGCGCCCGAGCGTAGGGTCAACGCGCTCAATGGCAGGCTTCATATTCGCTATGGCCGTATCTATAGGAGGCGACGCGGCAGCAAAAACCGAGTCAATATCGCTCTCGTTCAGCACCACGCGCTGGAAAATCCGCTCCAGATCATGGCCCATATCGGCCATCTCCAGGCCAGCACGCTGCAAGGCCTTCTGCACACGCGCTTCGACAATCGTAAGGCTAGCCCGTGGATGCACCACTGGCATCGGCACACCGAAGGCGTCGTACAACCCCTTGATCTGTGCGAAGTAGGCAACCTCTCCAGGGCCTGCCACATACGCTACCGTGGGCAGAAGCCAGTCTTGTACTACCGGACGGAGTGCCACATTAGGGCTAAACCGTTCGGGCGTCTCCGCTATCCACTGCAGCAGCGCATCCCCCGAGTAGTGTTGTCCGGAGTAGCGAAGCACGAAGCTGTCCCTGTCCGGGAGGATGGCCTCGCGCCCGGCCTCGCCGGTGACAAACAGGTTGGTGGCGCGCGGGCGCACTTGCGCGTGGTAATCTCTGTCGAGGCTGCGGCTCGCCTCCTCCAACAAGGCATAGGAGGTGGCGCAGGACTGAATTTCCCTGCTAAAAACGGGAGCAGCCAGGCGCTTTGCTTCTGCGGACTCCGGATCCAGAAATAGAAGACCGGTGCCGCCAAATAGCTGGCTCATGCTGACCGCAAACGCTCCCAGGAACGTCGCACCCTGCCGGTAGGCCGCCAACCACTGCTCCTCCGCGCGCTGCCTGAACTCAGAAGGCGGCATAGCGGCCATCAATTCTTCTTTCACGCGCTCGATGTCGCGCGTAAAGCGTAGCCGTCCGACGGAACCCAGATTGCCATGCTCCGGAGGAGCGTGGCCCTGATATCGCCCCTGGACTACCGCGCCTCCCTGGATGAGATAGGTCTGCGCCACCTCCTGCAGATCGTGGTCGCCGCCCTCCAGCCAGAACACGGGTACTACCGCTCGACCCAATGCGCGCCGGAGATGCGCTGCCAGGGCCACAGCAGTGAGCGCCTTGTACAGCGTATATAGCGGTCCACCGAAGATGCCTACCTGCTGCCCGGTAACAACAGCGAGCGTCTCAGGGCTGCGAAGCAGGGCGATATTGTGCCGCTGTGCATCTGTACACCCCCAGACGCCATGCTGCCTTTCCAGCAGGTCAGCGATCGTGTCTCGCGGAAGGCTGCGGGCGTCCACACGGCTAGCGACATCCCGGTATGCATCCAACGTGCGCCAATCGCCGGCATACCAGTCCGCCAGGCGGCCATAGTCCGCACAATACGTCTGAAACAGCTCCGAAAAGCCGGAAAGCCGGGAAAAAGGAACGCGGCACTGCATAGCCTTACAGGTCGCCGTGGCAAAAAGAAAGCGAAGCTCCACCCGGGAGCTCCGCTTGCAATGCGGTTGAAATACTGTTCACGTCAATGCGTCTGCCCCTTCAGCTCGAGGAGCGCATCACGCAACCGAGCCGCCTCTTCATAATCTTCTGCCTGGATGGCCTCGGAGAGCATCAATTCCATGCGCTCAACTTTGGTGAGCTCCGGTCCTGGCTCTCCAGATTCACTGTTTGCGTTTCCGTTGTCTTCAGTCGGAATACCGGCATCATCCAGTACAGAGGAATCAACAAAAATGGCCGCCTCTACCCGCACGGCAAGCGCTACAGCATCACTCGGACGCGCATCCAGTGCTTTCTCTTCTCCTTCGTGCATAAAGCGAATTTTCGCAAAAAAAGTGCCGTCCTTCAACGAATGGATAACCACATCCAGGATCTCGCCGCCCATTTTTGAGAAGGCATCCCGTAGCAGATCGTGGGTTAGTGGACGCGGAGGCTGGATCTGCTTCATCTCGAGATCTATCGCCTGGCCCTCGAACATGCCGATAATAATCGGCAACCGGCGCTTGCCGCCGACCTCACCCAAAACGAGGGCGCAGGCCCCCCCGTTAGTGGGACTATCGAATAGCCCGATAACATCCACCTGAATGAGATTCATGCCGAAATTGACCGATTTCGGAGCGCCTTCTTCTATGGTACGCTGTCCCCGCTACACATTCAACACCGTTTCCATTCCCAGGAGCCGATGAAACGCCTCCAGAAATGCGTTGTTCTCCCGTTCGCTTCCTGCGCATACGCGCAGATAGCCCTGTAATTCCCGGTATCCACCCATGTTTCTGACCAGCACACCCTGATCAGCCAACCGCTTCATCAGAAGGTGAGTGTCCGTCGGAGGTCGGAAAATCACAAAGTTGGCCTCTGAGGGCACGACATCAACACCAGGCAGCGTGGCCAGCGCCTCGGTGATCCGCACTGTTTCCCGCTTCATATGGGCCACGCGGCCCTGCACCAGTGCAGGGTTTTCGAGCATCCTAAGCGCCGCCGTTTGGGCCAGATGATCGATCATGAACGGGGGTCTGGCCTTTACGAGTTCACGCACAACACCTGGGTGACCCATCAGGTAGCCGATGCGGAGACCGGCCAGGCCCAGCGCTTTCGAAAACGTGCGCAGCAACAAGAGATTAGGGTTCGCCTCAAGCAGGCCACGGGCACTCTCCTCCTCTGAGAATTCCACATAAGCCTCGTCTACAAGCACAAATCCCGGTGCTTCCGCAACGATGCTTTCGGTTTCGCCCAGGGCAACCGTCAGCCCTGTCGGATTGTTGGGGGTTGCCAGTACGACCAGGGCGGGATTGACACGGCGTGCCATTTGGCGTAAGCCAGCCGTGTCGAATTGCAGGTCCGCACGGGCTTCCACTTCATGAACGGACGCATCAAAGAGACGCATCACCATGCCATAGAACGAGAACATCGGCCGTGGCAATAGCACCGGCGTTTTCGGCGCGATCAGCGCCGTCGCCAATGTGAAGACAAGTTCGTTCGAACCATTGCCGACCATGACTCCGTCTGAATCCCAGTCGTTGGCGACCGCCAATGCCCTGCACAGCTTTTCCGGCTGTTCGTCAGGGTACCGGTTGAACTTCGTGTCAAAGGCTGCCTCGACCAGCTCACGCTTCAAGTCCTCTGGCAAATCAAACGGGCATTCGTTCTGATTGAGTTTTACCGCCACTTCCCCGGTTACGCCGACGTCGTATGCGGTGCCCGCTCGCACGCTCGGGCGTATAGTTTCCACTACCCTTGTTAGTATTTCCTGTCTTGCATCCATGGTTTCCACGTTCCATTGATCTATCACAAGAGCACCATGTGTTTCGTCAATCGACCGGCCTCCGTGTCAAGCACGTATACATACAACCCGCTGGCGACACGCTGACCAGTGGCGCTTGTAGCGTCCCATTGGAAGTTGTGCGTCCCCGCGCTGCGCCGATCCTGATTGGCAAGGGTTGCCACGACCTGGCCAAGCATATTGTATATCACCAGGGACACCGTAGCCTCGGTGTTCAGCACAACCTCAATACGGGTACTCGCATGGAATGGGTTCGGATAATTACGCATGGTGTATTCCAATTCCGGCTCTGCGATCTCTTTAGACGTGGCGCGACCCCGAAGCGTTAGCACGGTGCTCGTCTCGGATTCTATGGAATTTGCGCTGACTGTCCGGACGAAGTAGTGATAGGGGTCATCCGCGAGCCCCGGACGATCCTGCATCGATGGATTACCGGTGACAGCCACCAGGTGGTCAGCCTGCGCGCTTGCCGCGTCGGTGTCGGGAGGCATGGCCGCGCGGACACGATATACGGCGTAGAATCTTGCGTCTGCCACACCTGCTTCTGGCTGTGGCGAATCCCAGGCAAGGGTGACCTCGCTCTCTCCTGTCCACGTGAAGCGCAGATTATCCGGCGCCCCCGGTGGCGCCTGCTCCTTCCAGGCCATCGGCGGCGTGAGTGCTGGACGGCGATACAAATCCATGCTCAGTGTATCGGCGAATCCTTGAGATGCAAAACGCGTGAGGTTGCTGGCCCTAAAGAATGCGCTGCCAAGAATATCCAGATTGTCCCGATTGAAGCGCACCTGTTCAGGGACCTCATTTGCGGCAAATGGGGTGCCTGTAAACGTGTTACCGTCTGCCCGGTATAGCCCGTGCCCAATGTAGTAATGCCGGCTGCTGCTCTGCGCCACCCACCAGCGTGCGAGCGCCCCGTAATCCTGAGCGCCGCCAAATGGCCAGTAGAGCTGTGGAACAAGGTAGTCGACGGTTTCTGTCCGTAGCCAGGCCGTAGCATCCGAAAAGATCACGTTATACGCATCCAGGCCGCGAATACCGGCTGGTACCCCGTTTTTCCAGATGCCAAATGGGCTGATCCCGAATGTGAGAGTGGGCTTCACAGCGCGCATGCTGTCCGCAACCTGCGCGACGAGCAGGTTCACATTGTCGCGCCGCCATTCTGCAATGCTGGTAATGCCGCGGCTATGCGCCGCAAAAGTCTGGGCATCCTCGCCACGAATGTGGTTAGGCGGATAAGGATAGAAATAGTCGTCAAAGTGCACGCCGTCGATATCGTAGCGTCGAACGACGTCCATGATCACCCGGACAATGTAGTCCCGTACTTCGGGAAGGCCGGGGTTCAGGATCTTGATGTTCCCTACAGCCAGCACCCATTCTGGATGCGCCCTGGTGACATGCTCTGGCGCATGACCAATCCCCGAGCCAC
Organism: Rhodothermales bacterium; assembly: GCA_963665975.1. Lineage (GTDB taxonomy): Bacteria > Bacteroidota > Rhodothermia > Rhodothermales > Bin80. The sequence continues at coordinate 530,693 of OY762508.1, forward strand.
GATCCGCGCGGTACGGGTTGAACCAGGCGTGCAGCTCCATCCCGCGAGCATGTGCGGCGTTGACGGCCATCTCCAGTGGATCGAAGAAGGGATTCGGCGCTTGCCCTTCAGCACCGGTCAGCCAATATGTCCACGGCTCGATGTCCGAGGCGTACATGGCGTCTGCCTCTGAGCGCACCTGAAAGAATGCCGCGTTGATGCCGACTGCCTGTAATTTGTCGAGCAGCCTGAGGAGGCTGGCCTGCTGCGCGTCCGGGTGGGCGCCACGCTCCGGCCAGTCCAGGTTGTATACCGTGGCAATCCAGACTCCCCGGAACTCATACTTGGGAGGCTCTCGCCCTTGCGCGTGGGCCCGTGGCAAAAGAAGCGCCAAGAGCCACCACTGGACAATTACAAACCGTAGCGTAGCGCCGCGCATGCCGCCCTCATCATCCTGATCCTGGGTATGAGCGCAAAGACGCTGTCAACGAATGCCCATGCCGCAAGTTCTACTTACGCGCGGGCGCTCAACCCAACTCCGTCACTCTTCTACATCCACCGTTGCCTTGAGGATGAAACGAACGCCCAAGTCGACTATAGGCTCTAATTGCGGCCTTCAAGCCGCCATTTGGACCTCTACGATCCATCCTGCCTTGAATTGACGAAGTTGGCCTCAGATCTCAGGCGCACTGCTACGGCTTCTGCGTGGGCAGAGAGCCCTTCGCTGTGCGCCAGGGCCACAATGGAAGGGCCCGTGGTGACCAGGCGCTCTCGCGAGTAGCTAATCACGGACTGCTGGCGAAGGAAGTCGTCAACTCCCAGCGCCGAGGCATATCGCGCTGTGCCGCCGGTAGGCAAGACATGATTCGGCCCTGCGTAGTAGTCGCCAACCGGCTCCGGAGAATACGGCCCCAAAAAGACCGCACCCGCGTGCCGAATGTGCTCCAGCATTGCCCACGGCTCGCGTACGAGAAGCTCCAGATGCTCGGGCGCCAAGTAGTTTACCACACGGATGGCCTCTTCCATGCTTGTGGTGACAATGCAAGCACCGCATTCCGCCAAAGCTTGCTCTGCGATGGCCTGGCGCTCCAGCGTAGGGGTAATTTGTGCCAATTGCGCGAGCACGGCGTCTGCCGTCTCCCGATGCGGCGTCACCAGAATCGCACTCGCCCGCACGTCATGTTCGGCCTGCGCCAGAAGGTCATGGGCAATGAAAACGGGGGACGCGGTTTCGTCAGCCAGTACGATGACTTCGCTCGGGCCTGCCAGCGAGTCAATATCCACCTGCCCGTACACCAGCTTCTTCGCCATGGTCACATAGGCATTACCGGGCCCCACGATCTTGTCCACCCGGGGAATGGACTGCGTGCCGTATGCCAAGGCGGCGATGGCTTGGGCACCACCCACCGCATACACGCGCTGCAAGTCCAGCATGTGTGCGGTCGCCAGGACAAGTGGATGCGGAATCCCGCCAGATTGGGGAGGTGAGACCAAATGGATTTCCGCCACGCCGGCAACCTGGGCTGGAATGGCCGTCATCAGCACACTGGAAGGATAGGCTGCCGTCCCTCCCGGTATGTAGAGCGCGACGCGCTCCATCGGTAGCATCCGCTGCCCAAGACGCACGCCATCGCCGTCGTCTGTAAACCAGGATTCTCGGAGCTGTTTCTCGTGAAAGCGCCGGATATTGTCTGCCGCCTCCGTGATGACGCGTCGCCATTCCGCGTCAGACCGCTCGAAGGCCGCCTGCAACGCTTCCTGCGGCACGCTGATCGGTCCGATCGATACCCTGTCGAAGCGCTCGGTAAACGCGCGAACCGCATGGTCACCCCGTTTGGCAACCTCGGCAATGATAGTGCGGACCGCGGTCTCTATGCCTGGATCAACCGTGCTTCGCCGATCGGCGATTGCCTGGAGGCACGCCTCCCAATCGCCCGTATCAATGATCGGCAGCATCGATGCCTCCAACCAGATTGAACCAATATTCAGCGCACCTGATGGGATGCCCTGCCATTCGCCTCCAGTGCGCGCCGCCTCTAATATGGCTCCTCGCTCTCCGCTTCTTCCGCGGACGGCATTACCATTTCGGGCAACCCGATAAACTCATAATCGGGCAGGCACTCTTCGCGGATATGCTGTATCACGTCATTCAGCCCGCGCAGAAATTTGGCGAAATCCTCCTTGTACAGGAACAGTTTGTGCTTTTCGTAGCGGTGTTCGTCGACGCGCTTGCTCTCGGTGATTGTAATGAAGAAATCCGCACCGGACTTCGTCGCTTTTACATCGAAAAAATAGGTGCGCCGGCCAGCAGGTACACGCTGGGAGTATATATCGTCCCTGCGTCGGGGTGATTCCTCTCCGCCACGGCGATCAAATGGCTGGCTAGAGCCGTAGCGCCGGGGTTCTGATTCGTTGCTCATTCAGTCCGCCTCACGTTGGTTTATTGTCCAGGGGCGCGTACGCCCCCATTGCGCGCCTCAAAATGCAAAGGGAAAGACGTAAACGCAAACGCTCGTTGCGTACCCGATTCCCTTGTGATACATGCCCCACAGCCTGTACCTGGTGCCTCGCTTCGTTATGCGAAGCTCAATGTAGGGCAGAAACCTCCAAGAAACATTGCCAAAACCGTACATCGTGAGTTAGAGGCAGCGCAGTACAGCCTGCACGAGGCGCAGCATCGGCTTTTTTGCACGGTCTCCCGCGGCCAGCACGTCATCGTGCGAAACCTTCATTGGGCCAAGGCCTGCCGCCTTGTTTGTAATCATCGATACGCCGAGCACACGCATGCCCAGGGCATGCGCGTGCGATACTTCATCAACGGTGCTCATTCCAATGGCGTCGGCGCCCATTCGGGCGAAGTAGCGAATTTCCGCCTTCGTTTCATAGCACGGCCCGAGCGTCCAGGCATACACTCCGGTGTGCAGTGGAAATCCGAAATCGCGTGCATGCTCTGCAACTCGGTGCGCCCAAGCAGCATCATATGGATTGGTGGAAATCGCAATGTCCCGCAGCGGATGGCGAACTGGCGGCGCAATGTGGCCTTCAATCAGCATCAGCGCGCCAGACGCAAGCTTCTGATGGATGCCTCCCGAACTGTTTGTGATTACGAGCGCCCGCGCTCCGAGCGCATGCGCGAGCCGGATCGGAAAACTGACGGTATGGGCGGAGTAGCCTTCGTACCGATGCACCCGGCCCTGAAAAATCAGTACCCTCATCTTCTCCCATTTGCCAAACACCAAGCGGCCGCTGTGACCTGGCACTGCCGGCAATGGACAGCCCGGGACATCACGGTATTGCAAAACGCGCAGTGGCGCAAATTGCTCGGCAATAGCTCCCAGGCCCGAACCCAGCACTACTGCCACATCGACGCTGTCCGGCAGCACGGAACGGACCGTTGCGGCAGCATGAAGGACGGATTGGTCGGGCATGCCGCCAGCGCGCTCAGCGTGCTATGTGTATGATTCGGTAGTTGCGAATGCTCCAGAACATCTGCTGGAGGGCGACCAGCGCCACCGTCGTAATCGGAATGGCAACCAACATCCCGAGAATACCTCCCACCTGGGCACCAATGAGTACTACAAACAGAATGACGAGCGGATGCACGCGAGCAGCGCGCGCAAAGATTAGTGGCTGAAAGACAACGTTATCTGCCAGTTGGGTTATCCCCATGGCTATGAGCACTGGCGCCAGGAGCGACAAATCGCCCGTCTGGGCCACACCCAACAAGGTGCCCGCCACGAATCCCATCAGCGGCCCAAAATAGGGAATCGTGTTGGCGATGCCGGTGAAAATGCCCACTGCAAGTGCAAATTCCAACCCTGTAATCGTCAAGAGCCCCGTCGCCACAGTTGCCACAGCGAGGCTTTGCATGAACAATCCCCGGAAATATCGTCCCAGATTCGACTCGATCTTCCCATTCATGGCCAGCGTCATTTCGAAGTAGCGATTCGGCACGACGCGGTACAGGCTGCGACGGATCTGCGAACCATCCTTCAACAAAAAGAAAGCCACGAAAGGAATCACAATAATCGTGTAAAACACTTCCGTGAAAAAGCCGACTACCAGTCCCACAATGCCCGTTAGCCGGTCTGGCAAGAATATCGTGTCAAACGCTCCCACGATTACATCGGCAAGGAATCCTTCCTTTATCGGAAAGACCTTGGCAAGCTTTGCCTCTACGTCTGTAATCGCATCGACAAACATCACCCGGCGCACGCGCAGCCCCAGCGCTGGAATGTTTACGCCATTGACCTCTTCGCCCCCGGGCACCACAGATTGTGTGTCTGCATACGTGCTGGCAACCACCACAACGCTCCGCTGCTTGCCATCTATACCTCGCACCCCAAGGGTTACGATGCCAGTTGGCGACACGCCTTCCAACTCGGCCTCCAATCGCTCTATCGTGTGAACATCCTGATTGTTTACGGTCTGGATTACCTCCCCAGCAAGCAGTGTCCCCAAAATGTTCGCCTGACCTGCCATGACCTCCTCCACCTGCAAAGAGGTCAGGCGGGCAACCTGCCCGGACAGCAAGGTGATATGCCGGGCCGCCAGGGGAAACAGCAACGTCATCAAGATGCTGGTGCCCCCGAAAAAGAGCACGAATGCGACAAAAATGGCAGGGATCCGCCCAACCACTACGCGCTGGATATGGTCTACCACGGGTCGCAACAAATAGGCGACCAGCACTCCCAGCACCAGATACAGAATTAATCCGGCAAAATACCAGAATATCCCCGCAAGGATAGCCGCGACACCCATGCCGAGCAGCAGTCTGACGACACTGTCCACCGGAAACCATCCGGAGGTAGGTACGTCGCCGGAGAGACTAGGGCGAGGCCGCGGGCCGGATTCATGCATCATGCTGATGTCCCCATTGATCAATGACAAGACGCGCCACGTCGGCGCTATAGCCGCGCAGCCTCAGGTAGTCCATGAGTTTCTTCATACGTAAGCGTGTTGACGGTTCCTGTAGCAAACGCTGCCCGCGTTTTTGGATCAATCGGCTGGCGCCATCCATGATGTCCTCATATGACAGCTGCGCCAGCGCACTGTCTATGAACTCGGTGGCTACGCCGCGACGGCAGAGCTCCGCACGGAGGCGTCGGGGTCCCAATCCCCGATTGCGAAAGCGCGCAGTAACATAGCGCTCCGCATATGCGGCGTCGTCCAGATAGCCCTGGGTGCGCAACGTGCTGACTACCTGTGCAATTGCATCCGGGTCGCACCCTGCGCGCAATAGCTTTTGCTGCGTCTCATGCTCAGTTCGCGGCTTGTGGCCCAAGTACTTCCAGGCCTGGTCATACGCTTTCCGTTCCGCGTCCGCTGCAAGCACTGCCTGCTGCGTCTCGGTGCTCAGAGCCTGCCCCACGTGCAGTTCATAGCGGACAACCACATCAACATGAGCGCTAAATGCGAATGCCCCATCCAGGAAAATGCAAATGCGCGCCGGGCTGTTCCTCCCCGGATCCATATGCGTGATCGTACCCGGCATAGGGGTCTGACTTTATTCCGTGATCACCAGAGCGGATTTTCAATACCCATTTGCGGGGCAGTATAACCAAGACCGTAGAAACTTCTACCCTTCGCTTCCATGGCCTAACGCCCCCAGTGCAAGGGCTGTTACCACCCTCCATGCGGGCCGCCGATTGGTGCGGCGCTATTCGATACAACGGTGCTAGGAATTTGGTGTCGCGCGAATCGAACCTGTCGAAATCCCGCCATCGACCAGCAGCGTTTGTCCTGTCACGTAGCGGCTGGCTTCAGACGCCAGAAACACTGCCGCGCCGTCCAGGTCATGAGGCTGGCCGGGTCGACCCAGAGGGATGCGTTCTATAAGGGTGGTCACCCAGTCTGGATCCTCGTACATCACAGCATTCTGCGCAGTCTTGAACCATCCGGGAGCCAGGCAATTCACCGTAACACCGTGTGCGCCCCAATCATCGGCGAGCGACATGGTAAGCTGCTTTACGCCACCGCGACTGGCACAGTAGGGCCCGAGCCCGGCGTAGCCGGCCACACATGTTACCGACCCGATATTGATGATGCGCCCGTATCCTGCGCGAATCATATGCCGAGCTACGGCCTGTGCGACAAAAAAGGTGCCGCGCAAATTAGTGTCCAGAACCGTATTCCAGTCTTCCCACGTCACTTCCAGCGCGGGCTTCCGCACATTGCATCCGGCGTTGTTGACCAGAATGTCGATGCGGCCGTAGTGATCCGCCGCACGGCACGCCATGGTCGCAATACTGTCCGCGTCGCGCACATCCAATTGCAGTGCGAGCACGCCTCGTCCCAGACCGGTGATTTCGCGTTCAAACTCCCGTAGGCTAGCGCGGTCGCGGCTCGTGACTACCAGATCGGCGCCGGCGAGGGCAAGCGCGCGACTCATATACTGTCCCAGTCCACGGCTTGCACCTGTGACGATGGCGACACGGCCCTGGAGATCGAAAAGACTTGGTTTCATGGCACTGGCGAGGAAACTGAGATTCGTGATTGATTGGCTCCTATAGTACGTAACCGCAATTTTCGTTACCCGAACCATGTGTGGTTAGCGGCGAGTCACGAATTCCCGAAAACCCTCTGCACTCTGGGCGTAACATCGGCGGCAAATGAGGCAGACGTCCGGCCATCGCCGCCATGATCCCCACAATGTGTGTGGTGATGGGAAGTGGAGGAGTGATCAAACTTGAACACGGGGCACGGTTCTCTACCGGATTCTCACCAACCTTGCCAAATACAATCCTGTGGGTACTTGCCTCCTTTATCTTATCTTCATATTTTGTTTTCCAGTCTTGCCAAAAACTACAGGAACAACAAGGCCAAGAAAACTTTCGGGCAACCGCACTTGCGGAAGCCCGTAAGCGTCAGGTGTGCCAGGAAGACATGCAGCTTGTTGCTTAACCACGACCTAGATAACAACCACTCACCAAAATCATCGTGATACCATGCAAAGATTATTGACATTCGCCGTGTGCCTATTGCTTGCACCACTTGCATATGGCCAGGTGACCATCACCGGCACGGTTACAGACGCGGAAACAGAGGGACCGTTTCCGGGAGTGACCGTTAGCGTGCTGGGGACGCTTATTGGCACGACAACGGATACGAACGGTGCATATTCGCTCAGTGTGCCTGCGGTTGGCAACATGCTGGTTTTCCGATTTGTCGGTTACAGCACGCAAGAGCACATAGTGACAGAGGGTATGACGACGCAGGACGTGCGACTGTTTGAGAGTGTATTGGACCTGGAGGATGTAGTTGTTGTCGGCTCACGACGCTTGCCGCGCCTCGTGAAGGACTCGGCCGTACCCGTGGACGTATTTGGTCCGCGTGACCTCGCTGCCCAGACCAGCACGGATTTTGACGAAATCCTGCGCACCCAGGTACCCTCCTACAACGTGCAGCGACATGGCATTGATGACGAGGCGACGCTCGTGCGCCCGATCACGCTGCGCGGGCTTCCCGCGGACAACGTGGTCGTGCTGTTGAACGGCAAGCGCCGCCATCGCTCCGGGTCAATGGCACTGTTGGCATCCTCGCTCAACACGGGAGCGCAGGGCGCTGATCTCAACATGATTCCGTCTATCGCCATATCCAGGATGGAAGTACTTCGCGATGGTGCATCAGCCCAGTACGGTGCAGACGCAGTCGCGGGCGTATTCAACATGCAGCTGCGCAACAACAACAGCGGAGTGGTTGTGCGCTTGCAAGCCGGGCAATACGAGGAGTCCTTTGACGGATACGCGGAGCCCGCTGAAGCCCGAAATTCAGAACAGGCCAATGGCTTCAATACGCTTGCCGCGATCAACGTGGGCCTTCCTCTGACGCAAAATGGATTTGTAAACCTGAGCATGGAGTACCGGGACGCGAATCCCACGATTCGTAGCGGCCCCCGCAGAGACGAAGGTCTACTTAAGGCGCGTGGGTATCCGGTGAGTAATCCGGCGCAGATCTGGGGCAGCCCGGATGTCAGGAATTCCATCGTAACCTTCCTTAATGCCGGCCTTGACATCGGCAGCTCTGCGCACGTGTATGCATTCGGCGGATACGGGCAGCGCGAAGCAGAGGGGGGTTTCTACTTCCGCGCCCCGGGCACCGGCAGTGCACGCGGGTCCGTGTTCCGCTTCGGAAGCGGCGATTCTGCGGTGCGTGCGGTAGCGGACCTGAATGAGGGAGACGACATCGTGTGCAAGGATCTTGCTGATCTGCCGTCTCTGGACTCGGATTACGCCGCCGTGCAGAGCTTTATCAGTTCGTATCAGGGCCAGTGCTTCCTGTTTAACGAGCGCTTTCCGGGTGGCTTCACGCCCCGTTTCGGCGCTGATATCAGCGACATGAGTGGCACGTTCGGCGTGCGCGGTGGTCAAGACGACGGCTTCCGGTGGGATTTCAGCTTCGGCTACGGCGCCAGCATCCTGGACTATTTCATCTTCAACACGGTAAACGCGTCGCTGGGCCCGGCTACACCGGTTTCCTTCAAGCCTCGCGGCTACCGCCAGAGGGACGTGACGGCATCGGCGGCCATGTCATATCCTGTGGACGTAGGGGTGTTTGCTTCACCGCTTAACATTGCTTGGGGGCTGGAATGGCGCCGCGAGGAATTCGAAACCGTTGCAGGCGATCCTCAATCCTATGAGCCGGGACCGTTTTCGGCACAAGGCTTCAGCGTTGGCTCCAACGGTTACCAAGGGCTCAATCCGAAGTTTGCAGGCAAGTGGGACCGGCCCAACTTTGCAGGATACGTCGACTTTGAAGCCGATGTATCAGAGCGCTGGCTGCTTGGTTTTGCCGCTCGCTACGAGAACTACTACAACGATTTTGGATCCACGCTCACAGGCAAGCTCGCGACGCTCTACCGCTGGACGGATCGTGTTCGACTCCGCGGCACACTCTCCACGGGCTTCCGGGCGCCGACACCGGGACAGGCCAATCTGTGGGCCTTGCAGACCGCACTCAGCGGGACGGGCGACCAGCTGGTGGAAACCGGACAGCTGCCGCCAACCCATCCAATTTCGGCGGCGCTTGGTGGCACAGAGCTTTCGGAAGAGACGGCCCGCAGCTTCTCGCTGGGAACAGTGATGGATCTCACGCCGGACATGACGCTCACGTTTGACTACTTCAACATCTTGATGAAGGATCGCATTTCGCTCACGGGCAACATTGCGATCTCCGACGAGATTCAGGCCATCATGAATGAAGAGGATCTCCTGGAAGGTGTGAAGAACCTGTCAGAGGTCAAGTATTTCTCCAACGACTTCGACACACGCACGAGCGGCATTGATTTGCTGCTTTCGTACGATATCGAGGATGAACATGGCCATGCCACGGTCGTAACGCTGGCGTGGAATTACACCAAGCAGGCTCTCGTGAGTCACTCCGATCCGACACAGATCAGGGACTTTCTTGGTCGGCAATTGAGAGAGCCCTTCACCGTGAGTGTGTTGACGCCCCGCCGCCAGGTCGAACTCGAGCAGCATAATCCGCTGCACCGCGTAGTGTTCAGCGGCCGACGCATCTGGGGACCTGTGCATGGCATGGTGCGCTTAAGCTATTACGATGGCTGGTTCGCATGCCGCAATTTCAGCAACTCGTGTGAATCGGGTGGTGTGAGCGTACTAGACGAGTTCGATGGACGGGTCATTGCAGATGCGGAAGTAGGCTACCGGTTCTTGGAGAATTACCGGGTGGCCTTAGGTGTCGACAACATCTTGGATACGTACCATCTCGCCCATCCCGATGAGACGCTGAGTCAGGGGAATGCGCGTGTGGATAGCGCTCCCTGGGATTATAACGGCCGCGCGTACGTGCTGCGCTTTACGGCGGACCTCTTCTAGGAGTTTGCGCCGTATCAACTGTACTGCTACCCAAGATGAGGAATCCGTGACAGGTGTTGCCTTGCCTATTTAGAGGTGCTTGGTGGGCCTTATCCCTATTATGACTCGCATTTGCACCGATTTTCGGGTTCTGGCGGGGAACAGATACCGATGATTTTCTTCTACGGCGCAGACTCTTAGGAGTCTGCGCCGTAGATCGTTTACAAGGGTCCGATCGCTTCCCGTGACATAACTTTTCATGTTCGACCTGACTGGAAAAACGGCCGTTGTAACCGGCGGCGGAAAAGGAATTGGAGAGGCCGTTTGCCGCGCGTTCGCCGTACATGGAGCAACCGTAAGCATCCTCGACATCGATCCGGCAAGCGCCAACCAGGTCTGTGCCGACCTCCGCAAGGATGGCCATGAAGCCGAGGCGATCCCGTGTGACGTAGGAAACCAGGATGCGGTGAGCGACGCCATCGCCCGGACCTACGACCGGTTCGGGGCTCTCGACATTCTAGTCAACAATGCGGGCATTGCACATATCGGAACCGCAGAAAGCACGACGGAGGTCGACATGGATCGTATCTTCCGCGTTAATGTGAAGGGCGTGCATCATTCAATCCGCGCAGCCATTCCCTTTATGCGGATCGGTAACGGCGGCAGTATCGTGAACGTCGCCTCAATTGCATCAGTCGTGGGGCTTTCGCAACGATTTGCCTACAGTATGAGCAAAGGAGCCGTTATCGCGATAACCCGATCTGTGGCCATGGATTATATGAATGCCTCCATACGCTGCAACTGCGTGCTTCCGGCGCGCGTGCACACCCCTTTTGTGGACGGCTACCTGCGCGAACACTATCCTGGCCAGGAACGCGAGATGTTCGACAGGCTTTCCCGGTCGCAGCCCATCGGCCGGATGGGACGCCCGGAAGAGGTCGCCACACTGATTCTGTATCTTGCCTCTGACGCCTCCGCATTCCTGACGGGAGCAGCGCTCCCGATTGACGGCGGCGTATTGTCACTCCACTCATAGTCCATGAAACTGATTCGACACGGTTCTCCAGGCACCGAAAAACCGGGCCTGATGCTTCCTGCTGGTGCACGTGTCGACGCAACCGCGTTTGGCGAAGACTATGATGAAGCATTTTTTGCGTCCGGAGGCCTGGCCCGCCTGGATGCATGGGTGCGCGCGCAAGATTCCCTGCCGCGAGTGGCCGCCAACGTCCGGCTCGGCCCGCCCATCTGCCGCCCGTCCAAGATGATCTGCGTGGGCCTCAACTACGCCGACCATGCCAGGGAGAGTGGCATGCCACCGCCGTCGGAACCCGTGCTGTTCTTCAAGGCTACCTCAGCCATCTGCGGACCCAACGACGATGTGCTCCTGCCCGGAAACAAGACCGACTGGGAAGTAGAGCTGGCGTTGGTGATTGGCAAGAAGGCCTCAAATGTTTCGGTTCCGGACGCCATCGATCATGTTGCCGGGTACGTCCTGCATAACGACTACAGTGAGCGGGCCTTCCAACTGGAGCGCGGCGGACAGTGGGGCAAGGGCAAGAGCTATGACACGTTCGCACCATTGGGGCCCTGGCTAGCGACAAAGGATGAGATCCCCGACCCGCACAACCTGGACCTCTGGCTGAGCGTGAACGGCGAATTGACGCAGCGCAGTAATACCCGGGAGTTCATCTTCGACATTCCCACGGTGGTGAGCTATATCAGCACATTCATGACGCTCTTGCCGGGGGATGTGATTTCTACCGGAACACCGGCTGGCGTTGGGCTCGGCTGTACGCCGCCGCGGTACCTGAAACCCGGCGATGTGGTGCAGCTCGAAATCGAGGGCCTGGGCATGTCGCAGCAGGTGGCCACAGTGCCCGGTGCCCGACCTATATCTCCTTCCTTGACATGATCCCGCTCTTCATCCTGCTTCTTGGCATCCTGATCGTCATCGGGATGATCGTGTGGCTGCGCATCAACGCGTTCGTGGCACTCATTACGGCCGCAATGATCGTCAGTCTGTTATCTCCAGGGGCCTGGATGGACAAGATTGGGCGTGTGGCCGTCGCTTTTGGTAACACGACCGGCAGTATCGGCATCGTGATCGCGATGGCTGCCATCATCGGTGTCACGATGATGGCCAGCGGCGCTGCAGACCGGATCGTGCAGGCGTTTCTTGGCCTGCTGGGCAAGCAGCGCGGCGGCACTGCACTGACCGCAAGCGGTTTTGTGCTTTCGGTGCCCGTGTTTTTCGATACCGTGTTCTACCTCCTGATCCCGCTCGCCCGGTCGATGTACCGGCAAACGGGGCGCAACTATCTAAAATTCGTGATGGCGATTTCGGCAGGTGGCGCTATCACGCACAGCCTGGTGCCGCCTACGCCAGGTCCCCTCGTGATCGCCGACAACCTGAGTATTGACCTCGGGCTCATGATCCTGGTCGGGGCTCTGATTGCGCTGCCCGCGGCCATATGCGGATTGCTATTTGCCGGATGGCTAGACCGCCGGATGCCCGTCGAAATGCGCCCCATTACCGGCGTCGAGCAGGAAGTTATGTCGGATGCTCCGCTGCCTGGCCTGTTCGCCTCGCTTTTGCCCATCGTGCTCCCGGTAGTACTGATCTCCGGGAAGACGATTCTTGACCCCATCGCACAAGCAGGAGGCGCAGGTTCCGGCTGGGCAGCACTATCGCAGTGGACTGCCGTCTTGGGTAACCCTAACCTCGCCCTCGTGCTTGCCGGCTTCGCCTCCGTCGCCTTGTACCTCCATATGCGGCGACCAACGCGGGAGAAGCTTGGCCATCTCCTCGAGCAGTCTCTCATGAGCGGTGGGATCATCATTCTGATCACGGCCGCGGGTGGCGCCTTTGGTGCTATGCTCAAGGAAGCGCAGATCGGGCCTGCCATCCAGTCTCTTTTTGCCGAAACCTCCCAGAGCTCGGGCCTCGTCATGCTTGGGCTGGGATTTGGGATTGCCAGCCTGCTAAAATTCGCGCAGGGATCCTCCACCGTCGCTATGATCACGGCGTCAGCCATGCTTGCAGCCATGGTTACCCCGGATTCGCTGGGCTTTCATATCGTCTATCTGGGCACGGCCATTGGAAGCGGCGCCCTTGTAGGATCGTGGATGAACGACAGCGGGTTTTGGATCTTCGCCAAGATGGGCGGCCTTACCGAGACAGAAACACTCAAATCCTGGACACCGCTCTTGGCGGTTTTAGGCATCACCGGAGGCATCATCACGCTCCTGCTGTCCTGGATCATGCCGCTCCAATAATGCACACTACCACGATATGAACCGATACAGCAGGCAGGTAACGCAGAATGAAATGCAGGGCGGTGCACGCGCGATGTTGCACGCCATTGGCCTCACCGAAGAGGACCTGGCAAAGCCGCAGGTCGGCATCGTCAGCATGGGCTGGGAGGGTAATCCCTGCAACATGCACCTGAATGGCCTTGCAACGAGAATCAAGCATAGCGTGCAGGCCGAGCATCTTGTCGGCCTCATTTACCACACTATCGGTGTGAGCGATGGGATCTCGATGGGATCCTCTGGCATGCGCTTTTCGCTGCCGTCGCGTGACATAATTGCAGAATCCATCGAGACCGTCGCCTCGGCGCAGTGGTACGACGGCGTAGTCGCCGTGGCGGGATGCGACAAGAATATGCCGGGTTCAATCATGGCGCTTGCTCGGCTCAACCGGCCGGGCCTGATGGTCTACGGAGGTACTATCAAGCCGGGCTGCGTCAATGGCAAGAACATCGACATCGTCGCGGCCTTCGAAGCGGCCGGCCAGCGCGCGGCAGGAACGATCAGCGATGCAGACTTCCGCGAAATTGCTCGCCACGCCTGCCCCGGCGCCGGGGCGTGCGGCGGGATGTACACCGCAAATACGATGGCCTCGGCCATCGAGGCGTTGGGCATGACGCTGCCGTACGACTCCTCTTATCCCGCCGTTAGCCTGCAGAAGCAGTCGGAGACGGACCTCATTGGCAGCACCATGCGTCTCCTCTTGGAGCGGGACCTCAAGCCTTGTGACATCCTGACGCGTGAAGCCTTCGAAAACGCGCTGCGCGTCGTTATCGTCCTTGGCGGCTCCACTAATGCCACTCTACACCTGATCGCCATGGCCAAAGCGGCTGATGTTCCGCTCGGACTGGACGATTTCCAGACAATGAGTGACCAGACACCCCTGCTGGCAGATCTAAAGCCTAGTGGACGCTATGTAATGGAGGACCTATACAACGTAGGCGGAGTGCCTGGCGTCATGAAGATGCTTCTGGAAGCACGCCTGCTGCATGGTGATTGCGTGACGGTTACGGGCGCAACCGTGGCAGAGAATCTGGCCAACGCCTCCCACCTTACCCGGGGACAGGACGTAATCCGCTCCCTGGATAATCCCATCAAAGCTACAGGCCATCTTCAAGTGCTCTACGGTAATCTGGCCGAAGAGGGTGCTGTTGCCAAGATTACAGGCAAGGAGGGAGAAGTATTCCGCGGCCGCGCGCGGGTCTTCGATGCCGAAGAGGCAGCGATGGCCGAGATACTGGGCGGTGGGATCCAGTCCGGCGACGTCATCGTCATTCGCTACTGCGGCCCCAAGGGAGGGCCCGGCATGCCCGAAATGCTGCGTCCCACGGGCGCCATTATTGGTGCGGGGCTGGGTAACACCGTGGCACTCATCACTGACGGGCGCTTTTCCGGCGGCACACACGGATTCGTGGTGGGACACATCACCCCGGAAGCACAGATCGGCGGCGCCATAGCACTGGTCCAGGACGGGGACCCCATTACCATCGATGCGGAGCGAAACACGCTCACCGTCGACGTTAATGGCAGTATCCTTGCCGACCGACGCGCCTCCTGGCGGCCTCCGCTTCTAAAAGCTGACCACGGCATTCTTCTCCGCTACGCCCACACCGTCTCTTCCGCCAGCGAAGGATGCGTGACCGACGCTTTCCCGCGGTCGGTCGGGGCTTGATCTGGAGTATGATCGGCAGCAAATCCCATGGGGCCGCCGCACCGTCGTCGTGTGTTTCTTGGATGGTATGGATGGTCGTATCGACCTCATTTTCCTGAATCGGGAGGCGGCCCTACAGACTATCAGAGCGTTCAATGACCACCGGTCCTGAGTTCGACGGAATCGATTTGTAAACAGTTGTTTTTGTTAGACCGCTTGGTCAATTTGAACACTACAACACTCGGTATTCTGCACCGCCTAACGCGAAGAAGCACCCTCTTTGTCACATAGCAGCCCGACGTTGAGCTGTTTCGCGCCTTTCTTGTGGTCGCGGTTGAAGAACCCTTAACAACTCGAATAATACTCGTTGTTGGTAAGCTTCCTTCAGCCTGTGCCTGTAAAGACGGCCGGCATACCTACCTCTTCTCCTTAGTCATTCAGGGAGCCGCAGCTCCCACAGTCAGTGGGGTCCTCGAAGTTCAGGATCTGGACGAAGTCCACAGACGACATCCTGAAATCATGGAAGGACTACTGTGCAAGTATTTATAATACAGTGTGCTAAGAAGAAGCGCCTTTCGACGGCGCACGGAAATCGAGGCTAATTCACTTGCAGACTACGTTTATCTGACGCGAATGAAGCGCCCTGTACGGACCAGTTCGCCTTCTGGCGAGATAGCAAGTACACGATACAAGTAAAGACCGGAAGGCAGAGAAGCTCCACTCAGATCTATGCTGCGTTCCCACCCGGCCTGAACCGCCTGAGAGGGTACCGAAAGCACACGCCGCCCTGCTACATCCAGCACATCAACAGAAATCTTGGCCGCAGACGGAAGGTCGAAGACGATCTGCGTAGTGCTCCTAAAGGGGTTGGGGTAGTTGCCGCGTAGGGCAAACGTCTCCGGCAATGATGCGTCGCCCTGCGCGTCCACCGGGGAGTAGACGCTTATGTTGAACATCAACGTATCGGCAGACCCATTCGCCCCGGTACCGACATACTGATACGTAATAGCATCCGTCACCAGCTTTGGCGTCCCGCTGATTGTACGCGTGGTATCGTTGAATGACAACCCGAACGGAAGCACAGGCGTTAGAGTATAAGTTATCGGTGGTAATCCTCCTACAGCTTCGGGCAATACAAGTGGCGCAATTCGCCGCGCACGTGCAAATGACGGGTCGGGGATTCCAGCCACGAAAAAGTGAACAGCACGTACAACCGTGATGCTAAACGTCACGCTGGTGTTCTTGGAATATGCATCGGTGGCCGTGTAGGTATAGGACGTGCTCGCCATTGTGACCGTCGGGGTGCCGGAGATTGTCCGCGTTGCAGCGTTGTAGTCCAGTCCGGCCGGAAGTCCCGGACTCAGCGCGTACGTTACGGGTGATTCGCCACCAGTTAATTCCGGGAGCTGGATCGGTGCAACAGTCGCGCCATCAGTAAACACTTGATCGTTTACGCTCCTGCTGAAGGCTAGTATTCTTGTGTCAACCTCACCTAGCGGCACAGTCCAGACCCCGCGCCCGTGCGTGGCCACAACGACCTCGTTGTCCCGCACCTTTATTCTCCATACCGGAACGGCTGGCAGATCGTCGTCCGCATAGTACCACTGTTTCCCATAATCCGTGGACCGGAACACGCCAATTTCCGTTCCCACCCAGATGACGTTGGTGGAATGTGGCATCACGACCAGGTCATAGACTGCCACATTGGGAAAGCCGTTGGTGCTTTCGCCCGTGTGGTCGAATTCGGAAAGGTCTGTCCAGGACTGCCCGTAATCCTTGGTTTCTAGAACCTTTGCAGAGCCCCAGCGCGAAAACAGCGCATATGCAGTGGCCACCTCGATTGGATGCATGGCGAGTCCAGAGATGACTGTCTCCGGGGCACGCTGCACGTTGGGTGTCTTCACTGCACCGAACGATATTCCACTGTCATGGGAGACGTGCAAGGTGCGGTCAGGGTAGGAATCCAAGCCGCAACCCGCCCAAACCACATTCGGGTTCGCAGCAGATACCCTGACCGTGCAACCGTTCCAGTGGCCCCAGCCTTCTGAAATGGGCGTAAGAGACCAGCTTGCACCAAAGTTTCGTGAATAGTAGACACCGCCACGTTTCGTAGTATATACGTTGTCAGGTGCCAAGTCGGAGCTGGCCAATGAGGTGAAAAACTGACCATCGTCCTTATCGAAGGTCGTGCCCAGCGAATTGTGCCAGGAATTGCCACCGTCATCACTTCTTAAGATATAAGAGTACTGTTTTGACCCCAGCAGTTTATCTGGATCCGTTGCATGCCACAATGTCTCAAAACCGTCGCTGCCGAGCATCTTAATCCACTGGCTCCTTGCATTCGGATTGGATGTCGACTGCCATGTACCATTATCCTGGGAACCGGCAATGTAGGCGTTCGAGCCAGGCCTCTTTGCTACTCCGTAAAACTGGGCTGTGTTGTAGCCCGTACCATCATCCAGCTCCCTGTAATTCGCGCCATTGTCCTTGGAAATGGCTACGCCGCCGTCATTGGCGTTGAGAATCCAAAAATCACCCGTGGACGGATTGATCGGAATGGGCATAATGACATGGTGATCCACATGTGGCTGAGCATGATAACGATTAGCTTCACTTACTACCCGGCTAATGCCACCAAGGCTAGAGAAGGGTATCCTAATCGTCGCCCTCTGGCTCCCTGTATGCCAAGATGCTCCGTCATGAAGCACTGGCCACAGCTGATACAGCAATCCATGTACCAAGCCGCCATCTTGGGCGATGCTGTCCTGCGGCGTCGCACTGTCGTATCTGTATTTGTGAATGAACAGTAGCTCAAAGCTTTGCGCATCCCGCGGTTTGGCTGGATTTCTCGAGACGGTAAACCCAGTCAGGTTGAACGAATTGTCGTCGGCCTGATCACGGAAGGATACCATCAGTTGGCGGTTGTTGTCGATATCCCACACTTCGAAGGGCACTTGAGTGTAGCCACCGTACAAGTACTCGCTGAATGAGACACCGGGGCCACCGTTCTCAAATGCGCCAGCAGTTTCGGAGACAATAAAGCGATGCGCCTTTTGACTTCTTCCTGATCCGAAACGGATTTCGATGGTAGCGTAGTCCGACTCTGCAACATCTAACGTACTTGGATCCATGTACAAGAGCGTGCCATCACATGCGTTGCCAAACTGCACAAAGCGAATCCATGAATTATCTAATTCACAGGAACCGGGTGCATGGCCGGTCACGAAATTCGTTACGAGCCTCACGCCACCGGCGAATACAATGTTGGGGTTGAACGGGTGTACCGCCAGCGCGTTGTCCCACCAGCCCTGCTTACCGAGCCAGTCATTCGGCTTGTCCGCATCTTCCACCGTCGGCGCCCAGCTCCTGCCGCCATCGACACTCCGGTAAAGCTGCGTCAATGGCTCTGCTTCAATGGCAGCATAAGCGATGTCTGGATCAGAAGGAGAGTACGCCAACTCTAATCTGCGAAAGGAACTAACCCCGGCTAGAGAAGATAGAGCCGATTGCCACGTCCTCCCGGCATCTTGGGAATAGAAAATGCCTCTTCGTTGGGCCGCGGCTATCTGCATGTTGAAGTTGCCTGGTTGAGTGCGAAGGTCCTGAATGCTCCAGAGCGAAAAAACATCAGTCCAGGACATGCCACCATCAGATGTTCGAAATATGCCCGAGTTTGTAGCGGCCACGACCACATCCGCGTCCGTGGGGTCAATAGCCAACCGGCTCACATTCCGGAAGTCAAGGTTTGCACTTGTTGCGGCTAAGTGCTCCCACGTAACT
Organism: Rhodothermales bacterium; assembly: GCA_963665975.1. Classification (GTDB taxonomy): domain Bacteria; phylum Bacteroidota; class Rhodothermia; order Rhodothermales; family Bin80. The sequence continues at coordinate 549,227 of OY762508.1, forward strand.
CCTCTGTCGCTGGATCGAAAGATCCCATCACCATTAAAGTGGTCACCCAGGCCGCGTACCCCGGTCCCCATGTAGATAACATTGTGGTTGCTCTCTGCCATTGCCAGGCTGCTGACAAGCAATACTGGCAGATGATCTGTCAGAGACTGCCAGGAGAGTCCGCCATCGGTGGTTTTCCACAAGCCGCCGGATACGGAGCCCGCCCACCATGTTTCCAAGGACGGGTCGTCCGGGTCAACAAGCACGGCGCGGGTACGCCCACCGACATTCCCGGGGCCACGCTCGACCCAGTTGAGCTTTGCGCCATCGGTCTTGGAGGCTGCCAAAGCCTTGCGGAACTCAGTTATCCGGAACCCCGCCGGGTACTCGTTCTCCCCATTTTCAGATGCTCTGATGGCGTGGTGGTACTGGGTAAACATGTCGGGGTCGCCCTGTACGCCGGAGGTCACACGGTGCTGCTGGGGGTGGACAGCACTGGGGGACATGGGGGCGTCGAGCAACAGCGCAATGGCCAAAAGCAGAAGCAACAAAATCACTGCTGCAGCGACAACGGTCAGCTTGAGTGGTCTCCTCATGCTATGGCCTTTGGAGTTGCCCCACTATTACGGATATCTTTCCATTTGTGAAAATATATTTAAACTATAAGACACAATCTCAGGCATAGCAACTTTGAGCGTGTGCAGGCGTGCCGATGTTGCGTATATACGCCACATTCCTTCCAGATTGGAAGGAGGATTCCGGACCCACTAACACTTGAATTCCGCCTAACGTGTTACTCATCACTCCACAGTCATGACCACAATGAAGGCCCTCGTCCATACGGCGCCATATCGTCTGGAAATCAGTGATTTCCCAGTACCGACGCTCGCCCCAACAGATGTCCTCGTGCGTGTCAAGGCTGTTGGCATCTGCGGATCCGATGTCCAAGGCTACACGGGAAAGACGGGGCGCCGCCTGCCTCCCATTATTCTGGGCCACGAAGCAGCGGGCATCGTGGAAGACGCGGGTGCCGACGCTCCCGCATTGCCGCGCGGCATGCGCGTGGCTTTTGACTCCACAATTTTCTGCAATGCTTGCGAAGCCTGCGACCGCGGGCAGTACAATTATTGCCCCAGCCGCGAAGTTCTGGGTGTCAGCATCCCTGGCATGAAGCGGCATGGAGCAATGGCCGAATTCGTCCGTCTGCCCTGGTGGACGCTCGTCCCCATGCCGGACTACCTTTCCTTCACAGATGCTGCGCTCCTGGAGCCGATTGCGATCAGCCTACATGCGGCAGCACGCGGAGCAGTCGCTCCCGGAGAGACGGTGTGTATCATCGGCGCGGGTACCATTGGGCTGTTCCTGCTGCAAGCCGCGCGGCTGCGCGGAGCAGGCAGAATAATGGTTTTTGACTTGAATGAGCATCGCCTGCGCGTAGCTAGAGCACTTGGAGCCGACATTGCGGTTTCGCCGCTCGACACGGACCCTTCGGACGTCGTGCACGCCACAACCGAGGGAAGAGGTGCAGACGTGAGCTTTGAGGTGGTCGGCATCGCTGCAACGCTCCACCAGGCCATCGCTGCAACGCGCATAGGCGGACGCGCAGTGTTAGTCGGCAACCTGACAAGATCGATCGACCTCAATATCCCCGACATAGTCTCTCGCGAACTCACCCTGCGCGGTACGTATTGTAATGCGGGCGAGTACCGGAAAGCCATCGGACTCGTAGCCGACGGAAAGATCGAAACAACCTCCATCGTAAGCGCCACGCTCTCCCTGGAGCAGGGACCAGAGGCCTTCGACCGACTCCATGGAGGCCAGGAGCCGGAACTCATCAAGATAATCCTGCACCCGTAACAGACCACGGCGGCGTGCTCGGCAGCGCCTCATCCAACTCCTGAACGAGAGCATCCTGGTAGCTCCCTGCGTAGGCTAACGCGAAGAAGCGCCCGAGGGCCTCATGGAAGAAGCGGTCCCAGGATTCTTCCTCCCGCCCGGGCAGAATGGGATAGAAGAGTGCATCCACGCTGCGAGCAGCGCGCAGGTCTCCATACGCGTCACCAACCATCAGCATCCGGTTCGGGGAATACTTGCCGACACCGCCGTAGGTGAGGTGTTCGGTCTTGCTGCCGGTTTCCTGTCCGGCGATCACGCGCACAAAGCGTGCGATGCCGTGCTCCTGCCATTCGCGCTGGAGAGCTGCAAAAGGCGTACCGGAAGCCACAATCATGTCCGCGCGCTCGCTGGCACACGCAAGGCTGTCGACCACCAGGGGAAACGGCGGTACGCCGTGCACCATGTCGGCAATCGCCTCATTTACCGCCTCGCTCCAGGCCAATACTGCGGGTAGCTCCCCGCCCTGCTCCTGCTCTATCTTGCTCCGCAACGCCGGATTGCCGAGCCGCGTCTCTTCGGATACCCACGCCCGCAATTGGGGTAGTTCTCTGATTATCACGTGGCGATCACGCACCCTCTCCCACTGACGCAATAGATCAAGCACAGCAAGCAGCGCCGGAAACCGGTTTACCCCGCGTTTCTTGGAGTACAGGTTGACAAATTCCCACGCTTCGCGGGCATACTTGCTGACGGCCTGCAGATCAAAATGCTTGATTGCCTGGGGGCAAAAGCACTCCTTGTGCTTGATCTCCATGGTGTCGAAGGCGCATCCATCCGAATCGATGGCAATGAAAAAATCATGCGCGGGCTGGAGGCTCCGTAAGGCCTGGGCCGGATTACTCATGGGACATAGACGAACATGGAAGTAGGCCGAAAGCACATGGGGCCGGAATATACGCGTTCCGCGCCAGTACAGCATGCAAAATGGCGCACTCGTGTCGCCATGGCTTCGTTGCAACAGGCCACGTACAACCCTTACCTTGCTGGTACTACCCGACAATCAAGCCCGACACCATTATGCCCCTCTCAAGGCGCTCGTTCATGAAGCAATCCACCGCCCTGGCTGCCGGAGCCATGCCGCTCGTATTAAACCTGCGCCGGGCGGCTCCCAGCGATGTCATACGGATCGGCGCCATTGGCATCAATAGCATGGGGTGGCACAACGTCGAATCGCACCTGAAGGTGCCTGGCGTAGAGGTCGTTGCGCTGTGCGATGTGGACGATAACGTACTACAGCGTCGCGCGAAGGAGCTGGAAGGACTCACCGGCGGGAAACCGGCCTTGCACAAGGATTTTCGCGCCCTGCTGGACGACAAGGACATTCACGCGGTCATCGTGGCCACGCCGGATCACTGGCATCCTCTGATCACGATGCTCGCTTGCGAGGCGGGCAAGGACGTGTATGTCGAAAAACCTCTGGCGAACTCAATAGAAGAGTGCAATGCCATGGTGGCCGCTGCCGACCATTACGGACGCGTCGTACAAGTGGGCCAGTGGCAACGCAGTGGTCCCCATTGGGACGACGCCATAGCCTTTGTGCATTCCGGGGCGCTCGGCAAGATCCGCACAGCGAAGGCCTGGGCTTATCAGGGGTGGATGACAAATATTCCTGTGCAGCCGGACGGCCCCGCTCCGGATGGCGTTGACTACGACATGTGGCTGGGACCGGCGCCGAAGCGACCATTCAATCCGAATCGGTTTCATTTCAGCTTTCGGTGGTTCTGGGACTATGCGGGCGGACTGATGACAGACTGGGGCGTCCACCTGATCGACACGGTGCTCTATGGCATGCAGGCAGTAGCGCCACGGGCAGTGTTGTCGGCCGGCGGTCCGTTTGCCTATCCGGGCGGGGGAATGGAAACGCCCGACACGCAGCAGGCTGTGTATGAGTATGACGGCTTCACGATGCTGTGGGAGCATGCAGCGGGCATAGACAACGGACCCTACGGACGGACCCACGGCGTGGCCTTTATCGGAAACAACGGCACACTGGTCGTAGACCGGCAGGGCTGGGAGGTTATCCCGGAGGGTGACAAGATGGAGGCGATTGCGAAAAAGCCGGTCACCGAACCCGGTCTCGACCGCCACACAGCCAATTTTGTGGACTGTATCAAGACACGCGCGACGCCTAACTGTCCGCCCAAGACGGCGTGGCTGGCAGCGGTGAACGCGCATCTGGGCAATGTCGCCTTCAGGACGGGCAGGAAGGTGTACTGGAATCAGGAAACAGGCTCATTCGACGGTGACGACGAGGCGAACGCACTCATCAAGAGCCATTATCGCGCACCGTGGAAGCTGCCAACATTCTGAGCCAAAAGGCGCAAATACGCGGTGTCCTGGCGTTATTCGCCGTCCGACGAAATCTCCAGTTTCTTTGTGGTGTACCCCGCAAAGATCCCGTACCCGCCTTCAATATTCGAGTACAACTGGACGGGTTGTACGAATGGACTCGGGTCGCCGACGCGCACCGTGTACTGGTAGTCAAAGTAATCCGGGCCGAACGTCGACACGCTGAAGTAGAGAGCTCCATGGGGAGTGCGGAACCACTCGGTGGAAATGCTGAACTCGTACGTCTTGCCATCAAACAGACGGTCCGTCATAATAGCCCCGTAGTAGGCCACCTCTCCCCCGTCCGAAGACAGATCATACACGGGGTTGGGATCCGCGGCTTCGTCGTAGAATCCATGCAGCGATGGATCTGCGGACTGAAAATACCGCTCCTGCATGACCTCCTCCCCTTCAGAGATATCCTCCTCTACCTCCACTAGTCCTAGCTCATAAAAGGATTTCCCTGGTGGATCCACCAGGCGAATCCGTATCTGGTATTCTACCCTGTTCGTCCCGAAGAATTCGTCTTCCCGTTGCTCCACGGACACAAAGCTAACGTCTACGTCTGCAGGCGTCGTCGTCTCCGCATTGATCGTGGGCAGACCGGAAGCTTCTGCGTGCAGCCTGTACCGCTTGCCAGCCGTGGGTCGAAGGTCTGCAATGGGCCGATACACCCCCTCGCCGAAATGCACAAGCGATATCGGAGTGTCGTCTCCTTGCTCTTGAATGGTTACCGTAGCCCCACCCACTACATGCTCGTGGACACTTCCGGGCTCATTCAAGCTCAGACTGCGATGCAACGTGATGGACCATACGCTGTCGGGAGTGAAAATACCCGTAGCAACCAGTTTGGACTCGTGCGGGGGCGCATCAACATCAACAACCGTCTCGCACCCGACAGCCGTGATCAGGAGTATGCACAAGAAGCTTCTCATGACCTAGAACTGGATTTGGTAGGAGATGGCGGGGAGGACAGGAAACACGGTTATTTTCTTGAATCTCAAGGTTCCGGAAGACTGGTCTTCCACTGAAATAAGGAAGAACGGGTTCTTCCGGTTGTACGCATTGTAGGCGCCGACGGTAAGCGTCTGCTTGCCCCAGTTGCGGACTCTATGGAAATGCACGCCAATATCAAGCCTGTGGTAGGGCTGCATCCTGGAGGAGTTACGTGCGCCATAGGCGCGTACCGCCACGCGACGGGCTCGCGACCAGCGCGTCTCGATACCGGTGGTATGCCTCAGGCCGGACACCCTGCCTTCTGGCAGCCAAATGGCCTGTCCGGTGCCAAACACCCACGTCGCTGACACCTCTACATGCTGCCTCCATCGATAGGACACTACAACGGAGACATCATGCCGACGGTCGTAGGTATAAGGGAAGGCCCTGCCCCTGTTTAATTCGGCAAAACGGCGCTGTGAACGAGACAGCGTATAGCCGACCCACCCGGTCATGCGTCCTGTTTTCTTCTGCAAGAACAATTCCACTCCATAGGACCATCCCCGACCTGTTGTCACCTTATCCTCCCACCGCTCTGAGGCGAGGCCAGAGAATCCCGCGCCATCCTTGTATTCGATCAGTCGAGACATCTGCTTGTAAAAGCTCTCAACCGACAGTTCGTACTGCCCTTGGCCCATCGAATGCGCCATCCCAATGGCGACCTGCTGCGCCTGCTGAGGGCCAATTCGCTCCGTGGCGGGCACCCACAAGTCGGTAGGCAACGATATGCCATTGCTCGTAGTCAGCAAATGGAGATACTGCTGCATGGCCACAGCGGACGCCTTCAGCGATGTCTGCGAGGATAACCCAAACCACAAGCTCACACGTGGCTGGACGGACGCATACCGCTCGCCATTGACCATAAAGGCCGACGCGTGGACCCCAAGATTCGTCTTCAGACGGCTCGACAACCGAATGTCATCCTCGGCATACACGCTGTACTCGTTCGCACGGATCTTGCTGTCGGGCGTATAGACCGTATCGATCGGCGCGCTGCCAGTCTCCTCCAGCCTCTCGGTAAGCGCGCCCGTCTGAAACTCGTGCGCCACCGCGCTCGCACCGAACCGGATGTGATGGCTGCTGCTGGGCGTGTATTCAAAACTTACACGGGCGCTACCATCCCGTATTCCAGAACGGAAGTTTGCACGATGTTTGGATACATACGTTGTACCTGAATAGCTTGCCCTGTCTGTGACCTCGCTCTCGACATTGATATTGTAACGCGTGTACCCCAGGAGCACGTTTACAAACATATTCGATCCGATGATGCGGTTCCACCGGGCCGTAGCTGTCAGATTGCCCCAGTCCAGTGCATCTCTAGAGCTCCAGTTTTCTTCGCCATATTCTCCGCCACCCTTATCCCGACCCTGATAAACACTCACATAAATGCGATCCTGATCTGTAAGGATATAGTTGGCTTTTGCATTCAGATCATAAAAATAATAGCCCACCTTCTCGTTTCTTTTCATAAAGGGACGAGCCAACAGATCTACATACGTCCTCCGTCCCGAAATCAAGAACGAGGCGCGGTCCTTGATAATGGGTCCTTCAACGGTGGCGCGGGACGATACAATGCCAATCGCGGCATGTCCCTCGAATTTCTTCAGGTTGCCTTCCTTCATGCTGAGATCAATTACGGAAGACAACCGCCCTCCGTAACGGGCCGGGAATCCGGCCTTGAACAGCTCCACCTTCTTGATAGCATCCCCATTAAAGACGCTCATGAATCCGAACAGATGGCTAGCATTATAGACAGGGGTCCCATCCAGCAGAATGAGGTTTTGATCGGGGCCACCGCCGCGCACATACAGCCCGCTTGTCCCTTCGGTCCCAGACTGCACGCCAGGGAGTAGTTGTATGGCCTTCAGGACATCTGTTTCGCCGAGAAGCGCCGGCAGTGTCTGAATTTGCGCCACGGGCAGCTCAATGCGGCTCATCTGTGTCTGCTCTACATGGGATTCGCCCTCCGTCGCCACAATTTCAACCCCCTCCAGACCCACCACCGATTCGGTGAGTTCAACGTCCACGCGCATATCGCCGTCGAGCGTAAGATACATGGCTCGCGACCCGTAGCCCACGTACGAAAAGACCAGTGTGACCGTATCTGCATTCACGGTCATGCTGTAAAACCCATACCTGTTGGTGGCCGTGCCATTGGCCTGATGGGGTGCCCAGATAGTGGCTCCGATCAGGCTTTCGCCGCTCTCCGTGTCTTCAATGTTTCCGCTGATCGTGTATCGCTGAGGTGCCTCCTGTGCCGCTACTGAAGACGCTGCTCCAAGGGCAATCGCAAGCAGCATCCCAAGGATTGCATGAAGCATAGACCGTAGCTGCATGTGATCTGGTGAGTGTCCCCTCGGCATGGATGCCATGACTCTTCGCTACTTGGGCAGCACAAATCATACCAAAGTTCATCATCGTAACCTAAATCTACATAGCAAACGACCCTCTGCCCGGAATATGTAAACTGGATAGTTGAAGACACAACCCATGTGATAGATGGGAGTTTCTGACGCAGATAGGGATGTACGGAACAACTGGGGTCGTTGATCTTGACGTTTTCCGGGTGGCCAGGAAACGCAATGAACACGGAAGCACACGAATTCGAGCGGATCGTACTGGTCGGTGATCGGGGCTGGCTGAGGCCCGTGTACGGAAAGAGATCGAAGCTGCCGGATTGGACTGGACATCGGCGCTGCGCAAGTGCAGCATCCGCAGGATCGTCGAGCAGGAAGGGCTTCAACTATCGCTGATTGACGAGCGAGCCCTGGCCGAGAATACCAGAGACTGCTAACCGAGAGAACGCAATATGCTGTGCCATGATCCACTGCGGGCCGAAGAGTCGGCGCGCACGCGCGAAGCGCTGCTTGCAATCACAGAAGCGGCTCTGGAAAAGATTGTGCAGGCCACGGCTCGCAAGGGCAATTCGCTGCGAAACACGCACCGGATCAGCTACCGCGCAGGCAACGTCATCGGACGCTTCCAGGGATTGGCGAGAGCCACAGCATTCAGGAAGTGGCTGTCCGTGTAAGCAGCCCCCACACTGTCGATTGACCGTGCTCCGGCTGTCAGTGCCAACGGGACGAGAATCTCGGTCAAAAGTAGTCGTAGTCGGGCGGGTTGAATGCCGACCATCTTATGCTACTACGTCAGCCAACGCAAACTGGCGACGAGCGACGCCGAGATTCCCAGGATTGCAAAGGTGGGGTTGATCCAGGTCGCGCGCAGGGGTGGGCCGTAGATTCGCGGCATTAGGAGATAGAAGACAGTCGCCACGAGCCCAATGGCCAATAGGCCGAGGCCGAGGTCGCTCAAAAGACCCAGGGCCTCGGATGTTGGCGCGTTCAAGTCCCCTAGACTTATCCCGCGGGTGTAGGTGATGAGCAGCGTTGGGACATAAACGAGTATCCAGCCGAGTCCGATAGCACCGAGCAGGCGAACCGAACGGCGTCCGCGCTCGGGCTCGAGACTAATGCGCGAGACGCCGTACAGAGCGAGTTGGGCAGCGAAGGTTGTGGCGAACGGAATTAGAAACCACCCCGCCCTGGCGACGGAGTGGACGAACAGCCAGAGCAGTGCGCCTCCGGCAATCGAGAGCATCGTATACACGGTGTGAGAACGACGCTCGCTAGAGCGCGGCCACGCGAGCGTGTGGATGACGAAGAATCCAAACGGAGCAATCAGCCACTGCCAGCCGCCCAGCGCAAAGGCGGCGTAGCCGAAGAGTGCACAGCCAATCAGCGCGCTGTCGTCGAGCTTGCTGCGATGCCGCCAGGCCAGCGCAAACGCGGCAAAGATGATGGCAACCAACAAGTGAAAGAGGAGCAGCTGGGCGTCCTCACCAAGATAGAGACGCAGAAAGGCGTGCGCGCCCAGGGGGATGAATAAGTTGTCCAGTCCACGCCACGCCACGAGCTCGAGCATCATGACGAGGACCGCGAGAATCGTTGCGATGAGAACGGCCTCGGCGCGACCCGTATCAGTCAGGAGTAAGAGGGGCAGGTGAGCGCTGAAAAAAGCCACGAGGAAGAATGCCAAAGATCCCTCAACGCTCTTGATTCCATCCGAAGTCTGGTACTGCAATTGCCCGTAGCGAACGCCCACCAAGGCTGCAACAGCGTCTGCCAGCGCCAGTGTAAGGATCGGAACAACATAGAGCAGCCACTCGCCTTGACTGATGAAGAAGAGTAGCGTGACCGAAATTGGGAAGTAAAACTCACCCAAGCTGTCTCGGCCTACTCCTCCCAGAACGGTCCCTATGCCGCTGCGCAGGCTGCGAATCGAGCGCGTTACCACCATGGCAGCGCACGCAAGAACCGCCAGCACGATCATCGGCCATGCGCCATCAAACACCCACGGCAGCGGAAGAACGATCAGTCCCATGCCCACATGGACCCCCTTGCGGAGAACCTCGGGGTGGCAACGACCGCTTTTCTCCACTGCCTTGAGGCCAACCAGCAGACTGGCGAGCACGACAAGCAGGGCCGCCATGGCAAGGAGGTTGGAAGCAGGTGTCATCTTCGCGAGGCCTCTCTGCCTGAAGATGTTCGGCTATCTGCACGGCGGTTCGTTCCCGCTGCCACGGTCTCGACAACAAAGCGGCTGTAGAAAAATGCCTTGTCCTGGAGATGAAGTCGCTCGGCAAGCTCGCTTTTTGGAATGAGTTCATCGGCCAACTCTGGTGGTCGGCTACGAGGCACCAGCATATTCCAGTACGCGAATCGGGCTCCATCTCGGGAGCGCGCGGCCAGCTTTGTGAGCAACTGGTGGAAATTCTCGTCGGACATGTATTCGAAGATGTCGCTGAGGTTGTAGCAGTCGACGAGAAGGTCGGGCTCGGATGCGAGAAGCTCTTCGATTGACAGACAGTGCCATTCGAGCCGGTCTAGATTCTCCCTGATGGCATCGAAATTCTCCCTTCTCAAGGCGTGTGGGAGGGCCGTGGTGTGGCGGCCGGTGAGGATCCACTGAAGGTAGGGGTTGGCTGCGGGGTCGAGTTCGGTCAGGGCGTGCCTTGCGCGCGCAAGGATACGTTCTGAGACCGAGCCCTCGACATACCGGAAAAAGGCTGGGTCTCGTCCCATCCTGCCCATCACGAAACGGGAAAAGAAGAGTCGAAAGAGGAGTTCCCAGCGCCGGTTGGCCCAATGCCGGGTGTAAAAGCGATGGCGTTCTTCTGCGGTACCCCCTGCCAGAAGTCGTTCGACTCGGTGTCGAGGGTGGATCCAGGGCAGAACCTTGTTGCGAAAGGCAGCGAAATAGTCCTCGAACTTGCCGGCGGCGCCAATACCGGCCCGGACCAGTTGCGGCCGAGCATCCCAGAATTCCTGGGCTTTGGCTTCGAGGGTGTCGCGGCACCGCCGGTAGAGGGCTTCTCGATCGCCGCATTCCCGCGAACCGACCAGTTGAAGAAGCTCATCGTGGCTGAGCACGCGATAGGCCGCGACGCGCAGCGCTAGACATGCCAGTTGGGCCGGATTCATGTCTACGGCGATCACACGGGCCGGCTTACGGGAGAGGAGCGAGAGCGAGTTGTCTCCCGCCGAAGCGATCGAAAGACAGACATCCCCTTCACCAATGTCGAGCGCCTCCAGGAGGATGTCGGCGTCCTCCCAGCACTGCGCATAGCGTACAAACGAAAAGTCGGCGCGGGCCGCGGCTTCGGTGCTCATGCTTCGGCCTCATGTCCTGCGTGCGTCGAGCGCTCGCTGAAATCCGAAAGGGTAGCGGCGTCTGGCGCAACATCCAGGCGCACGGTGCCACGTGCGCCGTCCATCTCGATCCAATTGCCGCTTTCAATTCGTGTAGTGATACCGGCGATCGAGACGATAGCAGGGATTCCCATTTCGCGAGCCACGATCGCCGAGTGCGAGAGCAAGCTGCCGCGCTCGACCAATATGCCGGCAGCTGCGGGAAAGAGCATGATCCACCCCGGGTCGGTACGCTCCGCTACCAAGATCTCTCCCTGTTGCAACTCGGCCCCTCGCGGATCACGGATTACGCGCGCCCGGCCCCTTACGACACCCGGGCAGCAGCCGATGCCGCGGAGTCCGTTTGCTTCCGCGGATTCATCGTCTCCGGTCCGGCCTGCTGCTTGCTTTTCATATCTATTGGCAATATACGGGGCGCCGAAGGTTTCGAAGCGGTCGGCTGGAGCCTCGAGTTTGGCGTAGCGCTCGAATTCGCGGCGACGGACGTCCGCGAGACCACGAAGATCCTGACACGCTGCGGCCCCTTCTGTGTAAGACAAGATTTCGTCGAGGTCCAGGAAGAAGATGTCACGCGGATCGTCGAGGACCCCCTCAGCCAGGAACCTCCGCCCGACTTCGAGGAAGATTCGTCGCACGCGACCGAAGAGGCGCGTGCGCTCGAATCTCAGATTCTCACGATCACGCACACGCCTGCGAGCGTTACGGAGTACCCAAGCGAAGACGGCACCCCGCAGCGTGCGCCGTCCCAGGGCTTGGCGCACCTTCTCCTCCGCATTCTCCCGCACGTCCGACGAGATGCCGGCTTCGAACGCTTGGCCACGCACGAGTCTGGCTGCGGCATGTCCGATCGAGCGCACTAAGGGCTCAGGGTCATCGAATAGCGTAGTCGATTCGAGCTTGAGCTCGTCGAGACAGCGGTCGCCGAAGGTGTCGAGGTAGTCGTCGTAAAGCCGCGCCAGCTCTTCGTGGCCGCGCAAGGCTCGAACGGCCGCCGTCGTCGCGCTGTGGCAGAGGACATCAATCAGCTCTTCGTGGCGCGCTGCGAACCTAGCCATTTCGACGATGCGCTTTGCAGGTTCAGCGCTGATCATACCTCCCTGATTGCACACCAGATTGTTTTGCAGGGAGTTGTGGTCGTCCTCTTCTCCAGGGCACCACTTGGACGTTAGGCGACCCAGAACGCCAAAGAAAATCATGGCGAAGAAGTCGTTGATCAGCGGCGCATCCCAGCGCGTCAGCAGTGTTGACTCGAGCTTGCGATAATCGGCTACCAACTGATCGAGACGCCTTGCCTCGAGAGGCGGATCCGGCGGAGCGAGCGCGCCGTTGAGGCGGTCGTAGAACTGGTCAATCATGCGAGGCAGCCGCACCTGGTTGACTACCATTCCTGCCATGGTACTGCTCATTCGAAGCAGGTCGACAAGACGTGCCGCCCGGGAAGCGTTGGACGCCGTTGTCGTGATTTCGTCCGGTAGACTCTCTCGAACACCCATCATCTGTTCCATGAAGCGGCGATTGAACGTGTAGCCTGGGAGCAGCGCGATGACTCGATACCAGTTAAGGAGATTATAGTAGATACGGCCGCGTATCAGACCGAGCATTCGCCGAAACGTGAGATCGTTAGCCTCGATCCTGGCTTTGGGCACGCCCAGGAGGCGGCAGAACTCGCGGTATACACCCTCGTACGCGTACAGCGCAAAGCTGAATGTCAGCGGGGTGGTAATTCCGCTGTAACTCTCTACAATATTCGAATTGTCCCAGATAGCACGGACGCCGTCGGGATCTGGCGCGGAAGCAAGAGAAGTGATTGGCCGTGACTGGAGCAGGAAAAACTCGCCGTCGCGCATCGACCATTCAATGTCCTGGGGCCGTCCGAAGTGCCGCTCTGTGCGACGCGTGAGCTCCGCGATCCGCGTGGCCTGCTCGTCGGTCAGCGCGGGTTCGGAGGCTGCGGGCTCGGCGATCTCCAGCATTGCAACACCTAGGGGGCTATTGGGAGCTGGCCGGTGTACAAGAGGCTTGGCCACGATATTCCGCTCAAGAATCGTTCCATCGAAGTGGACACGCCAAGTATCGGCATCGGCGTCCCCGCTGACCAATGCCGTGCCCAAGCCGCACAGCGCAGACACTACTGCGACGGAGCGGCGTCCTGTTACCGGGTCGGCGCTGAAGGCAACGCCCGAGACCTCGCTGTCCACCATCGTTTGCACCAGTACGGCTGGAGCCTGCGGCAGACCTTTCAATTTATTCTCGCGCCGGTACGTTAAAACGCGTTCGCTGAAGCCGGACTTCCACACGTCGACGATCCGGGCTGGCAGGTGCTCGCGGGTCACGGATAGAAAGCTGTCGAACTGGCCGGCAAAGGAGTGCTCCGCACCGTCCTCCTGTACTCCCGATGAGCGCACCGCAACAAAGTGGGGCTCGCAATCCAGTGCGGCGAAATGCTCCTCTACTTCCTTCATTACGCTGGGTGCCGGCAGGACCTCGGCGAAGAAAGTCTGGATCCCATCCTGATCCACCGCCTGAAGCAGGGCCCGGCGCTGGGCCGGCGAGAGACTGGCTTCAAAGGCTTTCGGCACAATGACAAACCACGCCGGTATCTTCAAACCGGTGCCGGAAAGCGAGGACAGGGCCGCCGCCTTGCCCCCCATCCGGCCGCGATCAACCCCATCCAGGCATGAGAGTATAAAGGTCATACCAGTTCTCTCCATAAAAGCGGAACCGGACCCAGGCTCAGATAGAGCACCAGTGTCCAGACCCCCGACCAATTCTCGATCCATTTGCCTGCCCCTTGGGTCTGGCGGCGCAAAAAGCAAATTCCGATGAACACCGCACCGCCGAGGGTCAAGCTGAGAATTATCACGAGAGGCAGAAAAAATCCAATCCGGCGCGCGGCAATGCACGCGCAAGCAAGCGCAAGCCCCATGACCAGCCACCACGTGCCCAACGCTCGCCGCTGACCCCACACGGCAGAATAAGTGGATACACCCTGCTCCTCATCCTGCGGACTGCGAATCTTGCGACCAATTTCGATCACCATGCCATTGAAGAGGCTTGCAAGCAGAAACCAGAAAAGTCCGGTTGGAGGATGGCCCTGATAGGCGAGCCAGTCGGTGCTCGTCGCATAGAGATCAACGAGCGGCATAATGGCCATGTGTGTGACCATATACGTAAGGTGTTTATGGCGCAGCCATTCTCCCACGAAGAACTCCTTGCTCATCAGCGCCTGGTAAGTCCAGGTAATAAACAGTAAGACAAGAAGTCGCGCATCCAGCCACAGGGCTAAGCCCACCTGCACCACAGCGCCCAGCACGAAGAGGCCGCCCAGGTCCCGCAAGGTCACCAGACCGCGCGGAACAGGACGGTAGGGCCGATAGCGTGTGTCCTCGTCTATGTCCTTGAACTCGTCCGCGATGCGTAATTGGAGAAAGAAGATCAGGCAGGTGCCGAAGGCAACCAGTACAGACAAAGGCCTGGGCCACCCAGCGGGTGAGCGCAGCATCCAGGCGAAGGCGACGGCGCTGAAACTGAAAGCGAGTATCAGCGGCCCGTGCTGCACCAGCGGGAAACGCTCCCTTTGATAAACCCACCAGCGCCGGAAGCCTTGGTCACGGTCGGTGCTCATGACTTGTCCTCCACCGGTCCTCGCGCCAGCGTCTGGTGTGCCCTCGTGAAACCGTGCGATGACAACGCGGCACTAATCGATAGTTCGCCTGCAAGCACCAGAGCAGCGCAAACCTCGGCAAAGGCTGCAGCGTTTCCCGGACCGGCGAGCTTGAGGATTTCCAGGCAGGCATTCTGGCTCGGCAGGCCCGTTCCACCTCCGACCGTGCCCAGGATGAGATTGGGAAGCGTGACGGAAGCGTACAGGCAGTCTCCCTCCACCGGCTCGAAACGGGTCACGCCTACAGCGGATTCGGCTACGCATGCGGCATCCTGGCCACAGGCTATGAAAAGGGCCGACATTCCGTTGGCGTAGTGTCCCTGAATCCCAATATTGCCGCTCATGACACCACCGATTGTCGCGACGCGATAGAAGTTCAGCATTCGGTCCGCGCTCGATTTCAGGTGTCCTTCCAGGATTGCGGGCGTGAGCGTGACTTCCGCCGTTACCTTCTTTCCGCGCACATTCTGAAAGGACAGATACGATGCCTTCTTGTCTCCTGAATGATTGCCTTCGACAAACCAGTAAGCGGGCTGCACCGGGGTCTTGTTAAGGATAAATCGGCAAACGGCGTCGGTCGCGATCGTGACCATGTTTTGTCCGGAAGCATCCCCAGTCATGAATTCGAAGATCAGGTAAATGTGGTTGCCCTCAACATTGAAGCGAGTACGAATGAGCCGGCCATGTCGCGTGGTGGATGCGGCAATTTCCCTGAACGTCTCTGCGTGCTCGCTGGCCCACATGATGAATTTGCCGACCTCGATCAGACTCCCGAAGGCGAAAACGGGAGCGCGAGTCACACCCTCCCAAATCGCTGCTGCGGTACAGCCGCCGGCCTGGGTGATGGCCTGTGCCCCTCGGGTGTAGGATGCCACCAGAGCAGCTTCCGTCGTGGCGAGTGGCACGTAGTAGTCTCCTCGTGCGAATAGCCCACGTACCCGCAACGGTCCGGCAAGTCCAATAGGGATTCTTGCGGTGCCGATAAAATTCTCGATGTTCTTACTGTACGAACCCATCTCTTTGCGCGTCATGGCATCGAATAGCTGATGCCTCACTGACGCTTCCACGTCGAGCATCTGCCAGCGTCGCTCCACCGCCTCGAGAGAAATCGTCGCATGCGCGTCGCCGCGGGGCACGTTTGGTGGGATGTCCTCCAATGAAGGCATCAGATCCTGCTCGATTTGCTGTGGAGAGCGTTCGGCGAGAAGCCGCTTGAAGTAGCCCCGCACGCCCCGGAGATCAGCTGACATGGCGTTTGAGTTCCTTTTCCAGTGAGGAGTAATCTACTTTCGCATTGTGACGGCGATCGACCGGTATTCGTGGCACTCTCACCACCCTGTCCAGGTGCACCCAGGGCAGCGTTGCCAACACGCGCCGTTCCGCGTCCGCTGGTGCTCGTGGCCCCAGCTGCACAGCTAGCAGACGCTCACCGTTGAGACTGGCAAGAGCGCTCCGCTCGATCCAATCCAACTGGCTTGCCGCACATTCCGCTGCGAAGGGATAGATCGTGCCACGCTCATCCTGAATGACCGCGCCCGCGCGCCCCAGGAGCCAGAGCCTACCGCTGGCGTCCAGGTAGCCAGCGTCACCGGTACGGTGCCAGACCTCAGCTCCAACCCGAAACTTGGTCTCCTCGTCGCCGATGCCGTTCAGGTAGCCGGTGAGGACATGCGGACCGCAAACAAGGATCTCGCCCGGGCGCTCTGGAGGAAGCGCAAGCTCAGCGAATTCTTGCGCATTCATGGCAGGAAGGGGCTCGCCCCACCGGTTATCCGCGATGCGAAGTTCGATCTGATGCACAGGCTTTCCAACCAGAAGCCCCTTCCCAGCATACATTGCGGCGAGATCGCTGATATTCGTCTCGTCCCAGTCGAGGTGTGATATGGGCTCCGCCTCCGTTGAACCGTAGACCACGATCACGCGGCCCTGCGGCATCGCCGAGCGTAGCTCGCGTAGCAGGCGAGGAAAGACAGG
This sequence comes from Rhodothermales bacterium, assembly GCA_963665975.1. GTDB lineage: Bacteria > Bacteroidota > Rhodothermia > Rhodothermales > Bin80. The sequence continues at coordinate 565,775 of OY762508.1, forward strand.
AGCACCGCCGGTGTAGAGCTTCTCAAGCATGCCTAGGTGCGCCTCTCCGTTCCCGCTTCCTCCCCTCACGGCTGCACGAGCCCCCTTAAGCAATCTGTCGTATAGCGCCGGCGAGCCAACAGTCCGAGTAATGCGATGACGCTCGAGCTGCTTGAGAACCGGCCCGGGCACTACGAAGCCGGGTCGCCGGAGATCGCATTGCGGGATGATGGATGTCACGCCCGAAGCCAGGTTGGCAAGCACGAAGATTGGCAGGCTCGTGAGGTCGACTTCACGGGGCTCCAGATCGATAGACTCGGCCAGTACTGCATGCTGCGCCCGCAGGAAACCGTGACTGCGGACCGCCGCCTTCGGCATTCCGGTGCTCCCGCTCGTGAAGGTGAGTAGAGCATCATATGACGAGTGGCAGGTAGCGATTGGGTTCGAGGGACTGAGCCGCTCGAGTTTGGACCAGCGGATTGCGGAAGGGGCCCAGCCCGTAGTTACGAAGTGACGCTCAATTTGACGCAGACTCCGACAGAGAAAACGCAGGACGTGCGCCCGAGCCGGACCGAGAAACGCCTTTGGATGGGCGATCCCGCAACACTGCTCGATGTGTCTCCGTCCGGCCGAAGGGTCGAGCACGGTGGCCACCAGTCCGAGACGGAAGATGCCCAGGAGCGCGACGTAGAGTTCGATGGACATCGGCTGGAATAGGAGTACTCGATCACCTCTGGTCAACCCTGACATACGGAACAGCGCTGCGGCTTTTGCCGATCGCTCAGCTAGCTGGGAAAAGGTGAGTGCGCGGGTACCCCTTCCAACCGCCTCAATGATGGCCGGCTGATCAGGTCGCTCCGCGGCCTGCTCGATCAGGATGTGGCAGATGTTCACCTCTCTTACAGCGGTTTCTCGTATAGCGTGTAGCGACGGATTGTAGTCCCGTAGTGGCTCGATATGCGTTGCGACAGGTTGGTCTCCCGCATGAGCGCGTGAATGGCGCGCACGAATCCAAGGTTTTGCGCCGCTCGCTGGCAGTCATCCATTAGCACGCCGCCAAGCCCGTTCCCGCCGTACTCCGGATGCACAGCCATGGACTTGACGATTACCGTGCGTGTAGGCTCGCTCTTTGCCGACTCCAACAGATCCGGAATCGCGAATATGAATCCGACGAGGCGCCCGTCATGCTCCGCGAGAAGGACCAGTTCGGGGAGTATATGTGCACGGATCGGCGCGTACGACGCCAGGAATTCCCCGAATTGAATGGGGCTGTAAAGGAAATTGCCGGCGAACGCCACTAGCGACAGTTCGTGGATTGCCGCGAGTTCGTCCTGGAAACGTGCTGCGTCGAATGTCCGCAAGGTAATGCCGTTGCGTTCAAGCTCGGCCCTCCGCCTGTCGGAGCGCGGGTCAACTCTACTGAGGTCAGCATTGAGCGCAGAGGTATAGGTCGCCAGAGGCACGAATCCCGCGTCAGTGAAGTGGCGGGACCACTCGTCGGGATTGTCGGGCTCCAGGAAGAATGTCGGTTCGGTCCCGCGGTCGGTCATTAGCCTGTAGCGGTGCCACGTGGACCCGTCAATCGGACCGATGACCCTCCCGCGCCCCTCTGCTTGATGTCGGTTTGCGGCGTGCTCCAAGAGTTCCTTGCCTGCATTGGTGTCGACAGCGGCGTAGTGACCGATAAGACCGTCCGGCGTCGACACGCCGTGGGAGTCCCGCCTCACCCACAGTGAACAACGGGCGACCAACACGCCTGCCGCGTCGTGAAGTGCCAGGTGGCACGATGGTTTGGTGAGCTCGAACTCTTCAGTCCGCAACGGCTCCACGGAACCTGTCCGCAACAAGGCCAGATCCTCAATACACTTGACGATGGTAAGAGAGTTCAAGATTCTTTCGACTCCCGGGCTTTGCCCGAATTCTCTACCAAGTAGCCGGCTCGCCCTGTTGTAGGCAGTTAGAGTATTAGCAGACTACTAGTCTGTTGACGTGGACAACGAGAATATGCCCTTCGAGGGCTGCCAAATGTTTGGATCCAGCCGCATCCCACAGCGGCAAGGTGCTGTCATCCCTACCATGCGACATGTGCATGCCATTTCGGGAATACGCCACCAACATGACCCCATTTGGCATGACCATTTGAGGCTCCCCGGCAACACCGGTTCGTTGCAACCGGGTAACGCGGGGATCCAGAACCTGCATCGCCAAGATCAGCAACGGGCACCAGCTGGCACCTCTCCTTAGTCCGGGCCTGACGTGAATCCCTTCATCAAGAGCTATCAAAACATACCGGTCTGGTTGTATTGAACACGCCCACAACCTGGCAAGCGCGGGAGTGTCGTCAACCATTTGATGTGGTCACTTGGTAGGGATAGTGGACGTCGGATTTAGGATGCGATACTCGGCCACCGTTCTCTTGCAGCATCAGGAAATAAGTGCCGCTCGATAGCAGGGTTGTTGCCAGCCATGCTTATATGTACTCCCGGAGGCTTTACACCATCAATGAGGATTTCTAGCTCACGTCCCAACACGTCGATGGCTGACAAGCGTACGTGGCCTACATCGAGCAGCTTGTACTCAATGGTTGCCCCCAAATACGCCGGATTCGGATAGTATGAAAGCCGGATCACTTCCAAAGACACGTCGCCCGGACTGGCTATATCCAGCGGTCCTAAAAGAGCAGCGGCATCCCACAGCTTTACAGTGGTATCGATCGATGCCGAGGTTATCAAGGTTCCGTCCGGCGAGAATGCCACGGACGCTATCTCTCCGCCCCCCGGTAAGTCTACCGGTTCGGGCGTCGACCAAATCAGTTGGCCCGCCGCAGGCGTTGTAATTAGCATCGTTATGAGTGCTATTATGCTATTTCGTATAAGTCTAAGCACAGCGTACCTCGCCGGCTGCGTTATCGAATTATCGGCTAGAGCCTGTGAGTTGCCCGCAACCGATCTTCAATCGTGAACCTACACTGCGGGTATCAGGGTATCATTCGTTGTTGCCAGTAACATGGGAACCGAACCACGCTTGCCGCTGCTCATCCTTGCACGCTGAGTAGTGGCTCCAATCACCGCTCCACCATCGGTGAAGACATGCTGCTGCATTTCCTTCGCTGCCTGAGATGCACGTCCTGAGATGCACGTCGCCGGATGGCCCAATATAGAATACGTTACCGATGTATGTAATTCGCGCCTGGTGAAACAAGCATGAAGACTAGACAGGTTCCAGAAGCAGATCTTCCCTCCGTGCCAATACAGAGTGGCTCTTCCCCCAATCTTAGGGTGCGAGATAGCATTTAATTGAAAACAGGGTAGCTTCAGTCGAACCATCCACCCTTCAACAGCCTTGAAAACTGTCCACGTTTAGGAACCACTACAACTACATCCCCATCCTGCTTTCTCGTTAGAAGTTCACAGTGAGCGCTAATCCCATAGGACGAACGTCAACGCCCAAACTAATGCCTAGCGACTCTCTTAGTCTCGCGTTAAATTCACGCGCCACATTATTAGCCGAGATAATAGCCCAGATTCCTCCTCCGGTAAAGGCCAACACACCAAGTAATAGCATACCACACCCACTATCTTCCTCTTCAACTATATCATCAATGCAAGAAACACTTCCCACGATCGTTGTTATTGCTCCTCCTACTCTGACTATATTAGGTAGCAACCCCTTATTCCAGTCTCCTGCATATGCGTGACCAATTGTCGGTAATACCGCCTCCAATGCCATTGCAACGATTGGAATCTTCATTTGTGTTTCGGATGAAACCGATGCGTTTTCATTGTCATTAGTTCGTTGGGCCACGGCAGAAGAAGCTGTGATCGTGAAGGTGAAGAGAGCCGATAGGATGACTAGTTTCATGGGATTAGGGTTCACGGGGATTGGGTGTCTGGGTGGGATCGAGGGCCATCAAGGCTGTGGTTGCGGCGGAATGCCTGTAATGGTTCGCTAAAATTGGACACTTTTCAGGGCTGTTTAAGGGTGGATGCGCAACGGTAGTGGGTTGCGTTTAAAACAAAGGTAGGGGGCCGAGCACCAACGACCTTGAGCGCCCGGTCGCTTCCCACTCTTCCTTCCCACCGGTCTTGCCGTTAACTAAACTATTCCGTATTCATCAAAAATACTAATAAATATTTTGATTTATTGAGGCTCTTGCAAGGCCCCTGAATTGAGAGTTTTCTCTGCTTGTGAGGAAGATCTTGGGTGCACTCGCGCCCGCCTGGAGTAGAACAGTTGTGGATTACGAGCTTGATCAGGCTTCGTACAGCACCTGCAAGACGCAGGAACTATCACACATAAGAATAAAACACAAGGGCTTTGATCCTCCTGTCTTGGTATCTTCGAACTTGCAACATGCGCGAAGATACCGGAGGCTTGCATGTCCCTTGGAAAGGAAGTACGCGGATTCTGGATCAGTTGTTAACGGGAGTTTGTTTTTCGGATGGACGCGGCGCTTGGCCCTATGGCCGGGCACCATAAGAAGTCTCTGGCGACGTTGGAGATGGTGTCCGTCGAGCGCGTTCCGCCGAGCGTTCCGGATTGTATGCCGGGGCGTCCGCTGAAGTATCACGCTAACATTGCACAAGCGTTTCTGGCCATGATAGTATTCGATAATTCGACGACAACGGCGTTGGTGGAACGGGTGCGTTCGGATCCGACGCTTCGGCGTCTTTGTGGGTGGAAATGGTTGTGCGATGTATCAAGCGTGGCAACGTTTTCACGTGTGTTCAGGGAAATTGCGGAGGCCGATCTGCCCGGTCGTATGCACGCGGTGTTGATAGACGAGGAGTATACGAATCTGTTGGTGGGGCATATTTAGCATGATGCAACGGCAAAAGAGGCACGAGAGAAGCCTGCGCCAGAGGAATAGAAGCCGGAGCGTCCGAAGCGCAAACGGGGGCGTCCTCGCAACGACGAGAAGCGTCCAAAGGAACCGACCCGGTTGGAGGGTCAGCGTACGATGAACATGTAATAGATGCTGGAGGAGTTACCGAGGCCCTGTACGGCGGGTGTCAAGTGCAATGCGAAGGGGCATACGCAACAATGGGTTGGGTATAAGTTGCACCTGGATGTGATGGGTGGAGGTATTCCAATCAGTTGCACCGTGTCGTCTGCGTCCCTGCATGACACAGGCAATTTCACTTATGACGATGACGGCACAGCAGGTACAAGACCTGTACGACTTGATCGACCTGTGACGCGGAGGAGATCCATGCGCACAGCAAAGGCTTAGACCATATGCCGATCATTGATACGAATCGGCGATGCGATGGGGAAGCAGAGCTTATGGAGAAGAAGGCACAGCGTACAGCCGGGTTTGCCCCGCCTGAGCGAGAGCGTTACAAGGAGCGTTAGACGGTCGAGCGGGCTTTAGGACGGCTCAAGGATGAGTTCAGCGGCCGTCATGCCCGTGTACGTGGGCACAAGAGGGTGACGTGCTACGTGATTTTCGGGGTGCTTGCGCTCACGGTAGATCAATTGTTATGCCTGCTGAACTGAATACAGGTGGATTTCGCTATGGTTGCGTGTACCAGGTTCCTGTCAAGCAGGAGCCAGGAATAGGCGCGTGCGCGCCGCAGGTATTAAGACCGGAATCGGCACACGTGAGACCCCATTGATGGTGGATGGCCGATACTGTCGGAGGGGGCGGCGAATAGGGGCGATCCCTCACATAGTCCGGGACAATCGCACCGATGCATGACGCTCGGATCACTACTACTACCAAATGCTAGGATAGTTATGCAATTGCCTCATCATTATATCATGGGAAGAGCTTCCGTTGAATCCACACTCGAACAACAAGAAGCAACCAACGGGCGGCTGACTACAGGCACCAACCAAAATTGCGCGACACGGTCGGGCTGCGCGTGCAGGATTGCAGATCCAGCGCACCTACCGGGAGACCGTGCACCATGACTCCTACCGCTTGGGGAGGAACTGGCGAAGGTAGAGGGCGCTCTGTCGCAAGGCAGCCTTGCGCCCCTCCAGTGACCCTTCGTAGGCACGATCTTCGACCTCTACGCACACAGCTCCGTCATAGCCCACATCCGTAAGCACGGAAAAGAATCGGCCCCATTCCACATCGCCGAGCCCCGGCAGCTTTGGCGTGTGAAACTCATTCGGCGTCGCCATGATGCCAACATCATTGAGCTGGTCCCGGTCAAGGCGCGCATCCTTGGCGTGGACATGGAACAGGCGTCCTGCAAACTCGCGAAGTGGGCGCAGGTAATCCATCTGCTGCCAGATCAGATGTGATGGATCAAAATTGAGCCCAAAGGAAGTACTCGGAATATCGGCGAACATGCGGCGCCAGACGGCCGGGCAGTACGCGAGATTCTTGCCGGCGGGCCATTCGTCGCCCGTAAAATACATCGGGCAATTTTCGATGCCGATGCGAACGCCATACGCTTCTGCGTACTGCACGAGCGGCCTCCAAACCTCCAAAAAGCGAGGCCAATTGGCATCGATCGTCTTGGTCCAGTCCCGCCCCACAAACGTGTTCACCTCCCGCACGGACAGCCGTTGAGCCGCCTCAATCATGGCGCGAATATGCTCGATATACACATCGGCTTCCACCTCATCCGGGCATAGCGGGTTGGGATAGTAGCCCAGAGCACTTATGCCAACACCTGTCTCTTCTACCAGGGCCGCCGCGCGCCGCGCGTCTTCACCGGAGGTGTCCTGTACGTTCAGGTGGGTGACGCCGGCATAGCGACGCGTCGCCTTGCCACGCGGCCAGCACATCAGCTCAACGCAATCGTATCCTTCTTCCGCGGCTACCGCGAATACCTCCTCAAGAGAGAGCTCGGGAAGTATCGCACTTACAAATCCAAGGTTCATGGGTGTTCGTAGTTCCTGTTTTTGGAGCAAGGAAAATAATGCAATCACTCAGAGAAACAATATCGCAGTGCGACTGGATCGATGGACGATCCGGTGCATCACCGCGCCTCTCTTGATACGACGGCGAATTCCTCAAATAGCGTGGGTGTCATAGGTATGCCAAACACGAGACTCATCACGCTGGACCATCCGTGCAGGAAGTAATGCCAACCGTCCTCTACGATTAGATTACGGCTCTCCTTCTGCGTGTACGCCTGCTCCAGAAAGCGCCGCCGGCCGCGATAGTTCAGCTCCCATACCGCGGCTTCTTCCGGAAACCGCACCGCATCCGTGACCGGCGATCCCGGCAGGTCTTTGCCCACCCCTGTCGCGTTGATGACGAGCGAATGCGGGGGCAGGTCCTTGACCAGACTGTCGTTGCGGTGCGGGTCCGCATTGTGTATCAGATCCACCCGCAAGCCAGCCGCGCATAACTGATCCAATACGTGTTGGCAGTGGTCCAGGCTCTCTTTCCGGATGTCCACCAGACGGATCCTTCCGGGGCGCGAGCGCGCCTGAATGACGAGATGCACCAGCATGGCAACCGTGGCACCGCCCGCTCCGAATGCCAGAATTTCTGCGTGCGGATAGCGCCGCCAGTAGTCCGCCCCCAGGAAATGCGCCATCGCGTGTCCGCAATTCGCGGGGTCACAAGCATGCCCCCACACCGCGTCACCGCGCTTGTATAGCGCCGACACCTCCCCACACAGCTGCGCCTCCGGCGTCAGTTGGTCTATCAGGTCTCTCGCCGCCCGCACAATGTTGATCTTGTGCGAAGTCACCAGGGCACCACGCGTCATACGATCCTCCTTTAGTCGGAGGACAGCCTGCCGGTAACACTCATCAGAGGCTCGTAGCGGCAAGTCAACGCCCTCAAGCATCGCATCTGCACCCATGGCGGCAACCCAGTACGGAAACAGCCTCATGGACAATGAGCCTGCAGTCCGTACGCCGAAGAAAAGCATGAGCTGCGGCGATGCTGACATAACGACTATTCCCGAAAGTACTCCGTTCGCCTTATGTTTGTACTCCCCACAACAAAAAGGACTCCCATGTCTCGCTTCTTCCTGCTTCTGTTCCTGCTTATTGCATCGTCGGCGCACGCCCAGGACACTGCCTACCCAAACGTCACACTGCCCGAGCAACCCAACATTCTGTGGCTCGTCGCTGAGGACATGAGTCCTTATCTCGCCTCGTTCGGCGACTCAACCGTGCATACGCCCAACCTGGACCGCCTGGCCCGTGAAGGCGTGCGCTATACCAATATGTACAGCATTTCCGGAGTCTGCGCGCCGAGCCGGTTCGCCATCGCGACCGGACTATATCCCACCAGTGGCGGCGCACAGCATATGCGGACCAGTTCACGTGCTGAGTATATGGAGCAAATCGGCCTCTCCCCGTACGAGGCGATCCCTCCCTCCGACGTGCGCTTTATGAGTGAGGTGCTGCGCACTAACGGCTATTATGCCTCTAACAACGCCAAGCAGGATTATCAACTCAAGGCCCCGGTTACCGCCTGGGATGAAAGCGGCAATCGCGCGCACTGGCGCAACCGACCCTCGGGGATGCCCTTCTTTTCCATATTCAATTTTGGCGTTACGCACGAGTCACGTATCTGGGCCAAGGCCGAAGACTCCTTGTGGGTGGACCCTGATCTGGATGTCCCCATCCCGCCCTATCTGCCCCGCACGGACCTCGTCCGACAGGACGTTCTCCGGATGTATTCCAACATTAAGGAATTGGACCAACAGATCGGGAACGTGGTGGCGCAGCTTGCAGAGGACGGCCTCCTGGATTCCACCCTGATTGTATTCTATGCAGATCACGGCGGTCCGCTGCCCCGCCAGAAGCGCCAGCTCTACGACTCCGGACTCCACGTTCCGCTCATCGTGCGCTTTCCGGGCGGGCAGCATGCGGGCATGGTTGACGATCAGCTCGTGAGCTTTATCGACCTTGCACCTACCATGTTTTCGGTGGCAGGCATAGCGTTGCCCGACTATCTGGAAGGCCAGGCCTTTCTCGGCGCCCGGCGCGCCGCAGAGCCGCGCCGCTATATTCACGCTGCTGCGGATCGCTTTGACACCGAAACCGATACGAAGCGTGCGGTTCGTGACAAACGGTTCAAGTATATCCGCAATCTCCGGCCAGAACGAGGGTACTATCTGGCAGTGACCTACCGGGAGCAAATGGCTACGATGCAGGAACTCTTACACTTGCGTGATGAGGGTGGTCTCGATACTTACCAGGCGCAATGGTTCCGGACGTCCAAGCCGGTGGAAGAACTGTTTGACACGCAGACAGACCCGCACGAACTCCACAACCTGGCCGACGATGTCACCTATGCGGAAAAGCTTGCCGAACTCGGCGCCGAGCTCACTGCGTGGATGGCGCGAACGAACGACCCAGGAACCATGCCCGAGTCTGAATTTCTGGCCACGCTCTGGCCGGACCATATGCAGCCACTGACAGTGGCGCCTGGGGCGCGCTGGGAAGAGGATCGCGTTGCGTTTTCGTCGGAGACCGAGGGCGCCAGCATCGGCTATCAGGTCCTCGCCGACGGCGACAAACCGGGCACGCACTGGTATGTCTACACCGAGCCTGTCACCGTGCCCGCAGGCCACCGCGTCCATGTGCTGGCGCACCGCTTGGGATTCAAGCCAAGCGAGGCTATCGACCTGACCGCGCCAGGGGACTAGATTTCCCAGCCTGGGCGATATTCGCGGGTCAGCAGACTGTTTGCCTCCTCGTCATTGGTGATCTTCCCAGCCTCTGCATCCCACATCAGGCGTTTGCCTGTCTGTAGGGCAATCGCACCGAGACAGGTGGCCTCAGCCAGATCCTGGATGTTGCCGAAGCTGCCCCGACTCTGCGTGCCCGCGCGCATCGCGCCAACGTACTCGTCGACCGAGTCTACGACGTCCGCCTCATCCCTCGCTGCCGGGATGGACCCCTCCAACGCTTTCATTCTGCTCTCCGGCAATAGCCTGAAGCCTTGCCCGAGGAATCCGGCGAGAATCGAACCGAACTCACCGACATACAGGATGCCTTCGCGACCTACTTCCCCGTCCCCTCCCAGCATGCGCGTGGGCACGCTTGGCCGCATGCCCCCGTCATACCAGTAGATGTCCAGGTCCTGGTGCTCGAAATGGATCGTGCTGGCATGCGGGAATGCGACTTTGGAGCGCCGCCACTGACACTGGTTTCCAACGATGATGGCATCCGTGGAAGCATTGGCCCGAACGCTTGTTACTGGGCCCGGGTTAAGCATCCGATGGGTTCTCCAGAGGCTGTAGTTGCCCATGTCGCCCAGGCATCCAGCCCCAAAATCATACCACCCGCGAAACAGCGCATGCGTATAGTCTATATGGTATGGACGGTCCGGGACCACGCCCAGCCATAAATCCCATTCAAGTCCGTCCGGAATATCCATGGCATCCTTGGGGTTCTCTACCCAGCCTTGCGGCCATACGGGGCGGTTTGACCAGTTATGCACCTCCTTAACGCGGCCGATGACGCCGCTCTTGAGCCAGGCCTCCAGCTGATACAGGGCCGGATCGTTATTCCATGCCATCAGGTGCGTCGTAACGCCTGTTTCCTTGGCCACCTTCACGCATTGCCGCACCTCGTGCTGGACATTCGCGAGGGTCTTGTGAGCGATGACATGCTTGCCCGCCTTCATGGCAGCGATATTCACATAGCCATGCAAGTGGTCAGGCGTCATGTCGATCACAGCATCGATCGACTCCGACTCCGCCAACATGTCCCGGAAATCCACGTATGTCTTGCATCCCTTGTAGGAGCCTTTTTCTCGCGTCTTCGCGTAATAGTCTTCTATGAGCTCCTTGCCTGCTTCGCGGCCAGCGCGGATTCCGGTTTCCGATCCCCAGCGCGGATTATCCAAGAATTTCCGGATGCGATTCCGGAGGCCGTGCGGGCTCCAATCGCGATAGTCCTCACTATCCTTGTTCGGATCACACACGCAAGCGAGGTGCAACTCCTCGCGAGGCAACCAGTCGGTCATCAGTTGCCGTAAGGCCTGTGTGCCCGACCCTACCAGGGCCACGTTGATTTTGTCGCTGGGCGCGGTAAAGCCCGGGCCGCCCAAAACATGCCGCGGCACCACGCTGACGGTAGACATGGCGGCTGCGGTTGCTAGAAATTCGCGGCGATTGAAGGTTTTCATTGCGGGGCTTCCTCCTTGAAAGGCTTTGAGGTAATCACAGGTTCAATATAATAGCCCGCGACCGGTATATTCCAATTGTTGCCACGTCACACAACTTTTTGGGATCCATGAAACGAATCAGCCGCAGATTGTTTGTCAAACGGGCCGCCGGCGTTGCCGGTGCAGGCCTCATCCTGCCCTCCTTTCTTGCGCGCGCTGCGCGCACCGACCTTGCAATCGGGTTTCAGACCTGGGTCGTGCGCGAGCCGCTGAACAAGGATTTTTCCGGTACGCTGGCCAAGATGGCCAGCTATGGCTACGAAACCCTCGAAATGTGCTCCCCGGCCGGGTATGCGAAATACGGGTTTGGCCCGCTGTCGAAGATGGACACGGGCGAATTAAAGCAACGGATTGCCGATAGCGGGCTTACGTGTGAGAGCAGCCATTTTACGCCCAATGAACTGCGGGAAAACCTTGACGCGAGTATTGCTTCCGCGCACGCAATGGGGCTGTCGCAGATGGTAGTTTCCTCACCAGGCCTGCCCGCAGACGCTACGCTGGACAATTGGAAGCACGCCGCGGAAGAAATCAATCAGTGGGGCGAGGCCATTACCGGGAGTGATCTCATCTTCGCCTACCACAACCACAATTTTGAATTCAAGAAGCTGGAGGACCAGCTCATATACGATGTGCTGCTCGAAGGCCTTGACCCGGAAGTCGTCAAGTTGCAATTCCAGGTCTGGGTGGTCTCCATTGGATATCAGGCGGCGGACTATTTTCGGGCGCACCCCGGCAGATTCATTTCTGCGCACCTGTCGGACTGGTCGGGTAGCGGTGAAGAGCAAGTCCCGGTGGGTTCGGGTACCGTAGACTGGGCCGATTTCTTTGAAGCAGGCACCGTGGGTGGGCTACAAAACATCTACGTCGAAATGGGCCCTGACGTCCTCGAAGAAAGCGCCGCGTATCTTCAGGGCATGCGAGCAGAATAGCACTTGTGGATCACTATCTTCAGGCCCGCATACAGCACGACTGCAAAGACGTACCCCGGCAGCCACAAGAAATACAAGTCGACGGGCAGCACGTAACAGAAAACGAGCGTTGCGGCCCATACGACGCTGGTCGGCCACTGCACGATGTACACTCCGCGCCCCGCAATCTCCAAGCGTGGTAGGATCCAGTGCTCTACGAGAACGATGGCGCCGATGGGCATCAGGATGAGACCATAGAGCGCTACGTAATCCAGGAGCTTCAGAAAGACGATCGGGAAGCACGCTAACAGGGAGGTGACCACTCCCGCCGCCAACGTCACCTTCCACCGCGGCCAGTTCGGCGTCACCGACTGGAGCGCAAGTCCTGCCCGGTAGAGCGTGGGATTGGCAGTCGTCCAGCCTGCAATAAACACGGCAATAGCGCCCGCGAGGCCGACCGCTTCAAAGGCCATGAGGCCAGGATTCATTTCGCGGCCGATGGCAGCGACCATGACGCCCGAGCATATCCACGCCAGAAAGTGCCCCGTGTACATGCCAAGCGCGGAATACCACCCGTATTTCCATGTGCGCGCATAGCGAAACAGCGCCATGTCACTAAGCCCGATGTGCATGGCGAGATTCGCAAACCATGCGAAAAACAGTACGTGCCATACCGAGAATTTCTCCTGCCCTTCGGTCGGAATGCCATTCCATATACTGGTCTGCGCCACTTCCAACAGGTTCGACAGGTCGCGCTCGACCCCCAGGCGTGGCAAAGACGCCAATGCTCCGGCGATGAACACGACAAAAATCCACGGTGCGCAAATTCCGGCGAACCGGCTCAGGCGCTCGAAGCCCAGAATGGCGACGAACGTGATTACTCCGCCTACGCCGAGCGCGATGCATACCCACATAATACTGCCAGGCAGCACATCATCCAGCGCTGGAGTCTTCAGGCCAAAACCCAATCCCACTGCGGTTGCGGCAACCGCAATCATCGCGCCCGCAAGAATACAGTACAATATGGCGTTCAGGACGTTATAGACAGCCGTCAGTCTCGTCCCTGCGATCTCGCGCAGGTACCAGTACAGCGTGAGCCGGGTGCTGGTGGCAATTGGCGCGCACACAAATGTCCACGACAAAACCGCCAGGAGGTTGCCTATCAATAGACCAACTACCAGATCCGCCAGCGTGACGCCATGCAGTACAAAGAAGGCCCCGATGACGAATTCGGTGGCCGCAACATGCTCGCCTGCAAACAGGCCTGCAAAATATCTTCCGGATTTCCACGCATTCTTGGCGACGGGCTCGCGATCGAATTCATACAGCTGATCGGCCCGGGCGGCGAGACGCTGGGTGAAAGAGCTCATGTCTGATCCAACGGTGATTGATGCTCGGGCCTACAATGTCCACGGATCCCGATAAGACCGGCTGACGAGCCCATCTGCCTTCTCGTTGCCCACTACGCGCTCCTCGTCTCCATTCCATACGAGTGATCCGCCGGTGCGGAAGGCCATATTGCCGAGTATCGCCGCGGTGCTCGAGCGATGTCCGAATTCTATATCGGACGTGGGACGGCTACGTGATCGTATGCAGGCAACGAAATTGGCGAGATGGGATTCGCCCATGTCGTTGCCGCGCTCGACGCGGAGCGGCTTCAGGCCGCTGTTCCGCTCTGGAAGTACTTGAAAATAGTCGCGGTTGATATAGAGCGAAGCCAGTGCGCCATAAAACGTGATGCCGTATCTCTCGTCATTGAGCCCGTACGCATTGCATGCCCGGTTTTCATACGTGCATACGAAATTGGGATACGCATAGGTCGCCAGCAGTGTGTCCGGAGTCTCGCGGTCATCTGTCAAGACGAACTTGCCCCCCGTGGCAACGACGGATTCCGGGCGGTCGACCTGCATAGCCCACTGCACAATGTCGAGCAAATGCGTCCCCCAGTCGGTCATCATGCCGCCTGCATAGTCCCAGAAATACCGGAACGTGGACCACCGCCGGTACTGATCGTCGCCGTCCAGACTCACCCCAAACCGGTTTATGTTATACGGTCGCTCCGGAGCGGGCCCCAGCCAGCGATCCCAATCCAGCCCTGGTGGCGGATCCGTCAGGTCTAACCCTGCTCCTATGCCGCCTGGGGCCTCATTGCTGACATTCCAGCATCGAACGAACGTAACAGGTCCAAGCGCCCCAGAGCCAACGACGTACGCCGCTTGCGCAAAGTGGTCGCCCGATCGCTGCTGCGTGCCAACCTGAACAATGCGATCGTGTTCGCGCGCCGCGTCCACCATTGCACGTCCTTCGGCAATCGCCACGGACGCAGGCTTTTCCACGTACACATCCTTACCTGCCCGGCATGCATCTACGGTGTGCAGGGCATGCCAATGGTCGGGTGAGGCTACGATGACGGCATCTATGCGCTCGTTGTCCAGAAGCTGCCTGTGATCCCCAAACGTCTGCGCCTCGGGGGCATTTGCAGCCGCATAGCCAAGATTGCGTGCGTAGACATCGCAGATGGCAACGAGGTCCGTGTCCTCATTGCGCTGCACTCTTCCCAAATGCACGCGCCCGATGCGACCGGCGCCGATGATTCCGATGCCAATGCGGTCGTTGGATCCAAGAATGCGGCCATAGCTCTTCGCGGGAATTCCAAAGAGGCTAACGCCCGCGGTCACGGTTTGCAGAAACGTACGGCGGGAGGCGGTGGAAGAATTGGACATGGCTTACTGATATTAGGGCTGGGACTTGTGCGAGGGCGTACACGAGACGCACCGTTCGACAGAAAGATCTAATATCCGTAACCTGTGGGCACCGGCGCAAATCTTCGGAGGAGTGCCCCGGATATACCCTGTTCCTGCACCGGCACGACTGCAACCGGCGCAACACCACTACCCGATTTCGCATACCCGATAGCGCTATTTCCGGCACAGCGGAATTGTGTACCTTTGCAAGCATCCGTTTCGTCGGCGCGCAGCCCATTCTCTTCCAATCCTCCGAAAGCGCATGAGTCAGCCCGACACATTGTGTATCGCCGCCATTCAGATGTGTTCGCGTCAGGACCGGGCGGAAAACCTCCGACTTGCGGAAGACCTCCTGAACCAGTCCCTCGCGCACAAGCCCGATGTGGTCGCACTACCTGAGAATTTCTCGTTTCTTGATCGCGAGGGTGACAAACTTAGCGTGGTGGAAGACCTGGAAATGGGACCGAGCGTCCGCATGCTGCGCAGCTTTGCGCGCACACATCAGGTCATGATCATCGGAGGCAGCCTGCCACTTCGGAGTGAGGATGAAAACAGGGTGACTAATACCTGTCTTGTGATCGGCGAAGACGGAGCCATCGTTGCGCGCTATGACAAGATGCACCTGTTTGACATTGACCTGGATCCCGAGCACTCCTTCCGTGAATCCCGGTATATCGCTCCGGGCGCGGAAATCGTCACGGTTCCGTGCCGTGGCCATGACCTGGGACTTAGCATCTGCTACGACCTTCGATTCCCAGAATTGTACCGCAGGCTCGTTATGCAGGGCGCCAAAGTCCTCTTTGTACCCTCTGCCTTTACACACCGCACCGGTGGCAGTCACTGGGAAACACTGCTCCGGGCACGCGCCATCGAAAACCTCTGCTACGTTGTCGCACCCGCCCAGTTTGGACGCCACAACAGTCGCCGCGAAAGCTATGGGCACACCATGGTCGTAAGTCCGTGGGGCGAAATCCTTGCCCAGGCACCAGACCAGAACGGTGTCATCAGCTGCCGGCTCGACATGGCGTATCTGGACGACATCCGACGCCGGTTGCCCTCTCTCGGCCACGCGCGCCTGCTGCCGTAGATCCGCACAGGTGGCCAAGGAGACAACGCCGTCGAATCGGGCTGCTATATTCGGACACCTCCTGTTCACACGTTCCTCCAATAATGCCCATGCACGGCGTCCGGAAATACGCGCTCCTGTGCCTCCTTCTCGTTGGCTGTCATGGCGAGCAGCGGCCTAACGTCCTTGTAATCATGGCCGATGACATGGGCTTTTCGGACATCAGCCCTTACGGCGGCGAAATCAGCACGCCAAACCTGGAGCGACTCGCTGCTGGTGGGTTACGCTTTACGCAGTTCTACAACGCTGCCCGGTGCTGTCCGACTCGCGCCTCGCTGCTAACCGGACTATACCCCCATCAGGCAGGCGTAGGCCATATGACGGGCGATTATGGGCTGCCAGGATACCGAGGCGAGCTCAGCGCACAGAGTGTTACCATCGCACAGGTGCTGCGTGCGGCCGGATACGACACTTACATGTCCGGGAAGTGGCATGTGACGGGGCAATTGGGGCCTTGGTCGGGAGACAGCAGTCGCACGTCCAAAGAAAACTGGCCTCTACAGCGAGGTTTTGGGGAGTTCTATGGCACGATCCTCGGGGCTGGCAGCTTCTACGATCCGATCACGCTCACAAGGGGCAACACTCCCATCGTCCCCGAAACGGAGGACTTCTACTACACCGATGCCATCAGCGACCAGGCTATAGAGTATGTCTCGTCGCATACCCGGAACTCCGAGGACCGCCCGTTCTTCCTGTATGTGGCCTACACGGCGCCGCATTGGCCGCTGCAAGCTCCGGACGAGGATATTGCGCGCTACAAGGGGCGTTATGATGCAGGGTGGGACGCCTTACGCGCCGAGCGACATGCGCACATGACCGCAATGGGAATCCTGGACCAGGAGTGGCCCATTACACCACGAGACCCGAGAGTGCCGGCGTGGGAGGAAGTACCGGGAGAGGAGCGTGCGTGGTACACGCGAGCAATGGAAGTCTATGCTGCTCAGGTGGATCGGATGGACCAGGGCATTGGCCGTATCGTTTCGGCGTTGGAGGCTGCCGGACAGTTGGAAAACACGCTGGTGATGTTTCTTGCGGACAACGGAGGGTGTGCCGAAGTCCTCACCCCGGCATGGCGGGGTCTGTTCTTGCCGAAGGAAACGAGAGACGGACAGCCGGTTGCGATCGGCAACGATATTTCGCGGATGCCCGGTCCGGAAGAAAGCTATCAGAGTTACGGCCCCGCATGGGCGAATGCGAGCAACACGCCTTTTCGGCTGTACAAACATTGGGTGCACGAGGGCGGAATAGCCACGCCCTTTATCATGCACTGGCCGGCACGGTTACGGGATGGTGGAGGGTTGACAACAGAAGTTGGACACATTATCGATGTCATGGCCACAGCGCTTGACGCGGCTGGCAGTGCTTACCCCACCGAGTATGGCGGCCATGCCATCCTGCCGATGGAGGGCGAGAGTCTGCTGCCCATCCTAGACGACACCGACATCATGCGCGGACCTCTTTTTTGGGAGCATGAAGGTAACCGGGCCATTCGCGAGGGCCGCTGGAAGCTTGTCTCCACGTTCCATGGAGAATGGGAGCTCTATGACATGGAGCGGGACAGAAGCGAGATGCATGATCTTTCGCGGGACTATCCGGCGCGCACCGCGCGTATGGCTGCGATGTATGCGCGTTGGGCCAGGCGCGCGCAGGTTCTTTCGCTGGACGAGTTACGTGCGCACAGGCAGCGACGGGCGTCTCCCTGAGCGGCAAGTGCGGGCTCGGCGATCCGACGCATAGCCGCTGAGGTCGGGTCGTCCATGGTGCTTGCCGGAGGCTTCGACTGGACGGGCCAGCCTCCTGGAAGCCCGTGGGAGAATTGTTCCGGGATTGCTTAGGTTTACCGTCGAGTACCTGACTTGCTCGCGGCGCATGCCGCATCGATCGCCCTATCGCCTTTCTTCTCGATCATCTACTACGGCACCATGAAGTGGAACCTGATCCTTGCGGTTTTCCTTGTTGCGACTCCCCTGTACGGGCAAGACACCTCCTCCATCATTGCGGAAACAAACTATGCCGCCCTTAAGCTGCGCAACATAGGACCGGCCTTTACCTCCGGACGGATTGCCGACATTGCCATCGATCCCGAAGACGACAATGTCTGGTATGTAGCCGTAGGCTCTGGTGGGGTCTGGAAGACAGAGAATGCCGGCACGACATGGAAATCCCTCTTCGACGGTCAGGGATCGTACTCTATCGGCGCCATCGCCATTGATCCGCACAATCCTCACGTGGTGTGGGTGGGCACCGGCGAGAATGTCGGCGGCCGCCATGTCGGCTACGGCGATGGGATCTACCGAAGCACCGATGGCGGAACAACCTGGACCAACATGGGCCTGAAGGATAGCGAGCACATATCCCGGATCATACTGCACCCGGAAGATCCGGGAGTGCTCTGGGTAGCCGCACAGGGGCCGCTCTGGCGCTCGGGCGGCGAGCGCGGCGTGTACAAGTCCAGCGATGGAGGTGTCTCGTGGACGCGAACACTCGGCGATGATGTGTGGGTTGGCGCAACCGACATCGTGATCGACTCCAGAAACCCGGACGTACTATATGCCGCGACCTGGCAGCGCCACAGGAATGTCGCCTCCTATATCGGCGGTGGACCGGGATCGGGCATACACAAGAGCACAGACGGCGGTAACACATGGACCGAAACCAGGGCTGGCATTCCGGACTCCAATCTTGGCAAGATTGGGCTGGCCATCAGCTACCATAATCCAGATCACGTATTCGCCGCCATTGAGCTGGATCGTACAACGGGTGGCGTATTTATGTCGCGCGATCGCGGCGGGTCGTGGACCAAGATGTCTGATGCCGTGTCCGGCGCCACGGGCCCGCATTACTACCAGGAGCTGTACACGACGCCTCACGCGGAAGGGCGATTGTATCTGATGGACGTACGGGTGCAGATTTCCGATGACTACGGCAAGACGTTTCGCCGGCTCAATGAATCCGACAAGCATTCGGACAACCATGCGATTGCATTTCGGGCGGATGACCCTAATTACATACTCATGGGTACCGACGGCGGTCTGTTTGAGACCTTCGACGATGCTGCTACGTGGCGGTTTATTTCCAATCTCCCCGTCACCCAGTACTACAAGGTCGCCGTCGACGACGCCCTGCCCTTCTACAATGTATTTGGTGGCACGCAAGACAATGGCTCGCATGGTGGCCCCTCGCGCACCGATACTCGACACGGCATCCGCAATGCGGACTGGTTTGTGACGCTGGGCGCAGATGGGCATCAGAGTGCCACCGAGCCGGGGAATCCGAATATTCTCTATGCAGAGGCACAGCAGGGTCGCCTGCACCGGATCGATCGGATCACCGGAGAGCAGGTATTGATCCAGCCTCAGGCTGGTTCGGGTGAAAAATTCGAGCGCTACAATTGGGATGCGCCAATTGTGGTCAGCAGCCATGCCCCGAGTACGATTTATTTCGGGTCCTATCGCGTCTGGAAGTCCACCAACCGCGGAGACTCCTGGACTGCGATTTCAGGCGATCTGACACGTGACCAGGAACGCCTCACGTTGCCGATCATGGGGCGAGTCCAAAGTTGGGACAACGCGTGGGACTTGAATGCAATGTCGGTCTACAACACGATCACGTCGCTCGCCGAGAGCCCGCTTCAGGCGGGCCTGATCTATGCGGGCACCGACGACGGTCTTATTCAGATAACCGATAGTGGCGGCGCCTCATGGACGCGGATAGAGGTCGGCTCGATCCCCGGGATGCCAGCTACCGCGTTTGTTAACAACCTTGTCGCCGATCTCCATGACGTGGATGTCGTCTACGCTGCACTGGACAATCACAAGTTCGGCGACCTCAATCCGTATCTGGTGAAAAGCACCGACCGCGGCCGCACATGGCAGTCCATCGTCGGAAATCTTCCCGAGCGCACGCTGGTCTGGCGTCTTGTGCAGGATCACGCAAACCCCTCCCTCCTCTTCGTCGCCACAGAGTTCGGAATCTATTTCACCGTCGATGGCGGCAAAGAATGGACAAAGGTGAGCGCGGATGCAACAATTGCCTTCCGTGACATCACGATACAGCGCCGGGAAAACGACCTGGTGGCGGCCTCCTTTGGTCGGGGCTTTTTTATTCTGGATGACTACGCGCCGCTGCGTGCCATAACGCCGGAATTGCTCCAATCCGAGGCACATCTATTCCCGGCCAGAGACGCCTACCTGTATGTGCCAAGAAACGTCGCTGGCGGCTCCCAGGGTACGGAGTACTTTGCGGCCCCGAATCCTGAGTACGGCGCCACATTCACGTATTACCTGCGCGACGCCGCCAGCACCATGGAGCAGGAACGCAAGGAGCGCGAGAAGGCAGTTGGCGAGGAGGATATTCCCTTTCCCGGCTGGGAGGTTCTCGAAGAAGAGCGCAACGAGGTTGCGGACCGCGTCACCGTTGTGGTGCATGATGCGGCGGGTGACGTAGCCGGCCGCGTCACCGGTGGCTCCACCAAGGGGTTGCACCGTGTGACGTGGAACTTGCGCTATCCCTACAAGGGCCTCATCATGCCCGGAGGCAATGCCTCCGGCATGAACGGTTTTCTGGCTACGCCGGGCACCTATACCGCGATGCTTACACGTGTGTCGGACGGCGTGGAAACGGAGCTCTCGGATCCGATCACCTTCTCTGTCGTCCCGCTGTATGAGCCTGCCTTGGCGGGTGCTTCGCCAGAAGTTGTCGCATCGTTCCGCAAAGAAATGGAAGCCCTTCAGGGGCAAATGGCGCTCTTTTCCCATCGCCTGACAACCCAAAAGAATCTGGTCACAGCCATGCAGACGGCAGCCGCTCGCTCCGACCGGTCGTCGGCAGATTTTATCGCAAGCCTGCATGCGGCCCGGGACACGCTTCTCGCCTTCGAAGTCCGTGTGCGCGGATTCGGGGCACGCGGTGAAGTTGGAGAGCGCAATCCTCCATCCGCGCTATCCCGCATCTACGTGGGTATGCAGGGACTCAGCACAACCTACGGGCCTACCGATCTGCACCGCGCCACAGTGAGAATCGGCACGGATGAGTTGGCGATCCTGGACGCTGATCTTACGGATTTTATCGAGCGCGTAATGCCGGACCTCGAAGCCGCTTTACGGGCGCTGGGCGGACCTCCGATTGGTGGCCAGTAGGAAGGGCGCGCGGATTCCACACGTGGTTCGGAAGCGCATTCAATCCCGGACTGTGCCCTAACGGAAAATTCATTAAAATGTGTCTCAATGACGCCTTGACTAAAGCTTAAAGAGTATTCCAAGCCTACCAAATGACCCTTACGCAGGTTATATTTGACAGAATCTGTGGCATTGCTTCCTGTCGCAAGACCGGGAGAGAAGGCCATTTTCGCGCAGGTCTGTCGTAACCATAAGGGCCTCCATTAACCATACCAAGCAGGGGTATCATGAAGAAAAGCGGGAATAAAACAAAAAAGGCGAGCTCAGCTACGCGCCGTGAATTCCTCAAGAAGAGCGCCATGGGCGCCGCCGCCGTCATGGCTGGCGTTTCGTCCGCATCCGGCGCCACAAAGGTGATCCGGTCGAAAGCTCCGACCATCGCCCCTGTGCTCGGCGCCAATGATACGGTTATTGCCGGCTTTATCGGAGTCGGTGGGCAGGGATACAATTCGCATCTGCTGAACGTCACCAATCTTGACAACAACGGCAAGCCGCGCCACGATGTACAGTTGAACGCCATAGGCGCTGCTGCTTGCGACCTTTTCTCCGTTCGCAGAGATCGCGCCTATGCGGCGCTGGACGGTGCACGCAGCGCTGCTGGCCGCACCGCAAAGGTTAGCGTTCACGAGGATTACCGCGAGCTGCTCGAAAATCAGGATATCGACGCCATCTTTATTGGCACCGTAGATCACTGGCACACAAAAATTGCACTCGACGCCCTGGATGCCGGCAAGCACGTCTATTGCGAAAAGCCGATGACGCGCTACATGATGGAAGGCTTCCAGATCTATGACAAAGTCATGGAGACGGGCAAGAAATTCCAGATCGGCTCGCAGTTCTGCTCAGAGGGCAAGTGGCACACGGCAGCAAAACTGATTCGTGACGGCAAGATCGGGCAGCTGGTTCTCGCGCAAGATTCCTATATGCGCAACACGCCGGATGGCGAGTGGAATTACTACAAGATCGAGCCGGAACTCGTGCCCGGCGAGACCATCGACTGGTCCACATGGCTCGGCCCGGTTTCTGACCGCCCATTCGACGCACAGCATTACCATCGCTGGCGGAAGTATTATCCGTACTGCGCGGGCATCCTGGGAGACCTCCTGGCGCATCGGATCCATCCATTGCTCATCGCCACCGGCGCTCCGGAATTCCCGAAACGGGTCTGCTCCATCGGCAACAAGACGATCACGGATTCGAGTCTTGGCGCTGAGGATCGCGACGTTACGGAAAACACGCAGCTGTTGACCGAATTCCCAAGCGGCCTCTGCATGCTCATCACCGGAAGCTCGGTGAACGAGCAAGGGCTCCCGCAGGTCATTCGCGGGCACGAGGGCACCTTGTACTTCAGCGGTGGCAACCTAGAGTTGCGCCCCGAGCGCCCGTTCGCCGACCTCGTAGACGGCGAGTCTCACCCGAACATCCAGCCCGGCGTAAGCATACCGGTGCACATTGACGACTTTTTCGGCGCGATTCGTGACGATCGCGACACCAACGGCAACATCGACGTGGCCATCAAGTGCCAGACGATCATCGCGATGTCCGAAATGTCCGAGCGGCTGGGCGAAATGCTCTACTTCGACGAGAAGACCCGGAAGCTCTCCACGGGCAGCGGCCGGGAGATCGAACCCATTACCTACGGAACGCTGGAGCAGTCCTAGCGAACCGGGAATGAGTTTGGGGAGTCGGAAGCCATTCCGGCTCCCCTTTCTTTTTTTGCGCCATGGCCATGCAGACCGTCCGGCTGGCTCTGGAGGCGATGGCGACCCGATTCGAGGTCGTCCTCTACGGAGAGCATCCCACACGGCTGCGCGCCGCCGGCGAGGAAGCGTTGCGGGAAATCCGTCAACTGGAAGCTGATCTGAGCTTCTACCGCGCGGCGAGCGACCTCCGCAGACTGAATGCGAGCGCCGCACACGGCCCCGTGCGTGTATCCCCGCGACTTTTCGACCTCCTGCAGGATGCAACACGCATCTGGAAATCGACAGGCGGCGCGTTCGATGTAACTGTAGCGCCACTCATGCGATGCTGGGGGTTTGTTGGCGGAACGGGCCACTGGCCTGCGCAGGAAGCAATCGAGCGCGCACGTAGTGTTACCGGCATGCATCTGGTCGCTTTGGACGCCGAGGCGCGCACGGTGAGGTTCAGGCGCAATGGCGTGCAATTGGATCTGGGCGCGATCGGCAAGGGATATGCCCTGGAGGAAGCATCGCACATTCTGCGGGCGTCCGGCGTCGAGCGTGCATTGCTGCACGGGGGCACAAGCACGATTGTCGCCATCGGCGCGCCTCCGGGCGAAGAGTCCTGGAAAATAGCCATCGCACATCCATCCGATAGCACCACGCCACTTGCGGTCGTCCCGCTTCGCGACGAAGCGCTGTCGGTCTCCGCGGTAAGCGGAAAGGGGTTTGTTCGAGACGGCAAGACCTACGGACACGTATTGGATCCCAGGACTGGCCACCCGGTGCGTGGCGCGATCCTTGCTGCGGTGGCGCACCGTTCAGCTACTATCTGCGATGCTCTTTCGACGGCATTCCTTGTTCTCGAATGCGAATCCGGGGAACTGAATATGGCCTCAGGTGATAGCATGCGTACCTTGGCGGCGTGCCGATGCGAGGATGGCACTCTGGAAATTCATCGCAGCGGAATCGATCTTTATTTTCCCGAGGTCACCTCATCTACCCTTTTGACCCCGCATCACCATGAAGCACGATGAACACGCACACGCTGCCGACTTGAGCCGGAGAAATTTTCTCAAGCGGAGTTCCATGGCCTCACTGTTCGGACTCTCAGGGGCTGTCGAAATCATTCCTCCTGCCCCTCGTCGAGAAGCTGCCGCCCGCCCCACCGCGCAAGCGCCCGTAAACTGCGCCATCATTGGATTTGGAGCCCGTGGACGCGAATTGGCTGCCACGCTGGGGCGCGTGCCCGATGCCAATCTCATGGCAGTGTGTGACACCTACGACATCATGCTGCGACGGGCGCAGCGCCAAACTCCGGATGCGAGCAGGCACGCCGATTACCGCGAGGTGCTGGACAATGCCGACGTACAGGCCGTCTTTATTGCAACTCCAACGCACCTCCATCGCGAGATCGCGATGGCGGCCCTGGACGCTGGCAAGCATGTCTTCTGCGAGGCTCCGATGGCCTCCAATATTGAAGATGCGCGGGCGATGGCCCAGGCCGCCCGCGCAGCGGAGAACCAGATCTTTCAGGTTGGTCAGGTGTACCGATCCAATCCGCAGCACCGCTCGGTCTTCCAGTTCATGCGCAGCGGAGCGATCGGCAAGCCCTCCATGGGACGCGGGCAGTGGCATTCCAAGCAGAGCTGGCGGCGGACCTCCCCCAACAGGGACCGCGAGCAGGCACTGAACTGGCGGCTTGACGCAAATGTCTCCACCGGCCTGATCGGGGAGGTGGGCCTCTCTCAATTGGATGTCGCCTTTTGGGTCCTGGCCGAGCTGCCCCGCGCCGTGTCGGGCTTCGGGCAGATTATGGCGTGGGACGACGGACGCACGGTGCCAGACACCATCCAGGCGGTATTCGAGTTTCCGAGTGGACTGCACATGATGTACGACGCCACACTTGCCAGTTCCTTTGACGACGCCTATGAGATTTACTTCGGTACCGACAGTGCGATCATCTTCCGTGACAAGGGCAAGGCCTGGATGTTCAAGGAGGTCGATTCACCGCTGCTCGGCTGGGAGGTGTACGCGCGCAAGGACCGGTTCTACAAGGAAACTGGTATTGCGCTTCTGGCGAATGCTACGAAGCTCGATGCCCAGAATCAGGATCCTACCGAAGACGATCCGTCTATAGAGTCGCCGCTATGGTACGCACTTCAGGAATTCATGGAGAACCATGCATTCGGACCGTTTCCCCCATCCTCCGACTACCAGAAAGGATTTGAAGCCGCTGTCGTAGCCATCAAGGCGAATGAGGCCATCACACAGAATACGCGTGTTGAGATAGACCCCTCCTTGTTTAGCATTGATTGACGGCGGGTATCAGAAGGCTCGTAGGGGTGCGGTGCCGCGAGAATTCGGCGTGTCCGCAAATTGGCCTGCGGTTGTTCGCAGTGCCCAATGCCCACGCCCGGGCCTGCCGTGCTCTTACTTCCCTGCATTTCGGCATGAAACGCTATTTCCATCGGCGGCGCATGGAACGGTTGGTAGTCCCCGGACGTCCGCATATGCAGCCAGAAGATGAAGCAGTCTTTGTCAAGGAGCTGGGGCGGGCGCATCGGTACCTGGAATACGGAGCGGGCGGTAGCACCGTAATCGCTGCCGAACTCGGTGTTGCAACGGTCTGTGTAGAAAATGACCGGGTGTTCGCCGAGGCTGTAGAGCGAAGAATCGATCCCCTGTCACACAGTGTGGTTGTCCACTTCGCAGACATCGGCGCTACGGGCCGATGGGGGCGACCGATCCGGGTCCTTGCCACGCGTAAGAACAGGAAGAAGTATCCCGACTATGTCTATGCAGCGGATCAATATTGCGACACGGGTTTCTTTGATTGCGTGCTGGTAGATGGACGGTTCCGCGTCGCCTGCGCGTTGTATGCCATTCGACGGGCCGTCCGTGCTGGCGCACCGTGTTTGATTTGCTTCGATGACTACAGGTTCAGATCGGATTACCACGTCGTAGAGCAATTCTGCCGTCCCAAGAGTATAGGAAGTCACATGGCGTTTTTCCGGCCTGATCCTGCCTGCCTGGTGCGGCTGCCAGAAGAGTCGGAGATCCGCGCATACTGCCAGAATCCGCGATAGGACGCCCCGTGCGTGAGGCAACCATTGGCCCTGGCGCACGTCCAAAAGGAACTATTGTCTCCTGTTGTAACACTGCCATGACCCATCGATTCGGGGCTCCAGCTACCCTGGGTGTCGTTACGCTGGCATTCCTTACCGGATGTGTCGCCCCGCCTACCCTGGTTGCTGAATCTTGTGTGCCCGAGCCCCCGTCTGACCTGTCGGAATTATCTGAGAGCGGGCGGGAAGTTTATGAAGAAGTGGAATTGATGCCAACCATGATTGATGGGCCCTCCACCGCCATAGAGCGTCTCAATTATCCCGCGGCTGCCAGGAATGCACGAGTCGATGGGCGCGTAGTTGTCGGTTTTATCGTTAACAAACAGGGGCGCGCGAAGCATGCCATGGTGACGGAATGTCTCGGGTGGGGTGGATTGGACGAGGAAGCGCTGCGCGCCATCCGGGAGATGAGGTTCAACCCCGGAATGCAAGACGGCGAACCCGTTTTGGTGAGAATGGAAATACCCTTCACGTTCAGTGTTGGCCCCGAGAAATATTTCTAACGCATCATGTTGCGCCAATAGGGCAGCTCCGCCCGACGCGTTGCGCCGTGTGTTCGATTTGGGGGTTTATGTAGCAAATTGAAACCCGCCATCACTTGCGCGTGTTCGTTCATGGGCACTGGTGTTCGCTCCCCGTGCTTCAAACAGTACGCTCAGGTGGTGATCAATTCGCATGAGCAATCGCTTCCGATCACGCTTGTCGAGCGTCTTTTTCGGCGGAAGCCACGACGCGCAGAACCTGCGATGGACACGATGGGGATACGTTTCTGTTCTTCAATGAAAGCAGAAAGCACTAAAGGGTCAGTGATTCGGGCCCTGTCGGCCTTTACCCGATAGCAGACCTGAATCGCCGGCCTCCCTGGTTCGTTCAACCTGATCTGCAAGATCCGGTGCACCGCCGCCGTCGACAGTGCCTTCACTGCTTGGTCTCCGCAAAAGGCGCAGTCCTCGCCCCTTGCTGCAATGGGCCATCGCAGGCTTCTCAGACTCCTTGCCAGCACCCTTGCTAGCGGAGGGGGCTGTCGGCGAGTGGTTATCATTCACCGCCTGAGCTGGCCTTTTCACGACAATTCAATGCAAACGCCGTTATGGTGAAAAACTGCCTTGCTGGCCTGGTAGGCCTCGGGATGTTGCTGACTACCGTCGCAGGTGCACAGCCTACCGACCCTTCTGTGTCTTATAGCCTAGGTTTCGTCTGGGTTCAAATCGCAGAGCGGGTGACTGTCTCTCCTGTTGCCGGCAAAACAGGACTTGCCTTCTTCGATCAGGAGGCTGCAAGATATGGCGTCTCCGAAGTTGCCAAGGCATTTCCCTTCATAGACCACGTTGCGCAGACTAGAGAGATTGCCGCAAGCACCAGGGAGCTGCAACGAGTCTATTTCGTGCGTCACGACGAGTTCTTTGATTCCAGACAGGTTGCCGACGCCCTGGCACGGGATCCGAATGTAGTCTATGCCGAGCCGAGGTTTGTCCGGGCGGCGACATGGGATCCAGCCTCAACGGAGGCGGACATGATGGCCTTTCCTGACACGCCCAATGACCCCTTGTTCGCGCAAGCAGCATACATGCAGCGTCTTCGCATGGCCGATGCCTGGGATGTGGTCAAGGGTGAACAGGGTGATGTTATAATTGCCGTAGTGGAGTTGGCCATGGACTTGGGCCATGAGGACCTTCGAGGTACGCTGTGGACCAATTCGGGTGAGATTCCAAGCAATGGCATAGACGACGATGCGAACGGGTTCGTGGACGACGTGCACGGTTGGGATTTTTTGACAGATTCGCCCGTTGCTTCGGGTCCCGCGAATGAATACGGCGTAATCCATGGCTTGGCGGTGGCTGGCGCCGCTTCGGCAGAGGCCAATAACGGCATTGGAATAGCCGGTACCAGCTGGAATGCCAAGCTCATGCCGGTGGCAGGCTATGGCGTAGGCATTACGTATGCGGCCCTGAATGGAGCCGACATCATCAACACTAGTTACGGGGGATTCAGCTATTCCCACACGGAAGCACAGATTATACAATCGGCCCTGGATGAAGGGGCATTGGTAGTAGCTTCGGCCGGCAACAGTGGGATAAATTTCGACAAAGTCCCGTCGTATCCCGGCGGCTATAATACTGTGCTCAGTGTTGGCGGCACGCTGGCCGCATCGGATGTGAACTTCTACAACTATGGCAGAAGCATAAACGTGTTTGCCACCGGGCGGGACGTTATAGTACCGCTGCCGGACAATGCATATACCACGGTAAACGGCACATCATTTGCCTCCCCAATGGTGGCGGGAATTGCCGCGCTGGTAAAAACGGTGAATCCGGATTTTACGCCACAGCAGGTGCGCGAACAGGTTCGCCTTACGGCTGAAGACATTGATGCTGTCAATGATGCCTCCCTGGCAGGCCTTCTGGGCCGTGGGCGCGTCAATGCGCACCGCGCTGTCACTGAGACCGGGTTCCCCGCCATCCGCATGACCAGGACCCAGCTTACGGGTGGGGAGCGGGTGCTCCAAAGCGGCGAATCTGCGGAAATCACTGCAACGCTTACCAACTACCTGGCCGAAACCCAAAACCTGACGATCAATTGGGCTTCGGACGCCGAGTTCGTCACCATTGAAAATGGCCCGGTCAGCGTTGGCAGGTTGGGCACGACAGAGAGCACATCCGTCAAAGCCAAGTTCCAATTAGCCGAGGATGCGCCGTATCGTTCGCTCTTTTCAATTTTTCCCCGAGCACGGGATGGCTCCTACGACGACACGCCTGATATCGTGCGACTGATGGCCAACGAGGGAGAAACGCTTGAGCACGTCACCGGCGGAATGGGCTTCACCATTACAACCGAAGGGAATTTTGGCTTTCTGGATAGCCGCTTTGGCGAATCAAGCGATGGCGTATGGGCCTACGACACGAATAACCAAAGACGGTCAATTATATGGGAAGGAGGCTTGCTCGTCGCTAGCGGACCCGATGCGGTGTCCGACTGCCTGTACAGTGACGAAAGGCAGTACGAAAGGATTTCCCAGCACATGGACTGGGTTCCACAACGTGGAGCCAGCCTTGAGATTCGTGACCCCGGGATTCTGGTGGCGCAGGAAGGGCGGATGGAGTTGGTGGATGATGGTGCCCCCAACCCCATAGGCGTAGAGGTACTCCAGGAGAGCTTTGCCGATACCGCGGTGGAGAACGAGGACTTTATCATTTTGCGATACACTCTCACCAATCCGACTGGGACCGAATTGACCGATATTCATGTGGGGCTGATGTTCAACTGGCGGACGAATCCTACCTGGGGGCAGGATCATGTCGGCTTCGACGGGACCAGAAGTCTCGGCTATCAGCAGGATGCAGCCTCCAATCCTACTGTGATAGCTGGTACCATCCCGCTTTCAGCGAATGCGCCCGTGCACTTTCGGGCCATTCGAAGCGGGGAACCACTGACGGACCGGACGAAGTGGTCATACTTGACGGGCGGCATTCAGAACCCGGGATCTGGTGCCTATTCCTGGACACAAGTGACGGGGCTGGGCCCGTTCACGATAGCTCCGGGCCAGGAAGTCCAGGTGGCCTTTGCGGTGGTTACCGGGCGCAGCAGGGAGGATCTGTTCCAGAATGCGGACAATGCCAAGGCGCTGTGGGAAAGCACCTTGCAGCAGGCCCCGACGGCCCAGTTCATCCAGAACGTTGACGGTCCGGCACTGGATGTATACCTTGACGACCAGCGCATCTTTGACGACTGGGTGTTCCAATCAGCGTCGGCATTTGACGTACTCTCCCAGGGTGAGTACACGATCGACGTGGTAAAAGGAGGGGATGGCGACAATACCCGACCTCTACACTCACAATCTATAAGCGTTGGCACGGCCACCGACTACCATGTAATAGCACATGGCAAAGGTGAGGATGTGGCCGTCGCTATCGTGGACGATGTGCGACGACGTCATGATGTGGACGATCAGACGGCCTTTTATGTGACACATGGAGCCAGGGACTTGGAGGCGGTAGACGTACGCTTGCTGCGACCGGGTAACGCGGCAATGGTACTCCTTGACGATGCGGCCTACGGCGCCATTGGCCACTATGTGTCGGTGTCGCCAGGGTCATACGATGTTGAGGTGGTGGCTGCAACTGACCAGCGCCTGATCAATGTATTTCAATTTGATCTGAGTAGCCTTTACCGGCAAGCCTTTGTGCTGAGTCTCTCCGGCTCCGGCACATCGGCCAGAGAAGGCCTTACTATGATAGGCGTGCAGACAGACGGGACGGTGTTCTTTCCTTCCAGCGTGACACGGATTGGCGACCAGAAAGAGCTGCCGGAGCGTTTTGCCTTGCACGGCAACTATCCAAATCCCTTCAATCCATATACAACCATCCTGGTAGACTTGCCAATGTCGGCGACAGTTACGGTAGAGGTCTTCGACGTATTGGGTCGCGCTGTTCTGCGGAGCGGACCGGAAGAACTGGAGGCAGGAAGCCGGCGGGCCATCAGGATGGACGTTGGGCACCTGGCTTCCGGCACGTATCCCTACCGCGTACGTGCTGTAACAGCCGCCGGGATCAAGATTCGAACAAGCCAAATGACCATTCTGAAATAGCCTTCAAGCGTGTCAGCACTCCCGGTCGCTGACAGGTTGTATCCGGTCAAGGCCCTTACCTCTCTGGATCGGCTCCAGGTGGTCGGCGAGCGCGATGCATTCCATGACCACAATGTGAAACCCATCCAATTCTAGGACAATTTGTGGGTTAGTGGACTGCCATTCGCGAAAGAGATTGGAGATAGATGCGGGCCCGGCGGCAGCACATATGTAGATGAGCCAATACAAGGCGTTACCATAAATATGCGCACGGTGTTAGGCCTACCCTCCTACCAGATTTGCAACTTAGCATTTATGATTTGCTTCGATGGCGAACGCGTTCATAGCGGGTGTCCATGTCGATAGGATAGTCACATGGCGTATTCCGGCCTGATACTGCCTGTCCGGGGCATCTGCTGGAGGAATCGAAGAGCCGCGCGTCACCCCAGAAACCGCACTAGTACGGCATATTCGTGTAGCGCGCGCGAGCAACTATTTGTCCCGGCGCGTGTCTTACAACGAATCTTGTCTCACTATCTTAATACTGCCATGACCCATCGATTAGTAGCTCCAGCCACGTTATTTATCGTTGCACTGGCATTCCTTGCGGGATGCGACAGCCAATCCACGTCAAGTGTTGACGCATCTGTTACCGAGTCTCTGTACAAGGTGTCGGAAGTTGCCCCGTCTGAGCAGGAAGTTTTTGAAGTTGTCGAAACGATGCCGGTAATCATTGGTGGACTCGGCTCCCTCGCACAGCGGATCAAGTATCCTGCGGTTGCCAAGAACGCAGGATTACAGGGTCGCGTGATTGTCCAATTTATCGTGACCAAACAAGGGGGCGTGGAGGATCCTGTTGTGGTGAAGGGCGTGGGGGGTGAACTGGACGAGGAAGCACTGCGCGTCGTCCGGGGGACCAAATTCACGCCAGGCATGCAAAGCGGCAGTCCCGTATCGGTGAGGATGTCCATACCCATCAATTTCAAACTGGATAATTCCTAGCATCCTTCTGCTGCCTCACGCGGCACCGACAGCGTGGCCCTGTCAGGCGTGCCACCGCCTTTCTATTTTTGACCGCGGGACCGTGTAGCCACTCTTTCGCGTACGAAAGGGTTCTGAACCCTGTCTCATGGCATCAGCGCCAGTGGCGGGGTGGGGCAACATCTCCTAAGTTGCCTCTATTCACCTACGACTGTGCACGGCTCCATGAAAATTACGGAATTATTGGCGCAGGCCCCGGGGCCACTGATATCGTACGAGATCATTCCTCCAAAACGGGGCAGTTCGGCGGAACAGATTTTGGCGGTGGTCGAAGACCTGATGGACTTCGAGCCCCCCTTTATCGACGTGACGAGCCACAGTGCGGAGGCGCAGTACGAAGAAATGCCCGATGGCACCTGGCGTCGCCATCTCAAGCGCAAGCGACCCGGAACGATTGGACTATGCGCAGCCATCAAGGGGCGCTATGGGATTGAAACCGTTCCCCACCTGCTCTGTCACGGCTTTACGCAAGGAGAAACCGAAGACGCGCTGATTGAGCTCAGCTATCTCGGCATAGACAACCTGATGGCCTTGCACGGAGATGACACGGGATTCCAGAAGACCGTACAACCGGGCGTTGGCGTCAACACGTCGGCCATTGAACTGGTCCGGCAGATAGATGCCATGAACCGTGGGAAATATTCGGCGGACCTTATCGATGCCGACCCTTCTGATTTTTGTATAGGCGTCGCGGGTTATCCAGAGAAGCACTACAAGGCTCCGAATATGACCAGAGACATTGTCTCACTGAAGCAGAAAATGGAAGCTGGTGCTCATTATATCACGACGCAGATGTTCTTCGACAACCAGCATTACTTTCGGTTTGTTGATCGCTGTCGCGATGCTGGCATTGACGCTCCCATTATCCCCGGAATCAAGATCCTGACGAGCAGGCGGCAGTTGGAGTTGATTCCCTGTCGATTCCACATTGAAATCCCCGAGGAGCTTGCCTCTGAAATCGACGCTGCCAAACCGCAGCACACCGTAGACATTGGAGTCGAGTGGGCCCTGAAGCAGTGCACGGACCTGTTATCTGCCGGCGCGCCGTGCATCCATTTTTATATCATGCAGCGCTCGACGGTCGTACGCCGCGTTGCGGGGCCCTTGCGCCAGATGGCGTGACTCATTGTTACTCGGTCATTGCGAGGTATCGGTCCTCCAGCGACCGCATGGCCTCACAGCTGGCCTCGTCCCCATCGGTATGACCTAACAGGTGCAGCACGCCGTGCACCACATATCGGGAAGCTTCTTCTTCGAACGAGGCGTTGAAGCGTTCGTGTCGCTCCAGGGCCATGTCCAAATCAACATAGACTTCCCCGTCTACGCTGTCTTCGCTGTCTTCGTTGTCGCTCAATGGAAAGGCCAACACATCTGTTTCGTAGTCCCCGTTGCGATACACCTTGTTGAGCTCGCGCACGGTGCCGTGGTCCGTCAGGATGATGCCGAGATACTTGATCGGCTTGCCTTCCCTTGAGAGTATGCGCTCCACGGTACAACGCAGGGCAGTTTCGTCAAGGCGAAGAATCGGGTGGATCTGGTCAATGTGGAGAAGAGACGGCTCCATTCGGACGGCCTGGCAATCTCGCATCTGGGTGCGTGTTAGCCCAGATTGATGAAGAGTGGTTCGGCTATGGACAGAGCAACGGTGCTCATGATGAGGTCCGGCGCGAGTTGCGTAAAGTCCGATGACAGAAGACGCTGGTCAAAATTCGCATACAGCGAGCAACCCACATTGCGTTCCACGACAAGCCCATTAGTTACGCCTGCCCGGCGGGCGAAGAATATTACCTCGCCAAGTTCCTTGCTGGCAATAAATCTTGTACAACCCTGGAGTTGCAGAAGGGAGCACGGAGCCATTACGGTCACCAGATTATCGACCTTCTCCTCCTTCAGAGCTTCGGGAAGGGCCAGGCTCCAGGCGATTTCCAGTTGGATTTCGCGGCCTTCCTCCTCGTTTTTCAGGAGGTACCGAATAACGGATCCGTCCTTGCGTCCCTCCACACCGAGAACGTCTGCGATACGATCAAAATCCTCGTCAGAAAACGAAAAATGCATGGTCAGCCCTGGTTAAGCCTCGACATGGATGGTATATACGAAGCGCAGTCAAAATAGATACCAACGGGGCTAATCTCAATGCCATCCCGTTGCGCGCGGTTTCGCTGCACCGCTCTTACATGAGAGCCGACACCGCACTCCAAGGTCAGACCGTTATTATGATCGGCCCGTATTGTCATCATCCCGGGCTGTAGTTGGCGGGATGGCGACTTGGCCCTGGGGCACAGTGCCACGCGTAGTACGGGACAAAACTCTATACTGTGCCCTTGGCGCACTGAATCCGGTCAATACGGTAACTGCGGTGCTCGCCATCTGGGGTCCTGGTGGCCTTAAGGAGAATATTGCCGTCAAAGGTGCTTCGAAGAGGAAACACCTCGGTCCGTCGGACAGATTCTTGATCCTGCAAGTCCACATAGGAGACTTTGGCCGCTGCAAGACGAATAATTTTCAGGTATGATCGAACTGTGGTGATGACAAGATGGGGCATTGTCCGTTTGCTGAGCACCGTTTCACTGATCGGCGTCCGGTAGG
This sequence comes from Rhodothermales bacterium, assembly GCA_963665975.1. Classification (GTDB taxonomy): domain Bacteria; phylum Bacteroidota; class Rhodothermia; order Rhodothermales; family Bin80. Next base: position 599,808 of record OY762508.1, read on the forward strand.
TGTCATGCTCCAGGCAATTTCCCGTTGTATTTTGCGGCCTTCCTCCTCGTTTTTCAAGAGCCACCGAATAACGGACCCCCCTTGAATCCTGCACCCACAGAACGTCCGCGATGCAGCCAACGTCCTTGTTATAAAACGAAAAGCAGTTTCAGCCCTTGGTCAAGCTTCGATGCTGGTGGTATTTACAAAGGGATTGAATCATCTTACTGGAGACTGTGCTAAAACAGGTAGCGGAGGCTCACCGTAAATGACAGGTACCCCAATCCCGTTAGTTTTCCAGTTGGCGAAGAGAGGTTGTAAGAAGACAGAGGAAAAACCCATCTATAACGGACATCATACAATAGCTTGTCGGTCAGGCGATCATACAATCCTACAGTATTTTGGAGGCCGAATATCGTATCTGAGCTTGTTTCGGACACAGTACGACTTTTGATTTTGAATTTCGAAATTAACAGCCCCGCTCCTGAACCCAGATATAAGACAGGCTTGGTAGTACAGCCTAAATCAATATCACGATAGGTGTTTATCCATAACTGATTCATTGAGAGGGAATAGGTCGTGTTATCTTCGGTTATCCCATTTCGACGCCATGCTAACTCGCCCTCCAGCCGTCGCAATTTCTTTTTGCCAAGTCCTGCATAACCAACATTGATACTGGCATAGATCCCATCATCCAAATAAGAATCGAACGCTGAAGCAGCATTCTGCGGTACGATCTTCGCTCTTGATGAATGGGTAAATCCGGTTGTCAATCCGCCGTACCAATGCTGTGCATGGACTGGACTTACCGTTAAGGCTGCAAGAAGGAAGACCGCCAGTGTAAGTTGTCTCATTACAAACGTCCGGTGGAGGGAATAGGCAATGATAGAGCCTCCAGCAATAATCTCGCCAGAAAAAAGCGAATTATTTCGGCAAGAGATGATGGTTCGAAAAGTTTGGATTGAAGGATGTAGCCTGCATGGCAGTACCACGGGGTGCCACAAAATTATCCTGATAGCATTGGAGATGGTGTGTCGAGCGCTTGTGCCGAGCGTTCCGGATCGCAGTCTGGCCGTCTGCTGAACCATCGTGCGGCACTTGCGCGGGCGTTTCTGGCCAAGATGTTGTTCCATACTTCGATGCCAGTGGCGTTATTTGACAGGAGGCGCTCGGATCCGTAGCGCAAGCGGGAAGGTTCTCGCGAGGAAGCGGAGAATCCGAACGCGCTCGTTTGGAGCGGCAGCGTGAGTTGGGCCCGGAGGAGATCCTGGACCAGGTGCGGAAGCAATGTGCGGTGGGTGTCAAGCGAAGGAGCACAAGGATCGGTGGAGCGGGCACAGGTAAACTTATGGACGTGGCTGACTGGAAATCTCGATCCATTGCATCGTGTCGTCTGTGTTCCTGCAGGACATACGCTATCTCGTTGGTGACGATGACTCAAATCGTATACGAAGCCTGTACAGCCCGATGGACAGTGCGTATGACGCGGTGGAGATGCGGGCACTGTGAAACCCTGGGCCATGTGCCTATTTATTTACGACAATCCACGTTCGCGTGCAGATACAGCGAAGTGCGGCCGTGTAGTCAGGGTGCATAGTTGCGGGTCTGTCCCACCCGAGTATGTTTCAAATGGCGTTCGACGGCTGAGCAGGTCTTAGGACGACTCAAGAACGAGTTTGGTGGCCGTCAAGTGCATGTGCGTGACCAAAAGAGCTGACTGTGCCACCTGATGTTCGGGCTGCTTGCGCTCGCCGTAGATCAGATGTTGCACCTGCTGCTACTCTTGGCGACCGTTCTTCATATTACCTCCTGTCCGGCAGGAACTGGGGATAGCTGTGTGCGCACCGCAGTATCGCGACCGGTAACCGTCACGATGGAGATGCCTTGGTGGTGCATGCCTGGAACTTCAGTGGACGACGGTGTAACGACGCCATTCATGCACGTAATCCAATCCAATTGTACGGAATCATGCCGCCCAGACCATCGATCGCACCCATGACTCCGCATAGTATTGCAAGAGCCTCCTTTCTTACAATAGTACTTGCAACAAGGCTATGACAGCACTCACAATAACTGCTATGCCGAAAACATTACGCGTCAGTCGTCTGCTGACCTCTTCTAGACCCTGGACCACTTCTACCTTAAGCCCGGCAATCTCGGACTGATTCTTGGACGCAAGTCCGGTATTCTGGGATTTGAGCCCAGCAGCTTCCGTATCGATCTTGGACGCAAGCCCAGCAATCTGGATGCGGAGCTGATCCGCATGCTGCTGAGCTTCCTGCCGGACATCATTGAGCTCGGACCTGGGTAGCACAGATCTCGGAAAGGCGAGCTGTATCACCCTGCAAGACGGTAATACTGGCCTGGATATTGGCCTGATTAGACTTGAGTTCAGCCACATCAGCCATTGTTGCAACAGGATTCTTCATTGCAAGCGCCAAAAACATTCTCCTAGCCGTCCTCCTCCACCGCATCGACCGAATCCCCACTCTCGACTGCCTCATAGATCCTTCTTAACTCCTCAGGATCAATGCTCGTGCTATCACCTAGCAAGCCACCAAGACGATTGTCGAAGGATGCCATTGCCTCGTAATCTCGCGCCTGAAAATACGTGTTCCGTACCGCCTGCACGACGTTGGCCAGAAAGTCTTCTTCCCTCTGCGTCGATACGCGCAAGATTCGATGGAACAGTATTGGTTCGATCAGCGACAGCGTACTGACCGCTCGCTCCATGTCTCCCACAGACCGGTACGCATCTGACATGATCAGGAACGACCGCTCGTCACCTGGAATCGTTTCATAGGGGATCTTCTCCATTATATCGTCTAACAGCTCCTTGCCATCCTCTCCCCTGCCCTCTTCTGCTAACGTTATCGCTGTGTGTGCATAAACGTTACGATAATTGTCAACCATCTTACGGATATTCTCGTCGAAGTACACATCCGGGTCGTCGAGATTGGTGAACCGGAATCGTTGCAGGCGCTCCAGTGTGATGTCGGGGACTACCCGGCCCATGTAACCCTCATCGTGACGAATCGGCACGATCCGGTAAGCCTGCCCCTCCAATTGAAAATACTCCTGGAGATCCAACTGGCCCGATGGACCCACGGTTACCGCAAAGTATACCGGACGCGACCAACCCTGCTCCGCATTCGTCTGAAGAATATTCAACGCCGCCACATCAGCACCGTACAGCACTCGAATCTCCTCTCCGGTGGATGGATCCTGTCCGAACCCGCCCCGACCCCGCAGCTCCCAAGTCATCGGACTCTCCAGGCGGCCTACGTCGTCCTCTGCAATGTACACGTCCGAAGAAGCCGTCAACTGCTCCTTGTCCACGGGAAGCGACACCGTACTTGGCCGCCACTGCATCAATCCGATGTCACGAACGGTGTCATCCGAAAACGAAATCGGCAACGGCTCCGAATCTCGCGATGACTGATGCTTCAGCTGGCGGATGTACCACGGCGTATTGAGCAGCGAAAGGTTAACAACCCGAACATCCCGTCGCACGCCTTCGACCTCCTGGATATACCACAACGGGAACGTATCATTGTCGCCGTTTGTGAAGACAATGGCATCCTCCTCCAGGGTCATGAGCATGTTATAGGCGTAATCCGGCGCCACATACCTGCCCGAGCGGTCATGATCGTCGTAATTCTCTACCGCCATCCAGCCAGGCACCGCCAGAAAGAGCAAGCCTCCAAGTCCAAGAAGCGCACCGTGGCGCATCTTTTGGACTATGCCCGCCATCGCTTCACGAACCAACTGCAAAACACCCGTCGCGCCAATTCCCACCCACAGGCTGAATGCGAAGAAGCTGGCCACATACGAATAATCACGCTCGCGAGGCTGCATCGGAGTCTGGTTGAGGTATAGAATAATCCCCAAACCGGTTACGAGGAATAGCACCAGCACACAGAATGCGCGCCTCCAGTCTTTTGAAAAGTGAAACATCACCCCCAACAGACCCAACAATAGTGGCAACGCAAAATACTTGTTACGGCTCGCCCGCTCGCTTGGCGTCTGCAAGAGATACTCGTACTGCCCATCAATAAAGCGTATGCCGGTGATCGCGCGAGCGTCCTGGAAGTCACTCTCCCTGCCGGAGAAATTCCACATGAAATACCGCACATACATGTGGCTGACCTGGTAGCGCCAAAAAAAGCTCCAATCCGAGTCGTATCGGGCATAGACGCGCCAGTGCTGCGGCGACGGCGAGTGCCGACGCGGAAAATACGTTTCATTGCCGCCTACCTGGTTCGTGCGATCATTGAAGGTTATTCCCCTCAACAAGGGCGTCTGCCCATACTGCTCCCGCTTCAGATAGGAAACGATGGCCTCCTGAGTCTCTGGATCATTTTCGTCGATTGGAGGATCCGCCGCACTCCGTATGAAGATGAGAGCATACGTCGAATACCCAATCAGAACCATCATGACACACAACGCAATCAGGTTGACCACCTGCATGCCGTGCTTCTGTGAATACCAGACCCCGAATATGACAACCCCTACCAACCCGAAGAGCGCGGTCAGGGGCCAGCCGGTCTCCCCCGCCCATGCGGGCAGCATCTGCACAATGACAGGGTAGATGAGAAGGAATGCTGCGGAGGCCACGATGCCCGCCGCAAGAATACCGAACCAGCGTCTGCCGGAACGCCAGTCCGGTTTACCCTTGATGGTCCACTCGTCTCGGTCAAATTCGACGAAGAAGAAAATGAGCGCTATGAAGAAAAGCCCCAGCAGGCTGAGCAGATGCACGCCGATGGCCAGACCGAACAGGTAGGCCACAAGGATCAGAATTCGATTGGCCTCCAGCCCAAACGGGTGATGCTTGCCTCGCCACTCAGAGGCTTCCTGTTGCGCCATATCGCTCCAACGCATGATTAGCCAGACAACGGTAGCCGTGAAGAACATGGACATCGCATACACTTCCGCCTCTACCGCATTAAACCAGAATGAATCCGTTACCGCGAATGTGCATGCTCCGATGACGCCGCCCACAATGGCCGTGATGCGGGACCCGGTGTCCCACTGCTCCGGGTTGCCTTGCCATTCCCTGACAAGACGTACGATGATCCAGTACGTAAGCAGTATTGTTATGGCGCTGGCAAGCACTGAAATCATGTTGATGGCAAGCGATACCATGGACGCTGGCACGAACATGGAGAACAGACGACCCACCAACATGAACACGGGAGCTCCGGGGGGATGCGATACCTGTAACCCGTGGGCTATTGCTATGAATTCTCCGGCATCCCAAAAACTGGCCGTAGGCGCAACGGTCAGGGTATAAAGGAGGAGCGCGTACCCGAACACGCAGGCTGAAATAATCCGATCAATGCGCTTCCAACTCATAAAGATGGGGATAAAGAGTAACCGACAGTTGCAACAGCCCTACTGTAACTCTGCCAGACGTACGGGGTTGCGTAGGGTGGCATCGTGGATTGCTCTATCCCATTAACGGGCGGACGGTGAATATCGTATTTTGCCTCTCACGCCCAGCCGGAAGACCCCGCTCCGAGTGATGAAATTATTTCACAAGATGCTATTGCGCATGTTACCGGGGCCATTCATTGCGTGGCTGCTGACACTGCTCTTCCTGCTGCTAATGCAGTTTTTGATAAAATACCTGCCGGACCTCGCAGGGCGTGGTCTTCCAATGTGGCTGGTCATAGAGCTGATCTCGTACAACGTGGCCTATATGGTGGTGCTGGCCGTGCCCATGTCAGCGCTCCTTGCCACACTGATGGCCTTTTCTCGTCTGGCCGAATCACGGGCCTACCTGGTAATGAAGAATTCCGGGATGTCGCTCTTGCAGCTTCTCTGGCCTGTCCTGGTAGCGGGCGGCACACTCGCAATTGGGATGGCCCATTTCAACAACGTAGTCCTTCCGGAGTCGAATTTTCGTGCGCGCAATCTGTGGCAGGATGTCCGTAGCAAGCGTCCCGATTTCGAGTTGCAGCCGGGCATATTCTACGAGGGACTCAACAACTACAGTATCCTGGTGCGCGAGCGTGCAGCAGACACCCAGGTGCTCCATGATATAATGATCCACGACTATACGCGTGGACGAAGCGGCGCCACGATTAAAGCACGCACGGGGAGGCTGGAGCCGGCGGGCAACGCCGTGGATCTGATCCTGGAGCAAGGCGAGGTCCACCGGCTCATTCGAGTAGCGACAATAGGTACCAAGGAGCGCTACGAACGACTCGCATTCGACCGATATCGGCTGCGTCTGGACCTGTCCGAATTCGCATTCGAACGTGGCAACCCCAAAGAGGGCTATCGCTCCGACCGGACCACGCGCACCTCGGACATGGTCCGCTTCGTGGATTCCCTGGACGCCAGCATCTCGGAACACCGGGCGGAATTGCGAGACTTGGCCTGGCAGTTGACCCACAATGACGATGCTTCCTCGCCATTCGAGCCCACTGAACTGGACTCCGCACCGCCGGCTTCTCGCGTTGCCCTTGCCGGACTGGACCGAACGGATAGACGGCGCGTGTATTCCCATGCGCTGGAAGGCGCCCGCAGTACGCACGTGCAGATAGGCAATTTAGTCCGCAACATCACGCGGGAAGCATCATGGGCCAATCGCTACCGCGTAGAAATACACAAGAAATACTCTATCGCGATGGCATGCCTGATCTTCGTGCTGATTGGGGCGCCACTGGGGCTAACGGTTCGCCGCGGCGGCGCCGGCGGCGCCGTTGGACTTGCCCTGGCCATCTTTCTCTTCTACTGGGTGACGCTGGTACAGGGTGAAAAGCTTGCCGACCGGGATTTTATTAGCCCGTGGATTGGGATGTGGTTCGCAAATATCTGCATTATTGCCGTCGGCGTGTGGCTCGTCTTCTATCTGGCGCTTGACCTGCACGCCACGCCACCGATTCTCAAGCGACTGCAGCAGAGATTTCGTGGCAACAAAGAACGCTGATCAGAAAGCCAGCCATGCTCTATCTCGTTCCAACGCCCATTGGCAATCTTGAGGATATCACGCTACGCGCATTGCGTATCCTCAAGGAGGTCGATCTCATTGCGTGCGAGGATACGCGACGCTCAGCGACGCTGCTCACACATTACGGCATTGATACTCCGTTTACGGCCTACCATGACCACAATGAGCGGCGTAAAACTCCTCGGCTCATCCAAAGAATGCAAACGGGGACATCTGTAGCTCTCATAACAGACGCTGGATCTCCAGGCCTGTCGGACCCAGGCTTCTATCTGGTGCGCGCCTGTTTGCAGGATGGCATTCCAGTGACCGCCTTGCCTGGTGCTACGGCTCTCGTGCCTGCACTGACGGGAAGCGGCCTTCCCTGTGAGCGCTTTGTATTTGAAGGTTTTCTTCCGGCAAAGAAAGGCCGCCGCAAGCGCCTGGCTGAGCTTGCCATCGAAACGCGTACGCTAGTCTTTTACGAAAGCCCCCACCGGCTTCTTCGGACACTGGAAGATCTGGAAGGTGTGCTGGGATCCGAACGTCCGGCCGCCGTTGCACGCGAGTTAACGAAGAAATTCGAAGACCTGCGGCGCGGAACGTTGGCGCAACTGCATGCAGAATATGCCGCATCCGAACGCGTGCGCGGCGAAATTGTCATCATCGTTGGAGGGCTGGGCAGAAATCGTGTGCGGTCCGCCTGTGAACAAACCGTCACTTCCCCCCACAATGCGGCACATGGGAGCGTGTAGCATCGAAGCGGGTTACATGGCATGCCAAAATGATGGAGCAGTGCGTGGTGCCGTGCGCCATGCCTGGCGCACGTAATTACCAGCCCTGAGATCCCCATGACTCGCGTAAAGAGGTTTGTCTTTAGCCCCTATCAGACCAACTGCTTCGTTTGCTATAGCGCTGGTGAGGCGGTCATCGTCGATCCGAGTTGCCAAACCGTACAGGAACAGCAAGAGATCATTGCCTTTGTAGCCAGGCAGGCCCTCACGATCCGCCATTTGCTGCTGACACACACGCATATTGACCATATCTTCGGCTGCGCTGCGCTTGCACGCCACTATGGTCTAGACTGGCAACTGCATCTCGAAGCGATCGGCATGCTCGCACATGCGCGAGAGCAGGCGCACTTCATGGGCATCGCGGTCGAAGAGCCTCCGAAGCCTACACGGTTTCTGCGTGAGGGAGATACGGTTACATTTGGCGAAGCCACCTGGGAGGTCCTCCACACACCGGGGCATGCGCCAGGGTCGATCTGTTTTCATGACGCCACATCGAACTTCGTACTCGTCGGTGATGTGCTTTTTATGGATTCAATTGGGCGAACAGACCTGCCGGGCGGCTCCCTGCCTGTCCTCATGGAGTCTATTTTCCAGAAAATCTTGCCTCTCGGCGACAATACTACCATGTTTCCGGGCCATGGCCCACGATCAACGCTCGGACGGGAGCGTATGCAGAATCCATTCTTGAGCGACTCCTTCACACGTGGCTGACGGTGGAACCACAAGAGAAGTAGGCGCACACCATAGGCCCGGGCGCGAACACTGAGCGGTAGTATGGTGTTAAATTTTGCTTTCCACACCCGGCTTCATGGCCGCATGAATCAGTCTAAAGCGACACCACTGTCTACAAACGTTCCGATACGTGATCGTCCGGACGTATCGGTCATTATTGTCAACTACAACGTAAAGGAATTCCTGCAGCAGGCCCTACAAAGTGTTGCGAAGGCGAGCGAAACGGTTGCTACAGAGGTGTTTGTGGTGGACAACGACTCTGCAGACGGCTCCGTAGATATGGTCCGTTCAAGTTTTCCAACGGTGCGGGTCATTGCCAATGACCACAACGCAGGATTTGCCAGGGCGAACAATCAGGCAATTCGAATGGCCACGGGGCGGTATCTGCTTATTCTGAACCCCGATACCATAGTCAGCGAGGATACGCTCACTTCGCTGGTCGCTTTCATGGACAAACATCCGGATGCAGGGGCGGCTGGATGCCGCATCCTGAATCCTGACGGCACATTCGCTCGGGAAAGCAGGCGTGCGTTTCCGACACCGAGTGTGGCGTTTTTTCGCATGACTGGACTGAGCCGCCTGTTCCCCGGCAGCCGACTCTTCGGACGGTATAACCTGACCTATCTTCCGGTCGATGAGATCGCCGAGATCGATGCGTTGAGCGGGTCGTGCATGATGGTCCGGCATTCCGCCATCGTTGGATTCAGCGAGGCACACCATCAACCCATGCTGAACGGCCATCCGCGGCCGGCCCCGCGCCATTTCCGTGAAGGCGCGGGGCTCCTGGACGAGGATTTCTTCATGTACGGCGAAGACCTGGACTGGTGCTACCGCATTCAGAAAGCTGGGTGGAAGATCTACTATACGCCCGATACGCATATCATTCATTACAAGGGGGCGAGCACCAAGAAAAGTGAATTGCGCTACGTACGGCTCTTCTACGGCGCCATGATACGGTTTGCCGAAAAACACCTGGATGACGGCTACCCACGCCCGGTGCTTTGGCTGCTCCATCTTGCGGTCGTAGGACACGGAGCCCTGGCCGCACTCCGCACAGCACTGCAGCGCTTGGCACCGCTGCTGCTCGATGTAGCATTGGTTTGGGCTGTGGTTATGGGGCTGGGAGAGCTTCGTGCAGCGCAGTCGGGCACATCGTTCCCAGACCTGTTCTACTGGCTAATCGCTCCCGGCTTCGCGCTCATCGCCGCCATCGCTATCGCGACGCTTGGCGGATACCGGGGACATCGCAGGCGACTGGGCCCCATGTGGATTGGCGTATGCACATCATTCATTCTGCTCGCTGCCGTGTCGTTCTTTGTCAAGGAAATTGCTTTTTCGCGCGCCATCGTGCTCGCCAGCTTTCCGGGCAGCGCTTTGGTGCTGTCCGCCGTGCGGCTGTTGCGTCGTCTGCGGCGGCGGGGCATGGGTCGCACACTCTTTGTCGGCAACGCTGAGGAAATGGCGCGCCTGCCGTCTGTACTTCGACAACGCGAGCGGGAGCATTTTGAACTGGTGGGCTATGTCTCGCAAGAAGACTCGGCAGGCGCGACGCCACGCCTTGGCGGACTGCATCACCTGCGCGATTTAGTGCTGTTGCGAGGCATCGATGATGTCGTGTTCGGCGCCTCCAACCTTTCCAACCAGGTAATTTTTACACTCATGCAGCGCCTGCGTGGACTATCGGCGCGTACGTATATCCTGCCTGAACGCAGCGGCGCGCGCCTACTTTTTGCCGAGGATATCCTCGGAGTGCCGCGGAGCCCTGAGGCTCGTCGTGTATTCGATCTGATGATTGCGATCCTCGCCGGCGTGGCGCATCCGATCATTGCATTGTTGGCCCGCGGCCGCCACGAACGCTCTTTTTTTAGGTTGCTGGCCGAACGTACGTGCCAGTGGCAGCACGTGATTGCCGGCAGACGTCCACTGGTGGGATATCGCAGAGAGGACGGCTTTCTCCCACCACCAGAGTGGCAACTCGAACCGGGTGTCTTCGCCATCACGGAAACCAAAGGACGGCGCCTTCGCATGGCTCCGCAGGAAGCCGAACGTGCCTATTGGTATTATGTGCGTAATCAGTCAGCCTTTCTGGACTGGATGATCGTCGTGCAATCCATCCGACTCATGGCCTGATTAGAAACCTTGTTTCTGCCCCGGTGTAAGGGTGGGTTCGCCCCATTCTGTGACGGAATTTCGCGACCTGGATGGCAAAGCGCACCTCCAAATATCTGCTGGATTTCGAGAAACCCCTCAACGACCTCGAGCAGAAGCTCGACGAAATGCGTGCGGTGAATACTACCCGGCAGGATGTTGACCTTTCGGAGGGGATTTCGGCACTTGCCACACGCGTCGAGGAATTACGCACCTCGATATACAACAATCTGACACGGTGGCAGCGCGTGCAGATTGCGCGGCACCCGCTACGACCGTATACGCTCGACTATATTGAAGCGCTGACCGAGGGGTTTGTGGAACTGCGCGGCGACCGCGTGTTTGCGGATGATCCGGCAATCGTAAGCGGCTTCGGCACATTCCGGGGATCCACGTTCGACTACGAAGACCGCACCGTGCTGATTGTGGGGCATCAGAAGGGTCGGGACACCAAGAGCCGGAAGTATCGGCGCTTTGGAATGCCTAATCCCGAAGGGTACCGAAAAGCGCGGCGACTAATGAAGTTGGCTGCCAAGCTCAACAAGCCCATCATCTGCCTGTTGGATACGCCAGGCGCCTATCCGGGCATGGATGCAGAAGAGCGCGGGCAGGCCGAGGCCATCGCGCGCAATCTCTTCGAAATGGCACGACTGTCCGTTCCGATCATCATTGTCATCATCGGCGAAGGTGCTTCGGGCGGAGCGCTTGGGATTGGTCTGGGCGACCGCGTGCTCATGCTTGAAAATGCCTGGTATTCGGTGATATCACCGGAGAGCTGCTCGTCTATTCTGTGGCGCTCCTGGGATTACAAGGAAGAAGCCGCCCGTGCGCTCAAGCTTACCGCCACGGATCTAATCGGGTTTGGAATCATCGACGCCATTGTCTCGGAACCCACAGGCGGCGCCCATCGCAATCCCGAAGAAGCGTATGCCGCAGTCGGAGCTGCCGTTGCCACCGTGTTGCGCGAATTGGACACATTATCCCCGTCTCACCTCCGAGAGCAGCGCGTCGAGCGACTCGATCGCATCGGTGTCTATCAGGAAGTGGCACGCAGTAAAATGCGCGGTCGGGTCTGAGCATAATGACGCGTGACCGGTGCGAACCAGGCTCCAGCATGCTCTCCGAAGTGTCCAATCTGGATTTTCTCCTAGAATCGTTCATCCGGGAAGATGTGGGCGCCGGAGATATTACGACATGCGCCACCGTGCCCGTTGGCAGGATTGCCGAGGCCACGTTTGTAGTCAAGGAAGGCGGTATCCTTGCGGGCCTGCAAGCAGCCGAACGCGTATTCGGGCTTGTGGATGACATGCTGTCTGTAAGATGGTCCTGCACTGATGGCGATTTGGCTCGACCAAATGTCACTATCGGAACTGTACGTGGCCGCGCCCAAAGCATTCTGAAAGCAGAACGAGTCGCGCTTAACATCCTCCAGCGCATGAGCGGTATCGCCACTGCTACCCGGAAGATGGTAGAGGCAACAAGACCTCACAAGGCACGGATTCGGGATACGCGCAAGACCGCGCCGGGCCTACGCGCGCTCGACAAGTGGGCCGTCCGCCTGGGCGGTGGCGAGAACCACCGTTATGGCCTCTATGACATGATGCTGATCAAGGAGAACCATGTGGCCGCCGCTGGTGGTATGCGCGCGGCCATTGAGGCAGCTTGCTCGTTTCGACGCACCTCGGCAGGGCACACCCGGATAGAAGTGGAGGTGCGCACCTTGAACGATCTCCAGGAGGCATTGGATACGGGAGGCTTTGACGAATTGCTGCTCGACAATATGGTGGATGTTGACGCTGCCGGCATTGTGGATACGGCGAGGCTCAGCGATGCAGTGACGCTCATTGACGGGCGCTACGCTGCGGAAGCCTCTGGCAACGTGACCTTTACCACCGTGGCTGCCATAGCGGCCACAGGCGTTGACTATATCTCGAGCGGTGCGCTTACGCATTCCGTACGCGCATTGGACATCTCCATGCAGATTCGACCCGCGTAACCGGTATGCCCGTAAATCCAGAGCGTTTTCGCGCAATCTTTGACGCACTTACGCGCGCTGGCGCAACGCCCGAAGGGGGGCTGAGCCGTCCTGCGTTGAGCGAGTCCCACCTGGAGGCTCGCGAGGCGTTTCGGATACTTTCCCTGAAGCATGGACTCGATTTTCGCGTTGACGAGGCGGGCAACCACTCGGCTATCCTGGCGTGCGGGGAGCCAGACGCGCCTACTCTCCTAATTGGTTCTCACCTTGATTCTGTTCCCAATGGCGGCCGCTTCGACGGGACGCTCGGGGTTGCCGCTGCTCTGGAGGTCATTTTTGCGCTTCGCGAAACCGGCAAGGCGCGTACCGTTAATCTTGAGGCCATCGATTTTACCGATGAAGAAGGCACATGGGTCTCGCTGATGGGGAGCCGCGCTGCCGCAGGCCTGCTCACCGAGGAGGACCTCAAGAGTCCTCGGGGTCATCCCGAGGCGTTCCAGGAAGCCCTCGGGCGTGCCGGGTTGACTTGCGCGGGGATTCTGCGCGCGAGTCGCGCCGGAGACTTATTGGCCGGCTATCTCGAACTACACATCGAACAGGGCTCCAGGCTTGTTGACGCAGGGAAGGACATCGGCGTCGTAACCGGAATGGTGGGGATCTGGATGTATCGGGTGGTATTCCACGGACGAGCCGATCATGCCGGAACATCAGTCATGACTGACCGCCTGGATGCCGCACAGGGCGCTGCCGCATTCTGTCTGGCGGTCCGCCGTACGGTGCTGGAGCAATTCCCGGATTGTGTGGCAAACGTTGGGCGGATGGTGTTCTCTCCGGGAGCATTCAACATCGTACCAGAATCGGTGACGACCTATATGGAGCTTCGCAACCAGGACCCGATTCGTGCGCAGGAATTAGAAAACGCCCTGCGCGCGGAAGCCGCGCGGAGCGCCGACGCGTACGGTCTGGGTTTGGAATTTGTGTTCCAGGAATCCGTGCGTCCTGCTGCGATGGATGAAGAAACCTGCCGAATTTTCGAAGACTCCGCAAAGAGGCTGGGCCATTCACACAAGCGGCTGCCGTCACTCGCTGGCCACGACGCGCAATCCATGGCGCGGCTATGCCCCGCGGGCCTGATCTTCACACCTTCTGTGGATGGCTGTAGCCATTCACCGCGCGAATTTACACGATGGCAGGACTGTCTGCAAGGCGCCGAAACACTGCTGGGCGCCGCAGGCGCCCTCGCTGGCATCGGGTAATCCCGGTAACCCGCACGTACAAGCGAAACATAGGACACAGCGAACTTCCGACATGCTGCAAGAGCAAAGCCGGTTCTACCAACGCCTGCTATTTGTCGCTGACATGATCCTGCTGGCCCTCGCCTGGATCGCCGCGTACTACCTACGCTTCGAAGTCTTCCGCGTGTGGCCGGTCCCGGTCCCTGAGTGGCTGCCGATCGACCGTTACCTGTCGTTTGTCCCTTGGATAATCGGGGTGGCCGCTACGGTGTTTTCCGCGTCCGGACTGTACCTGCCGGACCGCGCGCAGCGCCTGACGAGCCTTGCATTTAGCGTGGCGCGCGCCTTCGGGCTAGCGCTTCTGTTGCTCCTCGCTTTCTTTTCATTCTATGGGGACTTTTACGTATCGCGACTGACGATCCTCTTTTTCACGGCACTCGCGCCCACGCTCATGGTCGCGTTGCGCGTATCGCTCTATCTCGCCATTCTGCGGATACGGCGGAGGGGCAAAATGCTCCGACGTGTGCTTATAGTCGGTGCAGGTGTCGCCGGCCGCCGCCTGCAGGCATCCTTCGAACAATACCCTTGGATGGGTCTCAAAGTCGTCGGCTTCCTGGACGATCACAAGCAGGATGAACCCGACGTGCTGGGCGTCATAGACGACGCCGTGCGGATAGTCGACGAGGCGCAGGAAAGCGAACCGATCGACTATGTCTATATCGCGCTCCCCCTTTCGGCAGCAGGGCGCATCGAAGAAATCCTGAGCGCGCTTTCCTCACGACTTGTGCACGTCTGCCTGGTCCCCGACCTGCTGCAATACAACATCATTAACAGCCGCCTTACGGATGTTGACGGACTACCTGTCCTTCACCTGATTGACGAGACGCCAATGGATCTCCGGCGCTTCGTAAAGCGGGGTATAGACATCGGCTTTTCTGCACTCTTTCTGCTCGTCACCGCTCCCCTTCTCCTCGTGATCGCAATTGCTGTTCGCTTGTCCTCCCCGGGTCCAATCCTATATAGGCAGGAGCGTATGAGCTTGAATGGCCAAACGTTCAATATTTTGAAATTCCGGTCGATGCCGCAACACGTCGAAAAACAGACGGGGGCCGTCTGGGCACAGTCGGGAGAAGACAGGGCCACCGCAGTCGGTAACGTTCTGCGACGCACCTCCCTGGACGAATTACCCCAGTTCATTAACGTGCTGAAGGGGGATATGTCCGTAGTGGGACCGCGGCCAGAGCGTCCGGTGTTTATTGAGGACTTCAAGGAACGAGTCCCACGCTATATGCTTCGTCACAAGATGAAGGGTGGTATAACCGGGTGGGCACAGGTTAACGGGTGGCGCGGCAATACGTCCATCGAAAAGCGGATCCAGTATGACCTGTACTACATCCAGAACTGGTCGCTTATTCTCGACTGCAAGATCATGGTAATGACGCTGTGGAAGGGGTTTGTAAACAAGAACGCCTACTAGCGCCGATTGGGATACGTGATACAGCTGGACAAAATTTCATTGGCTTTCGGAGGGCAGAAGGTTCTTTATCGGCTCTCCTGGACGGTAAAGCTGGGCCTCCGCATCGGACTCATTGGAGCCAATGGAGCTGGCAAGACTACACTCTTGAGGGTGCTCGCTGGCTACCAGGATGTGGATAGCGGAGCGGTTGCACGGGCCAGCGATGTCGGGTATCTGGCCCAGGACTTGCAAGAGGTCGATTCCGATCGTACGGTGCTGGAAGAGGCGATGCAGGCGTTCGAAGAAGTGCTCGCACTGCAGGAGGAAGAAGAGCGCATTGCACAAGAGCTCTCCCGCACATCGGAAGGCTATGACAAGGTTCTGCGTCGGCTTGAGCGTGTCCAGTCACGCCTCGCCGTGCATGATGCGAGCCGCATGCGGCCCCGCACAGAGGCAGTGCTTGCTGGCCTTGGATTCGGCGTGGAAGATCTGGAGCGTCCCGTTGGCACACTCTCCGGCGGCTACCGCATGCGCGTGGCCCTGGCACAAATACTGCTGCGCCAGCCGGATGTCCTACTGCTGGACGAACCTACGAACCATCTGGATATCCTAAGCATCGATTGGCTCGAAACCTACCTGACGGGTTATGCCGGAACTGTCGTGCTGGTTTCGCATGATCGCTATTTTCTGAACCGCATGGTGACGTCCATTGCCCATCTGGACGGCGGCAAGATCACCGATTATGCTGGCAATTATTCGTTCTTTCTCACCGAGCGTGAAAAGCGGCGCGAACTCCAGCAGGCCGCCTACGAGAACCAGCAGCGTCAGATCGCACAGACCAAGCGGTTCATTGAGCGGTTTCGGTATAAGAATACGAAGGCACGGCAGGTTCAGAGCCGGATCAAGCACTTGGAGCGCATGGAGCGTATCACACCTCCGGCAGCCCTGGAAGCTCAAATTATCGTACGTTTCCCACCTCCGCCTCGCTCTGGGCGCACGGTGATGTCCCTGTCCCAATTCTCCAAGATCTATCCCTCGGACGAGGGAGACATCCGCGTCTTCGACCGCGCCGGTCCGCTGGAAATAGAACGGGGCGACAAGATCGCCCTCATCGGCAAGAATGGTGCGGGCAAGTCCACGCTGGCGCGCATGCTGCACGGCACGGAGGCCTTCGACGGAATACGGGAGGTCGGCTACCATGTCGAGCGCACGTTTTTCGCACAGCATCAAGCAGAGACACTTAATCCCGCACACACCGTACTGGAAGCCATGCAGGAGTTGGCGCGTGGACAGGATGACCGGGAATTGCGGACGCTCCTCGGGGCATTCCTTTTTCGGGGAGACGACGTATTTAAACCTGTCCGTGTGCTGTCTGGCGGCGAGAAGAGCCGTGTAGCGCTTGCGCGTACACTCCTGACACCTGCCAATTTTCTGATCCTCGATGAGCCTACCAACCACCTGGACATCCAATCAATTCAAGTCTTGATTGAGGCACTGAACCAGTACGCGGGATCGTTTGTCGTGGTAAGCCATGATCGGCACTTTCTTGACCAGGTTGTCAATACGGTCTGGCATGCAGGAGGCGGCTCTGTACGGGCATTTCGTGGCACCTATACCGATTACCGGTGGTATATGGAGCATGGTACGGCGCGACTGTTCCAACGAGCTTCTGCTTCGACCCCGCAGACCCGGCCGGCACCTAAGAAGGCGTCGACGGGTGGGCCCAAGACGAAGGAGCAGAAGCGGATTGAGGCCGAAGCGCGCAATCGTGCATACCGGGCCATGCAACAGGGCAAGGCGGCTGAGCTTACGCTCCGCCAGCTTCGATCCCTCTGCGAGGCCACCGAGCAGATCATTCGTGACAAGGAGGAATCCCGCCGTGACGCCGAGACGGCGCTGACGGATCCGGCGGTGTATGGTGACCCGGCGCGTGCGGCAGCCATGGGCACCACCTATGCCACCTTGAAAAGAGAGCTGGAAACGCTCTATGACCAGTGGGCAGACCTGGCACAGGAATTGCAAAGCCTGGAAGCAGGATCTGGGGCTGCTTAGCAAACACACACGAGGCAATTCGGGTATACCATTGATTAGCCAGCACGCACCCGCGACTCTCTCCGCCATGTTTCAGATGCTACTTGCCTGCGCAATTCTCGCTGGTGGCATGGTCGCGCCTGCGCTGGCGCAATTGGATGAGCTGCCGCATGCCGATACTACACGTGGTAATTATTTTGGAGTCTCCGTGTCGCTGGACGGCACGCGCGCCCTCGTAGGAGCCAGCGGCGAGCACTCCTGTGCACCCAATGCGGGCGCCGCATACGTGTATGAGTATGATGACGCCGTAGACCGGTGGCGGGAAACCGCCCGCCTGGTGCCCGGTGACTGCGAGGAGAACCTGTTCTTTGGCCGGCAGGTTGCCCTGAGCGGCGACCGTGTGCTCATTGCGGCGAATGCGGAATATTTTGCCGCCGTCCGCACCAATGCCGCGTATGTCTTTGATCGGGATTCCACGGGAAGCTGGCAGGAAACCGCCCGGCTTACCGTCAATGCACCAACGGAGGAAGGACCTCTCGGAGCATCCGTATCCCTCGAGGACGACCGGGCGTTGGTCACCACATGGGGTGATGTGGCGAACGGGCGCTACGGCGGTGCCGCCTATGTATTCGACTACGACCCCGCGAGCGGACGATGGACGCAGTCGGCACGTCTTAGCGGTCCGCTGCATTTCGGAATCTTCGGCGCGGACGCCGCGCTGAGTGGCGACCGCCTGGTAGTGGCAAGTTCCTCGTATTTTCTGCCAGGCGTCGGGTACTTCTACGTTTTCGAGCGCACCGCAGCCGGCGAGTGGCGGCAGGCGGCCCGATTCGGCTCGATCGATGATTTTTTTATCTCACTCGACATCGACGGCGACCGCATTCTGGTAGGAGAAAGCAAAGAACACCGATCGAATATCGGCACAGCTACGCTGTACACCAGGGATTCCACCGGCACATGGCGACACACCGGGGCGTTGCAGCCTCCTGTGCCGTATAAGCAGGGTGGATTCGGATCCGAGGTCTCCCTTTCCGACGACCGCGCCATTGTCGCTGGATATGACGAGCAACTCCGGTTAGACATCAATGTGGACCGCGTGGTGTATATCTTCGGCTATGACGCGGAACGCGACGAGTGGACCTATCGGAGTATCGTCGACATTGGGACTGTCGCCTTCGGGGCTGCGTTGGATCTTGACAACAATGTTGCCCTGATTGGCGCTGCGTCAGAGCACGAAGCAGGAGCAGCGTACATCGTTAAGCTGCATTGACACTTGGCTCAGAAACCTTTTATTGTACGTTAGGACACGCCGATGCACAGATTCTTCCCCTGGATCCTGGCCGTTGTGTTGTGGCCCTTCGGTTGCGCTTCTCTGGATACGCCGAAACGACAGCTTCCCTCCTACTTGGGGGTTTCTGACCATTATCGCTCATTTGAAGATGCCGACAGGCTCGCCCGTTACTTACGCGCAGATTCCGAGAGTGGCCCACTTGTCATCGCACATCGCGGCGGCGCGGCACCAGCATTCCCGGAGAATACCCTGGCGACCTTTGATCGCGCTCTGCGGTACGGACCCGTCCTGATAGAATGCGACCTGCGTATTACGCAGGATGGCATCCCGATCGTTTTTCGCAACGAGACACTGGATGGCGTCACAACGGGCAAGGGTCCTGTTGCTCAAGTATCGTTTGCAGCCATCCGGGAACACCTGCTGTTGGACGCGCTTGGCGCGCTGACTCCATTCCGGGTTCCTTCGTTGAGTGAGGTTCTAGCGTGGTCTGAGGCGCGCACCATACTGATGCTCGACATTAAGAGTGGCGTACCCATGCCTCTCGTCCTGGACATCGTCGCGCGCCACCAGGCCGAGAACCGCGTCATCATCATGGCGACGAACATGGCACACGCGTTGGAAATCCATCGGCGCAATCCTGCATTCATGATTGCAGCGCCTGCGGGGACACCCGAGGAGCTTGAAGCACTGTTGGCGCGGGGCATCGATCCAACGCGGCTGATCGCACTCGCCGGGGTGACGGAAGTGAATCCGGCGATTGTCGCCGCCTCCCATGCACACAACATCCGCGTCATGCTCGGCACGATGGGGCTTGTCGATGAGCGCGCGCGCAGCGGAGGCGCCGCCGTGTATCAGGCGCTCTTCGACCGCGGTATAGACATCATCGTGACAGATGCGGTGCCCCTGGCGTCTAGTGCCGCGCACGCCACGGTTCGTGGCAGGTCTTCCAACCCACGCTAATGCAGTCGTATTGGGAGCTACTCACCCCCTTACGCATCGTCGAAATCCTTGGCGTCCTTACCGGGCTCGTATGCGTGTGGCTGTATATTCGCGAGAAGGTTTCGGCGTGGCCGATTACGATCATCAGCGCATCGCTCTTTGTCGTACTATTCCTTGATGCTCGCCTGTATGCCAATGTAGGCCTGCAGGTCTTTTTTATTGTGCTGGCCGTGTATGGCTGGCATCAATGGCAGCGTGGAGGCATCGAAAAAACGGGAGTTTCGGTGTCACGGATTACCGGTCGCGTCGCAGTCCTGCTGCTTCTGCTTACTGCTGCAGCCAGTGCTCTTTTCGCCGCAGTCTTGGGCTCGGCGACGAATGCCGCCGAGCCACTGTGGGACTCGCTTGCCACCGCGATGAGCCTCGCCGCTCAGTGGATGCTAGCCAAGAAGATTTTGGAGAATTGGCTGGTTTGGATTGCTGCGGATATCATCTTCGTGGCTGTCTATGTGCAGAGCGCACTCTACGTAACCGCAGGACTGTATATAGTGTATCTCGTCATGGCCACGGCAGGCTTTTTGGCCTGGCGTCGGTCGCTGGGCAACTGCGGTTAGTGGTGGGGGTTCTCTTTGTAATGCTTATGCAGTAGATCTTCTCCAAAATCGCCTTCGAAGGCTCGCCATACGGAATGCACGTGGTTGGCGCCGTTCTGCGTGTTGTCATATTCTATTAGCAGCGTAGGACCGTGAATGCGGTAGTAGTGCCCCTGACGTTTCTGCAGGTTCCCAGCCCAGGCAAAATAGAGGCTGTCCACGCCTGCGGCTTCAATCCGCTGCCAGGCTGCGGCTGCGATGTCCGGCTGCATGTTGTGGGTATATTCCCTGATTACCAGGAGGAGCCCTTCTCGCTGCTCCGGTGTCATGCGGGATGCCGGGAGTCCCTGGAAGACTTCCAACCGCGCGTGTCTGTCGGCGCCGGTAATGATATCGCGTGGCGCCCGCGTATGGATGACAGCCACATCGCGCGCCTCTTCGTCAAACAGGCTCATGAGCTCGCGGGCACGGTCTTCTTCCGCAGACAGCAGGCGTATGCCCTGGTTCTCTGCGGGGTTGGCGCCGAAGAACGCTGGCGTAGCGGCTACACCTAAGCCGGCTACCAAAGACACGTTGAGCGACAAATGATGTCCTTCAAAACGCCAGCCCCAGGGTGTTGTAGTTGAGGGCGATCCAAACACAGTCACATAGTACCGTCCAGGATCACGATATGTGGGGTTATTTTCCAGGATGCCCAGGGTTTCTTCAAGTGTAACAACGCCTGTCGCCTTTTGGTACCCACGCTCACTGAGGACACTACCCAGTAACCCATGCGTGGCTGTGCGCTGCGATTGGGTCATGGCACCCAAGGACAGGCCCGCGCGACGCCGCGGCACATAGTGCCAGTTCGTCCGCTCGTCGTCGTCAAATTCACGAAGTGCCACCGCGCGCGCCTCGTCACTCAGCGCATCCAGAAAGACCTGCGCCGCTGCTTCCCTGTCTGACGGGATGACAATTTCCTGATTGGCATCGACCGTGAGCCGCCAAGCGCCTATTGCTACGAGGGACACGAGAGGCAGCAGAAACAGGCTTCTTACGCGCGACATAGGCTCCTCATCAATAATACTCCCGGGAAGCACTCCGTTCATTTCGGCATGTCCGGAAAGTATGGCGGCCGGTTGCGTGTGTTCCACATAACCCGGCCACTGGCACCTCCTGGTGTTCGTGTGACAGACGGATACAATATAGTCCCCTTCTCTCCCATGGTCCCAACCAGAAACATACGCTGCCAGGACTTGTTTTTCCGGGCCTGAACGTCAGTGACACCTGTGCTGATCACCATTACATCGAACCACTTCTATGCCGCTACGCCGCATCGCCCTACTGCTAATACTGCTCCTTGCCACTGCCCTTCCCGTCTACGCTCAGGACTGGATTTCCCATCGCCCGGACGGGCATGCCCCAATCATGGTTATGGGCAACCATACGCATGGTAAGGGAGAGTTCATGCTGTCATACCGATACATGAACATGACCATGCAGGGCAGCCGCGTGGGCACGGACGCCGTGTCTGATGCGGTCATTCTTTCGCCGAGCGTATTCCGGTTTCGGGTCACGCCAACCGAAATGCCGACGCAGATGCACATGTTTGGGGCCATGTACGCGCCCAGCAATTCCCTGACGCTTGTGGCGATGATCCCACACATCAGTTCCGAGATGACGCACATTACGCGCGCGGGTGGATCGTTTGCCACTTCATCGAGCGGTTGGGGAGATATCAGGGTCACGGCCCTGTACGTGGTTGCTCGGCCCGTGCGGGCTCGCCTGCACGTTGGGCTCGGCGTGAGCATCCCGGCGGGCTCCATCCAGCAAACAGGCACGACTCCGCTTTCTCAGCCTGATGAAGTTCAGCTTCCGTATCGTATGCAACTTGGGTCAGGCACGCTGGATATTCTCCCTTCTCTTACCTACCTCAGCCAATTGGAAAACCTCAGTTTTGGATTACAGGTAGGTGGTGTGTACCGGCTGTCTAGAAATGACAATGACTACCGGTTGGGGCATGTGGCACGCGGAACCTTCTGGGCTGCGTACAGGCTGTCGGATATGTTCAGTGCGTCCGTACGTATCGCAGGGAAGAGCTGGGGAAACATTGACGGGTTCGATCGCGCGTTGAGTTCTGGCGCACAGGCTCCAACGCAGATTCCGAGTTTACAGGGCGGCACACGATTCGACGGTGGAGTGGGCATTAACTACTTTACTCCCTCGGGGCCCCTCCACAACCTGCGTTTCGGCGCCGAGGTCATGTTTCCCGTGTTTCAGGACCTGAACGGGCCGCAACTGGAGGTAGACCTCTTGGTGCAGGTCGGCGTTCAATATGCCTTCGGGGGCCATTAGTCGCCGAGCCCGGCTTGCATTAGCATCCAGCCTGGGCGACCTTTCTTCCTGAACATTGGCAGTCCACGCGGAGCGGTGGTGAGCCGAGGAATGCCGTAACCTCTTACCCTTTCCACGCACATGAACAGGAACAAGCGCACATTTGCACATCCGCTACGCAGCCGCTCCGTAAGTTTGGCGGCAGTCGCTACCGTATTCGCCGTAAGCCTATTGGGAGCTGGCGCTACTCGCTTCGCGGATGATGATGCGGGAGCACTTCTCGCCGAGGCGCCTCCCAACATAATCGTCATCCTGGCCGATGATCTGGGATACGGGGATCTGGGCGCGTACGGACAAAAGAAAATCCAGACGCCTCGGCTGGATCGGATGGCCGCCGAAGGTGTCCGGTTTACAGACTTCTATGCCGGAAACACCGTGTGCGCCCCGTCGAGGGTGGCGCTATTGTCGGGCGTGGATATGGCGCATGCGCATACGCGGTCGAACCGGGGGCCTGGTCTCCTAGAAGAGGATGTAGTGATTGCCGAAGTCCTTAAACAGGCTGACTATGCGACAGGAATATTCGGGAAGTGGGGGTTTGGCGAGCCCGATTCCGGTTCGCCGGACCGTCAGGGGTTCGACGAATTCCTTGGCTTCCTCGGCCATGTGCATGCACACTCCTACTACACAGATCACCTATTTGGGATGCGGAACGGGCGAACAGAGCGTATCGATATAGACTCTACGCAGTACACGCCTGATCTGTTTATGGATGCGGCACTCGATTTCATTGACCGCAACCGGGAGCGTCCGTTTTTCCTTTATCTGCCGTTCGCACTCGTGCATGCGGAGCTGCTCTTACCTGAGGTGGATATGACTCCCTATCAGGACGAGGATGGCAACAGCCGCATGCTCCCAGAAAAGCCGTTTCCGTGCTGCGGAGTCATCGGCACGTACCGGGGCCAGCCCCAGCCTCACGCGGCATTTGCCGGCATGGTGTCCCGTATGGACCGCGACGTGGGACGCATTCTGGACCATCTTAGGGCCCTGGGTTTGGACGAGCGCACACTTGTCGTCTTCACGAGTGACAACGGACCGCATGTCGAGGGAGGGGCGGACCCGGGATTCTTTGAGAGCAACGGTCCTTTGCGGGGTTTAAAGCGCGATCTGTATGAGGGTGGCGTCCGGGTGCCGATGATTGCCTGGGGACCAGGAATCGTGCCAGCGGGAGGCGTTCGCAGCCATCCGTGGTCCGTGGTGGACTTTCTGGCTACGTTTGCCGACTTGGCCGATGTGCCGAGTCCCAAAACGAATGGCCTTTCCATGGTGAACCTGTTGACCGGCGAGGGACCCGTGCCCATGCACCGATATTTTTATTGGGAGTTCGATAACAATTGGGGCGGTCATTACGTTCAGGCTATCCGCCAGGAAGACTGGAAACTGCTGCGATTTCGCACTCCTGACACAACATGGAGAGAATTATATGACCTTCGCACGGATATAGGCGAGTACAACAACCTCGCGTTGCGATTTCCGGACGTCGCAGCGGACATGGAGCGGTTCATGGATGCGATACGTACGGAGCCGTAGCCCCAGCTGCGCAATAGCGCCAACGGCGGTCGGGTATTCTCTGACTAAGCAGCCGAATTCACCGGGTTGGCATGCACTCCAGCTTTTCAATCCAGTCGTTGAAGAGCGGACACTCCTCGCGAATTTTGGCGAGGCCAATCTGCTGAATAGCCTGGACACCATCTATGCGTTTCTGGTAGCCCTCGTAAATTCCTGTGATTCGCTTCGATGGGGCGGTGTGTTCGGAGTCGTTGATGTGTTCGGGACTCTCAAACTCTTCACGTATATTTGAAAGCGGTGCAGTGAGTTCCGGCTTCCCTATGCTATCCGCCAACTTACCGGGATCGCTGAACAGAAGTCCTTCAAACTCGTGCATGACCACATAGGGGATGAAGCGTTTGGGATATCCGAGTTCTCCGGCTATATCCTCCCCAATGGCCTGCTGTACGGATTCGGCACACACGCGTGGGGATGCATTTTGGATGTTGTGCGCACGGCCAGGCCAGTTCTCCGGCAGTCCGTAATAGTCCACAATAGTCGTGGCGATAGCGCCCTGGTCATTCTTCAGGTGGCGCAAGATATCCTTGCGCACCAACTCCCAATCGCGGATGCCGCCACGACGGTTGCGCTGACGAGCGTTTCCAAGCAACCGGGCCCCCACGTCGTACCCTTTTGCACCGAGGTACTTCGCAAGCACATATTTGACGAAGTCTTCCTCCGTCTCGCCCTCAACATGAACCAATATCCGCGACATGGCTACTCTTTTGTTGGGCGGCCGCCCAACCAGCCCTTTTCCCAGAGCTGGCCGAGGCTGTAGTCTTCAAGCCAGGACTCTAATTCAGAGGACGAAGGCCTGGAATAACACGTAGCACCTTCAACGCGGTTTGCTACCAAGATTTCTTCAGGCGAGAAAGAGTCCAACAAGAGAGACGACTGGGTTGCGACGATAACCTGAGAATGAACAGAGGCCTTCTTGATCAGCGCAGCCAGCAAGGCGATTGCATAGGGATGTAGTCCCAATTCGGGTTCGTCAATCAGGATGACCGATGGCATAAAGGTGCTCGGCTGCAGGAAAAGAGTCGCCAGCGCCATGAAGCGAAGTGTTCCGTCCGACAGCGAGGATACACTGAAATAGGCGTCGGTACCTTGATGCTGCCATTCGAGCCTGATTTTTTCCAGGTTGAGTTCCTGGGGCTCAAGCGTGAACCCACAAAAAAACGGCGCCATCTGCCGCACTGTCGATTCGATTCGATCATAGGACGCCCGGTGTTTTTCGCGGAGAAGGTACAGAAATGAAGCGAGGTTGGAGCCGTCGGGGCGAAGGTAGCGGTTGTCATCTACATCGGCCGTCTTCTTCATAGTCGACTTGCGGCTGGTGTCGTGAAAGTGATAGATACGCCAACTGGCGAGATGTTTCTGAACAAAGCCAGGGATTCCTTTTAGGCCTGATTCACTAATCCCTGCTTCGAGTCCACGGCGGGTGAGGTGATCGCCTAGTGGAGTTGAATACTTCTCCTGAATCCAGAACGTGGCGACTTCATTTGAGGGAATGAGTTGGTCGTCTGCATCCGGCCAAAGTTCAATTTCGTATCCGTTTACCCCTTTTTGAAAGGTGACTTCTATGCGAATCCGTTCGGTGACACGTGAGCCAAAATGTAGCACTTTATCCGCCCCACCCGATTTGATCACATACTCTTGAAGGCGACCCTGCCGGATGGCGTTCAGCAAAGCAAATACTCCAAGTAGATTTGTCTTGCCAGATCCGTTTGGGCCGATCAACACAGTAAGCCGCTTCAGCGGCTGATCCAAGTGCTCAATGCTCTTGAAGCCGGTCACCTTGATTCTGTCTAGCTTGTCCATCGAATTATTCATTGTCGGACCCCTAATTGCGACGTGCTGCCACCGTGGGCCACGTTCAGGCGAGAATTGCCCAAGCACTGATTCCGCGCTCGCAGCTTGATCTGGAAACGGGACAAGGAGAACTTTGACCTGGCAGCGGTGATCTACTCCGCCAAGCATGAGCTCTTGTATTAGTGGGCGGGATCATTACCTCCGAGTCCGCAGTGGGCGACCTACCCACAACGCTGAAGAATAGCCGCGACGAGAGACATGAGCGGCTCCGATGCCGTGCAGCGCTTGGTCATTCATTCGAGGATTAAGCAGACGACGCTAAGGCCGGCACTGAATCTGTTCTGTCTGACAATCGCTTCAAAGATACGCCTTGGCAACCTTTTCGACATGTTCTCCGCCTGGTTAGAGCAAGACTCGCAAGCGCTTCCCGCATGTGCTGCACTGATTGCTGGCGACCATTTGACAGCTCCAAACCATGTGGCGACTGCATAAGCGGCCGGCGAATTATATTTTGCCTGGAGGATATGGCTGGCCGGAACTATAGTCCATCCTGCAATCCGAGTACGATCGTATGTCCCGCCCAACCCTTAAACAACGCATGCCATTATAGCTCTCATGTTTTCTAAGCTGCCTGCTACAGCGTCACCGTATATCATTCTCGTATTCTGCCCTTTAGTAATCCCTTCGTTGGCGTGTGAATCGGAATCCGAACACGTGGATGATGGTGCGCTGCCTAACATCGTTCTGATTGTCTCCGACGACCATCATTGGGGCGATTACGGCTTCATGGGCCATGCCGGGGTGCGCACTCCACACCTGGACCGGCTGGCCGCGGAGAGCATGGTCTATACCCGCGGGTATACCCCTGCGAGTGTGTGCAGGCCAAGTCTGGCCACAATGGTAACCGGTCTCTACCCGCACCAGCACGGAATAACGGGCAATGACCCTCCCGGTGGGCGGAAGGCGCGCGCAGGTATGGAAGCAATCTTTGCACGCGCAGAAACCGTTCTCGAACGGCTGCATGCTTCCGGATTTGCCAGCTTCCAGTCCGGCAAGTGGTGGGAAGGAGATCCCATGAGACATGGCTTTACGCGTGCGATGACGCATGGCAACGTAACAGAAGGCGGCCGGCACGGCGACGACGGATTGGCGATTGGCCGGGAAGGATTGCAGCCATTGTTCGACTTTGTGGCAGAGGCTCAGGGCAAACCCTTTCTAGTATACTACGCCCCGTTCCTGCCGCACACGCCACACAACCCACCGGACAGCATCCTTGCGAAATACATGATCGCGGATCGGCCACAGGAAATCGCGAAGTATTATGCGATGATCGAATGGTTAGACTCGACGGTGGGTGATCTATTGAACTACCTGGACAGGGCGGGCCTTCGCGACAACACGCTGGTCATGTATGTCGCCGACAACGGGTGGAGGCAATACGTTGGCGAGCAGCGCATGGCCGACATGCGGGCCAAAATGTCCCCCTACGATGCAGGGATGCGCACGCCGATCATGCTCCGATGGCCTGGCAAGATCACTCCGGGTCGTGATGAAGCGACGCTCGTGAGCACGATTGATCTCACGCCAACGATGCTCCGCGCCGTCGGAGTGAAACCGGCGGTCAGGCTACCCGGGCTTAACCTGCGCTCCAGGGAGGCGCTTGCGGAACGTCAGATGGTTTTTGGAGAATTGTTTGCACATACGGCAGTCGACATTACCGACCCGGCAGCCAATCTCAAATATCGCTACGTGGTGCGTCAAGACGGCTGGAAACTGATCCTGCCCTATACGCCGAACCGTGACGTAACACTCATGATTAATGGCGCCGTAGCCGATTGGATGCGGTTCGAACCAGAGTTGTACAACGTCTTCCAGGACCCGCACGAGACGAATGACGTTGCCAGCGAGCATCCGAGGCTCGTGGACACGCTGCACGCCGCCATTGATGCCTGGTGGCCTGTCAGATAGCCTGGGATGGAAGCGAAGACCAGGGCCGGCAGGCACGCTTTACTCTGAACCAGTTCGGTCCAGGATCCATTGTCCGATTAGCTCCAGCGCACTGGGAGCGAATGTTTCCTCAATGGTTGCCCACTCCTTGACTTCGCCGGTGTCTGCGGTTTGGAACAAATGGTTGAGTCCCTCCAGCTCGCTAATGGTGACATCCTGGTTACCGGCTTCGCGCAAAGCCTCTTCAATAACGGGGAGATTGTCTGCCGAGAAAACCTGCGTGTCTTTCTCCCCGCCGATCGCAAGCGCCGGTGTGGTGACCCTGGTCAGCACCGTGCGTGGATCGTAAGAGACATAAAACCGCGTCCATCGCGTAAGCATGGCAGAAATCTGAGCATCTATCATTGTATCCATCTCATCGCGGTTTGGCGCACCGCGCAGCGACTCACTCAGAATTTCTCGAAGTTTGACGGCAGCCTCCGTGCTGTCGGCTGGAGACTTTACCACGCGATACAGATTCGCGAACATTGTCATAGACTGTTCCACTTGCGCGTCCACCATGCCTTGTATCTGTTCTTCATCCATTCCCTGCTCCTGCATCGCATGGGAGAACATCTTCATGGACGCTTTCATGACGCCCTCTTGCTGCTGTATGAGGATCTGATCGCCTGGCAGGCCTGGAGCACCCATAAGAACGATAAAGTCCACGTCTTCTGACCGGACCGCTACCATCGGAGCGATGATGCCACCCTCACTGTGACCGACAATTCCTATGCTGGCGTTGGCTAATTCCGCATTGGCGGCGAGGAACGACACTGCTGCGTGCGCGTCTCCCGCAAGATCCTCCGTCGTGGCGTCGCTGCTGCTCCCCGTTGATTTACCAACGCCTCGATCGTCATACCGCAGGACTGCTATTCCCTGGCGGGTCAGGTAGTCCGCCAGCACCAGGAATGGCCGATGTTGCATGATTTCGGAATCGCGATCTTGAGGTCCAGACCCGGACACGAGCACCACGGCAGCTGGCACGCGACCGGAGGATGGCATCGTTAGCGTGCCCGCCAATGTCACGCCAGCCCCGGTATTTTCGATCATCACGTCCTCGGCCCGATACGGGAACGGCGGCTCGGGCGTCTGGGGTCGTTTTGGCGCTTCGGGTTCCTCGGCGCGCAGCACGGTAAGCGGCATCGACCTGCCCATCTGCTCCCATTCTCCCTGGAGTTGCAGATTCATCATGGCCAATTCCGCCTCGTAGCTACCACTGATCTGTGGTAGAACCAGACGGATCCTTGTGCCATCCACGATGACCGAGTCGATAGGTAGGTCCCTCGCTCCCTGATCCAGACTTGTCAAGGTCGCGACCAGGCCTCTTGAGGAATCTTCCCTGATCATAAAGCGCAATCGCAGTTGAACTCCTGGGATTTCCAATGCTCCCTCCCAATTGCCTATAAACATTTTCTCAGCCTCGGTCACTTGACCCGAGGCCTGCATCCCGGGCAGGAGACCGAAAAACAGGCTTATAATGCAAAGTGCAATCGTATTGCGATGAGGCATGGGTATAAATACGGTTTATGAGGTCCGTGCGGAGAATTCCGCTTGTTAGTCTAGTGCAGGATCCATACGCGGGCAGTCATTGCGGGAAGTTCGGCCTGCAGGGCTCCGCCTTCAACGGAGATGTCGGGTCCCGATGGGTGGGCCATCTCGTAGATGCCGTCCGCAGCGGAAACGCGTATCAACTGATCTTCTGAGGAGACATTGAAGGCGACTATTGCTCGCTTGTCTCCCAGCGTGCGCTCATATGCGAGCAGGCGCCGCTCGTCGTCCACCAGCGTGTAGTCCAGGCTGCCGTCAGCGAACAGGCGCATGTGTTGCTTGCGCAGCGCGATCAGGCGTTTGAAGAGACCCAGGAGTTCCATGTCAGGGGCCACTGCATCTCTCCGGCGTGCCCGCCCAAACGGGTGGGCGACTTCGTCCTCGTAGGTCAAGTCATCCCACACGACAGGTTTTCGGCAATCAGGATCGTCTGCACCCCACATCCCTACTTCATCTCCATTCCAGATCTGGGGTGCTCCGATGTAGGTGAATTGCTGGACGAGTATCAATTCCTGCATGGTCCGCGTCTGCTCGTCCGGCTTGTCCAGGCGGTATTTCTCGTTCCGCGCATTACCCTGATACTTGTACGGATTGTCGTTGTAGATGGAGGTGGCGAAGCGCGGTGAATCGTGGCTCGCCGTGAAGTTCATCATCACCTGCCGAACCGGCAGCGGAATGCCCTGGTCGATAGAGTCCAGATGCGCCACATATTGTGATGGCGTAAGGTCAGGCGGCGCTTGGGTAAAGAACCCCCGCGTCGGCATGTACCACCGGTAGTTCATTGACGCGTCGAACATATCGCCCTGCAACCACGGAGACGGATCTGTCATCTTTTCCGGCCATTGGTCCCACCACAGTTCCGCTACCAGATAGGCCTCTGGGTTTATGGAGCGTACATGCTGCCTGTATTCCCGCCAGAAGCCCATCGGTATTTTTTCCGCCACGTCCAACCGAAACCCGTCAATGCCGTCCGAGGGATCGCCGTCTCCGTTTGGATCCAGCCAACGGCGAGTCACATGAAATACATGTTGTTTTACGGGATCTGTCAGGTTGCCTTCAATGGGTCCATGTCGGATGCCTTCGGGCCGGTCGACTTTCCTTATTTCGGGGAGTGACTTGACGCCGTTCCATCCGTCATAGTCGAATTCGTTTAGGTCTTCCGTCGTCGGGTCATCAAAGCGGTTTATATCATACCAGGAGGCATACGGTGACTGCTCCTGGTTCTCGAGGATATCGCGCCAGGCCCAGAAGCTCGTCCCGGTATGATTCCAGGAAAAATCGACTATTATGCGCATATCCCGCGCGTGGAGTGCATCAACGAGCGCCAGGAACAGGCTGTCGGCCCCTGTCCAAACCCAGGTAGACGGATCCAGGGGATCCTCCGTTGCGATTAGCGCTTCATCGCGGCGCGGCGTGGGCCCAAAATTACGATCTATATGCCGCCAGTTCCGGGCGTCGAACTTGTGGAGCGACGGCGCGTCATTTATCGGGTTGAGATACAGCGCCGTGACCCCCAAGTCGCTCAGATAATCGAGCCTGTCCAGCAATCCCTGAAGATCTCCTCCGTACCGTCGCAGTTGCACCATGCGGTAAAACGGCTGCTCCGCCACCGTTGCCCAGTTATCCATTTCGTACCAGTCTTGCGTCCACGGCGTAGTTCGCCATCCCTCGGGCGCCGGAGGAAATCCAGGTCTGAAAATGTCGTGGGGTGTTGGATCGTTCGCCTGATCCCCGTTGCGAAAACGCTCGACAAAGATCTGGTACCAGACCGCATCCTTGGCCCAATCGGGAACGGTCATTGCCTCGTATTGGGTATCGTCTTCCTGGGGCAGTGAAGTGCCCGCAATTGGTAGGAGCACGAAGAGCAGTACATAGGGAATTCCGCGTTTCATACCAATAAGTTTCGCCAATTAAAATTCCAGGGGTGTGGTGCATACCGGACACGCATTGCAAGGCGCGTCCAACCGATGTTGGCAATATACGCCTGTTCCGTGCAATGATTTTCCGGCGTACGCCACCCGGCGCCGGATATGCCTAGTCCACTTTGGGACCGTAATCATGGCATTACCCCACAACCAGACTCAGCGGACTCATTTCTACGTTTCTAACCGATGAAGCAGTGCTCGGGCTAAGCTCCTCAGAGTTGTCTGTGACAAAAGACCACGGATTGATTCTCGCCCAATGTTGTGATGCAATGCTAATATTGACATTGTCAGATAATATTTGTATTGTCCTGACATTCACGGGCAAACAACTCAATTGGACAGATGACCGACGGCCCTCATCGAATCTTGCCACTGCCACGGCAGTGGCAGAGAGTAGCTGAACGAGCAGCCAATTTAAATTACACGTCCGAAGATGTGGCCCTGGAACTGAGGGATGCCCTTTACAAGGACGCGAAAGAGCTTCCCGTCCGACAGCTCATGCGTGTGCTTGGTGAAGGTGGTCAGCAGTCGCTCTTTCATGAATACCGACTGGACTTGATCGAAAGTTCAGATCTCTTATCTGGAGGCACTGCGCTTCGCGCGACATTTCAGACTATGCTTGTGGCGAGCATTCTTGAAGGCTCCGGTAAAAGAAAACACAGTGCAGTCCGCATTGGCTGCGACCCTCAAGGAACGCGCCGTTTCCATGTGCCGCAGCATAGAACAACACTATTTGCTCGAGTTAGGATGCGAGTCCAGTATCGTCGTACGGGAGAGATTATTGCTGGTGATCAAGGGCTGTGATATAGAGCAGTTGACCGTGAATCTGATTGGTAGCCACAAGAAGCCTCCTCTGGACTCCAAGCGACGGAAGCGGCGCCGCGGACTTGATAAGGGACCACATTTGCTGGTGATATGAGCAGCAAGGCGATCAATACCAACGATGACGTAGTGCTGGTGGAAAGCGCAGATTCCAGTCCGACGAATGGGATCGTGCTTGACATTGCCCGGGACGTGTCATTCGATGTAGAACCGGTACGGCGATATGCGCTCGCCTGTTGGGACCCCATCATATGGGACTTGATGGTCGTTGCGGCCGCCGTCGAATTTGCGGACAGAGTCGTCTCCCGCAAGAAATCTCAATGGCGGCGGCACCTGTTCCTGTGGGTCCCCGTACAGGACCCACAGACGTGGAACGCAGATGGGGTTGTGCGTTCGCTGTGTTCCGCGTTAGGGTTGCTGACCGGTGACAATTGGTCGTTTTCCTTTGTTGGTCGAAAGACCGCGCTTGATCCTCATTCCATTGTCTATCTCAATCTTTATCTGCCGACTGCCGCGGTAATGGCATATAGCGATGGATTGGATTCACTCGCAGTAGCGGGAATTGTCAGAGCTCAGCTTGAAGAAGAACTATTGTTTGTCCGGGTGCAGAGAGGGGCTGCGAAGCCTAGGAAAAAGGGAGAATCTTTTGAATCCGTGTCGTATCGAATAGACTATCGTGGGCGGCGGAAGAAGGAATCGAGTTGCAGAAGCAGGGCCTTCAAGTTCATTGTAGTCTGCGCGGTTGCGGCATACATGGCTCGGACGAAAAGAATAATCGTGCCTGAAAGTGGACAGTCCTCTCTGGGATCGGCGCTGCTACCACTTGGTCAGTTGTATCCACATTATGGGAGTCATCCCGTGTTTACCAACCGGATGGAGGTATTCCTGAATAAACTTCTCGGTACCGAGATTCATATCGAGATTCCCCGATTATGGTTCACCAAGGGCCAAACCTTGGCCGAGTATCTTGCTCTATGCCCAGCAGGAAAATGGAATGCGACGAAATCATGTTGGAAGCCCAATTACCTGAGCTCTGTAAACGGTCGGTCGCGCGATTGCGGCATTTGTGCTGCGTGTATGTTGCGCCGTCTGAGTATTCGTGCGGCGGGCATCAAAGAAGCCGACGGGACATATTTGTCCGATGACCTGAACGTTAGCAATCTGCTAAATAGCGTTCCCCCGGCCTTTAGTTCGTCGAGGGCGTACGGAAGAGCATTCAGGGCTGATGCAGTCGCTGGCACGAAGTCCATGAGTGACCTGGCAATCATGGCGCAAGTGAGCTACAGACATCGACTTAGACCATATGCAATCGATTTGAGTCGCGTTCTCGAACTGTGTGCCGACGAAGTATTTGACCAGTTATCTGCCCTAATTTGCCAGCATGAGTCGGAATGGAGTGCTTTCTTGGGTTCTCTTCATCCTAATTCTTTTGTACGGAAATGGGCGACCTAGAATTAGTGCACACTCGCAGAATGGCAGTTTCTGATCAAGAGACTGGTAGAAGACTCAGAATCGCACGTGAAAATGCGAAACTGAGTCAAGCTGAAGCGACTGGCACCGTCAATATCGCACGCACAACCTTGGTGGCCATCGAACAAGGACTGCGCCGAGTAAGAACTGCTGAATTATTGGCCCTTGCCAAGTTGTATGGAGTTACGGCCAACGACATACTGCGCGGAGAAGCCGTCCACGTGGATCTGGTTCCGCGATTTCGCAAGAGCAACCGTGCTGAAGATGCAGCAGTCGAATTCGCCGCAATGCTGATCAACGACTTAGTGAGTGCAGAAGTAGAACTTGAGAATTCCCTCGGCGTGAAGCGCACGCATGATTATCCGCGTCAACGGCCTCTACTTCCCGGACCACCGAAACAGCAAGCTGAGGAGGATGCACAGGAGCTACGTAGGTGGCTTGGACTAGGACTGGGTCCGGTCTTCGATATGATGTCGCTGCTAGAGGTACAAGTGGGTATTCGCGTCTATTTGCATCCTATCGATAGCAGAATCTCAGGGCTGTTCGCCTGGGACGAAGCGCTGGGTGCTTGCATGCTGTTTAACTCCAAGCACCGCCCGGATCGGCTCAAGTTTACCGCAGCGCACGAACTGGGGCACTTCCTGGCAACGCGGACTACTCCTGAAGTTCTGATGCACAATAGCCGGCCCCGCACAAGGGCGGAACGGTATGCGGACTGTTTCGCAACTGCATTTCTGATGCCGAGGAGTGCTGTTCGGAATCGATTCGCCGAAGTAACGGACGGCCAAACGCACTTTACGCGTCGTCATGTGATCCTCCTCGCACACATGTTTGGCGTATCCCGTGCCGCAATTGTACAGAGACTGGAAGAACTGGAACTCGTTCGTGCGGGGACTTGGGACTGGTTCCAGGAAAACGGTGGAATTACCGATCAACAGGCTGAGCAGGTGCTGGATTCGACCAGTCTTGCAACGGCTCCTCCCTCTCAAGGACAAACCATGGTTCCCATACGTATCGCACTCCTGGCGCAGGAGGCCTGGAAACGTGAATTGTATAGCGAAGGTCAGTTGAGCCGCATGTTGAGATTGCACCGCCGTGATTTGAGAGAATTAGTGTATGAAGTGCCCACTGTTGAATGCGATGCCAATCGATTGCCGCAGTAATGTGATGACAGTCAATTCAAAACGTGCCGCCATCCAAGTGCTGGATTTGTCAGACAGATAACCGGTCTACCTACGTTAGCAATTTCTTACCCAAAGGCAGGCAATACGCATGGCTGTTGATTTCGGTGGTGAATGTTCGATTGTCCTAGATTCAAGTGCCGTGATCAATTTGAACGCCACGGAACGGGCTACGGAAATATTGGGCGCCTTTTCCAACAAGATGATAGTCACGGAAATGATATTCAATGAGCTGGAACAGGGTGAGATGTACGGCTACGATGATGGGAGCAAGCTACGCATCTTGCTGGATAAGGAATTTGTAGAACTAGTGCGATTGTCGGGAGAGCAACTTTTGATCTATCGCGGGCTTGTTGCCGGCAATGCTCGTCAATCGCTCGCCGATGGCGAGGCCTCCACAATCGCTTATGCGGTCGTACATGGCGCAGTTGCCGTGATTGATGACCGAAAAGCGTCCAAATTGTGCGCTCGTCAGTTCACGAATTTACGAGTCTTGACCACAATCGAGTTACTCCTTCACGAAATCGTCCAGAGCCATTTGGGGCACCAAGATTGGGAGGAGGCCATCTACCTTGCCCTGCGCGCAGCAAAGATGTATGTGCCGCCAGAATTGGTAAGTACTGTGGTCTCCCTGATTGGCATAGCAAAGACAGCTGATTGTACAAGCCTGCCCCGGCATGCTCGAATGAGTCCGTAAGGGATTGCCAGTCAAGTCCCACAACCCGGATATCTCGTGCGCCGCGGGGAGGCAGACGGTGATTGACTCGATCCGTGATACACTAATTGTCATTCGCACACATTTTTTCGGCCAAGTGCCTCCGTCCGAATCAAAGTGCATAAACCCCTACAAGCTGTTATATTGCCGCTGGTATGAATAGCATAGCTCGACACCCGTCGGGTACCTTGCTGAATACAACAGATTTCACAGGCACCAACCACACCTCCTACCGTCATGAAGGCTCGCTTTTTGCTTTTTTTCGTCGCCCTGCTCGCATACACTTCGACCGAGGCGCAAGCACTGCAATCCCGGTTCGGTGGCTCCGTTGCCGCGGACAACGACGCCGCGTTTGTGAGCAAGACCCGCGGTCAGTCCGGACCCGGCACCGTATATGTATTCGGTCGTGACGGCACCACTGGGGATTGGGCAGAACGCCAGAGGCTCCAGGCATCTGATGCCGGAAACGAGGCTAACCACTTTGGCATGGCAATGGCCCGTGAAGGCAATATGCTGTTTGTCGGCGCCATTGGCAGTGACGGGGACCGGGGAGCTGTGTACGTCTTTACACTCGCAGACGGCGCCTGGAACCAGTCTGCTAAAATAGTGGCGGGGGACGCCGTCGAAGAACATCGTTTCGGTAGCAAGCTCGCAGCGCGCGGCAACCGGCTCCTTGTGAGCGCCGTTGGCACGTCTTCGGCAGAGAGTGCGGTCTATGTATTTGAGTTGGATACCGAATCCGGCAGCTGGACCGAGCATGCAGTCCTCCGCGGCAGCAAGGCCGACACGAAATCAGTCAGATTCTGGCGCATAGGCCGGGCAGCGGTTGCCGGGTTTGGTGCAGCATTGGCGCTGGGGGAGCATACAGCCGTCATCTCGGCTCCCGCCTACACCGACTCCGTTCTTGTTTACTCCCACGACCCGGAATCGGATACCTGGTCTCTGTCAGGTGAACTTAGCGTGGAAGGATTGGAAGACCGACACGTCTTTGGATATGCGCTGGAAATGCAGAACGATGAGATACTTGTTTCCGCACCCCGGTTTGACAACAATCAAGGAGCCGTCTTCACCTTTGAAATGGACGACGACTCCGGTGAGTGGCAGCAAAGTGGCCACTTGTCCGGCTATACGAACACGGGACGATTGCGCATGCTTGGCTCGGCCCTCAAGTTCAGTGATGGAAACCTCTGGCTCGGAGCGTTCATGGATAACCGGGGCATGGGATCGGTGTACCGCTACAGCCGCGATATGGAGACAAATCGGTGGATGGGGGTATCCGCCGTCCTGCCAGCTGAGGCAGTAGCGGACGGAGCATCTTCGCTGGGACTCGGATGGGCTCTGGATATCAGTGGCAGCGTCGCCGTGCTCGGCGCGCCCTCCGCGGATCACGGAGCAGGCAAGGCCTTTATCTTCGAAAATGTGGATGGGCAGTGGATAGAGAAGGGGGCCGTGATTGACGAGCTGGACCGTATCCCCTCTATTGTGGGCGGTGAAACGACCTGTCAGGATGGTGAAGCTAACCTCTTTGGATGCAGCGACGTCGACATGCTTTCGTTCCTGTCTGTAACAGATCTCGGTGGCGAACGTGGTGTTAGGGTCAATGACCTCTGGGGGTGGACGGATCCCGAAACAGGCAAGGAGTGGGCCCTGATAGGCCGCATTGACGGCATGTCTATGGTGGACGTGTCAGACCCGTATAACCCTGTTTTTGTGGGCAATCTGCCAAAAACGGCCGCGTCTCCCGCCAGCACCTGGCGGGATATCAAGGTCTACAAGGACCACGCCTTCATCGTGGCCGACGGTGCCGGAAACCACGGAATGCAGGTTTTTGACCTGCGTCAGCTTCGCGATGTAGAAGATTCCCCGGTTACCTTTGAGGTCAATGCCCACTATACCGGTATTGCGAGCGCACACAACATCGTAATTAACGAGGACACGGGGTTTGCCTTCGCTGTCGGCAGTGGCTCAGGTGGCGAAACGTGTGGTGGCGGTCTCCACATGATTGACATCCGGGATCCGGTACAGCCCACGTTCGCGGGATGCTTTGCGGACACCGAAACGGGACGACGGGGCACAGGCTATTCGCACGACGCACAGTGCGTCAACTACCGCGGTCCGGATACGGAACACTTTGGCAAGGAAATATGCTTCGGCGCCAATGAGACGGCACTGAGCATTTCCGATGTCAGCGACAAGGAGAATCCCGTGAAGCTTGCCAACGCAACGTATCCTAACTACGGCTATTCCCACCAGGGCTGGCTCACCGAGGATCATCGCTTCTTCTACATGAACGACGAGTTGGACGAGCTTCAGGGTTCCGTGGACGGCACGAGGACGATGATCTGGGACGTGTCTGACTTGGATGATCCGCAGCTCGCCAAGGAGCATATTTCGGAGAACAAGGCCAGTGACCACAACCTGTACATCGTGGATGAACTCATGTACCAGTCAAACTATCAGAGTGGGCTGCGGGTGCTGGATATTTCAGACCGGGAGAATCCCATCGAGGTGGGCTACTTTGACACCGTACCGTATGGTGAGAACGTGCCGAGCTTCGGAGGTTCGTGGAGCAATTATCCTTTCTTCCAAAGCGGCATTATCGTCGTGACCAGCGGAAACGAAGGTATGTTCATCCTCAAAAAACGGAACGTGGATACCTGACGAGCCAGTAATCGCATGCGCCGAGTCCATCCTACTCCACTCGACCCGGTGAGAAGCATTTCCGCACCGGCCTGCAGCCGTGGTTCCGCACGTTTCGCCGAATTGACGGCACAGCATTAACCGTCAGCGGTTGTGCCTCTTGAAGCGCGACTCTCCGCCGTCGAGCAATTTCCGGCGGTAATCTGATGTGCACGATCGCGGAGATATTGGACACACATTGAAGCTGGCAGGAGCACACCCCGGAGTCTGTGTGGACTGTGCTCATGCACCACACAAGACAGCGGATCCGGCCTTCCCATTGCCGGACGGACAGGTATCCAGCCGCTATTGTGTCGCTGTAGTCCAGCAGCTACAGTCTCGTCGCCGTTTTTCGTTTTGGTTGTATGTGAAGTTTTCCTGTTGGCAAGGACGCAGAATAGGTATTGTGCACACCACGGCTGTCGCGGCCTGAATTTGCTTCCGCGACACCGCATGAGTAGAGCATGGCCCCGTATTTTCCGGGAGAGATGGCGAACAGGTACCGATTTCCCACGTACTCCGAGCCAGTTGCACGCAACAATGCCGCTAATTCACTGGTAGCGACTGTTGAACCAATTGGTTGTGAAAGTATCTTTGTTGTTTCCGGGCAACCACGAGATGACTGAATGACCCCATCTGCTCAACCGCATGCGTCCCTGCCGCTTATCGTAGCGGTCGCCACGATGATCGGAGGCTGCGGCACGTCAGGGTTAACGCTGGAATCACTACGACCTGGTTCTGGGGCATGCTACGACCGTTCTTCGATGGACCAGACATCTCTCGTGGACACGCACCTCCATTTTCGTCCATTTGGCGGTCCGGCGATCCCTTTCGAAGAGGTTGTCTCCTATCTCACTCGCAGCGGCGTATTGTTTGCGAACATTTATGGGATCGGGCAGATGCTTCCCGTTTCCTCTCCGTGCACGTATTATCTGGATTGTCCTGGAACACCGGTGGTGCCGAAGCTGACGAATGACGTTGTCAATGCGGCCAATGTGGTCACGCTGGCGCCCGAGGACGTACATCTGACACTATCAATGACGTTTCCTGATCTCTCGAACCCGGAATCGATATTGCGGGGGATACAGCTCCTGGACACAGAGTTCCCCGACATGTTTACATGGATGGGTGAGGTGAATCTGGTTAAGCAGGCCTTGTTTAACAACGGACACCAACCGGTATCCAGTGCAGCCATCAAGGAGTGGGCCGTCTTCATGGATACCCTGCGGCAGCGAGACATTCCGCTGGCTATTCATGCGGACCTGGGCAACGATCAGGATCCGGTCCGATATCTTCCGGTTCTTAAAGAAGTACTTCAATTGTATCCTGACAACAAGATCGTGTGGATGCATATGGGACTGTCGAAGGAGCTCGCAAACATGGATGTACGGGAGCATATCCAGATCATACAGCCACTCCTGGACCGCTATCCGAACCTCATGATAGATATTGCGTGGCGTATGCTAGAGGACAATTACTTCTCGCGACCAGAGCGTCGCAGGTATTATATACCGTTTCTGAACGCGTATTCGGACAGGGTTCTCCCGGGCACGGATTTCGTTGCGGCAGCGGGTAAGGATTATCAAGTGTATGAGACCGAGCTGCAGGCAACGAGTCGCATCAACCGGCACCTGAATGACGCGGCCTTTCGCAACATCGCGTTGGGGCAGAATTACTTCCGGCTGCTCGGCCTCGATTACGAAGCGCCACCGATTTGCCTCAATTAAGCCTGCACAGAAGATCAGCTACATCACGTTGCCTGGCATCTGCCTTATGTCACAGAAGGAAACTACGTCTCTTTTTGTTTCGAACGCTGCGGTACCCAAACATGCGGTGGCACCGTTACGCAAGTTTTCATCAGGGCGAGCGCTACCGCAGTAGCGTCATCTGCCTGGAGCGAATGTGGCCGCCTGATTCCAGTCGATAGAAATAGACTCCGTTGGGCAACCCTTGAGCCTCGAAGGAAACCGAATGAGAACCATTCTGCCGGATGCCTTCCACCAGGGTCTGCACGTGACGGCCCTGTACGTCGTAGACCTGCAAGCGCACCGGACCCATCTGCTCCACCGTGTAGGTAATACTCGTGCCTGATCGGAAAGGATTGGGATAATTCTGCTGCAGCACGAATGTGCCCGGTGCGTCATCCGGCTCTGTACTGGTAGGGCCAATCGGATCTGCGGGGTCCCTGACCAGATCCAACGGATTGAATGAAGCCCCCAATACGGAGGCGCTTGTGGTCGCGTGAAAGCCGAACCAGTGCTGCAGAATGCTCGCATAGACGGCCCGGAAGTCTGTGCCGTGCTTGAGATTGCCGTGGCGATCCAGGTCCGTAAGGGACGGCGATTGCCCGAATAACCCTCCTTGCACTCCTGGACCAAACAAGAACAGCGGAGCGGCGGCACCGTGGTCTGTGCCGCCTGACCCATTCTGCTCCACGCGGCGTCCGAATTCCGAAAAGGTCATGACCAGCACCTCCGGCCCGCGACCAACAGCCGCAAGGTCTGCGTAGAATGCCTGTACCGCTTCTGCTACGTACCGCAGTAATCGGGCATGGTTACCGCTGACGCCGCCCTGTGAGCCGTGTGTGTCGAAGCCATTCAGACCCACGTGGTAGACGCGTGTGCCCAGATTGCCCTTGATCAGGCGTGCCACCAGCGACAGCCGATAGGCTAACCGGTTCTGGTTTTGGTCGGGATAATTGGCCTGGTTTCGGCCTCTGGTCGCTGCTTCCTGGAACGCCAGTCCATAGCGAACGGCGTCATTTGCGACCCGTCGCACGTAGGCGATTTCGTTGCCGGAAACGGTGTTTGGGATATTTGATTCATCATACAACCGCCCTGTTCGCACGAGTCGCTGAAATACCAGCGGGTTCGACACCGACATCCCCATGTATTCCGTATTGCCCTGGAAGAGCATGGGGGACAGACCACCAATCTGCACCGCCAGGGGGTACGGCGTCGGCATGGTGCCAAACGTCTCGTATGCTCGCTCCAGATGTCGCCCCGTCCATCCTGTCGTGTCTTCCGCATCCGCGTTGCTTGCAGACTGCCAGATGTCCGTAGACCGGAAGTGTGACAGGTTTGCGCCAGGATAGCCCACACTCTGCACAATGGCCATCTGGCCCTCGTCGTACATGCCTTTCACCGCCCGCAGTGCGGGGTGAAGGCTCAGCATGTTCGTGAGGGGCAGCGCGGAGTGTTTCGGGATCGCAATCCTCGGCCGCGCCCGGTAATACGCCGCATCCTCGACCGGGACAATCGTGTTCAGCCCGTCATTGCCTCCCAACAGCTGCAACAGGACCAGAATCCGATCCGAGGACACATGTTGCAACTCCTCCAGCAGGGAGCTTCGCGCCAGTGTGTGCACAGGTGTCGCACCCAGCATCACCGTAGCTCCAGCCGCAAGACCCATGCCAGCCAGAAAGTCCCGCCGCGACCACCTCGCATGATCTGCGGCATGTGCACAGCCGTGCTCCAGACAGCTGCCAAAACGCGTGCGGGCATCAGAATCGTTACGTGTGCCGTGCTCGTCCATGTCAGGTTTCAAATGACCCGCCTCCCGGTCTACCCAAGTTGATACTCCGGTAATTTGGTGAGGTAGTTGAGAAACTGGGCCATACCGTATGCTATGCCCTGTCTTTCAAGATTCCATTCATACCACGTAAAGTTCCCCAGAAAAATCCTGGTCAGATCAGCGACATGCGGAGGGGCATTCCTGACTTCTTCCGGGATAGGGAATGTATCCAGGTCCC
The DNA here is from genome assembly GCA_963665975.1 of Rhodothermales bacterium. Classification (GTDB taxonomy): domain Bacteria; phylum Bacteroidota; class Rhodothermia; order Rhodothermales; family Bin80. Next base: position 641,728 of record OY762508.1, read on the forward strand.
CGTGGAAATCGGGTGGAGCGTCATAGCTGAGCACGGTTGCCGGAACAGACAGCATGTGCTCGACCAACGCAACCGGCACCTTGAACACCGCAAGAGGATCGCTCGGATCAACGAGGCCTTGCGCGACTGGAACGAGATTCACGCGCACGTCCGGGAGGCTACCCTTCAGAATTGTATCCATTTCCTGCCAGCGAGAAGGAAGCGAAGCCGTCGTAATCCAGTCCCGATAGCCCGTCCACCCGCCTACGTTAGGTGGATTAAGAAGCGACTGGCCGAGATTCACCATCATTTGCCGTATGCGCTGGAGCGCGATCTTGGGGACAACGTCCCGCCCGGTGTCCATCAGCGTGCCTACGAATAATTCTACCGGGCTCTTGATTTTCGCGCCAACGACTGCATCCTCAAAGAAATGAGCGCTCTGGAGCAGCGTCCTCAAAACCGGTGCAATCTCAAAGTCATTCGCCAGAAAGAGGTCGGCCAACCCGGAGACTATGGTCTCGTCAGGGGTCACATAGATGAACTCTGCGTAGAGCTTGCCAACAATGAACTCTGCGATCTGCCTCGAGCGCTGCTCGAAAATCACCGTGTGCACCGACCCAAAATCATAGTTGCTCCGTTGGCCGAAGACTTCTTTTTCACCATTATCTGTGGCCGTATAGTCTATCCTGGAGACAAACTGGCCATAATCGACATACCAGCCAGCCAGCGCACGCGATATCGCTACAACATCCTCCTGGGTATAGTTGGGCTGCCCGTCCTGGTCGTTCTCGCCCATTGTGAACAGTTCGAGCAGCTCACGAGCGTAATTCTCGTTTGGCTCTGCGCCCGAATTCTCATTGCCGTCCAGATAGACGAGCATGGCAGGGTTTATTCCCACCTGCCCCACAAAATCCCGAAAATTCCCCAAGGCATACGTGCGCAGCATAGCCAAGTACTTGTAAGCCATGATGGAATAGAAATAGGTCGCCCGTTCGGTAACAAAGTGGTTGTGCCAAAAGAGCGTCATTTTTTCCCGCAGCCCACCCCGTAGCATTTCTCCGATCCACGAGGCTGTATACTCTCTGAACCAGTCATCCTGCTTGTCATTATATGCTCGCCGCACCGCCTGTGGCGCCCCCCATGGCGGATATTCTGCGTGCCATTCCGGTGGATCGGGTGGCGACGCCGCCAGGGCCTCTTCGACAAGAAAATTGGCCGCTTCGTCGGCGTGCATGCCCACCAGCAGGTTCACCCGCTCCAATGGTGCGCCGAAACACGTCCGGCGCAGCAGGTGGGTTGCCTGCCTCCTGGTCAGCGGAGCATCGTGGCGTTCAAGACCAGCTGTGGTCTTCACTCGTGGGGGGAGCACGAATGAGGCGTGGTCTGCCGGCCGCTCCCCGCGCGGCCGCATGCGCGCCTTCACGCTATCTGGTAACGTGCGCTTTGGTATCTTGGATTGTGCGGAGACACTAGGCATGGGAACTCTTCGGACAGCGCAGTCTTCGGGTTGACCCTGGTCACCATCAATATACCCCTAGCGAGCGAAACCCTATTATGAAATACACGCGTCTTGGCCATACGGGCCTCACCGTTTCACGACTTTGCATCGGCTGTATGTCCTATGGCGACCCGGCAACTGAGCCATGGATCCTGGACGAAGACGCAGCTCAGCCTTTCTTCCGACGCGCCATTGAGCATGGCATTAATTTTTTCGACACTGCAAACATTTACTCGCTCGGTGTCAGCGAGGAGATAACCGGACGAGCTTTGCGGAAATATGGCAATCTGGACGAAATCGTTCTCGCCTCCAAAGTCTTCTTCCCGTTCTCCGAGAGGCCCAACAGCGGTGGACTATCTCGCAAGCACATTCTACAGTCTTGCGAGGCGAGTCTGCGCCGGCTAGGCGTCGAAGCCATCGACCTCTACCAGATCCACCGCTTTGATCCGAATACGCCGTGTGAGGAAACACTGGAAGCGCTCAACCAACTGGTCCGACAGGGCAAAGTCCGCTATATCGGGGCGAGCTCCATGTATGCATGGCAACTCATGCGCATGCTGAGCATCAGTGAGCGCAACGGCTGGGCGCGCTTCGTGTCCATGCAGAATCACTACAACCTCCTCTACCGGGAAGAGGAACGAGAAATGATTCCGCTGTGTCAGGAAGAAGGGCTCGGCGTCATCCCGTGGTCTCCCCTGGCCCGTGGTCTCCTCGCCCGTGCTCAGACACTGCAGGATGCTCCACCAACGGAGCGTGCCAAGAGCGACAAGATCTTGCATGGACGCTACACGCATCCCGGGGATACCGATGTCATCAATGCGCTCCGTGACGTTGCAGGTAAGTACGGCATTTCCCCGGCCAAGATTTCGCTCGCTTGGCTGTTGTCACGCCCAGCCGTCACTGCGCCCATTATTGGCGCGACCAGACTCGCCCATTTGGACACTGCCATCGAGGCGCTTGATGTATCTCTTGCGCCAGAAGCAATCGCCACCCTGGAGGCGCCGTACGTTCCGCACGGCGTGCTCGGACACTAGAAGGCACTCAATCCGACAGCTACGACCGTGCCGAGCAAAGCTCCAACGAGCACATCGGTAGGATAGTGGACGCCAAGCCAGACTCTGCTAAGGCCAACCCCGGTGGCCCACAGGTAGCCGCCTGCTGCCATTAAGAAGCTCGGATGCGACAGCGTCCAGGAGGTTACCGCCGCAAACGCCACGGCCGTATGGACGCTAGGGAAGGCGAATTTATCCCACCAATAGACGTGCGCGCGCGGCGTGATCGACGAATACGTCGCATACGGTCGAGGGCGGCGTACAAAGGACTTGACGGCAAACCCTATTCCTGCCGCCAGCAGTTCGCTCGCCGCCAGGCGGTAGAATGCGCTGGATGCGTTGTCGTCCCGTATGAGGCCGATCCCGGCACTAGCAATACCGACTCCAAATACCGGGATGGCACTTTTGTCGATCGCATGCATCGCGCGGGCAAAACCAGGCGTGTCAATCGTGTATACGCGGTAAAATAGCCGCGCATCCAACTCCATGGCTGGCTGCGCGGCCACTTGCGCGATCATCAACACCCACCAAAGGGCGACACACGCGCGCACGAGTATAGTTTTCGACTTCACGCAAATACGTACAATTACGGTGCCGTGGCCACCTCCTTCTCCTCTTCCGAAGAAGGAATCATGCCCAGCGCGACGCGGACCTTGTGTTTGATTTCTTCGCGCTGGGTGACGTTCTCGGACAGCCACCGCTTGGTCACCTCCCTGCCTTGTCCGATCTTGATATTCCCGTAGCTGTACCATGAGCCGCTCTTCTGCAGGATGTTGTTCTGCACACCAAGGTCTACGAGCTCGCCCAGCGAAGAAACGCCTTCGCCATAGATGATGTCGAATTCCGCGGTCCGGAAGGGCGGCGCGACCTTGTTCTTGACTACCTTGACGCGAGTCCTGTTCCCCGTAACCTCGGGACCTTCCTTGACTGCACCGATGCGCCGGATGTCCAGGCGCACGGAACTGTAAAACTTGAGCGCCCGTCCGCCCGGGGTTGTTTCCGGGTTGCCAAACATGATGCCGATCTTCTCCCGAAGCTGATTGATGAAGATAAGCGCCGTGTTGGAGCGGCTGATAATCCCAGTGAGCTTGCGTAGCGCCTGGCTCATCAGTCGCGCCTGCAATCCGACGTGGCTGTCACCCATGTCGCCCTCGATTTCCGCGCGAGGCACCAACGCCGCAACCGAGTCCACAACAATCAAGTCCAAGGCGCTGCTGCGAATCAGCATTTCGCAGATGCTGAGCGCCTGCTCTCCCGTGTCGGGTTGCGACATCAACAGAGCATCGGTGTCAACGCCTAACTGACTGGCATAGGACGGGTCAAAGGCATGCTCCGCATCAATAAAGGCGCAGATGCCACCAAGCTTCTGGGCTTCCGCCAGACAGTGTGTTGCCAACGTCGTCTTGCCGGAAGATTCCGGACCAAAAATTTCGACTACGCGGCCACGGGGAAGGCCGCCGACGCCAAGCGCCGCATCAAGGGCCAGGGAACCCGTTGGAATGGCCTCCACACGAACGGCAGGCGCGTCGCCCATTCGCATGATGGATCCTCTGCCAAAATTCTTTTCGATCTCGCGCATGGCAAGATCGAGCGATTTCAATTTGGCGTCCCTGTTTGCTGTTTTCATCGCCATTGGTCTGGTAGATAAGATGAATGGTTGCCTTGTGTGGCACCATGATACGCGGGGCCTGTGACAACCCTGTGTCATAGGGCAAAACAAAATGTCAAGCCTCGTCTACGCCTCCAGGAGCCGTTTGCGAAGCATATCGAGCGCCGCTATAGCCGATCGGGTCTTGTTAGTCGCGCGATCTTTCCCGAATGCAAACCTCCGGGCTCCGGTCCTCAGTGGACCGGAGCATCCCACCCATACTGTGCCCACGGGTTTACTCGCTGTTCCTCCCTTGGGCCCTGCAATGCCTGTGGTGGCCAGCCCATAATCCGCATCCAGGCGCTCCCGCACGCCGAGCGCCATTTGCTTGGCCACTTCCCGGCTGACCGCGCCATGGGCCTGCAGGGTTTCATGTTGGACGCCGAGTGTGCGCGTCTTTATCGCATTGGCATAGGCCACAATCCCACCAGCGACATAGGCTGACGATCCTGGCGTATTCGTCAGGCGGTGCAGCACGAGTCCTCCCGTGCAACTTTCAGCAACGGCCACGGTCAACCCGCGACGTTTGAGTGCGCGTCCGACTACCTCCTCAAGTGTCTCGCCATCCACCCCGTAAATATAGGGTCCGATTGTTTCGCGGAGATGGCTCTCCAGATCGTCCAGTCGCTTGCATACGACTGCCTGGTCTGCGCCTGTCGCGCTTAGACGCAGACGCACCTGGCCAGCGCTCGGCAGCGAAGCCACGCGAAGCGTGTCGTCCATATAGTTTGACAAGTCTCCCATCAGCTCCTGCAGGCGAGACTCTCCTATGCCGACCGTGCGTAGTGTGCGGTGCGCAACCACACGTGCACCGGCCATCGCGCGGAGGCGCGGTGCTATATGGTCACGGAAGATGCCCTTCATCTCCCGCGGCACGCCCGGGACGAGCGTCAGGATACATTGAACACCGGACTGCTCGTGCACGCGCCACAGGCCTGGCGCCGTTCCTGCCGCATTGGGTAGGACCTCAAATCCGTCCGGGACCAGCGCCACTCTCTCGCTGATCGGAGACAGTGGCCACGAGCGCTCCCGAAACCGCTCCCGCACACGGTGCAGCACTGTGGTATCTACCCGCATGGCGACGCCCAACATCCCTGCGACTGCCTCGCGTGTCACATCGTCCGGCGTGGGCCCCAAGCCACCGGTGGCAATCACGATATTTGAATCGATCATTGCCTCGCCAAAGGCACGCGCGATTGCCGCTTTTTCATCTCCAACCGTGAGGGCGCGCACGACCTCGATCCCACACCGGTTACACTCCCTGGCAAGCCAGGCGGCATTTGCGTCTACGATCTGGCCAATAAGGAGCTCGTCGCCAATGGTGAGGAGGGTTGCCTTCATTCTGCCGATGTGCTGGGTAGGCGTCCGGACCACCCCTGGGGATCCATATACCAAGCCCACAGGGCCGCAGCTTCTTCGTCCGACAGGATTCGATCCTTGGCGCCAACGGTGGCGATCGCATCAAAATCGGTGATGGTGTGAAACGGTATGTCGGCCTGTGCAAAACGCTCTGCAACACCATCAAAACCATAGGTGAAAAGTGCCAACATGGCTACCACTTCTGCACCTGTGGACGCTCGCAACGCATCCACCGCGTGTAGCACGGAGCCACCTGTTGCTACGAGGTCCTCCACGACCACAGCACGCTGGCCCTCAACAATCGCCCCCTCAACCTGCCGGCCACGACCATGCCCTTTCGGGTTGCCCCGCACATACGCAAGAGGAATGCCCAAGCGGTCCGCCAGCAATGCGGCTTGTGGAATTCCTGCAGTTGCCACGCCTACAACGATGTCTGGCTCAATACCGTGACTCGCAAGAATACTAACCAGACTATTGGTGATCCGCCTACGTAACACCGGATGACCATTAGTGACCCGGTTGTCACAATAGAAGGGAACCTGGAGTCCCGAACTCCAGGTTAGCCTGGTTTTTTCCGAATATACTACTGCGCCAATCTTCCATAGAGCACGGGCAAGTTCAAACGGGGACAGGCTCGTGCTTTCTATATCCTTCACTTCAGCGTGTGTCATGATAGTGTACCAAATTCAGCGTCATCGTACGATGACGAACCAATCTCCGTGTTGCGATTACCTACCCTCGCAACGATTCGCTGCGCATAAGATACCCCGCCCCAGTATACACTGTTAGTGCTACAATTATGCAAAGTAAAGCCACGGGTATCATGCTGCCGAGCACCCACTCTGCACCTGTTGCCACAATTCCCGGCACATGCCGCGCAACGAGCAATACCAGAACCCCTATCAGATAGACCAGTTGCAGCGTCGTCTTGGTCTTCGCCAGCGGTAACGTCTGCAGGGTCTGGCCTTGCGACTCCGCGCGAATACGGAGTGTCGTCACTACGACGTCTCTCAGACCAATCAGCGCAACCGCCCACCACGGTGCCACATCAGGAAGCAATATTGAGAGCGTTACGAAGGTGCCTAGCACCAGCACCTTATCCGCCATTGGGTCGAGGAACTTGCCCAGGCGGGATACGGCGCCCATGCTGCGCGCCAGCCTGCCGTCCCAATAATCCGAAATCGCGGCCAACACGAAGAGCACAAGCGCAAGTCCCTGTCCTGTCAACGTATCCCAGAACAGCAGTGCGAGAACCATTGGAGTCACCGCAATACGACTGATTGTCAGCGTGTTTGGAACAATGCTCATGGGCAGCCAGCCGTTAAGGCAAGGTACAATATAAGACGCTGCACCGTCGGTTGTGTGCCGCTCACACTCCGGTAATTCCAGATGGTGTTACGGCGCACAGCCAACGATTGGCAGAAGATCCTTCGTCATTATCTGACAAAGTGGCCGCCCTCCATAAACGGCAAGGTTCTTGAAGTAAGGCGCGACTGAGCAAACACACCTTAATCACACGTAACAATCAATATCATGGGCAAGATCATCGGGATCGACCTCGGCACCACGAACTCCGTAGTCGCTGTCATGGAAGGCGGCGAACCGAAGGTAATCGAAAATTCTGAGGGAACGCGAACTACGCCCTCGGTAGTGGCCTTCAAAAGTGACGGAGAGCGCATTGCGGGCGCCCCAGCAAAGCGGCAAGCCATCACCAATCCAACTAACACAATATTCTCGATCAAGCGCTTCATGGGCCGGAAATTTGGCGAAGTCCCGGAAGAGCTCAAAACGGTGCCATACGACGTCAAGAGCGGAGACAGCGGCCTTGCCCGTGTTCATGTGGGCGATCATCTGTACACCCCGCAGGAGATTTCGGCAATGATCCTGCAAAAGCTGAAACTGACTGCCGAAGACTATCTGGGCGAAAAGATCACCGAGGCGGTTGTTACGGTGCCTGCGTATTTCAACGACGCGCAGCGCAAAGCGACGAAGGAGGCTGGCAAGATTGCCGGCCTTGAAGTCAAGCGGATCATCAACGAGCCGACGGCGGCCGCACTGGCCTACGGCCTCGGCAAGCAGGATACCGATCACACAATCGCCGTCTATGACCTGGGTGGTGGCACGTATGACATTTCCATTCTGGAACTGGGAGGCGGTGTCTTTGAAGTCAAAGCCACAAATGGCGATACGCATCTTGGCGGGGACGACTTCGACCAGCGCCTCATTGACTATATAGCTGACGAGTTCAAGAAGACCGAGGGCATCGATCTGCGTAACGACCCAATGGCGCTTCAGCGGCTCAAGGAAGCTGCCGAAAAGGCCAAGATCGAGCTCTCCAGCGCCAACCAGACGACCATCAACTTGCCGTTCATCACGGCCACACAGGAGGGACCGAAGCATTTGACGCTCGATCTTTCGCGTGCAAAGTTTGAGAACCTGATTGGCGATTTGGTGCGACGAACCGTGGAGCCCATGCAGCGGGCGATTACGGACTCCAAGCTCGGCGCGGATCAGATTGACGAAGTGATTCTTGTCGGCGGCTCAACCCGTGTGCCGCTCGTGCAACAAACCGTTGAGGAGTTTTTTGGCAAGAAGCCAAACCGCTCCGTCAACCCGGACGAAGTGGTCGCAGTAGGCGCTGCCATCCAGGGTGGCGTGCTCTCACAAGACATTACCGATGTTCTGCTCTTGGACGTGACGCCGCTGAACCTGGGTATCGAAACCCTTGGCGGTGTCATGACCACTCTCATTGAGGCCAACACGACGATTCCTACGCGCAAGCAGGAGATCTTCTCAACGGCAGCCGACAACCAAACGTCTGTCGAAATCCACGTTCTCCAGGGCAACCGAGAAATTGCGCACTATAATCGCACCATTGGCAAGTTTCATCTTGACGGCATTCCTCCGGCGCGCCGTGGCACACCACAGGTTGAGGTCGCATTCGATATCGACGCAGATGGCATCCTGAATGTACAAGCCAAAGACCAGGCGACAGGCAAGGAGCAGTCGATCCGCATCGAGGCATCCAGCGGACTCTCGGAAGCGGAAATAGAAAAGATGAAGCAAGAGGCCAAGGAGAACGCCGCCGAGGACAAAAAGCGGCGCGAGGAACTGGACAAGCTGAACCAGGCCGACACGCTGATCTATTCCACCGAAAACAACCTCAAAGACCTGGGAGACAAGCTCTCTGCACAGAGCCGCGCTGCCATCGACCCTGCACTGGAGCACCTAAAGACGGTTCATAAGGAAAAGGATATCGCGCAAATAGATTCCGCGATGGATGCGCTCAACCAGGCGTGGGCCGCTGCTAGCGACGACATCTACCAAGCGCAGCAGGCTGAGCAGGCTGAGCAGGCTGAGCCTGCGGCCACGGGCGGCGACGGGGCTTCCAACGCAGAGGAGTCCGACATCCACGACGTCGACTTCGAAGTCGTGGACGACGAGGAAGGCTAACTGAGGTGAAGCCCGAACAGGCCAACGGCATTGTCGGTCGTGACGCGTGCGATAGTTTCGACGGGAAGTCCCTTAACCGCTGCAAGTTTTTCAGCCACTAGACGGACATAGGACGGCTCATTGCGCTTGCCGCGATATGGGACTGGCGCCAGAAACGGGCTATCCGTCTCCAGGACGATCTGCTCGATCGGGATGTCGCGAGCGAGTACATCAACACCGCCGTTCTTAAAGGTTATCGCGCCACCGATGCCGAGATGGAAGCCGAGCGCCGTGGCTTCCCGGGTCACCCACGCGGGTCCGGTGAAGCAGTGGAAAATGCCGCGAAGGCGTTCAGGATTTGCCGAGGTATTCTTTTCGTCTCGCAGGATGCGCACAATGTCCGTATGGACCTCGTCGTGATCCCGCTTGTCGCGCATATGCAGGATGAGCGGCAGGTCATGCTTGATGGCCAGCCGAATGTGCCAGCGAAAGGCCTTCTCCTGAACCGTGTCAAAGGAGCGATCCCAGTAGTAATCCAGGCCACTTTCACCGACAGCGACCACATGAGGGCTGCCCGCCAGCATGGCTACAGCCTCATAGTCGTCATCGGTTGCCTCCTTCGTGTCAGATGGGTGTAGCGCCACCATAGCGTACAGGTCTGTCTCCTCTTCACATAGCGTCAGCGCCTTGCGGATCGATAGCACGTCAATTGCGGGCATCACCATGGGGCCTACGCCCGCCGCGCGTGCACGCGCAAGAACGTCAGAACGATCATTGGCCAATCGATCGTGATACAGGTGGACATGCGTATCGATTAGCATGGCATGGGAAGAGGGGAGTGCTGGCAGCGCGCGTTGTATCCGTGAGGCCGCAATACCGTTCCTCACGCAACCAACGGCCATGTTGTGGCGTCTTTGATGGATACAGGTCTTTCTGGCATCAAAGATCCCGAATGTGAACCGGTATGCGCTGATAGCCCGCATTATCCTTGCAGGAACGGCCCTCCTCGCGCTGGTCCCGCTCACTCGCGTAGCCTCGGACTACCTGACCGTAGGCAAATTGGTGAGCCATATTCCCGCTGCGCGCAGTTATGACCGGGTGACCTGGACGGAGAAAGATGGCCTCATTAAGGTGGCGCACGTCTTTGACACTAGCGAGGGCGAAGCTGGATTGCAGGAAGGCGATCTGTTCTACCGACTTGATTATCGGCAGTACTTCACGCTCGAAGACCTGCAGCGGGCCATCGAGAGTATTCCGCTTGGAAGCAGTCGCACCTACTCGGTGCTGCGTGGCCCGGAAATGGAAGAAGTCCAGGTAGACGTACGGTTTTCCCGCTATCCGACTTTCCTCTACCCGCTTACCCCGACGCTCTGGCAGTTTTCCATCTGGGGATTCCTTGTCGGCACCTTTTTCCATCTGATCGGACTCGTGATAGCAGTGCCCCTGGTGCGCAGGAGCCGCACGGCGCGGTTCTCCTTGCTCCTCATCGCGGTGTCAGGCCTGTGGATCATAGGCAACCTGATACGCTTGCTGCTGGTGAGCCTTGCACCACCCATCCATGTGGGGAGCACAGTTGACAGCGTCTTTCAGGCACTCACCTTTCTTGGTCTCGTAGGCTGGATCGGGTTCCCGGCTATCCTCCTGCACAAGGTGCTCGTGGACAGCGAGCGACTGGAGGGACATGGTGTGGGGCGCTTTGCTATCGCGCTATACGTCCCCGCTGTTGTCCTGGGCTTCCTGGTGCTCGTAACCACTTTCGCTGGTGGCGTCGGCCCACTCACGCTGGGCGGCCTTATCGGACCCATCCTGTTCCATGCCTGCTGTTATATCGGGGCAGCAGCTGCACATGCCCTCTATCTGCACGTACGCCATGGGATGAAGGCCAAGGAGTTCATTGGCGGATGGCCACGCATCGGGAGCGCCATCATGCTAGTCTTTGCGGTCCTCTTCGGACTTTCGGTAATGGGCGTCGCGCCACTGTTCGGTGCGGTGACCGATACGGTAGCCGGGTGGGTGATCGTTAGCGCGCAACTGCTTTCAATCGTACCAGTGATCCTGGTATCGCTTGCTGCACTTCGACATGGCAAGATCGACCGCGTTCTGCGACGGGCGTTAACGTACGTCACGATCCTGGGACTCATCTTTTTCGCCTTTGTTGGTGGCATGGCGCTCGTAGAGCCGATCCTGACGAAATTCTCAATTTCATGGACGGTGGCGGCAGGGTTGTATGTCGTGCTGCTCCTGGTGGTCTTTGAACGAGTCGGCATGCGCCTACTCAACTATGCCACCCAATTCTTTGCATCGGATCGGCAGCAGGCCCACCAGCGGCTCAGCCGTTTCCAAGAGCGCATGCGCTTGATTCTGGACACTCACACACTGGCTCGTGAGACCCTCGAGTCAGTGAGCGAAGCCTTCCAGATGCGCTCTGGCCACGTATTCTTACGTCCATCGGTGTCGTCCGAAGCGTGGATAAACATATCATTTCATCCGACCCCTCCGTATCTCACTGATCGTGAAATGCTCATGCTTTGGCCCCACTTTGAGGTGGAGGGCGCGATCTGGGCGCAAAAGCCCGATTTGAACGAGAGCACGCTTCCCGATCAGTTTGGTCAATTGCTAAAGAAGCGAAATGTAAGCCTTGCCGTACCAATACTTGGGGATGGCAAAGCCATTGGCTTATTGCTATTGGGACCGCGGAAGGAGCGGCACGCGGTGTATACGCTGGAAGATCTGGACATGCTGCGCGCACTTAGTGGACAGTTGGCGCTGGCCATTGAACGGTTAAACCTCTTCGAGCGGGAGCGGGCACTCATGCATGAAAGTGCGGAAGCGCAGCTTACTGCGCTCCGCGCACAGATCAACCCTCATTTTCTGTTTAACACGCTAAATACTATCCTGGCGCTCATTGAAGACCGTTCCAGGGAAGCGGAAGCTGCCGTCGAGCATCTTGCGGCAATTTTTCGGTATACACTGCAAACGGGCGGTCGTGAATTTGTACCTCTAGAGGCTGAATGGGCCCTGGTCGGACACTACCTTAGCATTGAGCAGGCGCGCTTTGGCCGGCATCTTGCCATCGAAACATTCCTGGACGACCGCATCCGCACAGTCCCGATTCCTGCGTTTGCAGTTCAAACCCTGGTCGAGAATGCCATCAAGCATGGCATCGAAAAGCAGCGTCGCCGCGGGAAGCTCAGTATTCACGCCAAGCAGACCGAAGACGGGTTTGTCGAAGTGCTGGTCGCTGACACTGGAGTTGGCATCGCTCACCTGTTCGGAGCAGGCGAGTGCGCTATTGCCAATGCCGACTTTCTCGGCATTGGCCTTCGGAACATAGCAACGCGCCTCACCCGGCTGTATGAGCGTGACGATCTCCTACGCATGGCGAGCGATCCCGTCTGGGGCACGCGCGTACGACTGCTGATCCCTGTGACGCGCACCACAGACTCCCCCACTGATCACGTAGAATCCGATGCTGCACGTATTGATCGTTGACGATGAAGCGCCTGCTCGCTCGAGACTCCATAAACTGCTGCAACCACTTGTGGCTGCGGGAAGACTTGACGTTGTGGGCATAGTGGAGGATGGGCCGTCCGCGCTCCAGGTAATCACCGAGCAAGATGTTGATTTGTTGTTTCTCGACATCCGCATGCCTGAAATGGACGGTTTCGGCGTTCTGGAACGTATCCCACCCAACAAGCACCCGGTCGTTGTGTTTACGACAGCACATGATGACTACTCGTTGCGCGCATTCGAGGCAAACGCCGTAGACTACTTGCTAAAGCCCATTGTCCGGGCTCGTCTGGAAGATGCTGTCGCCCGCGCCGAGCGTCTGCGACAGACGCCGGAATCGTGGCGGGAGAACGATGACCGTCTGGACAAACTGCTGGATTGGATGGAGCGCCAGGCCAGGGGGCCCGTGGTGGAAAAGCCGCCCCGATATATGGAACGGATTTCGGTTCCGTACAGGGATCGTATACTGCTGATCAACGTGGACCGCCTCGTCTCCGCCGAAATTATCGACAGTATCACACGCCTGTTTATTCTCACTGACGACACCGCTGACCAGCGCCCGCGCTTGCGTCAGCACATAGTGGGGTACACCCTTGAGCAACTTGAAGCCAATTTGGATCCGAGCAAGTTCATGCGCATCCATCGGTCCTCCATCGTGCAGCTTGCCAGCATCCGTGAAATGATTCCGTGGTTCAGTGGCCGCTATAAGCTACTCCTTGCTGGCAAGCGTGAAGTGATTGCCAGCCGCGAGCGCTCGCGCGCATTAAAAGAGCGATTGATGATGTAGGCGAGCAACGGTATCTTGCGCCACTCCCGCCCTGGCATGAGTCTCTGTTGATGTGTAACCGTTCTGTAATTTTCTTGTCGGCCCTTTTTCTGGCGCCAGTTGCAAGTCAGGCCCAGAATCGCGACACGCTGGAGGCTGCGCTACCCGCCATCACGATTGAGGCGTCTCGCGCTTTGGAGACAGAGAGTACGGCGCCCTTCTCTGTCGCTGTTCGTGAGCGGAGCTCGCACGCGCTGGCCACTGACCCTGGGCTCACGTTGACGCGTGTGCTACGTGGCCTCCCAGGCGTACAGCTTAACGACCGCGGGCACTATGCACTCGGCGAGCGGCTACTGATTCGGGGCATGGGCTATCGGGCCGCCTTTGGCGTGCGGGGTGCGCAGGTGTTGCTCGACGGTATTCCCCTTACGCTTCCGGACGGACAAACCACACTGGATATCGCAGACCCCGCGTTCGTGCGCCGTGCGGAGCTAATCCGGGGACCGTCTTCGCTGTATTGGGGCAATGCCAGTGGCGGGGTGCTATTCTTGACAACCGGTGACACCTCACTTGCCCGCGTGCGCTTGATGGGTGGCTCCTATGGCTTGCGGCAGGTGTCTGGCAGCAGCAGCCTGCAGATGGGCCGCTTTGATTTTCGTGCATACGCCTCCCGGGTTACGCGTAGGGGGTACCGGGCACACAGCGAGGGAAGCTTTACCCGTGCTGGCCTTCGTGGACGCATAACCCTCGGAGCAAAGACCAGCATGCATGTTGTTGTGGCTAGTGCCGTTCAGGACGTACAGGCGCCCGGAGGGTTAACGCTCGCGCAAGTCCAGGCAGATCCTCGGCAGGCCGACCCGCGATTTGTAGCCAGGCAGGCAGGCAAGCAAAGTACTCAAGTCCAGGGAGGCATCACGCTGCACCGGGAGACAACGCTAGGCCTGTTCACCGTAACGGCGTACGGCCTCGGCCGGCAGCTGGATAACCCCCTCACCTTCGCATACATCGACCTTCAGCGCGCCGCAGGAGGTATTCGGATGCAATTTCAGGGGTCTTATGCGCGTCTTGGCTGGGGCGTCGGCCTGGACTCCGGGTGGCAGCGTGACGACCGTCGCAACGCAAACAACGATGCCGGTATGCGCGGAAGCGAGCGGATGCTTGACCAGGAAGAGCGTGTGCGGAGTCTTGCCGCTTTTGCCGCTGTGCGTCTGGCACTGACTCGCAGTTTGTCCGCTACCACGGGTCTGCGCCTAGACGGAATCCGCTTTGCCATGACAGACCGCCTGCTAACGAACGGCAATCAATCCGGCGAGCGAAATTTTCGCGCTCTCAGTCCTTCCCTGGGTCTCTCCTACGGCGCGGGCGAAGCGGTGGTGTTTGCCAACGTCAGCACTGCCTTTGAGACGCCCACCACAACGGAGTTGGTGAATCGCCCCGATGGAGACGGGGGATTCCATCCGACACTCGCGCCGCAACGCACTGTCGGCGTTGAGGTTGGCATGCGTACACGGGCGTCAGCTGCCCGCCTGCACGCTGACGTAGCATTCTACCGGCTACAGATCAGTGGCCGGCTTCTTCCCCGGCAAAATGCCGAAGGCCGGACCTATTTTGAGAATGCTGGTGCGAACACGCATCAGGGTGTAGAGCTTGCACTGGATTGGCAGGCTACGACTTCCACGAATATTCACGCATCGTACGGCGGTAACCACTATACATTCAGCAGCGCGCCGGAGATGGGCCGCCGTATTCCAGGCGTGCCCAACCACCGTCTCTTCCTGAGCCTGCGCTCGGAGTATCGCGGTCTGTCGGGCGAGATAGCTGCGGTCGTTGCCTCTGGAGTGTATGCAGACAGCGACAACACGGCCCGCGACGACGGCCATGTGGCCATTGATTTCTATGCCGCGTATGCGGGATTACGAATCAGTTCGGTCACGGTGCTGCCGTTCTTGCGTTTGCAAAACGTGTTCAATTCACAATACAACGGCTCTGTCGTCGTGAATGCGTTTGGAGGACGGTATTACGAACCCGCGGAAGGCCGCACGGTGCAGATTGGTTTTTCGGCGGCGCTATGATGGCGTGTATGCTGACGGGTGTCTATTACCGCCATAAGAGCGGGTGGCCCGTTATCATTTCAGCACTGCTACTGCAAAGCACGGTGGGTGGTCTCCTTGATCAGATGCATGTTGCCTATTTTGTAGACTTGTGCGCCACCCATTCCCGTGAGATGTGTTGCCTCGACTTGTTACGATAACCACTGACTTTGGAAACAAGGACGGTTACGTTGCCGCCATGAAGGGGGTAATGCTCGGGATCAACCCCGAGATCCGTTTCCTGGATGTGTCGCACGGGATTACTCCCTTTGACGTAATGGATGCGGCCTTCGTACTGCGGCAGGCAATTCCTTATTACCCGGAGGGCACCATACATCTTGTAGTCGTCGATCCGGGTGTTGGCACGGCGAGGCGAGGCGTTGCGCTAGGCTATGACGGGCGCTTCTTTGTGGGACCGGACAATGGGGTATTTGCCCTCCTGCTCGGCGATGCCGATCCCGACGAGATCGTCGTATTGGATCGCGAGGCCTCGTACCGGACGCCTAGTCCGTGTAACACATTTCACGGCCGGGATATATTTGCACCGGCCGCTGCGCGCCTAGCCTCTGGCAGCAGTTTGCAGGATATCGGAACGCCTGTGGACGCGCTGCAGCGCCTGCATTGGGCATTACCTATTGACGACAGCCAGGGTATTCGCGGCTGGATCGTACACATTGATCATTTCGGGAACTGCATCACGAATATCCCTCGCACCTTATTCTATGATAGGCAGAAGGGCCGCATCGCCAAGTGCTATGTAGGCAATTCGATCCTGAACGGCGTCCACGCAACGTATGGTGCCGTAGATGTGGGCGAGCCGCTATTGCTGTTTGGCAGCGAGGAATTCTTGGAGATTTCTGTCAATACGGGAAACGCCGCAGACCTCCTGCATATTCGGAGAGGCACGCCGGTCAATATTGTATTTCTGGACGATCGGTGAGCGTCCGGCAGATCAAGTCTCAATCGTGCTGTACATTCGCTTTCCGTTGGCTTGGCTTCACGCGGCAAAGGCCAGGGTTCAATCCCGGTGAAACCTGCCCTACACCTTGCCGGGTGCTGCTATGGGCAGGTCGATACGAAATGTCGTCCCTTTCCCCGGCCGGGACTGCACCAGGGTCAGCGAACCACCGTGATACTCCTCCACAATGCGCTTTGCGAGGCTGAGACCGAGGCCCCATCCACGCTTCTTCGTGCTATACCCAGGTCGAAACACATTTTTCCAATGCCTGCGATCTATGCCTTTCCCGTTGTCGCTCATGTCAATATGCAACCGTGATCCTTCCGGCGTTGCCGTGATCTCGATGCGTCCTTCCTTCTTTTCTATGGCGTCAAGTGCGTTCTTGAGAAGGTTTTCAATCACCCACTCGAAGAGTTGCGCATTCAGCGGTACGTAGATGGAGTCGGGCACATCCACGTGGAGCGCAATGCCATGCCGCGGAAAGCGTCTACGAAGGTAGCTGGCCGTCACGGCGATTACAGGCGCCAGGGGCTGCATATCGAGTTTCGGCAGTGAACCGATATCGTTGAACCTGTGGGCTACCCGACTGAGGCGCTCAACATCATTAGTCATTTCTCCCAGTGCTCTCTGCTGGGCTTCCGAGTCCGTATCTTCCTGCCGCAGCAGTTCCAGCCATCCCATCAGACTGGATATGGGGGTTCCGAGTTGGTGAGCCGCTTCACGGGCCATGCCGACCCACAGGCTGCTCTGCTCATTGCGCCGGACATAGGAGAATCCCAAATACCCGACCACAATGAACAGACTTACGAAGAGGAGTTGGAGCCAAGGATAGACCCGTAATTCTTGAATTATATCGGACTCATCATAGTACACGAACTGCTTCAGGACGGCGGATGAATCGTTGCTCTGGCTCTCAATAGGGATAGGATCGTAGGTCCGCGTCATTGCTTCCAGGGCCTGCAGCACGCGCTGTGAATCGGCTATTGTTACCACACCGGTATCTGGCACAGACAGGTTTCGCCACTGTACAGGCCGAAGCAGACTATCGGTAATGATGGCCGGGACATCGTTATGATATTCCCGGATAACATCAAAAAAGAAACCCATGTGAGCGTCATCGGGCCTGCGGATTGCCCAGTCCAGCGCATGCGTAAGCGCCGTTCGCTCAGCGTTGGACACTCCTATGGAGTCTTCGCGAAGCATTCTCGCCAATTGCTGCAACTCTGCGCTAAACGGACCTTCTGGTACTGTCAGCGCTACTTGCTCCCTGGCGCCGGCCCATATTTCCATGCCGGATCGCTCACGATCCCTGAGCCGGTTCACGAGTCCATTGGTGTAATACAGGGACGTAACGGCTATAAGGACGGCGAAAACGATCAATCCCAACTTCAGGTTAACGGTGCGGGTATACGCCTTCATTGCACTGGATGGTTTTTGGGCTGCTCACCCGTTCTCCTTTCGCCACTGGCACCATCAGAGTAAAGCACGCCACATTTGTGGGTGCAGCGCCTAGGCCGAGAATCGCGTTAAGATGGTTTCGCTGCGCCTGGGACCTGTGGAAACCATGCTTACATCCACACCAGTAGCTGCCGCCATGTAGCGCGCGTACTCCTGGGCTGCCACGGGCAAATCTTCCACCTGTTGTACGCCGCCAATGTCCTCCTGCCAACCTGGCATTGTTTCGTAGAGTGGTCTGGCGTCCTTGAGTTGTTCTGTTACAGCTGGAAAGCGCGTCTGCTCTTTACCGTTACACCAATAGCGTGTACAGACCTGGATAGGGTCGATGCCGGAGAGCACGTCCATCTTGGTGATCGCGATATCTGTAAATCCGTTAATCATTGACGTGTAGCGCAGGGCCACCATATCCAGCCATCCGCAGCGACGTGGACGGCCTGTAGTGGCGCCAAACTCCATTCCCGCCTTGCGCAACTGCTGGCCTGTCTCGCAGTCTAGTTCTGTAGGAAACGGGCCGTTCCCCACGCGTGTACAGTAGGCTTTTACTATGCCGATGACACGTCGAACGGCGGTCGGTGGGATACCCAATCCCGTGCAGGCACCGCCGGCGGTGGGATGGCTGGAGGTGACAAACGGATAGGTTCCAAAGTCCACATCCAGCAAGGATCCCTGCGCACCTTCGGCCAGGATGTCCTTGCCACTATGCAATGCATCGTTCAGTAAGGCGGATGTGTCCGTAACGTACGGATCTATGCGCTTGTCGAATTCAACATACTCATCAATTATCTCCTCAACATCGAGTTTTTCGGCCCCATAAATACTACGCAGGATGGCGTTTTTTTCCTCAATAGACGCCTTCAGCTTACGCCGCAATACATTGCGGTCCAAAAGATCCACTACGCGGATGCCTGTTCTTGCAAACTTGTCCACATAGGCTGGTCCGATCCCGCGGCCGGTTGTCCCGATTGCACCTGCATCGCGCGCTTGTTCACGAGCCTTTTCGATCGCCTTGTGATACGGCATGATAAGGTGAGCCTTATGCGAAATAAAAAGGCGTCCTTCCACCTCATACCCCAATTCCCGGACCGTCCGAATTTCCTCCATGAGTGCGACGGGGTCGATTACAACACCGTTGCCGATCACACACTGGACATTGGGACGAAATATTCCACTAGGCACCAGGTGCAGCACAAACATTTCGTCGCCCCACCGGATGGTGTGCCCGGCATTGGCTCCTCCCTGGTAGCGGGCAACGATATCGACCTCGTCACTCAGGAGGTCAACTATTTTGCCCTTGCCCTCGTCTCCCCACTGACCTCCAATAACAACCGTTACAGCCATCCTCTGGACATGTTTGCCGATGCCAGCGGCAGCCAGTACCGCATTATTGCGCTCGTATCCGTCGTCGTCGCTACTTGCTGAGCGAATCCCGGTCTTGCATTACGCACCGATGCGGATATTCTGGCCTACGCCTCTTCCTTATAGCTCTCCGCAGCTTCATCAACCGAGTCATAATGTTTGAACACCGTGATGAGCTTCGTAATAATGAGAAGCGACTGTATGCGGTCGGCTGCATTCGCAAGACGCAGATCGCCTCCGGCATTGCGCATTGTGGTCAACCCACTGATGAGCATACCGAGACCCGATGAGTTCATGAACTTCACGCGAGCGAGATCGACAATAATGTTTTTCTTGCCGCTCTCTTTCAACTCATGCAGGGTGCTGTGAAGCTTAGCACCATCCGGGCCGCCCATAATGTTTCCTTTGAGCTTGATAACGACCGCGTTGTAGAGCTCATTCACTGAGTAGTTCATGTGGCGTACAGGTTGGATGTCTGATTGCGCATGGGCAATCGTAGGTTGTAGCCCGAGAAAAAGACTCCTGCCATTTAGCGTCTTCCCCGGGATCCGGGTTGTTTGGCAACTGTGCGATTGTGCAATTCCACAACCACTGGCGTGGCCACGAATACGGATGAATAGGTGCCAATCAAGATCCCGATAATCAGGGCAAAGGCAAAACCACGCAGCACCTCACCACCAAATATAAACAGCGTCACCACTACGAGCAAGGTCGTGCATGACGTAATGACGGTCCTGCTCAGGGTTGTGTTCACGGACCTGTTGACTACCTCGTTGTAGGACTCGGTCTTGAACAGGTTGGCGAATTCACGTATGCGGTCGAAGATTACCACGGTATCATTGAGCGAATAGCCGACAATGGTCAGGAAGGCCGCGATAATGGCCTGGTCGATCTGCATTGAGAACGGCAGGAAGCCTCTGAGTAGGGAGAACAGACCCAGCGTGATCAGGACATCGTGGAACAGCGCCGCAACGGCGCCAAGGCCAAAGCGCCATTCGAAGCGGATCATCACGTAGAGGAAGATCACAAGCAGCGAGCCGAACACGGCATAGATAGAGCCTCGCTTCAGGTCTTCTGCAAAGCGGGGACCTACTATGTCCGTCTTTACGACGGCAGGATTCGCGCCAGGGAACGCTGCTTCGATACCATTGATGATGGCATTCTGGATGACGTTAGTTTCGCCTTCGTCCAGCGTTCGCACCAGCAGCGCGTCTTCACCATCTACGGACACATCCGAATAGGTCTTGACCTCCGGCACCTGACCTAGTATTTCTGTAAGTGCTGAGCGCACTTCGGTTGCTTCCAGCGGGCGGTCGCTTTCAACGACAAACTCTTTGCCCCCCTTGAAGTCGATACCGAGTTCGAGCCCACGGACGGCAAACGCCCCGAAGCTGAGCAACAGCAGTACGCCGGAGACAATGTAGGCCTTCTTTCGGCTCTCTACGATATTGAAGTTCGCGTTCTCAAATACTCGCATGAGGTTCTTGGATTTGCACAGGTAGTGTTACCGAAGGTCATCCATAGCTTACCGCCATCTTACGCTCGATCACCGCGTAATCAAAGATGATCCGCGTGAATACGATGGCACTGAATAGCGAGGCAAGGATGCCGGCCATGAGAGTGACGGCAAACCCCTGGATAGGGCCGACGCCAAAGGAATAGAGGATCACGCCGACAAAGAAGGTAGTGATGTTGGCGTCAATAATAGCGCTTAGTGCCTTGGCATAGCCGCCGTCTATGGAAGCCTTGAGCGTCTTGCCGGATTTCTGTTCCTCACGGATGCGTTCAAAGATGAGTACGTTGGCATCTACAGCCATGCCGATTGTAAGCACAATGCCAGCTATTCCGGGCAGCGTGAGGGTAGCCTCGAACCCTGCCAGGATGCCCAGGATAAAGATAATGTTGATCAGCAGGGCCAGGTCCGCCACGGCGCCCCCTCCGCGATAGTAGAATATCATGAAGAGTGCGACAATGCTCAGGCCTACCATGATGGACGTAAATCCAGCCTGCCGAGAGACGAGACCGAGGCTTGGACCTACGGTGCGCTCTTCGACAATATCCACGGGCGCAGGCAGTGCGCCGGACTTGAGGACAGTGACAATGTCGTCGGCTTCCGCCTGCGAGTCCAGGCCCGTGATCTGGCTACTGCCCCCGGAAATCTTGCTAATGACGCGCGGATACGAATAGACGACGCCATCCAGTACGATGGCAATACTTTTGCCCACGTTAGCCCCGGTAAGGCGCGACCAAATGCGCGATCCTTCGGAGTTCATTTTCATGGTCACCATGGGCTGGTTCGTCGTCTGGTCAAAGTCAGCCATTGCATCGGTGATCACTTCCCCCGTGAGCTCTGCCTCCGTGTTTACAGCGAGGAGGGAAAAGTGCTCCACGCCGCTGGCGACCACGGGGCTGGAGTGATAGAGGATCTCTATGTTGCGCGGCAGCATGGCCTGCACCACGGGATCGTTCATCAGTGCATTGAACGCCGCTGTATCCTGCTCGGAGACTTCTCCAAAGACTACGGTGCCCTGCCCTACCGGACGCAGCACGTCGAGCAGCGGATTGCCTGCACCCAGGTCTGGGTCCTCTTCGAGCAGTTTCGACACGTCAAACGTCGTGTCTGAGTCAGCCTCCGCTTCATCGTCACTTGGGTCTGCTTCCGCATCATCGACACTTGGGTCTGCCTCCACATCTTCGCTGTCCGCCGGAGTCGGCAGTTGCTCCGGGTCATCTGTGGCCGGTGCTTCTTCTTCGGTCTCGGATGTGTCGTCGACCGCGGCGATGTCCATCTCAAAATGGCTAATGATGCGCTGCAAGGACCTATTCAGCTCATTGCCATCCGCCATGAGTCGGAATTCCAAACGGGCGGTCCCTTTTAGCAAATTGCGGACGCGCTCCGGGTCATCGATGCCGGGCAGTTCGACCACGATGCGGCGATTTCCCTGTGTCTGGATAGATGGTTCCGTAACACCGAACCGGTCTACGCGATTACGAATGATTTCGATGGCGCGTGCGATAGCATCATTCGCCTGTCCCTGCAAATAGGCCGTAACCTCTTCATTGGAGGATCGCCGGGTGATTTCGTCGCTACGAAAATACCGCGACAGGCTCGCGTTCGGATCGCGGCGCGCGAATTCGTCCAGGAATGCGTCTATGAGCGGAACCCCTTCGGAGACGCTCTGCCGGTTGGCCTCTGCGAGTACTTCGCTAAAGGCTGCATCCTTGCGTTCGCCTGCCAATTGATCCAAAAGCTCGGTGAGTCCAACCTCCAGGGTTACGTGCATCCCTCCCTGGAGGTCAAGGCCGAGCTTCAGGGCTCGATCCTGAATACTTCGCAGGGTCGCATAGTTCTCTTCCTGATAGGATTCCTTCTCCTCCTCTGGAAGATTATCGATCTTGTTTCCATAGTACAGTCCCTGAACGGAGGGAATGAGGTACCAACCGGATAATGCAAGAAAGAATATGACCGCGCCTATCTTGAATCCACTTCCTTTCATGGTGCTTCAGAGCCAAAGTTGATCATTGCCACAGGTGTCCCCATCGGTGAGGGGATTTCGAAATGTGTCCACCGCATGCGTCTGCATTGCAGATATACATGCTCCGTAAAGCTACGGACCCAGGGGCTGCGCCGACGAGAGAAGGCGCACGGGGATTATGCAGAGAAGGGCTTCGCCGGCCTGTCCAAGATAATGGGAGATGCGAAGTGTCCGGTCGACCCGGAGCACGGAGACTTGCATATGCTCCAGCACATT
Organism: Rhodothermales bacterium; assembly: GCA_963665975.1. Classification (GTDB taxonomy): domain Bacteria; phylum Bacteroidota; class Rhodothermia; order Rhodothermales; family Bin80. Next base: position 664,586 of record OY762508.1, read on the forward strand.
CCATACCACGGCTGTCGCCGGTGACAGTCGGGGCTGCAGATCGACCGTGGATGCCTGACTTTCCCCGTCTTGCGCGCGTGCATCCTCGAAGGGCATGTCACCGATCACGCCAGTGAAGCTCACGGCAGCGAGGCAAACAGAAACCCACGGGCACAACACGTATCTAACAGCAGCGGTGCGAAGCCTGTGCATGGAAGGGGTTAACCGGACCTGTTCTTGTGGTGGCGGTTGTACAGGAACTGTGGGCAAAGGATCCCGCAATGGGATGTGCTTATCCACAGCATTCTCACGCTAATTGCTGCTCACTCTACGGCGTACCGCTCATACTTCAGACTCCTGCCAAGACCTGATCCAGGTCTTGGATCAAGTCTTCCACATCTTCCACCCCTACCGAGATCCGAATCAATCCGTCTGTCAGTCCAGTGCGCAAGCGCTCTTCGCGCGGTATAGACGCATGCGTCATTGATGCCGGATGACCAATAAGGCTTTCTACGCCGCCCAGGCTTTCGGCGAGTGCGAATATGTGCGTCCCGGTCAGGACGCTGAGCACACTATCCATGTTTTCGTTTTTCAGTCTGAAGGATAGCATACCGCCGTAATCCCGCATCTGGCGTGTCGCCAGGGCGTGCCCGGGATCGTCTGGCACGCCCGGGTAGTGTACGCGGCTGACTTTCGGGTGTGCATGGAGGAAGGATGCAATGCGACGCGCGTTGGCACAGTGGCGCTCCATGCGCACGTGCAAGGTCTTGGCACCTCGGAGCACGAGAAAACTGTCCATAGGTCCTGGCACGGCTCCTGTGCTCTTAACCTGAAACCGCAAGGCCTCTGCCCAGTCGGCGCGGCTTGTGCATACCACACCGCCGATGACATCAGAGTGTCCTCCGAGATATTTTGTGGTCGAATGCACGACGAGGTCAGCGCCAAGGGTCAAGGGCTGCTGCAAGAATGGAGTAGCGAAGGTGTTATCTACAACCACGTCAATATCGTGCGCATGTGCGAGATCGCTTATCCGGCTAATGTCAACTATCCGCATCAGCGGGTTCGTCGGTGTTTCCAGCCAGAGAAGCTTGGTCGCCGGACCAAGGGCCTGCTCCAGGACGCCAAGATCTGTCATGTCCACGAAGGAGGATGTAATGCCAAATGGTCCGAAGACCTCGCGCATGAGGCGATAATTGCCACCGTACAGGTCATCTGACGAAACGATGTGATCACCCGGGCGCAAGGCTTTCAGGATAGCGTCTGCTGCCGCCACACCCGAAGCGAAGGCGACGCCGTGCTCGGCTTGCTCGAGCGCGGCAAGATTCCTTTCCAGGGCTGTTCGTGTAGGATTGGATACGCGGCCATACTCATGGCCTTTATGCACGCCTGGCGCTTCCTGTACGTAGGTCGAAGTCTGGTAGATCGGTGTCATAATGGCACCGGTTGCCTTGTCAGGCGCCTGGCCGGCGTGAACGGCATGTGTGCCAAAACCGTACTCTTTCGAACGCATACGTGGTTACCCTAACTGTCCCTGTATTCTTGCCCGCGCCTTCCCCCGTAGCAGCAATGCCAACCAATAGGGTCAGAATGCTGCGCACGGCCTGACTTCCTCGGTCTTGGCCCGTTGATCTGTGTGTCCATAGGCCTGAAACAGCACCCGGCAAATGCCCTGCGCATCATCGGGATCGACAGACCTGTCGCGGGCGATCTCGAGGTGAATGATGGCCTGTTGGAACAGGCTCTTGCGGTCCTCATGCAGCGCACGCAGGCCTTCCTCGGCCTGGGCTACCTTGCGGGCTGTCCAATCGGCCCGATTCGCATGCAGGCTGTCGTCGAGCACTTTGTACTGCGCGCTTACGCCGACGGCTTTGTTCACAAAGGCTGCACCGAGGTTATAACGGGCGTTTCCGTAGAGGGAATCAATTGCGACGGCTTTGATCAGTTGGGTAATGGCCTCGTCGTATTCTTCGAGTCCAAGCAGTAGTGTGCCGTAGTTGTAGAGAATGACTTTTGTCGCGCGTCCCTGCTTTATTTCTTCGCGGTAGTAATCGAGTGCCTTTTCTTGCTCCCCGGCAAGTGCGTATCCATTGAGGAGCATGTTGCGTATCTCTTCGTCGTCTGGATGGTTCACGAGGGCTGGCTCAAGTGTGCGCACCAGTTTCTTGTAGGCCTCATCCTTGCGCGTAAAGTCTGTTTCGGCCTCTGCCATTTGGCTGTAAATGGTGGCGAGATAGACATAGATACGCCGTAGTGTGCTACCCATTTCCAGGGCCATTTCGAAAGGGCTTATGGCCTGCTTCGCCATTCCGCCACTGAAGAATGCCGAGGCCTCATTAAAGTAGGCGTCTATAGAGTCCGGGTAGATCATGGACGCATTGCGAAAATGCGCAGCGCTCCTCTGAAACGCCTCTGGCTTGTCCTCGTCGTCCCTGTTCTGTGCCTCATTGTATAATTCGATACCGCGATTATACTCCGTCCGATAGGCGCTGCCGAGTCGCCGCTCGATGTCATGCTCTGTCGCAGGGTCCAGGGCTGCACTCCGCAGGTAGACGTCGACCATTTCACTGATCAGCGCGGAGCGTTCCTGCGTGTCGGTGAGCTCGAAGGCAAGATCCTGCAGAATCTGCCCTTTCAGTGACAAGGCCTCAGCGCTATCCGGATTTCGTTCAAGGGCCTTTGTGATATTCTCAAGGGCGCGATCGTAATCCTTATTCCTGAGATCGAGCTTGGCCCCTTCCACATTTGGATCACTGGCGCAGCCATCCACTCCGAGGAGCGTAATGGCGCCGACCAGTAGCATTGTCAAGGGCAATAGACGCTTCATCATGCGTGCAGAAGGTATACGGTGTAAGTCTATGGACGATTCTGTGTTATCTCCGTTCCCCTGTTCGTTTAAAACAGGTTATCGGAAGGGAATGGGGTCTGCCGTCATGACGCTGCGCCTTTGGCCATAAAAAAGCACCCCGCTACCCTTCACAGGTAGCGGGGTGCTTAGCCCATCCTAACAGGAAGGAAGGGAGCGGATTACTTGATTAGCATCATCCGGCCCGTCTTCACCTGTGTGCCCGTTGCCGATATCGCAATCAACCGGTACAGGTACGCGCCAGACGCCAGTTCTGCCGCGTGCACGTCGATCCCGCGGGAATGGCCCGCTTCGATCTCTCTCGCCGGCACCGTCATTACGCTACGGCCCAGCATGTCGATGATCTCCACGCGCACCTGCGAGTTCTCCGGCAAGTCAAACTGAATCTTCGTCGCCGGATTGAACGGGTTCGGATAGTTGCCTTCCAACACAAACTCCGTCGGCAGCTCCTCAGCCGCTTCCGTAGCTGTTATCTCGTTCGGCAGGAACGTGTCGCCATTGGTCTCGACACCCAGCATCCCCAACCCTTCGGCACCAGATTTGCCCGCACCCGACAGGTTCAGCACAAACGCCTGATCACGGAACTGCTGTAGCTCCAAACGCCACACGGCAATCTGACGATCGTTGTTCGCCGTCGTCACCTCCAGGTTATATCCGCCCGGAGCCAGACTCAGATAGGCGCCCACATCCTTGAAGTCGATGTTGTTCGCCAACAGGTCCAGGACTCGCGTGTTGTCGATCGGGTCGATCAACCGGATGTCAACCTCTCCCAGTTGTGCCGCACCGTGCACCACGTAAAAGTCCACCAGGTTGTCGCCTATCGCCTCCATCCGGACATCCGGCACCGTGACGATAGCAAAGTCCGTCACCACACCGTGGGCTATCACGTTGTAGGACCGGTGCTGCTCTACCGTGATCATTTGCGTAAACAGCGGCACCGAGTTGTCCGGAGCCGTTGGCGCCACCACTTCCAGCGTGTGATCACCATGGACTACCGGCACAAATCCGGTCGCCGAACGGTACGTCCAGTTGTCCAGCACCCGGTTGCCATCCAGATACACATCTATCGCATCGGCTCCCGCCACGTTGTGAATGAACTGCACCGTCGCCAACCCGCCACTGATCGGATCCAGCGTGATCGGGTTGGCCAGGAAGTTCGACGCCACACCAAAAATGTTGCAGTCGTCTACCTCTACCCCTTCCTGCGTCAGGTTCGGCACCCCGTTCACAAAGTCATTCGATGCAAATGACTCGTCATCCGTCTCACTCTCGGTCAGGTCATACACGCCCGCAAGACGCGCATCCGAACCGTCACAGTCAAACTGCACCAGACGAAGACCCTTCACATTGAACACGTTCGACAGCCCCGACGCCACCACCCGAATGTTCGGGTCATGCGCCGGAATACCATCCTTGAACTCCACTTTCCAGAACATGTCCGCCACCGCATCCAACAGCAGGTTGCCGCCGCCATCTGCATCCGTCACAATACCGGACTCCGGCCACTGCACGTCATCCGCTGTCATGTCCGCCTGATATTCCACCATCACCGTATTCGTGCTTCCCAGATCATCCGGAAGCTGCATGATCAGCGGACGGAAGTGAGCCACCTGACGATCCGCCGTCGTGTCTGCCGCTTCGCCGACCGGGAACAGATACCCGCCCCCTACGACGCCGCCGCCAGCATTGCCCTTCGACACTGCACGTGAAAGCACTCCGTTGACATAGCTGTCACGCGAGCCAAGATGCACGGCTGCATCCCCTTCCGGATCCGCCGTGTTGCGGCCAACCAGATCCGTCTCCAGATTGTCATTCTGGATCATCCACTCATTATCTCCCCCGTTAATGACACCACTCTTCAGCGTAAGCATGCCCTCCGAGCTCTGCACACCGTCACTTGCCAGCATGATCATGCCGTCACCGGTGGTATTGATCGTCACATCGCAGAACTGCGTCTCCGCACCATAACCGTGCCACACCGTCTGGTCACTCTCTCCGACGAACGTCACGTTGCCGCGCAGACCCATCTGCCCCGCTGTATAATTCGTCTCGTTGCTGCGATCACCGACTCCCGCAAAGTGGTAATCTCCTGCTACCATCAACGCCGCAGGCGTCGCAGCTCCCGTTTCCGGAGGCATCTCCGTACACATATCGCCACCACCCAGCATGTACACGTTCATCGTGTCTTTATGGACGCTGGCGCCTACGCGGAAGTCGCCCATCACCGTATGCATACCGCCACCCAGATCAAATGACGCCTCGATACCCGGATCTACACCCGCCGAATCCGGCATCGCACCCTGCATGAAGTCGCCATACACCGTAACGCCGCCCTTCTGGTCTCCCGCAAACGAACCGCCCGTTTGCATGTAGTCCATACCCACACTCAGCATCTGGCGAGGCTCCCTGGCACCTGTCGTAGCGCCACTATTGTCATGCGGCGTCATCGTGAACGTGTTCTTCTTCAGCGTAAAGCCGTTCATCGCCTTCAGCACATCCACGTCGTTCGCCACCTCCACGTTACCGTGCTCCTGCGTATATCCCAGGAGCATGATCTCATCCACCATGTTCGGAGGCACATTACCGCTTGTTGTAGACGGCGTACCACCTGCTGAAAACGTTACCTTACCAGTCCTTTTGGCCGCGGCAGTGAAATTGCGCTTGACAATCACATACGGCAGCGCAACACTCAGTCGATCCTTCGACGTGCCAACCGCTACCTCCGTATCGCCGTTGCCCACTATGTGCACCATCGACGTTACCTCATCGGCAGTCTTGGCTGCCGCCGTACGCGCCGCACGCAGGTTCACCAGACTCGCACGCAACGCCTCCCGGTTGCTCGCATAATCCGACTCCAGGAAATCCGCCAGCGCCGCACTCACGTCGCCGGTAACGTCCGGGTCGCGATAGGCCGACGCCTTCGTGCAGCCCACGCCTGCTCCCGAATCACACAGATAGGCCTTATCGCCTATCGTTACCGTCTGCCCCGTATTGTCCTTGTCCGCAAAGACGATCAGGTGCTGGCCATTGATGTCCAACGCACCATCATTGATCGTCAGGTCGCCGCTGAGCTGCGACCAGCCCTCACCCAACGAGATGACCGCGTGGCCGTCTTTGCACGCAGAATCAATCGTTACATGCTGAATTCTCCGCGCCGCAGCTCCAGGTCCGGTGTCCGTCGGCTGCCACAGCATACCCGCCATACGATCCTTCGTACCTATGTACTTGAGATCGATCATCTGCTTGTCCTTCGTGGGAATCGTGATCGCGCCCCGAAGGTCGTCGTCCGACGGAAAGCCGAGGTCGCCCTCACCCATAATAACCATCGTGTTATCAACTAACGTCAACGTCGCCTCCTGCAGCACAAGCGTGCCCGAGGTCAGCTTCAGCTTCTTCGATACCTGCACGTCCGTCATCAGGGCCAACTCCTTGCCCGCATCCTTGTATACCTCCAGCCCGTCCAGGACCATGGCCTTGCCGTCTGCCTGCAGAACGAGCTCATCGCCCGTGTCCTGCGAACGACTCCCCGTGTAGTGCACCACAGCGGGTTGGGTCGTGCCCATATAAGCATTGGTGCCATCACCCCGGCTTACACTGCCAACCGCACCACTGCTCTGGTTGACCACCACAGCGGAGCCCGACGGATTAAGCTTCCCGTTCGTCTCCAACGTGCCAGAAAGCACCTCCACCAGAGATGCCGACACGATGTTGCCACCTCCCTTAATCGAAAGCTTCGACCCGGAAGCCTTGTCTACCACCACGCTCGGTAGCGTAAGATCCTTTGCGCCCAGATTGATGTCCTGCGACACATCACCCATGAACGTCACGGTGTTGCCCCTTCTATTGGGCGCACTGGAGGTGCCACATACATTCGTATCATACATGGCTGCCTCCGCAGGGGCCGTGAGCTCAATACGGGCCGCTGCATCATCAGCCGTGGTCGTCGTATAGAGATCATCCTCCAGCGCCAAACTGTGGTAGAAATTGTGGCTACCCAGGCGTACATAGGAGGAATCCATCTCGAAGACACCCTTGACGGTGGAAACCGCCGCTCCCTTCTTATCCGCAGCGGTTGCAGCATTGGTGTCCTTGTGAGGTTCCCCATCGCCTCTGAACCAGAGACCCTCGGCACATTCCGCGCCCGCATTATCGGTGTCACGCAAAAGAACGTCACCCGTAATGGTCACTCCCGAAAAGAAATGCACGCCGGTGGACCTTCCAGTCATGCCGGCTGCGTCACATGCGTCATTCCCCCGCACCATCTGAGATCCCACATACCCCGGAGAAGAACCAGTGCCGTCTATGGGATCATCCTCCCCGAAAATCTCAAGATCTCCATCCAGCATCGCCAGCTTCCAGAATTCCGTACGCGCAACGCCATTATCTATGGCCGTTCCATCTCCAGTCCTTTCGCCATGGATGAACTTGCCATTTAGCTGCGTAGCCTTCGTCACATACAGCGCCCCCGCCTTATTCTGGCTGATACCACCACGACCGATCGCGGATAGCTCAACACACGCGCCGGCAGCACCCTCCTTAACAAGGTTCATGGCAAGCGTGCCGCCACCTGAAACCTTGAAACATCCCGAGTGGGTATTCGCAAAACCACCGGAATTGATGTTGAGCGTGACGTACCACAAAGAATCCTCGCCTGCAGCGGCAGTGACCGCTGGGTCGCCCGGGTAGTAATCCTCTGACTCTTCTGTGTGTTTGATGACGCCGGTAATTACACCTAATTGCGTCCCGGTTACGGGATAGACTGCTGTCCCACCGGCCTCAGCAAAATCATCAGCGGTAGTAAGGTTGCTGGCATTTGAGGTGGCTTTAACCTTAATCACCTTGCCCGCAATCCCCTCCGGAGCCGTGAAAGCGTCGGCAGGGTCGTCTTCGTCGTCACCATCCGGCTCAATATTTCTCACTTGCGCTTCCGTGATTGCAGCCAAGTCAGTGAAGAACTTATCCACATCTTCACCCGTCGCAGCGCCCTCCGTCTCCGCCTCTGGAGTCAAAGTAAAATCGCCCCTCCCTTCGACCCTGGATTTGATCTCGACCTTGCCTCGTGGCAATTGATCTTTGGGCAGGGCCGCGATTGGAGGCGCGGTTGACATCACGGTTACGTCAAAACCCCCTAAATCCAGCGTGCCGCTATTGACAACCAGTGAGTTCGTAATCGTGAAACCCTCGGGCGTCAGAGCACTGCTGGCGCACTGTACATCCACATCACCGCTTACAACTAAGTTGTTGAGCGTATTATTGGTGCCAGCAGAACCATCAGCAGCAGTACACGATGTTCCAGGCCCAAATTTGAGCATCTGCGTGCCCGAGCTTGCGCCGAGCATCAGATTGCCTGCCACGAAAGGATCTTTCATGGGGTCTGGGGTCGCAGAAGCGGGAGCACTGGAAACTTCACCGGTTGCGCTCACTGTGACCTCATCACCCGCCAAATGGACCGTCACATCCTTGGCAACCCGAAGGTTCCCATCACTGATAACATTAATATTGCCGTTAAACCGGATCGTACCCTTCGAAGGAGTAGCGGTACTTCCCGAACGCTCGTGAACAGCAAAAACCAGACTTCTATCTAGTGTTCGATCCCCGTCAAACGTGGTCGTACCCCCTTCTGACCGAACCCGTACGCTGATTGTATCGCCCGCAGAAGCGGCTAAGACCGCAGCGGCAAGAGAGCAGGGATCACCGACCGCACAGGGATCCGCTCCAGTTCCATTCGGGTCAACATGGTATGTTGTAGTCTGTGCCAACGCGGAAGCCGCGCTCAGCCCAGCCAGTAGCAACAGCGTTAACGCGAAGCTTGTAAACTTGCTCATAATAGGAGTCTCCTCCAATTCGGTTGGTTAGAAATCCGGGCCGCCTGTACGCGTTACCCTATGCTTGCATGGTTCCTAAAACAGACTCCAGAACATCCTAAGCACAAACCAGCTTGAAGACATTCCTTCGCCATACAGTCCTATGTGAAACAACCCTAGTACACCGTAGGCCTAACATACACGTAAACCCAGCACACGAATAATGCGCCGCAACGTGATCCTTAGTACCTAATCTCGATAACACAGATACCTAAAACAGCACCCTCTATCAGAGTATACCGTGTTGGATGACACCCCGAGTGTTCGGCCTGCGAACTTACAACCCAGCCATTCTATAAGCAAGACCACAAACGATGTGCAGACCGCCACTATTAGAAAAACCCCGTGAGAATATCGTGAAGCCCAAAGGCACCACAAAACAAGTCTACGAAAACGACCAAGGCGCAACAGGCCGGTGAATGAGATGCACCAATGCATGCACATCGCGATTGCTCGGCATCACTAGGACGGGAACAGTGAAGGAAGGCAACAGCGGGGCGGAGCACCACGCTTCCCCAGCAGTCATCTCAAAGGCTATGCTGATATGCTGATATGCTGCAGCGTGCCATTGATTACACGCTGGCATCCCCCTCCCCCAGGTTCCATTGAACGAAGTCGCCCACCGATTTGCGCGTAAGAATCGGGACTGTGGCCTGTTCAGCAGGATACCCTACAGGAAAGAGGATATAGGGGCGTTCGTTTCTTGGGCGCAGGAGAATATCGCCGAGGAACCGCATAGGGCTAGGCGTATGTGTCAGCGTCACCAGCCCCATGTAATGAATGGCAGCAATGAACAGACCACACGCAAGGCCGCAGCTCTCCTGTACGTAATAGTTCTTGATCTTCGCGCCGGCCTCCGCGACCCCGTAGGACTCAGCGAAGCAGATCACGAGCCACGGCGCGGTTTCAAGAAACGGTTTGCGCCAGTCTGTTCCGAGCGGCGCCAACGCTTCCAGCCATTCGTCCGACATGCGTCCGTGATAGCCTTCGTATTCTTCTTCCTCGGCTGCGACGCGTATTCTGTGTTTGAGTGCCGCATCATTTACCGCTACGAAGCGCCACGGCTGGCGATGCGCCCCGCTGGGCGCCGTTCCCGCAGTCTTTATTGCCTGTTCTATGAGATCCCGTTCAACCTCTTGATCGCTGAAGAAGCGTATCGATCGGCGCGCTTCCATCAGGTCATAGAACTCCGTCGCGCGTTTGCTCACGTCGTCCTTTGTCCTCTGTATGTGTCTATACGGAATGTGGGAATAGGATTGCACGAAAATGCAGGGTTAATGGGCCTACGTAGCACATGGTTACGGCGCGAGCCTACCCACCAGTCGTGGAAACGGAATACACTCACGGATGTGATCAAGCCGGCAAATCCACGACACGGTTCTTTCCAGACCGAGTCCGAATCCACTATGTGGCGCCGACCCGTACCGGCGCAAATCCAGATACCACTCAAACGCTTCTCGCGGCAGGTTGTGCTTCGCAATCTGCTCTTCCAGGAACTCCTTATCAGCAGTGCGCTCTCCTCCACCGATGACCTCTCCGTACCCTTCCGGGGCGAGCACATCCATTCCCAACGCCAGGCGATCGTCATCCGGGTCTCGCTTCATGTAAAACGCCTTGACCGCTGCCGGAAAATGGCTAATGATGAGTGGCTTGTCATAATGCCACGTGAGCACCGTTTCATCACTGCCCCCGAAATCGTTGCCCCACTCAAACATCTTCGCAGACCGTTTCCACACCGGCATATTGCGTTCTTCTTCCGACAATTCGTGTAAGCGCCCGTTAATTGCCGTCTCCCTCGCGTCCATCCTGCGCTTTCTCCAGGCCTTTGCCTGGCCATATTCCTTCTTTAGCGTGGCTCGCTCTCTTTCGAGATCTTTCCGTTCCTGCGCCAATGCCTCTGCCCGCTCGTCGATACGTTTCGCCGTCGCATCGCTCCGCAGCACGTCTACGGCTTCCGAATATGTCAGTCGTGGAAACGGCTTCTGCACTTTCTTCAGCAACTCCGAATCACGGCCTAGCACTCGCAGTTCTTCCACGCAGTCTCGCAGGACATCCTCCACGATACGCACCAGGAAATCTTCCGCCAGGTCTATGTTCATGGCGAGATCAAAAAAGGCCATTTCGGGCTCTACCATCCAGAACTCTGTCAAGTGTCGCCGCGTCTTGGACTTTTCCGCCCGGAACGTTGGTCCAAACGTATAAATCTTGCCAAACGCCATAGCCATTACTTCGCCATGCAGTTGCCCACTTTGCGTCAGGTACGCTGGCTGTCCGAAGTAATCAATCTTGAACAGGGTCCCTGTCCCTTCGACCACATTCTCCGTTAAAATGGGTGCATCCATTTGAATGAACCCCTGCCCCTGGAAGAACTGGTGAATAGACATTATAACCCGATTCCTCACGCGCATTATGGCCCATTGGCGCCTACTCCGAAGCCACAAATGGCGACGGTCCATAAGAAACTCGACACCATGGGATTTTGGGGTGATAGGGTACGGTTCCGCCTCGCTAATGAGCGTGACGGTTGTGGCCTGGATTTCGTAGCCACCCACCTGGCGCTCATCGCTGACTACTAACCCGGTAACGCCCAGAGTGCTTTCCTGTGTAGCCCGTTCTGCCGCCTCCCATGATGCCACATCTACGTTGTCTTGGGTAACTACACACTGAGCAATTCCGGACCCATCTCGCAGCATGAGAAAAAATAGCCCTTTAGATCTCCTCTTGTTATACAGCCACCCTCGTAGGGTAACTTCTTGCCCTTGTCTTGTTGCAACCGTGTCAATCGTAATAATATCTGCTGCCATCCGCTATTCCCACGACTAATAGCCTTCCCTGATTTCCGTTTGCCAGTTTGCAAGCTTTCGCTCACCCGCTACCGAAGAGTGGACCAGTTCGAATTCTCCAAATCCATCAAGATCCGCAAAAATGAAGACAGACTGTCCTTCTCCAGATATATTGTTGTACTGCCAGACTTCATAGGGCTTCATACCTCGATCATAGAGATGCGGTTCGATCGCAGTAGGCACACCGTACTTCACGAGGGTCTGCCCACGGTCTGTTTCCCAACCCTCGGTCCCACGCACGGAATATCGTTCGTTGGCATACTGCACACGACCGTAGAATTCGTCGCGGGATTCATTGAATGGCGTTGACGGATCTGGGTCTCTTACCTGCCAGAACGTCATCAAGAACCGTCGCTTTTCGTCCAAATCCTCAATTCTCCGACCACGTCGCCACTCCGACTCAGTAGCAATCGTGCGTATGTGCGAGAATTCCTTTTCCACCTCCTGTTCTGGCATACTCACGTAGGGGCTCTCCTCGAAGGACGCCTCCAATGCAACAACATCCTCGCTTGCTACTCCCGGGTTGTATACGAAAAACTTGCGGCTCTGCTCTATTTTCGCTTCGTTCTTCTCATTTAAGACTGCCAGACGAAGGAAGTAGGACCCGGTAGGCAGCGTATCCAACTCAAATGAGCCTGCCAATACATCAGGCGTACGAGCTATGCGTTCGGATCGCTTTTGCAACCCTGCCAGAGGCTGCGGCCGATTAGCCTCTGCTATATACACGGTGAGGCTGTATGCTCCGGCATCCGTAGCAACATTCTCTACATTGTACGCTTCCGCATAATAGAAGAGACGCGTCATTCCCTCGCCATACAACTGATTCGCATTTGGCCGAATAATCAGGCCATTCTTGTAAAAAGGGTTCTCCCTATCCTGGGTTGGCGTAATCGCCGTCGCCAGTGCTATATCCGACAAGCTGGAACGGGTAGTATCCGAATAGTCCGGGACCAGCAAGTCTCGGCGAAGCTCCAATTCCTTGGCCTCTCCTTGCGTCGATAATGTCACGCGCAGTTGATACTCCCCCGGCGGCACAATAAGGCGCGCCTGATCTACGAACACCTGGCCTTCGGCAAGTCCACTCGTGTCCGGTACGGAGAATGCAAGCAATCGCTCTCCCTCCCAGATAGCCTCCACCGGTGTCCCTTCCAGCTGCGCATCCGTTGCCCGGAATAGGCGCATCGTCATTGGTATCTCGGTCATATACCGATCCCCGTCGGCAACATACTCCAGTGAAGAAGCTCCAAACGCTAGGTATACTTCCACCATTGTATGGTCAGTGTCATAAGCAAATGCGGCGTGGTCTACATCCACTGCCATCGGCAACTGCGCCCAGATCGGCGTTGCCCATAATCCCAGAATTACCACAGGAAGCAGGAGTCTCATAGCAGCCCTTTGCGTACGGTCTTCGTTTTTGTGGTACCGTGCGGTCTATGGACGATTCTGTGTTATCTCCGTTCCCCTGTTCGTTTAAAACAGGTTATCGGAAGGCTGTGGAGTCTGCCGTCATGGCGCTGCGCCTTTGGCCATAAAAAAGCACCCCGCTACCCTTCACAGGTAGCGGGGTGCTTAGCCCATCCTAACAGGAAGGAAGGGAGCGGATTACTTGATTAGCATCATCCGACCCGTCTTCACCTGCGTGCCCGTTGCCGATATCGCAATCAGCCGGTACAGGTACGCGCCAGACGCCAGTTCCGCCGCGTGCACGTCGATCCCGCGAGAATGACCCGCTTCGATCTCTCTCGCCGGCACCGTCATTACGCTACGGCCCAGCATGTCGATGATCTCCACGCGCACCTGCGAGTTCTCCGGCAAGTCAAACTGAATCTTCGTCGCCGGATTGAACGGGTTCGGATAGTTGCCTTCCAACACAAACTCCGTCGGCAGCTCCTCAGCCGCTTCCGTAGCTGTTATCTCGTTCGGCAGGAACGTGTCGCCATTGGTCTCGACACCCAGCATCCCCAACCCTTCGGCACCAGATTTGCCCGCACCCGACAGGTTCAGCACAAACGCCTGATCACGGAACTGCTGTAGCTCCAAACGCCACACGGCAATCTGACGATCGTTGTTCGCCGTCGTCACCTCCAGGTTATATCCGCCCGGAGCCAGACTCAGATAGGCGCCCACATCCTTGAAGTCGATGTTGTTCGCCAACAGGTCCAGGACTCGCGTGTTGTCGATCGGGTCGATCAACCGGATGTCAACCTCTCCCAGTTGTGCCGCACCGTGCACCACGTAAAAGTCCACCAGGTTGTCGCCTATCGCCTCCATCCGGACATCCGGCACCGTGACGATAGCAAAGTCCGTCACCACACCGTGGGCTATCACGTTGTAGGACCGGTGCTGCTCTACCGTGATCATTTGCGTAAACAGCGGCACCGAGTTGTCCGGAGCCGTTGGCGCCACCACTTCCAGCGTGTGATCACCATGGACTACCGGCACAAATCCGGTCGCCGAACGGTACGTCCAGTTGTCCAGCACCCGGTTGCCATCCAGATACACATCTATCGCATCGGCTCCCGCCACGTTGTGAATGAACTGCACCGTCGCCAACCCGCCACTGATCGGATCCAGCGTGATCGGGTTGGCCAGGAAGTTCGACGCCACACCAAAAATGTTGCAGTCGTCTACCTCTACCCCTTCCTGCGTCAGGTTCGGCACCCCGTTCACAAAGTCATTCGATGCAAATGACTCGTCATCCGTCTCACTCTCGGTCAGGTCATACACGCCCGCAAGACGCGCATCCGAACCGTCACAGTCAAACTGCACCAGACGAAGACCCTTCACATTGAACACGTTCGACAGCCCCGACGCCACCACCCGAATGTTCGGGTCATGCGCCGGAATACCATCCTTGAACTCCACTTTCCAGAACATGTCCGCCACCGCATCCAACAGCAGGTTGCCGCCGCCATCTGCATCCGTCACAATACCGGACTCCGGCCACTGCACGTCATCCGCTGTCATGTCCGCCTGATATTCCACCATCACCGTATTCGTGCTTCCCAGATCATCCGGAAGCTGCATGATCAGCGGACGGAAGTGAGCCACCTGACGATCCGCCGTCGTGTCTGCCGCTTCGCCGACCGGGAACAGATACCCGCCCCCTACGACGCCGCCGCCAGCATTGCCCTTCGACACTGCACGTGAAAGCACTCCGTTGACATAGCTGTCACGCGAGCCAAGATGCACGGCTGCATCCCCTTCCGGATCCGCCGTGTTGCGGCCAACCAGATCCGTCTCCAGATTGTCATTCTGGATCATCCACTCATTATCTCCCCCGTTAATGACACCACTCTTCAGCGTAAGCATGCCCTCCGAGCTCTGCACACCGTCACTTGCCAGCATGATCATGCCGTCACCGGTGGTATTGATCGTCACATCGCAGAACTGCGTCTCCGCACCATAACCGTGCCACACCGTCTGGTCACTCTCTCCGACGAACGTCACGTTGCCGCGCAGACCCATCTGCCCCGCTGTATAATTCGTCTCGTTGCTGCGATCACCGACTCCCGCAAAGTGGTAATCTCCTGCTACCATCAACGCCGCAGGCGTCGCAGCTCCCGTTTCCGGAGGCATCTCCGTACACATATCGCCACCACCCAGCATGTACACGTTCATCGTGTCTTTATGGACGCTGGCGCCTACGCGGAAGTCGCCCATCACCGTATGCATACCGCCACCCAGATCAAATGACGCCTCGATACCCGGATCTACACCCGCCGAATCCGGCATCGCACCCTGCATGAAGTCGCCATACACCGTAACGCCGCCCTTCTGGTCTCCCGCAAACGAACCGCCCGTTTGCATGTAGTCCATACCCACACTCAGCATCTGGCGAGGCTCCCTGGCACCTGTCGTAGCGCCACTATTGTCATGCGGCGTCATCGTGAACGTGTTCTTCTTCAGCGTAAAGCCGTTCATCGCCTTCAGCACATCCACGTCGTTCGCCACCTCCACGTTACCGTGCTCCTGCGTATATCCCAGGAGCATGATCTCATCCACCATGTTCGGAGGCACATTACCGCTTGTTGTAGACGGCGTACCACCTGCTGAAAACGTTACCTTACCAGTCCTTTTGGCCGCGGCAGTGAAATTGCGCTTGACAATCACATACGGCAGCGCAACACTCAGTCGATCCTTCGACGTGCCAACCGCTACCTCCGTATCGCCGTTGCCCACTATGTGCACCATCGACGTTACCTCATCGGCAGTCTTGGCTGCCGCCGTACGCGCCGCACGCAGGTTCACCAGACTCGCACGCAACGCCTCCCGGTTGCTCGCATAATCCGACTCCAGGAAATCCGCCAGCGCCGCACTCACGTCGCCGGTAACGTCCGGGTCGCGATAGGCCGACGCCTTCGTGCAGCCCACGCCTGCTCCCGAATCACACAGATAGGCCTTATCGCCTATCGTTACCGTCTGCCCCGTATTGTCCTTGTCCGCAAAGACGATCAGGTGCTGGCCATTGATGTCCAACGCACCATCATTGATCGTCAGGTCGCCGCTGAGCTGCGACCAGCCCTCACCCAACGAGATGACCGCGTGGCCGTCTTTGCACGCAGAATCAATCGTTACATGCTGAATTCTCCGCGCCGCAGCTCCAGGTCCGGTGTCCGTCGGCTGCCACAGCATACCCGCCATACGATCCTTCGTACCTATGTACTTGAGATCGATCATCTGCTTGTCCTTCGTGGGAATCGTGATCGCGCCCCGAAGGTCGTCGTCCGACGGAAAGCCGAGGTCGCCCTCACCCATAATAACCATCGTGTTATCAACTAACGTCAACGTCGCCTCCTGCAGCACAAGCGTGCCCGAGGTCAGCTTCAGCTTCTTCGATACCTGCACGTCCGTCATCAGGGCCAACTCCTTGCCCGCATCCTTGTATACCTCCAGCCCGTCCAGGACCATGGCCTTGCCGTCTGCCTGCAGAACGAGCTCATCGCCCGTGTCCTGCGAACGACTCCCCGTGTAGTGCACCACAGCGGGTTGGGTCGTGCCCATATAAGCATTGGTGCCATCACCCCGGCTTACACTGCCAACCGCACCACTGCTCTGGTTGACCACCACAGCGGAGCCCGACGGATTAAGCTTCCCGTTCGTCTCCAACGTGCCAGAAAGCACCTCCACCAGAGATGCCGACACGATGTTGCCACCTCCCTTAATCGAAAGCTTCGACCCGGAAGCCTTGTCTACCACCACGCTCGGTAGCGTAAGATCCTTTGCGCCCAGATTGATGTCCTGCGACACATCACCCATGAACGTCACGGTGTTGCCCCTTCTATTGGGCGCACTGGAGGTGCCACATACATTCGTATCATACATGGCTGCCTCCGCAGGGGCCGTGAGCTCAATACGGGCCGCTGCATCATCAGCCGTGGTCGTCGTATAGAGATCATCCTCCAGCGCCAAACTGTGGTAGAAATTGTGGCTACCCAGGCGTACATAGGAGGAATCCATCTCGAAGACACCCTTGACGGTGGAAACCGCCGCTCCCTTCTTATCCGCAGCGGTTGCAGCATTGGTGTCCTTGTGAGGTTCCCCATCGCCTCTGAACCAGAGACCCTCGGCACATTCCGCGCCCGCATTATCGGTGTCACGCAAAAGAACGTCACCCGTAATGGTCACTCCCGAAAAGAAATGCACGCCGGTGGACCTTCCGGTCATACCGGCTGCGTCACATGCATCATTCCCCTGCACACTCACAGCTCCCACATGCCCCGGAGAAGAACCAGTGCCGTCTATGGGATCGTCCTCCCCGAAAATCTCAAGATCCCCATCCAGCATCGCCAGCTTCCAGAATTCCGTACGCGCAATACCATTATCTATGGCCGTTCCATCTCCAGTCCTTTCGCCATGGATGAACTTGCCATTTAGCTGCGTAGCCTTCGTCACATACAGCGCTCCCGCCTTATTCTGGCTGATACCACCACGACCGATCGTGGATAGCTCAACACACGCGCCGGAAGCACCCTCCTTGACAAGGTTCATGGCAAGCGTGCCGCCACCCGAAACCTTGAAACATCCCGAGTGGGTATTCGCAAAACCACCGGAATTGACATTGAGCGTGACGTACCACAAAGAATCCTCGCCTGCAGCGGCATCGGTCGCCGGGTCGCCCGGGTAGTAGTCCTCTGATGTCTCTGTGTGTTGGATGACGCCGGTAATTACACCTAATTTCGGCTGCGCATCGCCTGCGGGATACTCTGCTGTCCCGCCGATCGCAGTAAAATCAGCAGCGGCACCAAGGCCGCTGGCATTTGAGGTGGCTATAACCTGAATCACCTTGCCCGCAATCATCGCCGGGATCGCAGTCGGGTCAGTCTCAGCACCAATGTTCCTCACTTGCGCTTCCGTCAATGCATCCAAGTCAGTGAATACCTTATCCACATCATCACCCGTCGCAGCACCTGACATCTCCTCCTGTGGAGTCAAAGTAAAATCGCCCCTTCCTTCGACCCTGGATTTGATCTCGACCTTGCCTCGTGACAATTGATCTTTGGGCAGGGCCGCGATTGGAGGCGCGGTTGGCATCACGGTTACGTCAAAACCCCCTAAATCCAGCGTGCCGCTATTGACAACCAGTGAGTTCGTAATCGTGAAACCACCGGGCGTCTCGGCACTGCTGGAGCACCGTACATCCACATCACCGCTTACAACTACGTTGTTGAACGTATTATTCGTCCCACCACACGATGAAGTAGTATTAAATTCGAGCGTCTGCGTGCCTGAGCTTGTCCCAAGCATCAGATTGCCAACATCGTGAAGAGCAGTGGCAACTCCAGAAGCATCACCGGCAACGGTCACTGAGACTTCGTCACCCGCCAAATGGACCGTCACGTCCTTGGCAATTTGAAGGTTTGCGCTAATAGTAGAATTGCCGTTAAACCGGATCGTACCCTTCGACATCTCAGCGGCACTCCCCGAGCGCTCGTACACAGCAAAAACCAGAGCTGTAGTACCCAGCGTTAGACCGTCGTCAAATACGGTCGTACCCCCTTCCGATCGAACCCGCACAAAAACTGAGTCAGAGGCCGCGGCGATCCCTGCTGTAAGAGAACAGGGGTCAGCAGCTACTGTACAGTCTGTCCCAGTTCCATTGGGGTCGACAAATGCGCCGTCAATCTGCGCCAAAGCGGAAGTCGCGCTCAGCCCAGCCAGTAGCAACAGCGTTAGTGCGAAGCTTGTAAACTTGTTCATAATAGGAGTCTCCTCCAATTCGGTTGGTTAGAAATCCGGGCCGCCTGTACGCGTTACCCTATGCTTGCATGGTTCCTAAAACAGACTCCAGAACATCCTAAGCGCAAACCAGCTTGAAGACATCCCTTCGCCGTACAGTCCTGTGTGGAACAACCCTAGTACACGGTAGGCCTAACATACACGTAAACCCAGCACACGAATAATGCGCCGCAACGTGACCGTTACCACCCAATCTCGATAACACCAGATACCGAAAACAGCACCCTCTATCAAAGTATTCCGCGTTGGATGACACCCAGAGTGTTCGGTCTGCGAATTTACAACCCCGCGATTCCATATGCAAGACCACAAACAGTATGGAAACCCCGCACATCCTAGTTAAAGCCTGTGAGAATTTTGTGAAGCTGCCGTAATCACCCCGAAAGCTAGTGAAACCCGCAGCTGATCCAACGGTCGCGGAATCACGCAACCGCGACTGCCTCACCTTAGACAACGGGCCATGCTCGGTAATTGCAGCGACTGGCCGTATACCCGTAACCGATTCCCCTTAGCACACTGGCCAACCCGGACTGACCTCATAGAGCGGAGAAGACATTGATCCAACCGGGGCGACCCGCGGAGCGGTCGGTCCTGCAATCAGCTCGCGTAGAAGCTGCTCGCGCGCCGCCTGCCCCTCCTTCATACCCGAATGCCTCCACCTGCTCTCGAATCTCGCGCGAAATTGTCTCGATGATCGAACTCGTACGCGCGCGTGCCCGGGTTGTAATGGCGCGCCTCTATCACGATGTGCTCAGGCAAGATCTCTATCACCTGATACTGATTAAGCCGCTGTTGCGGCGCACGCCAACGATCGGAAGTCGCCGTCCCCGTAATAGCAACCACTAACGGGCCCTCACCAAGCTCTGATACCATCTCCGCATGCGACAGGTGCCAGTGGCCACTCAGCACCAGACTGACATTGGCCGCCGCCGCGGCGCGTAGCGTTCGCGCGCCGCCAAGGGCCACATCTTCCGCACCGATGCTCCTGGCCGCCGCCAACGGATGGTGCACCACCAGTATTCGAAACCTCCCTCCCGGCTGACCGGCGAAGAAGGAGCCAATCCTGCGCCTCGCTGGCGCTCCACACCATCCCCGCTGGATTGTCCAGCCACGCGCCGATGTAATGCCCAACACCGCAACCTCATCATTCGTAAACGTCGGCGAAAGGTCATCACAAATATATCTGCGAAAACGGCGCAACGGCGCAACAAACCGGTGAAACGGATACCACCACGCATACACATCGTGATTGCCCGGCACTACAAGGACGGGAGCAGTGAAGGATCGCAATAGCAAAGCCGCCTGCTCGTACTCGCGCTTGCGTGCACGCTGCGTAAGATCCCCGCTTACGATTACCAGGTCTGCCTCAACGGACTCGACATCGGCAAGAAGCGCCTCCACTATGCCACAACTTGCAATCTTGCCAAAATGGACATCCGCAAGATGGACGATCTTCATGCCTCAAAGGGCCGCGTCGGCCTAAGCCCACAATCACGCGTTACAGAAAACCAGGACTCCCCACAACGTCCCTATAACAATAATGTGAGCGGCTCTTCGAGATAACCCTGCAGCGTGGAGAGAAATTCCGCTCCCGTAGCACCGTCCACAACACGATGATCGCACGAGAGCGACAGCTTCATACGCTTGCCCGGCGTGACCGCGCCGTCGTTGACCACCGGCACGTCGCGAATGGCCCCAATGGCAAGTATGCAGGCGTTCGGCGGATTGATAATAGCAGTGAATGCTTCAATGCCAAACATGCCCAGATTACTGGTCGTAAACGTTGACCCTGCAAACTCCTCCGGCTGGAGGCTGCGCGCACGTGCACGCGCAGCCATGGCTGCAGTCTCTTCGGCAATCTCGGAAAGACTCTTGATGTCGGCGTCGCGAACTACCGGCGTCACCAGACCTTCGCCAATCGCCACCGCGATTCCTATATCTATATAGGAGTACAGGCGAATCTCACCCTCCGCGTCCAGGTAGGAAGCATTTACCTGAGGGTGCCTCCTGAGCGCAGCAGCCGCAGCCTTCGTAATCAGATCGTTATACGAAATCCTGTGCGTGCCCCACGCCTCAGCCTCTGTATTCAGCTGCCGCCGCGCAATGACCGCCCGCTCCATCGCTACGTCAACAGTGAGGTAAAAATGCGGAGCGGAAAACTTGCTCTGCGACAGGCGCCGCGCAATGGTCTTGCGCATCTGCGTGATCCGCACGGCTTCGAAGGACCGCGCAGATGCCATCTGACGGGGCGTGGCGTCCGGCGCCTTCAGAGTTTGAGAAGTGCTGGCTATGGCGGCCTCTATGTCGCGTTTGACAATCCTGCCTTCCGTGCCTGATCCAGCCAGCACGCCGAGATCCAGCCCATGCTCGGCGGCCATTCTCCGCGCAAGCGGCGACGCCTTGACGCCGGATGACGGTGTCTCGGACGCGGGCGCCGCGGAAGGAACAGTTTCGGCATGCTCCGTGTCGGCATGCCCAACCGCAGCCGGAGCGCCGTTGCCGGCATACCGCGCCAACAGCTCCGCTATGTCGTCGCCAGCCTTGCCCAATACGGCGATCAAGCCCCCAATAGGCAGCGCATCACCCTCCACCGCCACCCTCTTGAGCAAGACCCCGTCATCGTAAGCCTCGACGTCCATTGTGGCCTTGTCCGTTTCCACCTGTGCAATGACATCGCCGGCCGCTATAACACTGCCCTCCTCAACCATCCATTGCACCAGCACACCCTCTTCCATGGTGTCTGTCATCTTTGGCATTTCAACGGCAATGGCCATGATACCTGTGGATTACGTTCTGATTGAACATGAAATCGGGCAATCTCCTCAATCCAGATAGAGCACCTCGCGGCAGGTCCGGTACGTATCCTCCGCACTCGGCAGATAAAACTCCATCAGGTTCTTGGCATAGGGGGCAGGCACATCCTTTGAGGTGACCCGCTTGACTGGAGCATCCAGGTCATCGAAGCATCGAGCCTGTATCTGGTAAGCGATTTCAGACGACACACTCGCGAAGGGATTGCTCTCGTCCACAATGACACATCGGTTTGTCTTGCGCACCGAGGCAACGACCGCGTCCCAGTCGAAGGGACGAATCGTGCGAGGATCGATGACTTCCGCCTCATAACCGTCGGCAGCCAATTGCTCGGCGGCCTCCATGGCGCGCCAGTAACTCTTGTTGTGACCGATGATCGTTACCGCGTCACCCTCCCGAGCAATACGCGCCTTACCGATGGGTATCGTGTAATCCTCCGCATCGGAGACCTCCCCCTTCATGCCGTACATGAACTCGCTCTCGAGAAAGAGCACAGGGTCGTTGTCCCGAATGGCGCTCTTAAGCAGCCCTTTGGCATCGTCCGGGTTCGAAATCGAAATCACCTTCAAGCCCGGAAAACTACTGTAGATCGATTCTACCGACGAATTGTGGGTGGCCGCCAATTGTCCGGCAGCACCATTCGGCCCGCGAAACACGATCGGAAACGAATACTGCCCCCCGGACATGTATCGGATCTTTGCCGCGTTGTTGACCAACTGGTCCATGGCTACGAATGCAAAATTCCAGGTCATGAACTCGATAATTGGCCGCAAGCCATTCATTGCCGCTCCAATACCCAGCCCGGCAAAACCGTTTTCACTGATGGGGGTGTCAATGACACGGCCAGGACCGAACATTTCCTGCATCCCTTCACTGACCTTGTAGGCACCATGGTATTCGGCAACCTCCTCTCCCATCAGGAATACATCCTCATCGCGCTCCATTTCCTCGATCATCGCCGCCCGAACGGCCTCGCGTAATTGTAACGTTGCCATGTTGTCAATACGAAATGTCTACCGGTGCTTTCACTTGGTTACGTCAGAAAAGGAAAACCCTCCTCGCTGTATACGTCCTCGTAAATGGCCTCCAATGGCGGCAGTGGGCTGTTCTCTGCGAACGTAACCGAAGCCATCACTTCTTCCTTTACGGATTGGTCTATCGCATCAAGTGCATCATTAGTACCAATGCCATGGTCCAGGATATAGCTCTTCAGGCGCAGGATGGGATCCCGGGACTTCTCCGCATCCAACTCCTCACGAGTGCGATACTTGCCGGGATCACTCATGGAGTGGCCCCGATAGCGATACGTGCGAATTTCGACAATCGACGGTTGGAAGCGGCGCGCCATCGCCACATGATTTCGCATCGCCTTGCAGACGCTGAAAACATCCATGCCGTTAACAAGTGCCCCCGGCATGGCATAGCCCGCAGCCTGCTTATACAAATCAGGCTCCGCTGCTGCCCGGTCAACAGCCGTCCCCATGGCGTACTGGTTGTTCTCGATAACCAGAACCACGGGCACTTCGTACAGGCTTGCAAGATTCGCGGCCTCATGAAACGATCCTTGCCAAACGGCGCCGTCACCAAAGAACCCCACGCACACGCCGTCGTCCTTCTTGTACTTGTGTGCGAAGGCGATGCCCACGGCCAAGGGAATGTGGGCGCCGACGATGCCGTGCCCGCCGAAGACCCGGTGCTCGTTGCTGAAGAAATGCATGGACCCTCCCTTGCCCTTCGAACAGCCGCCCACCTTTCCAAAGAGCTCCGCCATGCATGCGTCTGGAGACATGCCGGCTGCCAGCGCAATCCCATGATCGCGATAGGCCGTGATCACGCTGTCATGGCCGACCGTGATGGCATCGACCGTCCCCGTCGAAATCGCCTCCTGCCCTATATATAGATGTAAGAATCCACCGATCTTCTGCTTCCCGTACATCTGCGCCGAGCGCTCTTCGAAGCGACGCTGCAGCAGCATATTCCGATACATGACGAGCACATCTTCCGTACTCAGGTCCAATTCTTCATGTGTAACTGCATCGGCCTCATATACGTCAAAGGAAGCCCCAAAGCCTTTCTGGGTCGGCACCCGACGCATGTGGCCGTTGGTAGACTCGGCATGCTTCGGAAGATTGTTTACAGCCTTTGTTGCTCGTTTCTCCTTGGTCGCTTCAGTTTCGCCAGCCATGTCGCTGTATCGGTGTTTGAAATGTCGAGCCTGCAATCAGCAGAAGGATACGGCTGAAGAGGCCCATTGGATCCACGCCGTTGCGACGTGCCCACTACGCTCCAATATAACAATCACAACCTTCAAGGTCTCGCCATTCGACTCGTTTTCGAGCATGCAAAGCCGGATCGGCGTGATCTGTCGGGTCAAACTGTGCGCTGTTTCCTCTGAGCTTGGTTGGGAAAAACCCGGTCCAATATCGATATTGGCGGATTCTGGCACTCACTACACTAACCACAAGCCGCATGCCTGACGATGGTCGCGCGCTCGTCATAATTCCAACCTTCAACGAGATCGAGAATATCGAGAACGCCCTCAAGCTGGTTATGGACCAGGAGGGTGGCCTGGATGCGCTCGTAGTGGATGACGGATCTCCTGACGGCACCGCAGAGGCTGTAGCAGGTTTGCGTGACCAATATCCGGGCCGCATACAGCTCCTTCGCCGGGCCGGCAAGCAGGGATTGGGCACGGCGTACGTGCTGGGCTTCCGCTACGCGCTCCAGCACGGATACACATTTGTATGCGAAATGGACGCCGACCTGTCACATAACCCGCGCGATTTGCCGAGACTTATCGATCCCGTCAGGCAAGGCGAAGCAGATCTTGTGATCGGCTCCCGTTATATCGGTGGCGTACGCATTATTGACTGGCCACTGTCGCGGCTCCTGTTGTCCTACGGAGCTGGCATGTATACGCGTATCATAACAGGCCTCCCGGTCCGAGATGTGACAGCCGGATTCGTGTGCTACCACATTCGGGTATTAAAAGCCCTGGATCTGAGTCGCGTCAAGTCGAACGGCTACTCGTTTCAGGTCGAAATGAAATACCGCGCCTGGCGCAACGGCTTCCGGTTAAAGGAGGTGCCAATCGTATTTACTGAACGCACAGAAGGTCAATCCAAGATGAGTAAGGCTATTGTCCGAGAAGCGGCGCTCAAGGTCTGGGAATTCAGACTACGTGATCTTTTCAATAAACTCTGATTGATTTTTGGACAATCGTCCCCAGAAATCGGATTTTCCGGCTCCCGACACTTACTGCAACCAGAAATGTCCTATCTCCACCTGACGCCTCCTGTGGACGGCGACCGCATCACTGCCGAAAACGGCATTCTTTCCATACCGGACCACCCTGTCCTGCCCTTCATAGAAGGAGATGGCATCGGTCCTGACATCTGGCGCGCCGCGCAGCACGTGTTCGACGGCGCCGTGCAGCATGCGTATGCAGATTCCCGCCGGATTGAATGGTTCGAAATCTACGCCGGAGACAAGGCCCACCAGCGGTTCGGCGAATGGCTTCCTCAAGACACGCTCAATGCGATCCGAGATTACAGGGTTGCCATAAAGGGGCCGCTAACAACCCCTGTAGGCGGTGGCATCCGTAGCCTGAATGTGGCCTTGCGCCAGAAACTGGATCTCTATGCATGCGTACGCCCGACGCGGCATTTTCAGGGCGTGCCATCTCCCGTCCTGCATCCCGATCGCGTCAACATGATCATATTCCGGGAGAACTCGGAAGACATCTATGCCGGAATCGAATTCCAGGATGGCGACGCCAACACCGCACGCTTCAAACAGCTCTTCGCGGAGGCTTTCCCGGAGCAGTATGCCAAGATTCGTTTTCCCGAATCAACAGGCATCGGCATAAAGCCAGTCTCCCGCGAAGGGACCTTCCGTATCATGCGCGCTGCCCTGGACTATGCCATCGCGGAGCGACTCCCAAGTGTCACGCTCGTGCACAAGGGCAACATCATGAAATTTACGGAAGGCGGATTCCGCGACTGGGGATACCAGGTCGCACGAGAGCTCTACGACGCGCAGGACCTCGACGGGGGTCCGTGGCAGCAAATCCGGACCGATGATGGTCACCAGGTCATCGTCAAGGATGTCATCGCGGACGCGTTCCTTCAACAGATTCTGACCCGTCCCCTCGAATACAGCGTGATCGCAACGATGAACCTTAACGGAGACTATATATCGGACGCGCTCGCGGCACAGGTTGGCGGCATCGGCATCGCGCCGGGAGCCAATATTAACTACGACACGGGGCTGGCCATTTTCGAGGCAACACACGGAACGGCGCCGAAGTATGCCGGGCTGGACAAAGTGAATCCATCCTCCCTCATTCTTTCCGGCGAAATGATGTTCCGCTACATGGGATGGACCGAGGCTGCCGATACGATCGTGGGCGCCGTCGAGCACACCATTGCCGAGAAGCGAATGACCTATGACTTCCACCGTCTCACGGAAGGGGCGACGCTGCTCAAGTGTAGCGAGTTTGCAGAGGCGTTGGTCGAAAACATGACGTAGCCCGCAAACGAGCGCGCACCGGAACAGGCAGGACGGAAGGCCATTTCGCACCCAAGTATCAAAAGCCTGCGTGCGCTTTGTCTCGTGCTCAGTCTATTCCGCTTACAACCTAGATCGCCGGACTAGCAAGTCTACCCGTCCTTCCTGATGAGTGGAGTCGCTATGTTCCTCCGGCGATTCCCCTACCCTGTCGTACAAGTATGCTTTGCAGATCGGGTGGTGTCCAGTCGGGGGGCTTAATCCACTTGCCGTCTTCGCGCCTGTAAGAGCCGGGGCCAAATTTACGCAAGTTCGACTGATCCACTTCTGCCAGCACCTCCTCGTCGTCTACGCCAAATGCAATCAGGGTGCCAATTGTCACGACAGATATATCCGCACAGCCATCCACAACTCCTTCAAGATCCACCTGGTCCGTTGCACGGAGCACTAACTCACGGTGTTCGATTACGTGTTTGCACCCGTCAGCCAACTCCACCGTAACGCCCAGGGCGTGCAGCGTTTCCATGGTTTCCTCCAGGATGAGCTTCGCTCGAAGCAAACGCGTGGCCGCATCCGGAATGGTCGGACTCCGGGGCGTGTCCTGACCTACACGCTCCATAAAGGAACGAACGCGCTGGTAGTGGGCCGTTGGCATGAGAGTATGTGTCGGTTTACGGCGGGTGCGCCCCGTGGCGGACGCTACGGTCGCGGCGGACGCGCTCAACGTGCCGAGACTTCCTGCAGAAGCGCATCATAGTGGGCAACGTGAATGGGCCAGTCTAACCCCTCCAGAATACCCCGTAGCGTATTGGGCGGTAGAGGCCGTTCTTCTCCTCGCAGGATAGCAGCCATGATCCGGAAAAGATCGTCGTAGTCTTCATAGAGCACTGGCACGTGCAAGAGCGGCTCATGCAGTGAGGAGGGAATGAGTTCCGGATAACTTAACCGGTTGGGGAGCAGCGGGTGGCATCCGCAATAAATCGCCTCCATGACGGCAATGCCAAAAAACTCATGGATTGCCGTCGAAACTACCAAGTCCGCACGGTGCAAGAGCCGGCTGTACTCCTCAAAATCTTCCGCATACCCGTAGTGCAGGATCCGCTCTGCGTAGCGCTCGAATGCCTGCTCGAATTCATACGGCTGCTCTTCAAAATGCTTGCCGGCAAGAATCAGGCGAAACCTGCATCCGGCATCATCCAGCCGGTTCATCAAACGAAAAAACGCCTCCGGATTCTTGTCGTACTCCCACCGGTGATTCCACAGCACAATTGGCGGCTCCATAGCGGGTCCCCAGGAATGACCCGCGTAATCGGATGCATAGCGGTCATGGGCTTGCAGATCCATTCCCAGGTGCAGAACCGTGCTCTTTTCGCGGATTTCCTGCACCGTATGTAGATGCGTGTAGTCCGGAAATGCCCGCAATAATCCGGGGATTGCCCGCATGAATTCGTCGTAGTGAAACTGCGAATTAAACACCACGCGATCGGCCGCCAGGCAGGACAGATAGTTCACATAGGCGTAGGAAAGGTCGCGCTTCGCGCCATCGGGGAGCGGATAAGTGAGCTGGTTCTCGTGCAGGTAGTAGACCACCGAAGTGTCCTTCAAGTGGTCTCTCGTCAACGCCAGAAAAGCTGGCAAATTGACCATGCTGGTCGCCCAAATCACGTCCGGTCTGAAGCCTTCTTCAACGGCCTGGACCGCCTTGCGCGCAAGCGTTACAGCGCCGCCGTGCATGCGCCACTTCCAGAATCGCGCCGACATCGTAACCCGATGAAACTGGTGGGTGCTGTGGCGCGCAAGTCCATCCAGAAAATTCCGATGCGAGCCCCCATACCAGGGCTCCAGAGCAAGTATTTTCATTACCCGATGGTCGTCGCAGATGGCTTACTGTCAGCGTGTGTCTCCAAGAGCTGCCGTACTGCGTTTTCTTCTGCTTCCGTTATCGGTCGCACAATGGAAATCGCCCGTGCTTGCAGTTTTTCCCTGAGGACGGAATCCTTGACTTCGTCTGCCGAAATTGGCACCTCTTCTCCCGGCTTGACGACCAATCGCCGGGTCGCGAGTTGCAAGACTACGGCATGGGCGTCTGTATTCTTTATGACCATGCCCTTTCGCCTACGGATCATGCGACTATTGATCTTCTGTGCTGGCTGGTTGCGACCGGTGTCTGATTGGGGCATTATACAATTTTTTATTCATACGAGGGGTCTATCCACCACGCTATTGCATGCTTTAGACGAAACTCCATATCTCTGGCACAATCCAACTCAACAAGCCCAACATTCCCATACGCCGATGATTTCCCTAAGGACCCAACCTGTCCCCTACCGGCTGCTCGATGCGCAAGACACGCTCGTAGGCCGCCACCTCCTCCGGCGCGTTCGTGGCAACGACAACAATCCCCTTCATTGTGCGCTGATGTTCTACAATACGCCCGGCCAGATCGCACCCATCTGCGTCCAGATTCGTTAGCGGTTCATCCAGTAGCAACAGTGGAGGCGAAGCCAACAATGCTGCAGCAAATTTCATGCGCTGCTTCATCCCGGATGAATAGTCGCGAACAAGGTCGTTAGCGCGTGCAGACAGCGCTACCAGTTCCAGTGCCTCCTCCACCTTTTTGTGGCGTTCCGATAGCCGACGAGCATTCGCCAGGAACGCAAGGTTTTCACGGGCCGAGAGATCCTCGTAGACATTTATATATGGAGACACGAAACCGACGTTGAGGGGATGGGCTTCACCGCTCAGCGCCTGGCCCTGGCGAAGCAACGTCACAGACCCTGCGGTCGGCCGCAGCACGCCTCCCAGGATCTTGAGAAGCGTAGATTTCCCAGAACCGTTCGGCCCGGTTACTGCCAGCGCCTCTCCTCCTTCCAGGCCAAACGACAGGCGCCGAAACAGCACACGCCGCCCAAAGCGCTTACCAAGGTTGTCCACTTCAAGTCGGAACATGGATTTCGTGGAAAGGGGGTCTGTCGCCGCTACCAATTGATCCACGAGAAGCGCACCTGCTGGATCAACAAGGCAACAGCGAACGTCCTCGCGGCGTCCGGCGTGCCGGTATGTGCTGCAAGATCAGCGCCAGTCTATCCTGCTCCTCTACTCTACAATCAGTGGGCATGAACGGACAAGTACATGATTGCAGGCTTGTTTACAACCGCTAAACCAGAGAAGAGTGCTATGCACACAATAAGACGGTCAAAGATAGTCAAAGCATACCGTTCATGGTATCGGGGGCAGAGGGAACGCAAAATTGGCAGGTATGGTATTTGTGCCAGGTAATGGCCTGCCTTTAAGTCCCGAATATCGCTAGTATCCCGCCTGTGATTGGACGGAGACCAGCATATTCTTGAAAAACGCGATCACGCGCTGCTGGATAATAATTTCACGTAGGCCGACGGTATTCATGCCTCTGTGCTTCTTGTTCTGAGGCTCAAGATGGCTGTGCGCCCCTAGCCCGTCAATCGATATTTCTGGAGTCGGCTTCGAGGTTTTTCGGGCAACGTATACGCGATTCTCTCGTCGGACATGAGCATCCGGAAGACCTTGTTGAGTTGACCAGAGACTTTCCGCTGCCCCAAGTTCCTGGACAACTCGGCTTTCGACTTCGGTCCAGCCGCCAAGAGACTGAGGATCCTGGACTCCAGAGACTCTGGCCGTGACTCTGGCCGTGACTCTGGCCGTGACTCTGGTTGAGCCTCAATTGCACGATACTCCAATAGTGCTGACCGACCTACGATGTCGACAACGCGTGCCAATATTTCCTTTCCGTCAGCATCAGTGAGGCGCAATTCCTCACCGTAATCGAACGATACTGGTTGTGGCTGACCGTCATTGATGGCGACGTTTGAAGCGTACAGATAGGTCCGATCATCGGCATCGCGTATAGGCTTTAGTCTCCCCTCAAGTCCAGGTATAAAGCCTGTCGCTTCGGGAAAGATGACCGCACCGCCATTTGTTAACGGAACGACAAGTTATGGGCTTGACATTGGGAGTGGCCGTATCCCAAAAATCGGACTCGACAGGATTTGCAAGCAGTGCCACTTCGATGAATGGCTCAAACGATTAGAGAACCTCCCGCAACTCAATCAATGATGATAGACTGGGAGTTGACCGCGAGTGGTGACATAGACACTATCCCCTCCTCCGGGATCCAACCACAGGCCACTGTCGCGTTCCTGTTTCCAAAAGACGAGACCGGAGCGTGATTCTTGCGAGCATTGACTCACAATCGACCTACTGAGACGAGCCAAGACCACCGGCTGCCACAAATTTACCGCGGGCTAGCACGCCGGACTTCGCGGCGTGGATTTCGAACAGGTAGACGCCTGCTGACAGCCCACGCATCGACATGCGAATTTCGGCTGATCCGATCACGCAACCTCCCGGCACGGTCCGGCGCAACCGTCCAATAAGATCCAGGACACGTATCTGCGCACACTCCCCCGATCGATTGTCGAATCGGATGCGGATGATGTCGCGAGCCGGGTTGGGAAATGCTTCCACGACGCCGATCTGCACCGCTTCGATCGTTCTCTGCACGGATTGGGTCCCTCCCAGTGCCGCAGCAGCCGGCAGGACATTGCCCTGATCGTCAAATAGCGCCAGATTTTCCCATGGCGATCCATAACGCGGAGCCGCCACATGATCCGGCGCCCAGTAGCACGCGCCCTGTGCAGCAATGCCCATAAGGCTCTCCACCACCGCCCCCAGAAAGGCCACCTGTCCCTGCGGGGTAGCAGGAAAACCCGGTAAGAGATGCTCCGGAAGGCCGACAACATTGTGCGTGTCATCGAACCATCCCAACGTCCACGGGTAGGCCACCTCCGCGAGAAAGACGGGCACACGGTAGCGCTCCTTCAGCAATTCGAGCGTGGCCTGGAATCCCTCCAATGGACCATGCCACCATGGATAGTAAGACAACCCGATGAGATCAAACGAGACGCCCTCCGCAACCAAATGATCGAAAAACCAACGGGCGACACCCGGGCTGCCACCACGATCGATATGGATCATTATCCTGGAGGAGTCGCCGACAACCTCTCGCACGCCCGCGGTAGCACTCTGCAACAATTCTCCCAGCCGCCTCCACTGTAACGGCGTATCGAAAGCGCCGCCAACACGGCCGTCATTCCATAAAAAGCCCCCGGTGATCTCGTTTCCGATCTGCACAATATCGGGCACGGTTCCTTGCGCCTTAAGAGCGGCAAGAACGTGTTGCGTATACGCCTTCACGCTGTCCCGCAGCGCTGTGTACGACAACGTTGCCCAGGCATGTGGCTTGGCTTGCTGGCCGGGATCGGCCCATGTGTCCGAATAATGAAAATCGAGTACTAGGCCTAGCTCCAGGGACCGCGCACGTCCGGCCAATGCGAGCATGTCATCCAGACCGTCCCTTATTTCCGTCGGTGTGTGGAATATCCGCAGGCGTACGGCGTTGAAGCCGCGCGACTTCAGAATCTCTAACGCATCGCCCGTCGTTCCTGCGTCTCGGTAGACCGCACCGGCAGCCTCGAGTTCATCTAGGAACGAGAGATCACCGCACCGCAGAAAATCCCCGGAAGGGGCCTGCGCCAAAGCAATTCCCGCCAGGAAATACAGGGACCAGTAGCATGCGTGAACACGAAACAGCACGCGCGTCGCGAAACGATAGTTGTAAGAAGCGGTCGCCGGGAGGATACCGAATTCTCCGATAACACTGAAAGTGCTAAATTGTCGCAATCAAAGGCGCATGGCCAAGTATGTGTTGTGCCAGGTACTGTTCTGCGCACACTCTCCTTGCTTTGACGCCCGATACCGGCACTCCGGGATGCTAACGTACGATCCTGCAACTCGCCCAGGCTGCCTCAAAGAATGCGACCGCCGCCGAGGCTGGTATTCCGCAGCATCCTGTGCGCATTTCTGCTGTCCATGCTATACTTTCCCCAGTCGCTTGCCCAACACGGTCGTGCACGACACTCACCCGCATACGAATACTCGCCGTTGATGATATGGATACTCCTCCCAAGGGCCTGGTATTCTTCGTCCCTGGTACGTCAAAAGCATACCGGCTGCGTAGGCTTCTCTTCCTCGGTGTCCTCATGGCAGCGGCCGTCGCTCTGATCTGGCCCGTATATGCACTCGTAGCACAGCCACTTCCCCTCATTTTCGGTCTCCCCATGCCATTGGCATGGATCGTGGCGTGGCTACTGATCGTCATGGGCGCCCTGGTCTGGCTGTATCGCTCGGAATAGAAGATGGAACCCTGGCTTGTCACGGTACTGGTCTGCGGCGCATATCTGGGACTATCCCTCGGCATGGGCATTGCCTCGCGGCGAACCGTCACTGGCACAGTGGCGGGGTATGTGGCCGCGGATCGCAGCATGAATGTCCTTGTGCTCTATTTCGTGCTGGGGGCCTCCGTGTTTTCGTCATTCGCCTTTCTCGGTGGTCCAGGCTGGGCATATTCGCGTGGCGCCGCCGCCTTCTATATCCTCGCCTATGGCACCGTAGGCATGGTGCCGCTCTATTTCATAGGGCCCCGCGCACGGCGAGTAGGTGCACGGCTTAATTTCGTGACACAGGCCGAACTATTGGTCCATCGCTTCGCGAACCGTCCGCTGGGTATTGTCCTGGCGATCGTCAGCGTGGCGGCCTGCATCCCCTATCTCACGCTCCAGATGAAGGGAGCGGGCTATATCCTGTCAGTGATCTCCGAGGGTCGCATTCCCGAATGGGCTGGGGCGCTGGTCACCTATGGCGTGGTCATGACCTATGTGCTCACCAGCGGCGTCATGGGCGTTGGATGGACCAATACGTTCCAGGGCATCTTTATGCTCGTCGTCGCCTGGTTCATGGGTCTCTACCTCCCATGGAAGCTGTATGGAGGCGTAGGCGCAATGTTTACGCAGATTGCCGCCAGTGACTTCGGTGCCATGCTCACGGCCCCCGGCGTGACCACCTCTGGAGAGCCGTGGAACTGGTGGGCCTATAGCTCTGCGATAATCGTATCCGCCATGGGGCTGTCCATGTGGCCACACCTGTTCATGAAAAGCTATGCGGCAAAGAGTGATCGAGCGCTGCGACTTACCGTTGTGCTCTACCCCACCTTCCAGCTATTTCTCGTTCCTATCCTGCTTATCGGTTTCGCGGGCGTTATCGCCTATCCCAATGTTGCACCCGCCGACACCATCGTCCCCTACATCCTTACGCAGATCGAATTTCCGGCCCTGATCGTAGGCCTCGTCTGCGCTGGAGCACTCGCTGCCTCGATGTCCACCGGAGACGCACTCTTGCACGCGGCAGCCTCCATCGGCATCCGGGACGGTTTGGCGCCGCTAGTCTCACACGCCATCACTGACCGGCAGCAACGGTCCTATATACGCATACTCGTGGTGCTTCTCGGTGCGGTGAGCTACTATTTCGCCGTCGTCTCTGATGTGTCACTCGTGGCACTATTGCTCGGCTCATACGGTGCGGTGGCGCAGATTCTTCCACTCATGTTCGCCGCCTTCTACTGGCCGCGCGCAACTGGCGTCGGCGCACTGTCGGGACTACTGGCGGGGATCCTGGTGAGCGTGTTCTTTCTCGCTGCCCCCGAGTTGCGCCCCTTTCCGATCCACGAAGGCGTGTTTGGTCTTGTCGCCAACATCGTCGTCCTGACAGCCGTCAGCCTGAATACACGCCCGGAACCCATGGCAAAGCTGAGGCTCTATACCGGCATTGAATCAGAGGTGCGGGGCGGGTGATTAGTAGAAGCCGAGTATTTTTGCGGCCATAATGAGGAGCGCCACAACCAACACCGTGCGCACCAATTTCTCCCCTCTTTGAACCATCACCTGAGCAGCGAACCAGGCACCAAGTGCGTTCCCGGTGGCCAGAATCAGACCGAGTGCCCAATCCACATTGCCGCTCACGGCGAATATGCCCAGCGCAGGCAGAGAATAGAGGAGTACGACCACGACTTTGTGCATGTTTGCGAACACGAGGTTCATGCGCATGACATGATAAAAGCCCGCCATGAACAGGAACCCGACGCCCATCTGAATGAATCCACCGTAGAATCCGATCCCGAAAAGCAAGGGATAAATCCACGGGGAAGAACGTCCATCAAGCGTTGTATCCCTCGCCTTTCGCGGGACCACCATTGACACAACGACACCGAGCATCATCGCACCCAGGATGCGCAAGAACCAGGCGTCACTGATCTGAACGGCGGCAATGGCGCCGACGATCGCTCCGGGAATGGCCCAGGCCGCAAATAGGAGGCTCTGCCTGATACGGCCAACCTTCTGCCGATGAAATGACAGCGTGGCAAATACATTCTGGGCCACGATTGCCACGCGGTTCGTGCCGTTGGCGACGGTGGGATCCAGATTGAGAAAGATTAGCACCGGCAGGGTGAGCGCGGAGCCTCCGCCCGCCATTACATTGATGACGCCCGCCAGGAGGCCGACGCCGAACAGCAACAGGACGTGCAACAAGTCGGGCATCCGAAGCCCAAAGAAGTAACCCGCAGGACGTTATTGTTTCACCAATGCAATCGTAGCGGTCCTGGTGGCTTCATCGTACGTTGAGCGAGCCTCATCATAGCGGTAACCCGCCGGATGCTCCCAGTTCAGAAAGGAGTCGGTCCCCTCAGCCGTCTCACGCATAATGAAATTTACAAGTTGCCCGCGCAGCGACTCCTTGTCACCCTGCACAGGCTCCGGCCCTTGTGCTCCATTGACAAGAAACTCCACATGCGCTTTCTGGGCGTACGCATGGTCATCGTCCCACGCCGCCCGGTGTGTCTCGGGGAGCAGGTCCCACACGAAACGCCCTTTTATGGCCTCGTTTAGCAAGCTGCTTATGTGTGGCCGCCAATACTCGGAAACGGCGCCGATACCCGGGACTATAGCATTCATAGCAAGCCGATAGTTGGGGATCAAGTCGTCGGGCCGAAGCAATCCGAACAGACCTGAGAGCACCACGCCATTCTCCAATAACCGTCGCTGTGCACCTGTAGGGAGGCCCGGGAAATCCATCGAGGCATACATGACGCCCGGACCATATCGGTCGAGGGCCGACATGAGCGGAGCCGAATATATTCCCAGTATGGCGTCCTTCACCTCTTTGAGCGACCTACCTGCAATGCCAAAAATCTCTTCCAAACTAGCGTCGTCACTCGACCGAATCGCCCATTGCAATCGGTCAATCAGCGTACGGCGTTCAGGATTCAACCGACTGAAATAATTGAACGTATCACTGGATCGATAGTCGAACATGTCCGGCGCAAATGGGTTGCCGCCGGTTTTCATTTCCTCAGAAGGGCCAAGCAGAACCGCGAAATTAGGCATGTGCATGCGGGGTTCACCCCCCAAACGTAATCAATCCTCCTTCGGGGCCGCAGGCCCCTGCTCCCGCATGTCTCCCAGCAGCGCGTCGATATCTCGCTGAATATTATCCGCACGTTCCTGCGCGTCCGCCACAATGGCATTCCCGTGCCGGCGCGCCTCACTGTCCGCTTCAGGGCTCAATAACTGATCTGCAAGATCGGTGATCTGTTTGCCGAGACTCTCGAGTCGATACGTAACCCGCCGCCGCAGCCGGGAACCTTCCTCCGGCGCCAAGAGAAGGCCGGCAGCCAAGCCCGCAGCACCGCCGAGGAGTATCCCCCATCCAAATACACGAATTACGCTGGAGAGATTATTTTCTTTCATAGCACTTCAGGTAGTCTACATACCGGAAAGTCGCACCGCAGGTGCAACAAGGCCACTGCCAGCGCCCCGACTGCAGCTTCTGGAGACAAGACGAACGAAATGGTCTAACGGTTCTTCTTCTTGTGTCGATTCTTCCTAAGCCGCTTCTTGCGCTTGTGTGTGGCAATCTTGTGCCGTTTTCGTTTTCTGCCGCAGGGCATACGAGCATTCCTCCTGATTGAGAATAAGACTAGCTAATAACCCAACGAATTTGGGGTAGGAAGGTTTCGTGACTCGGTACTCAAATACTGCCAGCAGTGAAATTGGGCGAACCGTCCGATCTCGCCGCAAAAGCCTTTGACGACTGGGATATTCGCAAAGTCCAGTGCCCTAATTCCTGGGCAATCATGGCGCGTCCCATAACATCATTCCGGTAGACCGCATCCTGTATGATGCCTGAATGTTTCACGATTCGGCTTAGCTTGCGCCAGGGGAAAGTCCAGTTCGCCGTCACGCTCGCACTGGGGTTTGACGTGTACCCATACGGCGAGCGACACTCGGCTGATACTGCTATTCCCAAGACCCTTGGTCCGAGCCACATTCACCGGCATAAACAGCAACCTGAGGCTCGCCCCGTGTTGCTGGCAGTCTCCAATCTCGCGCCGGTGGACTACCGTTGCTTGACTAAACACATCCTTGCCCCGAAGCCGCTGTTTGAGTAGGTGCATCAGTGAACCACCCAGGGCAATAGCGCCATCTCACTTTGGCAACTCACTGATCCCGAAGCGCTCAATGGCCTCCAGCGTCTCCCGTACATCGTTCCACGTTGTGTTGTGATTCAAGATGCAGAATCTTAGTGCAAACGTCTTCCGCAACAGTGTCGATGAAACGAACGCACGGTCCTCCCAGAAGATGTGCGCCAATACCGCACTGTTAATCTTTTCCAACGCATTCTCATCAAGCTCGACGTTCGCTGGATTGACCCGAAAGCACACGATGCCCAGCGACGCAGGGTTGAGAGGCTCAAGGATAGTGCTTTGCCTACAGTACTGCTCGGCGCGCATGGCCAACTGCATCCCCCTTAACACAGCTCGCCGAAACGCCCCCATTCCAAAGGTCTGGATAGACATCCAGACCTTAAGCGATCGAGCGGCACGACTCAATTGCATACCGCGGTCTGCAAAGTTTGGGTGGGCCTTTCCCCAAATAGTATCCTGTAGGATGTCGTTACGCATTGCAAACACATTCTCAAGCGTGCTTACGTCCTTTACCATAAGGCAACCCGCCTCGTATGGCTGGAAAAACCACTTGTGAGCGTCCATCCCTATCGAGTCGGCGCGATGTATCCCGTGCAGAAGTTCTTTCCCCTCCTCCGTTATGACGGCGAAACCACCGTACGCTGCATCAACGTGCAGCCAAATATTTTCCGACTCGCAGAAGTCCGCCATGGCATCCATCGGATCAATCGTCCCCGTGCTACCGGTTCCAGCGGTAGCCACCACTGCTATTGGATTGAACCCGTTGGCACGGTCGACTTCTACGGCGCGCTTGAGCGCCTCCACATCCATGCGGAAGCTCTCGTTACTCTCAATGATGCGAATGCATTCGGCCCGTATCCCACTGATCCTCGCGGCGCGGATCAGTGAGCCATGGCTCTGGTCGCTCATGTAGATGGTAGCGCGCTCCGGGTAACCTGCCGCTTCTCTCGCCGCTACCAGGGCCTCAAGGCTGGCAGCCGAGCCACCACTCGTAAACAGTCCACCGGCCTTCTCTGGGTAGCCGAGCCACTGCCGAATCCAGTCAACCACCACCAGTTCACATTGACTCGGACCACTTGCAACAAGCCAGGTGCACTGGTTTATGTTGTACCCGGATGACATGAATTCGGCAAGCACTGCGGGCCATAGAGGCGACGACGGAATGAATCCGAAGAACCTCGGATGGTCAAGTCGCGCAGCAAAGGAGAGGATGTCTTCTGCTGCCCGTTGAAGGACATCTTCGGCTGGTCGCCCGTCTTCGGGAGGATCTTCCTTCAGGCGACTCTCCAGTCCCTGCCGGAATTCTCCGTCCCAGGAGTTTTCCAACGGAAGGCGGACAGTTCTTTCTACTACTAACTCGGCCGCTTTCTGTGCGAGTGCAAGCATGACGTCGGGTTCCACCCGAAAGTCATCACTCATCTCGTGAAGCATTTCGTTGGTAGCCTGTGGATTCATACCAAATTTCGGGTCCGAAGGAGTCTGAGGCATACTTCCTTGTGGGGCTCCCATCAATCGTCCCTCGAAGGGCACATCCAGATTACATTATATGAATAACCCAACCGATTCCAATCTCCGCCCGCTCGTTACACGCGAGGCGGCCTTCCACACCCCGGGCGAACTGGTGCGCATCGCATGCTCCAGGCAACCGCGACTGCTCCAATTCAGCGGCCGCCAGAGAGAACTCCGTTTTCCTGGGCAGACGATACTAATGAATAGAAAGACAAATTGCTCAGGCAGTTGCCGATATGAAGACAAATGCAAGCAATGGGAATTATACGCCTACTTGCACAAACTGGGAACCGTATGGAATTGTCACATATACGCATCTATTATTAAGACGCTTGTATATGGGCGCGCGAGCTTGCGAAAGGCAAAGTCCGACTGACTGGACGCGTTCTTGGGCGAGCAGGCAGAGCGGCGACGCTAAGAGGCGTGCAGAGTCCATGCACAGTCGTACTCTACAGCTCGCTGATCCCGGAGCATTCGATGACCTACAGCGTCTCCCGTACTTCATTCCATGTTGTGTTGTATTTCATGATGCAGGATCTTGGAGCACACTTTTTCCGCAACATGGTCAATGAATTACACGCACGGTCCTCCCCGAAAGAAAGATGAGACGCAAACCGCACTATTAATCTTTTTCAATCAATATGGCGATGGCCGCACGCCTTAGACTCTTACTGGTCAGAGCCGGGTTATGAGGTATGATCTTGATGCCTGCAAGCTCTTCATTTCCTACGATGATGGCATTTGCACCCATGTCTCCTGCTGCCGTGCGTAACTCGTCGAGTAGTTGCGCTCTGGTTGTGTAGTACGTGTTTTCGTGTTTCCCGGATAGAATGGCTACTCGTCTATGTTCGGGCACTTCATCTTCCTGAAAAAAGACGTTAACTGCTTCCATTGGAACTGGAGGAAGATTGTGAATCAGGACGGACTTGGAAACAGGGATACACCCGGCTATTGGCACCACATGCGCAAGCCAGAGTACAACAGGTATTTGAGCAAGAATTGAGCGGCGACTGTTCATGGGCTTGACTCTGTAATCTTGACGGCCAAGTAGTGCTTACTAGGAAATAGCGGCTCCCCTGAGCATGGCAAATAACATTTCAGATTGGACAAGAAGTTCCTGGACAGGAGTCATAACGACAACAGATGTAAGCAATGCCTGTATGCTCCAAGCGAACGTGAATACTTCTTCCGACGGAAGTTGAACACGATTGCGAACACATCGGACTGGCCATGATCGTAGTTGGAGATGGCATGAGGATTGTCTGCGGTGTGCAATAGTTATGCTAATTCTCACAGCTATTGTGACTCTCCTCCACCAATCGAATCTGATGCCCACAATGTGACTCTCAGACAGAAGCTGCGCTGCTCGGATCAGACGTGTAACCGAATTTCCGGTTATTGGCGCTCCAGCATCGTCAAGCAGCTGTCAGGAAGCGCATGACGCACTGTTGTGGGATGGAGAATGGTGGCGCGCATGTCTCCACGCCAGTTGCAACGGCTGATTTCTCCTGGAAGCTCAAGCCATTACCGGCAGTACAGGAAGTATGTAATGCCCTTGTGAACACGCGGCGCTCCGAGATAGCGTGAGCAGTGGCTACATCCCGTACCTTCCCTTAGTTTTGGGCATTGTAACGCACCCCGCAACCTGATCAGCGTGCAACGTGCGAAAAAAGCCGCTTGCATCAGCGCCTCCTTTAGTATTTTGTTCCTATTGACATGTGCACCCGCACTTCACATGTGGCCCGGCGGTCTGGTTTCACAATGAACAAATGAATGACAGTAATCATGCTGCGATCCCGTGCGAGCATTGCGTCCTGTGCCACTTCAACGAGTCGACGTTGGCCGTATACCAGGCGGCCTATCAATGTCATCATGAGAAATTCAATCTCTGACAGGACGCATGCGAGACGAATCCGTGGCTGCTACACCGCCATGCAGTGTGGCCTGATCATACCCGATCCACCACAGTGCAATCGTGGCTTTCTACGGACCGGAACGGTAATATTGTGCTTGTTGGCAGTGTCCGGCCTGCAGGTGGTGGGGCAACCCGTTCAGGTTCCCGAACAACTGACTTTTTCCGAGGCGCTGGAGATTGCCGAGACGAACAACCCGACATTCCGCGCTGTGACAAGCCTGCTTGAACTGGCACGGGCGGACCGGCGTGAGGCAGGAGCTCCACCGAATCCATTCCTGGAGGTTGAGGGGGAAGAGTACGCGGGGTTTGCGAATAATCCTCCCTCATTTTGGGACGGCCAGGCATTGATTGTTCGGCTTGAACAGGAATTGGAGGTCGGCGGCCAGCGCGGCCACCGGCGGAGAGTTGCGGACGCAGCGATCACGGTGGCTCGGTATCAGGTTGCGGACGCTCGGCGAACACTTTTAGCGACAGTCGGCCACGCTTATCTCGGACTCGCGTTGACGCAGGCCGACCAGTCACTGGCGCGTGATGCGCTACGTAATATTGAGCAAATCATTCAGGTAACCGAAGTCCGATACAACTTGGGAGAGGTGGCCGGTACCGATCTGCGCCGCCTGCAGATAGAACGCCTGCACTTTGTGGAAGAGTTGTTCCGGACTGATCTCGCGATCGGCGATGCGCGCATTGCATTGTTGCAGGTGCTCGGGGCTGCGGATCCAGGACAAATGATTGCGGCCATCGATTCACTGGACACGCCACCGATGGTCGATCCAACCGGTCGACTGATCGCTTCAACGCAGGGTGTGGCTGTCGAGCTGGACTCTCTGCACGCAATTGCCCTGGAGCGACGACCGGATTTCCTTGGTGTCCGTCATGAGCGCGCGCGGGCGGCGGCGGCTGTCAGACTCCAGCGCGCACGCACGATTCCGAATCTTACCGTCGGATGGGGGTACCGACGAAGCTTCGGCGACCATGCGATGGACTTTGCGATCGGCGTACCCCTGCCTCTGTTTGGTCTGAATCCAGGTGGCGTGCAGCGTGCTGAGGCAGAATTGCGGCGCGTCGAGTCAATGGAGGCTGCGGCGCAATCTATCGTGCGCAGCGACGTGGAACGGGCCAATCGTGCGGTGATTATCAGCGCAGAACGCGTCAGTAGTATAGAGGAAAAGTATGAAGGTGACGTGACTGAATTGTTAGGCCTTGTCCGGGCTTCCTGGGAAATCGGGGAATCAAGCTTGTTAACATTGTTGGATGCGGAGCGCGAATATCTGGCTACGCGTAAGGTGCGGAATGAGATACTACACGCCTTGCGTAGTAGCATGGTAGATCTGGCGACAGCCGTGGGTATTCCTCCGCGCTGACCGCAAGGAGAAGCGGCAGTCCTAGGGGGTGCCGCCGGTTCCGAAGATTGCAATTGCCGTGGTGTAACACGACGCACAGTTGCGCACCTGCGATACAAGGCCTGGGAGCATTCCTCATTGGAGCCCCGCG
This sequence comes from Rhodothermales bacterium, assembly GCA_963665975.1. GTDB lineage: Bacteria > Bacteroidota > Rhodothermia > Rhodothermales > Bin80. Next base: position 706,026 of record OY762508.1, read on the forward strand.
GATTTGCCTCCGATGCTGCAACAAACAACGCTGCGGTTGCCAGCGCGGAGCCGTGGCGCGGCCGAACGACTCACTATGTCATGGAGCAAAGTCGCCGTATGGCTCCGGGTTTGCCTCGTTCCGAAATTCCTTCCACCTTGCATTGAAGAACTCTTTCTTTTTCAGGACTGCCTACGCGACTGCGTCGAGTAAAGAAATGGCCCTTGCGAGCAGACGCATAGCAGAATTCTGGTAATCGAATCGGTAGCGTTGTGATGGTCTCATTTATATGTTAAGATTCTGTTAATTTGTACCTGGTTCTCACCTGACGACTAAGCTGGCTTCTAGCCTAAAATCACGAATCGCCATGCCACGTGTGAAGCCGGCGGTCAACCCTCCCGGACCGCGACTGCAAGAGTTGGTGGAGGCCTCTTTGCGATCTGTATGCCGAATAGCCTGCAGGGTACGCTCAGTATCGAAGGCTCGGGCACCCGGTCCATGTCACATCTTGGCGCGGCTTGTCCTGGCGTTTATCGCAGTAGTCCTTCTGCCTCGGTTGACGCAGGCCCAGGGCACGCTTGAGGACGACTGGCGGGCCCTCGTGGCGCTCTACGACTCGACGAGTGGCGCAAGCTGGTGGGAAAGCGACAACTGGTCCAACGCAACCGACACGGCACCTGATGCGCAGACGCTCGACAGTTGGTACGGAGTTACCGTGGACACGGCACTGGGCCGCGTTACCGAACTCAGACTTGAGAGCAACGGTCTTGCGAACAGCATCCCCTCGGAAATAGGCAATCTTTCCGAACTCAGGTACCTGAACCTGTGGAGCAATTTTCTGGAGGGCGAGATACCGGCCAAGATCTGGACTCTAACGAACCTTGAGGTGCTCATTCTTGGCGATAACACGGAACTGGGCGGGACGATTCCTCCCGAGGCGGGAAACCTTACCCAGCTGGACACGCTGGTCGTAAATTGGAGTAGGGTATCAGGTGCGGTACCCCTGGAACTGGGAAACCTCGTTAATCTGCGGTTGCTGGAGCTTCAGCAGAATCGACTTACAGGCGAAATGCCTGTAACCCTTACAAACTTGTCAAGGCTGGCCCACGTGAACATCGAGGGAGACCAGGAACTCTGCTATCCAAGGGTGGCGGACTTTCAAAACTGGCTGGGCCGCGTGAGCGAAGTATACGGCCCCTCATGTGCCATAGAGAACCTTCCGCCCCATACGGGCGCAAGAATTGGGTGCACCGCTGGGAAAGCAGCTGAATTCGACTGCGAAAGCATTGACCTGCTTTCCCATTTGCGGAGGACGGACATGGGAGCGGCATCCCGCATTTTGGTCAATGATATCTGGGGATGGACCGACCCTGAAACTGGTCGGGAATACGCACTGGTCGGAATGGAGAACAGCGTGGCGATAGTCGACGTGGCCGATCCGATTAGCCCGGTATACCTCGGTACGCTGCCATCGCATGATCCCGATGCTGTCGCCATTTGGCGCGACATGAAGGTGTATCGTAATCACATGTACGTTGTTGCGGATGCTCAGGGCGCAAATAACGGGATGCAGGTATTTGATCTCACCCAATTGCGCGGGATTGATCGTAATAGCCTACCCGCCACACTTGTCGAAACCGCCAATTATCAGGGCATAGGCAGCGCTCATAACGTATTTGTCCACGAGGAAACGGGGTATGCATACCTGGCTGGCAGTCGGGGCGGAAATACCAATTGCGGTCTGGGACTGCATATTGTCGATATCCGGGATCCCGTGAGTCCGAAGTTTGCAGGTTGCCATGACGAGCCTGATGTAGGACGTTCCTTTAGCTCTGGATACGTACATGACGTGCAGTGCGTGACTTATCATGGGCCAGACGCGACCTACCACGGACGAGAAATTTGTGTGGCCTCAAGTGAAACGGCGATTAACATTGTGGACGTTACGGACAAGTCCAGCACAGTTTCTGTTGCCGTGATGAGGTATCCACTTGTTGCTTACGCCCACCAGGGATGGCTCACAGAAGACCATACATTCTTTATTGCCAATGACGAATTGGACGAACGTAACTTCCCTGACGGTTTTGGTGGCACGCGGACACTATTCTGGGACGTAGCGGACCTGGACGACCCGGTCCTCCTGCACGAGTATTTTGGCCCGGTGAAGACGATTGACCACAATCTGTACGTACGGGGCAATTACGCTTACCTCAGCAATTACGAAGCGGGACTGCGAATCCTCGACATTGAAGACATTGCGAATCCTGTCGAGATCGCCTATTTCGACACGGATCCTGTATCGAACCGGGTTTCGTTCGAGTACGGTGCGTGGAGCTCCTATCCTTACTTTGAGAGCGGAATCGTGGTGGTTAGCAGCATGGAGCAGGGCCTGTTTGTTCTGCAACCGAAGACGATTTCAATAATTGAGGCCGAGCAGGACGCTGAGTTGCCCCACGACTTCGTCCTGCATGGCAACCACCCGAATCCGTTCAATCCTTCGACCAGTATCACGTTTGATTTGCCGGCATCCACGGAGATAACCGTCCAGGTATTCGACATGCAGGGTCGATCGGTCCTGGCTCTTCCGGGTCAGCGGTTTGAAGCCGGCGCCCGGCAATCAATCGAGCTTGACGGTGGGGGCCTTCCTTCCGGTCCTTATCTGTACCGCCTTACGGCCGTCATGGAGCGGCAGACCGTAACGCGAAACGGAGTAATGACCCTGCTGCGTTGACGCGTAGCAGGCAGGTCTCGGGCGGCGAGGGACGTTACGGGTGATCAGTCGCTACCGATCGGGACGGGGCATCAGCATGTGCCTGCCCAGTTGCCAGACGCTTCCACTACACGGCTTCCCGGTCATCCTCCGGCAGCCATGCCCGTGGTGCAGCATGACCCCAGGTCTACACCTTGTTTGGACTGGCCAACTTCTACCTGGCGCACAAGTAAATACTCGCTTTGGCGAAATGGGGGTGCCCTGTCCACCTTGTTTGCGTGTACAGGAATACAACAATACACCAATACAGGCACTGTAGCCCCAGCCATGAGACAAGCTTGCCACGGTTCGGGCCTCGTAGCCTCGCATAGTCCGAGTCAACCGCTTAGATCGGAGACTCCTTAGCCCAAGTTTAACATTTACCGGTGCTACGATTGCACAGGGAACGATTCGGGCCTCTTATGGCACTACCGTTAACGCTGATATTCAGCCTGTCTTGACGGTCGTAATCTGGGTGCTCAGCAGCACGGGATCCAAGTGCCATGCATCGTACTGTGCACGCTGATATAGATCCGGTTCGCCCGTAACGCGACTGTGCATGGCACGTCCGCCGTGCAGATTCTGACAGAACGTCGCCCGCGTCTGCGAAGACAGCCGATTGCGAATGGTGGCCCAGCTCCAGGGTATCCCCTAGTCTTGATAAACACGTGCGAATTACGTGCACCACCGGATACGCGAGTATGGTGATGAACCAGTGTCCCTCGGTCCGATGATCCTTCTGATGCCAGATCGGACGCAGCCCCAATTAGGATCTCAGAGACCTCAACACCGCTTCCATTTCCGTCAGCACGATATACGTGCACCACAAATGCTCTGCGTCCGCATCCAAGATTTTGGTGCGCAGACACCACACTCTCGGACGGGTCACCATTCTGTTGGCCGTCGGATTGAACGTCCGCTTCCCCTCGACAGCATTACACTCCTGGTCATCCGGCACCACCGTGATGTCGTAATGCTGCACGATGCCGCCGCTGTGCGCCTTCAAACTCCCAATGCGCTCCCAGACGAGATCCAGTCGCGTTCTTGTTCGCGGCCTAGACAAGCCATCATGCAGCTTGTTCAACTGCTCCGAATCATCTCCACCAGACTTCAAGCCGGTCGATTTCTCCATTTCACACAGGTAGAAGCCACTCGTTCTTTCGCTGCGCCTGGCGCCACTCGCAGGGCCCGGTTTGGTCGCCCGAGATACCCCACCTCTCGTCGGCGCACACGGCTGCTGACAATTTCTCGCGCACGTTTGTATTTTGAAAAAGCCGCGTTGCTGGCTATCTGATCAACAGAACTATTGAAACCGGTAACTGAAATATTCCCGGACTTACATTGCCTCTTACGATACGAGAACAGCAAGGCTTGCGGTTTATAGACACGAGGCCCGGACAGGATGCCTCGTCTGTCCTCCTGTTGCACGGCCTGTTTGGAGGATCGTTCGAATGGTCCGAAACGATCCGCGCGCTGAACCGGAATGGATATCGCGTCGTGCTCCCGATTATCCCATTGGATCAACTCCCGGATGGCAAGACCAATGTGCTTGGAGCGGTAGACTACGTGCGGAGTGTAGTGGAAGCACTGGGCCTGGATTCCATCACCATCATTGGCAATTCTCTCGGAGGACAGATGGCGCTCTTTTATTACCTGCGCTATCCCGAGTCGGTGAATTCACTGGTCCTCGCCGGCTCCTCTGGCATCCACGAAGAGACAATGGGGGCGACATCGATCAGGCGCCATGACAAGGAATTTATCCGCGAGCGCGCCACTCGATCGTTCTTTGATCCCAATCACGTGACAGCCGACCTGGTAGACAGGATACATACCATCGTCTCGGACCGAACGCGGGCTCTACGCATGGTGAAGATGGTTCGGAGTTCGGCAAAGGAAAACCTACAGAATCAACTGTCTCGCGTTCGAATTCCCACGCAACTCATCTGGGGACGCAACGACGAAATCACGCCTCCCCATGTCGGCGTTACATTTGCGCAACTCCTCCCGAGCGCAGAATTGCATTTTATTGACAACTGCGGTCATGCACCCATGAAAGAACACCCCGACACATTCAATGCGCTTGCCCTGGGATTTCTGCAACGAACCATCGGAGTGCCTGACCCCCACGCCATGGCAAACGCATCGGCATAGTTGAAGATACCCGGCTTACAGGTGCGCACGACTCTTGATCGTTCGCCCCTCGTGTAATTGCTGTGCAATCGTACCGTGGAATTCGTGGCACAGGACGCATCAACCGCTTTTGCAGTGCATCCCACGCTCGGCGTGTGAGGAACGAAATTTCGTGGTAGCGTTCGACCCCTGTCCTGCTGGCCAACGCAAACCCTATGCTTTTTTTCCGCCTCTCAAGACCGGTCGCGCTCCCGCGCTCCGCCATCCAATGCGTACTGGTCACTTTGTGCTGCATAAGCGGCTGCTCACCATCACTCTATCCGCTGTACCGCGATTATGAAGTCCTGACGGAAGAGGAACCGGTCCTGGAGCGCTTGCGCGATGCCTTTGAAGAAACCGGATGGCAAACAGCGCCGCCACCTGCTCCCAATGCCGTAACCACTCAGGAAAAACGTATTCGATCCTGGGGCCTGTATCGCGTGATGGTGTCCATAGAAGCCGTGCCCGTGGGGCGCGACCATGTGCGCCTTTTCGTACACCCGTACCGGCACTATATCACGGGCAGCCGTAGCAAGATCGCATACCTGAAAGGCGGCATCCGCCGAGCCGTACTTCGTGATCTGGACAAGGCCTTCGAATCCAGGGGCCTCGTGGCTGTCGGCACGGGAAGATCACGCGACCGTGAGAGCGTGCCGCGCTAGTACCTGTGACGCTGCCCGCCAGCTCCCATTACGTGCTTTTGTCATGTAGCGTGTATCTGTCTGCTCTACATTGCGTATATTAGGAGCGGCATTTGTTCTTTCTAAGTATGGGGATGACACGGATTCGACGGATGGAACCGTGCAGCAGGCTGCGTGTCGAGCACCTTGGCAAGCTCGTAACATTGGCCAGGAAACACGTAACTGCGAACGACTACTCGTACGCGATGGCCGCATAAACGCCGCCATCTGTCTCCCCTGAGCGCCCGCTCATCGGCGCCTGGGGAGGCATCGACTAAGGTGAGATAGCCACTGCTGATTCCGGCTGGATCGGCGGCGGCGAAACCTGATCAGCCTGTGCCGGCTACCCGCCCTGGCGGTCGGCCCAACGTAGCCGGCGAGATGCAGTAGATCGCCTACACATGTAGACGCCTGCCTTGTGCGTTCATTCGGACCCGGGTTCGACTCCCGGCATCTCCACTATCATCGCCCCAATACTGGCCGCCAGGAAATACCTTGCGGCCAGTATTGTTATCGGGCTAATGCAGCATCGACATGTATTACGCTTGTTAGCCATGACGCCTCTTGCCGCCAAAGACCTGGATCACGGCGTATTCGAACTCTTCGACCGGTACGTTCACAGCCAGATCAGTCGCCGTGAATTTATCGATCGCCTGTCCGCGTACGCCGTGGGAGGGCTTACAGTGGCCTCTATTCTGGCGTACCTGTCCCCGAAGTATGCCTCCGCCCAACAAATACGTGCAGGAGACCCCCGGCTGGACGAAGAATATGTGACCTATCCCTCTCCCAAGGGAGGCGACACCATCCGAGGCCTGCTCTGCCGCCCCAATGGCACGGATGGAGCACTGAATGGCGTCGTTGTGGTGCACGAAAATCGGGGACTCAACCCGCACATCGAAGATGTCTGCAGGAGGGCCGCCGTGGCTGGTTTCCTCGCGCTCGCGCCGGATGCGCTGACGCCCCTGGGTGGCTATCCGGGCGATGACGACGAAGGGCGCCGAATGCAGCGCCGGCGAGATCGCCCGGAAATGCTGGAAGACTTTATCGCAGGTTTCGAATATCTGAAAACGCGACCGAAGTGTACCGGCAACGTCGGTGTTGTTGGCTTCTGCTTCGGTGGCTGGATATCCAACATGATGGCTGCGCGCGCGCCTGAATTGCGAGCGGCAGTCCCTTTCTATGGCTCGCCACCCGCGGCGGAAGAAACGGCAAACATCCAGGCCCCTCTGCTGCTCCATTTTGCCGAACTCGACACACGGATTAATGCGGGATGGCCTGCCTATGAAGCCGCATTGAAGGAGCATGGCAAACAATACACGGCCCACATGTATACAGGCGTCCAACATGGCTTCCACAATGACACCACACCACGCTACAATGCAGAGGCCGCAATACTGGCATGGACACGAACTATCGAGTTCCTAAGCGCAGAACTTGCGCAGTCTTCCCGGTAACACGCCGGAAGCATAAGAACTGCACACCATACCGGGAGCGTATTGGCCGTGGCATAAGTGTGCGGAATTGGCTATCTATATAGAGAAGGCAGGCCTAATCGCCTGCAATGCCTACCAGTCATATTCCACACACTACCATGCACTGGAACACACTCTCCAAGTATCAGGACATTGGGCTGCTCGTATTGCGCCTGGGCTTCGGCCTGGGATTTCTGTTCTTCCATGGATGGGGAAAGCTGACCGGAGGCCCGGAAGTGTGGGCCGATGTCGGAGGTGTCATGACCATCTTTGGCATCGGTTTCGGCCATGCTTTCTTCGGTTTCATGGCAGCCTTCGCCGAATCAATCGGCGGCCTCATGTTTGCAGCAGGCTTGCTCTTTCGACCGATCAGCAGCCTGCTCGCATTCGTGATGTTTACGGCCATGCTGAACCACTTTATCAGCGGGCAGGGTACCCCGGCACACGCATTCAAGAATCTTTTTGTGCTATTGGGCATCATGACCGTGGGCCCTGGGAAATACAGCCTCGACAGCGTCATCGCCAGCAAATGTTCTACGTCCGCCGATGACTAGAATGCTCCTGCTCTTCGCGCTCTTGTGGACGCTGCCACTCACGGCTGACGCACAGCATGGCACCGTGCATGACGATCTGTTCATGACGAGTGACATTCTCGGCTCCGAGAGGAAGTTCGCTGTATACCTGCCACCTGACTACGACACATCCGAGCGCAGCTATCCCGTTCTATATCTGCTGCACGGGGCCGGAGACGATCAGACCGGATGGGTGCAGTTCGGGGAAGTGCTCCATATCGCCGACAAGGCTATCGCAAGCGGCAAGGCCACCCCAATGGTCATTATCATGCCGGATGCCAATACTGGGAAGCGCGGGTACTTCAACGACGTATCGAACACCTGGCGGTACGAGGACTTCTTCTTCGAAGAATTGATGCCGCATGTCGAAGAGCGTTTTCGTATCAAGAGCCAGAAGCGGTATCGCGCCGTCGCCGGGCTTTCCATGGGAGGAGGCGGCTCCTTTATGTACGCACTGCACAGGCCTGATCTCTTTTCCTCGGCAGCGCCGCTGAGCGCTTACACTGGACCACGCTCTGCAGAGCAGTACAGATCGGTGCGGCAACGTTGGGGTGACCCTGTCCCAGAGGATATTTCCCAGGAAACACTGGAAGAATTTATCCGCAGGCATGATGCCGTAACGCTGGTCGAAACCCTGCCCGAAGATGCCCTCAAGTCTGTCCGCTGGTTCATAGACTGTGGAGACGACGATTTCCTGTACGAAGGCAACTCTCTCGTCCACATCGCCCTTCGCAAACGTGAGATACCACACGAATTCCGCATTCGCGACGGCGGCCATACCTGGACCTATTGGCGCGACAGCCTGCCGGTAGTGCTGGAATTCGTCTCGCAGGCCTTCCATCAATATTGATCAACAAAGTGAACGGCTGCAGGCAAGCCGCTCCGCAGGATTCCTCGCGGAAACGCCGCCAGTGCACTGGCGTATACGACCCATCTCTCTGTTTACTGATGACCATAGCATTGTGAACCGCCTCGCCCAATAGTATTCTTGATAGACGCACCCGCGACGAACAGAGAGCCATCCATGGATGACGCTTATCCCGCACCCGCCACCTATCGGTTTAAGTGGAATGGCCAAGTGCCGGATCTTGCGATACTGCCGGACACGTTTGCGCCGTTTCTCACCTCTGTACGGCGCTATCTCCATGCACGGCCCGAGATAGGCTACCAGGAAAAGGAAACGCATCAATTCATTCGTCGGCATCTGGAAATGGCCGGCCTTACCGTCGTCGGACCACTTGCCAAGACCGGGCTCTATGTGGACATCGTCGGTGGGCACCCCGGACCCAAGATCGGATACCGAAGCGACATGGACGCCCTCCCCATCCAGGACGGCAAGAGCGTACCCTATAGATCTCAACACGACGGAGTCGCCCACCTGTGCGGACACGACGCCCACATGACTGTAGCCCTGGGCGTGGCACTCCTCTTGCAGCATTTGCGTGACCAAATCCACGGATCGGTGCGCGTATTTTTTCAGCCAAACGAAGAAGGCACTCCCAGCGGATCGGTGCCGATGATTAAGGCTGGTGTGCTTGAGGGCCTGGAAGCCGTTTACTGTATTCATGCCGATCCCACGCTCGACGTCGGCGTCTACGGCCTCATTACCGGGCCCGTCACGGCCTCCTCTGATCGATTGCGCGCGTGCATTCGTGCGAAACGCACCGGGCACTCAGCGAGGCCCCACCAGGCCAAGGACACCATTTGGATCGCCAACCTGCTCCTGAACCAATTCTACCAGTACATTGGCCGCATCACCGATGCGCGCAATGGGGCCGTGCTGACCGTGTGCATGTTCAAGGGTGGTATCACCCACAATGTCATTCCCTCAGAAGTGACGTTCGAAGGAACGCTGCGATGCCTGAACCGCGATGACCGGACAAACCTGAAAGCTCTCATGCGCCAGACGGCCGAACAGCTGGCTGCACTACATGGAGTGTCGATTGATCTTGAGTTTACCAGCAGCATGTCATCTGTATTGAACGACCAGAGGCTCGTTCAAAACGTACGCAATACCATTGAACAGTTGTTCGGGCCAGAAGCCTCGTTTGATATTCCTGTCCCAAGCATGGGATCGGAGGATTTTGCCCACTATCTGGAATACCTGCCCGGCATGCTCGCGCGCGTCGGCACCGCCTCAGGCATCTGGTCGCGCCTCCCGTTGCATGACAACCAGTTCGACCTGGACGATGCCTGCCTGCAACCAGCGGTGAGACTAATGAGTCAGGCACTCATGAATCACCTGCGCCTAGGGATACTGCAGGAACGCGCCTGATCCTGGTGCTGTGCGCGTGGAACAGCGCCAGAGTGCTGTTGTTGGCATTGTTAGACGCAATTTCGGCAGTCTGCTGGAACAGCAGATAGTAGCCTGTGTAGCATGCAACGAAGCACTTTCAAGAGCTCGGGACCAATACCATGCCGGAAGACACCGTTGCCCGTCCAACGCCGGTGCTGCTCAGCCCACGTGCGGCGGAAGAGGTGAGGAAAATCCTGACCGAGCAACCGATCCCGGAAGGATACGGCCTTCGCATCGGTGTGCGCGGCGGAGGCTGCTCAGGAATGAGCTATATCCTGGGTTTCGACAAACTGCGCGAACACGACCTGACGTTCGATTATGACGGCATCGCCCTCTATATTGACAAGCGCCACGGACTCTACCTGATGGGTACGACCATCGATTACCACGTAGGGCTCAATGCGCGCGGGTTCACCTTCACCAACCCCAACGCCACGCAGACATGCGGGTGCGGGTCCAGCTTCGCGGCGTAATACGCCATCACGGGTTCAGCTTACGGAGTAAGCATGGAAGGCAACTTTTCAAATCGGGTGCGGGACGTAATCTCGTACAGCCGCGATGAAGCCATCCGGCTCGGGCACGACTATATAGGCACCGAGCACCTGTTGCTGGGAATTATACGGGAAGGGGAAGGCATCGCCGTCAAGATCCTGCGCAATCTGGGATGCGACTTACAGCGCCTCAAGAAAGCTATTGAGGATACCGTGCGCAGCACGGGCGGCACGCTAACGGTCGGCAATATTCCGCTGACCAAACAGGCGGAAAAGGTCCTCAAGATCACCTATCTCGAAGCAAAACTCTACAAGAACGATGTCATCGGAACGGAGCACCTGCTGCTTAGCCTGCTTCGGGATGACGAAAATATCGCCGCACAGATTCTGCAACAAGGCTACTCCATCACCTACGACGCCATGCGTGCGGAGTTGGATGCCATCCTGAGTGGCAAATCCACCCCACGAGGAGGCAGCGGTGAAAGCGGGCGCACAACATCGAGGCAGTCGCGCGATCCCGGCAAGTCCGACAAGGGCAAGACCCCCGTCCTGGACAACTTCGGGCGCGACCTGACGCGACTGGCGGACGAAGGAAAGCTGGATCCGGTGATCGGCCGCCAGCGCGAAATCGAACGTGTGGCGCAGGTGTTGAGTCGCCGCAAGAAGAACAATCCTGTGCTCATCGGAGAGCCTGGGGTAGGCAAGACCGCTATCGCTGAAGGTCTGGCCATGCGCATCATACAGCGCAAGGTGTCGCGCGTGCTGCATGGCAAGCGCATCGTAACACTGGACCTCGCCGCACTTGTTGCAGGCACCAAGTACCGGGGACAGTTCGAGGAGCGTATGAAGGCCGTCATGAACGAGTTGGAAAAGAATCCAAACGTGATTCTGTTCATCGACGAATTGCATACGATTGTCGGGGCGGGCGGAGCTTCCGGGTCTCTCGACGCCTCGAACATGTTCAAGCCGGCCCTGGCGCGTGGCGACATTCAGTGCATCGGGGCCACCACACTGGATGAGTATCGGCAGTACATCGAAAAGGATGGCGCCCTGGATCGCAGGTTCCAGAAAATAATGGTGGATCCGTCAACACCGGAAGAAACCACCGAAATACTCTTCAAAATCAAAGACCGTTACGAAGACCACCATAACGTAGCGTATACCGATGAAGCGCTGAATCTCGCGGTTCACCTCTCCGTACGGTATATCTCGGACCGGTACCTGCCTGATAAAGCCATCGATGTGATCGATGAGGCCGGTGCCCGCGTCCATCTTAGCAATATCCGCGTGCCTCAAGTGATCATCGAACTGGAAGACCAGATCGAACAGACACGCGATAAGAAGACCTTCGTCGTCAAGAGCCAGCGCTTCGAAGAAGCAGCCCGGCTGCGTGACAGAGAAAAGAAACTCCAGGGAAAACTGGCCGCCGAGAAACGCTCTTGGGAGGCCAAAGCCGAAAACGAAGTACATAACGTCACCGAGCGGGATATCGCGCAAGTAGTGGCGATGATGACCGGCATCCCGGTTGACAAGATTTCGGAGCCCGAGCAGCAGAAGCTGCTCGAAATGGAAGCCGTTCTGCAGGAGCGCGTGATCGGGCAGGATGAGCCCATCACAAAGTTGGCCAGAGCCATCCGTAGAACCCGCGCCGGACTCAAGGATCCCGGACGACCTATCGGATCCTTCATCTTCCTCGGCCCGACAGGCGTTGGCAAAACCGAACTCGCCAAGGTGCTCACCGAGTACCTGTTCGACTCGCAAGATGCACTCGTTCGCCTCGATATGAGCGAGTACATGGAGAAATTCTCGGTGAGCCGCCTGGTAGGCGCACCGCCCGGATATGTCGGCTATGAAGAAGGCGGGCAGCTGACCGAAAAGGTTCGCCGCAAACCATACTCGGTAGTCCTGCTGGACGAAATCGAGAAAGCACACCCTGATGTCTTCAACATCCTGCTACAGGTATTGGATGACGGAATCCTGACCGACGGCCTTGGTCGCCGCGTGGACTTCCGGAACACGATCATCATCATGACGAGCAACATCGGGGCGCGCGATATCAAAAACATCGGCAAGGGAATCGGCTTCTCGCAGTCCGAGCAGGGGTATAACTATAAGGTGATGAAGAACATGGTGGAGGATGCCCTGAAGCGCGTCTTTAACCCGGAATTCCTCAACCGTGTCGATGATGTAATCGTCTTCCATGCCCTGGAGGAACGCCATATTTTCCAAATCATCGATCTTATGGCCTCTGACCTGTTTGGTAGGGTCGAAGAGTTGGGAATATCGATTGACATGCAGGCCTCGGCGAAAGATTTTCTCGTACGCAAGGGCTTCGATGCAAAATTCGGAGCGCGACCCCTCCGTCGAGCTATTCAAAAGTATATGGAAGACCCCATGGCCGAGGCCATCCTGGGCGAGCATCTGACAGAGGGCGACAGCATTGTCATCAAGTACGATGCCAATAGCGAGGCAGCGGAGCTGATGGTGGAAATCAAGAAACGAGTCGTAGAGAAAACCGTGCCTGCCGAAGCCAAGGCCACGGCAGAAGAAGAGAGCGAAGAACAATAAACGCTGTTGAGCCGGCCACACCGTTACTACGGGCCACAATACCATTGTTGCATGGGATCCTCCGCATCATGGTGCGCCGTCGCACTAACGAGGATCAGACGGCACATGGCACGCTCTTGAACCCAGCGCGCACCTCGCATGATCGAACGCCTTGCCATCATTGGATTGGGACTGATCGGAGGATCGCTAGCGCTCGCCTGGAAGCGTAATCGTAGCGATCTAACGCTCATCGGCTTCGACAGACCGGAAGTACAGGAGGCTGCGCTCGCGCGACAGATGGTGGATCACACGGCGTCATCTCCGGCGGCGGCAGCCGCACAGGCCGATTTGGTGGTGCTGGCAACGCCGCTTGACGCCATGGCCGAGCTACTCAAGGACATAGCTCCTCACCTGCGCCCTGGCGCCGTGGTGACCGACGTTGGATCCGTAAAAATGCCCGTCATGTCAGCCGCACAGGCAGCACTGGGGCCCTCCAATCCGTTTATCGGCGGACATCCAATGGCGGGGTCGGAACGCGGCGGCCTGTCAAGCGCCGACGCATTCCTGTTTGAAAACGCGACCTACGTGTTGTGCCCGGCGGCAGGCAACAGCGTTGTCAACCACAAGGATTTCCTGCAAGTCATCGAGGCGACCGGCGCTCGCATCCTGCTCCTGGATGCGAATCGACATGACACGATTGCCGCCTGTACGAGCCATCTGCCCCAACTCGTCGCAACAACCCTCATGAATGTCACTGCACAACGGCTCGACGATGACCAGGCTTTGCTACAACTGGCGGCGGGCGGGTTCCGGGATATGACGCGCATCGCGTCCTCACCCTATGCACTATGGCGACCAATCCTTGAGGCTAACCAGGACTGCGTGGTGGCGACACTGAACGACTTCATGCAGACCCTGCAGCACATTATCGATTGCATAACAGAGGGCGATCAGGATGCGATTGGCGAAGCCTTTGCTCGCGCAAGTGAGTTGCGAGACACGATTCCGAAAGACTCCAAAGGCTTCCTCCACCCTCTCGCCGACGTATTCGTGTACGCGGAAGACCGCCCCGGCACACTCACGCACATCACGAATACGTTGTTTGACAGTGGCATCAACATCAAGGACATCGAACTGCTGAAGATTCGTGAGGGAACCGGCGGCGCTTTCCGGATCAGCTTCGTGGATGACCAAGCCGCGGAAAATGCGGTCACCGTACTCATGGAGGCTGGGTGTCGCGCCCATCGACTCTAATCCACACACTACACTCCAGGCAAACAATCGCATATGGACGGCTCGACTTCCCAAAAGACGCCCCTGTATGTCCGACATGTGGAAATGGGTGCCCGCATGACGGATTTTGCCGGCTTTAGCATGCCCCTACAGTATTCCAGGATCGTAGAAGAACACCTGGCTGTCCGCAATCTTGCCGGCCTCTTCGATGTCAGCCACATGGGAGAGGTGTTTGTCCAGGGACCGAGGGCCTTCGCCTTTGTACAAAACCTTGTCACCAATAACGTAGCGAAGCTCGAAGACGGAAAAGCCCTCTACACGGTGATGTGCCGACCTGCCGGGGGCATTATTGACGATCTCCTCGTATATCGGCTGCGCGAGGACACATTTATCCTAGTCATCAATGCCTCGAATATCGAAAAAGACTTCGCATGGATGCAGGAGAATAATCCCATGGGCGCCAACCTCCACAACACGTCGAAGCACATTGCGCTAATGGCGCTGCAGGGACCACGCACGTTCGATATTGCCGCACAGATCACGGACCTGCCACTGCAAAACCTTCCGTATTACCGGTTCCTGCGACCCCCCTCGGGAACCTTCCTGGGATGCGACAAAGTGATTCTGTCTCGCACCGGATATACCGGTGAAATCGGCCTCGAAATCTATGTCGAAGCGGAAAGTGCATTGAGAGTATGGGATGCCATATTGGATGCGGGCGCGGATGCCGGCTTGAAGCCGTGCGGCCTTGGGGCACGCGATACGCTGCGCCTGGAAGCCGGCTTCTGTCTTTACGGACGTGACCTTGACGAGCAGACGAATCCCTATGAAGCACGCCTTGGATGGCTGACTAAACTGGACAAGGGCCCATTCATCGGCAGAGACGCGCTACGCACGATCAAAGAGCAAGGCACCCGGCGCATACTCGTCGGTTTCGTAATGGAAGGGCGCGGCATTCCCCGATCCGGGCACCCACTCGAAACAACCACTGGAGAAGAAATCGGAATCGTAACCAGTGGATCGCAGTCGCCGATACTGCAACGCGGTATCGGGCTCGGTTACGTCCAAAACGATAAGGATCTTTGTACACCCGGAGCAAGCATCCAAGTCCGTGTGCGCAACCGCGCCATCCCCGCCCGCATAGTCAAGCCGCCCTTCCACAAAAGCTGACCACATTGTCAGCCGGATGGTCTGTTGTCAGGAATCATGGGAATTGCTGATCAAGCCATCCAGGCGGATGTTGGGTACAAGAAACTGCCACCGGCGTAACAGTAACACCAATTTCGGAGTCAGGAAGGCCGTTTTCCAATGAGGCTCGTGCTGGTCACACCATCCAAATATTGATGCAATAGTGATCCTGGGGTCATGGTTGATGAAAATGGCTGGCGACAGAATATCCTGTCCGACCAAGGCACTCTATCCGATGCTATCAGCTGATAGACGTGGCACTTATATACCGAAATAACATCAACCCTCAAGAATCCCAACTAGACAAAGAACGGAAAATGTCCGTCATTGCCGGGCAACCCCATCTGGCGCACACGTCTTGTATCCGACTCCGTGCACGTTTAGGATATAGGTCGGTTCGGCCGCGTTATCGCCTAGCTTGTGGCGGAGCTTTTTCACGAATGTACGCACATGCCCTTTGTTGTTGGCACCTTCGTCGCCCCACAATAGGCTAATCAACTTGTCATAGGTCACTACACTCCCTGCATTAAGCGATAGCAAGCGCAATAGTTTGTACTCGGTGGAGGTCAAGTGTATCGTGCGGCCCGTGACGGTCACAAGGCGCCGGTCGTAATGAATTTCGAGATCCTTCAATACACAAGAGCCCGGCTCGGCTGACCGTCGCAGGGCCGCCTTAATTCTCGCCGTAAGCTCAGTGGGAGAAAATGGTTTGACAATGTAGTCGACGGCCCCACTTTCCAAGGCCCGTGCGATAGTCTGGTCCCTTCCGTAGCCGGATAGAAAAATGACCGGCTGATCGGCCAACTCACGAACATTCTCCATCAATGTGATGCCATCTATCCCAAGCAAAACTAAATCGAGTAGTACCAATCCGGGTCTTTTTTCCTTTATGATTCGGGACAGCTCCCGATGGTCGCTGGAAACAATCGGGGAGTAGCCCGCTGAGGTAAGAATGTCCTGAACGTAGCGAAGCATCCTCAGATCGTCGTCCACTACGAGAATGCGTGTCCGGTTTGCAGTTGATTTTGAGACCTCCTTCGTATTCCGCCTCCATATGTTCTGGCCACCAACAATGGATTTTTCAGCTACTGGAACCGTGAACGTGAACCGCGCACCCATACCCACACCAGCACTCTCGGCCCAGATGCGTCCGCCATGCGTCTCGACGAGTCCCTTGCAGATGGCAAGCCCGAGACCAAATCCCCTGATTCCATGCTCCGAATTTTTTTGGAAGCCGACGTATTTCTCAAATAAGTGCGGCAGCAATTCTGGGGACACGCCCTTGCCTTCGTCCGAGACCGAGATCGCAACGTGCATGTCATCTTGAACCGCGGTCACAACAATAGGGAACCGTGAGGACGAGTTCTTAGCCGCATTCGAGAATAGATTATTCAGCACTTGGACGATGCGGTGACTGTCGACCATTATGCGAGGCAATTCCGGCTGAAGGTTGATTCGGACGGCATGTTGGCTTCCGCCACTCAAGAACAAAGTTCTCGCTCGTTCCACCAGGTCGAACACGTTCCACGGCTCGGGAAATACTGACAACGTACCCGTGCCGATGCGTCCGGCATCCAGGAGGTCGCTGATCAGGCTTTGCATATGATCGGCCTGCTCGTTGACGATTCGGAAAAACTGGAGCATTTCGTCTCGACCCAACGTCTCAGAATTTCCCAATACAGCGGCGGATGAACCCTTGATAGAGGTCAGTGGAGCCCGCAACTCGTGGCTTACCATACCGAGGAATTCAGTCCGCGACCGCTCGAACTCCTCCAGCGGAGCTAAGTCCTGCATGGTGACGATCAGTGAGTCTATGGTACCGTTGGGGGAATGGATCGCCGTGGCGTTGACCAGAATCTTGATTCTCCGATCGTCGCCGACTGAAAGCTCGACCGTTTCTGCACGCACCGCCTCGAAATTGCCGGAATCGAGTGTCGTAACGAGTTCAGCAAACGTAGTCTCCCGCCCATCGGACCGCCGGCATGTTATTATTCCTAGCAACTGCTCCTCTGTGTATCCCGGCACCTGTATGCCGTTGATGAGCCGCTGCGCTTCTTGATTGAACAATTCCGGATTGCCCGTCCTGGTGTCGAAGACTACTACACCCACAGGCGACGTGTCTATCAGAGCTTCCAGGTCTGCCCGGGCTCGCCGCTCGTTACGATGCGCGTGGGCATTGCCAATGACTATCGCCGCCTGCGAAGCAAATATCATCAGAATCTCTTCGTCCTCACTGGTAAATTCTCGCCCTTGCTGCTTGCTACTTAGAAAAAATAGGCCAACCTGCCGGCCTTGATGACGTATTGGAGTAGCCTGGAAGGCCCCTGAAGGGACCAGGTCCGCTGAAAAGCCCCGCGCACTAATGTAGGTAGGCAAGTCTGTCAAACGCAGAATCCCAGACAGCTCGCGAAAGTGTTCGAAGAGTCGCAGCCCCTCGGACCAGGCCAGCAGCTGCTGGCGCTCGTCCTCACTGAAGCCGGACATGACGAAGTCCGCAGCTTTTCCCGTCTCGCCGATGGTCGTAATAACACCGTACCGGGCACCGGTCAACTCGCGGGCATTCTCCACAATCTCTCGCAAGACAATGTCAAGTTCGAGACTTGCGCTGATGCGCAAAATGGCCGCACACAGCCGGGAAGTACACTGGCATAACGCCTCCCCTGCTTGCCTTGATTCGTCGAAATGCTTCATGTTCTTCACAGCCAATCGTTGTCCGAAGTTGCCTGTCCGTTGCCGTGGATTATTCGACGATGTCGTTCACCCAAACCAAGCGATATTGGTCGCTTGGCATCGATTGACTTGAATACGTGTTCCAAATGAACACGATAATAATACGAATAATTTTCGGACGTCCACGTAAGATACACAATAAATCATGCAATTTGCATCCTAAGGCCTATTCCATTTCGAGGATCAAGTCATACGCAACTCCCGAATGCCTTCTTGGCATGCCCCGGACGGTTACTCTTGTGCTAACGCATGCCGGAGAGTATTGCCGTCACGGCTACCGGAGCGCCGCTTTCTGGACCCGAGCCGTCGTAGCGTCGGCACACGAGACGGAGGCTCCGCAGACGCGGACTCCCTCATTCCAAGGGTTGCCGCCGGAACACACTCCGTAAGCGCTTCCTTTGTCGGTTCTGCCACGTTGACATACACAGACATGCACGTCAATCTTGAACCAGCCGACGCCACTGGACTCTGTTACGATCGGAATCAAGACGATCGACATGGAGAACTTCCAGATACGCACCGCCACGAATTTCAACGGGGCATTCGCGGCAGCTTCGGGGTAGAAAATATGTATTGCCTGGACGGACTCAACCTGCGCGACACAGTCTCTGGCGGTAGCCTGACGAGCATTAATACTACCTCCATCAAAGAAGTGGAAGTGCCGACCGATGGTTGGAACACCGAGTATGGCGGCCATGCCATTGGTCATTAAACGGGTCGGCAAGAGCACCACAGACCGCATTCACGGCGTCATTCGCTCACGCATGAACTCTGCACGACTGTGTCCCTGGAGCCGTAATATCTATGGTTCCTTTGTTCCTTCTCGCGGGTTTTGCAAGAGGCTAAAGCGCCATAGATTTGCTCCCCAGCCTGCCTCCACGTCGATAGTGATCGCTGGGCAAGATATGTTGCATGTGAACTACAACACGTGCGATTGATTCTTCATGTGAGGCAGACGTCATCCTCGTGCCGCCAACCGCGCGGAGCCGTGGTTTGCGTACGGCAATTTTCTCGAAACTGGTTGTGGCTGCCCTGATATCAATCATCGCAAACCCGGTGACGCCTCGGTGGCTATTCCCGGCACTCGATATATGTGCGTTGAGCTTTGTCCGACAAACCAATAGTGACAGAAATAATCGGTGCACCGCCAGCCAACATTTCTGGAGCGGAAAGAATTCTCCTGCGTCGGTCATGATCTATGCCCCGAATAGCTAAATTGGCCTGCCAACCCCAATGCGAGAACCGATACGGCGGCGCAGAGAGTATCTACACCGGATGACCAATCCGGAAACGGTCCGAAACCGAACCGGCGGACGCATTCTCCCACCACCAGATCCATCGTGAGAAGACTGCAGACCAACGCACTCCGCGGGTCTGAAGGCGGCTGCTTGTACGTTCGTGGAGAAACCGTTCCGCGTTCTGATGGTAACAACTTGGTCTCTCTGCGAGCAACGTTTGGTCCTGCGGCTGTGTCACCGGCTTTCCTCCCAGCCCATCACGGTCCGGGTATCAAACCATTCGATCCCGGTAGCGGGGCCGCTTTTCGACCATACCCCCGTATAGACACCCATTAACTTGACTAGTTAGTACTGGCGCGGTGATGCATCAACGTAATCTAAAGGGGACCATTGGTCAGCTCGGCGGTTAATCTCTCTTAATTGGATATTGGGCGCATCAACCCACGTAAGGAATTGTAACGATGAGTTCTAAAAACGTTCGCCGTCGTCAACCTACTCGAAAGGCGGAACCACTGGCCCCCAAACGCAGGATAGAAATATTGGGCATTGTCCTGATGATGCTCGCGGTGCTGTTGTCGATCGCCATCGTGACGTATCATCCGGACGACGATACTCTGGTAAGTGACCTCTCCATGACCCAGATCCTGATTCCGGGATCAACCCCTGGTGTCATGAATGCCCTTGGGTCGGTGGGTGCCGTGTTGGCGCAACATATTGTGCCCAACTTTTTCGGGTACTCCACGCTGCTACTGACCGGGTTCCTGTTCGTATTCGGCTACAGGGTAATGCGCCGAAAGCGGTTGCGGCCTTTGCCATTCGCCCTGTTGATGACGCTCTTTGTCCTGGTCATGGGAGCAACGCTTGCGGCACGGATCGGCGATGCAATAGGCACCGAGTGGAACCTGTATACGGGTATCCTGGGGGACCGTGCCTCGGCGTGGCTCACCCAGGTTTTTGGCTCTCTGGGCTCCTTCGTGCTACTTGCAACAATCATTATAGTAGCCGCACTACTGGTCATGGACCGGGACATCCAGCAAACCCTGGAACGCATCGAAAAAGGAGCCACCTACCTGCGCACACGCCCGCGATCCTGGTGGGGCGCGCTCAAGACATATGCAGCAGAGGCGAACAGGGATGCACCCAAGCACCCGGTAGGGTGGAGCGATCTGGAAGACAGCCCGCCCCGGCAACCCGCATCAGCCCCATCGCCCGCTACCACACCTGAGCCAAACACTGAAAATCCCGGGGCGCCATCACTCGAGCTCAAAGTGGTCGGACCAGTCGAGGTGGAAGAAACTGACGACATCGGTCACGCAGAAGATGTACCGGACGAAGCCGCGCCCTATACCTTCCCGTCCATCGAACTGCTCGACGCACCTGTCGACGACTCGCCGCATATCGACCGCGCGGAGCTGGAAGAGAACAAGCAAATTCTGCTCGACAAGCTTGCCGTTTATAATATCGACATCACAAGCATCAACGCCGTAGTCGGACCGACTGTCACACTTTATGAGCTTGCACCGGCGCCCGGCGTAAAGATCAGCCGCATCAAGGCGCTCGAAGATGATCTTGCCATGGCTACCGCCGCACGTGGCATTCGGATGATCGCCCCTATTCCCGGCAAATCGGTGGTCGGCATCGAAATTCCCAATCGGGTCCGCGAACTCGTCCGGCTGCGCTCCATTATCGGAACGACGACTTTTCGTGACGCCCATATGCAATTGCCGGTGGCGCTGGGGAAAACGGTGGAAGGCGAAGTATTCCTGCAAGACCTCACCAAGATGCCCCATCTCCTGATCGCGGGAGCAACGGGATCAGGGAAGTCGGTAGGGCTGAACACGCTAATTGCAGGGCTCCTGTACGCATGCCATCCATCACAACTCAAGTTCGTGATGATCGATCCGAAAAAGATCGAATTGCAACAATACCGCGAATTGCGTGAGCACTACCTGGCCATTCCCGAAAACAGCGAGGAAGCCATCATCACCGATGTCGCCGATGCCCTGGGCATACTCAAGGGTTGTGAGCGGGAGATGGAAGAACGTTACGAGCTATTGTCCGACGCCAAGGTGCGCAGTGTCAAGGACTACAATAATGGTTTCCAGGCCGGCCGACTCGACGAGGAAAAGGGCCACCGACACCTGCCCTATATCGTCGTCATTGTGGATGAACTGGCGGACCTCATGATGACAGCAGGCAAGGATATAGAAGCTCCTATCGCGCGCCTCGCGCAGATGGCCCGCGCCGTCGGCATCCACCTGGTGCTGGCCACGCAACGCCCGTCTGTGGACGTTATCACAGGCCTTATCAAGGCCAATTTCCCGTCCCGCGTAGCCTTCCAGGTCGCCTCCAAGATTGACGCCCGTACGATTTTGGACCAGAACGGCGCCGAAAGCCTCGTCGGAAACGGCGACATGCTCTATATGAGCGGCAGTCGCCTGCTGCGCCTGCAAGGACCCTTTGTTTCCGTCGACGAAGTCGACCGGATCATGGAATGCATCAGGGAGCAGCCAGGCCCCGGACCATACCTGTTGCCGCCTCTGGAAGACCCGCCCGGAATCGATGTTGGCGCCACCGATGCCGGCCATGGCAACACGGAGTTCGACGATCTCTTTGACGAAGCCGCACGCATTATCGTCCGAAGCCAGCAAGGATCGGTTTCCCTGCTCCAGCGCAAGCTGTCCGTGGGCTACACCCGCGCTGCCCGCATTGTCGATCAACTTGAAGAAGCCGGGGTCGTTGGAGCATTCATGGGCTCGAAGGCCCGTGAAGTCCTTGTCCCCGATGAACTGGCGCTCGAAGCCTTCCTGGAAGACCGGGCATAGACCGGGCCCGAACTGCTACCCGGCATCGGCAGCCAACCCTTTCACAACGCCATTCATTACACCCAACGACCGATCCTTATCACCATGTCCGACAACCCACTTGTAGGAATTATCATGGGCAGTGACTCAGATCTGCCCGTCATGCGCAAGGCGGCTGACATACTTCGCTCGTTCGATGTACCATTCGAAATCCGCGTCATGTCCGCGCACCGGACACCAGAAGACGCCCACCATTATGCAACGAGCGCACACACACGCGGGCTGAAAGTGCTTATCGCCGGCGCTGGCGTGGCGGCGCATCTGGGGGGCGTGCTTGCCGCCAACACCCCCCTGCCCGTCCTGGGCGTCCCCATCAATTCAGGCGCGCTTCAGGGACTCGATGCACTGCTCGCTACCGTGCAGATGCCAAGCGGCATCCCTGTCGGCACCCTTGCCATCGACGGGTCGAAGAACGCGGCGCTGCTGGCCGTCCAGATACTTGCCACGTCCAACAACGCGCTACAGAAACGCTTCCTGGCCTACAAGGCCGACATGGTAACACAGGTGCACGCCAAGGATGCCCGCGTACAGGCAGAAATGATGGCGCATGGCTAAGCCCCGTGCCGCGAGATTCGCAGGCCGCGACCGGGTTGCCCGGTCAGGCTCCGGCTACTCGCCTCTACTCCTCAAGGAAGAGGTCCTGCTCCCGTTCGACGGTCTTACCCGACACATTGTCCGTTACGCGCAGCACCAGCGTGTATAAACCCATCTCTTCCTCGCTGGCGTCCAGGATCTGGTACAATGCCTCGTCCGGCTCTGTCCCGGAACCCTCATAACTCACCGCGACGCCCGGGTCGCCACCGCCGAACACTCTTCCGATAAGTCGACGTATCCCCGTCTTCTCGTCCCGGGGCGACAGGACGATTTCCACGTCATAGTCGGTGTGGCCTTCTGGCCCGGTCTCGAGGTTGTATACTTCGAAATACAGATAAATCGGCCAGTCTGTGGCGTACACACTCCACGGAGCCGGCAGGATCGACAAATCTCCGCGGGCCACTTCGTTCGGCGATAACGGCTTGCCGTCCGATGTCGTCTCTACCCGGTACGCCAGCATGATATTACTCAGCGCCACCCGGTCTCCGCCGTAATCCGGCACCTCTATGCTCCGGCGCTGCACGGCAACCGTGTGGCCACTTGCCGTCTCAAATTCGACAGATACATCGTGGTCGCCGGGGGGCGCCTCCATCTCTTGCGTATCCACCCACAAGTCCTGCTCTGCAAATTCCACGACCTGGTCGGTCCGCAACCCGTAAATCGTACGACGCCGCTCCACCAGGATGTCACGCTGGTCATTGACGAGAAACGTTCCCGTATTCGCCGTGATTTCAATCATGTCCGTGGACGCGTCGTACTCGTTAATCGGTATCCCGTAATGGACATACAGATCCGTCTTGTCTTCCTCTCCCTTAAACGTGGTGACCAGGAATGGCAACTCAATCTGACGGCCTGGAGCCGTGTATTCGTAACGCTGCGGCGTCTTCTGGATAGTCTCATTGGTTCGAATAACATAGTCGTTCTGCCACGTGGTCAACTGCGTCGCACTCAGTTCAGCCGGCGGACTGTACATGCGGTATTCTCCATTGCGAAACGGATCCTCGAAGACAAAACGAAAGGCACCATACTCCCAGATGTTATAGGCATTCATCTCCTCGAACGCCTCGCGCGCCGTTGACAAAACAGCGCCAAAGGAAGCCGACCCCGCCACCTGTCTGCCGAAGGTGCCGCGTCCCACTTCGTCGGTGCCGGAAATTGTGCTGGCAACGGCTCCAACCAGTGCTTCGCGCGCTGAAGACACCCCATCGCTGCGTGGCATTATGACAACGTCGCTCTGCGGCGGCCCGTAGCGCGCCAGGATTTGGCCTCGCTGCGTATCCCATCCCCGTAGGTCCAGATCGGGTGACCCATACAGCAAATCGGCGTAGGTGAGACGAAAATAATGCTCCAGCTTCCGCTCATTGTACGGCGTAAGAAACCGTGGGTCCTGGCTTGTCCAAAAGCGCGCGGCATAGGCCACAGGATCCTCCTCAAACAACGCTTCCTCCTCGCGCCTCAGAAACAGCTCCAGATCATTGTACGCCTTCTCCTCCTCCTCGTCCATGTATTCGAACGCAGTCGAAAAACTTAGATCCGCCGCATTCATATCCCCGAGCTGATAATGCGCGAGCCCGAAATATCGCCACATATCAGAGTCTTCCGGAAAAAAGCGATACATCTGGTTAAGCATCTCAAGTGCGTCTTCGTACTCGCCCTTCAATGCAAATATCTCCATCAACTCATCATAGACCGTCCGGCGGCGCGGGTCCACTTCTATTGACTTGCGAAGATGTCCGATCGCACGCTCATATGCCCGGTCTGCCTGGCGGCTCAAATCAACGACGGGTGTACCCTGACTCTTTAGCGCCTCCACATCGAACCGGTCATTCAAGAAAACCTCGTCCGGCGATGAAGCCGCGGAAAAGCCATCAATGGGAGTACCTTCCAGGGCCTGCTGCTCGATCATTTCGTCGATCGTCGTAGTCTGGTCCCCAAAGACTCCCTCATAACTGCCGGACTGGGTCTCCGATCGCCGGCTCCCACCGACATATCCGTAGTGCAGCATCGGCAGCATGATGGCATTCCGGTACCGCCAGAAATCCCGAATATTTACAAGGCCCAATTCTTCATGCGCAAAGGCATTATCGGGATCAAGTTTCAGGATCCTCCTCGACAACTCTAAGCGTCTCGTCTCTTTGATCCGCTCCGTGATAAAATTCCAGGAGTCCGTCCGGTACTGCTGCAGGCTGGCCACCATGTATTCCACGTTATCCGGCTCCAGCTCCAACGCCTTCTGAATTGCACGACGCGCCTTGCGCTTGTCCCTTAGCGGCGTTTCGAAGTACACGCGGGCTACCAGAAAATGGGTCTCCGCATTGTCCGGCTCCTGCATCGCCAAGTAGTCGAAAATTGCGGCGGCATCCGCAAAGCGCTCCTCGCGAAATGCCTGCTTGCCATCGTCCAGCGAACCTTGTGGTATCTGCGCAAGAACCGGGAAGCCGGCGACCAAAAGAACCAGCGAAAAAAGCAGCGTTCTCATAATTCTGTGACGGTAGGCCGAATAGACTGCGGCATCCTGTAAGGTAACATGCAAGAGCCCCATACGCTCCCACGAAATCAGCAACCGGCATAGTGCCCGGGTTAGCAGTCTCATACAGGGGCTAAACAGACTTCGGGCGCACTACGCGCACGAAGCGGCGCTTGCCAGCCCGGAGCACGAATGGGACCCGCTGGGCAAGATCGATTTCCAGGCGGAAGTCCGACACACGCTCGCCGTCAATGGAAACCGCTCGCTGCTGCACGAGACGACGCGCCGCGCCATTCGATTCGGTGAGTCCTGCCTGTGTCAGCAACGTCAGTAGTCCAATGGTGGCGCCACCCTGCGGATCTGGGTGGTAATCGGGAATCTCGTCGGGGATTTCCTTGCGTATCACCGTGCGCTCAAACTGCGTGCGCGCCTCGGTTGCGGCTTCCTCCCCGTGGTACATGCGTGCAATCGTAAACGCCAACTCGTGCTTGGCGTCACGCGGATGCTCCCTGGCCTTGACCTTGAGATCTGCGAGCGCATGGGTGTCGACGTCAGAAGCAAGTTCGAAGTAGCGATAGATGAGTTCGTCCGGAATCGACAACAATTTGCCATACATCTCTTCAGGCGCTTCTCGTATCCCTACATAATTGTCGAGCGACTTCGACATCTTTTCTGCACCGCGAAGACCCTCCAGAATCGGTAACATGATGCATACCTGCGGCTCAATGCCGACAGACTTCTGGATGGAGCGTCCTACCAGAAGATTGAATTTCTGGTCCGTACCGCCAAGTTCGATGTCGGCCTCGATGACAACGGAGTCCTGCGCTTGCGCCAAAGGATACAGTAGCTCGTGCAGGCCAATCGGGGAGTCCAGTTCGTAGCGCCTGGCGAAATCGTCCCGTGCAAGCATCTGCGCGACCGTGTATCGCTGCGCAAGCTCTACGACGTCTCGGAATGTCATCGCCCCCAACCACTCGGAGTTGTAGACGATCTTTACCCTGTCAGCGTCCAGAATCGCCGACGCCTGCTCAAAGTATGACCGCCCATTTCGTCGGGTCTCCTCCAGCGACAATGCGGGTCGCGTTTTGGATCGGCCGCTGGCGTCGCCGATCATGCCCGTAAAATCACCGACGATCAGAATTGCCTGATGCCCCAGATCCTGGAACTGACGCAGCTTGCGCAGCACGACCGCATGCCCAAGATGCAGATCAGGACGGCTGGGGTCACACCCCAACTTGACGGTGAGCGGCTTACCGGCCTTGGCCGACCTGGCCAGTTTCCGGGCAAGCTCCTCCTCCGGAATGATCTCTTCGACACCACGCCGAATGTGTAGCAGCTGTTCTTGTACTGGCGGAAACATGCGATTCAATACTGTTTAAGCATGCGGTCAATGCGTCGCTTGTTGTCGCGATCGGTTATCGTCGCTCGTTTGTCACGCACATGCTTGCCACGCGCAATGGCGATTTCGACCTTCGCAATACCCTTTCGAAAGTACAATTTGGTTGGGATGACCGTAAAGCCCTTCTGCTCGGTCGCCTTCTTGATCCGCAGGATTTCACGCTTGTGCAGAAGCAGCTTGCGCGGGCGCAGCGGATCGTGGTTTTCGTAACTCGCATGGCTGTAGGGCGCGATATGGGCGCTGAACAGGTATACCTCTCCTCGGTCGACCCTGCAGAAGGCGTCCACCAGGCTGGCTTTCCCTTCACGCAGCGCCTTCACCTCGGTGCCCTGCAGCGCCATGCCTGCCTCCATTCTGTCCAGGAGTTCGTACTCGCGCCGCGCCCGCCGGTTGTTCGCTATGATGGATATTGCTTCCGCCATGACCTCGTGGCCCTACAGGGAGGGTTGATCCGCCTCGTACCACGAGCCCGCCTCTGGTGTTGGCGGCGAATAGAACGTGGGATCAGCGATTTCGTTGGTTACCTTATAGTAGTACAAAAATTCGCGCAGTTTGGTCAGCCCCGCTATAGCAAGATCGTCCAGGCGGAACCGCACATCATGTGCATAGAACCCGCGCAGGACTGGCGGTGTCCTGTCTGTCCCGGCCCACGCGGCGGCCTGCCGCTCCGCTTCGGCGGCTAACGCGGTAACAGCGTCAAGAGCAGCAGCCGATGCCAACTCGCGGAGAGTCACAAACAGACCCCATACCATCGGGTACTGGGCCAGCTCATACCACTCTCGCCCCAAATCAAGCGTAATGCCGGCCTCTGGCAACGCCGGAATGTCCCTGCCTACCAGAAGACTCGCATCTTCGGTGGCCTGTACCAAGGCATCCAGAGACCCTTCGGGGACCGCCACAAACGCCGGAGCGAGCCCGTAATGTTCCTGAAACGAGATCCGCGCAAGCAGGGCCTCGATCGCGTCCGTACTATGGTAGGCGACCGACTGCACGTGGCTTAGTCCACGGCGCAGCACGATGCGCGCGAAAGGATACGCCCACGTAGATACCGCCGCGCCGGGCAAGACGGCAAAGGCATCCGCGTTCCCCAGGACTACCGTGCTCGGCAGAAACGCCACGTCCACCTGTCTCTCCAGGAGCAATTGCGTGCACACCTCCCCACCAGCCCGCTCTACTTCCAGCGCCTGGGATTTTGCAGCAGCAAACAAACAATCAGTGGGCGGAAAATCCCAGAGCGCGACGTGCATAGGCCTAGCGCGTATCCCGCACGCGCTCCTTGATGCGCGCGGCCTTGCCGCGCAGCTTGCGTAGATAGTATAGTTTGGCCCGCCGCACACGGCCGCGCCGCTTGACTTCCACGGTGGCGATTTTTGGCGAGTGATACGGGAAGACCCGCTCCACACCCACTCCGTTGGAAATCTTGCGCACCATGAAGCTTTTGCTCGTCCCACCACCTCTGATGCTGATCACCACACCCTGGAAAATCTGGATACGCTCCTTCTGACCTTCTGTCACGCGCGCATGCACAGCTACGGTGTCTCCGGGCTCGAATGGGGGCAACTCGTTTTCTCTGAACTGTGTCGCCTCAACGAGCTTCACGATATCAGTCGACATGGCGCACCTCCTCTTGTTGTGGTTTCATTGCCGCCCGTATGTCGGGCCGCCTGTTATTTGTTTTTGTCAATCGCGCTCGCTCGCGCCACTGCGCAATCCGGTCATGATCCCCGCTGCGCAGAACGCTCGGTACTTCCATTCCGCGAAAACTTGCCGGACGCGTGTATACGGGCTCTCCCAACAGTCCATCCTGGAATGAATCCGTCAGGGCTGACGACGCATCCCGAAGAACGCCAGGCACCAGCCGGACGATCGAGTCCACCAGTACGAGAGCTGGCAGTTCTCCCCCACTCAGCACGTAGTCCCCAATGGATATCTCCCGTGTCACCAGCACATCACGCACCCGCTGGTCTACGCCCTTGTAATGGCCAGCGAGCAGTACGAGACGCCGCTTGAGCGATAATTCATTGGCAACCGCCTGCGTATACCGGTCGCCGTCCGGACTGAGAAAGATCACTTCATCAACCGAAGCAGACACTTGTAACGCCTCAATGCAGGCAAAGATCGGCTCTGGCTTCAACACCATGCCTGCAGCGCCACCATAGGCATAGTCGTCGATCACTTGATGCTTGCCCGCAGCGTACGTACGCAGATCGTGCACACGGACCTCGATCTGCCCGGCTGCGCGGCGTAATACACTCACGTCGAGCGCATCCCGCAACTGATCTGGCAACGCTGTGAGAATATCGATCCGCACGATGTCTCCTTAGTCCAGCAGGCCTTCAATGGGCCGCACAACCAGTCTTGCGCCCGCGACGTCCACGCGCTTGATAAACGCCGGGACGGCCGGGATGAGCGCATCGCGCCTACCGGGGCGTGCGACTACGTAAACATTCGATGCCGGCATTTCCCATACATCGCGAACGGTGCCAATCGCCACGCCATCCTCTGTCAGCACCGACAGACCAATGATGTCGTGCAGGAAGAATTCGTCTTCTTCCAGCGGCGGCAAGTCTGCAGGCCGCGCGAACACACTACTGCGGGAAAGCGCAGCCGCCTCTTCCTGGCTCGTGACGCCATGCAAACGCAAGAGCACCGTCACCCCGCGTCCGGAATGTTGCATGCGCACGCCAGCCACGCCGAAGAGCCTGGCTGATTCTGCCGTCGCGCCAACCAACACCTCTTTCAGGAGCGTGAAGCGGTTAGGGTCATCCGTTTCCGGAATTACCTTGCACTCGCCCCGAAGGCCATGTGGCTTGCCGATACGGCCTATGAGCAGGCAGCTGTCCACGTCCAGGACGTCCATGACACCATTGTTTATTCAGCAGACGCGGCTTCCGCATCGGCGACCTGTACTGCGGCTTCCGGCTCCTTGCGGGCTTCCGCCGCCTTGGCGGCGGCCTCCTCTTTGGCCTTCCGTTCTTCGGCTGCCTTGCGTCGCTTTTCAGCCGCTTTGGCCTCCGTGGCTGCCACCTTCGAGGCCTCCGCCTCAAGGGACCGCCTGCGGCGCTCCGCGCCAGTCACCTTCTTGTTGCTCTCTGCCCTGTCAACATGCCGCTGGCGATGCGCAGCAACAGCCTCCTCGATTTCTTCCGCACTCTTCCCCTTGCGGCGCAGGTGGAGGCCCAGCAGAATCCCCTGCTTGCTCAGCAGGCTGCGTACGGTTTCGGTCGGCTGTGCACCAACCTCGAGCCAGTGCAACACGCGGTCTTCCTTGAGCTCGATGCGCGCTGGCTCTTCCAGCGGGCAATAGCGTCCCAGGTCCTCAATGTATCTCCCGTCACGGGGGGCGCGGACATCGGCGGCTACGACCGCCCAAATGGGGAGCTTTTTCCGGCCCATCCGGCGCAATCTGATCTTTACGGCCACGTAATTAGTGTTTTGTGGTTGGTGTGGGCGATGGGTTAGCGCACGGCGCCGAGGAGTGCAGCCGGATCAACACTGCGCCCCTTACCCATCAGTTTTGTGAAGGATTTCATCATCTTGCGCATCTGCCGGAATTGCTTGAGCAGCTGATTGACATCGCGGACTTCCAGGCCGCTGCCATACGCAATGCGACGGCGTCGGCTGCTGTTAATAATTTCCGGGCGCCTGCGCTCCTCCGGCGTCATGGACAATATGAGGGCCTCGACATGACGGAACGAGTCTTCGTCGAGGTCATCAGCGGCCTTGCGCATGCCAGGGATCATGCCGACCACGTCGGTCAACGGCCCCATGGACTTGATTTTCTGTAACTGCTGATAAAAATCCTCCAGGTCAAAGGATTCCTTGCGGATCTTGCGACGGAGGGTTTCAGCCTGTCGTTCGTCGTAATGCTCCTGTGCCTTCTCAACCAGCGATACGACATCACCCATACCCAGGATGCGCTGCGCCATCCGATCCGGATAGAACTGGGCAATCTGGTCAAGCTTCTCGCCAGTCGAGGCGAACTTTATCGGCTTCTTGACAATCGAGCGGATAGACAGGGCCGCACCACCACGGGAGTCACCATCCAGTTTCGTAAGAACTACGCCGTCGTAGTCCAGGCGGTCGTGGAATTCCCTGGCGGTGTTCACCGCGTCCTGCCCCGTCATGCTATCGACGACGAACAATATTTCGGTCGGCTGTACGGCATCCTTGATCCCCTCGACCTCGGCCATCATGGCCTCGTCTACATGCAGCCGGCCCGCGGTATCGATGATGACCGTGTCACAGGCCTTCTTGCGCGCAGCACGCACAGCGCCCTGCGCCACGCCAACTGCATCCTGCACCACCGTTCCGTCCGCATTGCGCACTGCGTGTA
Organism: Rhodothermales bacterium; assembly: GCA_963665975.1. Lineage (GTDB taxonomy): Bacteria > Bacteroidota > Rhodothermia > Rhodothermales > Bin80. The sequence continues at coordinate 737,030 of OY762508.1, forward strand.
CAGGGATTCCAACCTCACCCGCCAACATCGTCAACTGATCTACGGCCGCCGGGCGATAGACATCCGCCGCTGCAAGCAGCGGCGTGCGCCCCTGCTTACTCAGCAGGCGAGCCAACTTGGCGCAAAACGTGGTCTTTCCTGAACCTTGCAGCCCCGCCACCAGTATTACCGTTGGTGGTGAAGACGCTTGCTTTACGGACGCGGCGCTACCTCCCAGGAGCTGGACGAGCTCGTCATAGACGATCTTGACCAGCATTTGGCCCGGCGCTACCGACGACAACACTTTTTCTCCAAGCGCCTGATCCTTGATTCGGTTGGTGAATCCGCGCGCAACCTGATAGTTGACGTCAGCCTCCAGGAGCGCCCGACGAATCTCACCCATCGACTCAGCGATGTTGAGCTCGTTTATGCGCCCCTGGCCGGAAAGCTGCTTTAGCACCCCCTCCAGTCTATGAGACAGACTTTCAAACACGGATAATTCCAGGTTGTCAGAATAGAACAGCTAATATACGGGAGTTTAGCTATAATAACTGCACCCGAAAATCCCTACGAGGGCTTTGCGCAGAATTTTCATCCTCATCTGTCCATGCGCCGCAACACTGCCACAGATAACGTTGTGCGCCAGCAAAAAGCGACCCTGCGCCAACGCCTCAGACAATTGCGCCGAACCATTCCACCCGGCGATGCAGACGCGCATACCCGTGCGATTATTGCGCGTATGCAATCTCTTGAGGTACTAGTACGCGCCTCGACCGTCCATACGTACTGGCCGGCGGAAAAGGCCTTGGAGATAGACCTTCGCACGCTCATCTATTGGCTGCGCGCAAGGGGCAAGCAAATTGTGTTGCCGATCGTGGAGCACTCGCCAGATGCCCCCACGATGTCGCATGCGCGATTTACAGGAATGTGCGATCTTGAGCGAAATGCCTGGGGCATTCTTGAACCCAAAAGCGGAAAACGCGTAGACCCACAGGAAATTGATGCAGTTGTCGTGCCGGCATTCGGGGCCGGACGCAACGGCCACCGCGTCGGCTATGGCAAAGGCTACTACGATGCGTTCCTGCAACACGTGAACGCACCACTGTTGTGTCCCGTGTATGCCGACTGCCTGGTGGACCATTGTCCGGCGGAACCGCACGATGTGTGCATGGACATCCTGATTACGGAGAACGAAATTCTGTGGCCAGCTCGCGACAACGAGCAACCCAACGCGCACTCGACGAATGGGCTCGCGTAGCCAATGCAATCGTCTCACCATGAAAACACGCACCCGCCAGGCCCAACGCCCAGAACAGGAAGCCTACAACGAACTGAGCAACCAGGACCTCGAAGCACTGTCCGACGAAGACCTGGAAGCATTTCTGTTCGAAGAAGAAACCAAGAAGAGCCCCAATCCATTCAACTTGGCCACGATGGCAGGATTGTCCATGGTGCTGGTCGGCATCGTCTACCTGCTGGAGCAAGTCGGCCTGCTTGGCGGTATTAGTCTTGGTGGGCTCGTCGCATGGCTGCCCTGGCTGGCGGGCGTGCTCATTCTGCTGCTGGGACTTGGCCTTGTGTCCCGGCAGCCCGGCAAAAAGAAACAGAGACGCAAGGCGCGCCGCCAATCGGGCAGGACCAAACCAGCCATTGCGGAGGCGGGCCAACAGACGGCGACCGCACGCAAATCCTCCTCTTCCCGATTGCGCAAGTCTGCAGATCGCAAAATTGCCGGCGTGTGCGGAGGGCTCGGAGAATATTTCGGGCTGGACCCCACCATCGTGCGGGTAGCCTTTGTCGTCGGTTCCCTGATGACCTTTGCCGGCGCTCCCATCTTTCCTATAGCGTACCTCATCCTCGCATTTGCGATGTCCGCCCCGGAAAAACCGTCAAGCGCAACCCTGCCTCCAAAATCACGTAGCGAAAAGACAGACATTACCGTAACCATCATCAAAGATTAATGGGGACGCCATGCAGCAGCGCAGACTGACCAGATCCCAACAAGACAAGAAAATCGCCGGAGTATGCGGCGGACTCGCGGAATACCTGAATATGGATCCCACTCTCGTGCGCGTCGGCTTCGTCTGCCTTTCCGTGTTTAGCGCCGCGTTCCCGGGCATCATCATCTATATTGCACTTGCCCTGCTCGTGCCAAGTGCGTGAGCTCATGCCTCCACCGTGCCAGCGATGGTGATGTGAAAGGCGTCGGGTCTGAAATGCTGTGCTACGGCATCGTGGACCTGCACTCGCGTTACGGCTGTCACTTCGTCTGGGAAACGATCAAGGTACGCCACGTCAAATCCGTGCAAGGCATGCCGATACAGCGTCCCTGCAAGACCCACAGTAGTTTCCAGACCCACCTTGTAGGCCCCACAGATCGTTGACTTGCGGATATCCAGTTCCTCTTCTGTTGGCCCCTCTTCCACAAAGCGGCACACTTCGACCTGCGTAGCCTCAAGACCGCTATCCAGGTTTTCCCGGCTCAGCGTTACCCCTACCAACGCGTATCCGTGCAGTTGTGGGTCAACACCGGCAAGTTGGGCGTAGATGCCGTAGGTCAGCCCCATTTCTTCGCGGATCCTCTGCATCAGGCGCGCAGAGAAATTGCCGCCCAGTATCGACATGCCCATTGACAACGGAATATATGCTGTGTCTGCGCGGCGGATCTCCAGGCCGTGCCCCATGCGCACGTCAAGATTCTGTTTGTCCCGCATGGGTACGCGCGTTTGGCCTGGCCTGTCAGGCTGCACCTCCGTGGTGTATGCAACCAGCAATGCAGGCACAGCCCAATCCCCGAACGTCTCCTCTACGGCTCGCCGGGTAGCGTCGAGATCAATGTCGCCCACGCAGACGAGCAACATGCTGCGCCCACCAAAATGGGCCGCATGATAATCACGCACCGTGTTTACGCCCAGTGCGTCCAGGCGGCGCAGGGTGTCTGTTTCCGGCTCCACATAATGTGGATGGGTTTCACTGAAGAGCACCCGGAGCAGGGCTCGCTGCGCCTGCGCTGCCGTGTTGTCTCTGACCTGCTGGATCGCTGTAACATGGTTCGCTTTTACCTTTATAAACTCTTCCTCATCCAGGAGAGGCTCCTGCAGCGACTCCGCCGTTATTCGGAGGACGTCCGGGACATCTCTCTGGAGGGCGCGCCCCGAGAATGTTGTGCGGAGCCGACCCGATGAAAAGCTGATCAGCGCACCCCGATTTTCCAGGTCCTGGGCAATGGCGAAACGGTCCCGGCTGCGAGTGCCCTTGTCCAGAAGCGCCGCTGTCAGCATCTGGACCAACATGTCCCCCCTTTCAATGTTGGGGTTCGTAACGAAGGATCCACGCCAGGATACCACCGAATCCACCGCCGTCTTGAGCATGAGCAGACGGCATGGTCCAATAATGCTCACTTCTACGCGCGCAGAAAGCATGCTTCCCTGACCGGGCAACACCGTCTTCATACTATGCCTCCGGGATGAGCCATGCTGTGGTCTGCACATGGGACGCAAGATGCGCCTGCGCGACACGCTGGACATCCTGTGCGGTAACGCGCTCCAGCCGTTCGCGGAATGTCGTAAAGAGCCTCCAGTCGCCTGCCGCGACCGCCTCGTTCAGCGGCGCTGCCATCGCAAACGACCCGTCACGGCTAAACGCCTCGGCCGCGCGCAACTGGTTGCGCACGCGCTGCAATTCTTCAACCGTTACACCCTCAGCACATACCCGGCCTATTTCCTCTACAATCGCCGCTTCGACTTCCTCGTGGGTGCGACCCGGCGACAGTATGGCCATGCATTCAAAGAGGCTGGGATCCCGTGCCGGCGTCATGCGCGCCGACACGTGCGCGGTGAGGCCCTGGTCTGTACATCGGCGGTATAATCGGCTGGACTTGCCACCGGACAACAGACCGGCCAACATGGCAAGCGCTTCGGAATCAGGATGCAGTGTTTCGGGGATCTTGAACCCGATCATGACTGCCGCCAGATAGGCTGATGCCTGTGTGGTGAAGCGGCGCTCGCTCACCTGATCCGGCTCGCTAGCGCGCCCGATTTCCGTGCGATGGGGACAAGGCGGAACGTTACTGAATCGCTCTGCAATCAGACGCAATGCCTGCGTGGCCTCAACGTCGCCAATCACTGATATCGTGGCGCGGTCGGGCCAGTAATGCGTGTCATACAGTCGGCGCAAACCTTCTACCGTCATGGCCTCCACGTCATCTCGCCAACCAAGAGTAGGATGTCCGTATGGGTGGGAACGGTAGGCGGTGCTCCATAGCAAGCGATACATGTTCCCCAGGGGATCGTTCTCGGCGCGGTCCATTTCATTCAGGATCACCGTACGCTCGGCTTCAATATCGACTGCGTTGAGCAGTAAACCACGCATCCGGTCCGCTTCGATGTCAATGACCAATTCCATGTGCTCCACAGGCAACACCGCATAGTAATTGGTACGGTCCTTGGATGTCGTCGCATTTACTTGCGCTCCGACGCTCTGGAGCATATCAATGACAGACGTTCCCCGACGCTTGTTATAGCGATCGGTGCCCTTGAACATGACATGTTCGAGGAAATGCATGCCACCCGTCTCACCGGGAGCCTCATCGCCACTTCCGGCGCGGTAGGTCACCATCACCGTCACCACCGGTGCCACACCTTCCGCACACAGGAGCACCTGCAATCCGTTTTCTCGCAGGCGGTATTCCTCAAACCCACCGGAAGTGTCTACGTGATCGTATGCCTCAACCTGCAGCGCCATGGATGCCTCTCCGCTTCTTGCCTGCCAAAAGTAAGACAAACTCCGGACATTGCTGCCCGTACTAGTGGACTTCCAGCCAATTGGCGCCCGTACGTATCGTGACGCGGGGCATCACGGCCAACTCCAGTGCCTCCGTCATTTCTGTCTCCACCAGTTCAGAGAGCGCGTGCTCTTCGCCAGGCGGCAGTTCAAATACCAACTCGTCGTGCACCTGCAATAGCAGCGTAGCTCGGTACCCTTCCTCCTTGAGTCACCGGTGAATGCACACCATGGCGATCTTGATCATGTCGGCCTGCGTGCCTTGGATCGGCATGTTTACCGCAACACGCTCCGCCTACGCCCGTTCGGCGCCATTCCGCGAGTTGACAAGCGGCACATAGCGCTGGCGCCCAAGGAGCGTCTCCACATATACGCGGCCGCGCGCCTCCTCTATGCCAAACCTCTTCAATTCATGATTCATAAGGAGTCCCTTACAAAACACCTGTTCTGCCAGGCTTTCTAGCCAATAAAGGTAAAGATGGGTTAAAGCACCTGGATGCGGTACTGGATGCGACACTTGCGGCCCAGGAAGCAGCGCTCCGGGACATGACCCGGCAAGGCAGAAAGTACCCCGCGATCTAGCACTTCATAAAGCTGCCGGGCGTGGGGCCGATCGGCCCCACGTTGTTGATACCATTATCCAGACACCTCACCGGTTTGCTACAGGGAACAGGCTCTGGCGATACTACAAACTGGCCATTGTAGATCGTAGCTCGGCAGGCAGGCCGCTGGCGCACAAGCACTTGGACAGGGCAGGCGTCAGTGAACTGAAGGCCGAAAGCTATCGCGCGCTTCATGCTGCACTGCGCTCCTCTGGTCTCAACGAGGTGTCGCGCTTCTATGAAGCATCGCTTGCCAACGCGAATCACAACACCTCGCACGCCAGGCTCAACACGCAGCGCAAGATCCTGGCCGTGATGTGGACCGTCTGGTGCAAGAACCTAGCTTACAACCCCGAACTCTTTTATCCATCAACCCCAACCGCAGCGGCGGTGTGACGTGGCGTTAAGTGCAGCGACAAGCGGCCAGTGCCCGCGGATCAGGGCCGCCGGAAGGCCCTCCACGTAGCGTTCAGGGTAGCCCCGGGGCTGCTCCATTCACAGCAACTGATAGTCGCGGAATCGTAATAGAGTATGGCACGCGCAACCGATCTGCAGGGGTTCCAATTCATATAGCCTGTTACTTCACCAGCATCATGCGTTTGCCGTTGAGGTAGGCATCGCCGGCCTTGAGCTGATAGAAATAAACACCTGAGGCTAGCCCCTGCGCATCAAATCGGACAGTGTGGCTGCCTCTGGTCACTGTCTTCCCATCCAGAAGTATCGCCACCCTGCGACCCAGTGCATTGTAGACAGTGAGCGTAACCGGCTCATCGGAGGCAAGCGAAAACGCAATTGTCGTGGCCGGATTGAACGGATTGGGATAGTTCTGGTCGAGCGAGAACGTCACGGGCAACTCCGTCAGTGCATCGTCCACGCCCGTCCATGTCGCCCGTCCAACCATGGCCACCACTTGCCACTGCGCCGGCGTATGCCACCAGCGTCCGTTTGCGTTATGCTTTGTGGACCACTGGATCTGGTTATCTCTTTTTCCCGTTTCGTCCGCGTCGTTGAGAGCCAGATTCATCGGGACCAGCCGGAGATCGGTGCCTGTAACCGGCGCCAGGACGATATCCTGCTCAGCGACATTCTGAATCGCATCCAGCGGTATGGAGACGAGCACTTTCCAGCCGATGTGGTTGCCCGATGCGTCTTCAAGCGTATCGTGCAGTGCGTTGCTTCCCGGAACGGGCACGTACGCGCCTGTTCCTGCATTACGGTAGATGGCAGCGGAGCCGTCGGCGTGCGGTACGATGCGAAAGTGGTAATCCGCATGGGCGCCTCGTTCCAAAGCTACATGTGGTGAACCGGTAAGGAGTGATCCTCCCTCCACGTCGCGCACGTCGTAGTTACCCCAGCCCATCTCTATACCGTCATACTGCCACGCGTCATCCGGGGACACGCTTTCTCCGGCAAGACTAATCACGTCATCGTTGACTTCGGCGTACACAAAGAGCTCGTTGCGGGTGCTCTGACCTATCCAGAACGCGCCGGATAGTTCGTCGTCACGCTCGGGAAACCGTCCGCTCTCGCCTGGGCTGCTGTGCAGCACATCCACCCGGAAAGGCTCCAGCCACTCCGGGAATCCTTCTGCCAGGACGGGAAGGCTGAAAAAGTTGGCTCTCAGCCGTTCCGCTTCCCGATCCGTCAGCTCGACGATGGCGGGTGTAACGGGTAGTAGTGGATTGTTGACCACACCCGAACTGGCCGACACGTCCTGATTCTCCACGCCATGGGCGCTCAGGGACGTAACGGCATAATGGATCTCGTGCGGCGCTAAAGAGGGGTGCGGCACCTCCAAGCGGTGTGTGAGGGACGTCGCGGTGGCGCTTTGGGAAAAGTACTGCAGCAGAAATACGCCGTCGGCAGTTACATCGCGGATCAGATCCGTGCTTGCATACACGTTGCGCCCCCGAACGAGGGGATTGGGATCCCAGGCTATGACGTTGCCTAGCAGACTCTTGCTCACGGTAACGCCGGACATTGCCTGTACCGGTGCGTCGGCAATCGATAGGTCAAGGCCGGGCTGGCCAATGTAGACGTCGTCCACCCACACAGGGCCGCCCCCGTCGCTTTCCCACACGATGCCTAGTGCCCGCACATTGCCCCACTCGAATTCCTTCCACAGCTCCGGCCGTTCGCTCGTCTCCAGACCCCGCCCGTCGGTTGACACGCGCAAGCCAGCAGCGGTCGCGGCACCGTTGTAATGCCAATGCTGCGCCAGACCCCCCAACCTGCCCTGCGCTCGGGCATTTTCCAGATCCCGCCAGGTCGTGGGGGGAAGCGGAATAGCCAGCTCATGCCACCGTCCGTCCCGAAGCTCTTCCGGTATCCGCCAAGTAACCCGAAACGGCAAATCCGCGCTGCCGTCTTCGGCCCGGCTGTCGTCGGTCTTGTCCTCCAGCACGAGCGCGGGGCTGCCCTGGTCCCGGTCGGGCACGCGCGGATCCAACAGTAGCCGCAGATGGAGTAAGTCGCCAGAGGCTATGTTGGAGGTGAGATCCACGCCGAGATCACGCGCAAAGCGGAAGGACCGATACGGACCAGCATCGTACCGGAGCACCGTCTCTTGTGACCCGCTGCCGAAGGGGTCAGGAACGGGGCTGCCGTCAAAGGCCTCGATCCGCGTATTCGTGCCGCTGGCAAAGAAAACGAAATCGCTTCCCAGGGCCGGCCCGTACCCCGCGCCGGCCAGGAGGCCCGGCACGTCAAGCGTCCAGATGCCGCGCCCGTGCGTGGCCAGAATCACCTGGTCGTCCACCAGCTTAATCTGCCAGACTGAGACAGCAGGCAACCCGTTGTCGGCATAATCCCAGGACTCTCCGCCATCTGTGGACTCGAACAGTCCGATCTCCGTGCCTGCCCAAATAACGTCCGGATCGTGAGGCATGACCAGCAGGTCGTATACTGCGACATCGGGAAAGCCGTTTGTGCTCTCCCCACCCGGCGAACCCGCAAATCCCGACAGGTCCCGCCACGACTGCCCCAGGTCTGTCGTATGCAGTATTTTCGGCCGTCCGTAGGCGGAGAAAAGGACGTATGCCGTGCTGTCCTGATTCGGATGCGTGGCCAGGCCTGAAATACTCGCTTCCGGCGCGATATCCGGGACCGTTGTGGGCATAAACGTCTGGCCGCCGTCCAGGGACACATGCATGGTTCCGGTTAGCGAACCCTGATTGTCCAATCGATTTCCCGCCCAGACGACATCCGCGCTTGCGAGGGAAACGCGCACCTTGCCAGAGCCGAATCCCCACTGCTCTTTCGGGATCGGAATAATGTGCCAATGCGCTCCAAAGTCTTCCGACCGCCATACGCCGCGGCCGCCGATCGCAAACACGCGATCCGGCACGTCCCTTGAGTTTGACAGGACGGTCTGGAAGGGGCCGTAATCGTCCGGCTTCTCAACATGGGTAAAGCTTTTGCCGCCGTCCGTCGAGCGGGCGATTCCATTGCCCTGCGAGCCAGCCAAAACGAGCCGGACATCCCTGGCATGCCACACGGCATCGAAACCGTCGCCGCCCAAAACGTGCTCCCAGCTGTCGTCGAGTAGTGGGTCCGCATCGGAGCGCCACGTGCCGTTATCCTGCGTGCCGCCGATATATACGTTCTCGCCGGGCTTCTTGTCCACCCCGTAAAACTGCGAAGTGTTGTATCCGGTGGCGCCGGTGAAGGTCTCGCCGCTGTCGTCGGAAAAGTACACCCCGCCGTCGTTCGCGTTCAACAATTTGAATTCCCCGCGTGCCTCGTTCACGGGAATGAAAATGAGGTTGTGGTGATCCACGTGCACGCAGCAGTTGGCCGGATGGCTATCGGTCTTGCCCGAAAGAAACGTAGCTTGGTCCACGGTAATGCGCAAATACGATACTGGCAGATTTTCCGGATCCCAGACGGCACCTGAAACCAGAGTGGGCACCAGGTAGTATAGCAGCTTGTTGACAAGCCCCCCGTCCCGGGCGAGACGCTCGTCCGCTACCGTGACATTATAGGAGTATCCGTGGACGGCCACGACCTCCCAACTCAAGCTGTCTTTGGGTCCGGATACGCGAAACGGCACCAGACTGAACTCTCCGTCGTCCGCCTGGTCACGGAAGGAGACCATGAGCTGACGGTTGTTGTCGATATCCCACACCTCAAATGGGACATCGGTATAGTCCTGGTACTCGTATTCAGCAAAAGGCAGGTCGAGCTTGTTTGCCGCAGGTTTGTTACTCGTTGCCGACACGGTGTACCGGTGCGCCTTCTGGGAGCGCCCAGGGCCGAATCGGATTTCCATGGAGACGAAGTCGTCGGGGGTAACGTCCAGCACCTCGTCAACTTCATCTCCCGTCTGGAGATAGCCAGCAGAACCCGTGCCAAAATTCCCGCCGAAGGCCCAAAAATCAAGAAACGTCCGCGTGTTATAGCGCAAAAAGTCCAACAGATACTTCTTTTCCCGGATTTCTGTACCAACGGAAGCCTCGGCCAGCCAGACCCCTCCCAGCAGCAGCCGGTCCACTTCATACGGATGGACCGCAAGCGTCTGATCGTAAAAGCCCTGAAAGCCAAGCCAGTCAGTTTTGCCGTCGATAAGTACCTTGTTCCAAGTCTGGCCACCGTCGCCGGTTCGATACAATCGGTCGTTCCCTATCCCGAATTCACCGGAGGCATAGACTACGCTCGGAGCGGAGGGGGCAATCGCCAACTCCATCCGCCTTACCGATACCGGCTCAATAAAGTCATCCAGGGAGACATCCCAGGTGCGACCGGCATCCATTGAGCGCAGAATCGCGTAGCCGTTCACCGTAGCAAACTGGACATCGAAATCATCGGGCCTTGCCCTCAGATCCTGCACTTTTCTCACTTTTAGGCCACGCTCATACCTGTACACCCGATCCCACACGCCACCTCCATCGGAGGTGCGAAATATCCCTTCGTTGGTCGCCACCACGACAGTCTGCGCATCGTCCGGGTCCACCACCATGCGGTTGACAAATCGGAAGGCCGAACCCTGCACGGTTGACACCAGTTGCACCCAGGTGCGACCGCGGTCGGTTGACCTGAATATGCCGGAGCCCGCTACGGCATCAACGTTACCAAATCCCTCGCCGGTTCCCATGTAGATCACGTTCGGGTCAGAGGGCGCCATCGCAAGCGCGGTGACCGCCAGGTTGGGCAGGTGATCCGTCAGCGACTGCCAGGAGGTCCCGCCGTCGACGGTCTTCCACAGCCCCCCGGATACGGAGCCCGCAAACCAAGTCCGGTGGCTGGGATCGTCGGGATCTACGATAACAGCCCGCGTACGCCCGGGCACGTTAGCCGGCCCCCGTTCGACCCAAGCCAACTTCTTGCCCGGCTGCTTTCTGGCGGCCACGGCCCTGCCAAACGCTTCCATGCGGTAGTTCGGGGGATAGCCTGGGCCACCCTCGGCGCGGCGGATGGCCGCGTGATAGGCAAAGAACTGATCCGGATCGCCGTAGCCGGGGACTTTGTTCGACGCCCCATTGTCGTACCATGGCGGCGCAGGCTCCACGACCGGGACGGATCGTTCCGGAATGGTCAGAATAACCAGGAAGAGGACTACGAGCGCAGATATCGCGACAAAAACAAGTTTGTTGCGTGCAATCATTGCAATCCGGTGCTGTGAAGGTGATCGTTATAAATTAAGTCAATAACTTGATTTAGGAAAGTTCCTTCCCGACAAAATGAGTGGATTTTGCGAATGGGCGGCGCTATTTCAAAAGCGGCACCCCTCATCCTAACAACACACCCCCCTCGTCATCTAGAATTCAAGACTTTTCTCACGGTTTGTTAAAAACCTGCGTCGTTGCGTTTCATAGTTCAATTTGCGAGATTATATCATGCGGATTGGGTTCGAAACGGCGTAACGCACGAAGACGATCAAGGCCCGAGGACTAGACATGGCACGGGCGGCGGACGTGTTGACCGGCGCGACGCTGACCGTGGAGGACGACCGGCGCGACTATGGGGAGATTCGCTTCATTACCATCGGTTTTCTGGACGATGCGATGGTGGTACTGGTCTGGACGCCCCGCGACAACGCATCCAGGATCATCAGCATGAGGAAGGCCAATGAACGAGAACGACGACTCTACGGCCCTAGGTTTTGATCCCGATACGGCACCCGACCTCTCGACGGACGGCTGGCCGGCGAGGTTTGCCAAGGCGTCCGTACGTCGTGGCCACCCCCAGAAGGCGCGACCGAAAGTATCCACCACTATCCGGTTGTCGCAGGACGTCATCGACCATTTTCGGGCTGGGGGGCGCGGTTGGCAGACACGGATTGACCACGCCCTGCGTGACTGGATCAGGCAGCGCTACGCTGCATGAGCAATTCTTGCAGCAGGGTGTTGCGGTAGCTAAGTCCAGAGCAAACACGTCGGCACGCTGCCAGACCAATCCACTACACGAGGCAATCGGCAATCGGCACGACTCTTCAGCGCCACCGGTCCGAGCAAATCCACGCCGCGAAGACGCAATCGGTCTTCGAAGATGACTTGAGGAGTCGATCCACGACTTGCATCAGCACCGATTCACGCGGGGTGATTTCTACGCTTCGATCCGGAACGCTCGGTGCCAATCGGGAGTGCACATCAGATATTGAGGCGTATGTGCGCAGGAGAATGCGTTCTCGTGTGCAGACCGGCGGTTACGCATCCGGCTGGCTTGCTTGCGTTTGCCTCATCGCTGCGACGGATCAAGGATTTCATGGCGTTGCAGGGGCGACTGCAATCCGTTTTCTCGCAGGCGGTATTCCTCAAACCCACCGGAAGTGTCTACGTGATCGTATGCCTCAACCTGCAGCGCCATGGATGCCTCTCCGCTTCTTGCCTGCCAAAAGTAAGACATACTCCGGACATTGCTGCCCGTACTAGTGGACTTCCAGCCAATTGGCGCCCGTACGTATCGTGACGCGGGGCATCACGGCCAACTCCAGTGCCTCCGTCATTTCTGTCTCCACCAGTTCAGAGAGCGCGTGCTCTTCGCCAGGCGGCAGTTCAAATACCAACTCGTCGTGCACCTGCAATAGCAGCGTAGCCTGGTATCCTTCCTCCTTGAGTCGCCGGTGAATGCACACCATGGCGATCTTGATCATGTCGGCCTGCGTGCCCTGGATCGGCATGTTTACCGCGACACGCTCCGCCTGCGCCCGCTCGGCGCCATTCCGCGAGTTGACAAGCGGCACATAGCGCCGGCGCCCAAGGAGCGTCTCCACATATCCGCGGCCGCGCGCCGCCTCTTTGGTCTCGTTCAGCCACCCCAAGACACCCGGATACGCGGCGTGATACTCCTGAATGAGCCGGAGTCCTTCCTGCCTGGATATGCCCAGCCTGCGGGCTAGGCCCCACGGCGACACGCCATACGGAATACCGTAATTCACCTCCTTGGCCCGCTGGCGCTGTTCGCGCACTACTTCCTCCGGCCGTATATGGAAGATCCGTGCCGCAGTCGACGTATGGATATCCTTGCCGCTGGCGAAGTCGTTGATCAACGCTCGATCACCGCTCATGGAGGCCAGAATCCGGAGTTCGATCTGGGAATAGTCTGCCGACAACAGCATCCAGCCAGTCTGTGGAACGAACGCCTTCCGAATCCGGCTGCCCGTCGGCGTACGGCTTGGAATATTCTGAAGGTTCGGGCTCGATGAGCTAAGCCTTCCGGTCGACGCCACCGTCTGGTTAAATCGCGTATGGACGCGGCCTGTCTCCTCCAGGGTCAGGCCGGATAACACGTCGACGTACGTGTTCTTCAACTTCGCCATGTGACGCCAGGCGAGTATTTCTACCGGCAGCCTGTGCCGGTGCGCAAGCTCCTGAAGCACGCTCTCCCTGGTGGAACGCCTGCCGGTGCGTGTTCGCGAGAGCACGGGGAGGCCCAGCCTGTCGTACAGGATCTCAGCAAGTTGCTTGCCTGAGCCAATACTAAAAGGTCCCCCGGCTTGTGCATGTATGGAGGCCTCCAGATCCTGGAGCTCGGCGGTAAGGTAGGCGGAAAGCTCCTCCAGTTCGGAGGTCCGTACACAGATGCCGGCCATCTCCATATCCGCGAGAACCGCGATTAGCGGAAACTCCGTCCGGGTTGCCAGCGAAAGAAGACCTACCCGCTCCAACTCTGCGCGAAGCACGGCGTAGAGGCGAAGTGTTACGTCCGCGTCCTCGCACGCATACGGGCCTGCCTGCTCGATGGGTACCTCGCGCATGGAGCGGGCCTCCTTGCCGCTGCCCAGGAGCGTGCTGATCGGTATTGTGCGGTAGTTCAAGTATTCCAGGCACAGCGCGTCCAGGCCGTGACGGCCGGACGACGACACCAGGTAGTGCGCCACCATCGTATCAAACATTCTGCCGGCAAGCCGCAAGCCGTTGCGCGCGAGCACTACGTAATCGTACTTGAGATTCTGCCCGATTATCAAGCCGGGGAGAACCGGCCCCAGCACCGCAATAACGGCATCGGTGGGCATGCCGTCCGGAAGCGGAGTGGGGATATACACACCCTGATGCGACGCCCATGAAAGGGAAATCCCCACCAATTCCGCGTGCATAGGATCTATGGACGTGGTCTCCGTGTCCAGCGCGACGCGCGTTTGCCACGCCACGTGCCGACAGACCTCCATGAGATCCTCCTCTGTCCGAATGATACGGTAGTCCACCGCCTGCGGGTCGTAGCTCTCCACAAGGGTATGCCCCTGATCGCCTGTTGGAGGCTTCGCGACGTATTCCGCCTGGCCACCGGACGTTTCAGCCTCCCGGTCGAAACGACGGATGAAACTGCGGAACTCGAGCTCCGTGAATATTGCCCGGAGCGTGTTCCAGTCTGCGCGCGCGCGCTCCAGCAGCTCCCAACCCAATTCTATTTCCACCGTGGTTCGAATGGTAACCAGCTCCCTGGAGAGCACCGCACGGTCTGCATGCAGCTGCAGGCCTTCACGCGCTCTCTTCCCCCGAATCGCATCCTTGCTTGCAAGCACGCTTTCCAGCGTGCCGTATTCACGAATCAGGCTTCCAGCCGTGATCTTGCCGATACCGGGCACTCCCGGCACATTGTCGCTCGCATCGCCTGCAAGAGCAAGAATGTCCACAAACCGTTCAGGCGCTACGCCGTACTTGCCGCGGAACGTCTGCTCGGTGACCGGATTCAGCGCCTCGCCCCGGTATGCGGGCTTCAGGATCGATACCCGCCTGCTTAGTAACTGCTGGAAATCCTTGTCAGGAGAAACAATCACCACATCGGCGTCTTCCTGTTCGGCCCACCGTGCCACCGAGCCGATGACATCATCGGCCTCAACATTGGGTTCTTCGAACATGGCAATGCCTAGCGCGCCGAGAATAGCCTTGATCAGCGGAATGTTGGAGACGAGGTCTTCTGGCGGCGGCTCGCGATTGGCCTTGTAGTCTCCGTACATCTCCGACCGGAACGTTGCGCCTGGCCCCAGGACATCGAACACCACCGCCATGTACCGGCAGTCATGATTCTTGAGGAGCCGCAGCATGGCGTCCGTGAAACCGTAGGCCGCCGAGGTCACCATCCCTCTGGAATTCACCAGTGGTCGACTTCCAAAACTGTAGTGCGCCCGATAAACGAACGCCATGCCGTCGATAAGATATACACACTTCGTGTGTGTCGGAGAAGCCTGGGTCATAGGTTGTCCGCGTGGCAATTTCTATACTGTGCACGAATCAGAGACGCACCATCGGCGTTTGCGGCACCCGCCCTTTCCTCATCCTGACTCATCGCGATGACACACAAGCCGGAGCGCATACTGGTGACCGGAGGCGCAGGATTCATCGGGTCCAACCTGCTCCTGTACATGGTGCCACGCTATCCCGGTGTGCAGTTTGTCAATCTCGACAACCTGTCCTATGCTGGCAACCTGGAAAACGTGCGCTCGCTGGAAATTGCGAAAAATTACCGGTTTGTGCGAGGTGACGTGGCCGATCGAGACCTGGTATTGCGACTGTTTTCACACCATCGTTTCACGACCGTCATCCATCTGGCGGCGGAAAGCCATGTAGACCGGTCAATCATGGCTCCGTTGACCTTTCTCCACGTAAACACCGTGGGAACGGCAACCCTTCTGGAGGCCGCCCGGCATTCCTGGGAAGACCGCGCCGATCATCCCGGGCGGTACCGGTTCTTTCACGTCTCCACCGATGAAGTATTCGGCTCCCTTGGAGAGGATGGGGTGTTTTCGGAGAATACGCCCTACGACCCGCGTTCTCCGTATTCCGCATCCAAGGCGGCCGCGGATCATTTCGTGCGGGCGTATGCCCACACCTATGGGCTGCCTATTTGCATATCCAACTGCTCGAATAATTACGGGCCATTCCAATACCCTGAAAAGCTGATTCCGGTTACGATTCAGCATGCTATCAACAAGCATCCCGTGCCCGTATATGGCAAGGGTGCCAACATACGTGACTGGCTGCATGTCACCGATCACTGCCGGGCCATCGACACGATCCTGCATCACGGTGCACCCGGCGACACCTACCTCGTAGGCGGCAACAACGAGCGCAGAAATCTGGATCTTGTGGGCACGGTACTGGACCTCGTCGACGAACAACTGGGACGCAAGCCCGGCACAGGCCGGGATCTCATCACTTTCGTTACGGACCGCCCGGGCCACGATTATCGCTACGCGATTGATGCGACACACCTGCGCGGCACGCTGGGCTGGGAGCCCACGGTGTCTCTTGAAGAGGGCCTGCGTGATACGGTCGCCTGGTACCTCTCCCACCGGGACTGGCTCAGCCGGGTGGCAAGCCGCAGACATCCATGAAGCTCCTTCTGTTCGATATCGACGGCACGCTCCTGATGACCCATGGCATCGGGCGAAGGCTCCTGGAGCGCACGCTGCACCAACTGCTATCGCGACCGGTCACCTCGCAAGGCGTGTCCTTTTCCGGAAAAACAGACCTTCAGATCCTGCGCGAGCTCTTCCTCCTGAACGGGTGCCCTGACTCGCAGGCCCTGCGACTCATCCCAGAAGCGCTCGATCGCTACGTGGATCTGTTTCGCGCGGAAATCACACCTGCCGAGGTGTGTGTCCTGCCCGGCGTGCGCACGCTGCTGGATCGACTAAGTGTGGACGACGCAGCGCTGGTTGGCCTCCTGACCGGCAATCACCGAACCACCGCATACCTGAAACTGGGCGCAGCAGGCCTGGCCGATTATTTTCCATTCGGCGCCTTCGGCAGCGACCATGCCGACCGTGGGAGGCTGCCTGCCCTTGCAGCACGCAGAGCCGCTGCACATAACGGTCACGCCTATGCTGGCCGTAATATCATTATCGTCGGAGACTCCAGGCACGATATCCTGTGCGGACGTGGAGTCGGCGCATACTCTGTGGCCGTCTGTACGGGACCTACCGCGCGCGCCTCGTTGTCAAAGCACGAACCGGATCTGCTATTGGATGACCTGACCGATACCGACCTGTTCATCCGACACGCCATGGCAGCCAGAGAATGACCGCTATGCCGGTCAATTTGTTGTCGGCACCTCGTCCAGCGGGCGCGGAAACTCGCCAAACACCACGTCCGTGGTCCGATCTATTGGCAAACGTGCAAGCCGTCCGTGACGACGCACGTCCACGAGGCGATGTCCCTCCAGGAACAGGGAGTACATGCGCTCATGCAGTAAGACGTCGAGCGCATTGCCGGTCGTAAGCGTAATCGGATCCAGCCCCGCCGCAGCGCGGACCTGGTTAACATCCGCCGTGGCCGCGGCCAGATTGCCTTTGCCGACATTGGCTTCCGCTCGAATGAGCAACAGCTCCTCTCTGCGCAGAATCGGCAATGGCGCCGTTGCATTCTCCGCCACCGTCGCCACAAGCACACTGGACAGTCCGCCACCCACTACCGGGGCCGGATCGAAGTCCGGGTCATCGGATCGGTCAAGAATTTTGGTGGCGAATCGGCGGTCGCCTGGCATTCTGCGCTCCCCATACAGAGGATGTGCGCGCAATTTGACCGCCGGCGCTGTCGGCACGGAAAAGAGCGGGTTCAGCATGTCCCCGGATCCCGTGCTATACACATGGTAGACGCCCAGGTCCATTCCGCCATCCGCGTTCACAAAGGAGTCTCCCAAGGCCGCAAGCGCAGCGTCAAAGTCATTCTGATAGATCGCCACGCGGGCTCGCAAGGCCCTGTTGAACTGCGCAAACGACGCGGGCGTGTCAAAACCTGCGAAGCCCTCCGTGAGCTGGAACGGAAATGCCGCTCCGCTCTGCGTCAATTGCGCATACCCGTCGTCAAGATATCTCTCTATCGCCGCATAGGCCTGATCGGGACCTACGAATGGGACCGTAATGTCTGTGCTGAACTCGATCTTTATCCCGTTGTCGCCGAGATAATTCAGATTCAAGAGCAACTGGTAGCCCACAATGGTGGATACGAAGCCGCTGGCTGCACTTTGCTCGGCGCCAGAGAGGTCGGCCGTAACCCGCTCTTGCAGGGTCAACGCATTGCCAATGGCCTGGTACCGTGCACTCCACGGACGTAGTACGACAAACCCGCCAGGGTCCAATGGACCTGTCAATAGCTCTCCCGTCCAGCGAGGATCCGCAGGGTCCAGGTTGTAGACCTCTCGCGCTAACGTGCCCATTCCTACGATATAGACGAAGAGATCCGTGCGCAAGGATCCCTCAAGGCCAGAGACCAGGCTCTGGACGGACACATCGGCGGCATTGGGCGCATTTGGATCCGTGACCTCCAGGGAATCACAGGAGGCCATTGCGAGAGTAAGCAGAATCGCCGCACACCGCAACGTCTTTTTGTTGGTCATAGCCCCAATTAGTCTTATAAACCCACCGAAACCTTGAAGTAGATGCTCCGCACCGAAGGGAAGGGCATCGTGTCCACAGAGCGCCCAATGGCGACATTCCCAAATTGGCTGACCTCGGGGTCGAACCCCGAGTACTTGGTGAACATCAGCAGATTGCGGGCCGAAACTCCCACGTTCAATCTCGATATGGTGGTACCGAACCACCCTTGCAAAAGGCTGCCCGGCACGTCGTAGGTGAGACTGACCTCGCGGAGCTTCAGGTACGTCCCATCCTCGATATAGGAACTCGCCGGACTGGGGTTGTTGAGACGATTCTGTCCGGAAGCCTCATCCAAATCCGGAGAGGTTCCACCAATGTCTGCAAGGAATCGGCCCAGGTTGATTACACGACCACCCTGTTTCCAATCCCAAAGGAAGCGAAATGTGACCTCGCGCAGGCGAATGATATTATTCCAGGACAAGTTGAAGTCCGGGTTTTCATCGCCAAATATCGTCTTATTGCCGTCAGCGTCAAGGCCGACTATCGTCGTAGGCGCCTTACCCTTCTCAATCTGGTACTGTCCCAGAGCAAGGGCAAAGCCCCCCATCTCGAATGGGTCCACGTCGAGTCTGGTGATTTCGGACGCCGTCTTGCCGAAGTTAATGCGGACGTTCCAGCGACCATGCTTCGCAAGAACGGGCGTCACGTCGACCGACGCCTCCACCCCGAATGTCCGCATGTCCCCAGCGTTAATGAACTGCCTCGCATAACCCGAGGACGGAGGCAGGTTGTTCTCCAGAATGAGATCCCGAATATTCTGGTCGTAGTAGGTGAGCTCCACGCGCGCCCGCTCATTCAGGAAGCCAACATCAATACCAAATTCGAATTCATGGCTGATTTCGGGTTCGATATCGGGATTGCCCAATCGTCTGGGCGCAGACACGCCGCCAAAGCCGGCAATATTTTCAGGTCGAAGGGACGTGTACGTTACGCCAAAGGGCGGCAGATTTCCCGTGCTGCCGTACGCCATGCGGATCTTGAATTCGTCCGCAAACGCGAGCAGTCGCTTGAGAGCGTCATACTCTGACAACCGTACGGAGGCGGATACTTTCGGATAGATGTGCAGCCGCTTCGGGTCTCCGATGCGGCTGCTGCGGTCCGCGCGTAGCCCGGCCGTTAGAAACACTCTTCCACCGATGTCGATTTCCTCCTGCGCATACAGACCGCGCTCGCGCTGGAGGAGGCGATCCTGGTACCCTTCCAGGCTGGAGGCCTGATCAATATTTTCCTGCGTAGCCACCAACCCGCTCGCCACCACCGTCACGGTGTTTATGTCGCGACTCTCATACTGGAGTCCAGCAGACGTGTTGAATGACACCGTCGGACTCATCTGCCAACGGTGAACGGCGCCAAGCGCATAATTCGTGCTCAGGCTAGTCGTTTCACCGGCAATCGATATCCCTCGCACCGCCGCGTCCTTGGACTGCTCGAACTGCAGTTCGGGAGGGGAGACAACGGCATGCTGCAGCGAATAGAAATCCGCCCCGCCTTGTACGTTCACATCCAGAAGCATGTCCGGTCGGCGCACAATATTCCAACTCACACGACCCGAACTAATCACCCGGTGTGTGAGCTCATTATTCTTCAGCACTTCCACCGTGTGCAAAGGATTGGAGCCGGCAGGGCCTGCCGGATAGACCCCGTTAACGGGCCGAAGATCGAGAAATGGCGGAGTAAGGGCCTGCGCAAAGCCTAGTGTGGTGCTCCCCAGATTCTCGTTGCCGGTAATGCTGCGGTCGCTTTCGGTCCGTGCGACCGACGTATTGGTGGCAATAATCAGGCGGCGACTGAAGCGATGCTCAACGTTCACGCGGCCCGCGTACTTTCGATACCCGGTATTGCGGACGATTCCGGTTTCATCCAGCGCCAGTCCGCTTGCGTAAAATCGTGTCTGTTCGGTGCCGCCAGATATGTCCGCGGAGGTTTCCGTAATCAGCCCGGTATTTCCATACAGCAAGTCCTCGTAGTCGATATTGCCGTTTCGAGCAAACAAGTCCCCTCCCCCAGGAGTAGCCGCCTCGGCAGTAGCCGCCGTGAACTGCCGTGTACCCATCTTCCGCAGGATCCGGTTAACACCGAATTGCTGCGTGATGTTGATGCGAGTCTTGCCTGGCCTGCCGCGCTTGGTTGTGATGATGACCACGCCATTGGTCGCCTTGGATCCGTAAATGGCCGCCGCACTCGGCCCCTTGAGCACTTCGAGACTCTCGATGTCGTCGGGATTCACATCCGCAATACGATTCGAGGGCTGGCCCTGTGGATTGCGGCTGCCGGCGCCTGTGGCTTTCGTAACCAGATCAATCCCGCTTTGAATTGCCGAATTGTCCAGGATCACGCCATCGACCACATACAGTGGCTGCGTGTCACCGGTAATGGTTGATGTACCGCGCAAGTTTACATATATGCCACCACCTGGCGCTCCCGTATTCTGACTGATGTACAGACCGGCGATTTTCCCGTTCAAGGCACGCTCCAACGTCTGGGCCGGCGCTGGCGTGAGGTCCTCGGCCGTCACTCGACCGACAGCATTGGCGAGATTGCTCCGCTTGACACTCGTAGCAATTCCGGTTACAACTACCTCATCAAACCCCAGCACATCCTCCTCCAACGCAACATCCACCTCTGATCCGACAGTAACGTCACGTTCTACCGACTTGAAACCCACAAAGGAGAAGACCAGTCTTGCCTGCGTGTCGAGGATCATCACCTCATAGCCGCCGTCTAGACCCGACGCCGCGCCAATGGTCGTACCCTTGACAGAAACGCTCACTCCCGGGAGCGGCGCACCCGTAGCTGCATCCGTGACGGTACCGGTAACGGATTGAGCAGCCGCGGTAGCAGGAAATACCAACGCCACAGCTAGTAGCAGGGACAGGCCGGGATTGCCCATCGGTCGTGGTCCATGCATAGTTTCATTGGAAATTGAATCTCCGTTGCTACATAGCCGTCCAACAGGGCACAGTCACAATGGAGATGGGTGCGGGTGTGTCGGGGTCTCCCAGATTCCACACGAACTATTATGAAGATAAGGTGAGCTTGCCGTTTTGCAACACGCTGGAGGATTTTTCCCAGCGCGGCTGTCCGGTATCCGGCTGATCCGTCGAAAAGCGCATGATATACAGTGTAAGCAACCTCGTAGCGCAACTTCGGAATGTCCTGGAGGACAACTTTCCGGACGTTCATGTCGAGGGCGAAATCTCAGGCTTCACCCGGTCCCGCGCCGGACACCTGTATTTTGACCTCAAGGACGCGAAGACCCAGGTCAGATGCGTCATGTTTCGCACCGCAGCAGCGCGTGTCCGCTTTCCCGCTGGGGACGGACTGCACGTACGCCTTCGCGGCGCCGTGACGGTGTACGCGAACCGCGGCTCCATGCAACTGCGGGTTACCTACATGGAGTTGGTCGGCGAAGGAGCGTTGCAGAAGGCAATCGCGGCGCTCCGGCAGCAACTCGCCAGCGAGGGGCTCTTCGCCAACGACCGAAAGCGGCCCCTCCCCGCATTCCCAAACGTCATCGGCGTCGTCACCTCCGGGCACGGCGCCGCGCAACACGACATTCGCAGCATCCTGGGACGCCGGTTCCCGTTTTTGCGTGTGGTGCTGTGCCCGGTGCGCGTACAGGGTGACGGCGCCGCCGAGGAAATCGCACAGGCCATTGCCGCCTTCAATGCCCTTGCGCCGGACGATGGACGCAGGCCCGATGTTCTCATCATTGGCCGCGGCGGCGGCTCTCCGGAAGACCTGGCCGCCTTCAGTGACGAGCGCGTAGCGCGCGCCCTCTTTGCGTCCATGATTCCAACGGTCAGCGCCGTTGGGCACGAAAGCGATACCTGCATCGCAGACCTCGTCGCCGACAGGTGCGCGGCAACGCCGTCTATGGCGGCCGAAATCGTAGTGCCAGACCGGCGAAGCATCGCCCGCACCGTGCGCGAACAACAAGGCCGACTGGTACGTGGCCTGCACGGGCGCATTCGTCACCATCAGCTCCGTATCACGGGACTGGCGCATCGGTTCCGGAAGCCGCAGAATCTCGTCGAGCGCGCGGCGCAACGCCTGGACCAGGCCATACATCGTCTCACGCATAGTGGGAGCAGGATCGTGCACGATCGGCGCACGCGCCTTTTCGCGCTAAGACAGAACATGGAGGCATTCAGCCCGTCACGCCCCCTGGAGCGCGGCTATGTGCGCGTAGAGCACGACGGAGCGCCCGTGGCACGCGCCGCGCATCTACGTGCCGGCGACCGCGTGGAGTTGTGTTTTCTTGATGCAAGCCTGCCCGCGCGTATCGAACATGCCTGACTTCTGAACGTTTTGTTACGAAGTTCCATATTCTCTCGTAGTTGAACTAATGAAGGCGCCGCCATGGCTGGTTCGACCAGAGATGTAACGATCAAGCTCACGCCGGAAACGCGCACGACCGTCGTTGACGTGGCGCAGCAGCTGGCCGCCGAGCATGGCGAGCGGCTTGCATCCTTCAGCAAGCTCCTCTACTGCTCTCACCACACCACGGCAGGATTCCTTGAGCAAAGCCTGTGCGCACGTATCCGGCACAGACGTGAATCCGTCGAAGCGCTCGTGCAATCGGCCAAGAAACTCTTTCCTGAAGGCGCGGCCTACTGGCACGATCGCATGGAGATGCGGAGTGAGTTGACTGAAGAGCAGAAAGTTGTCGAACCTCTCAATGCAGACTCGCACCTGGCGTATATCGGGCTCGGGATGGAGAATTGCGTCACGTATGACAACAATCCCGATGTGCCCGTCTATTTCATAGATCTGGATGGCGTATACCAGGGAACGCACCGCCTGCGCAAGGCGACTGTCGTCGGCTTCAATTCGTCCGAAACCGTCATGGAGTGCACCCTCCGGATTCCCGTGTCGCCGCGTGTTGTGGATTCCGTAAACGTCTTTGACCCGCGAAGCGGCGTTGCGGAGCAATTGAATGAACTGCTACGGATACACAAGGTGCAACGGGGAAAGATCGAGCTCTCTCTGCCACCGACCGAGCAACACGCCGGGCTCACGATGAACGAATACGAAACGCTCCTGATGAAGCACGACCTCATGGAAGTGCTGCGCAATCCGTTTCGCTTCATGGCTCACGAAGCATCGAGTATCGTGCACAACCCGAAAGCGCTCCCTCAGATGGCAAAGGGGTACATCAAGTACGACCTGGTGCGCGTGGTTGATCAGGTAATCAAATCGCTGCATCTGAATGAATCCCTTGTCGAACGGGTGTTCGATCGGATCGCCGCAGTGTCAAACGCCAGGCGTCTGCGCCTCAAGCGTAGTGTGACCATGCTAATCAATACGAAAGCGCAGGACCGCGAAGGCAGCATTGTCCGCGGCACCTACCAGAGCCCAATCCTGCTTCAGTGGCGACGAGCGACCGATGAGCTCCGAACGGTCAATGTCCGGCTGATCCGTCTGGAATAGGCCGCCTCACGCGCACAAGGCGGCAGGGACTCTCATTGCAAGCGAAACGCATGAGCGTTTGTAGAAAACGGGCAGGGCCTGGAGCATTGCGTCAGGACCAAGCGTGCGAGATGCCTTCCAATGCAGGCTGGTCGCTGCCCCTGGTGAACGAAGATCAATTGCGCCCGGCTGGTGGAGAGTGCCTGCGCTGCAGCGCGCTCGATCATGCCTCATCTTTTTCGGCTAATTTCTCCGCCAGCACGTTAGACTTGAGCTAAGGCTCTACGTGCCGATCCCTGCACATCATTCCATATCCATCGTGGCCAGTCACAGGTTTATGGCTGCACGGCCATTGAATCGTGTTGTATAATGCGCGGCAACTTATGATATCCAGGCCTAATCCAACCACAGGTCATCGCATTTCACTGCTGGACTTTCCGAACGACCGGCTTCTGGAGTCGTCGCGAATCGACTTGACGGTGATGTGGTAGTTAGTGAATTCCAACGCGTGAGATTTGTGCGCCGCAAAGGACGCCTCACAGAATCTTCGGAAATGCCGGCTCGTAATGCTGCGAGCAATCCAGCCGCCTCCAGGTAATTGCCTGCCCGATAAAACTGACCATCCATCCATGGAAGCGCACTTAAATCGTTCTTCATAAGATTATTGTTCGCGACCTCTATGACGGTCATGCCTTGCTCCAATGCAGCAAGGGTTGGCAATCCAAGACATCCTTCAGGAATCACAAGGCACGAAATCTGCTCCGCTGTCACTACGCTGTCTTCCCGCATCGCCTCTCTATCCGTGACGATTCGCGGACTCTGTCTGAGCCCCTTGAGAGTGCATTGAAGGAACGTTGATGAAACGGCCTCCGCCGCCATTCGCGGATCCACGATACCGGGATCTGCTTCGGCAATTAAACGTGACTCGAACATTGGAGAATGTGCCGTTGGTACATCGAAAACGCTTGAGAGGGCATGTGTAAGCATCGCTTCCACTCCTCCCCATGGATTTACCATGATCCCCTCAGCGTCAAAATAGAGTTGATGATATTCTGGCGGAACATCTATTACCGTTGACAGCGACACTGCATCATACGTACCTGAGCGCTCATCCAACAGCCTGAAGATTTCTTCAGCTCCTTCGATTCGACCAGCAGCGCGCCCGGAAGGAGAGTAATCTGCAAATAGTTTGATGGGAGGGTCAACAGCAACGACTTCAGCGCAGTTGAGTCCATACGCAGCTCTGGCCCCGCTGACCGCATTTACGGCAGCATTTACGAATAACTTGTCCGCGTGCGCATCAATGACCACAAGTACTCTGTTGGATCGAACCGGAAGAAGCCCGACAGTGCCCATCAGGAGTCGAGTTACAACACTCCCCTCAACATAAAGGCTATTCGCAGGCATCTCATTTACATCAGACGCATTTACAACATTTGGGTGTAACACCAAGGTATCGGATACTTCAGCGAGAAGGCGAGCCACCGGTCCCGCATCTCCAGCGTGTCCGCCCAGGTCTGCTCCAATTCCTGTCGGAATCACTAAGACGACATTAAACGCTCTACTATCGTGAACCAATCGGCGGCGAAAATCAAAAAGAGCTGCACCAGGCTTGTCAGTAGTGCTGAGACCGGCTGCCATCGTCGCAAACTCGCAATGATAGTATGACCTTCCGGTGGCTGTCACAGCAAAACGAACCGGAATCCTGTTTTCGAAGGGATGACCAACAAGAGTCTGCTGAAAATGACTCAACAGCTCCTTGTGATTGGTGACAATCGGGATATCGAGTTGTTGTTCGATTAGTGATTGATTCATTTGAGCTGTACCCCGCTGCAATTCGATGATGTGTCCTGGTTAGCGTCGGGTGACAACAGTCGAGGTCCAGTCCGACGAGTTGAACCAACGCGCCGTGAATCGAGCTGCCGCATCCGTGTCAAAAGCTTTGCAAGAAAAGATGTTCACATAGACTGTCTCCATCAGGTCGAGTGTATGAACCACGATCGTGCTCGTCAGAATGAACTGGACTGCACTTGTGCCCTTTGTCCTGGGGTCGGTCTGCTGTTCCCCCGCGGGTACGCCAACGTCATCCCAAAAGTGCAAATCACAAGGCTCCATGTCTATCAATTCACAAAGCTCACTGAAGAACGCCTCAACACTGTCTCGCGTAAAGCGGCCGACATTGCAATTGTGAAGGTCCAGAATCAGCTCAAGCCCGTAGGGAGCGTTTTCAGTATTCGTTGCCATAATATCGCCAGATCTACTCAAACAAGACGAGCAGGTCAGGATGAATGTTGCGGTGAGACAGCCATTTGATCATGCTTCCAAACTCCCACGATGTCTTCTCCTGTAATTCTACTACTATTCTTTCAGCCCGCGGAGCGTTTGGATCTTCGTTGAGAATGTCGATGAGTAGCAGAATTATGCGCGTGAGCTCCGTACGATTCTCCACGAGAGCGAGTCTGTTCAGATTAGCATGATCAATTGTGGTTTCACCTCGATGGGTTTCTGGCCATCGCTTTAACCCTCCTTCCCCGAATATGTAATTTAGGTGCTCTGAGATCGCGTCCTGAGCACTGTCCAGAATCTGGTGACATTCGTCCCATTTGCTACCCTTCGCATGATTGCACTTTTGGCAGGCGAGATGCAAATTGTCCCAATCAAACGCGTACTCCGGCTGCACACTTTTGGGTCGCCTATGCTCTATATGAGAGAATGCGACTCCGATTATCCTGGATTCGCAATAGCAACACAGTCCGCGATACATTTTCTCCAAGGCCTCCCGGATATCGACCTTCCTGTATCGGTTAATACACTTCTTGATCTGTCTTGATTTCCCTGATGACAACGCAGCCATCAGGTCCCGCTTCCAGATTTCAGCGTTTTGGCGAAGCGATTCGGGCATTGCTGGACGGGTCACGCAGCGCATCTAGGAATTGTTTTGTGAGGACTTTCGAGCAAACTGAACAAGATTCTCGAGCTCTGTTGCAAGCTGAACTGGATCGGTATCAGGCATGTTGCCCATCTGCTCCCGAAGACGTTTGAAGTCTTCTTCTTCCTCGTCCGAGAATTTGCGGCCGTGCAGGCGCTTGTTATCCAATTGCTGGAATTCTAACAATCTCTTTGCAAATGCTTCCGCTCGGGAGGTTGGTAGCCCCATCCTTATATAAACCTCCTCGGCGCGCCAGCCAAAGGGAAACACCTCTTCATAGTCACCATCATTCAGTTTATACACTTTAATATTCTTGCAGCCCGACGCCACGAGTGGCGAATGAGTGGTTGCGATAAATTGTACGCCGGGAAAGCTCTCCGTTAGCAATTGCATGATATTGCGCTGCCAACGGGGATGGAGATGCTGCTCTATCTCATCTATAAGTACTATTCCATCAATATCGGTGAGATCGGATGGGCCGCTGAGATACCACCACGACAAGAGATCCAACACCCAAGTGACTGTAGAATGATACCCGTCTCCCACTGAGGACAAGGGGTAATGGTCCTGTTTATTCTTGATCTCTATCGCGTTATCTGCTAACTGGACACTGTCGTCGGATTCAAGTTGTAGGATACGTCGAAGAAGATCCGTTAGGGTACCGAGAATATTCGCCGAAGCAGGCTCCTTTCCGCGGGACGCCACGAGCCTGCGCATGACCAACTCAGGGTTCTGCAATGGCCGGTCGTTTACAAATAGGGGATGCAGGGCATCCACGGCAAGGTAGTAGTCGTAATCTTCGGTGCCATGTACGCGTATGCCAGGCCCATAACCGGTAGTAAAGATTCGGTCCCATGGAAACTTGTCCGGTTTAAGCGGTAACCGTTGTCCGTTTTCTTGAAGCTGATTCAATTCTTGGTCTACGCTTTCGAACCGGTCCAGCGATCTGATCGTGGTTTCAGTCTGAAAACATCCAGTACGATCCTCCAAGTCGACCTCGATCGTTCCCTGCTCGCTTCCTCTTCGAACTGACTCGCCATAAAGATCCCGAAACAAAGCTGACGCGCTCGATTCGTCGCAGAGGCCCATTGCTAGACTGCGGAGGACGGTTGACTTACCGTCGCCGTTGTCGCCTACCAATAGCGCGGATTCCCCCTTAAGATCGAGCGTCAGTTCCTCGAAGCAGCGGATATGCTTTAAACATAGCCTCGTGACTTTCATGCACCGTTCTAAATTGAGTGTTATCGATCCGGAAATGGCTCGCCTTGACGGAAGGCAAGCGCACTTAATGGGAGCAAGTTATCAAACAATTGTACAACATGGGCCCAATAGGTCCAGCAAATACGGACAGGTGGCGAATATTTTCCTCATACTTTTCCAATTCTGAAGCCTTCTGAACGTCATGTAGGACCCTGAATCTGATAGCGCCGGGAAAAGCATAACTCGCCGTGGAATTCGTGACCAGAACCGGCAAGGGCCTGTATCCTCCTATCTATGCGGTTTCTTATAGGGAGACTCGAAGCGGACAACTTCAGGCTGAGTACGCACTGTCAAATAAGGCTGCGCGACTGCCCGCCATCCACATTCAGGCATGCGCCTGTGACAAGGCTTGCCCGCTCGGAGAGAAGGAAGGTGGCCACATCGGCAATTTCTTCCGCCGCCCCGAAGCGTCCAACCGGCAGATTGGCCTGCACGAAGGCTCGCATTCCTTCCGGATCCGATTGGACGCGCCGATCCCACGACCCGCCCGGAAATCGAATCGATCCCGGCGCGATGCAATTGACGCGGATGCCTTCGCCGGCAAGCTCAATGGCCATGATCTTGGCCGCGCTTATAAGACCTGACTTGGTCGCATTGTAGATCGAGAGTCCCTTTCCACCTGCCTCACGCCCAAAAATCGACGCCACGAACAGGATTGCTCCGCCGTGTGAGGCGCGCATGTGCGGGATCGC
Source organism: Rhodothermales bacterium (assembly GCA_963665975.1). GTDB lineage: Bacteria > Bacteroidota > Rhodothermia > Rhodothermales > Bin80. Next base: position 765,500 of record OY762508.1, read on the forward strand.
CGCGCGACTGCATCGTAGGTGCACCTTCAGATTCAATTCCAGGATTGCATCCCAGTCCTCCTCTGTTGTCTCGGCAAACGGCTTGCGGCGATTGCCCCCCACGTTGTTTACCAGGGCATCGATGCGTCCAAATGTCCCCGCTGCACTTTCGATAAGGCGTTCCGCATTTCCGGTGCCCGTGATATCCAGCGGCAGCGCCAGCACTTCCGCGCCACAGGCTCTGATTTCGTCGGCTACGTGCTGCAGCCGATCCTCATTGCGGGCGCATATCGCCAGCAGGCACCCCTCCTTTGCCAGTCCCAGGGCGATGCTCCGGCCGAGTCCGCGACTCGCACCGGTCACCACCGCTACCTTTCCATGTAACCCAAGATCCATATCCCTGTCCGAACGAACCGTAGAAACTCCCGGAAGTTAGAAAATGAAATTGTGGTAATTCCCTGTCTTTTTCAGGAAATTTGATGCATTCGCTTAGGCTCGGCACGCTTGATATGACAATACCACAACCCGACGAAGAACTGTCCTTTGAACAGGCCATGGATCGGCTCGAGGCAATTGTTCAGAAACTGGACGATGAATCGCAGGGGCTTGCGGACGCCCTGAAGTCCTATGAAGAGGGAATGCGTCTGGCCAGGGAGTGTCTTGCACGCCTCGAGTCTGCCGAGCAACGCATTGAAGAATTACGGCTGATTCTGGCCCCGGACTCCAATGAGGCGTGAGTATGCTGCACAAAACCCTGTTCCCCTCCCTGCCCGACCATGCACGTCTGTGGGTGCATGCCGCAGAGCAACCCATCCCAGAGGATGCAAAGCAGGCCTGGCTCCAGCGCATGGACCGCTTTCTGACGCACTGGAAGTCACATGGACGCCCAGTGGGCGGCGGCGCCGCTGTTCTGGATGACCGATTCCTCGTAGCGTCGGGAATGCTAGCCGAGCCGGGAAAAATTTCCGGTTGCGGAATTGATGCGCTGACGCGTGCAATTGCCGAGGAAGCGGATGCCCACGGAATCACCCTCGCATCCCCGCTTCTCATCTACTGGCGCAATGACCACGGAGTGGTGGCAAGCCTCTCGCGAGGTGCATTCCGACGGCTGGTCGCCAGCGGGGCCATCGGACCCGAAACGTCCGTTTTCGATCTGAGCCTGACTACGCTCGGGGAGTTGCGCAGTGGATTCGAAAAACCCTTTCGATCCGCCTGGCACGCGCGGGTGTTCCGCATCCCCGTGGCCATCCCATAGCAAGTACCGTGTCCTCTTTACTCAAGAAACTCAGCCGCTGGCGGGCTGAACTCGAATCCTCGCAACGAGAAATCTTGTATGCTACTGTATTTCTGCTTGGTTGGCTAGGCTTCGGGGCATTCGGGTATAGAGTGTTAGAAGGTTGGTCGCTGGTTGACGGGTTGTACATGACCTTCATCACACTAACCACTATCGGATTTGGCGAAGTATACCCCCTCTCGCTGGCGGGCCGCTGGTTCACCATCGTAATTGCATTCATCGGAATCGGCAGCGTAGCTTTCGTGGCAGCGCGCTGGGCGCGTATCCTGCTGTTGGGATATATGTTACGCCAGCGGCAAATCACGCGTAAGATCAAGAAGATGCGAGATCACTTTATCATCTGTGGATACGGGCGCGTTGGTCGCCGAATGGTGGCCAACCTCATGGCGCAAGGAAAACCGATTGTCGTGCTGGATCGCAACGACGAGCTGATTCAGGCCTTGCACGCCGAGGGAATCCCTGGCATGCTGGGAGACGCTTCCGATGAAGACACCCTGCATCAGGCCGGAATTGCGGTGGCAAAGGGTCTGATCACACTCCTGCCGACAGATAGCGCCAACGTGTTTGTGACGCTTATAGCACGCGAACTCAATCCTGATCTATTCATCCTGGCGCGCACAACGTATACGCGCAACCGACGCACACTGCTGCAGGCAGGTGCCAGCGAAGTCGTCGCGCCGTCCGATGTAGGCGCCGACCGCATGGCGCAGGTGATCCTCCGCCCCAGTGTAGATCGGTTGATGTCCCATGTGATGGAGGCGGCCGACGCCAGCCTGCTGATGGAAGAGGTGATCGTGCAGCCCGGATCGTTTCTTGCCGATAGCAGCCTTGCGAACGCCCACTTCCGGCAGAATTTCAATGCGATCGTGATCGCCGTCATTAATGGCTTCACGGGCGAAATGACGTTTAATCCAAGCCCGCATAACACAATCGGCGCCGGCGACGTGCTGGTTGTGCTTGGCAGCAAGGAGTGGATTCTCCGTGTATCGGTAGATGGCTGTTCACCCAAGCAAGAATAAACCACGTAATGCGCACCACACCTACGCCGCAAAGATTCATGATCAGATGCCTCCCTGTCGCGCTCCTGCTACTCGCATTCGCCGCGCCAAGCGCAGCGCAGAGCGGATTCATTGACCAGGAAGCCGTCTCTGCGCTACTCAACATTCGGGCACTGTCGCTGGACGACATTCCGGATGTCCACTACAACTATTACGTGCTGCAAAACAGGCGAGGCAACAATGCCATCGCACGAAACACGTTCTATAACCTGATCGGCGACGGGGACACGCAGCGCGGGCGTGCGCGGGCAGAGCTAATCCAGATGATCAACCGCCGGCTGATGCGCGACTTCCTTATCGGAGACACGATCATCGTGCCTACCACCTTTGACCTGGACTTTCGAGCCTATACGCCGTTTCCACGCTATTATCCCGGTGGCAGGGATTTCGACAAGCTCTTCGTGATGGACAAGACAATCCAGGCGTTCGCTGCCTACGAATATGGCGAGCTCATGCGCTGGGGAATTATCAATACGGGCAATCCGGAAGAGTCACCGACGCCCAACGGTCGCTACAATTTCAATTGGCGTGAGCCATACCGCGTTTCATCCCTCAGCCCACCGGATGAGGACTGGGAAATGTACTGGGTCGTCAATTTCCACCAGGAACGCGGCATGCACGTCCACCAGTACGAAATGCCGACGGGCGGCCCTACCAGTCATGGGTGCGTCCGCCTGGTCGACACCGACGCCCAATGGGTATATGAATGGGTCGACACCTGGAAGACCTCGCGCAAGGGGGACGGCCTGGCCTCTGCTCAGGGACGCCTGGTCAAACAGGGCACTACCGTCCTCGTAATCGGTACCGAACCGGCAGTCCAGCCACAACCATTCGATCTCCGACCCCGATTCCCTGTGCTTAAGCGCGTGGAATTGCCGGCGCATCCGTACGACATCCCTCCAGGCACGAAGCAGCAGGAGCGCTTTGATCAGATCCGCAAGAATTCCCGGTAAGCCAAAGGCTGATCAGGCTATCGGATCAGGCTGAACATGCGGCCGAATCGCACCTGACCGAAAAAGAGGGGACTACCGTCCGAGTTCCAGGAGAAATACACCATGACTGCCTTCCCAACAACGTGATCCATGGGCACAAAGCCCCAGAACCTGCTGTCCTCCGAGTTGTCCCGGCTGTCACCCATCACAAAATAATAGTCCTGGGAGAACGTATACGTCGCCGTTGGGGCGCCGTCTATGAGATACCCGTCAGGACTTGTGCCAGTCTGGCGCTCCTCATACCGGCTGATAACCGGCTCCAGGATCGGCCAATTTTCCTCGGTTAGCGTTACCTCCTCACCCGCCTTCGGAATCGTCAGGGGCCCGTAGTTGTCCGGTGTATAGCTCCTGCCACCTGGATACAGGTAGGACCGGTAGGCCCCGTTCGAGCGAGCAATGGCCGGCCGCACCTCCACTACATAGGGCAGCTCGCGAATCCCATCCGCAGCGTCCTTGGTGGCCAGTACCCGGAGAACGTTCGCGCTGTTGGTCGGATTGATCTGTTTCACGCCGAGCTCCCGCAAGCGGGCTCCAGACAATCGCACGCGGTCATCCCTTTTCTCGACAAACCACTCCTGAAGCATGGTCTCCCCCAGTTGGAGCGGGTCACCGTTTACATGCACGATCTTGTCGATGACGCTAATCATCTCTCCTGGCATGCCGACTACACGCTTGATGTAATGCATCTTGCGATCAATCGTCGCAGCTTCATCTCCTGGCCAATTAAACACGACGGCATCCCCGCGCTTGACGTCGGTGAAGCCGGGCAGCCGTGTCCACGGTAGCTCCAGTCCCTTGATATGAATCGACGTGAAGGGAATGCCGAGTGTGATGGGCGTCCGTGTGCCGTAATGGAGTTTCGACACAATGAGGTAGTCTCCGACAAGGAGACTGTTCTCCATGGACGGCGTGGGGATACGGAACAGGTCGAAGAACAGTGAGCGCACGATAACCATGACGATAATGGCGAACACCATCGCGTCCAGCCATTCACGCAAGGCGCCCTTCTTTTTCTTTGGCGGGGCATCTCCGCGCCGGCGGGCCCGCTCTGCGCGCCGCTGCTGGCGCGCCTTCTTTCTTGTCTTGGGAGTTGTCAACGGTTGCTTTGTCTAGCCGTGTCTGGCGATGAGTTCGGGTGCGGCCGCCCCGCGGAAAGGTTTGGCGCTCGAATTGGCCGGTTAAAGAAGGCCTGACCATCGAAACCCACTCTATACCACTGGTCCGACACCGAGTTGTAGTAATAATCCGTGTAGACAGCAAATGGTTCTTCCCGCATCAAACCGCCAAGAAAAGACTGGCGCAGCGCAAAGAGGTTGTCTCGGCTGCTGTGGTCCGTGGCCACAATAACTCCGCGGTCGAACGGACCGTTCACGTCTGTGACCATCAAAGGGATGGAATCGTTGACGACAAACCAGTATTCGAACTGGATGTAGTCCTCGGGGCGCGGACTTTTTCGGTAATCTATCTCGGCCACAGTTCTGGTCGGTGCACCAAAGCGGTGCTCCATGCGGGCGCGGATTTCCATGGTCCGCGTCGTATCCAGCAGCGTGAAATAGTTGGTGCCAAGGAAGGCCCATTTTCTTTCACCAAAGGCCTTCTGCTGCGCCAGGCGCTCCTCTCGGGGAATAACCCGCCAGGAGGAAACATGGCCTGGCGGCAGAGAAGAAGTGAATGAATCGATGTAGTCGAATGCCTGTCGCATTATCCAGGGTCCGAGCGTATCCGCTCGCGCGGCAAGGTGCTCTACCGGCCTTGGCACCACGCGCTCCCCGACTTCCGCCAGTAATGCCCGAAACTCCAGTTGGAATTGCGCCGCCCGGTACACACTGGCTATTTCATGCATGGATACATGCGGCCGGTGCTGTGCGAATGCCGACACCGTCGGCCACCCTGCTATTCCGAAAAGCACCAGGGCAAGCGCCCATTTCCAAGACGTTGACCGAAGCATCGCAGCGCGTGTCAGTCCTCCATTGACAGAACAGCCAGAAACGCTTCCTGCGGCACCTCTATACTGCCTACATGTTTCATGCGCTTCTTGCCCTCCTTTTGTTTCTCCAGCAGCTTGCGCTTTCGCGTAATATCGCCGCCGTAGCACTTGGCCGTAACATCCTTGCGCGTCGCCTTCACCGTGGAGCGGGCAATGACACGACTGCCTATGGCAGCCTGAATGGCCACTTCGAACATCTGCCGCGGGATGAGCTCCTTCAGTTTTGACGTAAGTTTGCGTCCCATGTCAAATGCTCGGTCGCGGTGCACGATCGTGCTCAGCGCATCGACGGCATCGCCGTTAATCAGCACGTCCAATTTTACAAGGTTACTGCGGCGGTACTCGGAAAACTCATAGTCGAACGAGGCATATCCACGACTTACACTCTTGAGCTTGTCGTAAAAGTCGAAGACAATTTCAGACAACGGCAATTCATATTCGAGGCTTACGCGCTCGGTATCCAAGTACGTCTGGTTAACGAAGATCCCCCGCCGATCCTGGCTCAACTTCATGAGATTGCCTATGTACTCTGTCGGGGTTATGATTTCAGCCTTGACATACGGTTCGCGTATGTGATCTTTCGAGCTGTCGGTAGGAACCTTGTTCGGGTTTTCGACGATGCGGACATCGCCGCTTGTCAGCACCACTTCATACTTGACGTTCGGCAGTGTCGTAATGATGTCAAGATTGAACTCGCGATCCAGACGCTCCTGAACGATTTCCATGTGGAGGAGCCCAAGAAAGCCCACGCGAAACCCGAAGCCGAGCGCCACCGAAGTTTCTGGCTCGTACGTTATGGCCGCGTCATTGAGTTGCAACCGCTCGAGCGAAGCCCGCAGATCTTCAAAATCTTCGGTACTCGCCGGGTATACGCCCGAGAACACCATCGGCTTGACTTCCCTGAAGCCCGAAATAGGCTCGGAGGCGGGGTGCCGGGCTTGCGTAATCGTGTCACCTACGCGCGTGTCTCGCACGTCTTTTATCGAGCCGATGACATAGCCTACATCTCCCGCACAAAGCGTCTCCATCGGCTTCATGCCGAGCTGCAGAACACCGATTTCCTCCGCCGGGTATGTGCGACCTGTGGCCATAAACAGCATCGGTTCGCGCCGCTTGAGTGTGCCCTCGAATACACGCACGTACGCCACGGCGCCCCGGTACTGATTGAAGATGGAATCAAATATCAATGCCTTCAGCGGACCGTCCGTATTGCCAGTCGGCTGCGGCACGCGCGCAATGATCGCCTCCAACACATCACGAATTCCTTCGCCGGTCTTGGCGCTGATGCGAACAATATCTTCGGCGGGCTCTCCAAGCAATCCCTCAATAGACATGGCGACCGTGTCGGGGCGCGCACTGGGCAGGTCCACCTTGTTCATCACGGGGATAATTTCCAGGTCACTATCGAGCGCGAGATAGAGGTTGCTAATCGTCTGCGCCTCTATGCCCTGCGCAGCATCCACTACCAGAATCGCGCCTTCGCACGCGGTTAGCGCGCGTGACACCTCGTAGCTGAAGTCCACATGGCCAGGCGTATCAATCAGGTTCAGCGTGTAGCACTCCCCGTCGCGCGCCACATACTCCATCCGGATCGCGTGACTCTTGATGGTGATGCCCCGCTCGCGCTCCAGATCCATGGAGTCGAGCACCTGGTCCTGCATGTCTCGTTGAGCAACCGTGCCAGTAAGTTCCAGCAGCCGGTCGGCAAGCGTACTCTTGCCGTGGTCTATATGGGCAACAATACAGAAGTTGCGTATGTGACTTAGGTCAGCGGACATCCGAGCCAACGCGCGCATTTGTTACCGTTCCAGCAAGTGCTTGCCCTGTGAAGCTTGACCGTACAGCGCACAGGCTCCCCTTTGAGGCAATCCGTCGGCAAGCACCCAAGATCCCGTGAACCGTCCAAGATGCATGCCGGCGCATCCGCCTTGCCTGCCAAGCCAGTGATTCAGGCGCCGCAAGATCCTCTGTGCCCAAGATCGGTTCCCCAAACCCTCGCTTCTGTGTAACGAACACCCGTTCGCTGGCACCGACAATCCGTGCTTTCCACGAATAGTCCTGCTTCTCCCTGCGCGCGTCCCGCACCGCTCCAACTACCTTGCCAAGATTCATACTCTTCAATCGTTTGCGCGCGCTACCTAACAGAAAGGAGCATCCTCCGAAATTGCCAGTTTAACGGTGCTGCGCAGGAAATGTCCCATGAACCGGGCCACGCTGGCTGGCGTGTTGCCCGCAGCCGTCGGCCTACGTCAAGAAAAATCGACATTTAACCTCTTGGCCCTGCTTGTCGAAATCAATTCGTTTTAATTTAAGGACATTATATTCTTGTATTGTATGATATTGACTTGAATCTTGCATATACATGGCAAACGAACAAAAAGATCATACGCCATGAAAAAGCAGAAAAGCGGGACGGGAAAGTCATGCAGGGACGGCGTTTTACTTGTGGAATTGTTCCAGCAATTTCCAGACAACGACACAGTCGAGAAGGGGCTGGAGTTTGCGCGTTGGGGCGAAGAGGGGCCAGAGTGCTCGCGCTGCGACAGCTGTGAACGCGTGAGCGAGGTACAGAGACACCGATCCATGAAGTGGTATTGCAACGCGTGCCGAATAAAGTTCAGTGTACGCACGGGCATGGTGTTTTCGCACTTCAAGATTCCGTTGCAGAAGTGGATAATCGGTATGTACCTTCAGTCAACCAACCTGAAAGGCGTGTCCAGCATGAAGCTCCACAGAGACTTGGACATTACGCACAAATCGGCATGGTTCATGGCCACCGCTTGCGCGGGGCCATGGAAGGTGAAACAGGACTATTTGGCGAGTCTGTTGAGGTGGACGACTCGTACTTCGGCGTCAAGGAGGCCAATAAGCCCACACACAAGAAGCTGAACGCAGGATGCGGGACGATCGACAAGATGCTGCAGCGGACGACGGTCTTGCTGAAGAAAGGTGAGGCCTGAACGGAGGTGACCGGGCTGCCGCTGGCTATCCGGCTCCGGGGCCTCGTAGTGTTCAAACTGCCCGGGCGGCCCAACAAAACAGCTCACTATGGCTGCCAAACCGTCGAAGTCAAGAATTCTACGCTATCTGCCTTGATAAGCGGGCCACCGCCACCCCTCAACGTAGAAGGTACTGCCACCCCAGTCTCCGAATACGCTGATGCTATCACTTAGAGCCGCTACAATAGGGTGGTTGCTGGTCCGGAATACGAGATTGCGGTTTGAGATATAAGCTACCTTTGTTAGGAGATCTTTGTCTGTTCGGATTTCGAAGTCGTAGTAACTGTCCGAGTTTCTGTCTTTGGCAACCCTCACTACAGCGGGACTCCCTGACGGCGATGTGCCTCCCATACCCCATGTCATCACACCGCCACCACAGCCTTGGGACCCACTACCCCATTCCTCAATTCCATCCTCATCCATTATCGCGTAGCAGTATTCAATATCCTCATCCTCGGGAGCGTCTAACTTACACACCGCTGCAGGCTCATTACACCCGACTGAGGTAAACACTCCGTCCTCAGCCGTAGCCCCGACGTCAGGCGCGTCTTCGTCTTCATGTCGCCAGCGTGCCAAAAAGGACGAATTGCCAGTAGCTATACGATACGTCACCTTCTCATCGACACTCTCGCCGCTATCCGATTGGCGACACGTCAGGCCTTCACTTCTATTTGATCCCATCGCAAAGTTGAAGCCGGGTGCCTTTACATTCCCCGGTCCTCCATCGATTGTGGTTGGATTCTCACAAGAATAAGCATGCGAATTCCTTGTAATAGTCGAAGCATTCCCCAAGAGCGAAGTGATAGTGAACACCCGTGCTTGGTACCTTGGTGGAGGAATCGCCTCTGAGCAAGCCGCTATGAATAGTTCGCCGTGGCCTGTGTCCCCTCCGACAACTGTGTGACCGCAGTGGTTTAAAGCCTCATGCACCGACAAGCCCTGCATCGTGGATACCTCGTATTGCCTAGATGCCGGCTCTGTTAATGGAGCATTGTCATCGATGACTGTTGCGTCTTCGCAGGAAATGCACAGAAGCAGCAAGAGGGCAACAAGCAATCGTCCGCCTATCCTCGACATTAGCGGATTATGGATTGGCAGGGGCTCGCGGCGCAAATAGTCGATCATCATATTCACGATTCAGTGTAGTTGAAGGTTTGGTATTGGTAAATGAATCTATCTGATACGAGGTTCCACTTATTCTGACAAAGGATTTCCAACTGAGCGACATGATTTTCACGCTGGCTGGGAGTCAAATCTGGAACCTTTCGAAGCACCGGAGGCTTGCTGAACTGAGCGGCCTAGCTCTACCCTGTACCCAGTAATGACACTTGACATGGTGCGGAATTGATATCTTCGGATTATGTCCCGTTTTTGCTGTAAAAGGATCTTAATGCATATCGCATAAAAAAGGTCACCGTCTTCCGTTAGGTTTGGGCTCGAATCACCAAACCACCCTAACGATCAACGATGACCTATGACACAAATTACGTTAGACACAGATCAACTGAAAGATCTGTTTTCTGAGGACAATCCAATGCGGTTGCTGTTGGAGGAAGTTCTCAATACGGGTGCGTTAGGCTAACTGACGGCAGTACAGCGGGTGCAAGTCCCGCGTTACAAAGGTTTAACCAATCATGTATCTCCGCGAGCCGTGCATGGTCACTCATGAGGGTGGCGATGAAGCGTCGGCAGCGGTGTGCGTGGCCAGGGCTATTGAGCATCGAAAGAGACAATATCTGGGGTGCCGAGGTTCTCGGTATGGCCAAAGGCAACACCTGTTACTCCGTGTTGGTGAGGAGGAACAGGGCCCCACGGTGTCAAAGAACCCAGGGACGCGCATACGTACTACGTCGGGACCTGAGAGATCTTCACACTGCCTTGCTGTCGTGCAAGGCCGCAAAGGGAAGGAGGCAACTCTAAAGCCGGAGACGCACAGTGTGAAGAAGTCAGATGGCGCCATACGAGCTATGAACGCTGCGAACAAAGGGGAACTATCCCCGGCGGAGTGGCGGGAGCAAAGGGCGCCAGCCAAGGGGAAACCGGAATGTCCGCACACGCACCAAGCGCAGGATTGGGCGCGCGTGTCACAGGGGATCGACCGGTTACGGCAATTCGTGAAACGGAAACCGAAGGAGCGTTTCACCACGCTACTGCACCACATCAACGTGGACTCCCTTAAGGCCGCTTTCTACGCGCTTAAGCGCGATGCGGCAGCCGGGGTGGACGGCGTGACGTGGGAGGCGTATGCGGAAGGACTGGAAAGCCGTCTGGCAGACCTGTGCGACCGTGTACACAGCGGAGCATACCGGGCGACGCCGTCACGGCGAGTAGAGATACCCAAGCCGGATAGTGGTACACGACCGCTCGGCATCGCGGCACTGGAAGACAAGATCGTCCAGAAGGCGATGGTGAAGTGCATCCTGACGCCTATTTACGAGGCGGAGTTTCACGGGTTCAGCTATGGGTTTCGGCCGGGGCGTGGCGCACATGATGCGTTAGACGCACTGGCCTATGTGATTGAGCATCGGAAGGTCAGCTTCATAGTGGACGCCGACATTCGCAAGTTCTTTGACATGGTGGATCAGGAGTGGTTACTCCGCTTTCTGAAGCATCGTATTGGAGACAAGCGCGTGATACGTCTAATCACCAAGTGGTTGAAAGCGGGCGTGATGGAGGGACATCAATGGCAGAAGAGTACGAGAGGCACACCACAGGGTGCCGTCATTTCTCCGATACTCGCCAATGTCTATCTCCATTATGTGCTGGATCTCTGGTTTCAGGCGTGGCGCTCAACACAACAGGTGCAGGGAGAGGCATACATCATCCGCTATGCGGATGATTTCGTGGTGGGATTCCAGTACAAACGGGAGGCAAGACGCTTTCTGCGACAATTACGGGAGAGGCTCGAGAAGTTCGGGCTTAGCCTACACCCCGGCAAGACGCGCCTGTTGGAATTTGGGCGCTATGCCGAAAACAACCGCAGGAAACGGGGCTTGGGCCGCCCGGAGACGTTCGACTTTCTGGGTTTTACACATTATTGCCGTAAAGATCGGAAGGGACGCTTCGGCCTTGGACGCAAGCCCATTGCCAAACGGATGGCCCGCTTCTTGAAGCGGGTGAAGGAAACGTTGATCCGACGCATGCATGAGGATGTGCAGGAAACGGGGCGCTGGCTGGGAAGGGTACTCAACGGATGGCTGAACTACTACGCCGTCCCGACGAGCTTTCCTTACCTGAAGCGCTGCTATCGACGCCTTAACTGGATATGGTGCAGAGTGATGCGGCGGCGCTCACAAAAGGATCGAACCTCATGGGAGCGTCTAGCACGGTTGACCACGAAACACTGGCCTGCACTCGCCATCCGACACCCATGGCCGGACGCACGATTTACCGTCACGCACGCCGGTGCAACCCGAGGCAAGAGCCGGATGCGTTAGCGCGCACGTCCGGATCTGTGAGGGGGGCCCGGGGCAATCCGGGCCTCTACTCGATTGCTGGAAGCCGAGATGACCGAGCACCTGGGCGCTAAGCGCTACGAGCGCACAGAGAAGCGCCAGGCGTACCGCAATGGCACGCGTCAGCGGCGCTTGAGCACGCGTGTTGGAACGCTCACGTTGCGGGTGCCACAGTGCCGCGACGGATCGTTTTCGACAGAGTTGTTTAGCCGTTATCAGCGGTCCGAACAAGCGTTGGTGTTGTCCTTGATGGAGATGGTGCTTCAGGGTGTGTCTACGCGCAAGGTGACGAAGATCACTGAAGAGCTTTGTGGGACGAATTTTTCGAAGAGTACGGTCAGTCGGCTGTGTGGGGAGCTCGACGCCCGTGTGCACGCGTGGAAAGAGCGCGATCTGAGTCAGACGCGATATCCGTTCGTACTTGTGGATGCCCTGGTGATCAAAGTGCGGCGTCAGGGGGCGGTGCGACCCACGAGCCTGCTGATTGCGATTGGGATCAATGAGACCGGCTACAGGGAGATCCTGGGGGTCGCATTGGGCGATCAGGAGTCCGAAGCGAGTTGGTCCGCTTTGTTTGGGAGTTTGAAAGAGCGGGGACTGAAGGAGGTGGACATGATTGTTTCCGATGCCAATACGGGACTGGTCAAGGCAGCCGAGCGCTATTTCCAGGGCGCGATGTGGCAACGATGCCAGGTGCATCTGATGCGCAATGTGCTGGGCGCCACTCCCAAGGCGCATCGGGCCGAGATGATGGAGCAGACGCGTCGGCTCTTTCGAAGTGAAAGCAAGAAAGAAGCGCGAGAGATATTCCGCAGTATGGCAGCCTACTTCGAAGGCAAGGCGGACAAGGCGCTCGATATCCTGGAGGACGGTCTGGAGGAGGCGACGCAGGTGTTAGTCTTACCCGCTCGGTACCGTCGCCGCTTACGTACCACGAACATGGTGGAGCGCTTGAACGAGGAGATTCGTCGTCGGGAGCGGGTCATACGGATCTTTCCGAACGAGGCTTCGGCGGTGCGTCTGGTGGGTGCGCTACTGGCGGAGTGGCACGAGAAGTGGATCAGTGGTCGGCGCTATTTCGACATGGAGGAGTACTGGGACTCGAAACAAGCTCCCGCCCTTGTTCCTTCGGGACTCGGTCGTGAGCCTGCCATCCGAGCCGCTTGAAGCCAACCCAACGGAAGACCAAGGGACGCTCAGACTTGACGGAGAAAGGGGTACGGGTTGCGATCCGGTCCCGCGCCCCTACCTGAGTACACATACAACTGCTTCGAACCCTGCCGATCAACCCGGGGATCGCAGCAAGGCGCATCGGAATCATCCGTGCCGCTGGCATTCCCATGCTCGCCATGCCGTTGGGGTTGCCACCATCGATGCGTACCAACCGTCTCGCTCACACCTACGCCCGCCAGCTCATGCACAGGCTACGATAAGGGGAAGTCGGGCGCCAAGAAGGACGGAGACGGAACCCTGGAATGCGGTACATCGCACCAAAACCCGATCAAGCACAATCTTTTCGCTTACAGCGCTCTCCTGAAACCGCTACCACGTCCATTTTCCCACCAATACCTAGTTTTTTTCCCGCCAATGCCTAATTTGTGGATGTCCAACCCCGCGTTTATAGACAACCACTATTACGGCATGGAGGTGTACTGAAACTCGAAGCAAACGCAGGCTCCCTCCCTCGCCCCTTCGGGGCTCGATCGGGAGCCTGCCGTCCGAGCCGCTTGAAGCCAAACCAACCGAAGGCGAATTTACAGCATACTTGGGACTCAACTAACTCCTGCCACACCGAAATTGTCGCATAGATCAGAGGTTCCTTAAGTATATATCGCCTAATTTAATACGGCGATTGTGTGCGGCTCTCGTAAATTGTACGCATCCTTCATACACTCAAAACCCTCGCACCGATGTACAAAGCTACCACCCTCGCTATTCTATTCCTCTTCGTCGGCGTCACTGAACTGGTCGCGCAAAAGACGGACCTTGCCTGGATTCCCGATTCATCCGGGGAGATAGCCCCACCCTACGTCCCGGGCTTGCATTCCGGTGCTCGCACGGTCGCTGGACCCTTCGACCTTGACGGAGACGGCAAAGCCGAACTGCTCGTCTCGGACTATACCGGAGGCGGGCGTGTCCACATCCTTGAAAGCGCCGGCGTAGACACATGGGAACTGATCTACACCTCGCCGTGGATCGACTCCACCGCCACCACAAACAATCTGCGTGCGCACACCGGTGGGGACCTGGACGGAGATGGCATGGGTGAACTGATTGCCTTCGCCGGACGCGGGTATAGCCCCACCAATCCGTTTACTGCGATTGCCAAGCCGGGCATATATGTGCTTGAAGCCGCAGGTGATAATGAGTTCGTTCCCATCCCAAGTATCTATGAATTCGATGGTCTCGACCAGGAATTGCCTGATCGCTGGCGCACGGAGCAGTTGACGGCCGTTGACATTGACGGCGATGGGGCCCAGGAGCTACTCTTCGGCAATAATGGTGCCGACGGCAGATTCGACAACTGGTACGTCATGTCCGTGACAGGCAATGTCGGTGACGGACTGCTGGGTACGGATGTTATGGTTCAGGAAGCACGGTGGAGTTCGCGAGCCTCGGAGGATTTTGATCCCGTAAACCGGGGAGGCGGCAGCCCTTACGGTATGATCGCCGCCAATCTGGACGGTGGATCGGAAATGGAAATCGCCATGCAATCCTGGAATAATTACAACTTCACCAATGCTCGCGCCACCGGGCCTGACACCTACGTGGCTCCGGGTGACGGCGATGCGGACGCCTACTATCAGGCTGCCACTTCAGATCATGTAGCCTTTTTCGGCTGTGTAGCCGTAGACATGGACGCCAACGGCGATGACGAGGTGTATTGCCCGCGCCTCCAGACGGGCAACGGCGCACTCCTCAATTACGAGGCCGGAGAGGACGCCCTGAAAGTGACTGCGGATAATGTCGTCGTAGATATCCTGCCCGGCTTTTCCACGCTGGGCATCACCGCCGGGGATATCGACAAGGACGGAGTGCCGGAGCTGATAGGGAGCGGTAGTTCCTACACGCCCGGCGCCTTCGCCGCCGGCAATCCTCCTGCCTGGATAAATATTGCGGACTTCGGTGGAGGCGACGTCGAAGATCCGGCCAACTATTCCATCCGGTCTATACCCTTCCCTGAAGACATGCAGAATACGTTCTTTCATACCGTGCATCGCGATTCTGCGGGTGTCATGACCACCTACATGGAGGACAAGAATGCTGCTGGCCAAAACGATTTTGAATTTGCCGCGAAGCTGGCCTATCTGGGAGATCCTGATGACGATGGATTCAATGAAGTAGCCTTCTCCATGCAGGGTGTGAACGACACCCTGTATGTTTATGACGAAGTGTTTGACCCGGCGGATTCCTCCTATACGCGCACGGTGCGGTCCGCGACGGCGAACGAAGCGCGCATATTCTTGCGCGTTGTCTCCAGTGACGGGCTAACCACGAATATCACAGAAGAGCGCGTTGTGCTCCCCAGTGACTATGTGCTGGAGGCCAATTATCCGAATCCGTTTAACCCCACCACTACCTTCTCGTTTACTCTGCCCCTCGACAAGCATATCAGTGTCCGCATCTACGACATGGCCGGACGACTGGTGCGGACACTGGTGAACAACGAGTGGTATGCCGAAGGCACCCACCAGGCAACGTGGAACGGCCTGACCAACAGTGGCGTGCAGGCCGCCAGCGGGTCCTATATCTACGCGCTCGAATATGGCAACTTCCGGCAAGCACGTACGATGCTGCTGATCAAGTAATCCATTCGAAGCCTTACCAAGAGGAGCACCCGGTTTGGGTGCTCCTCTTTTTTTCGGAGCCGGATTGAACTCACTGGGAGGCGCAACCGTATTCCGAAGTGATGAAGCAACGCGTTACGGCACTTCTACTCGCGATGTCCTGGGCAGTGACCGGGATTTCGTACGGCCAGGGCAAACTTGTCGGCACGATCACCGAACGCGGCACTGGGGAATCCCTGATCGGCGTCAGCGTCCTGATCGAGGGAACTCAGCGTGGCGCTGCGACCGACAATGAGGGTAATTACCTGATCCTCAATGTGCGCCCCGGCGTCTATACGCTCGTCTATTCCTATATCGGGTTTCAGACGCAGCGCGTCACCGACATCAGCGTCTCTACCGGGCAGACTACCCGGTTTGACGTGGAAATGCAGGAACAGGTCATCGAAGGCGAAGAAATCATCGTCCGGGCCGAGCGTCCGCTCGTCCAGAAGGATTTGACAGCCTCCAAAAAGACGATCGTTGCCGAAGAAATCGATGCCCTGCCCGTCGAAAGCCTCTTTGGCGTGCTCGCAACCCAGGCCGGCGTCACCACGGGAGCGAGCGGAGAACTCCATGTGCGTGGCGGGCGGAGTAATGAGATTTCCTATCTCGTCGACGGGCTCGCGGTGAGCAATCCGTTCAACACGAACGGAATAGCCACACGCGTGGCTATTGACGCCATTGAGGAGATGACCGTCATTTCCGGCGCATTCAACGCGGAGTATGGCAAGGCCATGAGCGCCGTGGTCAATCTTGTCACAAAGGAAGGTGGCAATTCTTACGACGGCTCCGTCAGCGTCTATGCCGGTGACTACGTTACTAGCAACAACGACATCTTCTTCCTTCCCAGGAAGCTGGACATCAACACGACGACGCTCGAAGGCTCGCTTAGCGGACCGGTGCCTGTCGGGCGTGGATTCCGATTCCTGGTTTCCGGGCGGCATGACAAGAATAACGGCCACCTGTACGGCATCCGGGAGCACCTGCCCTCGGATTCGGCCAACTTCAATACCACGCCGTGGTATTACGAACTCCACGGCAAGCCGTGGTGGGAGTACATGGAGGGGACCGTAACGCTGCCGGACGGCTCCGAGGTAGAAGGGGGCGGCCTGGAGGTGCCCCGTGAGCACGTACCCATGAACCCGAGCGAGCGCACCAATCTGCTCGCCAAGCTGTCCATGCGGCCCACGTCCGGGACGCAGCTGGAGTACTCCTTTCTGCTGGACAACAACGAGCGGCGAGGATTCAGCTTTGGCTACCGCTACAACCCTGACGGCGTAAATCGCCAGCGACGGCGCAGCAATAACCATAGTCTGCACTGGACACACACACTGAGCGAGCGCGCGTTCTATACCGTCAAACTCTCCTATGCGCTTAGTGACTACAAGAATTTTCTCTACGAAGATCCCCTTGACCCGCGCTATGTAAAGGATTTTGGAGGAATCGGCGGCGGGAATGTGATCGGTTTCCCCGGCAATAACTTCCTCTTAGGAGGCAATCAGAAATCACACATCTACGAAGAGTCCCGCTCATTGCGCGCAAGGGCGGATTTCACGCGCCAGTTCGGGATTACGCACGAGTTGAAGGTCGGCTTCGAATCCCAGTTCCACTATCTGAGCCGCGAAAATTTCGTAGTCCTCTTTGACGGCAATCGTTACCGCGAGCCTACCGTGGAACCGGTCGACAACCCCTCGCATGACCGCTATGACAACCAGCAGGTCCTGGAGTTCAGCGCATATGCGCAGGACAAACTGGAATTCGACGACTTCATCATAAACGCCGGCATTCGCTTCGAGCGCTTCGATCCGAAGGGCCTGTATATCCCGGACCTGTTCACTCCAACTGGGCCATTGGCGGCCGCCGAAACCAAGAGCCTGCTCCTGCCTCGCCTAGGGGTTTCCTTCCCCATCACCGAGCGGGGGATCATCCATTTCTCGTACGGCCACTTCGCGCAAATGCCCACCCTGCGCAACCTGTATATCAACCCTGAATTTGAATTCCCGAAGGGCTCTGCCCCTACCTTTGGCAACACCAACTTGCGGCCTGAGCGCACCGTCCAGTACGAAATCGGGCTCCAGCAACAGCTGAATGATGTGCTTGCCTTCAATGTCACGGGATACTTCAAGGATATCCGGGATTACATGGCCCTGCAACTGGTGCGCCACAGTACGATTGCCGGAGAAGACCTGTATAACATATACCTGAACAAGGCCTACGCCAACGTCACGGGCATTACGGTTGCTCTCACCAAGCGGCGCGCTCCCGGAGGACTGGTCTCGGCAACAGTGGATTACACGTTCCAGATCGCCGAGGGCAGCGACGATGATGCGAATCGCTTCTTCTTCAACCGCCTTTCCGGGCGTGAAAACGAACTCGAAATCGTCCCCCTCGGCTTCGACCAGCGCCATGTGCTGTCCTCTACGGTGACGATCTCTCGCGCCGGAAACTGGGGTTTGTCGTTCAACGGACAGTTCGCAACAGGCTACCCCTACTCCCCCTTCATCCTGGAACAGAATGTCGATTTGCCGACGCGCAGCGGACGCAAACCCTCAAAGCTGAAGCTGGACATGCACCTGTACAAGGAATTCACGGTGCGCCAGATCCGGCTGCGTGCATTCTGCAAGGTGTTTAACCTTCTCGACCGCCTGAACGAAAACTTTGTCTTCAACGACACAGGCCGGGCGACCTACTCGCTGTCAGCCCAGCGGAATGTGCATGCAACGTGGGAGTCGAACTACGACCTTCCAGGCATTCATACGTTGGACGAATATGACCTGCGTCCGCACTATTACAGCAGTCCGCGCCAGATTCGCCTCGGCTTAACGCTGTCCTTCTGAGCCCCATGTCTTACCGTACAGGCATCCTTCTCACTGTGCTGTTACTCGCGTACGTCCCGCCGGCGCACGGCCAGGAGGACCTCCTGCGTGCACGCGGCTGGTCTGCAGGGGAGGTGCTCAAATGGGTCGAACAGATGAGTCAGCGACCCAAGCGTTTGCAGACATCACGCGCATGTGTGGCGGATTTCACCAATCGGCGCGACGCCATCCTGAACGGCAACCGGATCACTACGCAGATCTTCAATTTCGGATCTATCTCCGCGCCCGGCAACACGATTACCGACATCGTGTGGAATGGCCTTGGCTATGGATACGAATTCGGACCGTTCGTGGCCGCTGAAATCGTCGACACCTTTCGTGAGGACGGGCGCGCACGCGACCCACAGAGCGTGCCGCTGCGGGACGAGAACGGCAATCTCGTCCGGGATGCCAACGGGGAGCAGGTATACGTCATGCACATCGTGTCGGACGCCTTGGTGTCCAACGGCGGCGAAATCTCTCCCGACGGCTCGACGTTCTGGGGCTGGCAACCGATTGCGTGCGCGGAGCCCGTGGGAGGGTTCGCAGGGATCCAGGTGGTCAACCCTGCCTCCGACAAGATTCCAACCAATGACGCGCCGGACGACGACCTGGACGGCAAACCCGATTCGTGGCCTGACGACTGGTACAACGTGACTCTGGGACGCTACTTGTGGCCGGGAGCGCTGCAACAGGGCGCCTCCAATGCGGACAAGGAGACGCTCTATTTCATGAACGACTACAGTAACAGTGAATTCAGCTACTGGCCGTTCGTCTCTGACAGCACCAAGCGCGGGCTGGGATTGGAAGTAGAGGTGCGTCTGTACCAGTGGGCGAATCCGCTCGCCGAGGATATCATTTTTCTCGTCTATAAAATCACAAACAAGAGCGACAAAGATCTCGAAAAGGTGATCTTCGGCATGTGGGGAGATCCGCATGTCGGTGGCCCACGTGACTGGCCAGACGACTGGGCCTTCTACGACCGCAACCAGAACATGGTATTTGCATGGGATGACGACGGCAGAAGCGACATCGCTGGCCGTGTCCCGGGATACTTCGGGTACAAGTTTCTTGAGAGCCCCGGTGTTGACGATGACGGTATCGACAACGACGGCGACGGCCTGATCGATGAATCCTGGACAGATGGCATTGACAACGACCAGGACTGGAATCCAGATACCGACGACGTTGGTATCGATGGCCTGCCCGGCACCGGGGATACGGGAGAAGGCGACGGCCTGCCCACGGCCGGGGATCAGTTCGATATCACCAAGCCCGGAGAGCCGAACTTTGAGTACACCGATATTGACGAAAGCGACCAGTTCGGGTTAACATCCTTCGCGTCCCCACCCTTCGCCGGCAACCGGGTATCCAATGACGAGAGGCTCTGGAGCCTTGTCGAGCCCGGGCGATTCGATATCGTGCCGTCCGTGCCCGGCGACTATGTCTTTCTGTATGGTTCCGGTGATTTTCGATTGCGTGCGGGAGACACTAAACGATTCTCGATAGCCCTGATCGTTGGCGAAAACCGGGAGGACTTGCGGCTAAACGCCACCACCGCACAGCAGATCTACGATGTCGGATACGTATTCGCAAAGCCCCCGCGCAAGCCGACGCTTCGCTCCGCCGTCGGCGACGGGAAAGTCACGCTCTACTGGGACGATGTGGCGGAGCAATCTGTAGATCCACTCACGAGGCAGAAAGACTTTGAAGGCTACGTGATCTACCGCTCTACGGATCACGAATTTGCTGACCAGCAGACCATTACCGATATCAACGGCAGCAAATTTCTGTTCACCCCACTGAAATCCATACAGGGCGTCGAGGCCAAATTCGACCTTAACAACGGAATCACAGGAGCATCCAGTATCCCGTTTCCACGCAGGGGCATTTCATATGATATGGGAGACGACACGGGACTCTTCCACACGTTTGTCGATTCCAACAACGTCATTAACGGACAAACCTACTACTATGCCCTCACCGCTTATGACCGGGGATATGCGGGAACGGTGAGTGACGCCTTCGCGCAGGGTATTCCACCGAGTGAGACCAGCAAGACCATTACATTCGACCCCACGACGGACTCGTTTGTTTTTGACCGGAATACGTTGGCGGCAATCCCGAAGCCGCGCGTTGCAGGATACGTGGCGCCATCTGTGTTTGGCGAAGATGGGCTCAGTCGCGAATCCGGATTCGGGACTGGAGAGATTCGCATTCGCCTCGTAGACGAAATCACCGTGCGTGACAGGCAGTCGTACAGGATGATCTTTGAAGACATGGACGGAGAAATCGTCTACAGTGTCATCAACGAGGGCCCGCTAACGACTACGCTCAAGGCCACGCCCGGCAGGAGCCAGACGACGGGATACCCTAACTTCATCACTTCCTCCGTAGAGGTGCGGACCGCCGACGGCCGCATGCTGACGCAAGGCACCGATTATGCGGTCAACCCTCCGCTTGGCTCGATCAACCTTCTCCCGGCATCGGGTGTCTCAGCCGGCGCGGAGTTGACCGTTTCGCTTCGGTACGCACCCTTGTATCGCAGCCGGCTTCTCGAATTCGAGGAAGCAAACATTGTCTTTGACGGATTACATGTATTTGTTGACGATGACTCGCTAGCGGTCAACCAGCAGGCCTCCGGATGGTTGAGCGGTAGCGATGAATATCCTTGGAGCGCCCTTGTGGCCACTGCGGGACCGGGCCGCATTGGGCAGCCCTCGGACTATGAAATCCGTTTTAGCGACTCGCCGGTCACATCGAGCTTTAACAACGGGGTGCCCCTTCCCTTCGAGGTGTTCAACCTCACACGGGCCAACGCTCCCGTCACGGTCCATACTCCTGATATCGTGCGCAACGGTGCGTGGGATGTCCGGGAACCGCTCATTTTTCTGGAGGACCTCGACGGCCAGCTCACAGCAACGTGGGAGGTGCGCTTTGAGGAAGGCTCAGGCACGCCTGGCGACGGTGACGCCTTTTTCCTGAGCACCCATAAGCCGTTCTCAGGCCAGGACGTATTCAGTTTCCGCACCACTGGCGCCGCTGTCGAATCCATGCTGGTAGAACAGGAGCTGCAGGACATCTACGTCGTACCCAACCCTTATGTGGCCACCTCGGTTTTCGAGCCGCGCAATCCTATTTCTCGCACGGAACGAGGAGAGCGCCGTCTCTATTTTGCCAATGTCCCGCGCCAGTGCACGATCCGCATTTACACCCTGTCGGGTGAGCTTGTAGACACGCTGCATCATGACAGCTCTCTGGATGATGGCAAGGTGTTCTGGAATATGCGCACCAAGGACAACATGAACCTGGCCTACGGGCTGTACCTGTTCCATGTCGACAGCCCGGAAGGGTCCTTCATCGGCAAGTTTGCCGTGATCAAGTAGGCGAGCGCACCATGCTGTTTCGAGTCTCCATACGTCGCATGCCTATTATGCTGTGCGTGGTGTGCATGCTCTGCGGGTCGCTGTTACCGGCGCCCGCAGCCGCCCAGGAGGATCCGGCATCGCCCGACCGCAAGACGATCACGCGCGTGGGCACGACGGCGGCCCAATTTCTGAAGCTCGGTGTCGGGGCACGCCCGATTGCGCTCGGCGGGGCCTTCGTGGCCGAAGCCAGCGGTCTGTCTGCTGCCTATTGGAATCCGGCAGGACTGGCTGGCCTTCGCGGCAATGCGCTCCAACTGAGCAAGACCGAATACCTGGCCGACGTGGACTTCAACATTGCCGCGTTCGCCACCCATCTGAGTAGCATAGGCACAGTTGCCTTTACGTTGATTCTGCTGGATTCAGGCAACATGCATGTGCGCACTGAACGGGAGCCAGAAGGCACTGGCGAACGATTCAATGTGCAAAATTTCGCGATTCAGGCCTCGTTCGCACGCAGCCTGACAGACCGCTTCTCCATCGGCGGATCTGTCAAGTATATCCAGGAGCGGATCTGGCATAGTAAGGCCTCCGCCATCGCTTTCGATATCGGCACACTGTTCACCACCCCGTACAGCAGGCTTCGGTTGGGAGCAAGCATGTCCAATCTCGGTCCCAAGATGCGGATGGATGGACGGGACATCCTGTTCAGCGAGGATCCGAATCCCAACACGGACGGCACCGTCGAAATCGTCAACGCGCAATACCGCATGGACGCGCATGCGTTGCCGCTATTATTTCGCGTCGGCCTCGCATGGGATGCCGTCCATACAAGCACGCACCGAGTTGTGGTATCCACGGACGCAACGCATCCCAACGACAACAGCGAGTACGTCAACATGGGAATGGAGTACAGCTTTCGCGACTTACTGTCTCTGCGGGCCGGGTTCCGCAACCTCTTTGAACCCGATAGCGAGCAGGGACTGACATTCGGCGCCGGTCTTAACGTGCGTGTGAACCGCTCCCTGCGCACTGCGCTTGATTATGCGTATGCTGAATTCGGCCGACTGACACAGACTCATTGGTTCACCGTCACGCTTTCCTTTTGACCGGGCGTAATGAAACGACTGGTTCTGATACTTCTCCTGCTCCTGTGCGCTGGCAGTCCAGTGCAGGCGCAAATGGTGCAGGACATGATCGATCACGCGGTGTCCTTCTCGTCGCCAGCGGTGGAGGAGTTCGGCAAGACCCGAAGGGTCCATCTTGTTAGTGGTATTGTAGATGTCCCATTCACGGGGATCGCGGTCCAGGGCTTTGCGTCCGGTGACAGTGTGTCTGGTTGGGTGCAATTCCCGGATAGCGACTGGATGCCGCTCTATATTGTCCGGTCGGCGACCGACGATGCATTTCTCGGCGCATATCGAGGTGCGATCCAGCACCGTTCCGTGCGTTTCACGCTTCGCTTTTCCATAGGCCCTGCAGATAGTCTTACCCTGATCGGCGGCGGCGTTTTTAGTGACCGCACGGGCGATGCGGCTCCGGCGCATCCCAAGCAACACGAGCAAGCCAGCAACTTCCGTATTGTCGCCCCCATGTTGGTGGGCCGTGCCGCCTGGGGCGCAGCTCCTTTTATCGGTAACCCCATCCCGCTAAATCGCCCGACATACAATGATCTCACGCTGCATCACACGGCGGGGTTTTCCGCCACTACGCTTGCTGAAGGCCTCGAACAAGCTCGGCGGATACAGGATTTCCACCAGAATGGGCGTGGCTGGCGAGATATCGGATACCAATTCCTGATGGACCAGGAAGGGCGACTCTATCAGGGGCGCCCTTTTCTGAATAACGCCGTTGCTTTCGAAGACGGCCCACCACTCGCGCATGGCGCCCACGTCGGCGGACGCAACACGGGCAACATCGGCGTCTCCCTTATGGGCTGCTACCATCCTCCAGAAGGAGGTGGGTGTCTCGACTCGATGACAGCGGCGGCTACGGACTCGCTTCTTGTCGTGTTCGCCTATCTCTCGGAGCGGTATGGAGTCTCTCCTGATGCTATCGGCGGACACAGAGATTTTGGTGCCACCGCCTGCCCTGGGGATAACAACTATGCCATGCTGCCTCGGATCAGAACGGACACGGCAGAGCTGTTGGTCACAGGCAATGCATCACTGGGGGCAGCCGTTCTGACTGCAAGAGCGGACGATATTGGTGTCATCACACTTACATGGGCGTTCACCGCAGACAGCGGCATTGAAGGGTTTACCATTGAGCGCATGCGTGGCGATGTCGGCGTGACTGTCTTGTCGCGGAGCAATGCCGAAGACGGGCACTTCGTCGACAGAGAAATTGCGGGCGCGGGGATGGTTTCCTACACATTGCTGGCTCGGGGCCGTCGCGGCCGCAAGCAGGTCCTGAGCGTTGTTGAAGTGTCCATTGACGTCCCTCTCGCCTATACTGTAGCACAGAACTTCCCCAACCCCTTCTCCGGGACCACCACGATTCGCTACATCCTGGAGCAGTCGGGCCTGGTCACTGTACAGGTCTACGATGGCGCAGGACGCCAAGTCTCTTCTTTGGAGCGTGGCTGGCGCGAAGCGGGCCTGTGGCACACAACCACGTTTGACGCCCATGGCCTTCCCGGTGGCGTGTACTATTACCGTGTCCTGGTAGAGGGCTTTGTGGATGTGACGCACCAGGCCACACAACCACTCGTGATCGTGCGATAGCCTTTCGTTCGTCGTTCCCGACGCGCCATTGCATGCCGTTACCGGTATGGATGGTGACGCCTGACAGCAATATCGTCCTACCTCATCGCTATAGCCTCGCATGCGACACGAACGCGGAGCGTTCCACTCCAAACACTTGAGGTCACAACCTGCCGTTTGCGCACACGTTTGAGTTATTCTGTCCAGGCTTTGTCAGGGCCTCGGCACGGTGCCGAAGACTGTGCCGGAAAAGACACGTTCACACATCGGGCGACTCCGTTCATTGACAACAAAGCCCTTGCAACTCATTTAGATATTGTGCAATATTGCAGGGACTATGCGGAACTTGGTGGGCGGACGGTGCCGTCTCTTTCTGAAGAAGAGTCCCAACACCCCTTTAAGGAGCATCCGCGGAGCATGAGAGACAATGTAGCACAAGCCCATCGCTGGCACTCTTCCGGAATAACCACGCACGATTGTGACATTGGCGCGTCTATCGCTGGTATCGATTTTTCTAACACATAAACGGGACCATTAGCATGACCGACGGCAACAAACATGACCACGGCCATGATCACAAGCACGACCATGATCACCACCACCACGATCATGACCACGATCATCACCACCACGATCATGACCATGACCACGACCATGACCACCATCATGGACACGGGCATGACCACCATCATCATCATGGGTTGGGCGGGCATCATCACGACCTGCGCGATGCAAGCAAAAAGAGTCTGATATGGTCGCTGATCTTGATCGGCAGCTTCATGTTCGTCGAGGTCATTGGCGGTATCCTTTCGGGCAGTCTGGCCCTGATCGCCGACGCGGGGCACATGCTTACCGATGCAGCGTCTATCGGCTTTGCCCTGGTTGCGCTGCATTTCTCCACCCTTCCAGCCTCCGCGGAGCGGACCTTCGGCTACCACCGCCTCGAAATACTCGCGGCACTGCTAAACGCACTCACGCTCTGGTTAATCTCCGCATGGGTGATTCTGGAAGCCTATCACCGGTTCAGAAGTGTACCTGATGTCGATGGCACCATTATGTTCTATGTCGGGGTGGTGGGTCTTCTTGTCAACTTGATCGCCGCCTGGATTCTGCACAAGCAGTCTGGCCACAGCCTGAACGTCGAAGGGGCGTTCCAACATGTAATGGCTGACCTTCTGGGCTCCGTTGCTGTCGTCATTTCTGCAATCCTGGTCTGGGCGTTCGGATGGACTCTAGCTGACCCGATTCTCAGCGTAGTGATCGGAGTCCTGATTCTCATGAGCACCTGGCGCCTGCTCGGCAAAGTAATCCACGTGTTGCTTCAGGGCGTACCTGAACACATTGATGTGTATAAACTCTGCAGCGACATGGAACATGTGGAGGGGGTCGTACTCATCCACGATATTCACGTCTGGAATTTGGCTCCAAACTACGACGTGCTTACCGCCCACATTATCTACGATCCTGCCTTTGATGTCGAACAGGTTAACGCCACTCAAGAGCAGCTAAGAGACATCGCCACAAAGGAATATGGGGTGCAGCATGTCACGCTGCAGTTGGAGAGCTCTCCAGAGGGTTGCGTGGAAGAGACCCATCACGTCGACCATCTGCACGCCCGCGCCGGTTCGGAAGTGCAGCGAGAATCACTCTTTAAGCGTGCACGATCTGTTCTTACAAACGGATAACATTTCACTTATCGCAGTCGAAGACTACTGTGCCAAGGCTACGGTAGTCGCGGGCACCATGTCATAGCAACTCCTCACCCGGACACTATACTCTGGTGTCCTCTATGGACCCGATCTTGTTGCGTCGCGGGCATCGCCTGATTAAGTTCGATTGAATCCGCGGTGACCCAGGTCCGTTTCTATTGTGGGCGCGGTGTGAAGCATTGCTGGATTGCGCGCACTACGTACGAACAGGACGCACGCAGCCGGATCAGCACCGCGGTCTTCTGAATTCCACACCCCGGTACAGGCCAGATCAATAGGCCCGAGTTTCCGCGCAAGTGATATTTAAGGATGCTTACGGCGATTACATGGTTGCCAGCCGCTGGCCATCAATGCTGATGATCGTCAATACGCTGGTGAAATACCACGTGCAGCAAGCTGCCTCCTACAAAAGCCTGAAACAGTTCAACTGCGCCACCCTCCGGAATTATTTCACCTCCAGCAACATAGCCTCCCACGGTGGCTGCAGCAAGCGCAATAATGCCCAATGCAGCTACCCAAAAGCCGTGCCGCGGTCGTACGACCCACCAGATCGCCAGCCCTACCAACAGTCGGTGAACGGTCACCGGCAGCACAATATTCTCGGGCTCAGCCGTAAGTGCGGCTCCCTCCAGAAAAACGTGCAAAGTTAACCCGGCAAGAGTCAACACCAACGCCAGATTGTCGGTATGCGGGGCAAGCACCTTTGATGTCTTCTCGATCAGCAGCGGAAGCGCCAGCCCCAAAAGCACCATCCCTGACATGGGCAGGACATTACGAGCCAAGCCCAACTCCATGGTCATTTCAAGCACCGTCCAAGCCACCAGCGCGGGCACTACCACCGCCATACAGCGGTCGAATATCCGCGCGGCGCCCGAACGGTCATGCAGCCACACGTACAGGTGTGCGCCCACAATAGGCGCAATGATCGATGCCAGAAGTGGTAACACACAGATATACGCTATGGCCAGAGTCTTGATCTACGGGCAAGGCACACAACTGCCTGCTCGTGGACACGGCCTCAGTTTTCGACTATACAACCTCTTTCCTCGCCCCGACTAATGACCCACGCTACGCCGAGCCGTGGTCATCGCAGTGGCCCCCATGCGGATGGTGCAGGTGACCATCCACTACATAGTCGGTGTGATCCCCATGCTGGACCGCCTCGTGACCGCAATCCGCACCGTGCGCATGATCTGCGTCATGGCCCTCACAGACATGGGCTTTGTGCTCTTCGTCGCAGTGATCGTCGCAGTGATCCCCATGCGGATGATGCAGGTGACCATCCACCATATAGTCGGTGTGGTCCCCATGCTGGACCGCCTCGTGACCGCAGTCCGGGCCATGCTGGTGGCCATCTGAATGACCGGTATGCTGATGTGCCATGTTATTCCTCTTGGTAATCAGGTTGGTGTTAGTGTGCGTGCCGTATAATATTCCTGCAACGCTCAAAATGCAACATTTTTATTACGATGAGTAAATTTTTTTCATGTCTTTTTTGGACTGCGAAGGTGTCGTTGTCGGCAAGCACGGGGCTGGCTACTCGTCGCAGGATGGGCGCTACCCTATTACGTTCAGTTGACAACCAACGCTATGCTTCTGGACGCAAATCGTAGCGCGCGAGCATCACTTCTTGCTCCAATGTCCGATACCACCTGCGAATTGCCTCGGACTTGTCTCGTTGATACAGCGTTTCTGTAGATCGACACTACCGTGGCGGCCGCAAGTGGGTCTTCGGCGCCGATGGAATGGCTGGTGACGCAACCTGCATGTAGGGTCCTTAGCACAGAATTGCTCCGATACCACCGCGATTCTCGACATTCTGAAGTGTTAGGCCGTACATGTCCACAACAGCGCAGGATTCCAGGGCTCCTTCTTTTTGTTCGGCTGGTACGAAGTGGACCATTGGCGCATGGCCACGTTTGACACCCGTGATTTTCCCGGTGGCGTGTACGATTGCCGCATGCTGGTATAGGATTCCATGGCAATGTCAAGCCCAATCTGCGGAGTCGCCTATCGTTTCCTGCACTCCCGACTCGTCTCGACTGCCGACATGCCATCCCCTCCTGCTTGAAGTCTTACTCTATTCCGGAAACATACACCCTGTGTATTATCCGTTTATTCAGCTAGTAAGGAGACGCTGTGAAAACCGGACGGCCGAAATTTCGGGTCTCGAACGCGTGACCGGGTAGGTATGACATCGGAAATCGTTATCTCAATGTTGTCCGTGCCCGCCGGCGTAGCGATAACAAGGCAACAGCGGCAAAGGGAGCTAGAAGCGTTGATGCCAGCAATCCACCCACCACCGTAACAGCAAGTCCCATCCAAAAATCGCCGTCGTCCGGAAACAACAATAGCGGCAGCATGGCGGCTACCGAGGTGAGCGTAGTCGTCCACATGGGACGAAGGCGCTCGCGCACTGCCAACCGTGCCAATATCCCCGAAAACGTGCCCGGCCGGAGTTGCCGCAACTGCCGGTAGCGGTCGGTAAGCAAGATGCTGTCGTTGACGGCAATACCCACCAGGAGCACCGTACCAATAAACGCCCCCTCCGCAAAGGAAGCTTCCGTCCACAGGAACCCCAAGCCGACGCCAATTGCCGCCATGGGCACGCTAAGCATCACAACCACTGGTAGCCGCCATGACTCGAAAACAGCCGCCGTGACTAGGAAGACAAGGAAGATGGTCCCGAGGAATACCCAAAGAAAAGCGCTGGCCACCTCATCAGTAAAAAACCAAGACTCCGCTTTCTCTAACCTGTACCCAGCTGGAACAGGAAATTCCTCGAGGGCTGCATCCCTGAATTTATTAGCCATATCATACGGGCCACGATAATCCACTGATATATTCCGTACGTACTGCTGATCCTCGCGCTGGATACCCGCAGGCGTTTCCACGATCGTGTAATCCGCCAGACCTGCAAGCCTCAGAAGCGAACTGTCCGCCGCGATCATAGGACGATCTACAACCCTGTCTACGTCCAGCCAATCTGCACCGTCAATTATCAGCCGCACTGGTAAACGGGTCTCGCCCTCGAGGTCCGCGCGCAACATGGGAAACCTGGTGGAGAATACAGGCCGCAACCTGCCTGAAAGCCAGTGCGCCGTCGCGCCCGCTCGCGCCTGCGCATCGGCATCCCATCGAAAACGCAACACCTGCCGGGTCTGCTCTGACATCCATCCGTATCGACTACTGTTGATATTGACATCAGCGACGCGGCGGCTCCGCCTTCGCAAGAACTGCGCAAACCGTTCGCACATTGCCTCCAGGTCCTCATAATTCGGACCAAATGCCCGTAAGCTTACGCTGCTGCTCGAGCCTCCATAGCCGCTGGAAAACCCTTGTGGCAGGAGCCCGTGCACTGAGATATACATGCCGCCAATCAATACTGCCTGCCGGATGAGACGCTCGCGCACAAGGTAGGGCTCACTCGTCAGCAGGGCGTCCTCGTGAAATTGCACACGCATGGATGCTGACCGTTCGGATATGCGCACAAGCGTACGATACACCGACGGTGAAGCCAATGCCACCTGCTCAAAACGCTGCATGAGCGAGTCTGCCCGCCCGATAGGATTGCCCGGCGGGAACTGCATACGCACGCTAGCCTCCGGACGCACATTGTAGTTCCAGGCCTTGCCAAAATTGACACTCTCGATGAATGGTCGCAGCACCCCTCCCAGTGCAGAATTTGCGACCTTCCGCACAGATTGCACCCATTCCACACCAAGCGTCTCGTTGTATACCTCGGCTAGCCGCCGTTTCGGCTCAGACCATCCATCGCGAGGCTCTGCCATTCGGTCAGGCAAGAGCCATAGCGGCGTTCCCAACAGCAGAAACAGCACTACAAGCGTCGTCTTCGGAAACTTCGTCACCCAACGGTACGGAGCGGCCGTAACGCGCCGCAGCCAGCGCGCCCGCGCTGGCTCTGTCACCTCGGGGAGAAAGCGACCCAGGACTGGAACCAACAGTGCCGCACTTGCCAGAGAAATCAGGAGCGTCATGCTCACGAGCGCGGCGAACGGCACAAACAGCGTCCGTAATTCGCCGCTGAGATAAATGAGTGGCAGCATAACCGCGATAGTGCTCAGCGTCCCACCCAACAGGGGCAGCCAGACAGCCCTCAGGGCTGCGCGTGTAGTGGCCACCTCAACAGCAACGCGGCTGAGCCCTGACTTGGCAAACATGGGCCGCTTGAGTGCAAGCTGCTCCACGATCACCACACTATTGTCCACCAGAAGCCCGAAGATCAGCACCAGACCCGCAAATGTGATAAGATTCAGCGTCAGACCCAGCGGGCGCAACAGGGCAATGGACAGCGCTAAAGCCACAGCCACGCTAAAGAGCACTACGGACGCAGCCCGAACACTCTTGAGCATGAACAGCAATACCAGGATCACCAGCACCAGCCCCAACCCTCCCCGCCACAGCAGATCGCGAAGCTGTGCGCGCACAGACTCGGTTCGGTCATCGGCCACTAGCAGCCGGACGCCGTCAGGCAGCGAGGGACGCAATTCCGCCAGACGCTCATGGATGGTTTCGGCCACCGCAATCATGTGACTGCCGCGCGACCGGTCGATCAGCAGCGTTACCACCGGATTCCCATCAATGCGACTGATGGTGCGCCTGGGAGCAGGTCCCAATGCGAGGCTTGCTACCTCCCGCAAATGGACCGGAGGCACCCCATCTTTGGAGGGCCGTACGACAAGATTGCCGATGGCCGCCTTCCGTTCTTCTGCCGGGCTGATGAGCAGCGCGGCATGTCCGCGTGCGTTGAGCCGCCCGTAGACTTCATCCCGCATCGCATCAAAAATCTTCCCACGCACATAATCGGGCTCAATATTGTAGGTGACCAGAAGCTCGGGATCCATCGAGATGAGCAGTTCCCGCTCGGTGCCTCCCTCTACTTTCAGATCGCCGACCCCGGAAATACTGCGCAGTTTTGGCGCGAGCCGCTCCTCGGCAAGGCGGCGCAATTCGTCCGGCAGCAGAGGCCCTACCACCTGCAGAGTGATAAACCCCTGCTCATCCCGGAGCGCCTCCGGGACTCGCTTGGTGAGCTGCGGCTGTACACGATCAGGCAATACATTGCGCAAGAGCGCCAGGCGATCGTTTATCTGTGTGACATAAGCGCCCAAATCAATGTCCTCGGCGACACTCAGGCCAATATTGGCCACGCCTTCCTCGGACAGACTTTCAATGCTCACCGTGCCTGGCACGGTTTGTACGCTACGCTCAATCGGCGCGGTGACATACCGCTCCATTTGCCGCGGCGAGGCGCCAGGCCAAAACACGTCAATCCGGACTTCCGGCAGTTCAACCTGTGGCACCCACTCTACGGGCACGTTAAACGCTGCCCATGTTCCGGCCATCAGGAGCGCACTTGACCACGCTATCACAGCAATAGGCCGTTGAAGCCATGCGGTAAGCCAGAATCGAGATTCGTTCACAAGGCCAACCTGCTTGTTCTGATCGTAAGTCGAGCGCATACGGGTATCGGAGCGTCCGGTTCGGAAGCAATGCTCCTAACCCGTGCGGCGCATAGAATCTATCCATCCTCATAACCGTGCGAGGGCAGGCATGCACAGGGAAACCAATGCTCTGCCTTGGTGTCTTCTGTCTGCGCACAGCATAGGATCATAACCATACGGTGCGCGATGCGTGCCCACAGCCTTGGCGTACAGGAACCTAAACGCTCTTGTACCCTATACCTCGCGGCAATGTCAGTGGAGTTGTCCATTGACCGGTCACTAATCTACCCATATCCTACTCCCACTTCTGCATACAGCTGCATGGCCCCAAGAATCCGAGCGTGGCAATTCGCTGGCATCGTGCTAATCCTCGCCGTCTGCAGCTTGCTCCTATATGCATACTGGCCCACGCTGACCGGAGAGGACGAGGAAGGCGCACGTGAGTTAGCAGAAGGCGTACCCGACGCCAAGGCCAATATTCAGGTCGTCGTCGTTATGCCTTCCGACTTTACGCTTCGATCGGAAGCCACCGGGCACCTGGCAGCCTGGCGGCGCGCCGAAATCAGTGCAGAGGCCCAAGGCGTCATCCTTGAGCGCCCCATTGAAGAAGGACAGGTCGTGCAGGAAGGCGAACTCCTGCTGCGAGTGGACGATCGTGACCAGACCATCGCGCTGCAAGAGGCAGAGGCGGCGGTGCTCAAGGCGCGTGCTGACTATGCCGTAAATCTAGACAGGAGTGATACGCTCTCTGAAGCAGACACCACGGAACTCGCCCTTGCCCGGACGGAATTGCTGCAAGCGCAGCAAGCGTTCGACCGTGGCTCGATTACACAGGCTGAACTCCATGAAGTACGGCGGCGTTTTGAAGCCAACGAGGTACTCGTTGGCGGCCTGCGGGGCGCGGTGCAAGCCGTAACAGCGGGGCTCACGCAGGCAGAGCAGCAACTGGAACGGGCCCGCCTGGAGAATAGCAGAACACGCATCGTGGCTCCCTTTCGTGGCCGCGTCGCCGATCTACAGGTAGAAGCCGGACAACGAATTTCGCCTGGCCAGACCGTGCTGACGCTGCTGGAAGACGACCGCATGAAGGTTGCGGTAGACGTATTGGAGGCAGATCTCGTGGGAATGCGTGTGGGCGCCACGGCCCAGGTGCGCCTACCGAATCTCGACGACCGGAGGTTCACCGGCAGGATTTATTCCGTAAACCCGCTGGTCGACCCCAAAACCGGTGCGGGTCGGGTAACCGTGACACTACCCAACCCGCGGGGACAGCTCGTCGTCGGCCTCTACGCCGAGGTCGCCCTCGAAACGGAGCGGCTGACGGGACGCCTGGTTGTCCCAGCAGACGCATTGCTTGTGCGGCAGAGCCGTGACCTGGTGTTTCGCATGGTGGACGGAAAGGCCTACTGGACATATGTCACCGTCGGGGAACGATCCGGGGACTTTGTGGAAATCGTGGACGGGCTGTCTCCAGGAGATTCCGTTGCCATACAGGGACACTATGCGTTATCGCACGATGCGCTCGTGAACATCACACAGGTGCAGGAAATCACCGCGTGGTAGACCACTGATCGCGTCCTCGCAGATGACGGCCACGCGCCCATGAAATCGATTATTTCGCTCTGCCTGCGCCGTCCCGTAACCATCGCCGCGGTCTACATTCTGCTCATGGTGATGGCCACGGTGGCATACGTGCGCCTGCCGGTAGCCCTTCTCCCAGACCTGCGCTATCCCGGCCTTGTGGTTTGGACGGCGTATCCCGATGTCCCTCCGGAGCGTGTGGAGCGCACCGTTACCGAACGTATCGAGGAAGCCGTAGCCGGAACGTCCGGACTGAACCGTATCACGTCGCGCACTCTGCTTGGGGGCAGCATGGTGCACATGGATTTTGGCTGGAACGCCGATCTGAACCTGGCCCTCCTGGACGTGCGTGAGCAATTGGATCGCCTTGGGCGCACGTTGCCTGACGAGGCTGAACGACCGGTAGTCCTGCATATCGATCCGGGAGAGCGTCCCATCATGATGGTCGCCCTGACCGGAACGGAGGACGGTGGGCAACCGGATGCGGAGGTTGCTCCACAGCAACTCGTAGCACTCAAACTGGTCGGACGCGAAATCATTGCCCGCCGACTGGAGCAGATCCCCGACGTGGCCCGCGTACGCGTAACGGGAGGGTACGAGCGGCGCGTGGAAGTCCTCGTAAACCCGGCTCAGCTCGCGGCGTACGGCATTGGTCTGGAGCATATCGCCTCGGCATTGCGGGCGGCTAACGTCGCCCTCCCAGGAGGCGTGATACGCCGTGGACCGTTCCGTTACGCGGTCGAAATCAGCGGGGAATTCGAGAACATCGATGACATTGCCTCGACCGTTGTCACCACTGAGCGCGACGCCATAGTCCGCCTGAGAGATGTCGCCGAGGTACGCGAAGGCGTCGAAGAGCGTAGAGGTCTGGTACGTCTGGACGGCGCTGAAACGCTGCTGATCCTGGTAGAGCGAAGACCCGATGCGAACGTGGTTCGTGCCGCGCAACAGGTGCGTTCGGTGCTGGCGGACCTGGAAGAGGAATTGTCCGGCGTACAGCTTCGCGTGATCGTAGACGAAAGCATCTTTATCAAGGAAGCTATCGGAAGCGTCACCCAGGCGCTCCTGGTGGGCAGCCTGTTGGCCATTCTCGTCCTGTTCGCCTTCCTCAGACGTCCACGTGCGCTACTTGCCGCCGCCGTGGCAGTGCCACTGTCTCTGGGCGTGACGCTCGTGTTTTTCGAGCCGTTTGACGTGACATTTAATCTTATCTCCTTGAGCGGACTGGCACTCGGCGTAGGCATGCTGGTCGACAATGCCATTGTGGTGGTGGAAAACATTGCCCGGCTTCGGGAGGAGGGCCAGTCGCTGTTGGACGCTGCGCGTAATGGCACCTCCGAGGTTGCCGGCGCCATAACGGCGAGCACGCTGACGACGATCGCCGTATTCTTGCCCATCACCATGGTCGAAGGGTTGGCCGGCCGTCTGTTCCGCGACCAGTCGCTGGCAGTCGTGTGCTCTCTCGTCGCGTCCCTTTTGGTGGCGCTTACCGTCGTGCCCCTCATAGCATCGCAACAGCGCCGCGGAGACAAGAATCCTCGAGTTGCGCGGTCGGGCTTCAAGGCACAGGGACTACTCGCCGTTTACGAGCGCATGCTCAGTTGGAGTCTGGACCACCGCAGCCGCGTGCTCCTGGGGTGCGCCGCCATACTGCTTGGCGCCGGATGGCTGATATGGAATCAGCCGCGAGAAGTCCTCCCGAAAACCGACCAGGGACGCCTCGAAGTCCGTATTACGCTACCAACCGATGCCGACCTGCCACTCCTCGGCGAGCGGGCCCGCAGCCTGCGGGAAAATATCGCAGCCGAGGGTCTTGCCAGCCATGTGCTCACTGACCTGGGTGAACGCGACGAGGCCCGGCTTGACCTGGACCCGCGCCCACCCTACAAGGGTGATCTTGTCCTTCTGCTATCTCCCGATGTACGCTTCGACGAAGCGGCAAAATCCGTCCAGAACTTGCCGCTGCCAAGTGACATGGAGTTACAGGCACGGCGCGTCGAAACGCAGCTCGAGAGTCTGCTCACTTCCGATGAATCCGACCTTATAGTTGATCTCGTGAGCGAGGAGCGACAGCAGGCGGAAGCAGTTGTTGATACCGTGCTCGCGCGGCTCGCACGAAACACCGCGTTGACCAATGTGCAGCGTTCGGATGCCGCATCCGTGCCTACCTATCGGCTAACCTACCTGCGGGACGCTATGAATCGCTTTGGCGTAAGCGCCTCAGTGGTACGATCCTATCTCGAAGCTGGCGCACGCGGCCGCAGGGCTACAGAGCTGCGAACGGTCAACGAAGAAATACCCATTGTCTTGCGTTCGCGGCACGTCACCTCACTGGAGCGCCTTTTGGCCGAGCGCATTCCCACCAGGAGCGGACTCATGCCGCTGGGGTCCTTCATAGAGGCCAGCTCGGTAGCCTTGCCAGCCGCGCTCGTGCGTACGGAGCAGACATCTGTCATTCGCCTGACCGCAGACGTGGCGCCCGAAGCCGACCTGCAAGGAGCGCTGGCCTCCATAGAGGAGACATTGGCCGGACAATTGCCAACGGGAGTCCGGTCACGGATCGGAGGCGCCGCGGATGTGTTTCGGTCCAGCCTCCGAGCCGTCGGGTGGAGCCTGCTATTGAGTGTGCTCCTGGTGTATCTGATTCTCGCTGCGCAATTCGAAAGCCTGGTCCAGCCACTGGTTGTTCTCGTTACCGTTCCGTTGGCCATTGCGGGCGTCTCATTCACTCTGGGCCTGTTGGGGCAGAGCATCAACCTGATGAGCCTCATGGGCTGCGTGGTGCTCGTTGGCATTGTCGTCAACGATGCCATTATCAAGATGGACTTCATAAACCAGCGGAGGGCGATCGGCATGCCTCTGCGGGCCGCTATCCTGGCCGCCGGACGCGACCGCGTGCGACCAATTATAATGACCACTCTCACCACGATCCTCGGACTGCTGCCACTAGCAATGGGCTTCGGCCAGGGTGCTGAATTGCGCGCTCCGCTCGCTATTGCTATCGTCGGCGGGCTTACAAGCGCTACACTGCTGACACTGCTTGTAGTACCGGTGCTTTACAGCCTTACCGCGCGCAGGCAGTAGTTGCCGCCGAGGGCCACAACACTCCAAAAGCAAAATCCCTGCAGGCGCCATGACCTGCGGGGATTTAACGTGCCCTGGAGAGGACTCGAACCTCCACGCCCGTACGGGCACAGCATCCTGAATGCTGCGCGTCTACCAGTTCCGCCACCAGGGCATTCGCTGCGCATCAATCTTGCCTGTAATTATTTGTTCCGTGAATACGAGCGCGGACGAGCTGCATGCAGCGAAACAACGGGCATCAGGGGTTGTTGCACTGCCCTTGACGAGTACGCCAGTTGCGTGTTATTATTGGCGGGCGATATTCCTCGGTAGCTCAATGGTAGAGCATGCGGCTGTTAACCGCAGGGTTGTAGGTTCGAGTCCTACCCGGGGAGCCAGAAATCAATACGCTAACTCTTGTGGCTCTTGAGTTAGCGCAAGACCCTGACGGATGCTCTCCCTCGGGATTTTTCATTTAATAGCGTACTGTCCGATTGTTATGCCTGCCACACATCAACCCGCGTTGTGTAATGGCTTTTTCGCTTTTTCCCCCAAGTTCGACGGTTACGAGTCTTCAAGTCCGAAACATGCTGTAAAGCGCTGGCCACTAGGACAGGCTTGGCAATTCTGTGCGCGCTCAATAAGCGCCCGGTGTTCGGTCATCACGGTTGCGAGGACCTTACCCGGCACCTGTTCCGGGAGTAACCACGCAGGATTACCTTCGGAGGAAAGATCACTGATGTTGATTGGTATTAACCATGGCTTGCGTCATAATTCATCGTTGATGGTAGGCAATTAGAGGATTGTGCGAGTATCTAAGCCCGAACAGACGGCACTGGTCTTTTCTGTGTGCGAAAGGATTGTTCGGCATTGTCTGGACGCAATTTTTTCAACACGTAATCGTCCCTGCAGCAGCGTCACACCTTCCAGCTGTCCAGCCTTCTGATCCAATGTGTACAGGGGGTGGGCTCTGGATCGTTCTGCCGCCGCGAGAATCAACAGGTCGGGAAATTCCGCACCGGTTACCCGGTATCAGAATGCCGCACAGGCGACGTCGTCAGCCTCCTCCATCACGAGAGCCTCGGTCGCCACGAGTTCTTCCAATAGCTTCGCAATACGGCCACGGGAAAACCGTAGGCTCGTTCCAGCACCCACACAAGCTCGACGGTTACCTCACGGCATAAATAGCCGGGGCATTCCACCGTAAGCGAGTCCAAGAGCGCCTGGGCAGCCTCCGCTTGCGGTCTATCGTCGCACACCTGATACCGAACAAGGACGTTGGTATCGAGTGCGATCATCCCTCAGCTGCGCCGTCGGCCACCGCCTTTTCCATTTCCTCCACAATAACAGCGGGACCGTAATGTTGTAGGGTGCCGAACAGCCGACAAATTGGGCGCACGAGAATCATTCGCACCTCGCCATCTGCTATGACGTAGCATACCCGGTCCGCAGTCTGTACGCCATATGCATCCCACACGGGCTTGGGGAGTATTGTCTGCCCCTGTTAGGTAATTGAAGATTCGATCATGGCCGCACCTCCTCCATATGCCTTGCAAAATGAATTACTTCCTTGCCACATGAATTAAGGTAAGCTGCGTTCTGCTCGTCACCAGCGCCTTCGCCTGCCCATAGCCAGTTCGGGCGTACGCGGCATTGCAAGCTGCCTGGACCGGTGCGTGGTTTTGGGCGCCATTTCAGGGACTGCCGGTGTTGCTCTACTCGGCAGGCCTCTCATACCGGCATGAAGATGGATTATCTTGCCTCAAGGCGACTTCTTTGGGATCAGGGAAGTATAAGGGATTGCACGCGCGGAGCCTGCAGCACGTGTTTCCGTGTTCGCGCACGCGGACAGGACAGGGAAAACGAGGCTGTTGCAAGGCCATCGAATTTGTCCACATCCAACCAACGCATTGGAGGGTGAGCCAGATGCGCGAGGAATTACTAATTCTGACCACCGGCGGCACAATCGACAAGGTGTATTTTGACGGCAACAGCCGCTACCAGGTCGGTACGCCACAGATCGCGGAAATCCTTAAGACGGTCAACATCGAATTGATCTACCGTGTGGAAACGTTGTTTCGCAAAGACAGCGTTGACCTTACTCCCGATGACCGCGCGATCATCACCCGGCGCGTACAGGAGACAGATAGCCAGCGCATTGTGATAACACACGGTACGGATACTATGGTGACCACCGCCGAAGAGCTAACAGCGGTCCGCGACAAGACAATCGTACTCGTCGGCTCACTGACGCCCGCGCGCTTCAAGTCCACCGACGCAGAATTCAACATTGGTTTTGCGCTCGCCGCAGTGCAGACACTGCCCGCCGGCGTTTATATCACAATGAATGGATGTATCTTTGATCCGTGGCATGTGCGCAAGAACACCAAGCGCAACAGATTCGAAGCAACAAAGCCCTGAACCTCGTGCGTCCTGCGGCATCACTTACATGGGTCCGCCATCTTGAGGCCCCGTTGCGCCTGGTAAGACTGGGGACACTCGTTGTGCTAACGCTGGGTCTTCTGCTTGGCGGCATTCTGACGCATGGCCTCGTGGCGCCGCAGGACCTTGGCTCCGCTGCCACCGTGCGTACCATCTTGTCGGCCTGGTGTCTTGGGCTTGCCGCCAGTTGCCATGGTCTAAGGACACGGCCAAGCCCGCCCTCCTGGATGCCGGCAGCCCTCGCTTGGACACTGTCCGTCGCTGCGGTATTGGCCGCCCTGGCAATCGCACTCACCATGTCGCTGCAGCACGTAGCAGTGATTGGCCTTGCGGTGGTCCTTTTGGCGACATGGAGGCTCGTAAAAGCTCGCGACACGCTGGTGCACGTGATCCTTTTGCCCGGTATGTATTGCCTAGTGCTGCTGTATGGCGGACTGTTGGGGAATGACTTTGGCGCGGTGATCCTTGCCATTGCGATGACGCTCTTGTTTTTCGTTTCCAGCGGCTTGATTCGCGCCATCCAAACTGCACCTGACCAACAGCATGCGACCTATCGCCGCGCCGCATGCCGGATCATTTGTCTGGGTATTCTGATGACACCCCTGCCCTTCCTGTTCTTAGATTACCGCGGCATCTATCTCCTCCTGATGCTTGTGGCAGACGGTTTTTTTCTTTCAGCCTATTGGTTATTGTCCTCAAAACAGGCACCCGATCGAGCCCGGAGCATGCTACATTTCGCCATGGCGCTTACGGCTATTGCACTGGCGTTCGGCGCGATTGTGCAGTTGGGCGACTAGCCTAGTCTGCCGGTGCCGAATTCTGTTGCATAGGCCATTGTCCACTTGAATAGGCATAGGGACTGGTGCCAACCTATCAGTCAGCTAATATTATACTATACTAATTTTATAGTAGTTAGGCCAAATATTTCTCCGTGTGCTACGTGGTGGACTGTTTTTTGCCCTGATAGAAGGGTGACGACGCAGTCCTAACCGTTGGTAACCAATAATGACACACAAGCACATCGACGCTGGCCTGGTGGCACGAGCACAGGCAGGTGACAAACTTGCCTGTGAAGACCTGCTGCGCAGGCTTCAGCCTGTCCTGCGGATGTACTTTACGAACCGTATCGGGCGCAGGGATAGTGTGAATGACCTGGTGCAGAACACACTCTTGCGCGTGCACAACGGACTCGCCGCCTTGCAGCATCTGGATCGGCTAATGCCATTTGCCATGAAGGCGGCCAAGTATGAGCTCTACGATCTATACCGGGGACGATACGGAGCCAAGGAACGTGTCCTTGATCCCATGCTCCTTCCCGATAGACCGGGTTCCATGGGCAACGCACCAGATGATATGCTTGACGCGGAACGTGCCTTGTCGATGCTTCCGGCGACAACCCGGCGGGTCTTTGCATTGAGAGATCATGGCTACCGCTACCGGGAAATTGCGGAGCGCATGGGCACAACCGAGTCCGCGATAAAAATGCAGGTGCTGCGCGCGCTGCGCAGAATGCGTTGCGCGATGGCGGCGTGAGAACGCAAGGCGTGGGACATAGCATGCAGGTGACCAGAGACTATGCCGTATATTGGCCGGCAGACTACCGTCGCATGTCATGCTCACACTCACCGAAAAGGTACTCTTCGCTCTCGCGGCGCTCTTTTCCGCTTACGGATCCTGGTTGGGTCTTGCGAAGGTCTACCGGGTCATACTGCGCGGCAGCGGGGCCCCTCTCAAGATCAATCCTGGCCGTGTGCTGGCGGCAGCCAGCAACTGGATCTCGATGCGGCCGCTCTGGAAGACGCGGCGCATAGCCAACTTCTTCCATGCCATGATTGCCTGGGGCTTCGTCTTCTACCTTTTGGTGAATGTGGGCGACGTGCTGCAAGGATACGGCACGGAATGGCCTTTCCTGCAGACGAGAGCGGGTGATGTGTATCGACTGCTGGCAGACAGCGCAAGCGTCCTCGTGCTCATAGGCATGACATGGTTTCTCCTGCGGCGGTTTCTGTGGGGGCGCGCACTCGACTTTCAGGACAATACACCAATACCGCCGGCTACGCGACGCGCCATTACACGAGACTCGATTATCGTAGGCCTGTTTATCCTAGGCCACGTCGGCTTCCGCCTCCTGGGAGAATCCGTGGTCCTTCATCTCGAGTACGTGCAGACGGGCGCTTTGGACCCATTCCAGCCATTCGCCAGCATCGTGCAACCGCTGTGGGCAGGTCTCGACCAGCAGAGCCTGGTAATAGCGCGGCATGTGTGCTGGTGGATATCTCTTGGCCTGATTCTCTGCTTTGTGCCTTATTTCCCGTACACGAAGCATTTTCACTTTGTGATGGCGGGCGTCAACTTCTGGACTCGACCCGAACGCTCGTCACTCGGCGCGCTGGATCCCACGGATTTTGAGGATGAATCCGCAGAGGTGTTCGGAGCGCTGAAGATCGAGGACCTGCCGCAGACTAGCCTCGTGGATGCCTTCGCATGCATCATGTGCAACCGGTGCCAGGATGCATGCCCGGCCTATGTCACAGGGAAGGAGCTATCGCCATCCGCCCTCGAAATCAACAAACGCTACTACCTGAATCAGCATCTGGACGAGATGGCCTCGGGGGCCGTCTCCATCCATACCCTCCTGGACTTCGCCATCACGGAATCCGCTGTATGGGCCTGCACCACGTGCGGCGCCTGTGTTGATGTGTGCCCCGTGGGCAATGAGCCCATGTTTGACATCCTGGAGTTGCGGCGAGGACTCGTCCTCACCGAGGGCCGATTCCCCGAGGAATGGGACGGCGCGTTTCGCGGCATGGAGCGCAACGGCAACCCCTGGAACATCGGATCCGCGCAGCGCATGGCATGGGCGGAAGGGCTGGATATACCCACCGTGGATGACAACCCTGATGCCTCCATCCTCTGGTGGGTGGGCTGCGCTCCAGCCCATGATCCTCGCGCCCAGCGGACTGCTCGTGCACTGGCGCAGGTGCTTCATAGTGCAGGCGTCAGCTTTGCGACGCTCGGCCGCAAAGAGCGATGCACGGGTGACTCTGCACGCCGGTCCGGCAATGAATATTTGTTCCAGGAATTGGCACAGGCCAACATCGCGGCACTAAACGCGGCGGATCCCCTACTCATTGTCACCACCTGTCCTCACTGCCTGCATACGCTTGCACGCGAATACCCTGCGCTAGGTGGACACTACGAAGTCATTCATCACACGCAGTTGTTGGCGCGTCTGGCTTCGGAAGGGAAAATCCAATTGCGGGAAGATGCAGACGCCACTACGGTCACCTTCCATGACCCCTGCTACCTCGGACGCCATAACGCCATCACAGACGCGCCACGAGAGGCCATCGAGGCACTGCCGGTGACCTC
Organism: Rhodothermales bacterium; assembly: GCA_963665975.1. GTDB lineage: Bacteria > Bacteroidota > Rhodothermia > Rhodothermales > Bin80. Next base: position 807,648 of record OY762508.1, read on the forward strand.
TGTGGAAATGCCACGACACGGAAAGCAGTCCTTCTGCTGCGGCGCCGGTGGCGGCCAGATGTGGAAAGAAGAAGAGCCCGGGAGCGAAGCTGTAAGCCACGCGCGCTACCGCGAGGCCGCCGCGACCGGCGCCGCAACACTGGCCGTGGGCTGCCCATTCTGCCTGTTGATGCTCAATGACACCTCACAGACCACCGAGGGAGGTCCCATTGTTAAAGATGTGGTGGAGCTCTATGCGGAGCGCCTGGCCTAGTTGCCACTTCCTCAACCTGACAATGTGTCAATGACTGGCACTGCCGTCAAGATAACGAGGAGGGTTTCCGAGCACATGAGCGGAACGTCGGGGTGCACGCCGAAGGGTTTCCTGAACCTCAGGAGCCGGGAGGCTGTTGATCAGGCGTTGTCGCGCCTCGCCAAGGCTGGCCAGTTGCACCGGCTGTGTCGCGGAATGGACGACATGACCCGGATCAGAAACGTGCTGGAGCGGCGCGCACCGATCGACATGGACCCCGCTATCGCAACCTGGCAAGGCGGGATGGTATCCGGTTCATGCCGGATGGCCTGGTCGCCGCGAACCGGTTGGGTCGTACGAGCGCGATGGCCACGAAGGACAGCTTCGTCACGGAAGGCGGTGGCCTACTCTATAAGCGGACTAGCTTTTGCAGCGATATCGGTACAGATTCTCGGGAGATGCTCCCAGATTGTACCTGTCGGTCAGCGGTTATGTACTGTACCCCAATCCCCTGATTCTATCCGCATGCCGGACGTACGACTTGCGCGGAGCCGTGGTGCAGGCCAGTGCCTCTTACTGCTTCATTTAACCGCGCGTAACGGATGGTTAGCAGGGTCGGCTTAGGGGGTGTACCGGAATCCGGTTTCAGGATGTCAGAGAGACTTCCTCGATTCCTGCCAGGTCCATTGCGAAGTTCACTCTACTCGGATACCAAGGCCCCAACAGGTGTATCCAGATATGTAAGGCGGTGCATCCGTACTGATTGGACCCCCAGTTCGGATACGTGGAGTAGGAGCACGTAATCGGCGCCAAATTCCCAAGGGTCGCCCGGCAACTCGGCCATATGGCACATGAACTCGCCGTCAGCGCGAAAGGCGAGCCACCCACGGTCTTCTCGGGGCCGGTTGTAACGGTGGACCCAGACGCGGCCGTCACGGCCGATCTTGACACTCGACATGACCGGAAAGACGTCAGCAACGGGGCGCTCCCGGCTAATCATTGCGTCGTAAAACCCTCGCAATTGCGGATTTGCCGGTCGGGTGCGGCTCTCAACATAATCCTTGTGCCAAGCGCGTCTGTCCGCGCTGGTAACCTTCCGAACCGGTTCGAACCAGCGGATGATCGCCCGCAAGTTGAATTCATTGTCAAGAACCCGGAGCTCCGGTTCACTTCCGTGTGCCAGCACGATGGTCGACCCTAGCGCATCAACTTCCGCCATCGACTGGAAAAGCGGGTACAGCCAGAAGTTCTCGGCTTCCCGGACCATGCCGCTGGTTCGGTCAGGAATCCTGTCGAGGCTGCCGACAAGCTCGCCACCGGGATCGTGGACTTCTACTATCATCGTGTCTTGACTAGTGAAATCCTCTTTGCGCGCCATCACAATTCTCGCATTCACCGTGTATCCGTTGTCGAGCACACCTCCAGCACTTGGCGAATTCAGGAACGACGGAGTGAGACTCATCCGTCGCACCAATTGGCCCTGAGCCGTGAAAATGTTGTAGCTCCATGGGTAGTAATCGCCTACCCAAATGGTGTCGCCTTCAGTGATCCACAGGACAAACGGATTCGAAAACTCACCGGGCGCTTCGCCTGCCCGGCCCATTGACCGTAGGTGCTGCCCGGTCTCGTCGTAGATGCGGACCTCGGCGGCCGCTCGGTCGGCGACCGCGATGGATCCGTCGGACAGCCGGGCCATACCCCTGATGCTGGAGAATAATTGGTTTACGTCTTCCTCGTTTTCGCCGATGATCAGGACAGGCTCCTCGCTGAACGTGCAGGTCGCGTCTGAACGCGTGAGGTCGGTGGTGACGATCTGCACACCGGCGCTGTCGATGGAGACGGGTTCAAACGGCACCGGCTGGGCACAGGCGCTGAGGAGCAAGACTAGTGCGGCTAAGGAGCCTCTCGGACAGCGACCGGGTGTGGGCATTCTGTTCTTCAATGATGTATGGGCGTAATCGAAAGGCCGGTCTTGCAGACCGTGCAAATCAACAAGCAAAGGCTCCTGCGCAATCCAGCTCGCGCGACTGGAGTTACGCGGCATGCCAACCGAATGACTAACCGGATATATCGGGCACTAATGATGATATGTCCCCGCTTATCAGGAAGAGGCTTACTCTTCTCGCGGAAACCTGTTGCAGACGCAACCTTTCGAAGCAGTAGCAACATTGGGTGGGTAAGCATGTCCTGACGGGTCAACTTCCGCCCTATGCTCCGGTTGGCATAGGCGCCCTGCAAGCATTGCGGCACCTGTATTGAGCCTTTTCCGACTCCCCGAGTTTTGTATTCGGAAATTGTCATTGTGGGGTGCAACAGAACAGATTTCGGGTGTCCTGCTATACCAGGATTGCTGTCGCTCAATTAGCACAATTTCGGCGTGCGTCCGTGAACTGCTATTGAGGCGTTCCGCCTGTGGCTTTGCCCTCTTTCCGGGCCCATGCTATGGCATGTGCTTTCGTGATTGCAGGCATCCTCGCCCATGCCGTGCACGTACCTTGTACGAATTCGGACACGCTGGTCCTTTGGTGAACCGCCAGCACCAGCGCTACCAAACAATTCCGATGGTCGGGCTTGGCTGCTTCGTCATGACTGCCGGCAACGTACGTCGTAGTCGGTAGCTGGTTTTCTCAGAGAAAGTGCGTGCTTCATGAGCACGTGCATGCCAAATCAGGACGCGCCGCCGAGAAGCTCCAGTATGCGGCGGCGCTTGGCGCGAAATGCCTCGACGTTCATGTCGTATCGATCGAACTGGTATACGACGCGCCTGGCCAGCTCGCGGGCCTCCTCCGGGTGTACCGCCTCCAGTTGCCTTAGAAGCTCGTAGTCCACGATGCCATCGCGCATGGCCTCCAGCCGCACGGAGCTCAGCAGCTTTCCGGTGCCTGGATACACGATCCAGGCATCGCCGCCCGGCAGTACGTTGCCGGACTCCACGATGATGCCGGTAGATTCGCCGAATGGATCCTGGCGCCACGCGTTGTATCCCCAATGCAGATATCCGGGGATGTCGTAGCGATAGTTGATCCAGTGGAGAAGGCGGGTCTTCATCAGCGGCAGCTCTATGAAGCGATTGGCGTATTCGCCCTGCGGTGCCAGACAGGTATAGAACCAGGCTTCCTCCCCGACTTCCTCGCGCGAGGCATAGAAGTCGTAGTCCTGGTGCATGAAGTCCAGCTGCGGCACCCAGACATCCACGCTGCCTTCCAGGTCCCGGTTGTGCACCGCCTCCACAATGCGAAGCTCCGGCGCCCAATTGCGCACGTAGTCGGCGATCTCGACGTAGGACGCCGCGTTGGCCTCGATGGGCTCGTCGGCCAGATGCTGCATGTAGAGTTCCAGCCATCCGCGCTCGCGCAGATGGTCAACCAGCGCGGGCAGGAATCTGGAATAGAAGGCCTGCGCTCGCGCATCCCCTATCGGCATCCGCTCGAGCTCCGCTTCGCCGTCCTTCCATACCGGCACATGCACGACGAAAGGCGTGGTCCACGTGCTGTGCCTGCGACCGATATGGCCTCCCTCTATGCGGCCGATGACGCCTTCCTCCATGAATATCTCCACCGTACGGTCAAACCGCGCGAAATCGATGGTAAGACCCTCTTCCCCCAGCGCGTATTCCGCCAGGCGCAATGGCGCAATCATGGCCACGTTCTGCCGATATTCCGCCATCTTCCGCGCGATGACGCGAAGCAAATCCCAGTAGGTGTCCGAATAGGGCTCCACCGCAACACCACCGTTCATCAGCGCCAGCCTGTCGGGCGCAAGTGAATACCAGTTCGTCACCCAAAGGCTCGTAGACGACACCACCGGCGCATGGACGCGAACGCTGAACGTCAACTCTTCCTCGAACCGCTTGCCGGCAACGATTCCCGATAGCGTAAGCGCGCCGTCGTACTGGCCGGGCTCCGCCTCTGCCGGAACCGGCACCGTAATCCATACGGGCTGCGTCTGATTGGCCTCCACGTTCACCGATGGCGCGTCCAGGATCGGATCGGGAAAGTACGCGGATGGCGGCATGAGCCGGTCACGCGATGGCGTAGGCGTAGAACGACCCACCCTGACATACCCCACGAATCCGGTCCGCGCATCGGGCAGGGAATGCCCGCCCATGGCGGGCGCGGTAGCCACAGCCCTGAGATCGTCGATGGGAACACTTGCCCGTACGGCCACCTGGAAAGAAGCGTGCTCTCCGCGCGCGGCGTCCGTCGCCAGGTCGTGCTCCGCAAACACCGCCGATTCGCGAAATACCTTCTCCAGCGGATCCACCGGCTGGATGACCAGCGAATAGTCCGTCATGCGGCAGCCCGCGCATGCCACGAACAGCACCACCGAAAGAATCCTCCACCGCATGCCCATAACAGTCATGTCATGCCTCCTGGTCATGTTGGGAAACCGTGTCTGTCCCAGCGTTCAGCTCACTGCGGATTTCCTCGCAATTACGGCAGCCAGGAGCAATTCACGAAACCGTACTTGCCTCACGCACGGTGCGCTGGACACTCGGCTCCAAGGCCCGATGTGGTCGAGGCACCTGGCTCTGCCGCTCCCTGCCGCCAACCTACGCGGCAAGGATCATATTGTCTGTCCGAGGAATTGGCTACCCGGCTGGGCTACCCGGTTGGCTGCCTGATCTCGACAGACTCGAAGGCACGCACAAATGGCTGATCCATAAGCCTCTCGCCAGTCGCCCGTGCGAACGCATTAGCCAGCGCAGCAGATACCGGCGGTAGCGAAGGCTCTCCTAGCCCTGTCGGGTCAATGCCATTGTCAACAAAGAATGTGGCGATCTCTACGGGTGCTTCGTCGCTGCGTATGAGGCGGTAGGAATGGAAGTTGTCCTGCTCCGGCCTGCCCTCCGCAATGGTCATCGCGCTGTACATGGCATGCCCGATGCCATCGACGATGCCGCCTTCCACCTGGTTTAGCGCCGCGCCCGGATTTACGACGATTCCACAATCAATGGCACACCAGACTTTCTGGATCTTCGGCTTACCTTCTTGCACTACCATGTCGACGACCTGCGCTACGTACGAATTGTGGCAATAGTACGCCGAAACGCCCCTGTAGACGCCCGGCGCAGGCGCAGCCCAGTCGCATTTGTCCCGCAGGAGGCGCAACACGCCCGCGAAGCGCGCTGCGTCATAATCGTTGTCCTCTCCTACCGGGGAATACAAAGCCCGATCGAAGAGCTCCAAGCGAAATTCTATGGGGTCCTTGCCCGCCGCCTCGGCGACCTCGTCCAGGAAGGACTGCTCAGCGCCAGCGATGAAATTGCTACGCGGCGCCCGCCAGGCACCTGTTGTGATGTTGGACTCCAACGAGAGGTTTTCGGCGAGATAATGGTCCACCGCGCCGGCCGGAAATCTGTTCGGGAATAGCGGACCCTCGTTTATCCCGGCGCCGCGGACATGAAACCCGATGAGATTGTTGTCCGCGTCCAGCGCCGCACGGTACGTGACACGGTAGGCCGGTCGATAGGTGCCCTGCGTCATGTCATCTTCACGCGTGTACACAAGTTTTATCGGCGCCTTGGCGGTCTGTGAAATAATAGCTGCCTCGACTCCAAAATTTCCGTACAGTCTTCTTCCGAATCCGCCCCCCATCCGCGTCATGTCAATCGAAATCTTCTCCTCCGGCAGACCGGTAACACTGGCAACCGATCTACGCAAGAATTCCGGAGTCTGAATGGGACCAACGAGCTCCGCATGGTCCTCCTGCACGTCAGCAAAGAAGTTCATGGGCTCCAGCGTGTTATGCGCAAGGAAGGGCGCGCCGAAGGAGCGTTCTATGATTCGGTCGGCATCCCGAAAAGCCTGCTCCGGATTGCCATCCCGACGAGCGATTTCTACACCATCCCGCGCAAGAAGCTCATCCAACCCCTGCGCGTGATCGGCGCTGCTCTCCAGGCTACTGGCCGTTTCCCACTCCAGAACCAGCGCCCGCTTTGCCTTCAGAACTTCCCACGTTGAACGACCCACTACCACCACCTTTTCTGGGAACGCGTTGATATCCGACCACTGCCGGTTGAATCCCTCCGGCGCCGCATTGATGGTGAATACATCGGTGATCCCCGGCATCGCCTTGGCCGCTGACGCGTCCATCGACGCCAGACGCATGCCAAACGCTGGCGCGTGTACGATCATGGCGATCAACATGCCGTCGCGATGATAATCGATGCCGAACAGCGGCTTGCCCATCACGATGGCGGGCCCGTCGACGTTCTTGCGTGTAGTACCGATGATGGTGAAATCCTTCGGATCCTTGAGCGTGACATCCGCCGGAGCCTCCATCGTTGCAGCGTCTGATGCCACCTCTCCGTACGTCAGCGTACGACCACTGCCTGTGTGCGTGATGACGCCACGACTGGTCGTCAGTTCACCTGCCGGCACACCGAGCCGCTGCGCCGCAGCCTCCAGCAGCATACGCCGTGCCGTTGCTCCCGCCATGCGCAATCCATTCCAGCCGTGCCGGATGGACTGACTGCCGCCCGCAAGTTGGCGGGTAAAATTGTCTGTGTCCAACCCGGCCTGCTGCACAGTGACCTGATTCCAGTCCACGTCGAGCTCTTCAGCTACAATCATGGGCATGGAAGTCTTGACGTTCTGGCCGATTTCAGGGTTCGGTGACAGAATGGTCACCATCCCGCTCTCATCGATCTTCAGGTATGCGTTTATGGCGGCCCGGGCCTTGGACGCCCCATGCATGGCCATTGCCTCGGGCCTGGAGCCTGTAAGCCATTGGAAGCCAAGCACGAATCCGCCGCCTGCCAGTGCGCTCGCTTTCAAAAAGGAGCGCCGATCTATCGTCGTGGAGGTATTCACGGTCATTCTCGTCTACGATGAAACAGGAGCTCGTCAGCGCATTTCGCCAGCCGCTGAGCGTATGGCGGCCTTGATGCGCACGTAGGTGCCACAGCGGCATATATTGCCGCGCATGCCGCGTTCGATGTCCTCGTCAGAAGCACCAGGATTTTCCGCAAGCAATGCTGCAGCCTGCATGATCTGTCCAGCCTGACAATAGCCGCATTGGGGCACGTCGTGCTCCAGCCATGCCTTCTGCACCGGGTGGCTGCCATCCGCCGACAACCCCTCAATCGTGGTAATGGCCTGGTCACCGACCACGGACACTGGCACCGAACAGGACCGCACCGCATTGCCATTCAAATGGACCGTGCATGCGCCGCACTGGGCGATCCCGCAGCCGTACTTGGCGCCGACCAGGTTTAGATGATCCCGCAACACCCACAACAGCGGGGTGTCGGGCATTACATCGAGCACATGCTGCTCTCCGTTAACAGTTAGGGTAATATTGGCCATGGCAAGAGAGTTATGCGTGATACATAGGGCAAGAGGCGGGGCATACTAGAAATCCGTGTCTGCCTCACCCAAGTCAAGTTCCTGGATCCAGATGTTGCGGTACCGTACGTCGTGGCCTTCGGCCTGCAGCTTTATTCCACCGGGCGTATCGGTGATCCCCATCCCATTGTCGTTACCGCCGTCGAGGCCGGAATTGGGACCGCCCCACACTTTCTTGATCGGCTGATTGGTGTGGACTTTTATGCCGTTGAAGTACATCGTGACATTGGCCTGCTTGACGCGCTTGCCGTCTTCGTCAAACTGCGCCGCCCGGAATACAATGTCATATGCGTTCCAGGATCCCGTACCGTTATAGGGCCAATAGGCCGAAGCCTTCTCGTTGATCACGGCCGCCAGGCCATGAGCAGTAGAGTCGCCATCAAGCACCTGGATTTCGTATCGGTTCTGCAGGTATACGCCACTGTTGCCGCCTTCCTCTGTGATCAGAAATTCGATGTGTAACCGAAAATCGCGGAATTTCTGTTTCGTGACGATATCGGCTGCGCCGTACAGGCCTCCGGCCGCGGACGGGTCCTTGCTGCTGACGACCATGCCGTCGTCGACCGGATCATCTACAATCTGCCACTTGATAGGAAGCTCAGCCGCAAAGCGCGGGCCCTCCCAGTATGTCCAATTCTCATCCAGCATCTCGCGCGTGCCGTCAAACAATTTAATCGCATCTTCCGGCGCCTCCGCACCGACGTTCATCTGGGCCAACGCGGGCAGGTGTGAAATACAGAGTATCATCCCTAGCGTTGTGACAAGGATCGGTTGCTTCATGGTCGTGTGCAGGCAGAATGGTGGGGTTGGTGTATGGGATTGGGTGTAAAATAGTACATGGACAACAAATCTGTGGCGCACGGCGTTTCAGATTGTAATCGTTTCACCAGAAGGACGCAACCAATGGAAAAAGCCACATTCGGCGCCGGCTGTTTCTGGGGTATTGAGGCCGCTTTCCGGCGCATCACAGGCGTTACGGAAGCCGCGGTGGGATATATGGGAGGCTCTCTCGAAAACCCGACCTACGCCGATGTCTGTACCGGGCGAACCGGACATGCCGAAGTAGTGGAAGTCTACTTCGACCCCGACCGGGTATACTATAGCGCCATCCTGGAGGTCTTCTGGGACAACCACAACCCGACCACACGCAACCGGCAGGGTCCAGACATAGGTTCACAGTACCGATCGGCCATTTTCTTTCATTCCCCGGAGCAGGAAACGCAGGCGCGGGCGTCCAGGGAGCGGCGGCAAGGACAGCTCTCGCGCCGGATCGTAACCGAGATTACGCCTGCCTCATCGTTTTACCGCGCGGAAGAGTACCACCAGCAGTACCTCGAAAAGCGCGGCCTCGCCCACTGCCATATCTGATACGTTACAGGGCGCGGGTGACCACAAAGGCTTCGGCGCCGAAGAATTCGGGCAAGCCCAGCCTGTTCAGGGCTTCGGCCGTTCCGGTATTTCGGTCGCGGGCGCGCTGCCAGAACTCCCGCTCATCATATGCGCCTGGAAACATGGCACGGTCCTTCTGGCTCTCGTGTTTGAAGATCGCCTCGATCTTGCGGGCCATTTCCGTCTTGGACAACGGCATGAAGACATCGGCCTGGTGGATGTCCCATTCCTGCCACGCTCCTCGATACAGCCAGACCTTGGGATGGTGCTCCGGCGAATGTTCCGCATGATACCGGTCCAGCGCTCTCTTGATGGCGACATAGCACATGCGATGGGTGCCGTGCGGATCGGACAAATCGCCTGCGACGAAGATATGATGCGGACGCCGCTCGGCAAGCAGATCGTATACGATCCGCACATCATCCTCCCCGACCGGATGCTTTCGCACCTTCCCGGTCTGATAAAAGGGCAGGTCGATAAAGCGGGCATGGTCAGCGGTCAGGCCCATAACTTCAATCCCCGAGACAGCCTCGGCATACCGGATGCTGGCCTTTAATTTCTGCACGGGCTCCAGATCCACCTGGCCGGGCCGCTTGCGGCGCATGAAGTCCAGCAGGTGATCCTTGCATGTCTGGAACGTGGTGAGCGCCTCGCTGGGCAACCCCATGTCAACAAAGCTCATTTCCACAAACCCCAGATAGCGGCGCACATCCGCATCGAAGACAGCAACGGACCCATTCGTCATATAGGCGACAATTATGTCATTGCCGTTCCGCACCAATTTGTCGAGCATCCCGCCCATCGAAATCACGTCATCATCGGGATGCGGACTGAAGAGAACGATGCGCTCTTCTTCGGGAAGGTCCGTTTGGTAGGCAATTGACTGCCGAAGATCATCGAAGATGCGCAAGCACAGCTCGTCAATGTCCGGGTGGGCATAGACGAGGCTGTGGAGGTGGTGACTATGAAAATCGGACGCCTCCAGGCGCAAAAGCGCCTTGCCGACCGTTTCCGAAAGCCAGATCACCGCTCGCTTTGCCATGGGAGAGTCCCATACAAGATCCTGTACGATCCACGGAGTCTGCTCGCGCGTAAGACCGCTTGCGGCCGCACGATCGACATAGAAGGCCGCATTGGGGTGGTCCTGCAGATACGAGGCGGCGACGCCTTCACTTGTCGGGTTCTCGACCGCGCGCCGAATAATGCCCGACTTGTGTTCTCCGGTGGCCAACAGAATGATCTCCCTGGCGTCGAGGATTGTGCCCACACCGATGGTAAGTCCCTGTCGTGGGACATTCTCCGCGCCATAGAAATCGCTGGCAGCGTCCTTGCGGGTGATCTCATCCAGGATCACGATTCTCGTGCGCGTATTCGGTCCGGAGCCAGGTTCGTTGAAGCCGATATGACCGCTCCGACCGATACCCAACAGCACGAGGTCCATTCCACCAGCATCTCGGATGGCCTTCTCATATGCCGCGCAGTACCGATCCACTGCATCGGATCCGAGATCACCCTGTGGAATGTAGATCTGTTCTTCCGGGATGTTAACATGGTCAAACAGGTTTTCGCGCATGAACCGGTGAGCACTCTGTAACCCGTCTGGATCCATCGGGTAGTACTCGTCCAGGTTGAACGTGACAACGCTTGAGAAATCAAGCCCTTCCTCCAGGTGCATACGCACCAGGTGCTTGTATAGGCCGATCGGCGTGGAGCCACTGGGTAATCCCAGGACGGCCATACGTCCTTCCCTGGCGCGCGCAGTGATCAGCGTCGCGACTCGTTCTGCTACCTCTTGTGCGATCTCATAGGGTTCGTCGAAGATGCGCACGGGCACGCGTTCACGCTGGGCCCCCCGTTCCGCGGGGAGTCTTCTGTTTCCTTTGTCTGCAGACAAACACATGGCAGACCCTTGTTGGAGGTGAATGAATTTGCCGAACCGCTTCTGGCCTTTACACGATTCGCATTGCTACATGCGCCTCCAGTCAGGCGGTCAGACTAGGATTTCGCAGAAAACTGACAAACGCCCCCGTTCGGCAAACTTGAGCGTGTGTAACCGATTTGTTATATTTACGATGCCGTTTTTCTGCAGCTAAGCTTCCGTATCAGCCAAGCTACCATATCTCGGTGCATATGGTAGAAGGCTACTCCATTCAAGACCGTAATTAATGTATGTCGCAGTTGACTAGAGTCCTATTCGTTTCCGGTGAAGTTGCTCCCTTTGCTAAAGTCTCCGATACCGCAGCCCTTGTACGAAGGCTCCCTGAAAGCCTGCATGGCAGCGGAGCATATGAAACCCGTACAATGATGCCACGCTACGGCACGATCAGCGAACGAAGAAATCGACTGCACGAGGTGATACGGCTTTCTGGTAGCACCATACGAATGGGGAATCGTGCAGAAACGCTCAAGGTCAAGGTTGCTTCCATTCCGGGTATCCGGCTGCAGGTCTATTTTATGGATAGCGTGCGCTTCTTCAAGCGGAAGGGCCTCCATAGCGACAAGCAGGGCAAACTGTTCCCGGATAATGCAGAGCGCGCGCTGTTCTTCGGGCGCTCTGTTGTGGAAACCATCCGCAAGCTCCAGTGGAAGCCGGATATCGTGCACGCGTTCGGATGGATCAGCGGACTCTTGCCCCTGCTTCTGGCTACCGAGTATTCCTCGGAACCGCTATTTGAAGATGTAAAGATCATTTTTACACCCGATGATATTGATCCCCACGCCACGCTATCTGGCGCGTTGGTCAAGAAGATGAACCTGTCAATGAACGGAAATGCTACCGGACTCGGCATGAATGAAATCGGGCTCCGATATGCGGACGCCGCGGCATTCCCGCCTTCATTGGAGGCCAACCCGGAAGATGCCATACAATTCAGCATGGAGCCGGATAAAATGATGCAGCAGGCGATTGACCTCTATGAAGCCGCGCAGAGTGAACTGACCGTCTGAACCAATTGATCACACTATCGTTGTAGATCTGGCCCCTGTCGGCCGGATGCAACATGCCCGGCGGGGGTGTTGATACGATACGCCCGGCCGGCGCATATACGAAATTTCAATTCCCGGCGTTACGCTTTTCTGATCTTCGCCTTTCGAATGGCCCGCATGCATCAATCGGGATTTCTGTTATTGAGTCTGGTCCTCTTTGTCTCCTGCGACAATCCGACTTCTGAAATCGGTCTCGGGCTCCTCGAAGAAGGAATCGAGCCGGTCGTGACCACCGTAAATCCGACGGTCTTTGACTCGGGAACTCTTCGCGACATCACGGGCGCGGTGCCGCGCATGCTTGTCGGGCATGTCGTTGACCCGCTTCTCGGTGCCATTGTCTCGACTGGCTATATAGATTTCGAAGGCGCATTTCCGGAAGACAATACATCAGATCTGTCAAACGTGCAGCTGGAGCTTGGCGTAGACTATGTTTACGGAGACACCACGGAGGCCGTAACCGTTGACCTGTTCGAGCTTACCGAAGACTGGCCAGCCATTGGCAGGCGTGCAGACACCGTGCTCACAGTCGGACCGCTGGTGACCACGTTTACGTTCGCCCCCACCGACACACTCGTCACGGTCTTGTTGCCTAAAGCGTGGGTAGATGGAAGAACGGAAACGCTGCGCAGCGCGGATTTTGCTACGCTCTTCCACGGGTTCGCTCTGCAGCCTGCCGGCGGTAACGCGGTCGTAGGATTCAGAGCGGAGCGGAGCAGGCTGCATCTTCGCACAACGGGGGACGCCGTGTCCTATTTGACGGTGCGAGCTCTCTCCGGAATCGTCCGCCAATCAGAGCGCTCGGCGCAGGATCCTCTGGTGACGTTTCAGGACGGCATCGGCCCCGGTGTCCGCATTATTTTTGATTTCTCCACCTACGCGGATACGCCCATAAACGGCGCGTTCGTTAGAATATTTGCAGACACTGTCTCGACGCTTGCGACACCCGAACATTTTGTGCGTCCGCTCGCCCGTAATTTGCAGCTTGTCGTGGTCTCTGATCCCGACGAGCCTGTCATACTTATCGCACAGGCCACACTTTCGGATGCCGGCGCCTATCGGTTCATTGGCGCTGGCCTGCGCTCCTTCTTCCAGGGAATACTGTTCGGCGACGAAACTTTCGAGCACCTTGAGTTGCGCGCGCCCTATTTGGAAAATTCCATCGACGCCATCCTGTTGCACGGTCCCGCCTCGCAGCAGCGTGCGCCGGAAGTCGTTTTCATCCTCTCGCCGTAAGCACCGATGCTCCCGATCCTGCACCGTGTTTCCAATGCGAGGGCGCATGTGTCGTCGCTTGGGTTGCTATTGATCCTCGTAGCAAGCGCGGCCGCGCAGAGCCGGGACGACGGGTCTGTGTATTCACGATTTGGTCTTGGAGAGCTGCGTTCGTTTTCTTCGTCGCAAACACAGGCTATGGGAGGCGGCGGGACCGCGATGTGGTCATACAACTATACCAATTTCGACAACCCGGCCGCTTGGAGCCGGCAGCTCCTGGTGCGGGCTGCCGTAGGGATGCGCTTCGACCGCATTCGCAGCGAGGACGCCGCAAGTCAGACCGAGAACCTGACCGCAGGATCACTGAGCGCGGTGCAATTCGGTATACCGATCAAGGCCAATGTGCTGGGCATTGGGCTCTCCTATGCACCGCTTACGCGAACCAATTACCATATATCCACGCAAGGGGCGCTCATTACGGATCCAGTACATGACGACACCACGAACTACCGGATCGATTATGAGGGTTCCGGCGGCCTCCAGCGCGCGCGCATCGGGCTTGGCATCCGCCCTTTTTCCGGGGTGAGCATTGGAGCCACCTCCGACTTTATTTTTGGCATAACGGAAGAGGCGCGACGCACAACATTCCAGTCAGATAACTTCGCACAGACGTATCTGGCAAGCAGTACGCGAATGTTCGGCTGGACCGCCAGCTTTGGCGTGATCGCCCACAAGAACAACCTGCTGACCGAGCAGGACGACCTGTCCATAGCTGCACGGCTACGCCTGCCTGCCGTGCTGAAGGGCAACCGGGCGCGAACGCTCGGAGAGAGCCTTAATAGGGACACGCTGGGGACACAGCTTCGCGGAGATGTGCGGATCCCCATGAGCGTCGGCTTCGGCGTTGCCTATTACCTGCAGAATAGATGGATTTTTACCGTCGACGGCCTGTATGAGCCGTGGACTGATTTTGAGAGTGATTTATCACTGCCCGGTTACGTTCCAAATACGATCAACAACATGCGGAACCGCCGTCGCTTTTCGGGGGGATTCGAATTCCGGCCTGCCGGGGCGAGTCTCCTCGATTCGTACTTCCGCCGTGTGGCATATCGACTCGGATTTTATTATGATGGTGGTTACGTCTCACCTACGCAAGATGCGGACATTTCCACACTTGCGGTGACAGGCGGCATTAGTCTTCCGGCACTGTTGCCCGGAACGCGCTTGGACGTTAATTTCGCACTAGGCTCAAGAGGCTCCGCAGACCGTTCGTTGGTTCAAGACCAATTCGTCACCCTGTCCGCCACGCTGAATATCGGTGAGCGCTGGTTCGTCAAACGGAAACTCCAGTAACGGTCGCATGTCTTATTGTATACCTCCACGCTAATTCCCCCAGTCGCATGCATTGCTCCGTTTCAAGGCAACGGCATTTCCGTGCGTCCTGCGCACTGATTCTTGTCTATCTGACCTTCTCGCTCCTGTCCGAGCCACTGCTTGCGCAGCCGGCGGGCGCCAGCAAGGAAACGCGCATTCACTACAGTCTCTACTACGAGAATTACAAGAGCAAGAACTACAAGGATGCCCTGCCGAACTTGATATGGATTCTCGAGAATGCCCCGGGCTTTCCCCGGAATAAGGATACCAATTTTGATCGCGCCGTAACCGTGTACGAGAGCCTCGCCGAACAGGAGGAAGATGAAACCAAGAAAGCAGAATTCCTGAATGAGGCTGTGGCGCTTCATGACAAGGCCATCGAAGCTATTCAGTCCATTGAAGGCGAAATCGACGTCTTCGAATGGAAGCGCGACAAGGGACGCTTTATTCAGAAGCACCTCGACATTCTTGGGGAGCACAAAGAGGAGGCGGTCGCGTCCTATCGCAAAGCTTATGACATCGACCCGAAACGCATTGACCCCTACTATCTGGATGTCATTATCGGCGATATGTATGCGCAGGACAACATCGGAGGAGCGCTCGACTTCCTGCGTGAACTCAAGGACCTTCGAGGCGAGGAAGAAGGTGTCGAAAACCTGATTCGCAAGTATTTCGCTGTCGTTCCGCCCGACGAGCAAATTGTATTTCTGGAGGAGCAACTGGCAGCGAGTCCCGACGACATTACTGTAATTCAGCAGCTCTTCGAACTCTACGAGCAGGAGGGTTATCACCAAGAGATGATGGCCCTTGCACCCAAAATACTGGCTCTTGATCCTACTCCGGGTGTGCTCCGAATGCTCACGCGCATGTATCTCGAAGACGGCGCGATCGATGAGGCTATTGCCGTATTCAACCAGATGAAGGAGTCCCCGGAAGTGGAATTAAAGGCACAGGACTACCACAACATGGGGATCGCACAGCAGGATCTGGAGAAATATGCGGACGCCCGGAGTTATTATCAGCAGGCCGTCGAAGTGGATCCGGACTATAAGGCTGCCTCGCGAGCTATCGCCGACCTGTACGCCACCGCTGTCGTGCGCTGCGGTGTGAAGGACCGCGAGCAGGCGGCGGTGTTCTGGCTCATCGCAGATGCCTATTCCAGGGCGGGCGACGCCGCAGGTGCAGCGCGTATGCGCAGCGCATTCCCCACTGCGGAAGATGTATTCTACGTACAACGGTGGACTAACGGCGAAAGCACGTCCGTTAGCTACAGTTGTCTGGGTCTTACCATTAGCGGAACTACAACGGTACGTCAGCGCTAACTCTATCCGAGCCGGTGCACCCTCCCCTCTCCCCGCATCGGCAGTATACGCAGAATGCTCACAATGCTCCTCCTGGGAGCACCGGACCTGCCGGTAGCCATCCGAGCCCCAGGTTGTTACCGCGGTATCAATTCCCCGGCTACGTACATCCATTCCTATCCAGTCACCATTACCAAGCATGTCCTACATCGACGCCATCACGGCACGGCAGATTCTTGACAGCAGGGGTAATCCCACACTCGAAGTCGACATTTCCACCACAGAGGGTATTGTTGGCCGGGCGGCCGTACCGAGCGGAGCCTCTACCGGAGAATATGAAGCGGTAGAACTTCGCGACGGAGATGCGGGCACATATGCGGGTAAAGGCGTGCTGAACGCCGTCGCACACGTCAACAACGAAATCGCCGCCGCGTTAGCCGAGGCCCCCATCTATGATCAGCCCGGCATTGACCACGCGCTGATTGCCCTTGACGGAACCGCTAACAAGGCCCGTCTGGGCGCGAATGCCATTCTTGGCGTTTCACTGGCGCTGGCGAAGGCCGCCGCCAACAGCCTGGGCCTCCCGCTCTACCGCTATATCGGAGGCGTTAACGCCCGTGTGCTTCCGGTGCCGATGATGAATATCATCAACGGCGGAAGGCACGCCGACAACAAGGTCGACATGCAGGAATTCATGGTGATGCCTGCCGGGGCAACGACCTTTTCCAAGGCCCTGCGCATGGGCACCGAAGTCTTCCATGCGCTCAAGAAGGTGCTCTCCAGCAAGAGATACAATACATCGGTGGGCGACGAAGGCGGTTTTGCACCCGACCTTGGGTCCAACGAGGAAGCGATCGAAGTTATTCTGCAGGCGATCGAAAAAGCCGGATACACGCCGGGCGACGACATGCATATCGCGCTCGATCCAGCTGTATCAGAAATGTACCAGGACGGCGCATACGTATTCTGGAAGAGTGACCCGGATCGCAAGCACTCGTCAGAAGACTTGGTTGCACTGTGGGAGCGGTGGGTCCAACAGTATCCCATCATTTCCATTGAGGACGGCCTTGACGAAAATGACTGGCACGGCTGGAAGCTGCTCACACAAACGCTCGGGTCGAAGGTCCAACTCGTCGGCGACGACCTGTTCGTCACCAATACGGAACGCCTGAAGCGCGGCATTGTCGAACAAGCGGGTAACAGCATCTTGATTAAATTGAATCAGATCGGTACTCTTACGGAAACTCTCAACGCTATTGAACTCGCACACAAGCACGGATTCACCGCCGTGATCAGCCACCGCTCCGGAGAGACCGAGGATACCACCATCGCCGACCTTGCCGTAGCGACCAATGCCGGTCAGATCAAGACTGGTTCTGCCAGTCGCAGCGACCGCCTCGCAAAGTACAATCAGTTGCTGCGCATCGAGGAGCAATTGGGAGACGCCGCCCAGTATCCCGGCCGACAAGCCTTCCGTTTTTGAACCACCGAACCCATGGCAAAGTCAAAGCATCTCCTGCGCCGACCAATCGTCGTGGCCCTAGTGGTCCTCAGTGCAATCTGGTTCGCCTTCCTTGACAGCTACAGCCTTACGCGACGCATCAAGTGGCACCACGAGTACGCCTATCTCAGCCGGGAAAATGCCCGGCTGCAGAGTGAAATCGAGATGTTGCAAGTGTTTGCGGATATGGAGCCTACCGATGAAATGATAGAACGTATCGCGCGCGAGAAATACGGCATGCGTCGACCCGGCGAAACCGTCTATCCAATAGAGAAACACGAACAGCCGTAACGTTGTGGGGACCCGAAGAATATGTCGCAGTATGCCATTGGCCTTGACCTGGGTGGAACAAACATCAAGGCGGCACTCGTTGAGCGCACCACCGGGCTTGTCTATGCCGAGCGCATAGCGACGGGGGCGGACCGTGGCTCGGCGCATGTGCTGGGCCAGATACAGGCAGCCGCGGAGCGCATCCTGCAGGCCGCGGGCGACAAGCCTGTCATGGGGATCGGCATCGGCGGCCCAGGGACTATCGACTGGGACCGCACGAGCCTCATCTTTCCCCCGAATATCCCTGGGTGGGAGGTCGTAAACCTTCGCGACGCCTTGCGGCAACGACTGGGCCGCGACTTGCACGTCGTCGTGGAAAACGATGCGAACGCTGCCGCCCTCGGGTCCGCATTCTATGGGGCGGGCCTACCCTACGATTCGTTCCTCATGGTGACGCTCGGCACGGGAGTCGGAGGCGCCATTATCTACCGTAACGCCATCTTCCGGGGGTCCACGGGCGCCGCCGGCGAAGTTGGCCACATGACGATCGCCTACGACGGACCGCCTGACGAAGCAGGCGTGCCTGGCGCCATCGAAGCCTACCTCGGACAGCACTTTCTCTCCGCGCATGCACGCAGTAAACTTTTGCAGTATCCCAACAGCCTGTTGCACCGCACAGCCGGGCCAAACCTGCAAGACCTAACACCGGAAATGCTCTCCTCGGCCGCACTCCAGGGGGACGAAGGAGCCGAGGCGGCACTGGCATGGGCCGGGCACAAACTTGGGTGTATCCTCGGCAGTTGCGTAAACCTTCTCGATATCCGCACCATCATCGTAGGAGGTGGCGTTTCGGGCGCAGGCCGGCTGATCCTTGAACCCGCCCGACAGACCATCCGGCAGTACATCAAACCCGGCATGCGCAGCGATGTAATCATCCTCCAGGAAACCCTCGGGAATAAGGCAGGTATGCTCGGAGCCGCATATCTGGTCTTCGAGTTCCTGGATGAGCATGGCTCCACCTTCGAGGGAATGTAGGGTCGGTTCGCCTCGGCCGGTGGCATGCGGTGGGGTTCTTTGCGTGGGCTTGGTGCTGCTGGCCTGCTCCGGTCGAGCTGCCAGTGCTCAAGAGGCGCCGCCAGGCTATGTAGAGCCGTCCACACCTGCTGCGTCGCTCCCCTCGTCGGGAGACGGCATCGACAAGCCCATCAGCTTCAGCGCCGAGGACTCCCTGGTCATCCGCTTTGACAGCAAGGCCGGGGACCGAGGCCGCCTGTTGGGCGCCGCTCGTGTTACCTACGACGAAACCCGCCTTGAAGCCTGGTCGATAGACATCCTCTTCGACGAGGAAGAACTGCGCGCCGAAGGACTGCCCTCGGATACCGGCGTCACTGGTACTCCGCAGTTTACGCAGGGGTCAGAGTCCTTCGAGGGGCGCTCGCTCGCCTACAACATGAGCACGGGACGAGGCCGCGTCGTATCCGCACGCACCCGCTTCGACGAAGGCTTTATCCAGGCGGAAGTCGCCAAGATGCGCGAGGACAGCACGATCTTTATCCGTGGCGGCTTATACACGACCTGCAATTGCGCTCCTGACGAGACTCCTTCCTATTCGTTGCGCTCCACTAAAATGAAGGTGGTCAACCAGAAGTGGGTCTATACTGGCCCGATTCAACTGTTCATATACAATATTCCCACCCCAGTGTGGCTGCCGATTGGGTTCTTACCTTACCAGGAAGGCCGTCGCAGCGGGCTTTTGGCTCCCGAATACGGGGAAGACCAACGTGGCTTTTACCTGCGTAATTGGGGCTATTATTGGGCCATTAACGACTACACTGATGCGCAGCTGCGCCTTGGCCTCTGGACGAAGGGAAGCTGGCAGGTCCATCCTTCCTTTCGCTATAACCGGCGCGATCGCTACAATGGCGGCGTGAGCATCGACTACCTCCGTGAGCAGAGCGGCGAAAAGGATGACCCGGACCTCGTATTGCGCCACAATGTTAGTCTTCGCTGGTCACACAATCAGACTCTCAGTCCGACAGCGCGTCTTACCGCCAATGTCAATCTCACCTCCAGCAGCTATCTGAAGACGGTTTCGGAACAGTATAACGACAACGTGCGGCAGTCGGTAGGCTCGTCGATTCAGTACAGCAAGCAGTTTGGTAGCGGCCGGTCCCTGTCGATTCATATGCGCCAAAACCAACAGTTGCAGACGGGCACAACGGATTTGGCCTTGCCGGAAGTCACCCTCTCCCAGCGAACGATGACACCGTTCAAGAGCACGGGCGGGTCACGCCGTGAACGCTGGTTCGAACGGATTCAGGTCGGCTATACGGGCCGATTGAGCAACCGCTTTCGTTTCCAGCCGCTCAACGATGCAGAGCTTGTCGCCCGCGGCGACACGCTTGCCGATGGCTCTCCGATAGACATTCCCTGGTACGAGGCGCTCATTGATAAAGAGCGCTATGAGCGCGCCACAGGCCGCACCGGCAGCCGTATCGATTTCCGGGCTACCCACCGGATCCCACTATCGGCGCCCTTCGCCATCAACCGGCTGCCGCTGATCGGTACCTTCCGACTGAACGTGTCGCCAAACTTCCGGTATACGGAGGACTGGTTTGTGGAAACCGACCGCCAGACCCAAAACGCACAGGGCGGCGCCGCGCGTCAGCCTGCGACCGGCTTTTTTTCGCTGCGCCAGTTTGCCACCGGTGTGTCGGCCAATACCACCATCTATGGCCTGTTCCCTTTACGGGTAGGGCCGTATCGCGGAATGAGGCACACGGTGCGCCCCCACATGGGGTTTTCCTATCGGCCGGATTTTTCTGCTGAACGCTGGGGCTACACGCGCCCGCTCCTGGATGCGGACGGTGAGCCGGTCATGGCAGTGCTTCCTTCGGGAGAAGTCGTCCAGAGCCGGTATGCTATCGTGACCGGTGTTCAGAGCGGCTTGCAGCAGGCCGTCTCTTTCGGCGTGGACAATACCTTCGAGGTCAAACGGGTCCGCGCCGACTCAACGGGCGAGGAGCAGAGCCGGGTCCTGAAGCTCTTCAACGTCAACGTAAACTCAAGCTATAATTTCGCCGCCGATTCTTTGGCCATGGCACCGATAAACCTCTCCGCACGCACGAATGTGCTGGGCAAATTGAACCTAAATGTCACTTCTACCTTCAGTCCCTATGCGCTGAGTGCAGACGGCACGCGTCCGGTAAACCGGTACGTCTTTTCGCTGCGCGACTTTCGCGTTGCCCGCATGACCCAACTCAGCATCCGCGGTGACTTCAGGCTCGGTAGTGGCCGGTCTACATCGTCCCGGCGTCCTGTTCAGTCCGGGATGGCCGCCTTCGACGGCCGCGCCTCTTCGCTGGGCATGGACGATCCATTTGGCTCGCGCGACCAGGGGGCGTTTTCTGATTGGTCACTAAATGTCAGCTTCGGCTACCGTATTTCGAAGCCCACCTCCAGAGTCATCCGCAGCGCCACCGTCAATACGGGTTTTAATGTCAACCTAACGCCGACATGGAAAGTACGGGGCCAGACCGGTTACGATTTTGAGGCCAAGAAACTGGTTACCACTACGCTGAATTTCTCCAAGGAATTCGAGTGCTGGCAAATGGCTTTTTCCTGGATTCCCTTCGGGCGTTTCCAGTCCTGGGGTTTCGACCTGCACGTCAAGAGTGGTAAGCTCCGGGAATTCCTGCGCTTGCGCCAACCCAAGGCGGATCGGGATCGCCGATTCGGCCTGTAAATGCGTCGGCCCTCTATTCTGGCCGAGCCAGCCAGGCATTCGCCTCGCGCTCGAAGCCGAGGTGGGTGTAAAATCGGGGATTGATATCCGCACCGCGGGCAATGACGTCGGTCCCCTTGCATCGGTCCAGTACCTCGTGGACCAGCTGTTTGCCTATCCCCAGGCCCTGCACATCCGGCTCTACAGCGAGATCGCACAAGTAACTGAACATAACGCCGTCAGTCAACACGCGCGCAATGCCTACGAGGCGATTTCCCTTCCAGGCTGTGAGAACCAGCGAGGCCTTCTCGAACATCTTCCAAACCCGGTCCGGATCAAAGACTGCGCGCATTAACGGGGCCCGCCGGTACAGCGTGACTACGCGGGCGGGAGTCAGCCCGTGCAGACCATCGCGTATGACAACTTCGACGGAAGAGGTTCTTTGCGTGGCATGCTTGGTCATGACAGATGCTTGTTGACAAAGAGCGTGCGTACCTACGCTGCCAGCGCGCGGCCAACCTTGTCTGCCGCTTCGCTGAACAGGATGGCCGTTTCTATGGCGAGCCCGCTTTCCTGCAGGATGCGCTGCCCTTCTGCGGCGTTGGTCCCCTGGAGCCGTACGATGAGTGGTACCCGAATGTCTACGTTGGAGGCAGCTTCCACGACCCCGCGCGCTACACGGTCGCAGCGTACGATGCCGCCAAAAATATTTACCAACACCGCTTTCACGTTTGAATCCTTGAGAATAATGCGGAATCCGGCTTCCACGGTATCGGCGCTTGCTGCGCCCCCCACATCGAGGAAATTCGCAGGGTCACCGCCAGCGAGTTTGATCAGGTCCATTGTGGCCATGGCGAGTCCCGCGCCGTTCACCATACAGCCAACGTTCCCATCAAGTTTGATATAATTCAAGTGATAGCGGCCAGCATCGACTTCGAGTGGGTCTTCTTCATGCAGATCGCGCATGTCGGCCAGATCCTTGTGCCGATACAGCGCATTGTCGTCCAGTGAAATCTTGGCGTCTATTGCCACTACGTCTCCCTGGCCTGTCAAAACCAGCGGGTTGATTTCGGCCAGAGACGCATCTGATCCCGTGTATGCGTCGTACAGCGCTTTGATAAAACGCGCGGCCTGCCTGGCCGCCTTGCCCTCAAAGCCAAGACCGTAAGCCAGCGTGCGCACCTGGAATGGCGCCAAACCGGTGCCCGGGTCCACCCACACCTTGATAATCTTCTCGGGCGTCTCTGCGGCAACCTTCTCTATTTCGACGCCACCCTCGGTCGAGGCCATTATTATGTTTCTGCTAGTTCCACGGTCCAGCGTCACGCCGACATAATATTCCTTGGCAATGTCCACCGCAGGCGCAACCAACACCTTGCGAACAAACTGCCCTTGCGGCCCGGTCTGATGGGTGACCAGGTTCATGCCCAGGATAGCCTCCGCCCGTTCCCGGACTTCCTGGAGACCCCGTGCAAGCTTCACGCCCCCACCCTTGCCTCGTCCACCTGCATGAATTTGCGCCTTGACTACAAATAGATCTCCTCCCAATTGGCGGCCGGCCTCGACAGCCTCCTCCACCGTTTTGGCGACTATGCCCTCCTGCATCGCCACTCCGTAGCGCTCAAGAATCTCTTTTGCCTGGTACTCGTGGACCTTCATATTCTCCGTGTCAGAGCGAACCGTTCACCAGTCTGAAAGGTACACCATATTACAATCAGTTATACATACAATGACGACGTTCGACCGGCACATCGTGCGACGCCTGCTCCTGGCGTACGCCTTCCTTACTCTTGCGCTCGTCGTCTTCTTTATTCTTCTACACTACCTGGAATATGTAGACGATTTCCTGGACCGCAACGCCCCGATGGAATTGATCTATACGGTCTACTATCCAAGCTATATACCTGAAATCATCCGTCTCATCTCGCCCTTGGCAATCTTTCTTTCCTGCCTGTACGTAACCGGCAAACTGGCGCAGACCATGCAGATTACGGCGCTACAGACCAGCGGCGTTTCCCTATATCGCTTGTTGTGGCCTTATGTCCTTGTGGCTCTCGGTCTTACCGGCACGATGCTATGGTTCAACGGATGGGTCGTACCGCTCACCAACCAGACGGTGCTTGAATACGATAGCCTGTACCTGAAGGATGCGCCAAAGCAGGTCGACATCAGTGATATTCACCGCCAAAACAGTCCTGGGAGTATCCTCTCGGTGAGCTATTTTGACCGGCACGCCAGCATCGCGCACCGTGTTACCTTGCAGCGGTTCGATGCGTCCGGGCGCCTCCTGGAACGCATTGACAGTCCCAAGATGGTATGGCAAGATTCACTGTGGCGGATTTCGGACGCGGTCGTGCGTAGTTTTGCCTCGGGCCGGGAATCCCGGCGCCTGGTCGTAGAACTGGATACGATTCTGTCTGTGTTTCCACGTGATCTTGCGCGCAGCGAGCGTGACATAGAAACGATGACAATCCCGGTGGCCAGGGACTACGTCCAGGGCCTCCGACGTAGCGGGGCCTCCAACATAGGTCACCCGGAGGTAGGCTATTACACTAAGTTCTCGTACCCGTTAGCAAATCTGCTGGTTGTCCTCCTTGCATTGCCACTCGCCGCCCACCGGTACCGCGGGGGCCAGGCGATACAGATTGGATTGGGGTTATTTCTGGCCTTTGCCTATCTGGCCGCGCAAAAACTTGCAGAGCCGTTCGGCTACTCTCAAGAACTCTCTCCAATTGTCACGGCATTCGGTCCCCACCTGCTTTTCTTGGCGCTGGCCGCCGTGATGCTTATTCGTGCACGTAAGTAGTGCTTACCAGAACAAGACCGTTTTTTGCGGTGGGGTGTGGTTAACAAGACTTCAACCGGGAAATTCCCCGGCGTTGGGCCAAAGGCAATTGGTTGGGTAGTAGGAGGCTCGTGGTGGATTTTTCCATTAAACACATCCTTCGACCAATGCACCAACCGCAGACTATGGCGCTTGAAGAGAACGCAAACTCCTGGCAGAAGACACGACCGTTGCCCTGACAGGGCATGGGTGCCTGCTAGTGTAGCCGAGACCCTCAAGCAAGGTGCCGCAGAATTTGTCCGATATACTGATCACTCTGGATCCCAAATACACCATAATATGCCGCCATCACCCTTCTGTTTTCGTCGATCACAATAGTACTGCGTGCTTTCCCAAGGAACTCAATACGCCCGATACGAAACCTCCCCCGAACACCGTATATGTCTCTGATCTTTCCGGTCGAGTCGCTTAGCAGGGTGAAAGGCAAATTGAGGCGCGACTTCCAATGGGCCTGGGCGCGTGCGCTGTTTCCGCTGACACCCAAAATGACGGCGTTCCTTGCGGAAACACTGGGGACAGCATCACGAAAACTGCAGGCTTCAGCATAGCAGCCTGGCAAGTAGTTGAAGGGGTAGAAGAAGAGGACCACCTTCTTCCCGAGGAAATCGGAAAGTCGCACCGATGCACCTGTATCGGTTGTTGCTTCAAAGTCAGGCGCAATGTCGCCTACGGAAACCATGGTCCTGTGTCCGGTGTGGCAGGCTATTCCATAATAATACGACTCATCTGAGAGCAAGTGGAGAGACAAATGGCATAATGCGACGCACCTCCGTACCTCGTAGCCAGTCGTGACATGCCATGCAGACACGCTCCCGCACTTCAGCAGCACGCAGTCGTGCAAACCGACACAGGGGCAGGCGGGGGATGCTTGCCACCTGACTTATCCAACCCTAATCCACCACGTCGGGGCAGTTCCTTCGGATCAAACGTCGATCTGATCCTCAGGATCAGCCGGTAATTCCTTTACAATGATGTGCAGCAATCGCGCAAGTACCAGCCAGGATCACGCCTGGCCTACGTTCTCGTTACCGAACTGGATGGGTTGGTCGCCCGAGCCACGCTCGACAATATTGCCGTAGGCTCGTTCAAAGCGTTCGATATTATCCGCCATGGCCCGCAACAGACGCTTTGCATGCTGCGGCGTTACAATAATTCGACTCTTGACACGCGCGTTGCGCACCCCAGGCATGACGCGGATGAAATCCAGGATGAATTCCTCGGGCGAGTGTGCAATCATCACCAGATTGGCATACTCGCCTTCGGCCCGCTCATCGCTCAACTCTATGTTCAATTGCGTGGACTGCTTGTCCTTGTTCTGCTGCTCTTCCATCTCTTCTGTGAGTATTGGTTTGTCTGGGCGCGGTAATATAGGTACTCCTCTCACGGCAAG
Source organism: Rhodothermales bacterium (assembly GCA_963665975.1). Taxonomy (GTDB): domain Bacteria; phylum Bacteroidota; class Rhodothermia; order Rhodothermales; family Bin80. Next base: position 833,220 of record OY762508.1, read on the forward strand.
ATACCGGTACACGTTTCCCGTGGCAATCCAGCCTACGATGCCGGGAAGCCGTGGTTGCGCATCCAGTCATCGTTGTAGGTCTTGTTCAAGTAACGAAATCCTGAATCGGGCAGAATAACCGCTACGACATGACGTTCGGTGAGAGCTGCTCGCTGTGCTTGAAGCCAGTCCAGTGCGCCAGCCATGGCCGCTCCGCTGGATTGACCGGTGAACAAGCCCTCTTTGCGCGCCAGTTCGCGGGTCATCCGCATGGCCTGCCGATCATTCACGCGTACGTAATCGTCTACCAGGTCAAAGTCCATGTTGCCAGCCAGAAGGTCTTCCCCCACCCCTTCGGTGACATAAGGATGAATTTCATTCTGGTCGAATTCGCGCGTAAAGAAATACTTGTAGTAGACGGATCCGAACACGTCGACGCCAACGATCTTGATGGCAGGATTCTGCTCCTTCAGGTAGCGCGCCGTCCCTGAAATCGTCCCCCCCGTACCGGCCGTCGCGATCAGATGGGTCAGGCGGCCGTCGGTTTGTTGCCATAGTTCGGGACCCATCGAACGATAGTGGGCCAATCCGTTCACCAGGTTGTCATACTGATTGACATGGAATGAATTGGGAATCTCCCTTGCCAGTCGGGCCGCCACCGAGTAATACGAGCGTGGATCTTCGGGGGCCACATTGGCAGGACAGACTTTGACTTCCGCTCCCAGCGCGCGCAAGAGCGTGATCTTTTCCTCGCTTTGTTTGTCTGTTGTGGTGAAAATGCAGCGGTACCCTTTTGCTATGGCCACGATAGCGAGCCCTGCGCCGGTATTACCGCTCGTGCACTCGATAATGACACCTCCGGGCCGGAGCTTGCCGCTTGCCTCCGCCTCTTCCACTAAAAGAACGCCAATGCGGTCTTTGACTGACCCGGTAGGGTTCATGGCTTCCACCTTTGCCAGCACCGGACAACAAATCCCTTCGGCCAGAAGGTTTATCTGCACCAGAGGAGTCTGTCCGATTGCGTCAAGTATGCTGGTGTGCCACATTGGAAGTATCGATAGTGTGATTCAGTGTTGGGATGCCCATGGCACCCAATAGGAAATACAGGCTGATACAACGCAAATCGCTCCTTTCTGTGCCTCCACCGTCCGGGCAGTCTTTATGAATCGGGGGCGACAGAATGGCAGAAATCGTTCTTGGCTTGGTTTTTGTCGAAACATCGGTAGTACCCGTCTGTCCGTATAGGACAGAGTTGTTTATCAGACCTCATACAAAGCGGCGCATGGATGATTTTTTCGGCTGGATCATGGTAGGCAGTGATTCCGTGGAGCAGAGCATTCCGCTTCCGACGGCTGAGGAGGAGCAGGAAATGGCCACCTCCAGCATCCCGGACACGTTGTCGATTCTTACGCTGCGCAATACCGTGCTGCTTCCGGGAGTGGTAATGCCGATTAGCATTGGTCGCGATTCCTCTCTGGAGTTGGTCCGTGATGCGTTTTCCGGCGAAAAACTCATCGGCGTTGTGGCTCAGCGCAAGGCCGAAGTGGATGATCCGACGCCGGAAGACCTGTATGACACAGGCACCGTGGCCACGATCCTCCGCATGATCAAGATGCCGGATGGCTCGAAGTCCATCGTTATCCAGGGCAAACGCCGGTTTTCCATAACTGAATATGTCCAGCATGAGCCCTACTTCATCGCGCGCGTGGAGCCGCTGCCGGAAGAGCTGGACGACGACGAAAAGCTCCAGCTACGAGCACGTATCCGCTCGATCAAGGAGTTGGCGATGCAGATCGTCTCCTTGTCTCCTAACCTGCCTAACGAGGCTGCCGATGCCATCGACAGCATCGAATCGCCGGCGTTTCTGATTCACTTTATTGCCTCGAATATCCACGTAAAGGTTCAGGAGAAGCAGAAACTTCTTGAGACGCTGTCGTTGGTGGACCGCGCCAATTTGGTCATGGAGCATCTGACGACTGAACTACAGGTACTGGAGCTATCGCAAGAGATTCGCACCAAGATCAAGTCAGATGTCGATCAGCAGCAGCGGGAATACTTCCTGCGACAGCAGATAAAGACCATTCAGGAGGAATTGGGAGAGGGTGATGGCGCCAATGAGCTGGATGAGTTGCGCGAGCGGGCAGAAGAGAAGAATCTGCCTGAGCACGTTCAGGCAACGCTGGAAAAGGAACTCAAGCGACTAGCCCGCATCAATCCTGCCGCCCCGGACTACGCGGTCACACGCAACTACGTGGACTGGATTCTTGATCTGCCCTGGACAGAAGTTTCCGAGGACCATCTTGACATAAAGCATGCCGAAGACGTGCTGGATGAAGATCACTATGGCCTGGAACAGGTAAAGAAACGCATTCTGGAGTATCTCGCCGTGCTCAAGCTCAAGGGTGATATGAAGGCACCCATCCTGTGCTTCCATGGCCCTCCAGGCGTGGGCAAGACGAGCCTCGGCAAGAGCATCGCACGCGCCCTCGGGCGGGAATTTTCACGCATGAGCCTGGGTGGCATCCGCGACGAAGCCGAAATCCGTGGCCACCGGCGCACCTATATCGGCGCGCTGCCAGGACGCATCCTGCAAGGCCTCAAGAAGGCAGGCTCGGCCAATCCCGTCTTCATGCTGGACGAAGTGGACAAACTTGGCACTGACTATCGCGGCGATCCGTCCAGCGCCCTCCTGGAAGTCCTGGATCCCGAGCAGAACATAGCCTTTAATGATCACTACCTGGAATTGGATTACGACCTCTCGAAGGTGCTCTTTATCGGCACGGCCAACTATCTGGGCATGATTCCCGCGCCGCTGCGTGATCGGATGGAAATGATTGAAATCACGGGCTACACGCAGGATGAAAAATTGGCCATAGCAAAGGGGTACCTGGTTCCGCGCCAAACGGAGCGCAATGGCCTCCAGGAGGAACAATTTTCGCTCTCAGACGATGCCATCGCACGCATCATCGACGGGTACACGCGTGAGTCTGGCGTGCGGCAACTGGAGCGCACCATCGGCTCAGTGGCTCGGGGCGTGGCCAAGAAAGTGGCCATGGAGGAGGTGGAATCCGAGACCGTGACGGCAGAGCAGCTGGAAGGCTTTCTCGGTGCGCACAAGTATTTCAGTGAGGTTGCCGAGCGCACGGAAGTCCCGGGGGTAGCCACTGGTCTGGCATGGACGCCCGCGGGCGGTGATATCCTGTTCATAGAGGCAGCGGTATCTCGCGGAAGTGGCAAGCTAATCCTGACAGGGAAACTCGGCGAAGTGATGAAAGAGTCGGCACAGGCTGCCCTCTCTTACGTAAAGTCGCAGGCTGATGGCCTGGGCATTCCCCAGGATGCATTCCGGTATTGGAATCTGCACGTGCACGTGCCAGCGGGCGCTGTGCCAAAGGACGGACCGTCAGCCGGCGTGGCCATTTTGTCCGCCCTGGTCTCCATTTACACACAGCGCCGGGTGATGCATGACCTGGCCATGACAGGAGAGATTACGCTGCGTGGACTCGTACTCCCGGTTGGCGGCATCAAGGAAAAAGTACTGGCGGCCAAGCGTGCGGGAATCACGCGAGTCCTACTTCCACACAAGAATCAGAAGGACGTAAAGGAAATCCAGGGAGAGGCGCTCGAAGGGCTCGAAATCACCTATGTCAAACGGATGGACGACATCATAACCGCAAACCTCGAGGCCGACCCGATCTCTGATCCCAATGCCATGTTCACCGTTACGGACCCGCCCCAAAACGGTACGCACGCAACACCCCATGCGGTGAGTCACTAACAGGCATCCGTCTCAGTCTCCCGCAGCACTTTTGCCTCATCTATATCGGGATTCCGACCTTCTTTGAATGCCCGCTCAGCGGCGAGCACTACATCGACCGCTTTCACCACCGCACCGTCGATCACGCGAGTGGCCAGACTCACCAGGCCACCGGTCAGATACACGGCGCGTCCGAGCACATTCAGCCGGCGGTACTCGACGATGGTCTGTTTGCCTGAATCTGGCATCGGGACGGCGCGCTTATTCCTCGTCGTCTTCCTCTTCTCCCTCTTCAGAGGCGTCTGACTCCTCCTCACACTTCGCATTCTTCGCAGAATGCAGGAATGATTCGAGTGTCCGTGCAGCTTCTTCGACGCCGTGCACGACCGTGTTGGCGGTTTCCTTGGCAAGGAAAACCGCCTTGTCCATCAACTCGAGCTCCTCGAATGCCTCCTGTGCGCGTTTGTAGGTTTCCTGGTCGTCCACCATTCTGCTCTGGCGTTTGTAGTGGTTAAATGAGCCTACAGCAATTGTGCGCTGCAACCCTGTGCTTACAAGTGGGTAGGTCTTCCATGGGTAGTATACGCAATCTTACGGGTAGGTTTCACTTGTGGAACAGCCACTTTCCCCCGGCTCGAGTGTCACCGGTATCGTCGTTCGGTCGACGGGATCATGGATTGACGTGCAGGCTGGCGAGCAACTGGTGCAGGCGCGCATTCGGGGACGCTTTCGACTACACGGCCAGGGCGCCACGAATCCAGTCGCCGTTGGAGACCAGGTAACCGTACGTCTGAATAACGATGACACCGGTGTGATCACGGCGATTCACGAGCGTCGCAACACGCTCACGCGTAGGGCGGCGGGCAGGCGTGTCGGACAAGAACATGTCCTCGCGTCCAATATTGATGCCGTATGGATCGTTCAGGCCGTACGTCTTCCCAAGCCCAACGCGGGATTCATTGACCGGGTGCTCGTAAGCGCGGAAGCGCAGGACATCCGTGCCGGTATCGTGTTCAACAAGATCGACCTCACAGAAGAAGGCGACACCGGCCGCGTTGCGTCTCTCAGCGGACTCTATCGGGAATTGGGGTACGATGTGCTGCACACGAGTGCTGTGCGCGGAGACGGTGTGGAGGCCTTCCGCGCAATACTCTCCGGACGTACCAGCGTGGTAATGGGCCCCTCGGGAGTAGGCAAGTCGACGCTCTTGAACAGCGTTGAGCCGAGCTTAGACCTGCGGGCAGGTGAGGTCAGTACAAAGACGCGCAAGGGCACCCATACCACAGCTCATGCACGGCTCGTAGCAATTTCCTCCGGTGGATTTGTCGTAGACACGCCGGGGGTACGAGAGTTCGGCGTGCTCGATCTGGAGCCATGGGAGCTTTCGCATCATTTTCCAGAGTTTCGTCCCTATCTGCATTCGTGTCGGTTCCCCGCGTGCACGCATCACCACGAGCCCGGTTGCGCCGTCAAGGAAGCCTATCTGGACGACGGGATAAGCGATGAGCGGTACTATAGCTATCTGAACATTCTGCACTCGATTCACATGGGCGACGCGGATGTCGGTCGTTGACTATCGCAAGGAGCTGTCGCCCGGCCCTTCCCGATCGTGCGCCGGGGCGATCCTGATTTTGTTGGCTCTCCTCGCGCCTCCCGGCGCGTGGGCACAGAGTGTGCGCCTTGGCGCAAGTCCGGTGCCAGCGGCCAGTCATGCGTTCGGACATTCGATCGACGTGGACGGGAACGTGTTGGTGGCGGGCGCGCCCGAGGAAGCAATGCATGCGGGCGCCGTTTATGTTTTCGCTTACAATCCTGCGTCGGGATGGGAGCAGGAGCGCCAGATTGTGAGCCCGGATTCGGCGCAAGGCTCTGCCTTCGGAGCTGCGATCGACCTGGAAGGCTCCTTCCTCCTGGTTGGCGCGCCTGGCGCTGCGGAATCTGGCGCCGCCTATGTATTCTACCGCGATCCCGTGAGCGGGTGGGAGCAGCGGGCACGCCTCGCTGCCCCCGATCCGGGGTTTGGTGACGGATTCGGGACCAGTGTTGCGCTTGGCGGGACAGTAGCCCTGGTCGGTGCACCATATGAAGATGCGGGCACCGTGCATGCGTTCGACTTTCACGCACCTGGCGAATGGAGGCACCGCCAGACATTAATCCCGGCGCCACAGGAAACGGGCAGCGCCTTTGGCGCAGCCATTGCGCTTGACCGCGAGTATGCCCTTGTCGGTGCGCCGATGGGCAATGAACCGAGAGGCCGGGAGGCGGGTCTGGCGTTCCTTTATGCGCGGACTGCAGGCTCTGATTGGATCCTCCGGGCGGTGCTGCAGGCGAGTGACGCCCGGCAGAATAACAATTTTGGAGCTGCCATCGCGATCGGACGGCAGGAATTGGCCGATGCACCGTACGCCGTCGTAGGCGCGCCACAGGCAGGTCCAAGACGCGAGGGGGCTGCGTATCTGTTTACGGAAACCGACATGCGGTGGACGGAAGTTGACCGATATTCTTCCCCGGAGAGCAGCTCCAGAGATCGGACTGGTGCAGCGGTAGCCATGCGCGGCAGCCTTGTCGTCATCGGAGTCCCGGGCAGGGACACGGGCGCTGCGGAAGACGACGCCGGCATCGCGTATTTGTTGTCGTTGGAAGACCCACATACATGGCGGGAATCCGCACAGCTCACCGCACAGGGCCCTACCGCACAGTCCCGATTCGCATCCGCCGTCGCAATTGGCGGCGAGCAGATTGTCATCGGCGCACCCGGAGAGGACGCGGCATACGTGTACGACCGATCGATAGTTGAAACCAACGCCATGTCGCCGGCGGCGACGTCTACGTCGCTATCGCTGACAAATTATCCGAACCCTTTCCACACCGCCACCACGGTCGTAGTCGGCTTGCCGACGGAAAGATCAGATTCCAGGCAGGTTTACCTGGCCGTATATGACGCCCTTGGACGCAGGATCGCCGTCCTGCTTGATGGTATGCTCAGTGGGCAGCAACACACGGTTCAGTGGTCGGCGCCAGGACTTGCCACCGGCGCCTATCTCTACCGATTGTCTGTTGGAAACAATTCTCGGACAGGACGAATGACACTGATTCGGTGAACCCGGGTAGGGCAATATGCAGTGTCATGGCGATCCCGGAAGGCAATCACCACGAATCATCCACAACTACTCTTCTGAGGTGTGGAGCAATGCCGGCGAGAATTACATACGGACTCGTATCGCACAGTCGTGCAATATTGGCCACTGAATTCAATGCCTCCGATCGGGCGCTGATGATCTCCACTTCCTCGCCAACTTGTACATCCGGCAATGCACTTGCATCCACGGACGTACTGTTCATGCTGATCCTGCCAATGATAGGACAGCTCTGTCCACGAATTGTAAAGACTCCCCTATTCGACAGACGAACATCAACGCACGCGCCGTATCCCGTTGGGATGGTCACCATGCGAGATGCGCGCGAAGCCTGATACTGCTTCCCATAGCCCACGTAATCCCCTTCCGCAACAGACTTTGCCGTTCCGACGCGAGAGGCCACCTCCAGCGCCGGCTCCAGATCAAGTGAACGCCGCGACTGGGAATCCAGGCCGTATAGTCCAATTCCAAGTCGCACGACATTGGCGTCAATATGGTCTGAGTAGTAGCTGCCGGCTGTATTCGCCAGATGCCAATGGATCACTCCCGGGAACTCCTTTCGCACCGACGCCACAACTTCATTCCACTTCCTGATTTGTCCCATGGTGAACGAAGCATCCCTGCCATTGGCGTCAGCCAGATGTGAGCATAGGCCCTCGAAGACCATATTTGAGCAACCACGAATCACCTCCAGCGCTCCGTGCACTTCCCTCGGAAGCACGCCGTGACGCCGCATACCGGTGTCAATTTTCAAATGGATGGCCTGCCGCTGGCGCAGCCGTTGGGCGAGCTCGCGAAGTTGCACCACATCGAACACAGTGAATGCTACGCCCTGTAGCCGACTCGCCACGATGTTATCCGTAGCAGAATAGCCGATCACCAGAATCGGAGAGCGTATACCCTCGTTGCGCAGGATGAGCGCTTCGAAGTACCCATCCACCACCAGAAAGGCGATTCCAGACTGATCCAGAACGCGGGCCACATGAACCAGACCGTGGCCGTACGCATTGCTCTTCAGCACCGGCGCAATACGGCGCGGCGCACACGCTGCTTGAAATTGCCGGAGATTGTGAAGCAGACACGACCGGTGAATACGGACCTCTACCAGTCTTGTATATGCATACCGGGTCGCTCGCCACCGTCTGAACTGCGCCCGAATACGCCGGATCAACGGGTTGCCTGCAAACATCACTGGTGCGCCTTGAGACCCGCCTGCAGCGTCAGCGCTTTTTCGTCCGACGCCGCCGCGAACCGGTTTTCTTCTTCGCCGCCCGCTCCTCTAGAAGGCCGAGTGCCTCTTTCAGCGTCACCGTTTCCAGCGTTTGGTCTTTCTTGAGCGTGGCATTCACCTTACGATGCTTCACGTATGGTCCGTAACGTCCCAGCCAGGCCTCTACCGGATCGCCGGTCTCCGGATGCTGTCCCAGAACTCGCAGCGGCTTCGAGCGGGCTTCCTTCTCCGCTACCAGTCCCAACGCCCGCTCCAGCTCAATCGTCAAGACATCATCGTTGCTCTTGAGTGAGGCGAACGTGCTGCCATGCTGCACATACGGACCGTAACGACCAATATTGGCTAGTATGGAATTCCCTGTTACGGGATGCGCTCCGAGCATGCGCGGAAGTCTCAACAACTCCACGGCAATGGACTCGGTAACTCCGGTGGGGGCGAGTCCTTTCGGCAGCGATACCCTTCTTGGCTTGCCCTGCTGTTCATCATCGCCAAGTTGCACATAATGGCCGTAAGGACCCCGTCGCAACAGCATCGGAAGGTCGTGCTCGGGATGGATCCCAAGAACCTCGTCCGGCTGCTTGCCCTGGCGAAGAAGTTCGATGAGTTTCTCTTTCGTAACATCTCCCGGCAATAACTCCGGGGGCAGGGAGGCCTTGCTCGATTCGCCATCGGTTTCGCCTTCTGCATATGGCCCGTATCTGCCCACGCGGATAACATAGTCTCCCCACTTCGGAAAGGCTATCGTACTCACCTCCTTGCCATCCACGGCGGCTACGGCCAACTGTGCTCGGTGCTCCAGACCTTTGTCACCCTCGTACAGATTCTGCAAAAAGGACGTCTTCTCCTGCTTCCCCGCCGCAATGTCATCCAGATCCTGTTCCATACCGGCTGTGAACCCCAAATCAACCAGCGTCCCGAACTGGTCCTCCAACAGCCTGTTGGTGGCGAATGCCGTAAATGTAGGTGCAATGGCGTTGCCATTCTGTTGTGCAGATCCACGATTCTGAATGGTGCTAAGGATGCTTGCATACGTACTCGGTCGACCGATGCCTTCCTTCTCCAACCGCTTTATCAGCGTCGCTTCCGTATACCGCGCCGGCGCCTTGGTCTCATGGCCGCCTGCAGACACATCGTTGCACGCAACGAACTGCCCTTCCATCAGGTCTGGCAGCGGTTGGTCACGGTTATCAAGGGCGGCCTCGGGGTCGTCCGATCCTTCTACGTATGCGCGAAAAAAACCGGGGAACACAACCGTCCGTCCCGTCGCCTTGAATACTGCTTTCTCTTCGCCTTCGGTATCCACCTCAATGATTGCGGTGACAAACCGTAACCGGGCCTCGGCCATCTGTGTGGCCACGGTCCGTTTCCATATCAAGTCATACAGGGCAGCTTCCTTCCCTGTAAGGGACACTTCCCGGACCGGCCGCATCTGCGTTCCGGCTGGCCGAATCGCTTCGTGCGCTTCCTGCGCGTTGCGCACTTTGCTCTTGAATTGACGCGGCGCGACGCTCACGTAATCTTTCCCGTATCGCTGTTCCACCATGCGACGAGAGGCTGCGATGGCTTCCGCCGACAGATGCACGGAATCCGTACGCATGTACGTAATCAGTCCCCGCTCATAAAGGCGCTGAGCGGTGCGCATGGTTTCCTGCGCGCGCATGCGAAGCTTGCGGCTCGCTTCCTGTTGCAACGTGGACGTAATGAACGGAGGTGCCGGCGACCGCTTCGCAGAGCGAACCTCTACCTTGGACACACGCCACGCGGAATTCGGAAGAATAGCGGCCAGGCTGCGCGCTTCCTGCTCCCGCAAGAGCAACAGCTCCTCGCTGCGCTTCCTGGTCTTTTTGATGGTTCCTGTCTTGTCATCAAAGTCCCGCCCCACTGCGAGACGCCTGGCGCCCAAGTGTGTCATCGTGGCTTCAAACGGCCGACCGTCATGCTCAAGCGTCGCCGCAAGACCCCAGTAGGAAGCCGGAACGAAGGCGATCCGCTCGCGCTCGCGTATTACAAGCAACCGGACAGCCACGCTCTGCACGCGACCTGCTGAAAGCTTGGGAGCAACCTTTTTCCACAACACCGGCGAAATCTTGTACCCCACCAGACGATCCAGGACGCGGCGGGCCTCCTGCGCGTCCACCAGATCATGGTCGATAGGACGCAGGTCTTCCAACGCAGCCTGTATGGCCTCCTTGGTGATTTCATGAAATACCATCCGCCGCGCAGGCACCTTGGGCCTGAGTACCTCAAGAAGGTGCCACCCGATAGATTCACCTTCGCGATCTTCATCCGTAGCGATCAGAAGTTCATCCGCATTGCGGAGTGCATCCTTGAGCTTGCGAACGACTTTTTTCTTGTCGCTTGGGACGACATACAACGGCTTGAACGCTTCGTCGATGCTAATGCCCAGGCGCGCCCACGGCTTGTCCTTGTATTCTGCAGGTATCTGACTCGCATTGGCCGGGAGGTCACGGACGTGCCCCATACTCGCTTCAATATCGTAGGAGTCCTTGGGCAGAAATCTTCTAATGGTGCGTGCCTTCGTGGGCGATTCTACGATCAATAATCGTTTCATAGTCTGCATGAATCAGGGATTCCAACGCGGACAACCGCCCGCTCGATTTGGCGCGACTCTCACGCAAGCTCTCCGGCAACGTTCCAAACAGTCTTAATTCTCACCGCGGCCTTCGCACGCGTAATCAATATAACGCGTTGATGATCCATGGATATGCCATGCGCACTCCTGCCGAGTAACGTGCGGCGCAACCTCCGACCCGCTCTTGGGGAAGAATCGAGGCGGCCAACCGTTCACCGTTCGCAAACGGGCTGGTAAACAAGCCTGTTTCTCCTGCATGACCCGTATCGATTGTTAGGAATTGAAGCGATCCCGCGCCATCCTTGGACCGGAGCTGATCAGCTTCAAGGCCGTAATCCCCCCCATCGGATTGGAGACAGATCAACTAAGCGGCCCGAGTTGGTTGCAATTCTTGAACGGACTGTCTGTCTGCCGTGTGCCTGGAGCATGTCACACAGTGCTCCCATGACAGCAGGAATGCTGGCACAAGCTATCTGTGTCGCCCATGCACCGCTTGACCCTGACTTGCTTGCAGTTATGGACCGCCTGGAAATCCAGACACGAATCTTTGCCTTTGCTGCATTCCCGGTGATCTACGCCATGGGCGTTTGAGCTGCTTCGCCCACGGGCTACCTGCATGGCTGAAGTGCAGGTTTTCAGGTGACGTCATGGGCGAACCCGACGACTTCTCGGAATTACGCCACACAGAAAAGCGCTACCGGAGTCTTCATAATTAATGCACACTCTTGCGAATTATTTTACGGTGCTATTCTCGAATTACGTTCTCTCACCTACGCAGCATTCCCTAACATCAATGTCCGAGACTGCCAAACTTGTGTATCGGTTCGGTCGTGGCACCGCCGAAGGCGCCAAGGAAATGAAAGCCCTCCTGGGAGGCAAGGGTGCCAACCTGGCGGAAATGAGCTCAATCGGCCTGCCTGTACCGCCGGGATTCACTATTACAACCGAGACCTGCCAGTATTACTCGGATAACGACCACCAGTGGCCTGACGGCCTTGCTGCGCAGGTCACAGAAGGCGTGCATCATATTGAGGACGCGCTCGGACGTCGTCTCGGCGACCCCGCCAAGCCCCTTCTCGTCTCGGTACGCAGTGGCGCAGCCCAGTCTATGCCGGGCATGATGGACACGGTGCTGAACCTTGGCCTGAACGATGACGTGGTGGCGGGTCTGGCCCTGGAAACTGCCAACGAACGCTTCGCCTACGATGCCTATCGGCGGTTTATCGACATGTTCGGCGCCGTCGTGATGGGGGTAGACCATCACTATTTTGAGGAGGCCATCGCCGAGATGAAGCGCGAGAAGGGCGTCGAAAACGACCTCGATCTCGACGCGGAGGACCTGAAGCGGCTTGTCAACCACTTCAAGGCGATTTACCGTAGCCACACGCAGCACATGTTTCCGTCGGACCCTGCGGAGCAACTACGCTTTGCCATTAATGCAGTATTCGGATCCTGGGACAGCGCGCGAGCGGTAAAGTATCGACAGATCAACAGAATCACGGGACTGATCGGTACCGCTGTAAATGTGCAGGCCATGGTGTACGGAAATATGGGTCCGAACAGTGGAACGGGGGTCTGCTTCACACGCAATCCCTCGACCGGCGCACGAGAGTTGTATGGCGAGTTTCTGGTCAATGCCCAGGGTGAAGATGTCGTAGCCGGCATCCGCACGCCGGAGCCGATCGCGCAGATGGCTGAGGAATTCCCGCAGCCCTACCGCGAACTCGTCAGCATGACCAATCAACTCGAAAAGCACTATCAGAATATGCAGGATATCGAGTTTACCGTCCAGGACGGATCGCTCTTTATACTGCAGACGCGTAATGGAAAGCGCACCGGTAAAGCGGCCATCAAGACTGCTGTGGATCTCGTTCGTGAAGGCCTGACAGACAAGGTGACGGCCGTCGCAGATCTCGTAGAGCCCGGCCACCTCGACCAGCTCCTCCATCCGGGATTCAAGGATGAAGAGGCATACAAGAGCGACGTTATCGCGTCAGGATTGCCGGCCTCTCCCGGTGCAGCCGTAGGGCAAGTCGTTTTTGCGGCCGATGAAGCAGAAGCGTGGCGCCAGGCTGGCAAGAAGGTAATCCTGGTGCGCATCGAAACCAGCCCGGAAGATGTGGGCGGCATGGATGCGGCAGAAGGTATCTTGACCTCGCGCGGCGGCATGACCAGCCACGCTGCCGTCGTGGCCCGCGGCTGGGGTAAACCCTGCGTTGCCGGATGTGGCGATATCGTGATCGATTATCGCTCCAAGACGTTTTCCAATGGCCACATCACGGTCTCCGAGGGTGACTGGCTTTCCATCAACGGGACATCGGGACAGGTCATTCTTGGCGCACAGGAATTGGTCGAGACCGAACTCAGCGATGACTTCGCCACCTTCATGAAGTGGGCTGACGAAGTCCGACCAATCGGCGTACGTACCAATGCGGACACACCCGAAGACGCCGAAAAGGCCGTCTCCTTCGGCGCAGAAGGCATCGGGCTGTGCCGCACCGAGCACATGTTCTTTGAGGGGGATCGCATCCAGGCGGTGCGCGAGATGATCCTGGCATCGTCGGAATCGGAGCGACGCAACGCGCTGGCAAAACTTTTACCCTATCAGAAAGAAGACTTTCTGGGCATCTTTCGCGCAATGGCCGGCTTCCCCATTACCGTCCGACTGCTGGATCCTCCACTCCACGAATTCCTGCCGCACGATGCGGAAGGCGTACGCGAGATGGCTGAGCGGATGGGGATTACGACAGCCGCCGTCCAGGCGAAGATCGCTGAACTCAGCGAGTACAACCCCATGCTGGGACATCGCGGCTGCCGGCTGGGAGTCACCTATCCGGAAATCACCGAAATGCAGACCCGCGCCATCCTGGAAGCCGCAGTCGAACTCAAGGCCCAGGGCGTAGTCGTCTTCCCGGAAATCATGGTGCCCCTCATCGGCACCCTGGAAGAATACACAAACCAGAAACGTATCATCCAGCAGATCGCCAAGGACGTATTTGCCGAGAAAGGCAGCAGCGTAGACTTCCTCATCGGCACCATGATAGAGGTGCCGAGGGCCGCCCTTACGGCGGACGACATTGCGCGGGAGGCCGACTTCTTCTCGTTCGGCACCAACGACCTCACGCAGATGTGCTTCGGGTACAGCCGAGACGATGCCGGCAAGTTTCTGCCCCTCTATGTAGAGCGCAAGATTCTTGCGCATGACCCATTCCAGGTCCTTGATCGGCGTGGCGTCGGACAACTCGTCCAGTTGGGCACCGAGCGTGGCCGGCAGACCAATCCCACGCTGAAGGTCGGGATCTGCGGAGAGCATGGCGGGGAGCCCTCGTCGGTGGCATTTTGCTACGATATTGGAATGGATTATGTATCCTGCTCCCCATTCCGTGTCCCTATCGCCCGCCTCGCCGCCGCACAGGCCCATCTTGCCGCACAGAAGGCCGCTTGATGGATCGCCAGTCCGGGCGACGCGCCGGGCCAAGCCCAGAACCATATGAGCTGGGTGTTCGGTTATGCCGGAGCGAGCGTGCCGCCCGGCATCAGCACACTGCACGATACGCCACTGCACGGAGAGGAGGGCGCAGCCCACTACGTGCAAGTAGGTGGGCTGCCTGAGACGTGCCATTCTGGAGTGCTTCCTGGTGGCGGCCGATGGTGGGTCGTAGGCATTGGGATCCGGTGTCATGCATTGACATGCCATTTTCTTGGTGCTGCAGACTGGCAGGAAGTACTGTCACAGCCACAGCCTGACCTTGCCGTGTTGGATGGCCACTTCGTGGCGGTAAGGCGCACCGAGAATCGCACTGAAGCCTTTACGGACTCCCTTGGGACACGCACGCTGTATCTGGCGAAGCGGCCAGGTGGCATTGCCTTTTCCACGCGCGTGGACTGGCTCGCCACACTCTGCGGCGGACTCTCTATCGACGTAGCAGCGTTCGGTTCTCATTGGCTGGCATTCAACCAGCTTTCCACTCAAAGCCAGATCAAAGACATTCGCAGGCTGGGGCCCGGAGGCCATGCCGTCATCCAGCACGGCCAACTACAGGTCACCGAATCCCGATTCACCCCCGTCATTGAAGAATCTGATCCAGACGGCGCTGAGTTCATAGACACGCTGTCCGCCTTCTGTAATCCTGCCGACGGGCGGGCCGTTAGCCTCGGTCTCTCGGGCGGACTGGACTCCCGGCTACTATTGACCCTGCAGGGCGGTCCCGTACACATTTTTGGGCCAGCCGATCAAGCGGATGTACGGGTGGCAATGCGCATGGCCACGAGGGTTGGCCTGGCGCCCGTCCATCTTTACGAGGGCATCCCCAACGCGCACGCCTGTATTGCGCTCCTGCGCGAGCGCGCGGCAACGGCCCAGATCACCTCCGGTGCTTCCAGCCTGCTGGGCTTACGGTATTATGGCGCCCTGCGCGAACGCGGCCTGCGCGTAATGGATGGAGCCCTGGGAGAGGCCGCGCGGCGGCAGTTCATGAACCGTCTGTTGATACTCGGCAAAGGAGCAATCACCGGCGGCAATCCCCAACTGATCCTACGGTGCATTCGCGCGGCGCGCGCTGACATCTTCAACGCGGAAGTCCTCGCGGCGATGATGCGCGGCGCAATGGTCGAAATCGAGGAGGAATTCGCCGCGCTGCCGCCGATTGCCCCGGAGGATGCCGTTGATCTGCTCGGCGTGCGGGCGCGCCTTCCCAATTTTTTTGGCCTTGAGCAAAACCGGCTGGATGGTATCGCGGAGTGCTACATGCCATTTGCGCAGCCCTCGGTGATGCGGGCGGTGTTTCGAATACCTGCACGAATGCGCAAGAGCGGGCGCATGTATCGACGCCTCATTCGCGACCGGCGACCAGCACTTGCCCGCTTTCCGCTCGTCAAGGACGGAAGGACGTACCCGTTCCGCCTGCCTGCGCTTGCGGCCCATATGTTTACACGCGCCAGGAAGTATACCTCCAGGCTACCGGCGCATACGGAGCGTGCACGCTTTCTGGAAACCTTAAAGCCCTTCGTACTGGATACCGCACACTCGGAGGAGGTGCGCACCTTCACTGCCTACGACGTAGAAAAGATTTCGCGCCTCGTCATGGATTATTACAATGGCAACACAGCGCGCGCCGCAGAAGTGGACTGGTGGCTCTCCTTCGAAATGTGGCGACGCATGCTCAAGGGATGACTCTTACGAAGCGCGGGATCGCCATAAGGCGTATCCCGTGTAGACGTACCGGGCAAGGTTTCCGTCTACGCTCACCTCCGGTACGTATTCGTGCGCCACGCGAAACAGCGGCGCGACCATTTGCAATCGCGTACGAATACTCGGGTCGAATACGAAACTTTCCCCGTTCTGGCGGAAAACCACCCAGGCATGTCCACGACTGTGGCCCTCCGGATGTAGCACATAGCCCACGATGAATTCCGCATCATACCCGAGGCGTACAAGTTTTCGCCATGCCCACAACGCAAAATCTTCGCAGTCCCCTTGCCTCATGCGTTCAAAGGCGCACGGATGTTGCCAATAGTCTGGGTGGCGGAATAGATCCCGATCGGTAGCATACGTGCACCCGAGTAGCCACTCCAGAACGTCTTCCAGGGAAACCACCTCCACGGTACTCTCTCCCTGTAAGTACCAATCAAATGGCTGACGTGAACCCAGTCCGTAGACATGGACCGGGACCGGCGCGGCGATGCGATCCCACGGGCCGGCCGCCCGCACGGTGCGGAGTAGAAATCGAAGAATGCGTCTATGCAGCGCTCTGAACATGGGCAAGCAGGCACACGAACGAGGGCACGTTACTCTTCCCTTTTCTCTGCAGGCAACGCCCGCGGATAGGATTCCGGAAGGCGCCTGACACTTCCTTCCAGCACATCTATCCGTTCATGCAGCGAAGCCGTCCCTGCCGCCACGGCTCTGTGTATCATGGCTTCGAGTTCGCTCTGGCCGATTTCGGATGCGCTCTTCTTGCGCCTGTCCCGAAAGAAGTTCAGCACCATCTTGACCAATATGAGTACAAAACCTGCGGTCATTGCCGCGGTGAATATGATGAGAAAGGCAAGTTCTTCTTCCATGGCAGTTGTTTGGGCAGACGTGGTATCTATGGGAGGTCGTTTCCGCGGGGCACAAAGGACTGTATGCCAGTAATAGCACGTCCCAGTATTAGCCCGTGGATATCGTAGGTCCCTTCGTACGTGTTAACACTTTCAAGGTTGACCATATGATGAATTACGCGAAATTCTCCGCTGATGCCGTTGCCCCCCAACATGTCGCGGGCCGTGCGGGCGATCTCGAGCGCCGCGTGGCAGTTGTTGCGTTTGGCCAATGACACCATTTCAGGCACCAGCCTTCCATCGTCCATCAGCATACCCAGACGCCACGCCAAGAGCTGCATCTGCGTAATCTGGGTCAACATGTCTGCAAGCCTGGTTTGCACGAGCTGCATGGAGGCAAGTGGATACCCGAACTGGCGTCGCTCCAGGACATACTGTCGGGCGCGCCGGTAACAATCCTCAGCGGCTCCAAGCGCCCCCCATACGATCCCATAGCGGGCGCTGTTCAGGCAGGTGAACGGTCCTTTCAGGCCAACGACTTCCGGAAAAACGCTGGCGTCGGGAACAAACACATCGTCGAACACAAGTTCGCCCGTAAGAGACGCACGCAGAGACATCTTGTTGCCGGTCTTGGGCGTCGTGAAGCCCTCCGCTCCCCGTTCCACGAGAAATCCCCGAATTACACCCTTTGCGTCGGCCGTCTCTTTTGCCTTCGCCCACACGACGGCGATATCGGCTTCCGGGGCATTGGTGATCCAGGTCTTGGCGCCATTTAGGACCCAGCCGCCATCAGCGCGTATCGCGGTCGATTCCATCGAGCCGGGGTCGGAGCCATGATTGGGCTCGGTAAGCCCGAAGCATCCGATAATTTCTCCGGTCGCCAGACGCGGCAAGTACTGCGTCCGCTGCTCGTCGGTGCCGAATTTCCATATCGGCAGCATGACAAGCGAACTCTGGACGGACATAAAGGAGCGATATCCGGAATCGATCCGCTCAAGCTCTCGCGCGACGAGCCCATAGGATGTATAGCTGACTCCTGCACCGCCGTACTCTTCGGGTATGAACGCCCCCAGAAGACCCAGGGCGCCCATTTCTCGAGGAATCTCGCGATGAAAGACCGCATCCTGATTGCCTTCCAACGCGCGGGGCTCGAGTCTGTCCTGGGCGTAGCGATGGGCTGTCTGCATGATCAGCCATTCCTCTTCGCCCAACATCGACTCGAAGAGGTAGGCGTCACTGCTATTGAGCTTCGGTTTGGACATATTTATCCGACCCTTCCGTTTCCGTGAGTATCTGGGTTTATCCACCCTGTTACCCGTAATAAATGGTGTCGTTCGCGTATCTTGCTGATTATCGGGCAACCAAGCCCTGCCACGTAATGTGTTATGCCGATTAACCAACTTGCCTTCCTATGACTCGCCCCGCGTTCTACGTATGTTGCGCCCTGTTGGGTGCGCAGATCCTCCCCACGCAAACGGAGGCACAGAGCCTGAACCCGCGATTTGGCTTCGGCTTCCACACCACCCTGACGACGGGGGAAAGCCTAATCGGCATCGGACTGCGAGGACGGGGATCAGCGCCAATAAATGAGAATCTGTCTTTTGCCATAGACGCCGGGATCACGGGATTCGTCCTCAAGGGTCGCGATGATGCGAAATATATTTTCGAGCCCCAGGTATCAGCCATCGTCACGATTGATCCGGACAATGCCCGATCACCATATATCCTGGGGGGTCTGGGAGGACACATCCCATTCGGTCGGGAACGGCTGCAAGAAGACGGCGGCCCCACCGTCCATCTCGGTGTAGGGTGGGTCCGCTCGCTTAACAGCATCTCACTGTTCTTCGAACTCAACCCGGCGCTGATCATTGCGCGGACCTCGGTCGGCATGGCACTGCCGGTCCGCTTCGGCATCGTGCTATAGATGACTATGACACGTTGCCGGGCGTTATTGCGCGCGGTCTTCGGGATTCCCTAGCATTGAGGCGGTCCACACTCAGGGTGTAGTGGCATGCTAGGCATCTACCTACATATTCCATTCTGCACCCAGCGTTGCGTGTACTGCGATTTCTATTTCGTCACCACGCGGAGGGATCATAGTTCGTTTGTAGACGCGCTGTGCAGGGAAATCGCCCTCTCGGCCATGGACGAGCCTGTAGATACCATCTACTTTGGTGGTGGGACGCCGTCGCGTCTGTCTCTTTCGGATATCCAGCGTATCCTGGCCGCCCTGCGGGAAGCATTAGACTGTTCGTCAGCGAGCGAGATAACGCTGGAAATGAACCCCGAGGATGCCGATCTCGGGTATCTCCGCGGCCTCCGCACAATAGGCATTAACCGAATCAGTCTTGGCATTCAGTCCTTTCAGGACGCTGATCTGCGGTTCATGCATCGGAGTCACACGCGCGCTGACGGTGAGGCGGCCTTAGATGCCATTCCGAGTGCCGGTTTCGAGAACTTCACGGTCGATCTGATCTTCGGCCTTCCCGATCAGCGAACCGACGCGTGGGCCAGCAACCTCGAACGCGTCGTCGGAACGGGAACACCTCATATTTCGACCTATGGGCTGACCATCGAGCAGCGCACTCCCCTTCACCGACAAGTCGCCCGCGGGCTGGTGCAACCGCCGAGCGAGGACGAACTCGCAACCCAGTACCGCATTGCCATGGAGACCTTGCGGTCGCACGGGTACGAACACTACGAGATTTCAAGCTTCGCCCTGCCGGGCTTCCGCGCCGTACACAACCAGCGGTACTGGAATCATGCCGACTATCTCGGCTTCGGGCCGTCTGCACATTCGTTCCGATGGACCGCTGAAAAGGGTGCTGTCCGCTGGAGCAACGTACGGAGTCTTGCCCGGTACGAAGCGTCGTTGCAACAGGATGCACTGCCGGTAGCCTCGAAGGAAACGCTGACACCGGACATGCTCGCCCGCGAACGAATCTTGCTAAGCCTGCGCACTTCGAACGGTCTGGACCTAGAACTACTCCGCTCCACCTATCATGTCGACCTGGCTTCCGGCAAGCATGAAGTACTGGCGCAATTGACACGTGGCGGCTTCATAGAAAAGCCCGAAAGCGGGCGCCTCCGCCTCACCGACCGCGGCAAGCTCGTGTGCGACTCGGTGACTGCGCGCCTGATCGGCGAACACGTAACGGCGCCCACCGTATAATTTCCGCGAGAGCATCCTTGTCCCAACGGGTCCTATGCGCGCCTTTATATTGTGTCTCTTGCTGCTCGTCGCAGCCTGCCGAGAGGATACACCTCCGCAGCCTAAGCAGGGCACACTGGCCTTCCTGGACACTAGCGGCGCTGTAATCCGATCAATCACCGTTGAGATCGCAGAAGACGAGGCAAGCCGGCAGCAGGGGCTCATGCACAGGCGGCAACTGACCTTGAGCGAAGGGATGTTGTTCTTGTTTCCGGAGCCGGACTCACTGAGTTTCTGGATGAAGAACACGATGTTGCCGCTCGACATCATGTTCGTCGCGGCGGATTCCAGTATTATCAACATCGCCGAGCGCACGACGCCGCTTTCCACCATGCGTGTAACCTCTGACGGGCTTGCCCAGTATGTCGTAGAGGTCCGCGGCGGATTCAGTGACCGCTTCGGCATCGACGAACAGGTCAGCGTACGATGGAAGCGCACCCCATAACGGCCGATAGCATGATTCCCGGTATTCTGCGAATTCTTCCGCTAACGATTCTCTTGTATGCGTGCGGCGAGACGGACTCCCGACCTGAGGCAGAGCCCGATTCCGAGATCCCCTTCCGTGTCGATGGCTCACTTGACTTTGTGAGAGCCGATAGCGTGCGCTTCAGTATTGCAATCGAAATTGCCGAGAGCGACTCCGCGCGAGAGCGCGGCATGATGCAGCGGACATCATTTCCGTCTGAATCGGGCATGCTGTTCGTGTTTGACGACGTACAGATCCGTCATTTCTGGATGGGAAACACGCCGCTGTCCCTTGATCTGATCTTTATCGGGACCGATGGTGCGATCGTCGACTTCTCCAAGTATGCCACGCCATTCAGCGATGAAGGCATTGAGTCCCGTGCTCCGGCGCAACACGTCCTCGAAGTACCGGCTGGCTTTGTCGATTCACAGGGGATTGTAGAAGGTGACCAGATACGCTGGCGCCGCACGGGCCAGTAAGCCCGGATTGCCGCCACGCGCAATAGGTGTTGCCGGCATCGTAGCCGCATACGCCCGCATTTGCGCAGTTCCGTTCAGGCAACCTTCGGGAGGCGCAGACCAGGTGTTCTCGCGAATCTGATGTCGTCCAGATGAATGTTCAGACGGTGGTCGAAGAGTAATGCTCGCCGCCTTCTGACAGGCTGGACCGTGTATCGTTGATTTCAAGCAAGCGAACGGAGATGGCCAGGCGACAATATCGCCGGATTTACAACCGTCCCTCACAACCCAAACGATTCGCCGCAGGCGCATGTCCGAGCTGCCTGCGGATTCAGAAAATGAAATCCGTTGCCCTCCAGCCCATCTGAAAAATCCAACTCAATGCCATCGATATACAAGCTGCTCATCTTGTCCACAGCGACGCGGACATCACCAAATTCGGTGACATGATCCTCCGCCCCCACAGCCGTATCCCAGCCCAGATCATACGTTAATCCACTACACCCCCCCGGCACGACAGCAATGCGCAGCCAGCTACTGTCAGCGTCAACGCTTTCCTCCGTGGCAATTTCACGAATCCTGCGTAGCGCGCGATCCGTAATCCTGAGTCCCATGGCCAGAACCTTTTTTTGATACGAATTCTCTGAAGGCGGATAAACCCGCGCTCTTCCCCGAATCTGAAAGGAACCGCTATACCGTACGAAGGGTTCATTGAATTGTTTTCGTCCGATTCCGCTGTGGTGAAAGCGCCAACCTGTAACCCCTGATGTTCATGAATACCGATACGCAATATTTACATAAGGTTGCAGAAAGTGATTATGAACATGGTTGGGTTGCGGACCTAGCCGCCGACACCCTGCCAAAAGGATTGAACGAAGACGTCATCCGGCTGATTTCCTCGAAGAAGCAGGATCCGGACTGGATGCTCGAATGGCGACTCCGGGCCTTTCGGCACTGGCGTACGCTAGCCGACGATGCAGACAAGTACCCGCGATGGGCCCACCTGCAATACCCGGAAATCGATTTCCAGAATATTAGCTACTACTCGGCGCCCAACAGCAAGCCGAAGTATGAGAGCCTCGATGAGGTGGATCCCGAACTCCTTCGCACCTTTGAGAGCCTGGGAATTCCGCTGCAAGAGCAGAAGCTCCTTGCTGGCGTCGCAGTAGACGCAGTAATCGATAGCGTATCGGT
This sequence comes from Rhodothermales bacterium, assembly GCA_963665975.1. Classification (GTDB taxonomy): domain Bacteria; phylum Bacteroidota; class Rhodothermia; order Rhodothermales; family Bin80. The sequence goes on from OY762508.1 coordinate 855,288, forward strand.
AACCACTACGTTCAAGGAGGAGTTGGGAAAACTAGGCATCATCTTCTGCTCGTTCACCGAAGCTGTCGAAAAGCACCCGGATCTGGTTCGCAAGTACATGGGATCCGTCGTACCACATACGGATAATTTCTACGCAGCATTGAATGCCGCGGTGTTCAGCGACGGTTCGTTCTGCTATATACCGCCGGGAGTCCGTTGCCCCATGGAGCTGTCCACGTATTTTCGGATTAATGAAGCGGGAACCGGACAATTCGAACGCACACTCATCGTGGCAGACGAAGGCTCATACGTCTCTTATCTCGAAGGATGCACGGCGCCGCGACGCGACGAAAACCAGCTGCATGCCGCTGTTGTCGAAATCGTGGCCGCGAAGAACGCGGAGGTGAAATACTCCACGATTCAGAACTGGTACCCCGGTGACCGCGAAGGCATCGGTGGCGTTTATAATTTCGTCACCAAGCGCGGCATCTGCGCCGGAGATGGCAGCAAGATTTCGTGGACACAGCTGGAAACCGGGTCCGCCATCACATGGAAATACCCGAGTGTCATTCTTAAGGGAAACCATTCGGTGGGCGAATTCTACTCGGTCGCATTCACCAAGGGTCGCCAGCAAGCCGACACCGGGACCAAGATGATTCATCTGGGCAGCAACACGTCCAGCACCATCATATCCAAAGGCATTTCGGCCGGACGCTCCAACAACAGCTATCGAGGACTCGTACGCGTCAACAAAAAGGCGAAGAATGCACGGAATTTTTCCCAGTGCGACTCCATGCTGCTAGGCGACCGTTGCGGAGCCCATACGTTTCCGTATCTGGAAATTAATAACCCCACAGCGCAGGTAGAACATGAGGCAACCACGTCCAAGGTGGGCGAGGACCAGATCTTCTATTGCAACCAGCGCGGCATCAGTGAGCAGGATGCCATCAAACTCATCGTCAGCGGCTTTTGCCAGGAAATCCTGGCGCAGTTGCCCATGGAATTTGCTGTCGAGGCCCGCAAGTTGCTCGCAATCGAACTCGAAGGGTCCGTCGGATGACCCCGACATTTTCTGGGAATAACAGGCAAAAATGACACCACTACTGGAAATACAAAACCTGCATGCCTCAGTCGAAGAAATGTCGATCCTGAAGGGGGTCGACCTGACTGTACATATAGGCGAAACGCACGCCGTAATGGGACCCAATGGGTCTGGCAAGAGCACCCTGGCTGCTATCCTGGCCGGTCGCGAAGATTACGACGTGACCGGTGGAAGCGTGTTCTATCAAGGCGAAGACCTACTGGAGATGGACGTGGACGAACGCGCCCGCGAGGGCGTCTTCCTCGCCTTCCAGTATCCCGTGGAGCTGCCCGGTGTGAGCATGATGAACTTCCTGAAGCAGGCGGTCAACTCCGTGCGCGAGCACCGCGGTCAGGAGCCGCTCAACGCGGCAAGCTTGTTGCGGCTTGCGCGACGGAACGCAGAGCTTATCCACCTCGACCCGAGCCTCAAAAAGCGGTCAGTCAATGAAGGCTTTTCGGGCGGGGAGAAAAAGCGCAACGAGATCTTTCAGCTTGCGATGCTGGAGCCCACACTCGCCATCCTGGACGAAACGGACTCCGGTCTCGATATTGACGCGCTGCGCAGCGTGGCTGATGGTGTAAATGCGCTCCGTACACCCGACCGATCCTTTGTCGTCATTACGCACTACCAGCGCCTCCTCGACTATATCATTCCAGACTTCGTCCACGTAATGGTGGATGGCCGCATCGTAAAGAGCGGCGGCAAGGAACTGGCCCTTGCCCTTGAGGAGCGTGGCTACGAGTGGATCCGCGAGGAAACCAGCGCGGTGCCCGCATAGGGATTCAGAAAAATACAGCATGTCCAAATGACGCCTTCAGCGGACATTACCCGCTTTGTAACCGCCTTTGAGCATCGCGAAGCGGCGCGAAACGGATCCCACTTTTGGCTGGGCGACCTGCGTCGTGAGGCAATGCGGCAATTTACCACGCTCGGTTTCCCGACACGCAAGACTGAGGCGTGGAAGTACACCAACATTGCCAGCACCCTGCGAAGAACCCTGGCCACCGACGTATCCGTCGTCTCTGTAGATAACGCAAGAGCAGCGCCCATTCCAGGTTTGGACGCCCATGTAATCGTGTTCGACAACGGCCGGTACCGTGCGGCGCTCTCGCACATACAGGACCTGCCAGATGGCGTGCTTGTAACCGGATTGGCTGAGGCCGCGCAATCGCATGCCTGGCTATTGCGTCGCTATTTCGGACGCGTAGCGGATTACGAGACCTGCCCCTTTGTAGCCCTGAATACTGCCTTCACCGAGGACAGTGCTGTCGTTTATGTGCCGGCAAATACAGTGCTGGAACGACCGGTGCACCTGGTGCACCGGATAAGCAGTGGCCAGGATGCCCTCGTGCAGCCCAGGGTTCTGGTCATTGCCGAGGACAATGCGCGCCTGACGCTTATCCAGACGTCCGTAACAACGTCCGCGATCCCGACGTTCACCAATGCCGTAACAGAAATTTTCGTAGGTCGAGATGCGCACCTGGAGCGAATCGACATTCAGGATGAGCCGGACGGGGCTTCCGTAGTGTCCAGTCTGGACGTCACACAGGATACTGGCAGCACATTCCATAACAGTTCTTTTACGCTCGGGGGCAGCATCGTCCGTAACAATATTAACGTGTTGACCGATGCTGAACATTGCCAGACCTTCCTGAATGGACTATTCCTGGCCGAGGGCGCCTCACATGTGGACAACCATACACTGATTGACCACGCGAAACCCCAGTGCTACAGCTCAGAATATTACAAGGGTATCCTGGACGACCGGGCAACCGGAGTATTCAACGGCAAGGTTCTCGTGCGCCAGGATGCACAGCAGATTAACGCCTACCAATCAAACAAGAGCATTGTACTCGCGGACACGGCGCGCATGTATGCCAAGCCCGAATTGGAGATTTACGCGGACGACGTTAAGTGTAGCCACGGCGCTACCACAGGGCAGCTGGACGACGAGGCAATTTTCTACCTGCGCGCGCGCGGCCTGACCGAAAAACAGGCCCGGTCTTTGATGCTTGTATCCTTCGCTCGCGATGTGACCGAGCGCGTGACCATCGCACCTCTCCGTGAGGTGCTGGATGCACTGATCACCGAGCACCTCGGTGCATAAGCGCTCCCTACCCATGCCCGGAGGCCGATATGAACACCACCGCCCCCGGAGCCTCGGCTCCGTACACCTACGATGTCGAGCACATACGCGCCCTCTTTCCAGCGCTACACCAGGAAATGCGCGGCGGTTGGCCGCTCGTGTATCTCGATAATGCCGCTTCGACGCAGAAGCCGCAGAGTGTGATCGACCGGCTTACTGCGTACTACACACGCGAGCATAGCAACGTCCATCGAGGAGTCTACCGGCTAAGTCAACAGGCTACAGACGCCTACGAAGGCGCCCGTGCCCGGATCGCCCGGTTCATCAATGCGAACCACTCCCACGAAGTTGTCTTCACCCGGGGCACCACCGAGGCCATCAATATCGTGGCTTCGAGCTTCGGGAAGCGTCATCTGCAGGAGCACGACGAAGTACTGGTGTCGGCGATGGAGCACCACTCGAATTTGGTGCCCTGGCAAATGGTCTGTCAGGAGCAGGGCGCAACCCTTCGAATTCTGCCAATCAATGACGACGGAGAACTCGTCCTAGAAGCCCTGGACGGACTGCTCACCGAGCGTACGCAGCTCGTCTCGCTGGTACATGTATCAAATAGCCTCGGCACCATAAACCCGGTCCGCACCGTGATTGCGGCAGCCCACGCACGGGGCATCCCCGTGCTGCTCGACGGAGCACAGGCCACGCTCCATATGCCGATTGACGTGCAGGAGCTCGACTGCGACTTTTACTGTTTCTCCGGGCACAAAGTCTTTGGGCCTACCGGAATCGGCGTGTTGTATGGCAAAGAGGCCATGCTTGAGGACCTGCCGCCTTTTCAGGGCGGTGGCGACATGATCGAACATGTCAGCTACGAGAAATCTGTATACGCGGGACTGCCTTACAAATTCGAGGCCGGAACGCCCCATATTGCCGGTGTTGTAGGGCTCGCTGCCGCCCTGGACACCCTGGAGCATATCGGCCTTTCGGCCGTGGAGGCGTACGAGCAGGAGTTGGTAGCCTACGGCCGCAATGCCCTTCAAGAAGTAGAAGGCATCCGCATGGTCGGCACAGCAAAGGAAAAAGCCGGCGTATTCAGCTTCCTGCTCGGAGATGCAAGTCCCTATGATGTGGGCCGCTTGCTTGACGAACGTGGCATTGCAGTGCGCACCGGCCATCACTGCACCATGCCTGTGATGGATCGCCTCGGCGTCCCAGGAACCGTGCGGGCCTCCCTCGCACTCTACAACACACGCGACGAAATAGACGCCCTCGTGGAAGCATTGCATGTCGTCCGCGAGCGATTTATTGCGATGCGGCAACGTGGCCGCACCGCACGACCCATCTCCACCGCAGTTGACAACGGTTCTGTAACGATTGCAGAACGACGGCATCAAATCATCGAGGAATTCAACTTCTTTGACGACATTGATGACAAGCGGGAGCACCTTATGGAACTCGGTGAGGCGCTGCCACCCTATGATGAGTTGTGGAAGACTGATACGCACCTAGTCAACGGGTGCCTGTCGAAAGTATGGTTCCGTACGGAAGCCAGGACCGGTCGCGCCTATTTTCACGCCGATAGTAACACCATGATCACCAAGGGCATGGTCGCGCTCTTCGTACGGCTATTAAGCGGCCAGGCGCCGGAAGCTATTCTCGCGACCGATCTCGATGCCTTTCTGGCAGATCTCGGCATGCAGGACCTGGTCTCCGGGCGCCGGAAGAATGGCCTTGAAGCCATGATCCATCGTGTCCGGTATGATACCCGTGTTGTTGCCCATACCTGCGAAAACAATGACGCCTGAACTCATCAACCACTCGGAAAACGGACAGCTCCTTACGGACGTCATCGACTCCATTCGGCAGGTATACGATCCGGAAATACCCGTCAATGTCTATGATCTCGGGCTGATCTACAAGGTGCGCATCGAAGCGGACGACCGCGTGTTCATTACGATGACGCTCACTACGCCAAACTGCCCGGTAGCAGACAGCCTCCCGAATCAGGTCGAGTCCATTGTCATGCTTACCGACGGCGTATCAGATGCTCGCGTTCAACTGACCTTCGATCCGCCGTTTACGATTGACATGATGTCCGATGAAGCAAAATTGGAACTTGGCATGCTATAATTCATCTGACAGGTTGCTAAACATCGACGTCATCAACAGCTGGCAGTGTTCTTGCGATTACACTATACTCCGGTCCCATTACCAAAGCCATCTATTGTAGGATGACCTTTCTGCGTGTCCTTGCCATTGGACCGGTACTGTTGTTCCTTTGCGCTTTTTTGATCACTACCAACGCCGTACACGCCCAAACGGCAACCGTCCGCGGCTTTATTACCGACGCCCAGGATGGGCAGGCCCTCCAGGGTGTCAATGTCGCAGCCATTGACGTGGCTGGCAATTTGCGCGGCTCGGTAACGAACGACGACGGGTTTTTCATCATCGTCCGCCTCCCCGCTGGCCGGTATGTCCTGCGCGTTTCCTACATCGGTTACGAAACTGTACGGGACACTATCAATCTTGAGCCTGATGGCACCGAACGGATGGCGATATCCCTTACGCCCGGTGTTGCGCTGGACGAACTCGTTGTTGAGGGAGAAGCCGAAGGCGGCGCGACCGTGATCGCAGGCTTGCAAACGGTGCGGCCGAGAGACGTAGATCTCGTGCCCACACCAGATGTGTCGGGAGACCTGGTCTCGTATTTGTCCACTATGCCCGGAGTGATCTCGATCGGAGATCGAGGTGGGCAGGTGTTCATCCGAGGCGGCGAGCCATCGCATAACCTGGCACTCCTCGACGGCATGTATGTCTACCAGCCGTTCCACATCCTTGGCTTCTATTCTGCGTTTTCCTCCGACATTCTGCGCAACGCGGATATATACGCAGGAGGCTTTGGGAGCAAGTTTTCGGGACGCATGTCGAGTGTTATCGACGTCCACACGCGCAATGGCAACAGTCAACAGATGCGGCGCACATTTTCATTCGCGCCATTTGTCAGCATGGCCATCCTGGAAGGCCCCATAAAGAAAGGCAAGATGTCTTTTCTGGCCTCGGGGCGAGCCTCTACCATTGAGCAACTGGCCACGCACTATGTCAACCAGCCCCTTCCCTATACTTTTGGCGACTTCTTTGGGAAAATCCACACCGTGCTTAATGAGAGTCATCAGTTCTCCGTTAGCGCGCTCCATACGTACGACCGCGGCACGCTGGAAGCTGATGTAGACAATGCTGACCAGATCCGGTGGCGGAACACGGCCTACGGCTTTCGCTACCTCGTATCACCGCCACAGTTACCGATCCTGGGCGAGTTGCTCTTTTCGATATCGAAGTTGAATATGGAGCTCGGCCCGGTGGATGAGCCGATCCGGTCATCGGGAATCGACGGGTTCAACCTCGCCGTCAACGTGACCAACTACGGCCAACGAACCACCGTGGATTGGGGTTTTTTTCTGCGCACACCGCGATTGTCGGCTCAATTGGGAGGATTGTTTCAGAACCTGGAGTTCTCGCAGGATCGGATTACGGCTACTGGCGGCTACTTTGAACCGGAGGTCCAATTGAATGAGAACCTGCGCTTCCGCGCAGGCGTGGTCGTGGAATATCTGGGCGACCAGGGACTGTTCTTTGAGCCACGTACGCGATTGACGTGGAAACGCAGCATACACCAGATTAGCCTGGCCGGCGGGCTATACCGCCAGGAAATGGTCGGGCTCAATGATCGCCGTGATGCGACGAATGTCTTTACGGCGTGGGCGGGCTCGCCGACCGGAAACCTGCCAAGATCCATCCACGCCCTCCTAGGATACGAGGCAGCGCCAACGAATTGGCTGCGCCTGTCGGCAGAAGGCTTCTACAAAGACCTTTCGAGCCTGTTTATTGCGGAGTGGACCGCGTTTCCGCGCTTTACGACCAGTTTGCAGGAAGCTTCAGGATACGCGGCTGGTCTTGACCTCCGCCTCGAAATTCAACACGAGTCCTTCTATGGTTTCGTCAACTACGGCCTGTCGTCCGTGCGCTACGAAGCCATGCAGGAAACCCTGCCGGTGTGGTTCGGCACCGACCGGGTGAGCTTTCGGCCTCCCCATGACCGACGGCACCAACTCAATGCACTGGCGCGGTTCTCCGTATGGGGCTTCGACGTTAGTGCTCGCTGGAATCTCGGCTCAGGACTCCCCTATAGTCGTATTCGAGGCTTTGATGGATTTCTGCTGCTCGACGGCCCGATCGACGTAGGTCAGGTGGCGGGCGAATCCCGGGTAATCTACGACCGCCCCTTTGATGGCCTGCTGCCTGCATATCACCGGCTCGACATTTCTGTCGAACGGATCTTCCAATATCGCGATGACTCGTTCATCACCGTACAGGTCGGCGTGATCAACGCGTATGACCAGAAGAACCTCTTCGCACTGGATATCTTCACCCTGCGCCGCAATAATCAACTCCCGCTGATTCCGACGGCAGGGATCAAATTCGAGTTTTAATGCACCTGTCATTACGTCTTATTGCCGGCTTACTGGTGGCCATACTCGTCACCCTGCCACTCGCAGGCTGCGAGCAGGCTATAGACCCCATCATTGGCGAAGACCGCCCGTTTACGCTCTGGGGCTACTTCGATGCCAATGCGGATACACAAAGGGTTCGTGTATTCTCGATAGAGCAGCGCCTGGGCACCGATCGCAGTGGACCCATCGATGCGGTCGTGATCTCCAAAGACCTGGCGACAGGCGAAACCCACTCCTGGACAGATACCGAAATCGCCTTTAATGATAGCGTGACAGGACACGTCTTCTGGTCCGCTTTCAAACCCGAATACGAGCGTGCCTATCGCCTGGAAGTGCGCCGGTCGGACGGCGCGACCTCCAGCGTGGAAGTGACCATCCCTCCGCATATTGACGTCGAACTCGTCGACCCGACCGAGCGCGTCAAGATACCGGTGTTTATCCACGGCAAGCCGCCCAACCTCGTAGGTGTCCAGGTCGTCTACGATGCGATTACCCTGCCGCCTGCCAATCCCTGGCCTCCCGGCTCGACATCGCCTCCGGGAATCCGGCTGCCGGTTTCCGTGCCCTACACCGATAAGGTGGAGCCCACTGCGGATGGCTGGAAACTCGAACTCAATTTGCGGCAGGATTTCGGTGTTGTACAGAAGGAATTCGATGCCAACTGTTTGCGAAGCGACCTGGTCACCTTGCGACGCATTGATTTTCGCTTCCTGGCGGCCGACGCAGATTGGTCTCCGCCCAGGGGATCATTTGACCCGAACCTGCTCATTGAGCCAGGAGCGTTTTCGAACGTCGAAAACGGCTTTGGATTCTATGGGGGCGGATATGTATCGTCTACGCGATGGATATCGAAAGAAAATGTGCTCCGATCCATCGGCTATGTAACATCAGGCCCGTGCCCCCTGATGCCTCAGAATATCCCCATCTGCCAACTGCCTCCCGAGCCCTGCCTCAAATCCGGGGGCGGCAACTAATCCGCATGGCGGACCTTCAACCGGCGGAGCACTGCTTCGGGGCATCCATTCCATTCCCGGATGTACACATTCCCCGAATATTGCAAATCCTCCACGCCCATACGGCTTGACCAGAAGCCCGTCGCCGTAAGGTCTCGGAATTCGGTAAAGAAAGCCACACCCTGGCTGACTGCCGGATCCGCATCATCAGGCCAGGCGATTTCGTCGAGGATGCTGCGCCGATCCACGTCTGCAAGCGCCACAAACGTTTTCCCGAACCCGCGCTGGCTGTGGTGGTCAAGCCAGGCAAGCCCACCGCGCATGGGCAGCTGCAAGTCCGGCTGGTCGATCATCATGAAGTCCATGAATTCCGGTACGCCTGCGTCCGTAGCGCTCCCGGAACGCTCATCTGCTGGCAGGATGAGGTCCACAAGCACGCGCACCGTCTCAAACTCGTGCTCGGTAAAGAATGCTGGTTCCGTCCAGCCAGCCCAGTCGGGCATCCGAAAGCGGACTCCCGAAGCCAGCGATGCGGTGGCCATCAGGCGAAGCGATGTGCGTCGATCCATCAGACTACAGGTTTCCTTTGTTGCGCTCTTCGGCGATATAGGCGGCTGTACGCCAGGCAAGAGCCAGAATCGTCCATGTGATATTCTTGTGGGCCTGCGACACAAGCGGCCCCCCGTCAGCGACGAAGAGATTGCGCACGTCGTGCGCCTGGCAATGCGCGTTCAGAACACTGGTCCTGGGATCATCCCCCATGCGCGTGGTCCCGCCTTCGTGGATAATACGCCCTGGAGCCAGAATGCCGTATCCCTCCTCCTTCGTCGGCATGGGAGTTAGCGCTTCTCCTCCCATTTCCTCTATGAGCGCCCGCATGGTTTCCTGCATGTGCCTGACCTGCGCATACTCCTGATCGCTCCACTTCACGTCAAAGCGTAGCACCGGGATACCGTATCGGTCGACCACCTTGGGATCAATCGTACACCGGTTTTCCGGTCGCGCAATCATCTCGCCACGCCCCGAAAATCCCAATTCCGCACCGTAGAGATTACGGTAGTCCTCTTTGAGCCGCCGACCATATCCACCCCCACCCCGCGGCCGCTCGGCACGACCCGCATCGGGATTCCTGGCATTCAGGTGATGAATGCCTCGCATGAATCCGTACCCCGGCATGCGCTTGCCGCCCCACGGCTCAATGTGATACCCGCGCGCAAAGTCCAGCTTTTCGCCATCCAGCCACCACGGAATGTAGACGTGCATTCCACCCACCCCGTCCTCGTTGTGCGGCAGGTTACCCATGAGTTGCGGGAAGAGTCCGGCCACGGAGGTGCCAGTCGAATCGGTCAAATAGCGTCCCACCACGTCGCTCTCGTTGGCGAGCCCATTGGGGTGCCGGGGGGACCGTGAATTAAGCAGCAGCCGCGCCGACTCACACGCACTTGCTGCCAAGACCACTACGCGGGCAGATACCTGATATTCCTGATTGTCAGTCTTGTTGATATAGGACACGCCCGTAGCCAGGCCTTCCGTATCGGTGAGTACTTCGCGCGCCATGGCCATCGGGATGACGGTGACGTTTCCGGTCGCCTCGGCCGGTCGAATCAGCACGGATGGCGAGGAAAAATTGCTGTTTGTTACGCATCCGCGCCCACACTGGCCACAATAATGACATGGCAAGCGCCCATTGTGGGCTTCTGTAAGAATAGACAGTCGGGACGGAATCACGGGAATGCCCATCCGCTGGCCAGCCTCCTGGATAAGCAGTTCATAACAGCGCGGCCTTGGCGGCGGCAAAAAGATCCCGTCCGGCTCGTTACGAAATCCTTCGCTGGAGCCGAAGACGCCAATCAGGCGCTCGACCCGGTCATAGTATGGGCTTATATCGTCATATCCGATCGGCCAGTCGTCACCCAGACCGTCGATACTGCGCCGCCGGAAGTCATCCGGCCCAAAACGGAGCGAAATGCGCCCCCAATGATTCGTCCGGCCACCCAGATTGCGCGCTCGAAACCAGTCCCACTCCGTACCCTCCACATGCGTATACGGCTCGCCCTCAATGGTCCATCCACCGATCGTACCATCAAATTCGCCCCACTGCTTCTCCGGTGTTGCCGCACCCCGGCGAGGCGAATCATAGTTCCACTGGAACATCGCGCTGTGCGTCTCCGCATACCATAACGGTCCTGCTTCTAACAGGGCCACCCGGGCGCCAGCCTTTGCCAGCACATACGCCGCCATTCCCCCTCCTGCGCCCGAACCCACAATGCATACGTCGTATTTATTCGTTCGGTGAATAGCGGGCATGGAATTTCTTTCGGTCGGAGCGGGAAGTTGCGACCGCTCTATTTACAAATTGTATGACTGTGTGTCAAATGGCCAGCGAAAACCCCTGCAGATGCCTACAATACGTGAAGAGCATACGAATTGCGCGCGCCTCATCGGGCGTATTCCAGCCGTTTATGGACCATTTTTTCGTATTCGGGTCAGTATTCGCCGCTTTTTTCATGCAATCCTGATGGTAGCGTAATCATTAGAGAATAATCTGGAAGTGTGTCATGTGAAAACGTCGCGCTCCGTGAAACCGCGACTTGATAGCGCTGTTGATGTCCCCGTCGGCCAAACACTGGCCGGTTCACTTACTCTACTTTAAGTAGCACCCGTATCAACGAGGCACCTGCAAATGGAAGCACGCGAAACAGGAAAGGTCAAATGGTTCAACCCGGAAAAGGGTTATGGCTTCATCGAGCGCGATAGCGGCGGTGACGTATTTGTCCACCATAGTGAAATTCGTATTTCGGGATTCCGCACGCTGGAAGAGAACCAGCGCGTCGAATTCACGGTAACGAAAGGTCAGAAGGGTGATCAGGCCCAGGATGTAGACCCGGCCTAGTCTCATCTCCCGGTGTCATAGTTGGATGTGACAATACCGGGTTTGAGGCGAATCGGATTGTGATTATTTTGTTGTCGAGCCAAGCGATGCGCTCGCGGCAAGCGGGGTATCCGGCATTGGTCGAATAGAGCCCGTAGTTGCGCTTTTTCTGCGTGACGATGGCTTCTTGTTCGGTGATGTTGGCCTAACCGCTGGTGCATGCGTCTTTGGCAAAGATGGAGCGGGCTTCAGCGACTTCTAGGCGCTGACCCGCGCGCAGTGCCTAACGACGGTGGGGCACGCTGGCCTTTACGGTAAGCTGCACGCTGACGTTGTTCTTGAGCGGTACGGCCGTGCTCAGGGCATCCGTGTGAAAGAAGTCGAAGGCGCCGTTAATGACGTGTTCAGTGATCACAGGGCGTGCGTAGCGGTCGATGAGCTACACAGACAATTTCCTTTTTATTGATTGTTAGTCAGGAGGGCGGTCTGGCGGGTCGGGACCCAGGTCCTTGATAAGAACTTGCCGCATACAATGGGAATGGCCGCTCCGTTGCACTTGTTCGCCCAGATGCAAGGAAGATGCGAATGAGTAATGTCCAGAGCGGAACAGCGTTGTTAACACCCGGACCATCTGTTAGACCCTCTTGTATGTAGTGCTCCGCAAGGAAAAACTGATTTCGAGTAATTGAACATTCCTTAGATGCCGAACGGTGGATCAGACTGCTGTGGAACATGCTGGTTTAATCGGTCCAACCGGGGCCAGGCGGGGTCGCGGCATGTTGATCGGACTATACCTCCATTCTGTGAGATTAGGAATCTGGCACTTGAAAATCCCTTCTATACGTACTGCGCCAATCACCCACACCGACGACCGAATCGCGATTCCATGCCCATCGGCCCTGTCATGCGCGGAGACAGTGATCCAAGTAGTAATCGATGGATATGGGAGGCCTCGCCCGATACGGAAAAGATTCGACAACATTTGCTTGATCTGCTTGACAACTGGGTTGAAGCAATGCTTCGGGACTATTATCCCATTGGAATCGGATTGGCCGAGACGGTAGTCAGGCAGCTCGGCGAATTTAGAGAGCAACGGGCTGCAGGAGTACTGGAAAAAATTCCCAGCGTGGACCAGGTTTTCTAACCGAAGCAGCGCGGGAAGCACTCGCGAAAATCAGAGGAGTGCCCAACGGCCGAGGCTAGAAGACACAGCACGAGTTTGGAATCCTAGGGCCTCGCCGCTCACTTTCGCCTCACGAGGCGCGCAAAACCGACGGTCAGAAGCGGCAGGGCGAACAAGAAGAGAAAGCCGTAGGCCAGCGCTCCGTAGCCCTTCGCTACCAGGGCGATGAGGCCCACGCGTGACAGCACCGCCGCTCCGATCAGCAATAGACCGGTGGCCACGCCTGTCTGCGTGCGCGTCAGGCGCCGGCGCCCCAGCTCCTCAAGATTGGTGTCGACACGCCGCAGAACGGCGTGAATCATACCAGTCGATGTTTCGACCAGGGTCCACAGAATTACCATGGCGTAGACGCTCACCAGCGCGGCCCCACCCGCTCTGCGAAGCATCACCAGCCAGGGCACCTCGGCCTCCATTACGTCTACGCCGGGGTAATAGCCCATCACGGCCAGATACGTGAGCACGAAAGGCACCGTTGCCAATAGCCCCGTAATGATGCCTGCGATGAGTGTATGGCGGCGCTCCGACTGATAGTCGAGCACGAACAAGGTGGCCGGTATGGCAGCCAGGTTGTACCCAACATACAGGATGCCCGTCCCGACGGCCGCCGGGGCGAAGGCCAGGTTCCCCTCTACAAATACGGCAGCAACGTGCTCCCATCGCTGCCACAGGACACATCCCGCAAATACAACAAAACCTCCGTACAAGAGCACGGAGCCGATGGTCTTGAACCGCTCGATCAGGTGCCGCCCACCAATTTCCAGAGACGCAACGACAGCAATAACAATCCCCACTCCCATCCAATAAGAAAGACCCAGCACCTCTTCGACGACCCGACCACCGGCAGCGCTCACGACCGCAATCGTGACAAGCACCATCAGTACATAAATAAGATCGAAGATCGGCCACAGCGGACCGATAAGACGCCGGACAAAGCGCCGGTAGTCGTACACGCGACACACGCGCGCAAATTCGAACGACAGCGCCGCCATTAACGAGAACCCCGCAGCAATCGCGATGATGCTCCAGATCCCCGAAACACCAAACCGGGCGCCGTACTCCACGATTTCCCGGCCCGTTGCATACGCGCCCCCAATCAGCACCGACTGGAATACGATGCCTGGGAGCAGGTACTGTCTGAAACGGTTCGAGGTTAGCAACTATCGTGGAATCTGAAGTGATTTACTGCGCGCCGCGCTGCCGGAGATCCACGAGCACCTTCACGGCGCCGTCCCGTTTGGTTTCCGCCAACGAGAATGCCTCGGCAATGGCGGAGAGTGGCAGCCGGTGCGTGATCAGCGGACGTACATCAAGGCGTCGGCTCGCTATCATGTCCAGAGCCAGGCGAAACGATAGCAGCCCCGGTTCTCCCTGCGCATCCGCGGAAGCGACAAGCCGGACGTTCTTCCGTAAAAACTGCTCCATAGCGATTGGCAGGTATTCCTTCTTCGGAACGCCAAAAAGCGCCACCTCCCCACCCTGACGCACAAGCTTTGGGCACAGATTGATGGTTTCCGCTTTGCCCACGGCCTCCACCACGCCATCGGCCATATGCCCATCCGTGTACTGTTGGACAGCTTCTACGGGGTCTTCCCGCGCCACGTCGATTGTGCGCTCCACACCCAGGCGACGCGCCATCTCCAGGCGATGCTCTACCAGGTCAACGCCGATCACCTGCCGGGCTCCCAACGAGTGAAGCACTGCAGAAAACAGCAGTCCGGCTGGCCCCTGCCCAATGACCACGAAGCGCTTGTCAAGCACATTTTGCAGCTTGCGGCAGCAGAACAGGACGGTTCCCAATTGCTGTGCAAGCACACCCAGCTCCGAGGACACGCCGTCAGGCAAAGCCAGCACGTACGCCGGGTCCACGGCCACCCATTCCGCAAATCCGTTAAACTCCGGGGGCAAGACCAATACGCGTGCTCCCGGAGTCCATTCTTTGCTGCGTGAAACCTCGATGCTCCCCACGCACTCGTGGCCTGACTGGCCGGGCTTCCAAGGGAATGACTCGGGAGGGCTGTCCGCGCAATAATGCAAGTCGCTGCCGCATACGGCGGCGATTTCCATGCGGAGCAACAACCCGCCCCGTGGCGGCTCGGGCATCGCCGCCTCTTCCACAGCTATCTGGCCCGGTGCAATGTATCGGGCGGCCTTCATTTGCGGCCTTAGTCCAGCGGCCATACTCAGCTAAACGCGTTGCGCAACAGTTCCAGACTCTTTGGTATCGCCGTCTTTTCGTCTTCGTTGCCCTCGAATTCCAGCGACACGTATCCAGCGTACGAATGCCTGCGCATAATGTCTGCGATGCGATCGTAATCCAATTCCAGCGTGTACCACTTGCCGCCCCCATAATAGGTCTTGGCCTGCATGAGAATCGTTCTAGGAGCCAGCATTTCCAACTTGTCGTAGGGATCCTCCAGGAAGTTGCCCGTATCCAGCGTGACCTGAAGCCAGGGCGAGTCCAGCGCTTCCACTATGCGCAGCACCCCTTCCGGCGTGCGCCCGAGTCCCCAGTGATTCTCCAAACCCAATAGCACTCCGCACTGCTCTGCTTTCGGCAGGCACCGCTCAATTGCGCCGATGACCCATTCGAAGCCGTCTTCGTCCGTATATCCCTCGAGAGGAGGCTCTATGCCACGATTCGCCATCAGAGCATCGAAGGACTCCGATGTCCCCCACCGTCCCGTATTCAGGCGCATGGTTGGAATGCCCAACTCATAGCACAACTCAATTTGACGAATCGTGCGATTAATATTCCGCTGTCGTTCATCCTTGTCCGGTGACACGAAACCCTGGTGGGTCGAGAAACCCATCAGGTCCAGACCGTTGACAAACGCCCTGCGTTTCAGATTCTGAAGATAGGACGGCTCTTCGGATGTCATTTGGACATGCAGTAACTCAATGCCGTCAAAGCCCATCGCTGCAGCCTGATCAATGCACGACTCGATGGTATAATTCTCGCGAGGCCCATTGAACCTCCAGAAGGAGTATGTGGACACACCAATGGGATTAGGGGGCGCCTTGGCGCGCGGCGCCGCCGCTTGCGCGCCAGGCGCAAGAGCAAGGCCCGCGGCGGCTAGTGCAGAATGCTTGAGAAATTCGCGTCTTGGATGTCTGATGGCATCACCTCGCATTGGATGGAATGATTGTGCAGGAAGATAGTCAATACACACCACGGGTTCATATACTGGTTTGCGTATACTGAATTCTGGATATTCAGGCCACGATACGCTCACCGAATCCATCCCATGCAGGACGCTTCCGCACTACGCCAACGCTACGCGCACGAACTGTTCGAACGCGTGCTTCCGTTCTGGGAACGGAATTCTCCGGACCACATCCATGGTGGCACGTTCAATAATCTGGACCGCGACGGCGCTGTCTATGACACGACCAAGCACATCTGGCTCGTAGCACGGCAGGTCTGGATGTTCAGCAAGCTCTACCGTGACGTCGAACCGAGGCCGAACTGGCTGGAGATGGCGCGTCTCGGCATGGATTTCTTGCGCAAGCATGCCGTCCGGTCGGACGGTCGCGTGTGGTTTGCCCTGGCCGAAGACGGCAGGCCCATCTACCAGCAGCGCAAGATTTTCACCGAGAGCTTTTACGCAATGGCGCTCGCCGAATATGGCCGCGCCGCCGACACACCCAAACTGCTCCGCGAAGCAGAGCATACGCTGGAGCTGATCTGGCATTGGGCCTACGACTGGTCCCGCGTCGGACGTCCGGCATGCGCCGGGGTACCCCCGTCGCAAACGCTTGCAGTGCCGATGATCCTGCTCAACCTGATCGACGAAGTCGCGGGCGACACCGTCGGATCATACACTGCCGAGATCGAGGACTGCTTCCGTCGCGTGCGCATGCACGTAGATCCGGCTACGGAGCGGGTATACGAAAACATATCCGCCGACGGCGGACGGCTTTCCGGCCCGGCAGGAAGGCTGCTCAATCCCGGACACGCCATTGAGGCCGCCTGGTTCTTGCAGCATTGGGCACAGCGTCTTGGCCGTGAGGACCTGGCGGATCTGGCACTACAGATGGCTCGATGGTCCTACTCACTCGGATGGGATGCCACACACGGAGGCTTGTATTACTTTCTGGATGCCGACGGATTGTCTCCTACGCAGCTGGAGTGGTCCATGAAGTTGTGGTGGCCCCACTGCGAAGCCTTGTATGCCCATCTCCTCCACTATTCGCTTACCGGCGACGCCGCAGATCTTGCTGCGTTTAGGGACGTGGACCGCTATACGTTCGACCATTTCGTAGACCCGGATTACGGTGAATGGTATGGCTATTTGGACCGTGAAGGACGCGTCACGCACCGCTTCAAGGGTGGACCCTACAAGGGATGCTTCCATGTCCCACGGGCATTATGGCTGTCCTGGCGCCTGCTGGGCAATCTTGAGCGTAAACCTGCGCGGTAGGCGCACACTACTGCCAATCAATAGATGGCGCGCCTTGCAATGTTTACCGATCAATCCCGTATTATTGGGTGACATCTAAAAACCCCGCCCTCTGATATGATATATGGCAGTTCAGTTTACGTTTCTTGACTGGTTCTGGGTGGGTACGTTCATGCTGCTAATGATTGGCAGCGGAATTCTCTTTTATCGACTAGGCAAGCGAAGCGAGTCCGACTTTTTCCTGGCAGGACGCGGACTCCCGTGGTGGCTTCCCGCTTCCAGCGTCTACGCCACACATACCGCTACCGATACTCCCATGTGGATCACAGGCGTGATCTATCAGCATGGGATGGCAGGCATCTGGTATACGTTTTTTTCGGCGTGGGCAGCCATTAGCTCGTTTGTGTCTACGCGCATATTCCGCCGATCGCTGGCCTATACGCAGGCGGAATGGAATGTGGTGCGCTTTACCGGTCTAGGTTCTGAGCTACTTCGTGGCTGGATGGCGGGATGGCAGTTCTTCATGAACATGTTCGTGCTCGGCTGGGTGGGCATCGCCATGGGGAAAATCTGCGAATTCCTGTTCGGATGGCCGACCTGGATTGGATTGATCGTGTTTTCGCTTGTCTGCGCAATTTACGTGCTGGCGGCCGGTTACTGGGGCGTTGTCATGGCAGACTTCCAACAGGGGATTATTGCATTCCTGGTCATCATAATCGTCTCTTTCTGGGGCATTCATGTCGCTGGCGGGCCTTCCGGAATTATTGACAAGTTGGCGCTCTTGGGTGAACTCGATCGCATCAATCCCTTCGCCTTCACCGGCTGGTGGTCCGGCAGTTTCCCGGTCGCCTGGTTCGCCACCATGCTGATCATCGCCATTCTGGGTGGCTTCGGGATGGGCACGAGTATCGATTGGTACGTAGAAGCGCAGCGCATCCAGTCCGCCAAGAGTGTCCGCGACGCGAGCTACAGCATCTGGTGGGGCACACTCCTTGGCCTTGTGCGCAACTCCGTGTGGGCTGTCTCAATCCTCGCATTTTTTGTCCTCTTCCCCGGGATAACGGCGACCGAGGACTACGAAATGGGATGGTTCCGGCTCGGCTTCGATTATCTGCCAGTCGGCATGGTTGGTTTCTTTTTTGCCGCCATCCTGGCCATACACTTCTCGACCATTTCGTCGCACCTGAACCTTGGCGCACTCTACGCAACACGGGACCTGTACCAGCACTACGTAAACCCGCAGGCCAGCCAAAAAAAGCTGGTTTTGGTGGGGCGTATTTCCACGGCCGTGCTCCTCTTCGGCTCATTCTTCTATGGGCTAATGATGGAGGACATCACCTCCTGGCTAATCTTCGCGCTGTGGATCATGGCCGCAGGTATCTGGCTCCCCAATATTCTGCAGGTTATCTGGTGGCGATTCAATGCCTGGGGCTACCTCTCTGCCTGGATCGCAAACCTGGGATTTAGCTGGCTGGTCGTGTGGGTGTTGCCAGAGCTGGGAGTGATTCCCGACCTGCTGGATTACCAACAATTCTGGCTGCTTATGCTCTTGGGGGTCTTGGTCTTCGTACCGGTAACGCTACTCACCAAACCGGAGAGCATGGATCATCTGGTCCATTACTATATTATGTCGCGCCCCATTGGATGGTGGGGCCCCGTCCGGCGCGAGGCGGAACGCCGTGGACTATTGTCAATGCCGATCGAAGCCGCAGCCCATACAAGCCGCCCCCACCAGCCCTGATCGCCCACATAAGAATGCCTTTCCTACGACGTACATGGACGGCTGCAGATGCCGATGAATGGACCCGGGAAGACTGGATCGCCATCATCCTGTCTCCGATATGCTACGTGCTCCTGACCCTCGGAGTGGCTCTGAGTCTGCTTCTACTCTGGACCGGCTACGTGATGCTCCTGGTGGGCATCGTGCTTACCGCCCTCATGCATTGGGTCATCGATCCCAAGCTGAAAGCAATTTCTGCCGAGTATGAAACCAAGCAGCAGGGCTATCTTCGACAGTTGGAGGAAAAGATGCGCTGGCGCCATGTAGATACGGAGGGATCATGAACCAGGGTCTTGCCACCGTCATTGGAATGACTATCGCCTACGTCGCCTCCTTTCTCGGGCTCGCTCTCGCCTGGCGTTCCTATAAGAAGCATCGTAGCGGAGAAAACCCATGATCCTGCTTCTCCAGCAAGCCTTTCAGCGCCCGGAGAGCCCCTTGTGGGGCATCCTCGTACCGGCATGCATATTCCTCGTAGCCTTCGCCGTTACGATGTTATTGTATCGCCACTTTTCGCAAGCGTCCCGTCCTGAATGAGCACAGGTGCACATCGCAGGATCTTTGATGCCCACTTTCATATAGGGCCATACGGGAAGCAGTCTTTCGAACGGCATTCCATTCGTCCTATATCAGAGGCCCTGGACCACGCAGACGGGGTGGCATGCCAGGAGCATCTGACAAAGAACGATCTCTGGGGTGGCGTCATCGTCCCCACATACCTTGAGGACCAGCGCGCAGCATTCCGGTACAACAGGCTACTGATCCACGCAGTCTCGCAGCACAGCGCACTATACGGCGGCTTGTGGGTGTCACCACTGCCTGAGACAGAAGACCTCTGCACAGAGGCGCTCCGTTTGCTTCCACACCCCAAAATTCGCGCGTTGAAGCTTGCCTCCAATACGTGGCGACCGTATGGCATTAATCCGCAGAGCTGGACGTCTCGCATCCGTCACAATGTCGAGCGCATTTTAGCTGCTGCACGCGATCATGAGCTTGTCATACACATGCACACGGGGCATGCTGATGGTGCAGACCCGCACGCCTTTCAGGCATTCATGCAGCATTACGGGATGGCGGCTACCTATCAGTTCGTGCATATGGGAGAGGCCATCGCACCGATGTTCGCCTTCGTGCCACGCTTTGTGGAATGGATCGAGCGGGGCTGCGCTGTTTACACAGACACGTCTCTCGCACCCGGCTTCGGTCCACCCTGGCTGCTCGCCGAACTTGACCGGCGCAATCTCGGATGCTCGCGCGTACTCTTCGCCACGGACGCGCCCTGGGGTCGCTTTGCCGCCGAGTACGCCAAACTGCACGCAATGGATGTGAGTGACGCCGTGCGAGATCATCTTTTCTGGAAAAACGCCGCTGCGCTCTATCGGCTGGCCGAATAGATATCTTCCTCTCTGGATTAGAATCGCTTGCCCATGATTTCCTGGAATTGGTCCACCCTGCTGATTGCCAGTGCAGCGTGGTTTACGACTACTGCACACGCGCAAGACCTCCTGCAAGAATTTGACGCTCCACCCGCGAACTGGTCCCTGGCTGGCTCCATCTACAGCGATCCTGATGAGCGGCAGTCGCTCGTTGCTGAGCCCGGCAATGGCATACTTGTCAACGAGCCGACGGACCACGCAAATAGCAATCTCCACACCGCGTGGGAGCACGCCGACATAGAACTGGAAGTCGAATTCCTCATGCCCGCGGGCTCTAATTCCGGCATCTACTTCCAGGGACGTTACGAAGTGCAACTCCTTGACAGCTGGGGCAAACAGGAGCCCACCTTCAGCGACTGCGGCGGAATCTATCAACGCTGGGATGTGGCAGCGGAACGCGGATTCGAAGGCCACGCGCCACGCTTCAACGCCAGTCGTGCGCCGGGGTTATGGCAATCACTCAAGGTCGTATTCGAGGCGCCCCGCTTTGACCGTAGCGGTCGGAAGACACGCAACGCGCGGTTCGTGCTTGTTGAACACAACGGGAGCATCATCCATCAAAATGTAGAGGTGACCGGCCCTACGCGCAGCGCCACATTTGAGGATGAGCAGCCCAGCGGGCCGCTCATGATTCAGGGTGACCACGGACCAATAGCCTTCCGAAACCTTCGCTACAAGCGCTACGGCTTAGACCGGGTGCAAACACAACAGGTATCATACCGGCTATACGAGGGCCCCTTCGAAGAAATTCCACAGGCCGCGCCCAGTGACGAAGGCGCTGTCGGTAGTCTGGCGCATCATACGGTAGCGATGGCCGACCCCGTGCTGGTAGCCTATGCCGGCACCATGCAAATCCCGACCTCTGGCATGTATCGTTTCTCTGTCGCCCTGGACTGGATAACGGGTGATCCCCATTTTCAGGACGAAACCATCGGCGGTGCCACCGTACACATCGGTGACCGCCTTGCGGTGCGCCATGCAAGCAACGTCTCCGAGGTCACGGGCCTCATGCATCTCGATGCAGGCGCTCATCCGTTCTCGTTCATCTATTTCAAGAAGCTGGGCTGGCGTGCGCCAGACGTCGAGTTGCACGTCGAAGGGCCGGACACTCCCCGCCATGCGCTCACGGCGTCCAGGCCACCGCGCACCCCTCCGTCGCCGATACAGGTCGAACCACTAGATCGGCCGGTCATCCTGCGAGGATTTGTGCAGCACGGGGATGAAAGGCGCACCCGCGCGATTTCGGTAGGCACCCCCGATGGTGTCCATTACAGTTTGGATACCGAGTCCGCCGCGCTGCTGCATCTCTGGCGCGGCCCGTTCGTGGATGCCACCCCTATGTGGCATGGCCGCGGACAAAGCCAGCTCACCGTGCCGCGCGGAAGCGCCGTCACCATGTCGGGTTCTCCGACGTGGGCGCTTCTGGAGCACTCCGGCGCCGCGTGGCCATCTGCGGTGCAATCGGAGATACGATTCCTGGGTTACGAACTAGATCCCCTGGGAAGGCCTGTATTCCAATACTCGCACGAAGCCCTAACCGTGGAAGATCGCTTTGTCTCTCACCAGGATGGACGTTACCTGCAGCGAATGCTCGTATTCCGCAGTGACGCGACGGTGGACGAAGAACTCTGGGTGCGCATTGCCGCAGGCGCGTCGATTCACGCCATTTCCACCACGCGGTACGCAGTCAATGACCGGGCCTTCTACATAGACATTCAACCCCAGGACAGGACCTTCCTCCGGAAAGGCCCTGGACTGCAGGAGTTGCTCGTCCGCGTGCGCCTCGACAACGGCGACGACAACGTAGGCTACCGCATTATTTGGTAGCCGCCCTTTCGTCCGATCACATTTCGCGTTTTCCGTCCAATCCGCTATGAGAAGCCTGTTTCTTCTTTTTCTTGCAGGTCTGGCCACAACCGGTATACATGCCCAGCAGGCACCTGTCGAAGACGACTATTACCGGATTGTCACAGTACCCATCCCGGAAGGCATTGTGCTCGAAGTAGGCGGGCTGACCGCCCTCCCGGACGGCAAACTGGCCGTTGCCACGCGCCGTGGAAACATTTGGATCGTGGAAAATGCCGCCATGTCCGGTGGGGCCTTGCCGCATTACAAGCAGTTCGCGCACGGGCTGCACGAACCACTGGGACTTGCCTATGTGGACGGTGCCTTTGTCACCGCCCAGCGCGGTGAGCTGACCCGGCTGAAAGATACTACGGGGGACGGCCGCGCCAACGACTACGAAGCCGTATACGCGTGGCCGCTGGAAGGCAACTATCATGAATATTCCTACGGCCCGCTCATGCGCAAGGACGGGACGATGATCGTCATGCTTAATCTGGCCTGGACCGGCTTTGGCGCCAGCCTCTCCGAATGGCGAGGCTGGACATTGGCTATTGATGCCGACGGAGCGATGACGCCGATCGCTACGGGGATGCGTAGTCCCGCTGGCATGGGGTTCAATACGGAAGGAGACCTGTTCTACGCGGAAAACCAGGGGGACTGGATTGGCTCCGGCTACATCACGCACGTCACCGAAGGTGATTTTGTTGGCAACCCCGCGGGGTTAAGATGGAGCAGCATGCCCGGATCGCCCGTCACGCTGACGCTGGACGATATCCCGGACACTGGTGAGCCCCTGTTCGAAGTGGCCAAGCGTGTTCCCGGCCTGAAACCGCCTGCGGTGTGGTTTCCGCATACGATTCTCGGTATTTCCACGTCCGACATTGTGCCGGATACGACAGGAGGAGCATTCGGTCCCTTCACCGGGCAACTGCTGGTGGGTGACCAGGGACACAGCAAGATTGCGCGCGTCTTTCTAGAGAAGGTCAACGGTGTGTATCAGGGGGCTGCGTTTCCGTTTCGAGAAGGCTTTGCCTCCGGCGTGCTACGCATGGCCTTTGACCATGAAGGCGGCCTTTTCGTAGGGATGACCAATCGTGGGTGGTCCTCGACGGGCAAGGCCCCCTTTGGCCTGCAGCGCCTGGTATGGACTGGCCGCGTACCGTTCGAAGTACTCGAAATGAAAGCGACGCCGGACGGCTTCGAACTGGTCTTCACCCAACCCGTAGACCCGGCAAGCGCCGGCGATCCGACCTCCTACGCGGCTGAAGGCTTCACCTACAAGTACCATTCCACCTACGGCAGTCCCCCTATCCATCGGCAGGAGCACGCGATTCTTGGCGTTGTCGTCTCAGAAGACAACCTGCGGGCGCGCCTGGTCCTCGACGGGATGCGCGAAGGGTATATCCACCAACTCTCCATGGCGGGTGTGCGGTCAGAGGATGGATATCCCCTGCTCCATGATGCGGCCTATTACACGCTCAACCGTATCCCGGACGGAGACTCTCTGGCCATCGCCATGAAGCCTGGCGCGCGCCGCCAACCTGCGGAAACCGCGCCCGCTGCGCAGGGACCCAAGCATCAGACGACCCGGCCGGACTCCTGGGATGTTGTCGATGCCACGATTGTCATCGGTACGCTTCCTGGCCTCCGGTTTGACGCAGAACTGCTGGAGATCACTGCCGGTAGCCGCGTGGCCATGGTATTTAACAATACCGACGACATGCTCCACAACTTAATCATTACCCATGGCGATGCTGTCGACACCGTTGCCACCGAGGCCATGCGACTGGGATTGGCGGGCCACGAGATGGCCTATGTGCCAGAGTCCGACAACGTGCTGTATCACACAGGTTTACTGGCTCCAGACTCTGCGGAAACCATCTATTTCTCGGCGCCGAGCGCGCCCGGCGACTACGCGTTCGTATGTACGTTTCCCGGGCACGCGACTACCATGCGTGGCATCCTGCGCGTGACGGCGCGGTAGCGCAAGCCGCCTCTGCGGATCAGGCGTCAGCCTGCGCCAGGTTGTTCTCGGTGAGATATGCCAGACTCTGCGCAGCGGCATCGAACATGTCGGTCTCACAATCATCCAGCTCTACGATCATCCACTCCGTATGGCCGCGACCTGCTTCTGCAATGGCTGGAAAATCCTGGAGACCCTGCCCTGCCGCAACCATGGGTCCTTCGGTATGAAGCACCGGGGCGTCCTTGATGTGCAGAAGCGGAGCGTGGGCGCCAAAATCACCCACCACCTCGGCCGGATCGAGCCCAGCAACCTTGGACCAGTATGTGTCTATTTCAAAGAAAATGCCTGGCTCCAGCAGCGACCTGATTGCATAGAAGGGAAGCACCCCCTCCGCAATCGGTTCAAATTCCCACCAATGATTATGTAGCCCGAATTGCAGTCCATTCGCGTGGCAGAAGGTGTGCGCCTCGTTGTAGATGTCTGCGAGCTCCCTGATGCCATCCATGGTCTGGTACCGCTCATCCTCGGGCCATCCATGCCACACCATCTGGTCGCAATCGTACGCATCGGCAATGGCCAACATGGCGTCCTTGTGTTCTCCGACGGGGATCTCGACATGGGCGGCAAACACGCTAAGGCCTGCATTCTTAAGTAGCGGGCCCGCTTGTGCCGGTGTCATGCCCTCAGGCCAAAATGCGGTTTCGACAGCCGTATATCCCATGTCCGCGATGCGGCCGAGCGTGCCGTCTACGTCGCTTTGCATCGCATCCCGCAACGTATACAGTTGCAGGCCCACTCGTGGCAGCGGGGGCAATTCCTCCACGGGTGCTTCAGCATGCTGTCCGGAAGGAGTGCGACACCCATGGACAGCAACGCTGACAGCGACCGCTCCCAGCGTCTTCATGAACGTTCTGCGGGAGTTCTCCATGGCTGTAACCGATTTTGCGACTGTCGGTGAGAATAGCGTACTTGTATGTAGTCCCTAAATTTAAAAAACCGGACATCATTAACAATTGGTCGAGATGAGCGTTGCCACTTGATGTGTAGGATACTCTTTATGCAGAGGCCCCAAACTTTGATGTCACGGATCCTACGCTACACCGCGGCGCTAACAATTCTACTCGGTGCTACCAACTCCTATTGCCACTCCCAGACCGCGTCCGTCCATGGCTTCGTAACGGACGCATCCAATGGAGAAGCTCTCTTCGGCGTCAATGTAATCCTGCAAAACGAGGCCGGCGACCTGCGTGGGGGCGCCACCGATGTGGACGGCATCTACAACCTCACACGAATTCCGCCGGGGCAGTATGCGTTCCAGGCAACCTATATCGGCTATGTAACCTATGAGGACACCCTGCGCCTGCGGGCCAATCAACGGCTCACGATCAACATCGCCCTCAGTGAAGATGCAGAAGAGCTTGAGGAACTCATTGTCGAGGGCGATCAACAGATGGGGGCGGCAGCCGTTACGGCCGGACTCCAGGTAGTAAACCCGCAGGATATCGAGCTCATTCCTACGCCGGATGTTTCCGGGGACCTGGCCAGCCTTCTTACCGCCTTGCCGGGAGTGGTCAGCCTCGGTGACCGCGGAGGACAGCTATTCATTCGAGGAGGGGAACCATCGCACAACCTGACGCTGATTGACGGCATGTATGTCCATCAGCCCTATCACATTCTCGGCTTTTACTCCGCGTTTCCATCCGACATCATTCAGCAGGCAGACATTGCTTCAGCCGGTTACGGTGGACCATATAGCGGGCGCATCGCCTCTGTCATCGACGTACGGTCGCGTAACGGCAACAAACGCCGATTTGGCGGGGCCGCGAGCATCGCGCCCTTTGTCAGCGCCGCACGCCTTGAGGGGCCGCTGATCCCAAATCGCATCTCCTTCATGGGGTCCCTCCGGCAGTCTGTCGTGGAGCAGATCGCACAACGCTATGTCCCTCAGGACATGCCGTATACATTCGGGGATGCCTTCGCCAAGATTCATGCGGTACTCGGTCGCACCAGCCAATTATCCATCAGTGGGCTCCATACGTATGACCGTGGCACAATCGGGCTGCAATCCGAAGATCGAGTCCTGGAGTCTGTCGGTTGGACGAACAGCGCTATTGGACTGCGCTATGTGGTGCTTCCGCGCGCACTTCCGTTCGTTGCGGAAATCCTGCTGAACTATTCCTATCTCTTCACGGAACAGGGCCCACCGGGTGACCCTGTCCGATGGTCTCGTATTTCGGGTTTCAATTATGCCGTCAACATGACCAGCTTCTACAAGCGTACACAGTGGAAGCAGGGATTATACTGGCGAGCCCCGGAAATCACGTCCAAGCTCGGCGGGGTCTTTCAGGACATCGATTTTGGGCGCAGCCGTCGCCACAAGGCAGGCATCTACCTCGAGCCCGAGTTCTATATTACTTCTGACCTTCGGGCGCGCGCCACGTTTATTGTCGAAATCTTTCCTGGCCAGAAAAACCGTACGCTGTTCGAACCGCGCGTGCGCCTGATATGGCGCCGCGGCATCCACGAGGCAAGTTTCGGCGCCGGCCGGTACCACCAGGAAATCTTCGGCATCAATGACCGCCGCGACGCAACAAATGTCTTTACGGCCTGGCGGAGCGCACCTACCGAGGACCTGTCCCAGGCTATTCATGCACTCCTGGGATATCGGATCAAAGCCGCATCGTGGCTTGAAATTTCGACCGAAGGATTCTATAAGGACCTGCGCAACCTGTTTGTTGGTGAATGGTCGGCCTTCCCCCGCTTTACCACGCGCCTGCAGCGAGTAGATGGCACCGTGGTCGGTTTGGACCTTCGCGCAGAAATCTCTCGGGCCGGGTATTACGGCTACATCAACTACGGGCTTGCCTCCGTGATGTACCGAGCGAAAGAAGAGACTGTAGGGCTGTGGTTCGGAACGGACCGCCTGGATTTTCGTCCACCCCACGACCGCCGCCATCAGCTCAATATCGTCGGTAACACCACTATTCGGGGCTTCAACGTCAGCGTGCGATGGAATTTTGGTTCAGGAAGACCATTCAACCGCATATTTGGATTTGATGGGTTCGTCCTCCTCGACGGTGTCACGGATCTGTTCTCTGTGAAGGACAACCAGCGAGTCATCTACGAGCGGCCATTCCGGGGACGGTTGCCCACTTATCACCGGCTCGACGTGTCGGTAGAGCGCCGCTGGGAATTTGGAGGCTATGCCCTGGCGCTACAGGTCGGCGCCATCAACCTGTATGACCGCAAGAATCTGTTCGCCCTGGACATTTTCACCCGGCAGCGCAACTACCAGCTCCCGTTTGTTCCTACCCTCGGACTCAGAATCGAAGTGGACTAATGTTGGGCCGACGACATTTTGTGATCGCGGGTGGTTTGCTCCTCGCTTGTATGGTGCTGGTGGGTTGCGCGGAAAGCGTAGACACTCGGCTCGGGATCGATCACCCGTTTTCTGTCTACGGCATGATCAACCCGAATGCCGACACCCATGCCGTTCGAGTATTCGAAATACATTCCGATATCACGCTCGTGCGTCCGGGTCCCATCGACGCCGTAGTCACAACAACCTTGTTGCAAACCGGCGTAACGCAAACCTGGCGCGATTCCGTCATCCAATTGGCGGATGGCGATTACCGGCACGTTTTCTGGGCGACTTTCGCCGCGCGTGAGGGCGAGACGTACCGGCTAGAGATCACACGATCCGATGGCGCCACTACTTCTGCTGTGGTAACCGTGCCACCTCCGATCACACTGGAGGTTAGTGATCAGACCCGCTCATCTGTGGAAGCCATTGTACCGGTCTTCATAAACGGTAATCCTCCGGCACTGCCACGCATTGACGTGGAATACATCGTCGTCGGGTTCCGGGAAGGTGGATCGGACCCCATTTTCAAGCCCGCCTTGTTCAACTATGCTGAAAAAGCCCGGCGCTGGCAAGGTCGGTGGGAGATAGAAATACATCTCGGAAATGACTATCTGGAGATCTTTCGAGCATTCGACCGGGACAACAACGTGACTGCCGCCATTATCGATTTGCGCGCAATAAACGTCACCGTCCACGTGGGCGACAGTTCCTGGGTCTCTCCCACTGGTGCGTTTGATCCCGAAGCGCTCGTGGAGCCAGGGACGTTTACCAACGTCCAAAACGGGTTCGGCTTCTTCGGATCCGGATATACTGAATCCATCACGTTTCGCCCGTCCATCGCGCTCCTGCGGAAAGCCGGCTTCCATATCCCGGGAGACGAATAGAAACCTCCCTGCGCACATATCTACGATGATCCCACTCATCGACGCCCACCTTGATCTTGCCTGGAATGCGTTGTCCTTTAACAGGGATCTGAAGCGCTCTGTTGCGGAACTGCGTCGCGCGGAAGCGAACATGACAGACGGCGCCTATCGCGGCGCCTGCACCACCAGTCTGCCGGAACTGCGTCGCGCAGGCGTGCGCGTGTGCGTCGCCACGTTGCTTGCCCGCGGCGGTCCCGAGCAGGCTCCCAAATCAGTCTATCATCGCACGGATCTCGACCATGCCAACCAGGATATCGCCTATGCCGCAGCACAGGGGCAACTGGCATACTACCAGTTGCTGGAATCAGAAGGACACCTCCGGATGCTGCGAACGCGCGAGGACCTGGATGCCCACTGGCAAGATCACCATGCGCCAATCGGCATTATCCTGAGCATGGAAGGAGCTGACCCAATCGTGCATCCCGAGCAGGCGGAAGCCTGGTGGAACGATGGGCTCCGCGCCGCCGGGCTGACCCATTACGGCCGGGGACACTATGGATACGGTACAGGCGTCGAAGGCCCTCTCTCGGAGCGCGGCGTCGCACTGCTACGCACATTCGAGGCCCTCGGCATCGCACTGGACGTAACGCACCTATGCGACGAAAGCATGGAGCAGGCCCTGGAGCAATTCGGCGGCCCGGTCCTGGCCAGCCACCACAATTGCCGCAGCCTGGTGGCGGGCGACCGTCAACTGACGGATGCGCAAATCCGGCAACTCGTGGCGCGAGATGCCGTGATTGGTACGGCCATGGATTGCTGGATGCTGCATGCCGGGTGGGAGCGCGGCGAAACCTCCTGCGAGGTGGTCAGCCTCGAGGCCGCCTGCGACCACATCGACCACGTGTGCCAGATTGCAGGATCCTCCCGCCATGCGGCCATTGGCAGCGACCTTGATGGTGGATTTGGTGCTAACCAAACGCCACGCGAACTCGACACGATCGCCGATCTCAGCCGCCTGGCGGACATCCTGGCACGACGAGGCTATACTCGCACCGACATTGAGGCGGTATATTACGGAAACTGGCTACGCTTCTTCCGACGCGCACTGCCGCAACGCAACACGTAATCCTTTACAATTCATACAGGCCCTCCCCGTCATGGCAACAAGAGCGGAAAGACTCGAAGCGCTGGGCTACCCGCTGGGACAAGCCCCCGCCCCCGCAGCCATCTATAAGCCGGTCGTGGTGAGCGGCAACCTCGTGTACGTGTCTGGAGCCGTGCCCGTCTCGGACGGCACGCTGCTGTATGTGGGGAAGGTCCCGTCCGAGGTGTCGGTAGCAGATGCGCACGATGCTGCCGCCCTGTGCGCCGCAAACAATCTCCGCATGGTGTACCACGCGATTGGATCGCTGGAGTCCATCGCCCGCGTCATTCGCCTTACAGGGTATGTAAACACGGATCCACATTTCACAGATCAGCACATCGTTATAAACGGCGCCTCGGAACTGCTCCGCGATGTATTTGGAGATGCGGGGGTCGGAGCCCGATCAGCGGTCGGCATGGCGCAACTTCCCCTTGGCGCATCCACGGAAGTGGAATTAATCCTCGAATTGACGGCATGATAGACGCTTCCCGCTTCGATCCCGGATTTCTTCGCGCCCGTCGTGAGGCCATCATCATCCTGACCGCCTGGGCCGTATGTCTCGTCTGGACCGTCGGCTACTGCGGAATCGCAGGGTACGCCAACGATTCCGAAGCGATAGCCCTCCTCTTCGGCATGCCGCGATGGGTAGTCTGGGGCATCCTCGTTCCATGGATCGCCGCCACACTGTTCAGCGCGTGGTTCAGCCTCTGCCATATCGCTGTCGAAAGCGGCCACTCGCAGTCAGATGGGCAATAACTCCTCCCTGCTCCTCTTCGTCGGCTACACACTGGTCGTACTGGGGCTTGCATGGGTTTCTCATCGCACGCTGGCTCGCAAGGCCTTTCTGAGCGAGTACTTCCTGGGAAGTCGTGGCCTTGGCCTTGTTGCGCTCACTCTGACATTTGGCGCGACGAGCGCGTCGGCAGGGTCCTTTGCAGGCTTTCCCTCACTCGTGTATGCTCACGGGTGGATTCTCGCCCTGTGGATTGCGAGCTACATGATCTTCCCACTGTGCGGGATGGGCCTGCTGGGCAAGCGCCTAAACCAGGTGGCGCACCAGACGGGCGCCATCACGGTGCCGGATGTGCTGCGCGAGCGATTTGACAGTCCGGCGCTGGCCATTGTCGCCACGTTGCTCATGGCCGGAATGCTAACTGTGTATCTCATTCCGCAGTTTACGCTGGCCACACTGATCATGGAACAGCTCCTCGGCAATGCCGCCCTGTTCCAGAAGGCCGCCATTGGCCTGACGCAGCTGCTTGGCAATGCGATGCCGGGCAGCGTGAGCGCGGAATATACCCTGGGCCTGTTACTCTTCGCTGTCCTTGTGGTAATCTACACCACCTTCGGAGGCTTCCGCGCTGTGGTTTGGACGGATGTCTTGCAGGGCTTTGTAATGATTGTCGGCGTCATGGTAATGCTGGTGCTTGCCCTGTCCCAGGTCGGTGGCCTTGCAAACGCCACACGATCCATGAACGCAATGATTCCACCGAAGGTGGGCGAAGTGATCTTTGAAGCAGACGTACCGGCACCCGAATCCGGTTACTATATCCCGGCCGATACCTGGTTTACGCTTCCGGGCAATCGCCTATTTCGCACTAATCAAAGCGCCATCATCCTGCCTGGCGGCACGAGCTCCGCCGCGGTAAAAGTGGTCGAAATCATCACACCCGACGAAATTGCCGCCATAACAGCACGCCTCCCTGAGACCACGCTCCCGCCCCTGGTGCATCCACGCTTGCAAGTGCTCACCGAGTACGCGCGCGGCGCCGGCCAGCCGGGAACCTATGTCCGCGCCCCTGGGCCCAGCGTCGACAATGCCGACGGATTCCTGCCTCTCGGGCTCGCTGTGTCCTTCTTTGCTTTCTGGGCTCTTTCCGGCACCGGGCAGCCCGGCAACATGGTCCGCCTGATGGCTTTTTCCAAGACGGTGACGCTCAAGCGCGCCATCGCCTCCCTGAGTGTTTATTTTGCGCTGATCTACTTTCCGCTCGTCATCATTTTCTGTTGCGCTCGCGTGCTGGCGCCGGGCCTTGACCAGACGCCGGATCGCATCATGCCCGTCATGGCCTACCTATTGGCCGACGGCGCCCACATCCCCTGGCTTGCTGGCCTGCTAATAGCCGCTCCCTTCGCCGCAGCCATGTCGACCGTAGACAGCTTCATGCTCATGATCACCTCCAGTATCGTGCGCGACGTATACCAGCGCAACTTGCGTCCGCAGGCAAAGGAGCAAACGCTCAAGCGTATGAGCTACATGTGCACAATCGTCATCGGAGTCATTGCGACCGCCGGAGCACTATACCCACTACAATTCCTCCAGTATCTGATCGTGTTTACGGGAGGCGGGTTGGCCGTGGCCTTCCTGGGGCCCATGGCGCTGGCCTTGTATTGGCCGCGTTTTAATCGGACAGGCGCGCTCGTGACCATGCTCGGGGGCTTCCTTGCCTATCTCAGCCTGTACGTTGCGGGATTTATCCTGTACGGTAATGCCGTTCCCGTGCGCCCTCTCGGGCTTGATCCCTTGATCTGGGGCTTCGCAGCCTCGCTGCTCTTCGCGATAGTGGGAACGCTCACTACAGCCCCGCCTCCCGAGCGACTCGTACGCAGGTTCTTCTACAATCCGAATTCGGATTAGCGGCGGTAATCAAGAGGCGGCAGGCGATCTCCGAGTAGCGCACGATAGGCGTAATCTGGTCCCCGGCGTTTGTCAAACTCCGTGCGTGCCGCTTCCAAAAGACTGGGATCGCTGTAAAGATCTAAGGCCGTCATCGCCAACGTCTTAGCCGCCAAAACCATTCCCTTTGCGCCGATGGACATCCCGCCAGCCGCCACGGCCTGCCAACTGTGCGCAGAGGTGCCCGGCACCCACGTGCTGGCATAGAACCCGACCGTCGGAGCCACCCAGCTCACGTCGCCTACATCGGTAGACCCCAAAGTCGTTCGGGGCGCGAAGGGTTGCGTGGTCCGCTCGCTTCCGAGGTCACGAGAGGGAGACTCAATTGTCTCGCGAATAGCGCGCGCGAATGCCGTCTCCTCCTCGGAATAGGAAACGCCACTCAAGCCTTGCAGATTGGCGTGCACGGCCCTCGCCAGGGTTTCGTTCGGCAAGACGCTGTGATTGCCATGGATGATTTCATAGTCGACCTCAGTGCCGGTCCCCAGCGCGGCGCCTTCAGCCGCCTTGACAACGCGGGCAAAGAGATTCTCCATGATGTCCGCATCGGAATGCCTAACGTAATAGTACACCTCAGCAAAGTCAGGGACTACGTTGGGTGCCAGACCTCCCCGCGTGATCACATAGTGGATGCGAGCTTCGGATGGTACGTGCTCCCGGAGCAAGTTCACCATCAGGTTCATCGCCTCGACACCGTCCAGCGCCGAGCGCCCGCGTTCGGGTGCGCCGGCAGCGTGCGTCGCATGGCCGTGGAATCTGAACTTTGCCGACCGGTTGGCCAGCGTCGTTGCCGGACTCGCGTCGTTCCGGTCACCGGGGTGCCAGTGCAGCACCGCGTCGACATCGTCAAATAGCCCTGCGCGCACCATGTAGACCTTGCCGGAGCCGCCCTCCTCTGCCGGGGTCCCATAGACGATGATCGTCCCCGGACCGCCCTGCTCCTTCAGGTAGTCCTTGATCGCTACCCCGGCGGCGACAGATGCCGTGCCGAACAGGTGATGCCCGCACGCATGCCCGGCGCCGTCCACTACCCGTGGGTGCTTCTTGGCTGTTGCCATCTGGGAAAGACCGGGCAAGGCGTCGAATTCCGCCAGCATGCCAATGACAGGCGCACCCGAGCCGTACCGGGCGACGAATGCCGTCGGAATACCCGCGACTCCGGCTTCGACTGCAAACCCCTCACGCGCCAGCTCCTCCTGCAGAAGCCGACTGCTCTTCTCCTCCTGAAAGCCCACCTCCGCCCATTCCCATAGTTGATGCGCCACGGCCGCATAGGCATCCGCACGTGAATCCAGGGCAATAGCAACTTTATCCTTGCCACTGTTCTGGGCCCTTCCGGGGGCTGCCAGGAATACTACCAAGCCTAGTAGGAGAATAACACGCTTCATTGTTCTGTCAGATTGAAGGGTTAGTCTTGCAATTCACGCCATGCCTCTGCGTATACCGATGCCGGAAAGCCAAGATAGCCCGGATACTCCGTCCGTGCGCGTGCCACGCGCGCCAGGTCGAGGGTTACCACTGATACCGCATCCCCTGATTCCAGCATCGGCTTTCCGTCCGGCGCCACGACGAGCGATGGTCCGCCAATCGCCACTCCGAATTCGGGGCCGGGCCGATTCACGGAAACGACAAAGCTGCCCGTGGTGAGCGCGAGCGCCTGATACACAAGACGCCATTCTTCGTAAGAGGCCGCTGATGTACAGCGCGGCGCCAGGATGACCTGTGCTCCCTGGGCAGCCAGCACGTGTCCTCCCACCAGGCGATTCGCGTCGGAGCAAATCTGGATACCCAGAGCCGGCCCCAGGTTCCGGAGAACACGGGGAGCCTTGCGACCCGGCTGGTAATGATTCTCCTCCCAGAACCCTGGCTCCTGTGGCAGGTGCACCTTTTGGTAAGTCGCCACGGTCCTTCCGACACGATCGATCAACAGCGCGGTGTTGGTTCTCACCCGTGTCTGTGGGTCGCGTATAATCGCACCGCCCAACAGTGCGATACCAACGCGGGCGCAGGTTGACGCCTGGAGCTCCTGACGAGGCCCTCCCGGAGGCTCGGCATCCGTATCAACGGCCTGCGGCGTCGCCATTGACCACGGGTTTAGCGGTAGCTCAGGCAGGACGGCAAGCGCTGCGCCGCGGCGTCTGGCCTCAGCGAGGCGCTCGTGGAGGCGACCTCCTTCCGGATCGTCATGGAAGACATCGTGAATCAGGGCAACCGTATACTTTTCGTGCATGCATACTCATAGTTAGGGCCAGTGCGCGCGGATCCTGGCACGGAGGAACGCTGCGCTGCGCGCGAGTTGCTCCATGCCGTCCATACCGTCTTCAATGCTGATCCAGCCATCGAACCCCTCCTCACGCAGCATCTTGAAGATGGCGTCATAGTCATTTAGTCCCTGTCCTATTTCGCCGTGCGCCAGCCGCGCGGCATAGCCGGTTGCGGTTTCCTCCCTCCTCAGATCATCCACGGTGCCATGCTTGAGATATCGATCACTGGCATGCATCGTCACTACGCGACGCTTGACGTGGCGTAGCCACTCCAACGGGTCATCGCCGGCCAGGATTGCATTGGAGGGATCGAAATTGACGCCAAAATTCGGATGGTCGATCCGGTCCAACAGCTCCAGAAATACGTCCAGGTGCTGCGCAAACTCCGGATACACCCAATAGTGGTCCTTGTAATGGTTCTCCAGAACAAGCGTCACCTGTCTTTTCGCGGCGTAATCCAGGCATTCCTCAATGGCGGCGACCACCAGTTCAATGCCCACATTGCGCGGCACATCCGGGCGCCGTTGCCCGGAAAGGACGCGGCAATACTGTCCGCCGAGTGCAACCGTCATGTCGATCCATCTGCGCTGCCGATTGACGCTTATGCTGCGGAAAGATGCGTCCTTGTGGCAAAAGTCAGGTGAGCAGCACAGCATCGGCATCGTAAGCCCTGCCTCCTCCACCAATTCGCGATATACACTCCATCCATAAGCGTCCTGGAGGTCGAGGAAACCCCCGTAGAATTCTACGCCGTCTACCGGTAGCGTCGCTGCAAGCTCGATCCATTCGCGGAGCGACATGGCGCCGCTCATACAGAGCTCGTCCATGAATGCCTTCGGAAAGACTGCAACCTTCGGCCGCATTAACGCGCTTTTGTCCACTGTCACGGGATCACTTCCTTTGGAGGGTTACGTCCTATCATGGGATACTGCTCCAGCTCTACTACCGAGCCGCTCACAGGGCGTGATGCATCGCTCAACCAGAATATCGCAGCGGCGGCAATGGTTTCTGGCATTACGAGCGATCCCGATGGACTCACCACGGATGGCAGGCGCTCCGGCCAGTCCTCCGGCAGGCCATCGGCCAGTTTTAATCGGTACTCATTTGGCGTAAGCACCCATCCCGGATTGATCTGGTTTACCCGAATGCCGTAGTCCGAGTGCAGCGCGTCACCCAAATTGCGCGAGAGCGTCATCAGTGCGCCTTTGGAGACGCTGTACGCCAGAAGGGGCGGCTCTCCGCAGTAAGCGTTGATCGATCCGATGTTCAGCACACATCCGCGTGCCGCCGCCAACTGTGACAAGCCCGCCTGTATCAGAAGCATGGGAGCCCTGACGTTGACAGCTAGCACGGCGTCGAACAGTGTGGCGTCGGTGGTCTCGATATTGGACCGGGGAATGTAGGCGGCATTATTGACGATCCCGTCCAGTCGACCGAATGCTTGCACGGCGGCCTCCACGATTCGTGCAGCGGCCCTAGGATCCTCCAGATCATCAATGTGCACGGCGGCGGCTGGCGCCAACTCTTCCGCCGTGTGCAGGGCTCCCTCCCGGTCCCTATCCGTGATCAAAACCCGTGCTCCTTCTTGTACGCACCGGTGCGCGATTGCACGGCCGATGCCACCGGCGCTCCCGGTAATGATGATTGCCTTGTCCTTTAGTTGCATGCTGGCCTCGTCGTCTGTTTCATGTTCCGTTGTGCAAAGGCCGGAGTACAGCCTTGACAATCCGCCCGTGGTGCATGGCTTCGAACGCGCTCCGCCACTCTTCCAGGGAGTATATTCCTCCTATCAGCGGTTCGAGTGACAAAGATCCGGACGCAAGCAGACTCAAGACAGATTCCCATATCGGATAATTGTGACTGAAGCTACCCCGCAATGTTATTCCCTTCTGGATCAGTGGATCGAGGGAAAACCCCGCCGGTTCCGATCCCCACCCTACTTTGGTAATCCAGCCGGCGGGACGCACGATGCGCAGCGCCGTCTCAAGGGCCTGCGAGACGCCGGCGGCATCGATTACGCCATCACAACCCAGCCCATCGGATGCTGTTGCCCATGCCGTCGGATCGCCGACGAGGGGTATTAGTCCATACTGCTCCGCAATAGCAAGCCGAACCTGATCACGCTCCAGCCCAACAATCGCCACGGTGGCACCCTGTAATTGGGCCATCACACCGCACAGGATGCCAATCGGACCCGGGCCGAGAATGACCACACGTGATCCGAGCGTTATCGTGGAATGATGCACCGCCGCATTGTACGCGACGCAGCATGGTTCCGTGAGTGCAGCGTGCGTGAATCCTATACCGTCCGGCAGACGATGCAGGCAGCGCGCTGGCACGCGCACGAAGTGTGCCATAGCACCGTCTACGCCATACCCAAACCCGAGGCGAGACACGTCAAGGTTATACAAACCGCGACGTGTCATCGGCGAGTGTGGATTGATAACCGCTGCCGTTTCACTGACCACACGATCTCCTTCGCGGAAGGTGGTCACGTGTGTACCTGTGGCTGCAACGGTACCGGCAAATTCGTGCCCAAGAATGACGGGATAGTTCACCGGCCACCCGTGCGTGCCCTGCCACTGGTGTACATCAGAGCCGCATACCGATACGGCCTGCACTGCCACCAATACATCATCCACCCCAATTGCAGGGCGCTCCACGGTGCGCAGCGCGACCTCGCCCCTGGCATAATTGACAACAGCGGACATGTTCATATTGCAGAGAAGACACGTCAGGTTAGGGGGTTAGGCAATCCAAGGTACGATAGCGGAATGTTTCGAAAGACGCTTCAATAATCTTGCCTGCGTATTCGGGATGGGGGTTGCCCAGAACGCGCTCCGCACCCGGACCGCTGATTTGCCAGATGCTTTGGAACACGCTTTTTGCCCTACGGTAGAGACTGTTCGCTCAGGCGCACAAGATAATGCCGGAACACAGTTCTCTACGACGCGATCAGGCGTCACCCTGGACGCGGCGACATTTTCTGCAAGCCGCCCTCGCTGCATCCGCGGCTTCGCCGCTTATATCCTGCTCGGATCTTGGATTGGACAGCAAGGAAGAAAAGCCGCTGTTTGACGGTCCGACGATCGACGAAGATGGGTTTATCGATTTTAATGCCCGGTACTACGACGCCGCCCTGGATCCTGTCACCAAGTTGCCGCACAACTCCATACGGGACGGCGTCCTGTCCGGAGAAACGGACCCAATCGCCATTGCCTATCGTCTGCAATATCTGGTCACGCAGGCTGTGCATGCCGCGACAATCAACACCATGCTTGACCACCTGCTCGGTGCGCAGATCGACGCGCGGCCGCCCAGGAATTATCGCAATATGCTGCCACGCCTGGCTTTCAAACAGGACGGCACCGGAATAGAGCCTGCCACGCAGGCATACTCCTTTACCGAAAATGCTCTGTTGTCCTCGCGTGTGGCCATGGCAGCCCAAGCATTCAAGGGCACGGGAATCGAAGACAAGGCGCTCACATTTCTGGACAAACAGAAGGCTGGATACAACCGGGTATTTGCCCAGGCGGACAGTGGTTTCTTACCTGTGTTCGGCCATGCCGGCCTATTCGGCGTAGACCCGGAAGGTATTAATCTACTTTTCGGTGGCTATTATGGCGCGGTCGCGTTTGTGCTCAGCTACTTTATTGGAGGAACCACTTCAATTGCAGATCCCGCCGTCGGCACGAATTCGTGGCAAGCGATGATTGACGCCCAGAATACGTATGCCGGCATGCATGAAGCCTCCACCAAGGCTGCGGTCACTATTCGAACCCCGCTGGCGCGCAATGGTGGCGGCCACCAGTTTTTCCACGCACTCCTCGCAGTAGCTCCTGATGCTCTCACGCCCTCCATGTCCGGGGCGCTCTACAATGCACTTTTTTCATACCTCGATGCAGCCGTGTATGATCGGGTTCCGGGGATATACTCTGCGGCCCCCAATGCGCGTGGATTCCTATATGACAACGGATTGAACAGGCTGACTGCACGCCAGCGATCACACGGCTCTCAGGAACGGATCGTAACGGCAGACGCGCTGGCGGCGGCGATGCGCCTCTTTCCGGAATCTTCTGATGAGCGTCTCATCTTGCGAGGCTGGATTGGTCTTTTTGCCTCTGTATCCGGCATGGCCGGAACACACGGATACTATAGTGGAATGACCAAGCAGGGCGAACCAATCCTTGCAATGTTCGCACGCCAGAACGGAGCGATGATCTTGTACAAATCGGACGCCTGGCGCTTTCTTGATGCTTTTCTCCAAGAGCGCGGCCGACCGACCATGCGTGAGCTCTTCGGTCGGATTGTGCTGACCTACGACGGTGCTCCCATCCAACGAGTTGACTCCATGCTTCCATTGCCACCGCGACAGGAGCGCCTGTTCACTGCTCGTTAGCCATTGCGTGCACGCGGCGACAGATGGACCGCAGGATCCCTTCCACATCACCCCTGGCCATCTGGAAAGCGTTAGCATCAATGGTAAGTGGCGCACCGATGACCACGAGCGGCGCACCATACTGTGGCGCCTGAATGGCCTGTTCCACACTCAGCCCGCCAACGGCCTGCACAGGGACATCCACCGCGCGGACGACTTCCCGCAGTTCATCAAGTGGACTAGGCGCACCGCCGGCCCCGCGTCGCTCATCGTATCCTATATGATGAATGACGTAATCGCAACCCAGCGCAGCGAGCCGTTTGGCGGCCGCCACCTTGTCTGCGCAAGCGAGATTGTCTCCCATAACGCCGAGCCCATACTCGCGCCCGGCCTGTACCACACAGCGGATCGTCTCTTCATGGGCCAGGGCCATGACCACCACATGCGTTGCGCCGGCTTCCGCCATCATGGCAGCTTCGAGATAGCCGCCGTCCATCGTCTTCAGGTCGGCAACGATGGGAGACGCCGGGAAGGCTTCGCGCAGTTTGCGAACGCCGTGCAATCCTTCCGCTAGAATCAGTGGCGTCCCCGCCTCCAGCCAGTCTACGCCGGCGCGGAGCGCCATGGCCGCTGTCTCCAACGCCTCGTCAATAGACGTCAGATCCAGCGATATTTGGACGATTGGCTGCACGCGTTACTCGAAGAACGGAAACAGCTTCCGTAGCTCGTCCGGTGATGGCTGACTTCCGTACTCGGAGACCTCGAACGCTTCCGCATACTGTATAGCATTCCCGCGCTCTTCTCCATAGTAGGCCACCAGGAGGTCCCGCCATGTATTGGCTACTGCTGCGTCGCGCTGTTGAAACCGCCCCGCGATGTAGGCTTTGCGACCGGGCTCGTCCTTGGGCACCTCGTCAAGGTATCCTCCATGCCATGCATTCCAGTCTGAAAACTGAGACCGAAGCGCGGCCATACATGCGTACTTCTGATCGCCGACTTCGTCTATGCCCACGATGATGTCGGGGTCAAACGGGTTCGGCTTCTGAAACCGATCATGGTAGTACAGGAAGACCGGATTATTTTCAACGCGCGGCGTGTCCGGCGTA
Organism: Rhodothermales bacterium; assembly: GCA_963665975.1. Lineage (GTDB taxonomy): Bacteria > Bacteroidota > Rhodothermia > Rhodothermales > Bin80. The sequence continues at coordinate 895,173 of OY762508.1, forward strand.
AAGAACGGAACTGTCACCATAAAGGCGGCGTCCTGCACCAGTATGGCTGTGTAACGATGGTCTGGATGATAGTCATTCGGCCTTGGGGTGAGCACAATATCCGCCTGCCAGTCCCGAATCAGACGTGCAATCTTCTTGCGGTTCTCCAATGTGGGCATCAGCTCTCCATCGTGATTGTCCAACACTACGGAGCTCTCCAGCCCGAGAATCTCTCCGCACTCCTTAACCTCCTCTGTTCTGCGCAGCGCCAGCGGGCCTCCGGCCATGGCATAGTGTCCTATGTCACCGTTCGTTACGGAGACGAATTTCACCTTGTGCCCCATCGCCGCCCACATTGCCGCTGTGCCTGAAGCGCGCACTTCACAATCATCCGGATGCGCGCCGAAGGCGATGATGCGCAGTGGCGCATCTTCTTCCTGTGCGAATGCAAGATTGGCCACGAAGAGCAAGCCTGCCAGCATTGGAATAACCAGGCGCATAGTATAGCCTATTGTGCGATTGTCGTTCATTTGGGGCCTCGCGTGTTGAGTCAGGGGGGCGTGGTGAGGCAAGATACACTTTTTGCCTATTTCTTCTCTGGATCTACCCTCTCGTACGCGTATAGCTCGTATTCTCCTTCTCTTACGCGCTGGCCTTTGTCACCGACCAGCACGCAGCCTTCCCCTCCATTCGCAGATCGACTCCCTGTACGCTTCGTGGGATGCAACGCAACGCCTGGTGTTGCGGTAGCCATCTTGCAGGGCAGCGACATCGTCCACCCTGGAGGTACGAAATCGCAATTCAGCGCTCGACTACAAGTCGCCCGCGAACTTCAAGAAACTCCACCATCTGGCCTAAGGTACCCCTGCAGCGCCGAGGCTCTCCCGGCGGCTCGGCTTGCCTCGTCGCAGTCGCTCGTTGCTCCTCTCCACCGTTGGAAGAGCGAGAAGAATCCATGTCAGGCATCATCAACCCCAAAGACTAACCGTCCGTGAAAGTGGGGGAGGTCCACCTGGCATACGCGGGACGTGGTCCGAATCAGACAGCGTATCGCATCCCACAGCAAACTGGCATCGGTGGGCCAATGCACATGCGTCTTTGCTACCGACGAATCGGCCCGGCAGCGAAGCGGAGCTTCCGACCCCTTTTTTTTTACCAGGCGGTGCCCGCTGGCTACCACCACACGATTGATGTCCTCCAGGATGTCTTCAGTCAACAACGAAACGTTGTCCATCACCGTCTGCAACTGGTAGTACTGTTTCTCGCCAAAATCAGCGTGTCCCAGCATCTGGCGCACCTTCTCGTGGTTATTGGCATAATCCACCAACCGATCAAAATCGCAGTCGATGGCCTATTGCAACACACCAAGCACGAAAATGCGCCACAGGGACATGCCGGGACGGCCACGACGGTGACTGACGTCCGGACACAGGTTCTCTTCCAGTATCTCGAAGATCTTCTTTCGGGTGACGGGATCGCAATACAGATGCTGTAGTCCGCGCAGTACAGCGGGGACATCATCTCTGGATTTGGGATTGAACACGATCTCGCCGATGGGCACTTCTCCTAATTTGAATTGTGGATCCTTGACGATTCTCATGGCAACAAACGGTCGAATGTTGGCGGCAAAGGGGCTTTGAGGCGATTGTATGAGCGTTTAGACGGTCTTAAGATACGAAAATCGCTACAGATTCGCGAGGGAATACTATTATTAAACGATGTATTAATAATTACTTCATGCGTTTCCTGTCAGGCACCAACTATCAGAATCTGGCGCAGAAATATCATTTTGTGGTGGCCAGAGATTTCAATCTTATGGCACGCTTCTTGATAGGAATACGCACCGGATCGCTCCATCATTCCTGGCGCTCTTGAAGCCCTACAAACAGAGGAGAAACCATGCAACAACAACTGGCGCCTATCGCGGCGGCTCTTGCCCTCGTCTTGAGCATCGCGGCGTGCGACACAACCGAGACGGGCGAGGGTGGAACGCAGTACCAGAAGACGGACGTCGTCAGTGAGACCCGGAGCGGGGTTGATTTGGTCATACAGTACGACGCCGGGAACGAACGCTTCACCGGCACCATGACCAACACGACAAATGCGCCTGCCTCAGGCGCTCGTGTCGAAATCCACCTGTCGAACGGCGTCGAACTCGGCCCGACTCCCAAAGTGGATCTGTCGCCGGGACAGGAGGTCCCGGTCACGCTCGACGCAAGAGGCCAGAGCTTCACTACGTGGGCCGTGCATATTGAGCTTGGCTCCGGGTCAGGTTGATCTTATCCGGCCCGCAGATACGATGGGCAGGGGCCTATCCACCTTAGCTCTTTCTCACAAGCGGAAGCCCCTTCAATTCAAGGGTTTTAGAGGACGACCCTATGAGATGTCTTGTTGCAGCACTCGGATTGCTGGCTCTGCCGGCAGTCGCCTTTTCGCAGGGACTGTCTGTATCTCTTGGTGGAGGCATGGCGCTGTCCAATTATTCCGGCGGGTTTCAGGAAGACGAGTTCGTGGACTTTGATCTTGAGGGGCGCAGGGTAGGCATGAGGTTCGGCCTGTCTCTGGCCATTCCCGTTGCGCAGTCCATGGACATCGTAATTGGAGCCGCGTACGCTCAGCAGGGGGACGCGGGCATTGCATCGGGCAATGTGGATCCCGCCGACGTGATCATAGACACTTATTTTGTAGACATTTCCTTAGAATCCGACTACATAGAGGTGCCTGTTCTTGCGCGCTACACGTATGCGCCGGTACACGTGTTTGCTGGGCCTTATGTCGGCATTCTCGTGGACTGCGGCCTAACCAGCTCCTTTGAGGGCGTAACTGTTGGGTTGGAATGCCACGAGGAGAGCGACCTGGGATTCAGGACCGTTAATTTCGGGATTGTTGTGGGCGCTGGCTTAAGCGTTAGGGTGAAGGGCCCGGTGCGTGCATTTGTGAATAGCATGTATGCCTTGGGGCTGACCAGTCTATTCGAAGGCGAGGACTCGCAGCTGCGCGCGGTCACGTTCGAGGCGGGCCTGTCGTTCGCGCTGAAGTGACTCGTGAACCATGCGAGCTAATTCTATATGTTGGAGCCTCTTGCGAGCTCCTGAATTCGGGGGATTTTTTTGCTGGTTCGGAAGTGTTGAATAAACTGGCGTCCCGCCTATCAACGGCGTGGACAGAACAGTTGCGAGTATTGGCTTTGACCAAGCCCTGAGACACGCAAGAAACGGGTGCGAATCTACACCATTTCATATCGTTTCCCGTTACATTCAACGTTGTACTCATCCAATTAGGGGGAAAGCCACAGTTTTCCTTTGGATCCACCCTGTCGTACGCATATGGCTCGTGCTCTCGTCTTCTTCTGCGCGCTGGCCTTTGTCACCGGACCACTTGCCGCGCAACCTTCTCTTCACTCGCAGATCGACTCTCTGTTCACTCCGTGGAATACTGCACAAACACCTGGTGTTGCCGTAACCATCCTGCGGGGCGGCGACAGCGCTTACAGCAGGGGTTACGGAATCGCAAACCTTGAGTACGACATCCCGATTACGCCGGAAACGGTATTTCTTGTAGCCTCCCTCTCCAAGCAGTTCACCGCATTCGCAATTGCCCTCCTGGCGACAGAGGGTGCCCTGTCTCTGGAAGATCCTGTACGAAATTATGTCTCTGAATTACCAGACTACGGAGAGACCATCACTATACGGCACCTCATCCACCACACGAGTGGCTTGCGCGATGAGTTTGGACTGCTGGCCATGGCCGGCTACCGCATGGATGATGTAATTACCAAAGAGGCTGTCCTGCAGCTGCTGTACAGGCAGCGGGCGCTGAATTTCGACCCGGGTGATGCGTACCTGTACTGCAATTCCGGCTATACACTCCTCGCAGAAATCGTCGAACGCGTCACCGGGCAGAACTTCGCCACATGGACCAAAGAGCACATATTCGTGCCGCTGGGCATGCATGACTCACATTTCCGCAGCAATCATGCCAGCATCATCAAAGGCCGGGCCGAAGGCTACGTCACCACGGAGAACGGTTATGACCGACAGGTGGTCAATTACGCCAGTGTGGGCGCGAGCGGGCTGTACACGACTGCCAATGACCTGGCCCGATGGGTACAGAATTTTGACGAACGTGTCGTGGGCACAGAAGGGGCAATTGATCTTATGCACGAACGCGGGCGCCTAAGCAGCGGAGACACGCTCGACTATGCATTCGGCCTCTCCATTGGCACCTACAAGGGGACCCGACGCATCAGTCATAGCGGCTCGCATCGGGGCTTCCGAACACACATGATGCGACTTCCAGACGCAGACCTCGCGGTCGTCGTGCTAAGCAACTTGGAGGAATTTGACCCGACCGCGATGGCCCAACAGGTTGCCGACCTGTTCCTGGCTCGCGATCTATCGGAATACGCTGGTACCTTCTATAGCGAGGAGCTGGCAACAACATTCCATATCGTGTACACCAACGGACATCTTGTAGCCCGCCATCGCCGGTACGATGATATTCCGCTTACGGCCTCTGGCACGGACACGTTTACCGGCGATTCCTGGTTCTTTGCAACACTCACGTTCCTGCGACAGAACGGTCGTATCACGGGCTTTGAGGCCTCCAACAGGCGGACGCGCAAGGTGCGTTTCGAAAAGCGATGACCGGCATGCTCCGACGTCTAATATCTGTTGTCTGCCTGGTCTTCGTGCCCGGACTGCTCGTGGCGCAACCTGCCGACAAGCGATCCGTGTCCGTAGACACACTGTTTGCGCCGTGGAATCGGCCCGATGCCCCCGGAGCTGCCGTCGCTGTTATTGAAGCCGGCAACGTTGTGCATATGCGCGGATACGGAATGGCCAATCTGGAGCACGGCATCCCCATCACTCCCCGCACTGTCTTCGATATCGCATCCGTGTCCAAGCAGTTTTGCGCCTTCGCCATTGCACATCTTGCCATTCAAGGACGCCTGTCACTGGACGACGATATACGCAAATACCTGCCGGAGATGGCCACGTTGGAGCACACCATTACGATCCGGCATCTGGTGCATCATACAAGTGGCCTTCGCGACTGGCCATCTACGCTAGCAATGGGTGATTGGGACATGGAGGATGTGATCAGCTTCGCACACATCCTGACTTTTGCGCGAAATCAGGAGACCCTGAATTTTACCCCCGGCGCGGAGTTTTCCTATTCCAACACCGGCTACAATCTGCTCGCGGAAATCGTCCAACGCGTAACCGGACAGTCCTTCCGGAACTGGACGGAGAAACACATCTTCCAGCCACTCGGCATGGTGCACTCGCTCATGCGTGATGACCACGAGGAGATTGTGCCAGGCCGCGCCTACGGGTATGCCCCGGCTGGCGACACATTCCACCGCATAGGCAACGGACTCACGGCACTGGGGTCGAGCTCCCTGTTCACGACGCTAGAAGACCTGGTGCGATGGGCGCAGAATTTCCGTCATCGCCGAGTCGGTGGCGACTCCGTTTATGCGCAGATGCACGAACGGGGTCGGCTCGCAGACGGCTCAGAAATCTCCTACGCGTTCGGCCACGGCTTCGGCGCCTATCGCGGGCATACGACGATTGCGCACACCGGGAGTTGGGCGGGGTTTCGCAGCGTGCTCATGCGGGTGCCCGAACAAGACCTGGTTGTCATAGCGCTTAGTAATGCGAGAAATTTTCGTGCACAGGAGATGGCCAGCCGTGTGGTAGACATCTACCTGACCAGTCCAGCGGCAACGCCTGTGACGCCAGTCAGCAGTAGTGTCGCTGGCACGGACGACGTCTCTGGACTTTACCGGCTGCACGCGGCGGCCTTCGTTACGATATCAGTCGAAGACGATACGCTTCGGTGGCAGGCGACGGGAGAGCCGGCGTGGCCCCTTATCCCCATTGAGGACGGTAGCTATCTGTTGGAGCCTTCAAGCGTACGGGTGCACGTTACGCGTGACGCGCAGGGGCGCGTACAGGGTCTCACCGTCCGCGGACAGGCGGCGCCAAGAGTCGAAGTGACGCCGATGACCGACCCCGCATCCTACGAAGGAGAATACTACAGCCACGAGCTGGACGCCTCCCTGTCGGTTTCCGCCAGTGACGACGGGCTCGAAGTCGCACAATTCCGCTTGGGCACCACCCCACTCACGCCAGTCACCGGAGATACGTTCACTACTTCTCGCTGGTATATGCCTGTCATTACGTTTGTTCGGGATGCCAGAGGGCGCGTCACTCACCTGGAAGCCTCCAATGTGCGCAGCCGCCATGTGCACTTCGAAAAACGGCTATTTCCATAGTCATCGCAAGAAAAATTATATTGCGGCCGATGCTCCAGTTATCGACCCTCCGCATGCGTACCACACTCGCCCTCTGGTCTGTAGGCCTTTCCGTGCTGATTCTGTCAGGCTGCACGCCACAGAAGCCGGCGGCCGTCGCAGAAGCCTACGACATATTACCCTCTCAGGTCGATTACAACCAGCACATCAAGCCCCTTCTGTCGGATCGGTGCTTTCCGTGCCACGGACCGGACAATAACGCGCGCCAGGGTGATTTGCGTCTGGACACAGAAGACGGCATGTTCGCCCGGTTGAACCACAGCAAGCGGGCCAGGGCAATCGTGCCAGCCAGTATTCGCAAGAGCGAGGTGTTCCATCGCCTGATTGCAAACGAAGAAACCGAGCGAATGCCTCCGCCAGAATCGAACCTTAGTCTGGCACCCGAAGAAATCGCGATGATCCTGAAATGGATCGAGCAGGGCGCCGAATACAAGCCGCATTGGTCTCGCATCCCTCCCAAGAGGCCTGAACTGCCAGCAATATCTCGCATATCTTGGCCCCGCAACGGCATCGACCACTTCGTCCTGGCACGTCTCGACCGCGAAGGGCTGGCGCCCCAGAATGAGGCCACGCGTGAAACGCTCATGCGCAGGGTAACCTTCGATCTGACGGGACTTCCCCCGACACTGGATGCGTTGGATGCCTTCCTTGCCGATACCAGCGAAGCGGCTTATGAACGGGTTGTCGACCGCTTGCTGGCGTCTCCGGCTTACGGTGAGCGTATGGCCGCTGAATGGCTGGACGTCGCCCGATATGGAGATAGTCACGGCTATCAGGATGACGGGCTCCGGAACATGTGGCCATGGCGCGACTGGGTGATTCGCGTCTTTAACGACAATATTCGATTCGACGACTTTGTGACCTGGCAGCTTGCGGGCGACCTGCTACCCGAACCAACAGGTGACCAGATCCTCGCTACAGGCTTCAACCGCAATCACCTGCAAAGCCAGGAAGGAGGTATCGTCCCGGAGGAATACAGGGTCGAATACGTTGCCGACCGCACCGAAACTTTCGGCAAGGCCTTCCTCGCGCTTACGGTCCGGTGCGCGCGGTGTCATGACCACAAGTTCGATCCTTTTTCCCAGAAGGAATACTACGAGCTTTACAGCTTCTTCAATAGTATCAACGAATTTGGCAACATCCCCTATGCAGGAGAGGCGAGTCCCACGCTCATCCTTGTGGACAAGGATTCCGAACAGCGTCTGGCGACTCTGTCAAAGCAAATCAACGAGCTTGAGAATCAGACTGCGATAGACGACACGACCTACGACAACGGATTCGAGCAGTGGCTGGCGCGCAGGCCAGCCGAGCTTGCCACAGTCGATCCTATAGCGCACTATCCTCTGGACGCTGTCGTTGAGCGCAAGCTCACAAACGAGGTGACAACAGCAATTCCCGCTTTGCTCAAGGGTGACCCGGACAAGGAGACACGGACCGTGCCGGGCAAGGTGGACGGCGCTCAGGAACTGGTAGGGAACCCGTATATCGACATGGGACCCGAGATTGGCTACTTCGAACGCAACGATCCGTTTACGATCAGCCTCTGGTTCAATATTGTGCGCGATAGTGTGGAAGGGCCGCTGTTCAGTAAGTCGGGAGGGCTGTTCAATGGTAACCGGGGGTATGTGGGCATGCTGCGTAAGGATGGCACTCTTGCCGTTAGTTTGAATCATGTCTTCCCTGCCAATTCGATAGAGATCGTTACGCAGGGTCCACTGCCTCGTCACGACTGGCATCATCTGGCGATGACCTACGACGGGTCCAGCAGGGCTGCTGGCCTGGCACTTTATCTGGACGGAGCCCGGCTGCCTGCGCGGGTGGTGGTCGACAATCTGAAGAAGAGCATTCTGTACACCGTCGATCCCCGCACCGGCGAGCAGACCAACTGGGGAGATGCCGGTAACCTCCGGCTCGGGTGGATCGAAGCCAATGCGGTAACACTGGACAACGTCGCCGTAGACGAAGTCAAGGTATTCGACACGCATCTTACGACGCTTGAAGTCGCAGCAACAGCTGGCAAGGCCGTTGTCTCGGATGCGGAGCCTGACGCGTTGCGCGAACAGTACGTCAGGCGGTACGACGCCACATATCGCGAACGGTTTGCAAGGCTTACCCGGCTGCGCGGCGAGGTCAACACGCTCATGACCGCTCTGCCTGAGGTCATGGTAATGGAGGAACTTGCAGAACCGCGCCCTACGCATATTCTTGTGCGTGGCATGTATGACGCCCCTGGCGAACGCGTGGAGTATGGCACGCCGGTATCCATCCTCCCATTCCCTGAGGAGTACCCGAAAGATCGCCTGGGACTGGCACGATGGCTCCTGGACGAAGACAACCCGCTTACCGCCCGGGTCGCCGTCAATCGCTATTGGCAGATGTACTTCGGTCGCGGTCTGGTGCTGACCACCGAGGATTTTGGCAATCAGGGTGCACTCCCGAGTCATCCGCTGTTGCTGGATTACCTGGCCACCCGGTTCATCGAATCGGGTTGGAATATCAAGGAACTGCAAAAAGAAATCGTATTGTCGGCAACCTACCGGCAGGCATCGGTCGCCGCTGCCGCGCTCATGGAGCGCGACCCGAATAACATATTGCTCGCCCGAGGCCCGAGCTATCGCATGCCCGCGGAAATGATCCGTGACAACCTCCTTGCCGTGAGCGGACTTCTCGTACCCATCATTGGTGGTCCTCCCGTAAAGCCGTACCAGCCGCCCGGTCTCTGGAAAGAGCTTGCCACGCGCAATGCAACCGAGTACGTACAGGATCATGGCGATAACCTGTATCGCCGTAGCATGTACACGATCTGGAAGCGCACCACACCGCCGCCTGCGATGATCAGCTTCGACGCACCGGAGCGCAACGTCTGCACGGTGCGGCGGCAGTCCACGAGCACCCCCCTGCAGGCACTCGTGCTGCTGAACGACCCGCAGAATGTCGAAGCCGCGCGCATGCTAGCGGAACGTATGCTGCGCGAGGGGGACCCGACGATAGAGGACCGCATCACCTACGCTTTCCGCCTCCTGACGAGCCGGCATCCTGCGCAGGACGAGCTACAGGTCCTTGTGCAACTCTATGCACAGGAATTGGCAGCCTTCGAAAGCGGGGCAGCCGATGCCAATGATCTCCTTTCTGTTGGGGAGTATCCCCGCGACAAGTCGCTGCCGGCGACGCAGATCGCCGCACTTACCATGGTCGCAAGTACGATCATGAACTTTGACACGGCCATCATGAAGCGGTAGCCGCTCAAATCCGCTCAACGTGATCAAGCAGCTCCTCTCCGCATTCCACTAGCAGGCGAACTTGATCTGTAATATGCCATTCTGATACGTCAGCTACGCCAAAATCCGATTGTCTGTGGGATCATCCTATCGCTGGTTGCCGGCGCATCCGGTCAAGCAATTTCACGGCTCAGAGGATGCTTTTTCAATGAGAACCGGTATATTCGAGTAAGCACCTTGTGCGTGTTTGTTTGTATCGCCTTAGTGAAGCGATAAGGCATACTGCGTATTCACGAGCACGATCATGATTAATGCGCTAGGGTCTTGAGCAGACTCTTGAACGGAACACCATACTCCCGTTTCAGGAGAATACGTCCTACCATCCCGATCGGTGAAAACAGAGTTGGCGCACAATTCAGACCACCCCCTATTCAACTAAAATCGTAGAGGTGTTGCGGTGGACAGACGAGACTTCATGAAATCCGCCTCCGCTGCAGTATTCGGTAGCCTGATGACAGGGTATGAAACTACCTTGCAGTCGCTTCCCAAGCCGGCAGGCCTTGAACGCATAGGGGTGGGACTTTTCACGATCCCCTACATGCTTGAGCAGAACTTTGGCGAAGCTATCAAGACACTGGCAGCCATTGGCTACAAAGAGGTCGAGCTCTTTGGTCCCTATCCGTACAGCGTTCCAGAGGCGCACGAAAGGTGGAAACCAGTAGCGGAAACGCTTGGATTTTCACAGAGCGGCTATTTCGACCGGACGCCGAAACAAGTGCGTGCAATCTTGGACGAGAACGGCCTTACTTCGCCGTCCATGCACATCGATCTGAAGACACTTCAAACACGTCTCGATGACGTAGCCGAAGCGGCCAGCGTGCTGGGGCACAAGTACGCCGGCATCCCGGCAATTCCACCAGAAGAACGAAAGAGCCTGGACGATTACAAGCGTGTCGCCGATGTCTTCAATGAACTCGGTATGCGCATGGACAAGGTTGGCCTCAAATTCTTGTATCACAACCACGGATACGGGTTGGTGGAGATGGATGGTGAAATTCCCCTCAACCTATTGCTGGAGCGAACCGACCCGAATGTGGTGGTCCTGGAGATGGATGTCTTTTGGATGACCGCTGGCCGAGCCGACCCTGTCGCATACCTGGACGCTTATCCAGGCCGTTTCCGCCTGATGCACATCAAGGACATGACGGAAGTTGTTCGGTTTGCTGGCGACGGAGGGGATCCGTCGCAGTGGATAGAGCTTTTCCCTCATATGACCGATGCAGGCAGTGGTGTGCTAGATCTTGCGGCAATCATTTCGCAGGCTGAAAAGTCTGGTGTGCAGCATTATTACCTCGAACGCGATCTGGCCCCCGCCGCGGAAAGCACACTTGAGAAGAGTTATCAATACTTGTCGTCGCTTGCGCTTGAGGATTGATCGCTGGCTTCGTGTCGATTAATCGAGTTGATTGAGCTGCGGGCGGGGTGCTCGATAAGAGTCCAAAGAGGCCCGGAATTGGACTTGCGTATTGCCGGTTTGAGGTACGTGACGACTTGCAGGCGTTATGGGCAAACTGGCTTTACGCTGGTGAAGTCACATTCCAATATTGTTCCCTGGTCTAGAGGTTGAACCATGTTGGCCGCACTGACCATGGTCGCCAATATGATCAATAACTTTTCATACGGTCATCTTAGCCGCTCAAATTCGCTCCAACTTGATCGGATAACTCTTCTCTGCATTCCACTGGCAGACGTATACATTCTTGTCATCGTCGATGCAAACATCGTGGCAATGGTGGAAAATCGGATGCTCCTGCACCATGAGTTGTAATGCGCCGTCCCTGTACGCAGGCTCCGTGCCACCAGGGTTCGACACCACACGATCATTCTTGTCCAAAATCGTTACGAATCCCGACCTGGGCGTTTGGTTGAGGTACTTGAGACGCGACCAGCAGACACCGGCGTAGAGCATGTCGTCATCGATCACGGCGCGGCAGACGAAAGCGCCCGGCAGGAAAATCGTAGACAGGTAGCGACCGTCCAGAGTATAGCGCTTGAACGCGTTGTGGGCTCGCGAGGTGCACACCAGTGTAGGGTTGGCCGCATTGCGGGCATCAAGCGTGACTCCGTGCACGGTCTGAAATTGATGGTCCTCATCACCCTGACCACCAAACTTGCGGATGAACTCGCCTTGCATGGAAAACTGAAGTATCCATTGCGACCCATAGCCATCGGCCACGTAGATGTCGCCGTTGGTACCGATGGCCGTTTCGGTGGGATGATAATTGTCCTCTTCCGTGTACGCTCCGATGTCTTTTGGATGCGGCAGCCGCAGCACGACACGGCCATCCAGCGTTGTCTTGACAACCTGGGGGTTGCCATCAAAGCCGTTGTCACACAGAAACAGGAATTCCTCGCCTCCCGCATCCCATAGCGTGAGCCCGTGCCCGTATGGGTACTCCGTACCCCAGGTATCTAGCAGCCTTCCCGACTTGTCGTAAATGAGGACGTTGTTCCTGACCTCATCACCGATCATGATCAACCGGCCCCGTGCATCCTGCACCATTTCGTGGCAATTGTTCACGGGAGTCTGCGTTGCATCCAGACGTCCCCAGTCTCGGTGCACGCGGTAGCGGAAATCACCGTGACCGATAATGTCATCCCGTGGCACAGGACGGCTGATGACAGGAACGGCGGTCGCCAGGCTGGCAAGTCCTGTAACCACTGTCCGGGCGAAAGTTCTGCGTGACATGGTTGAACGAATCATGATCCTCTGACATGTATGACGGCAAATGCTCGACCCTTAGAATACAGGAAGACCCTGACTCATGCCATGAATGGTAACGCTTCCGGAATCGCTGCCATGGCGACTCCCGCACATGAGGGTACCGAGTAGTATATTTTGCGTGTAGTTAAGGAGAAAAACCAGGCATGTGTTTCTCGCCTCGAATTAGTGCTATCCTCTTTCTGGCGGCGCTACTGCCTGCCGCAGGCTGCGGTCCTTCTGGTACTAAGGACCCCGCCATTCTCGCGCAATTGCCGGATGACGTCGACTACAATATTCATATCAAGCCGATCCTTTCGGATCGGTGCTACGCGTGCCACGGCCCGGACGACAATGCTCGACAGGCCGACCTCCGGCTTTACACAGAAGAAGGCGCACTGCACACGAAGCTTGCTTCCGGCCGGCGCGCCATTACGCCCGGCAGCAGGCGAAAGAGCGCCGTGTTCCATCGCATTAATTCCGACGATTCCGACGTGGTAATGCCGCCGCCGGAGTCAAACCTGGCTCTTTCGGAATATGAAAAGGCGCTTATCGGGCGGTGGATAGACCAGGGCGCGGAATGGAAGCCGCATTGGGCTTTCCTGCCACCTGTGCAGCCGGATGTCCCGGAAGTAACGCAGTCGTTCTGGCCGCATGACCCCCTGGATGCTTTCGTACTCGCTCGCCTGGAGCGCGAAGGGCTGGCCCCGTCGCCAGAGGCGGACAAGGAGCGGCTCCTGCGTCGCGTGAACTTTGATCTGACCGGCCTGCCTCCGACGATAACGGAAATCGACGCTTTCCTGGCAGACGATAGTCCGGGTGCCTACGAGCGCGTCGTGGACCGGCTGCTGGCCTCCCCGTCCTATGGCGAGCGACTCGCCATCGATTGGATGGACGTATCCCGATATGCCGACAGCCACGGCTACCATGCCGACGGCATCCGTACGATGTGGCCCTGGCGTGACTGGGTGATCGAAGCGTTCAACCGGAATGTGCCGTACGACCAATTTGTCTCCTGGCAGTTGGCTGGAGACCTGCTGTCGAAGGCTACCAGAGAGCAGAAGCTGGCTACGGCGTTCCACCGCAACCATCCCATGACTGCCGAAGGCGGCATAATAGACGAAGAGTACCGTCTCGAATACGTTATCGATCGCGCCAACACTACGGCGCAGGCCTTCCTTGGCATGACGATGGAATGCGCTCGGTGCCATGACCACAAGTTCGATCCGATTTCGCAGAAGGAATATTACCAGTTCACCGCGTTTTTCAACAACGTTCAGGAATTGGGCATGACCGGCAATGATGGCAATGCCGGTCCGCTGTTAACGCTGTTGAGCGAGGAGGAGCAAGCAGGGCTCGCCGCCGTGCGCGCACATATCGAAGAGCTCGAGCAGAGCCTGGCGAGGCGCCGCGGTGAGGTTTCAGCGGCAGGGATATACCGTAACACCGCCACGACGACGGCGATGCTGGGTAGCGGACTTCTGGATCATTACCCGCTGGATACAATCACCGGCAAGTCGACACCGAATCGCGTGGCCGGGTCGGAGCCGGCGGAAGTCCAGGGCGAGTTGGAACTCGTGCCGGGCCCACGTGGCCAGGCCGCCCGGTTTGACGATGACTACGACCTCCTGCATCTAACCGCAGCTGGCCTGTTTGAGCGCACGGATCCATTTACGATTGGCCTGTGGATCCATCCCGAAGAGGGTGGCGATTACACCAAGATTCTCGGAAATGCCTTTCACAAGGATACCTACTGGCGAGGCTGGGAGCTTTTTCTTGACAGCCTGAATCATGTCGGCGCGCGGCTCATCCACGCATTTCCACACAACTATATCCATGTCCGTACGCGTGCAGCAGTGGAGCTTGGTAGTTGGACGCATCTGACGTTGACCTACGACGGCGGAAGCCGCGCAGGCGGGTTGCGGATTTTCATCGACGGCGCCAAAGCACCCCTGGTCATTGAGTATGACAAGCTGTACAAGAGCATCCTGCCCGTGGACGGTAACTATGAGCGCATCGACCGCCCGGTCCGCGTTGCACGAAGTTACCGGGCGTTCGCAGGCAATGACGGAATCTTCCGCGGCTACATGGACGACATTCGTCTCTACGGCAGGGCGCTGACTCCTGGAGAGGCAGCCATCCTTGCTGGCATTGAAGTGACGGAGGAACCCGATGCGCACCGATTGGCCTCCTATCTGCAACACACCGATGCCCCTTACCAGCACATAATGCGGGATTTGCAGCGCGCCCGGGAAAAGGAGCAGGAGCTGATCGCGGATGCGTTAGAGGTCATGGTGATGGAGGAAATGGAAGAGCCTCGGGCTACCTATGTGCTTGGCCGCGGCCAGTACGACCAGCCCGGAGAACGCGTCGCGCCCGGCGTTCCAGCAGCATTCGGGGGCTTCCCGGACAGCCTCCCTCCAAACCGGCTGGGACTGGCCCAGTGGCTATTTGCAGACGACAACCCGCTCACAGCGCGCGTAACAGTCAACCGCTACTGGTTTTTGCTCTTCGGACAAGGACTGGTGAGCACTCCGCAGGACTTTGGTAGCCAGGGGATATTACCGTCGCATCCCGAGCTCCTCGATCACCTGGCAACGACGTTTGTCACATCCGGCTGGGACGTAAAGGGGCTCTTGCGAAAAATTGTGCTGTCTGCCACCTATCGGCAGTCCAGTAGCGCGAGCCCGGCTCTCTTGGCCCGTGATCCTTCCAATGACCTGCTTGCGCGGGGCCCGCGGCACCGGTTGCCTGCCGAACTGATTCGCGACAATGCGCTGGCTGCCAGCGGACTGCTGGTATCGCATGTCGGTGGGCCCAGCGTCAAGCCGTATCAGCCTCCGGGGCTGTGGATAGAAAAGGGTAACTTCTCATCAGCCCTGCTCACCTACAAGCCGGATCAGGGCGAGAGCCTGTACCGTCGGAGCCTGTACACCTTTATTCGTCGCACCTCGCCGCCGCCTTCGATGGCGGTGTTTGATGCGCCGGATCGCACCACCTGCACGGTGCGCCGTCAGAACACGAACACACCGCTGCAGGCATTGGTCTTGATGAACGACCCCCAGTATGTAGAGGCTGCTCGGCTCCTCGCCGAGCGCATGCAGAAATCCGGGGCTTCAGACCTGCACGGACAACTTGTTTACGGCTTCCGCCTGGCTACCGGCCGGCGGCCGGCGCCAGAGGAAGTAGCACTCCTTGCGGAGCTCTATGAGAAGGAGGAAGCCCGCTTTGCCAGTGCCCCCGCCGATGCGGACTCGCTGTTTAGCGTCGGCGACCATCCAGCCGATGCGGCGCTGGACAAGACTGTGACGGCAGCGCTCGCGATGGTGGCGGGCCTGATGATCAACCACGACGAGGCGTACACGAAGCGGTGACGCTTGCAGACCCTGAGGGTCACACCGATACCAGCTGGACATATGCACGAATGTCATAATTACGACGCGCGGTATTCGCGCCGCGATTTTCTGACGCGCACCACACTTGGCCTCGGCGCGGCCACGCTTGCCTCGCTATTGAGCCCCCTTGATGCGTTTGGGCTTGTGCCAGGGCCAGACAAGGGCGTGCTTGGCACCACGCATTTTCCGGCCCGCGTAAAACGGGTCATTTATCTGCTGCAAAGCGGCGCCCCTTCGCAATTGGATCTCTTCGATTACAAGCCTGCTCTGGCGCGGCACCATGGGCAGGAACTCCCCGCGTCTGTGCGCGGCATGCAACGTCTTACGGGGATGACAGCGGGACAGAAGAATTTCCCACTGGTTGGTTCGCCGTTTACGTTTGCGCAGCACGGCCAGAGCGGCGCTTGGGTCAGCAACCTAATGCCCTACACGTCGCAAATCGTCGATGAGTTGTGCTTCGTAAAGTCCATGTTTACGGAGGCGATCAACCATGATCCTGCCGTGACATTTATGCAGAGCGGGTCGCAGCAGCCTGGACGACCGTCCATGGGATCGTGGCTGAGCTACGGATTGGGGAGTGAGAATGCCAATCTGCCGGCGTTTGTTGTCCTGGTTACGAAGGACAAGTTGGGCCAGCCGCTGTACGCTCGCCTCTGGGGCAACGGTTTTCTGCTGTCCAGGCACCAGGGGGTGCAGTTCCGTTCCGGCAAGGATCCCGTCCTGTATCTGACGAATCCTCCCGGTATCGGCAAGGCCGATCGGGCCCGGCATATGGAATACCTCCGGCGCCTGCAGCAAATACAGCGCGATGCACTGAATGACCCGGAAATCGAAGCCAAGATCGCCCAGTATGAAATGGCCTTCCGGATGCAAACCTCGGTGCCGGAAATCATGAACCTGGACGACGAGCCCGACTCTACCTTCCGGCTCTATGGCGAAGACGCCCGTGATCCAGGCACGTTCGCCGCCAACTGCCTGCTGGCGCGGCGGCTCGCCGAGCGAGGGGTCCGATTCATTCAACTATATCATCAGGGCTGGGACCATCACGGCGGCCTGCCAACGGGGATCCGCCAGCAGGCCAAGGAGACCGACCAGGCGTCTGCAGCACTCGTCCTTGACCTCAAGCAGCGCGGCATGCTGGACGATACGCTCGTAATCTGGGGCGGCGAATTCGGCAGGACGAATTATTCCCAGGGAAAGCTCACAGAGGACGATTTCGGCCGCGATCATCATCCTCGCTGCTTCACACTGTGGATGGCCGGCGGCGGGATCCGAAAGGGGTATGCCCACGGCGAGACGGACGAATTGGGGTACAATGTGGCTCGCGATCCTGTCCACGTGCATGATTTTCAGGCCACGGTCATGCACCTTCTGGGGATCGACCACGAGCGGCTGACCTTTCGGCATCAGGGTCGCCGCTATCGCCTGACCGACGTGCACGGAAATGTCGTGCGTGACCTACTCGCATAGGACAATCGAGCCAATGCTTCCGGTACGTCCGTAACTGGGTTGGGTTGAAAATACGGTGCCATCTGATGCGAGCCCGCAAGCGCCAAGGCTATGGCTGGAAGAGGTGGAGTAGGTAGATGCTATACGAACGGCTCGGTCTGTACCGGGACTACCGTGTTCAGTACTATACGCCAATAGCACTCCCACGCTAACTGTGCATAGACTTCGAGACGTAACCAGCAGGAGAGCCCGGTGCGGGAAATCCGTACGCCGTGGTTCGATGCGGCGGGGCCTGGAAACATAGCTTCGGCAGCCGGACTGAGGCCCGGAGCGAAAGCGACGGACAAGCCACCGGATCCTGCGAACTGGCGTGCCAGGCCCCGACCCTACCTCACTACAATAAGATCTGAATGCTGCAATGAAGGGACTAACCGTAATACTTGTAGGCTGCCTGCTCACTGCCATGGCCATGAGAAACGCAGATCTACCTTCCTCCAGTGGTCACGTACCCGAGATCGAACTACGCGAGTTATTTACCGTCGGCAGCGAAGCTGGCGAGGATGGAGTGTTTTTCGGAAATATCGGCAACCTCGTTGCAGTAGATGATGCTGGCCGCATTTTCATTGGCGAAAAGCAGAGCCCAAAGATCCAGGCCTTTACAGCTAATGGTGACCTGATCAATGAAATCGGTCGGGAAGGCGAAGCTCCAGGTGAATTCAGATCGCTAGGTGCCATACACGCGGGCCCAGGCGATACATTGTATACGTTTGATCCCACCCTCAGAAGAATATCGGCGTTCGCACCAAACACACTTGACTTGGCCAATGCATTCACCGTTTCGGGGAATGCAACGGGCAGCTATCCTTCTGATTTCTTCGGTGCAATCGACAGGGGCTTTCTGGTGGTATTCGAAGAACCGGGATCGGATTCGCCGCGGTCGTTAGATGCCAACATCGTAGGCTGGGCAGGGGACGTTATCCAAGGCCCGCTCATGCGTTTGCCTGCGGTTGAGTGGGTGATCTTGAAAGGCCCATACAGACCTATGGCTACTCATATGCCTTTTGGTCGATATTCATTTTTCCGCTTGGGCCCCGCTGATCACATCTATGCGGGCTCAAGCAGCTCCATTGAAGTAACAATCGTGGCAGCTGACGGGACATCGCGTGGATCCATTACCCATCCGCTCGACGGCACACCGGTAACGAGAAGTGACATAGAGGAGTACGTAAAAGACTATTCAGCCGATATCGCAAGACAAGTCCAACGTGCCATGCGATACAAGACTCGGCCCGTGTATTCTACGTTTATCGTTGACGATAGAGGCCGAATTTGGGTTCGACGTTCATCCGCAGACAAGGATGCTGGTACCTCGCGGTGGCTCGTCCTGGATGCTGAAAGCCAGGAAGTAGGTGAATTGATCTTGCCTTCAAGTATTAGCATTCAGGTCGTAGTAGATGGACGGGCATACGCTACGGCGGACGGCTTCAGATTGGTGGTCTACGAGATTAGCGAGTCGTAATTGCACGTGTTCGACTGTCAAAAAGGGGCACGTCCTTTTCCAGCACCGCTACCGCAGCGTAACCGTCCGCTGAACCCCTTCTCTGTGTAAACGCAGCGGTGTTGCGAACCGTGCAGGATATGAGTCGGCTTGTTGCGTCGATTTGGCTAGTGCCGGAAACTGGAAGATGCGCGGGGCATGGATACGCTCAACAAAATGGCTCACGTGGTGGCCGGGCTGGTCGGACGCAGGCTCATGTACAAGGAATTGGTGGCAGAATAATGATGGGGCGGCTCTTCGCTGTGGCTGAGCCAAGATCAATTAAACCACAGAAACAGGCGCCTTCGGAGCGACAGCGATGGCGTTTACTACAGGAGCGGGGCAATACCCCGGCAGCGAACCTGTTCTATTGGGCAAGACGCCGGTGGAGGTGGTGCGCATGTTGCTCAAGCCGAAAAACGCGAAGATCTGGGACGCATAGCGCCCCGCACCCGTTCACGTATAATTCCCTAGTAAATTGGCCATTAATCATCGGTTTTTTAAATATATAAGTCCCCAAAATAGAACACGCGGCGGGACTCCGCCGTTTCAATCCAATCTACCGTGCTCTAGCCAGACCACGTATTCATTACGCACCCTTTGAGCCGGATCACATCAGGAGTGCCGTAACCCTCGAGTCGCAGAGCGCCAGAAGGCGCCGAACGAGGCCCGTCCTCCCTTGCCTGATGTCGAGCGGACGGTTCCTTTCCGCCGCGTTTGCGCACGCAATCTTAGCCAGGTCACGTAGCGCTGCCTGGTCGCCTCATAATCCAGGTACGCCCGTGCGATGCGGTCGGCATCTGCATTTGTTAGCGGCTGCTCCGTTCGCTCGCCAAAGCTTTCCGCTTCGCGGCGAAACGTTGCCGCCGCCTCTTCCACCCCACTGCGGATTGCCAAATCCTTGATTTCCCTGACGACATACGAAGGTTCCCGCCAGAACGGTCGGATCGCCTCCACGAATGCATAAAAGCGTCGTTCCATTGCACGATTTGGATTGGGAGCATCCGGTAGGGCATCCTGTTCTGGCAATTCGGACACGGTAATGCTGAATTCTTCTGCAAGTCGACGCACCGCAGTCGGAAAGTCCACATTGTCGAGCCGCATCACAAAATCAATCGCATTGCCACCCGAAAACCCGCAACCGAAGCAGTGAAACCCCTTGCCCTGACGCAGATGTAGCGACGGATCGGTATCCCGGTGCGCCGGGCAACATCCCTTGAACCCGTCCCCGGTTGGCGTTAGCTCCGTGTAGCGCCGCGCCACCTCTTCCAGGGATGCCTCTTCGCGCACTGTCCGAACGAATTCGTCAGATAGCCAGGTATCGGCGGCACCTTTCGTAAATATGCGTCGTTTCCTCGGCGCGTCAGCACGCTTGCGCATGCTCTCCATTACCTCCCGAATTGCGTCCCCGTTCGGCGCAAGAGCCAGCAGGCGCGTGTGTTCGGACTCCGGCAAGCGTGCGATATACTCTGCGGACCAGACTTCGGCTCGAAGGGGGCCGCCCTCAGTTTCGCTATTGATCCGATCAATGACGCTGGGGGCTATTTCCAGAATGTGGCTCGATTCGGACGATTCCCGAACAAGCACCCTCGCTCCCGCAGACTGCAACACCTCACCAGGATCCTTGCCATGATTTAGCATGGCCACCCGTACATCAACGCCGTGATCTGCCAGCTTCGCAGCATTCAATAAAATGCTTCGCCGTCCGGTGGCGTCACCGTCGGGGACCAGGATGACCTCCTTCGTGCGCTCAGCGACGTGTGCCGCCTGCGTCCTGCTGATCAGGGCTCGACCGATACCGAGGACATTGGGTTGGCCTGCGGACGCCATTGCAAGCGTGTCGATCTGTCCTTCGACCAGATACACCGCGCCACTCTGCGCAATTGCCTCACGAGCCTGATCCCAACCGTACAAGAGACGTGACTTGGGCATCCCACGACTGTTGTTGTAGCGCCGGGTGTCTTCTTCGAATTCTGGCAAGATGCGACCGGAGAACCCTGCAACACGGCCTTCTTCACTATACGGCAGCATGATGCGCCCGCGGAAGACGTCATACCAACCATTGCCGTGTTGCCGCGGACGCACCAGGTCCGCGGCCTCAAGCAGTTCGAAGGCCACAGGCCCCGAGCGTCTGGCAAAAAAGTTCCACTCGTTGGGAGCATAGCCTATTTGATACCGGCTGATTGTTGCGTCTGTAATTCCCCGCTCGGACAGGTAGGCCCGCGCTCGTTCGCCGTTGCGCGAATGGAGCATGGCGCGGTATTCCCGAATAGCAAACACCAGCGCTGGCTGCGTGTCTGCCGATGCCTCCCGTTCCGCCGTGGGCGGTGCCGTTTGTGCTTGTGGTGTCGTCATCGTCTTATATTGTCTTCGCAAGTGGGCACAACGCCGCCTCCTATAGTGCCTGGGCTGTAGCAGGTGCGTGGCGCCTGCATGTCTGGACTACGGTTGCAAATTACGTGCCAAGTTGCCGCCTCCATGTATTAGCCAGTGCCTGACTCCTATGTGCGGTCGCATCGCCCAAACACACACGCCCGACGAACTGAGCGAACTTCTCGGTGTCACCAGCGGACTCGATCAGCTGGACGGGATCGCGCCATCCTATAATGTGCCGCCATCGGCGCAATTGCCCGGCCTGATAGCCGAAAACAACGTCCTGGAGTGGAGCACATTTACCTGGGGTCTGCTCCCGGTATGGAATAAGGACGGCCGCACGATGATCAACGCCCGCAGCGAGACCGTAGCTCAAAAGCCAATGTTTCGACGAGCCTTCAAGCATCGCAGATGCGTGTTTCCGGTTACTGCCTACTATGAGTGGCTACCACAGCCGGGAAGACCTAAGCAGCCATACTGTATCCGCCCGCAGGCAGAAGAACAGCTCCTGTTGGCGGGCATTTACGAAAACGGTCGCTGCGCCATCCTTACGCGAGCAGCCCGCGAGGATTTCGCCTTCATTCATGATCGCATGCCGGTGGCGCTTCCACAAGACCTCGTCGACTTGTACCTCACCGCTGAACAACCATCCTTCGTATTCGAAGCTGCGGAAGATCTGGCCCTGCATGCTTATCCCGTTACGAGACTCGTCGGCAATCCTCGCTTTAACGACCCGTCCTGCCTGGAGCCGCTGTCGTCTTGACCTACACATGGCCTGATGCCCGAGCTCTTGGGTGAGGTGACCAGCATGTTACTAAGATACGCGGTAGTCAGGGTAATTCAGATGCACCCATTGCAACGATTCTGACAAGAAATGCTATTCCAGATCTTAGTAGGAGACCCAAACCGGAACGCGCCCAACGGTTACAGCGGCGTACGCCTGCGTCTATGGAAGCGTCCGACGGGCAACAGATAGCCCAAGACTAAATAGAAAGTACGTGTCCCTTGCCCAACCAGTGTCCTCTGAAATGCGAGACAGCAACGATGCGACCTCCATTAACGGCCGAAATCTGTCACGTCCGGAATACGACTACCGGAATGCTGGCTGATGCTACGTGCTACGACACAAGCGGGGATTCGACCCATGTTTGCACCGCTTCAGACGCAGAATATTCGCAAATCATCGCTGGCCTCGCACAACACCGAAATAGGCCCTCTGATCCTGTAGATGCTGGGCCAGCAAAATTCGTGGAACCGTAATTATCTTAACTCATTCTCCAAGCTGCATTACAAAAAGAGTCGGTTCATGTCAGATTTGATCATTGTCGGCGATCGAGTATTGATCGATCCTGAAGAAGGGGAGCAGCATACAGATTCCGGCCTGGTGCTGCCAGCGTCTGTGGCCGAACGTGATCGTGTGGGAAGTGGGACTGTGGTTCGCGTGGGCCCGGGTCACCTGATTCCGAATCCCGAGTATACTGAAGGCGAGCCATGGACAGGACCCAAGGAAGCGGTACGATATCTACCCCTACAGGCACAGAATGGCGACTTTGCGTTCTTTCTGCGAGATGAAGCCATCGAGTTAACCTACGAGGGCAAGAAATATCTCATCGTTTCCGATAACGCCATCCTTGCGCTGATTAGGCCGGGCTCCAATGATATCCTCGACGACATTGAAGACATTCTCAATGCGGAGAATGAGTAGGATCTGCCGCTCTGTTACGTAGCCAGTCCCTCACTGCCGGTTTCTTGATCTTCCCCATCACATTCCGCGGCAGTGCTTCGAAACACTCCAGGCGCGTCGGCGCCTTGTACGAAGCCAGTCGCTTCTTGGCCCAACTTCGAAGGTCCCGTAGCGAGAGCGTCGTCCCGGAATTCAGGACAACTGCCGCAGCGACCCGCTCTCCCCATTCCGCGTCCTCAAGGCCAACCACGGCACAGGCAGCGATTGCCGGGTGCAAACGTAGCACTTCTTCTACTTCGAGTGCAGAAACTTTGTACCCCCCGGTCTTGACGATGTCGACGGACATTCTCCCAAGAATCCGGTAGTAGCCCTGGTCTCTCGCAGCAATATCACCGGTGCGGAACCAGTCCCCTTCGAAACTCGCTCGCGTATCTGCCGGACGATTCCAATATTCGCGAAACACGTTTGCGCCGCTGACATGCAACTCTCCCGGCACTCCATCGGTAGCGATAAGGCTCCCCGCATCGTCAACAAGCCGTACGGATACGTTTGGCACGGGGCACCCCACAAAGCCGGGGCGCCGGTCCCCCTCAAGGGGATTCGAGAGCACAAGACCGATTTCGGTCATTCCGTATCGCTCAAGAATCCGGTGGCCGGTTATTTCCCGCCAACGATCAAATATGCTGACTGGCAGTGCCGCTGACCCCGATATCATGAGGCGCATTCGACGGACCCCTGCCGCCCATTGCTCCTTTTCAGAGACTGATCCCTCCTCCCATACCTGAAGAAGCCGAGCGTACATCGTGGGTACCGCCATAAGCAACGTGGAGCCTGCCATTTGCCGCCAGACCTCCCGAGCATCAAACCCAGCCAGACACACAATTTTCGCCCCCGCCCACAGGGGTGTAAGAAGCGCCGCGATAATGCCGTGCGTGTGGTGAAGAGGCAGGACATGCAGCAAGATGTCGTCCGCGCAAACACCCCATGTCTCTACCAGCGGCGTCACCATTGCCGTGATGTTGTTGTGGGTGGTTACGACACCCTTTGGCCGACTCGTCGTGCCGCTGGTATACAGGATCATCGCCGAACGCTCTGGCGCTATGACAGGCAAGTCCTGCGTCGCCGTCTGCATCGCCCGATTGATCCGCACCACGTACAGATTGTGCTGCAATGCGACTCCGGTCAAACGCTGCTCCATTGCCGGATGGACAAGCAGGTGTGTGGGTTCGGAATCAGCGAACACGCGCGCGATTTCCGGAATTGGATGTGAGCGACACAGGGGCACGGCCATGCCACCGGAGAGCCATATCCCCCACAAGGCGGTGAGGTACGGTAATCCCGGCGGCGCCATGAAGGCCACGCAAGCCCCTTCGAGATCTAACCTTCCGCCTAACAGGCGCGACGCCACGGCCTGTGCACCGTGGAGCACATCCGCATACGTGTGGTTTCCGGTTTCGTCTTGCAGTGCGGGCCGGTCGCCATGAACAACCGCCTGAGCTATAATGGGTATGGAGTTGCGCATGCCTTGGTCAGCGCACGAATAAAGAGGCTCTTGCTCCTTGCCAGAAATTGCGATCGTTAATAGTGTACTCAATAATTGGACGGTATATTGAGGTTGAAGTCTGCAATTTGACCATCGAACGACCCTAGCCAACAGAGCCTCGTTGCACAAACGCATTCGCTTGATCCACAAGTACTGCACTCCCGAACTCATGCAATGGATTCCGCCCAGCCTGATCGGCCTCCTACTGCTGGTGATCCCCGTGCATGCCCAATCTTTTGCGTCGAGAATCGGAGTGGGTGTCAGAGTATCGGGAGTCGACGGAGTATATCTTGGCGCCCGTTACGGTACACTTGAGATCCTTGTATCCCGGGGGACCCTGCGGGACGACGGTGTCACATACCATGAGCTCCGCATTGGCGGCCAGCCTCATTTCTATCTATGGAGACGAGACAGGTTCAAGGTTTATGCTTTTGGACGCCTCGTGTTAGGATTCAACATAGGAGACAATAGATCGATCGAGCTGGGCTGGATTCCCATAATTTCGGGGACCCTCATCGCGGGCGCTGGCGTGGAGCTGCCTTTGCACAGGCGGACGCAACCACGAGGCCTTGTCATGTCTCTGGATGTGGGAAGCGGAATATATCGGGATCCGGGAGGAGTTCTGATTGTGGACTTGATTTCGTGGCCTCAGTTCGGAGTAGGACTTCATTATTACTTCTATTAAGTGACCGGTGCGTTCCTTCCAGGATCATCCATATGACAACGCACACGCTCATGTATAATCGGCTGCAAGCGACCGTAATTCTGAACGCAATAATGCTAAATGGAAGTCGTCCATAGCGTCGGATGAGCAGCACGACCGGATTCCTGTACTTAAGCAAACCTATAATTCCCTACGTTGCACACCCGCCGCCAAGCCACTTCCTGTGCCCGCAAAAAATATTTCTCACAAAGATTATGCGCCTGAATACAATCCATCACATCCTATTCCCCGTGGCGTGGGAGAGACTCGAACTCTCGACCTTGCGATTATGAGTCGCACGCTCTAACCGACTGAGCTACCACGCCGAAGCACGCAAGATACGATGCTCCTGTCAAAAAGTGCCGACGGAACGCTGCAACGTCCTTCCCATCGCACGGCAACAGATTGACCAAAACGTGGTATGACGACCGAAGGATAAGCCACGATCCACCCGTTCATGCCCTGGAACGAAATACTTGATCAGTCTGACGTTATCAGTATCCTGCGGGGTGTGGTGGCCACGCAGCGCATCGCACATGCATACCTGTTCCACGGCCCACCTGGCGTCGGCAAGCGAGCCGTTGCCCTGGAATTCGCGCGAACGCTGCAATGCGAAACGGAGGCGGACGAAGCTTGTGGAACCTGCCGTCCATGTGACAAGGTCAAACGGCTCATTCATCCCGACGTTCAAGTCCTGTTACCACAGCCCAGCGATGCTTCCCTGGAAGATGTTCAAGCCCGCCTGCAGCGCCTTGCCGAGCAACCGTACGCCGTTGTCGACTTTGTGCGAAGACCCTCCCTGAATGATCCGGGAGTCGCTTCAAACAAGCAAGCCTTCTACCATGTCGCACGGATCAAGGAAGAGTTGTGGCCATCCCTGCACTATAACCCGGTAGAAGGCCGCTACCAGATAGTCATCATGATTGATGCCGACCTCCTGCGAGTCGAGGCGGCAAACGCGTTTCTGAAGCTTCTCGAAGAGCCTGGCCCGCGGACAATCTTCATCCTCACCTCCAATCGGCCAGACCTGATGCTGCCGACAATCCTGTCCCGCTGCCAACGGGTAGGATTCACCATGCTGGAACTCGAGAGTATCGAGCATGCCCTGCGCGAACAGGTTGGCGTAGAAGCTTCGCGTGCGGCTATTCTGGCGCGCATGGCGGGCGGCTCATTCTCGCGCGCCCGCGAGCTCGCTGAAAACGAAGACCTCATGGGCGACCGAGCACTACTGGTTGACTTTCTACGGCAGTCGTATGTCATGAATATCGGCAAGCAGGCCGATCTCATTGAGCAAGTTTCCCGCATGGGCACCGAGCGTGTCCGTGGCATTTTGGGCCTTATGATTAACTGGCTTCGTGACCTGATGCTCTACCGCATCATGGGCCAGGAAGCGCAGCTAATCAATGTAGACCAGACCAGACTGTGTCACGATTTGTAGGAAACCTGCCCAATGCCGATGTGGATGCGATGGTCAGCCTCGTAGAAGACGCGCTTCGTCTTGTCGAATCGAATGTAAATATACGCCTTGTGCTGACGGCGCTGTCACAATCGCTGGGACATGCCATGCGGGCGCCGCACAGCGGAGAACTGTATGTTTCGCTGGCCAGTTGATGAAGCCTCATTTTCTCTAACGACACATGTGAACGATTGGACAGTTTGGCCGTTATCCTGTACGCATTGGCATAACCAGACAGGACTGGTGTAATGGGCTGTGGATCATGCGCGACCGGAGGCGGGGGATGCAATTGCAGTATCTCCTGTGGCAGTGGCGGCTGCCCAGCCGTGCAAGTCCATGATTGGCTTCCCACATCAACCTATGGCTCAACGCCTGGAGCGAAAACACTCGTAGAAGTAGCCTTCAAAGGCCGGCGTACAGAGACCTTCCGCAATTCACGGGATCTGCCCGTGCACACGGGAGACTACGTCGTCGTCGGCGCAGATCGCGGCGTTGATTTTGGTCATGTAACGATGACGGGCGAACTCGTGCGGCTTCGCAATTCCAGCAAGGAAAAATCCAGGGATTGGGCCAGTGTGATTCGCATCGCCAACCTGAAGGACATCGAACGATATGAGGCCAATCGGGAATCCGAAGCGAAAGCCCTCCAGACAGGTCGACAGGCAGTCTCTCGCCTCAAGCTCCAAATGAAGATGGTCGACGCTGAGTGGCAGTTTGACCGCAAACGCATCACGTTCTTTTTTACCGCCGACAATCGTGTGGACTTTCGGCAACTCGTCCGCGATCTCGCGCGCACGTACCATACGCGTGTGGACCTCCGACAATTGGGAGCGCGCGACGAGACTGCACGGATTGGCGGTATTGGCGTATGCGGTCGCGAGCTGTGCTGTTCAACGTGGATACAGAATTTCAAGCGCGTCTCCACGAACGCGGCAAAAGCGCAGAATCTCCCGCTCAATCCGGTCAGGCTGACCGGCCGATGCGGACGGCTCAAGTGCTGCCTGAACTATGAATTGGAACAGTACATGACCGCACTCAAGGCCTTCCCACGTGTGAATGCCACCGTACAGACCACACGCGGAAGTGGCAAAGTGCAAAAGCTCGACATCTTCAAGAACCTGGTCTCCGTTCGATACACCGACGGGACCTGGCAAGAAGAACCGCTGGAAACTGTACAAGTCATTCCCAAGGGCAAAAGTGATCCAGCCAGAAAGAAAAAGGTTAACCGAGGTCACGGCAAGAAGAAACGACAATAGATAGCGAGACTCCAGGGGTCCGCGACCCCGACCGATGGCATCTGCCCGCGAAGCGCATCGCACCTGTTCCGGCATGGCGGAATCAAAAGATCTGGCACTACGGTCGGCTTCCAACCTGCAGCAAATGCTGCTCAAGGGTGACGTGTCTCCTACTGACGTGGCCAAGGCATGCCTGGAGCGCATTGAGTCCTACAACGGTGCGCTGAATGCCATCGTGACACGGAATGAGCGCATGCTGGAAGATGCGCGAGCCCTGGAAAACAGCACGCGCCCGAGAGGACCGTTGTATGGGATACCCGTTGGCATCAAGGATACTACGGATGTCGCCGGCATGCGCACGACGTACGGCTCCCCTCTGTTTGCCAATCACGTGCCTCAGAAGGATGCGCTCGTCGTCCAGCGCCTGCGCGCAGCTGGCGCAGTGATCGTGGGCAAGACTAATACACCCGAGTTCGCCCTGGGTGGCGCAACGACAAATGCCGTCTTTGGACCCACACGCAACCCATGGGACTTGCGGCGTACACCAGGCGGGTCGACAGGCGGTGGAGCCGCAGCCGTAGCCTCCGGCATGATCGCACTCGCAGAGGGCACAGATCTAGGCGGATCCCTGCGCATGCCTGCCTCCTTCTGCGGCATCGTCGGCCTACGGCCGTCTCCGGGACTCGTGCCTCTGGTCCCAACGCCCCACCGTTGGGGGCGGCTGTCCGTCGCCGGTCCCATCGCACGCACGACGGACGATCTGGCACTCTTTCTGCGCGCCACGAGTGGACCCACGGTGGAGAGTCCCCTCGGGCTACCCGTTGCCCACCCCTCGTTTTTTCAGAGCGTTCCAGCCGGTCTCCGGCTGGCCTACTGTCCGGATGTCGCGCAGATCGGCATCCAGGAAGATATACTGGCAGTCTGCCAGAGAGCGACCGACTTGCTCGCACACGCTGTGGGCGGCGTGGACACGCTGAACTTGGACCTCTCGGCTGGCCGCAAAGCATTTAGCACCTTGCGCGGGCAACACCTGCTTGCCGTGCATCTCCACCGGCTCGGGCGGATAGGAGACCTGGGCGCAAATCTGGGCGGCAACCTACAACACGGGCTACGGACTTCGGCGCGCGAACTGGCGGAGGCGGAACGCACTCGGAGCATTATCTGGCGCCAGTTGCGGAATTTCTTTCAGCGGTACGAGTACCTCTTGACGCCTTGCATGGCCATCTCTCCGTTCCCTGTCGAACAAGACTATCCGACGACGATAGCAGGAGCGCGGATGGAAACGTACTACGACTGGTTTGCCCCGACCTCCGTGCTTTCCCTTACTGGTTTGCCAATCTGCTGCGTGCCCTGCGGCCTGGATGCCTCCGGACTGCCCGTAGGCCTACAGGTTGTAGGACGCCCCTCCAATGAAGCCGGCGTACTGGCGATTAGCCGCGTACTGGAGCGTAACCTTCCTGTCGGCCTCCCCGATCTGGACAGGACCGTCGGCCAACACGCCTCGAGCTAGTCCTTCTTTGACGCGTCGGCAACAACCTGCTCCTGCACATTTCGCGGCATCGCCTCATAATGACTGAACGTCGAGGCATGTATGCCCCTGCCCTGCGTCATAGAGCGCACGGATGTGGAATAGCGGTAGAGCTCCGCCTCCGGCACGAGTGCTCTGATCTTCTGCAGCGTTCCCTCGGCCTCAATCCCCTGGATGCGAGCCCGGCGCGTATTCATGTCGCCCATTATCTCGCCAGTGTACGCCTCCGGCACGGTCACCTCCACGTCATGGATCGGCTCCAGGATCACAGGTCTGGCCTTCCGGAACGACTCGCGAAAACACATGCGCGCAGCCGTCTTGAAGGCAGCCTCGTTGGAGTCTACCGAGTGCATCCCGCCATCGTATACCACCAGGCGCACATCTCCCACCGGATAATCTGCAATCGGCCCGCGCTGCATGGCCTCCCGGACGCCCTTCTGGATTGCTCCAAAGAACCTGCGCATATCAATTACGCCACCCACGATGCCATCAATAAATTGAATCGTGGATCCCCAGCCCGTCTTCACGTCCACCGTTTTGCGCACTGAAATATCCGGGCGCTTCTGGAATTCTCCCTCCAAGGGCTCGATTAGCATCGAAATATCCGCGAACTGCCCGGCGCCTCCGGTCTGCTTCTTGTGTCGATAGGACGACCGGGCTTCTGCTGTGACCGTTTCACGGTAAGCCACACGAGGGCGGCCATAATCGACGTCAACGTTCACCTTATGCTTCAATCGGTACTGAGCAACACGCAGATGCAACTCTCCCTGTCCCCCCAATGTCACCTGACTGAGGTGCGGTTCGTGAAGGACTTTCAGGGACGGATCCTCTGCCGTGATCTGGTGCAGTCCCTGAGCCAACTTGTCCTCCTCACCTTCATTCTTGGGCCGAATAGAAACGCGATACCTGGGCTCGGGAAACGCTATCGGCGCGATTATCACGTTGCTCCCTTTCTTGCGAAGTGTATTATTGGTATGCGTGTCTCGAAGCTTTACTAACGCGCCGATATCTCCGGCCACCATTTTGGAGACTGTGTCGCGCTCGCGGCCATTTAGCGCAAACAGTTGCCCGAGCCGTTCGGTAGTCCCGGACTGGGCATTCTCAAGATCCATCCCGGTTTCTATTGTACCGCCGTAGACCCGGAAAAAGGAGTAGTCACCCACGTGCTGCTCCGCCATCGTGCGATAGACCAGGACAACGGGACTGGCGTCAATGTCCGCCGCCACGGCTTGCCCCGCAGCGGTCATCGCATGTGGCATGTCGGCTGGCGAGGCGCACACGTTGTCAATAAAGCTCATCAGACGGGATGCGCCCACGTTCTCAGTGGCAATAGTGCAGAAAATCGGAAACAGCTCCCGGTTAATCATTGCCGTACGCAGCCCCTGGCGCATTTCGTCCTCACCGAGCTCGCCCTTTTCGAAATACAACTCCATGAGCGCCTCATCATTGACCGCAATGTCTTCCACCAGCGCATTGTGCAACTCTTCCGCACGCTCCTGCAAGTCCGCCGGGATGTCGCTCACTTCCGCCTTCCCATTCTTGCCAGCCGGAAATGTCAACTGCTTCATTAGCAGCACGTCGATGATCGTGCGGGAATCGGCGCCCGGGAATTGCACCACGGTCGCACTCGCCCCGAATCGCCCCTTGATCTGCGTCACCAACCGATCTACGTCGGCCTGCTGCCGATCCAATTGGTTCAAAACGAACATGGACGGCTTGTCCGTATCCACCGCGTAGCTCCATGCCAGCTCCGTACCGACCTCTATTCCCTCGGCGGCGTTCATCACAAAAATTGCTGTATCAGCCACCTTCATGGCCGCAGCTACCTCTCCGATAAAATCCGGATAGCCAGGCGTGTCGATAATGTTGATCTTGTACTTATTCCATTCCGTGTGCAGCAGGGACGAAAAGATGGACATTTGCCGCTCCCTTTCGCTGCTGTGATAATCGCTGACCGTATTGCCCTCAGTGATGGATCCCATTCGGTGCGTGGATCCGCTCACAAAGAGCATGGATTCAGCCAATGTGGTCTTGCCACTCCCCTGGTGCCCGACGAGCACCACGTTCCTGATTTGCCCTGCGTTGTATGCCTTCATTGCCGTGTTGTGTTGCCGTTGACGCCACGGGTACGCCTGAATCCGTCATGCCCCCGCACTGACGTCCTAAAAGAGGCTGTGCTACTTCCAATGCACTGTGAAACGCCCTTCCATAAGAGACCGAACGTAACGCGGCAAGATACTCCAAGGACGCAAATAATCAAGTCCCTCAGACTCGCGAACGAAGCCTGAGAGCGGTTTTCGTAGATTATGCATGCGTGCTCGGCTGCAGGCATTGGAGAACACTTCCTCCTCATGCGGCTTTAACGGTCCTCTTGCCGGTTACGGCCCCCTGGTGTTTATTAATGAAACGCGCCTTATGGCTTGGTTCGAGCGTACAACCAAGGGCATTCTGACTACTCGGAGTGAGAAAACGGAAATTCCGGATGGTCACTGGATCAAGTGCTCCAGTTGCGGTGAAATCAATAATCGGCGTGAGTTGGTTGATAATGCGTGGGTGTGCTCCAAATGCGAGTATCACATGCGCTTGCATGCACTGGGATATTTTGAGCTCTTGTTTGATGATGCCTCGTTCGTCCTGCACGATGAACAATTGATTCCCAAGGACCCCCTTCAGTTCATCGATCGCAAGGCCTACGCGGAACGCCTCAAGGGGACTGCAAAAAAGACGGGGCTTAACGATGCAGTGCTGTCCGCTATGGGGATGGTTGGCGGACATGTTATTGCGGCCGCCGCCATGGATTTTCGTTTTATCGGCGGATCGATGGGTAGTGTTGTGGGCGAAATCGTCGCTCGCACAATCAGGCGCGCCATCGAATCGACCTGCCCGCTGGTGATCATCTCTCAGAGTGGTGGGGCCCGCATGATGGAAGGGGCCCTTAGTCTCATGCAGATGGCAAAGACGAGTGCTCATCTGTCGCGATTGGATGAGCTCGGCGTGCCGTACATTTCGGTGCTAACCAATCCCACCACGGGAGGCGTGACGGCTTCATTCGCCATGTTGGGAGACATACATATTGCCGAGCCCGGCGCACTGATCGGGTTTGCCGGTCCGCGGGTGATCCGTGAAACTATCGGCCAGGACCTGCCAGTCGGCTTCCAGAGCTCAGAATTTCTGCAGGATCACGGCTTTGTCGATCTGATCGTGGACAGGAGAAATCTCCGGGATAAGATCATTCATTTGCTCGACCTGTTCATGGAGTAGCATGCCTCGCAGCACTATGCCGCTCTGGGTGCTAATCGCCTGCTTTCTAGCAAGCTGCACGGAGCACGAAACGCCCTCCGAATTGTATTTTGAAGAACTCCCCTCGCCGGCGGCACCCGGAAGCGGCATGCCTGAGTTCGCTGTCACGCCGTCCGGAACGGTCTATCTGAGCTGGTTGGAGCCTGGCCGCGAAAAAGCCCACGCATTTCGTCTTGCGCGACTTGGGGACACTGGAGTAGCCACCAAGACCATAGCGGAAGGCGATTCCTGGTTCGTGAACTGGGCCGACTTTCCCACGATCATGGCGTGGAGCGACACGGCGCTGGCCGCTCATTTTCTGACCCTCAATGGCGCCAGCGCATACGCCTATGACGTGCGCGTTACACAATCCCGCGACGGAGGCTCTTCGTGGACCACACCAATTAAGCCCCACCGTGACAACACGCAGAACGAGCACGGATTCGTGTCCCTGGTGCCCTGGAAGGATGACGCCGTTCTTGTCGCCTGGCTAGACGGCAGGACTTATCCCGATCTCCAGGAGATGACTCTCCGCAGCGCAGTCCTGGACGCTACGGGAGCAATCACCAACGAAACCCTTCTGGATGCACGTGTATGCGACTGCTGCCAGACGTCAGCGGCCAAGACTGCAACCGGCACAGTCCTTGCATACCGCGACAGGTCCGAGGACGAAATCCGTGACATCGCCGTCATCCGCATCGACGACAGCGGGCCGTCGGAGCCAACCATAGTAGCCACAGACGGGTGGCGGATAACCGGCTGCCCTGTCAATGGTCCGGCGGTGTCGGCCCAGGGACAGCAAGTTGCTGTGGCCTGGTATACTGAAGCAGGCGATCAGCCGCGCGTGCACGTTGCGCTTTCCAGTAATGAAGCACGAACGTTTGGTCCGGCGCTCCGGGCGGACGACGGAAATGCCATTGGACGCGTAGACGTTGCCGTGGACCTTGAGGGTTATACCCACGTCAGTTGGGTGGAGCGCACAGAGGATGGTGCGGTCATTCGCCTGCGCCGTTTTGATCAGGCTGGATCGCCCATGGACGTGACCACAGTTGTAGCTACCTCCGCGGAACGGGCGAGCGGGTTTCCCCGCCTCGCCGTGGGTAGCGGCGAAGTGTATGTAGCCTGGACAGACGCGCACGCCTCCC
Organism: Rhodothermales bacterium; assembly: GCA_963665975.1. Lineage (GTDB taxonomy): Bacteria > Bacteroidota > Rhodothermia > Rhodothermales > Bin80. The sequence goes on from OY762508.1 coordinate 928,780, forward strand.
CATCACAGGTGCGCATCACACGAGCACGGTAAGCGTCATGCAGGTAGAAATCTTCGACGACTATCCCGCCGTAAGTGAGCGGGCCGCCGCAATCGTAGCCGAACAGATTAGGCAGAAGCCAACAAGCGTGATTGGCTTTGCCACCGGCAGCACGCCAGTCTTGATGTATGAAATTCTGGTACAGATGCATAGGAATCAGAACCTTGATTTTTCAGAAATCATATCCTTCAACCTCGATGAATATGTCGGCATCCCGGCCGAACATGCCCAGAGTTACCACACGTTCATGTGGGAGCATCTGTTCAGGCACATCAATATCACGCCGACGCGTATTCACATACCTGACGGGATGGTCAAGGACTTGCGCGCCTGTTGCGCGGATTATGAAGATGCCATAGCACGCTGCGGCGGCATTGACCTGCAAATACTTGGCATTGGCTCCAACGGCCATATTGCCTTTAACGAGCCCGGGTCAACCCACGGATCGCGCACGCGTGTCATGGACCTAACCGAAAAGACGATTGCGGATAACGCGCGATTCTTTGACCGACCTGAAGACGTGCCCCGGCGTGCCATTACCATGGGCATAGGTACCATTCTGGAGGCACGCCAAGTCCTGCTGACAGGCTGCGGGGAACACAAGGCCGGCGCGGTTGCGGCAGCACTGGAGAAAGATGTCACAACGGCAATGCCAGCCTCTGCCCTGCAACATCATGATGGCGCCCTTATCCTGCTGGACCGGGCAGCCGCCTCCCAGTTGCGGCAGGCGTGGTAGCCAAGGCTATTCCCGAACTATGATGCCGGTCGCCATATGGGCGTAACGGCCCTACCTGATGCTTCACAAAACCCCTACTTTTTCGTGATACTGATTCTACGACCCAACACAAATGTAAACTCGCCGAGTTACGCGAGACTGACGCGCTATCTGGATTCGCTCCAGAACATCCGGTACCAAGTGCACCATGTGCAAGGCAGTGGGCAGCGCTTGACCGAGATCTACCTGATCGGTGATACCGCCCCGTTATCGCTAGACTTTATGCGGGGATTGCCCTGCGTGCTACGCGTCGTCCGCGTGCAGGAATCCTACCGCTTCCTGGGACGCCATGGACAAGAGGAGACGCCGCATCAGTTCGAATACAACGGCGTTACGTTCGATCAACAGAGCCTCCATGTATTCGCCGGCCTCTGTGCGGTGGACACGCGCGAATATGTGCGCGCAATGATGCAGGCCTTGCAAGATAACGGCCAGACGTGCACGCGGATGGGGGCATACAAGCCCCGAACCAATCCGTATTCATTTCAAGGCCATGGCAAGGCCTGTCTTCCGTTCGTGTTCGAACTGGCGGGTGTGCATGGCATCAAGATCATCGCGATGGAGGTTACGCATGAAAACCACATCTACGAAATCACTGAAGCACTGGAGGAATCCGGGCATCCGACCGGCGTTATGTTGCAGATCGGAACGCGCAATACGCAGAATTTCGAGCTCCTCAAGTGTGCCGGAAGGCAGCGTGACTATCCTGTGCTCATCAAGCGCGGATTCGGAATCACGTTAAACGAATCCCTGAATGCCGCCGAATATCTGGCAAGCGAAGGCAACCATCGCATTATCTTCGCCCTGCGCGGGATGAAGACCAATTTGGGCGACCCCCACCGAAATCTGGTGGATTTCTCGCACGTGCCCGTTGTGCACCGGCTAACACGCATGCCGGTATGTATAGACCCGTCTCATTCGGTGGGCAGCCGGCATGCCAGTCCAGAAGGACTCCTCGACGTGATGCACGTGACGGCCCAGGGTGTCATTGCCGGAGCCAACATGGTACTGGTGGACTTTCACCCGGCACCCGCCAAAGCCCTGGTCGACGGTCCGCAAGCACTCCTGCTGAATGAATTGCCATATTTTCTGGAGGATATCCAGATCGCGCGTGCGGCGTACCTTAAGCGCATGGCCCTCGCAAAGACCTTTCGCACATCGGTGGCTGAGTAATAGATCGTTCAGGAGAATCGAACTGGCTGCTCGTAGCCTCTATTTCCCCGATCCGGAAGGGTCTCATCCAACGTCACCACACGCAAATCTCCAGCGCTTTGTCGGGACGCCGCTCGGGCCGTGCATGGACTGGATATGCGCGGGTCAGGCTCCGGGTGGATCGTAGGGCCTCCGACCGATGCGGATGCGTTGACTGATGGGCGAAGCTGGGTGCTGACGGCGCCTGTACCACATCGCTCTGATTCGCGATTCTTCCGGATGCTATGTGGCCATCCTGCACGGGAGCCGAATCACGATCGGCAGGCCACAACGGGCGGCCTCGGAAGCAACACCCGGCCGGTTGGGGCATTCTTATCCCTCCATGACGCCGAATCCATGTCATTTTCCTCTTGCGCGTTGCCCTCTTCGTCAAGCGAAACGTGTTGACCGTATAACAGGCGAAGAGTCACCCTCCCGGGTTCCTGCCGGGATCACAATCGGATCCGGCTGGCGCCACATGATTCTGCCGGCAAGTCCGGTTGCCATTACTTTACCGAATAACCCTACCCCACCAACCAATGCGTTTCTATACGTGGTTCATGCCCCTCGTGCTCCTGGCACCGGTCGCTGCAGCGCAGCAACCCCAAATGATTTCCCTGTTCGAGCCTACACCGGCAGTAAGTCGCCTGGAAAGTTTTGAGCAGCGGAAAGACCAGGTGCAGCACTCCCTGTTCAAGAACATGACGTTCGACAATATCGGTCCGACGATCATGAGTGGACGAATTGTAGATATCGAGGCCAATCCGGCGGATCCCGTGCATATGTATGTGGCCTACGCGTCCGGTGGGCTGTGGCGATCAGAGAACAACGGCCAGTCCTTTGTGCCACTGTTCGATCACGAGGCTGCCATGACGATCGGGGATATCGCTGTGGACTGGAAACGGGGCGAAGTGATCTGGGTGGGTACCGGCGAAAATAACTCCAGCCGCTCTTCATACGCAGGCACCGGAGTGTACAAGTCCGAGAATAGGGGTGAGACATGGGTGCACATGGGACTGGAGGAGACCCATCGCATCGGCCGCATATTGTTGCATCCCGAGAATCCTAACACGATCTGGGTTGCTGCTGCAGGTGCCTTGTACTCCTCAAGTCCTGATCGCGGCGTGTACAAAAGCACGGACGGCGGCGTTACGTGGACCAATACACTGCAGGTTTCCGAGCGGGCGGGCGTCATTGATCTGCTGATTGATCCCACCAACCCGGAAATACTGTACGCGGCCGCCTGGCACCGAGAGCGCCGTGCCTGGAATTTTGTAGAGGGGGGTGCGGATTCGGGAATCTGGAAATCCACCGATGGCGGCAACATATGGACACGGCTTGAGGCGGAGGGATTGCCCGATGGTGAAAGCGTCGGGCGTATAGGGCTGGCCCAGCATGTGTCGGGCACGCTGTATGCCATTGTAGATAACCAGTTTCGCCGACCGGAAGAAGATATGGACGATGAAGAACCGTCCGTGCTTACGCGGGACATGCTGCGTGCAATGACACGCGCGGAATTCCTGGAAATGGACAAAGACGCAATTGCCTCCTACCTGGACGAGAATGGATTCGAGTCTCGGTACACGGCTGACGTTATTATGGGTATGGTCGAGCGCGAAGAGCTTGAGCCCGTTCACCTTGTCTGGTATGTCGAGGATGCCAACCGTGAACTCTTTGACACGCCCGTGGTCGGAGCCGAGGTCTACCGCAGTGATGATGGCGGCGCCACATGGACAAGAACACACGAAGACTATCTGGACAGCGTGTACAACTCTTACGGGTACTACTTCGGCGAAATCCGAATCGCACCAGATGACGTAAATCGTATCTACATTCTCGGCGTGCCACTTCTGCGCTCCGACGATGGTGGCGTCACATGGCAGTCGATTGGGGGACCGCACGTGCATGCGGACCATCAGGCCCTTTGGCTGAATCCTGCGCGTCCCGGTCACCTGCTGAACGGCAACGATGGGGGGCTCAACATCAGCTATGACGACGGAGGGACCTGGTTCAAGGCCAATACGCCTCCTGTGGGTCAGTTCTACGCTATTGGCGTGGACGACGCGGAGCCCTACCATGTGTACGGAGGGCTGCAGGATAATGGCGTCTGGGGTGGGCCGCATACATACGTCCACTCGTTCGGGTGGTACGCGAGTGGCGAGTACGCGTACGACCGGTATTTGGGTGGCGACGGAATGCAAGTGGAAATTGACACACGCACCAATGACATTGTGTATACGGGTTCGCAATTCGGGGCGTACCGGCGCATCGAAAAAGGAGGTGGCAGTGCATCCGTACGACCACGTCACACGTTGGGCGAGCGTCCGTTGCGTTTTAACTGGCAGACTCCGATTCATCTTTCGCGCCATAATCAGGACGTGCTTTACTATGGCTCGAACAAGCTGCACCGGTCCTTCAATCGTGGGGACGACTGGGAAACGCTTTCCGGCGATCTGACGCGCGGTGGGCGGCGCGGTGACGTGCCTTACGGAACTCTGACCACTATTGATGAATCACCGCTTCGATTTGGTCTTCTGTACACCGGATCAGACGACGGACTGGTGCACATATCTCGCGATGGGGGTTACACGTGGGATAATATTTCGGATGAAGCATGGGGCGAACTTTGGGTGAGCCGGGTTGAAGCTTCACACCATGAGTTGGCGCGCGTGTATGTTACGCTAAACGGATACCGCTGGGATCATTTTGCTCCGTATGTCTATCGGTCCGATGATTATGGTGCGACGTGGCAGGCGTTGCATGACGAACTGCCTCAAGAGCCCATAAACGTAGTGCTGGAGGATCCGTCGAACGAAAGCCTGCTCTATGTGGGCACCGATAATGGCCTGTATGTGTCTGTAAATGGTGGAGACACATTCATGTCCATGCAGGGAAATATGCCCCATGCACCGGTGCATGACTTGAAGATTCAGGCCCAGGCACAGCACCTGCTGGTAGGCACGCATGGCCGATCGATTTACCGCGCTGACATCAAACATGTGCAGGCCTTGACCCCGGAGGTCCTGACTGCAGAACTGCATGTATTTCCGCCAGAACCCGTAACACACGCGGATAGATGGGGCAACCGCAGGACTGTGTGGGTGGAGGTATTCGAGCCGGAGATGCAACTGACGGTCTTTGCTGGTGCTGATGGAGATGTAAGCATGCGAGTCTCGAGTGAGGACGGTCTCCTGCTTAATACGCTGGAGGACACTGCGGAACGCGGTCTGGACATTCTTACCTACGACCTGTCCGTAGATCCAGACCAGGTGCCTGGCTGGAACGAGGCACATGAAGACGACGAGCTAGTCCCAGCAGACAACGGCACGTATTACCTTCCGGTGGGCAAGTACACGCTGGAATTAGCCATGGGGAGCGCAAACGCGACGACGTCTCTTGAAATTGTTGCGCCCCGTCGCTTCAGGCGGCGTTAGCACCGAAGACGCATCCTTCAACGCAGGATAGAAGCGACACGACTAAGACAGATCGGCGTGCATTGGATCGTAAGCGTCCCGGAGTACTCCAAAGCGAGACACTGGCGTGATTGCTCACCCATCGATGCAATCGTAATCTGCCTAATTCCCTTCAATTTGGTCAGAACGCAGCCTGTCACGCCAGGCGCGGATTCGGGTCCGGTCCGGACCACGTTTCCGTGATCGCTTCGGCGGTATTCTTGCTTCAGGGGGATTTGCGCGATAGGCTTGCCCGCAAGGCTCGGAGCTCGTCTCGCAAGGCGTCCACTTTGTCTTCCAGTTCGTCCGTGTTGTCTTGTACCATGGCATCGACGAACACGGCGTTCGCGATTGAGAGTCCGAAAAGCCCGCCGATCAGTACAGCTGCCGTGAAGTATAGTCGAAGTGTCAGGACGTAGCTGGCGGAGGCGCCGCGCGCGGCCAAGGTTTCGGGGATCTCGTACCAGCCTTCGATGGTGAAGACCTTGAAGAGCGAGTACATGGATCGGAAGGGGTCACCAAAGAACTCTGTTGCTATCTCCTGGTGGCCAAACAGCAACGTGGCCCCAAGGGCAAACACCAGGTTAAGGATCAGAAGCGCCAGAAATATGCCGACAGAAACCCGTATGGCACGCCAAACACTCTTGAATATCCGTTCTGCATCCGGTACGAACCGCATAAGGCGGGCAAACCGGAAGAGCCGCCCCATGCGCAGAATCAGAACAAGCCCCAGATCAGCCAGCGCGCCGTTCATAAAAGGGCTGATCAGGAGCGGAAGCCCTCCCAGCACGACACAGAAGTCAAACGCATTCCACGGGTCGCTCCAGTAGGCGGCGAAGCTTCCGTCGCGCCGGATCTTGATGACGGCTTCCGCCATGAAAAAGATCAGGCAGATATAGTCGATCCAGAACAGCAAGATGCCGGCCGTCCCGTGCATCTCCGGAAACGCGTCCAGAAACAGGGTAACAGCATTGACCACGATTACCGTCAGCACGACGGGTTCCGCGATAATCCAGCTCCACGGACGTACTTCTTGGACAGGCAATACAGCTCTTGCGATCAGCCGAGTTTCAGTTCGGTGCGTGCCAAGTGCACGCCCTTGACCGTGGTATGAAGCGTTGCTCGGGCCGCCGGTCGGCCTGGTCCGCAATCCGATTCGACCACAAGCAGGTCGGCGGGCACGTGTCTCAGAAGCTGCCTGATCCGATCAGTGACAATATTCGGCGTCCCAATGAACCGATTCTTCAACGGCGATGGTACCGGCGTGATCTCGCTGGCGAGACGCACTTCGGCCAACTCGCGGTTGCCAAGCTCCAAATGAATTTCATGCACGTTCACGTCCGAAATATACGGAAAATGCGACGCATACATGCGATGGGAAACGGGACTAGCTCTCCAGCTCTCTGGCCAGCGCTTCGGCCTGCTCGATGTGAGACTCAATGGCCCCTAGCCCCTGAATCCAAAAGCCCAGGTCCTGCAAGTCTATGCCAAGCCGTCCCACCAGAACATGCGGCCAATCGGAGCCTCCCGCCGTAAGTAGACCCAGATATTGCTCTGGAAAAGCATTCCGGTCCTCAAGATACCGCGCATATAGCGCCAGGACGAGCAGCTCGCCAAAGGCATAGGCGTATACATACCCCGGCGTATGCAGAAAATGCGGAATGTAGCTCCACCAACGCCGGTAGTGCTCTCCCAGTGTAACGCTGCCCTGGAACATGGCCTCCTGCGTCTCGATCCACAATGCATCGAGCGTGTCCGAAGACAGTTCACCGTGTTCTCGTCGATGGGTATGTATGCGATCCTCGAACCGATTCATCGCCACCTGCCTGAACACGGTTGCCAGCGTATCATCAATCTTGGATATCAGAATGGAAAGCCTATCGGCAGGATCCTCCTCCTGTTGCATTAACCGCTCAAAGACGAGCATTTCACCAAATACCGAGGCGGTCTCCGCTGTTGTGAGCGGCGTGTCGGCATGTAGATAGCCCTGGGCTCGTGACAGATATTGATGTACACCGTGTCCCAGCTCATGGGCCAGCGTTTGCACGTCGCGCGCCTTGCCATTGTAATTGACAAGGACGTACGGATGCGCGCTCGGCACCGCACCATGGCTGAACGCCCCTCCCCGCTTGAATGGCAAAACTGGAGCGTCGATCCACCGCCGCTCGAAGAAGTACCCGGCAATCTTTCCCATGCGGCTATCGAAGGCAGTGTACGCGTCGAGCACCAGATCACGCGCCTCCTGCCAGGTATACCGCGAATCCGCCTCGCCTACGGATGCATAGCGATCGTAGTCGAAGAGCTCGTCCAGGCCCAGCAATCGCTTTTTCAGACGGTAAAAACGCGCCACCAGGTCGTAACGTGAGTTGACAGCGCCAATCAGCGCATCAGCGGTCTCATCGGATATTTCATTGGCCAGATTTCGGCTCTTGATCCAATGAGGATACCCGCGCAGTCGGTCGCGGGAGGCCTTGTCGGCAAGTAACGTATTAAACACAAAAGTAAGCGTGTGCCCGGAAGCTTTTAACCCCTCCGTGAAGCTCAGGGCGGCCCGGCGCCGTACTTCGCGGTCTGACTCGTAGAGCTTGGACAGGATCTCCTGCTGCGTCAGCGCCGCGCCGTCGAATTCAAACCGCATGGCGCTGACCGTCTCGGTGAAAAACCGCGTCCATGCGCCAGGGCCGGTCACCGCGGCTTCGACCAAAATCTTTTCCTCCTTTTCAGTCAGCACGAACTGCTTGATGAGGCGCTCTCTCTCCAAGTGATGACGGAAAGGAGTCACCGACGGGGACTCCATGACCTGAGCGGCCTCTTCGTCGCCGAGATGGATCCACTCGAGTCCAAAAAAGAGAAGCTGCTGGCTGATTCGCGTATAGGCCTCACGAACTTTCTGGAGGAGGGCGCCGCGATCCGCGGCCGACGTATCCGTAGACCAGTGCAGGAAAACATAGGTGTAGGCTCGTCCCGCTCGATCCTGAATAGCCTCGAACCGTCTGAGTGCTGCCGCCAACTCCTCTCCGCTGAGCGTGGAGACGCTCCCTCGGAAATCCTCCGCGAATGTCGCCGCCTCTCGCTCCGCACGGGCGACATCGGCATGCAGCGCCTCCTCGTCCTCATAGAGGTCTGTCAGGTCCCAGCGAATGTCTTCCGCTCCCGTTACAAAGTCGTTCATCGTCGATTGCATTCTCATTATCCCGTTATTGATCGGCTACTCGGCGCCCGGCGGCGTAGAACATTCACCGTGGGGATTTGTTGTCTTTAATGAGGTCCATCCCACGCATCTACTCCGGCGTCCGTCCTGCATGAAGTGCCGTTGTCTCTGCCTGATTATCGGACTGGTTCTTGCCGCGTGCGACACACCCAGGATTCCTCCGGTGGAGCCGGCTGAGATCAGGTTACAGGCCGACGTGCAGACCGATACAACCCGGCAGGGCCCGGCTCCCGACTTCGTGCTGCCCACGCTGGAGGGCGACTCACTGCGACTCTCTGACTTTCGTGGACAGGTTGTAGTCCTCAACTTCTGGGCTACATGGTGCGCCCCGTGCAGAACGGAAACTCCGGCGTTAATTGCCCTGCACAATGCCCTGGAGCCGTACGGACTAACCGTCATCGGCGTCGCACTGGACTCCCCGATGCCGCTGTCCACCACCGAGCCTAAGGAGCTAGTCGGACTGTTCACGGAGCGCCTCGGGGTACCCTACCCAATTCTGCTTGGCACGAGAGCGGTGACGGAAGCCTACGACGGTGTGTGGACCCTGCCCACGACCTATATCATCGACCAGAAGGGACAGATCGTTCTCAGAGTGATGGGAATGCTGCCTGTGGATGAAGTCCGGCCAACGCTGAACGCATTGCTCGGCGTAACGGACTAGGATAGCCAGTACACGCGGGCACTTCTGGAGCCGGGACACCTATTCGCCGCTGCGATACCGCTCAAAATATGTGCGAGCCTCTGTCGTGTCGCCTTGAAGAACGAGCAGACGGGCCTTATTGAATAGCATCACCTTTGAGGTCGGATCACGCGCTTCGACGCGGGCAAGCAGTGCCTCGGCCACGGTCATCCAACCCTGGCATATCCGTATGGCGGCCAACAGATTCAGGTAATCTATGCCGCCGGTCGCACGGACCGCAATCTGCGCCAGATCCGCCACGAGGGGCTCGCACGATCGGTCCGTATGTGCAAAGCCTATCGCCTCTTGCATTAACGATGCGTTGAACGGCTGCCAGTACAGGAGCGAGCGGTAAGACAGTAATGCGGCGAGGGTGTCTGATCTGCTACGCGCCAAGCGCGTAGCCTCAAGAAGCACCTCGGGGGGTGTCTTCTCCAACGTGACGAGCACGGCCCCCAGCGAGTCTGCCCACCTCCGGGATGCCAGGTATGCCTGGAGCAGGGCGCGAAATTTCTCCGCCTGGTGCTCGGCGTCCGCCACCTTGTCAAAGGGATACCCCCCCTTGAGACGCAGGATCTGCAGCATTGCATGAGCCTCGTCAACAGGATCAATGGCCGCAGTCGCAGCAATGCCCGGCTCTGCGGGCAACATCAAGCGCGGGTGCTGACGCAATGCCTCAAAAAAGCGATCGGCCATCAGCGCATACCCGCGGGCATTCGGGTGCAAGTGATCAGTAAACAGGTCGCTTCCCTCCACGCCCTGCGGGCTGGCGTTCCGAAACGCGGCGGCGATATCTACAAGCGTGACGCTCGCTTCGTGGGCAAACCGTCGGATGGCGCCATTCATCGCCCCCGGCGCACGAAAGCGGATATCATCGTGCTCTACCGATTCCAGGAAGGCGTGTCGCGCCTGCACCGTGTCTCCCTGCATTATATGCTCACGCCCCTGATCATAGGCCGCGACCGCGCCCATATCCTCACCAAGAGGTGGCTGGTCGCGCAGGTTGGCGACAAGCATACCAATGTATACCGGTACGCCGCGGCGACGAAACGTGCCCAGCACATCCTCCATGTTTGCTTCGAACTGCCTGACGCCCGCATGATACACCCTTCCGTCCAGAGCGATCGTCGCATCGCGAACAACCCGAGCCATCATCGTGCGGTCTAAACCAGGCGGCGCGGCGACCTGAGAACCCACGGCCAAGAGCCGCTCTACCAACGTGTACAGGACAGTGCGCTTCAGACGAAGCATCAGCCGCTTTAGAATGCGCCGATTCCCGAGCGTGTACACCGAACTCCCGGCGCCGAAGGCTCCATAATATTCGTTGTGCCCTGCATAGATGATGATGGCGTCTGGTTCGGCGCGTGCAACAGCATCCTTGAGGTCCCACAGCGTGTAGCTGTTGACAGCAGTCATGCCAAGATTGATAACCTCGATATGCCGGTCAGGGGCATGCGCCTGCAGGCGCGCGCCCAGCCGCCCCGGAAAGCCATGGTAGAACTGGTAGGGGAAGCCAGCGGTCGTACTTCCCCCCAGCACAAATACCCGGAATGTCTCCGCACTCTTGCTTTTCAGGAAAGGGTTAAAGGCTACTGAGGGCTCGAAGGTGTGGAAATACCTACGTGCATATTGGGGATTGATCGTTAAGTAATCAGGCTGTCCCGGCAGCGCCGTGAACACTTCCCGGGTGTCTCTTGCTACCCCGGCCAGGCGCAGGAGCCCTTCGGTCGCCACCAGCAGCATGAGTGGCAGACAAATCGCTGCCACCCGAAATATTATAGCCTTGCCATTCATATCCACTCAGTTGCAGAATCAGACAACAGAACCTACCTTTGCGAAAACGTTTTCATGATACTTCGCACTCACCGCACCTAAACTTACGACTACGATTGGATTATGGGGGTTACGATTCGTGATGTGGCTCAGCACGCCGGTGTGTCGATTTCTACGGTCTCCCGCGTGTTGAACCAAACGGCTCCCGTCAACCCGGAAAAGCATCGCCGGGTCATGACGGCCGTCGATGCACTTGGCTACAGCCCCAATCCAGTAGCCATAAGCCTGCTAAAGCAGGCCACGGGGATCGTGGGCGTCGTCCTTCCATCGATCAGTGGAGAGTTTTTTGCAGAACTTCTCCTTGGATTGGATGACACCGTGCAGGAGCACGGATACCTGCTGTTGGTATCGGCCTCACACCGCCACGAGGCCGAATTCAAGGCCGCCTTAAAGAGCATATCACGACGCGTGGACGGCTTTCTGATCATGGCGCCTGAAATTACGCCGAAAATAGCGCACGAACTCTTGGAAGAAGACATCCCGGTAGTATTCGTGAACACGCCGGTGGACGACGACATGTTCGATGTTATCCATTTTGATAACTATGGGGGCATGTATGCCTTGACAAGCCATCTGCTTGAGCGTGGGCACCAACGTATAGCCTTTATCAAGGGACCAACCGCAGCGTATGATGCGCAGGACCGCTTGCGCGCATACCGGGACGCCATGCGGCAATTGGGCGGCGAGTACGTGGAGGCTCTTGAATTCGACGGCGACTTTTCTGCCGAATGCGGATATCGTGCTGCCCAACTGCTCATGCAGTCCGATCCGCAAGCCACTGCCCTCATTGCGGCCAATGACTTGTGCGCACAAGGAGCGCTGCGCTACCTCCTGCTGGCTGGCGTACGCGTGCCGGAAGACATGGCCCTTGCAGGATTTGACGATATCCCCAGCGCCCGCTATTCTACGCCTTCGCTCACAACAGTCCGAGTACCCATCCGTAACATTGCCATGCAAGTCGTGCATCACCTCATCGCCCGGATCAGTGATCCGGGCGCCTGTTCCCGGCGCCACCACTGCCATCCCGTTAACCTTGTAATTCGCGAGTCCTCGGGTTCCGCGCACTAAGAGTTTCCACCTGATTCGATTCCACCATGAGACCGAAGCATGTAGCCGTCACTGCGTTCATTGTAGGCTTGTTCTTGCCCGCCGCACGCCTGGCGCAGGACTGGTGCCTGATCTGGTCCGGTGATTTTGACCATACAGGCGTACCTGACGATACCCGCTTGGATTATGACGTCGGAGGACACGGACGGGGCAATCAGCAGAGCCAGTACTATACGCGTGATCGGATCCGGAATGCCCGCGTGGCCTCCAGAGCGGTTGGCGGCAAGTTTGCACTGGAAATGGGCGGTGTGAATATAGCCGAAGATATCTCGCTTCCGAGCACCAGCGGGTGGCAATACTGGGTCACGGTGCGCAAGGAGGATGTGCACCTGAATGAAGGGCAGGGCATCCTGCGCCTCCGTTTCAGAGCCTGTGACTTCAATGTCAACAAACTCATATTCACCTTGGTGCGGGTCACGGACACGAATAAGGACACCGTGCCGGAATCGTTTGACCTGTCAGCAAACTACCCCAACCCGTTCGGGTCCGAAACGCGCATCACCTACACCATACCACGCACGACCACCGTTACGCTGGACTTGTACAACGCCCTCGGCCAACACGCGACGACGCTCGCTAATGGAATGCATCAGCCGGAACGGTATCACATCAGCGTTGACGGGCGATCGTTGCCTCAAAGAGTGTATTCGTACCGACTCCACACTCCAGGAGCATACCGTATGCGCGTGATGACACGGCTTCCCTGATCAGCGCTCCTTACACACCTTCCTACCATGACCAATAAGATTTATGTCGCGCGAACGGCACTGATCGTCGCTCTCGGCGGATTCCTGATGGGATTTGACGCATCGGTTATTTCCGGAGTCGTGAAATTCATCGAACTGGAGTTCTCACTGACCAAGTTGCAGTTAGGATGGGCGGTCAGCTCTTTGACACTGACGGCTACGCTGGCCATGATGGCGGCCGGACCCCTGAGCGATGTCATCGGGCGGAGAAAAGTCCTCTATGGCGCAGCTGTGCTGTATGCTGTTTCCGCCATCGGCTCGGCCATTGCGCCGACATTCTGGTTCCTGGTGGTGGCACGTATGATCGGGGGACTCGGCGTCGGCGCGTCGCTGATTATCGCGCCCATGTACATCGCGGAGATTGCGCCGCCTCAGATGCGCGGCCAGTTGGTGTCGTTCAATCAACTAAACATTGTGGTCGGTATCTCGGTAGCCTTCTTCACCAACTATCTGATCTTGCAACTCGGCAAATCGGAGGCTGTCTGGGCGCAGGAGCTTATGTTCGGCCCATACAACTGGCGCTGGATGCTGGGCCTGGAGACACTCCCGGCCATACTCTACTTTTTCAGCCTGTTCGCCGTCCCTGAAAGTCCGCGGTGGCTCGTCATGAAGGGCCGCGACGCAGAGGGGCTCGCGATCATGACGCGTGCGAGCGGCGCAGAAGTTGCCCGCAAGGATCTCGTGACCGTCAAGGCAAGTCTGGCCAAGGATGCCCACAAGGAAAAAGCCAGACTGTCTGTGCTCTTCGCGCCTGCGATGCGCCTGGTGCTGCTTATCGGCATCGTAATCGCTGTCATACAACAGATTACGGGGATCAATGCGGTCTTCTTCTACGCCCCGATGATCTTCGAGCAATCCGGCATTGGCACCGATGCCTCGTTCGTCCAGGCCATATTGGTGGGCATCATAAATCTCGTCTTCACGGTCGTCGCCATTTCATTGGTGGACCGGCTCGGGCGCAAGCCGCTGTTGGTGTTTGGCCTGAGCGGTATTACGGTTGCGATGATCGTTTTGGCCTTCGGGTTCTATTCGGCCACCTACACACTTACGCCAGAAGCCCTCGCCTCGCTACCAGAGGAGGTTCCCGTAGAGCAACTGTCCACCCTTGAAGGGCAGACCTTTGGGCAGGATGTGGCCTACAAGACGGCGCTCCGCGAAACGCTCGGCCACTCGACAGCGCAGCAGTTCGAATCGGAACTGATCACCGCCGCCATCCGCATGAACCCGGCGCTGATCCTGTTCGGCATACTGGGATTCGTGGCATCGTTTGCCGTATCCACCGGCCCCGTGATGTGGGTGCTGTTTTCCGAACTGTTTCCGAATCGTGTGCGGGGACTCGCCATTTCCTTCGTGGGACTTATCAACTCAAGCATAAGCTTCCTTGTGCAGCTGGTGTTCCCGTGGGAGCTGGACAATTTCGGTAGTGCGCTCACCTTTCTCCTCTACGGCATCTTCGCTGCATTGGGATTGATTTTCGTGTTGAAGGTGCTCCCGGAGACGAAGGGGAAGTCGCTCGAAGAACTCGAATCTATTCTGGTCCAGGACCAGAGTCCTCACTGATTAACACTACTTCGCTATGACATTCTACTTGAGTGTGCTGTTGTTGGGCTTGAGCTTCGTATCTGCCTGTCAAGATCGTGCCGACAAGCCCGATGGGCCCAAACATGCGGAAATCAGGCAAATCGATGGCCGCTATCAACTCCTGCGAGAGGGCATGCCCTTCTATATCCATGGGGCTGGTCTTGAATTCGGGGACATAGAATCACTCGCCCGGCACGGCGCTAATTCCTTCCGTACGTGGCGCACGGATAATGGGCGTGACACTGGCATGGAAGTGCTTGACCGGGCGCACGCCAACGGTCTCGCCGTCACGATGGGACTGGAAATCGCTCGTGAACGCCCCGGCCAGGGACGTGGCGTGTTCGGCTTCGACTATGATGATGAAGCTGCCGTGGCCGAGCAACTCGCCGCGGTGCGCGAGGAAGTCCTCAAGTACAAGGATCATCCGGCGCTTCTAATCTGGGGCATCGGAAACGAACTGAACCTTGGCGCCACCAACCCGCGGGTGTGGAATGCAGTGAACGAGATATCCGAAATGATCCATGAGCTGGATCCAAACCACCTGACTACCACCATGCTCGCCGGCATCGGCCCGGAAACGGTGCGAGATATCAAGGAGCGTGCGCCGGATCTGGACCTGCTCAGCATCCAGATGTACGCCGATATCGTCAACCTTCCGCGGTATATCAAGGAAGCAGGATGGGATGGACCGTACATGGTCACCGAATGGGGAGCTACCGGCCACTGGGAAGTCTCCAACACTTCCTGGGGTGCTCCTATCGAAAACAATTCCACGGTAAAGGCAGACTATTACCGGCTGCGGTATATGGAGGCCATCGCTTCAGACACCACACAGTGCGTAGGATCGTACGTGTTCCTGTGGGGCCAAAAGCAGGAGCGCACCCCGACCTGGTATGGCCTGTTTCTGGAGTCTGGCGAAAAGACAGAGACCGTGGACGTCATGTACAATATTTGGAATGAAACCTGGCCAGACAACCGCGCGCCGAAGCTGATGGCAGCTACGCTGAACGGCATGAGCGCAACCGACAATATCATGCTGGAGCCTGGGCGGGTATACAGCGCTTCGGTGCAGACCAGCGATCCTGACAACGATGTGCTGACCTACCACTGGGAGATCAAGGCGGAGAGCACCGACCTCGGGGAGGGTGGTGACGAAGAATCAACGCCCCCCAGCCTGACTGATGTCATAGAGAATCCAACCGAGGCGGAAATCACACTCGCGGCCCCGAATACTCCTGGCGCCTATCGACTATTCGTGTACGCGTTTGACGGCAACGGCGGTGCGGCACACGCAAACATTCCGCTGTACGTGAACAAATGATGCCGATCGCGCCATCTTCCATTCGTGTCGGACTTGCGGAATTAAAGACGGTCTCTGGTGGCTCTGCCGGGGAATTCGTCGAACGTCAGGGCGAAGAATTCTATCGCATTGCGGACTACGACCGCATGCGTGCCTTTTTCTTTACCCTGGTCAGCGATTCCGACCACTGGATGTTCCTGTCCACGAACGGGTCGCTCACAGCAGGGCGGCGCAATCCCGAGCATGCGCTGTTTCCATACTATACCGATGACAAGATTGAAGACGGCCAAGGACGGACGGGAAGCGCAACCATCGTCCTGGCCCAGCGTGGTGGGAAGACGTTCTTGTGGGAACCCTTCTCGGATCGATACCAGGGACTGTATGCTCTCCAGCGCAACCTCTACAAGAGCATCGTCGGCAATGCCGTACTGTTCGAGGAAACCAACCACGATCTCGGGCTCACCTTCAGTTATGGGTGGCGCACCAGCGACACATACGGCTTCGTCAAACAAAGTGAATTTCGCAACTTCGGCAATGCGGCAATAACCGTCCACATCCTTGATGGCATCCGCAACCTGCTACCGCACGGCGTGACACGGTCTTTGCAGACCCAACGCAGTACCCTCGTAGATGCCTACAAGAAGAGCGAACTGGACCTGGATACCGGTCTTGGCATCTATACGCTGAGCTCGATAGTGGTTGACCGGCCGGAGCCCAGCGAGGCACTCAAGGCAACAACGGTCTGGTCTGCTGGCGTAGACGTGCGCACGTACCTGGTTTCTTCGTTGCAGGTGGATCGTTTTCGGCGTGGGCGTCCCCTTGTTACCGAATCGGATGTGCGCGCGGAGCGCGGCGGCTACTATATAGAGGCTGAATTTTGCCTTGCTCCGGAGGAAGAAGCGTCCTGGGTCACGGTAGCAGAGATCGATCAAGGGCCTGATGACGTTACTGCACTGCTGCACGGATTACGGGACAAGAATGCCCTGAGGGCGGATGTGCAGCGAAACGTGGCCGACGGCACCGTTACGCTGCGGCGCATCATAGCGCATGCAGACGGATTGCAGTGCACAGCCGATCGCCTCAGCACCGCTCGGCACATGGCTAATACGCTGTTCAACGTGATGCGGGGCGGAATCTTTGAGCACAACTACGTGGTGCGCACCGAAGATTTCAGCAACTTTGTGCGCGGCCGCAACCAATCGATTTTCGCACAGCAGCACACATTGTTGGCAGCACTCGCCGCCGAAGTGTCCGTGCAGCACTTGATCGGCATCGCGCAGGCAGGCACGGATCGGCAACTGGAGCGGCTTTCCTATGAATACTTGCCTCTGATGTTCAGCCGGCGGCACGGCGACCCGAGTCGGCCCTGGAATCAATTCTCTATTGAGACCAGAAAACAGGACGGCAGCCGCAACCTCTACTACGAGGGCAACTGGCGGGACATCTTCCAGAACTGGGAAGCGCTCGGATTGTCCTTCCCAGGGTTTATCGAGAGTATGATCTGTGTATTCGTCAATGCCTCAACCGCGGACGGGTACAACCCCTATCGGATCACTCGGGAAGGAATTGACTGGGAAGTCAGCGACCCGGACGATCCATGGTCCCATATCGGATACTGGGGCGATCACCAGATCATATACCTTTTGAAGCTCCTGGAAATCGCCCGTGACCACCACCCCGGTGCTCTGGAGACACTCCTTCACCGGCGCATCTTCTCGTACGCCCATGTACCGTATCGCATCAAGGCATATAAAGACCTGCTCGCGAATCCCCACGACACGATTGTGTTCGATCATGCGCTGAACGCAGTAATAGCCGAGCGCGTCCGTTCCATGGGCGCGGACGGAAAATTGCTACCGCGGCGCGATGGGACCGTCTATCTGGTCACGCTCGCTGAAAAGCTGCTGGTGACGGTTCTGGCCAAGCTTACCAATCTCGTTCCGGAGGCAGGCATATGGATGAACACCCAGCGACCGGAATGGAACGACGCCAATAACGCCCTCGTCGGATATGGCGTCTCTATGGTGACATTGTATTACCTGCGCCGATTCCTTGCCGTCTGCGCCAGCCTCTTCGGTGGTTCCCGGCGGGATGTAATGGTTTCAGAAGAAGTGGCGACTCTCTTTGTGGCCGTGGCGCAAGCGATCACAACCTATGAGCGGACGGTATCTAACCCGGACAGAAAGGCCATACTCGACGCGTTGGGGAGCGCCGGAAGCGTTTATCGGCAGACGATCTATACAGACGGGTTTTCCGAAAAAACAAATCACATTTCGAATGCGGACCTGCAGACCCTGTTCGGGCGCGCGCTTACATGCATCGATCATACGATTCGGGTCAACAAGCGGCGCGACCGGCTATTCCATGCTTACAATCTGATGTCTTTGCCTGCGCACGGAGGCCTGTCGATCCGCCACCTGTATGTAATGCTGGAGGGGCAGGTGGCCGCACTCAGTTCTGGCTGCCTGTCTGCAGAGGAATCTCTGGCCATCTTGACGGCGTTGCGCGAGAGCGCACTGTTCCGACAGGACCAGTATAGCTATCTCCTGTATCCGGACCGAGAGCTCGCCCGTTTCGTGGACAAGAACAACATTCCGGACGAGGCCTACAAGACGTCACCCCTGCTGCAGGCGCTCACCAGCGCAGGCGACACCACGCTGGTGGTGCAAGACGTACTGGGCAGGTGTCACTTTAACGGAAGCTTTCGCAACGCCAGCGATGTGCAACGGGCGCTGGACACGATCAGCGCAGCCGGCTACAATGCCGCCGTTGATCAGGAAGGCTCCCGCATTCTGGATTTGTTTGAGGAGCTGTTCGATCACCGGTCCTATACGGGGCGCTCCGGCACGTTTTTCGGCTACGAGGGGTTGGGCTGCATCTACTGGCACATGGTGTCGAAGCTGCTCGTCGCCGTCAAGGAGTGCTGCCAAAAGGCCGCGGAAGATGCAGCAGACCCCCGAATAATCCGCGCCCTGGCAGACTGCTACTACGATGTCCGAAAGGGGCTGGGCCTCCACAAGACGCCGGATACATACGGCGCCTTCCCAACCGACCCGTATTCTCACACTCCCGGGCACGGGCGTGCGCAGCAACCCGGCATGACCGGGCAGGTAAAGGAAGACATTATTGCCCGATGGGGTGAGTTGGGAGTGGTGGTCTCCGGCGGTTGCATCACATTCCATCCGCTGCTGCTCAGACGTGAGGAATTCCTGCCAGCCCCCGTGACATTCGCCTATCATGATGTAGAAGGACGGGCGCGGGCGCTCCTGCTTGACGCAGGAACGTTGGCCTTCACGTACTGCTGCATCCCCATAGTCTATCACCTTGCAGATACCGCGTCAATTCGTGTTTCATCGAAAGAGGCCACACAGACAATTGAGGGCCTCAGGCTCGACCGGAGAACCAGTAGCAGCATTTTTGATCGTGCCGGAGCCGTGCACCGCCTGGATGTTTCGATAGTGAACAAGCTATAGCCCAACCGGGCCGCGCCGTGGTCCCAACCGCATGTCATGCTCAGCTGGCAGCACCGCCATGAATTATTATTGAAACCGATTCCAGGAATTATGTATTATGATCATATGCACGCATGTCGCCGAGTCGTCGGGATTAAATGCCCAACCTTTGGGATCCGGATCCAGAGTGCATAGCGTGCGTTTCGATGCCTCCGGGGCTCTCCTGTGGCCTCTTGCGTGCGTGTACCTGTACCGAATCGAAGCGGGGACCGCCCTCACGGAGGTGCGGCGTATGCTCCTGGTGAAACAGCAGGCTTGCCCATGTGCGAAAAGCACTGTTTCGATAGGCGTGCCCGCGCCTCCGAAACGATGCTTTTCTGCATGCAGGCGCTCTGGCAATACGCACGAGTCCACGCCCAACATGTCTCTGGTACCGGGAGCGGGACTCGAACCCGCACGGCCCTAAGGCCAACGGATTTTAAGTCCGTTGCGTCTACCAATTCCGCCATCCCGGCGCGGCTATACCCGCCGTACGCCCCGGAGCATAGCGGCGTTCCAGTACGCCACGCTTGACAAACCTATGGCGGACCCGCTGAATATATTGAGGGAGAAAGCCCGCCAGGCTTCCAGCCGTGCCCATGCCCCCTATTCCAGGCAGGCGACCGGCGCCGCCCTCCTTCTGTCGGATGGCCATTGGGTGGCCGGCGTACGTACGGAGAGTGTTTCGTATTCGCTGGTCATACCGGCACTGGTGGCGGCATGCGCGACGGCAGTTTCTTTGGGACGCACCGATGCGGTGGCCGTTGCGCTGAGTCGCGCGCTCAGACCCGAGGATATCAGCTACATGCGGGCGTCGCCATTCGGTAGTCTGGAACAGAATGGAGTAGACACATTCATCCGGTCAGAGCCCCTACCTGCACCAGAGTGTCGATTGGATCCACTGCTTGAGTGCTCGCAAGTTATCTCACCCGAAACCGCCATACCACTAACCCGCTCCGTCGCGCGCCGGGCATTCGCCCCTGACTCGCAGTTTCCGGTCGGATGCATTGTGAGGACGCAGCAGGGAGAGTTAATTCCCGGAGTAAACGTCGAGCACATAGACTGGTCACGCTCGTTGTGCGCGGAGCGAAACGCCCTCGCGGCAGCGATCGGTCATGGGGCAGGTGGCATTACCGATGTGTATGTCAGCTGCCTGAACGATCCTGATGGATCGCCGTGCGGAGCATGCCGGCAGCTACTGGTGGAACTGGCGCCGATGGCAACCATTTGGCTGGATCGCGGACCAGCGCCGCCAGAGCGCACGACGCCCGCGTTACTGCTGCCTGGCGCATTTCGTGGAAAAGGGCTTGGTGGCCCGTAATTACTGCCCTCCAATCCGTCCTGTCACATTGGCGAACGAAGTGGGCATCCTATCGTTTACTGCTCAGGGTACCACAGCCTTGGCACGGGCACCTCATGCTTCCTTATGCAAGTGCGGGCATTAGGCAATCCTTTCAAATAACCCCTGCATACAAGCTATGAGACGTATTCACTTCAGCATGGGAGCCGTCCTGCTCTTCTGCCTCTTCGCTGCGCCCACGCAGGCACAGGACAATTCATCCGCAAGTGCCAAGACATGGATATTCCTGACCGATAAGTTAGACGCAGCGGGCAAGACTACGGTAGCCCAAGCCGGATATGTCACAGATCGTGCCCGGCAGCGGCGACTAAAGCGCGGATCTTGGACCTCTCCGAGTTTGGATGCTCCTGTTTCACCAGCCTATCGGCAGCAACTCGAAAATCTTGGCATCACCACGCTCCATGAGAGCCGATGGTTAAATGCCGTCACGGCCCAACTGACTCCGGAGCAGACGGAACTGGTTGCCGCTCTCCCTTTCGTGCGCGACCTGAAACCCGTTGCGATGCTCTCCTCAGTTGCCAATGCGCCTGCAATGCCCCTGGTCAGAGTGCTGCCCGCACCGCAACGTACGCACACCGGCCGCCTCCGTCTGGATTACGGTCCATCGCGCACGCAATTGGAACTGATCAATGCCATTCCTGCACTGGAGCGCGGCATCAACGGCTCGGGAGTGGTGATCGGCTTTGTTGATACCCGGTTCGATGACCTTTCCGAACGCCCATTTGGACATCAATCTCTTGTCCACCTCGCAGACAGCGGTCGCGTAACGATGCGCGACTTCACGCTCGCGGATCAGGCAGACACAGGCACCACCCAGAGCAACCGGCACGGGGTATCAGTCGCGTCCGTAGCAGTCGGATTTGAGCCGGGAGACCTTATTGGTCCAGGCTACGGTGTTGCAGAGGTGTTCGCCGCCATCACGGAATTCGCCCCATTCGAGCGTAACGTGGAGGAAGACAACTTCGTGGCCGGCCTTGAGTGGCTGGAATCCGAGGGCGTAGATGTCGTGAACTCATCCTTAGGATACAGCACGTTCGACTCCGGTCAGCGCAGTTACACCACAGCCGACATGGACGGAGATACGGGCCTTACAACCATCGCATGCGATCTTGCTGTGCAGATGGGCGTCGTGGTCGTGTCCAGTGCCGGCAATTCGGGCAATGGCAGTTGGGGCATTATTACGACGCCAGCCGACGGCGACTCCGTATTGGCCGTTGGGGCGGTAAACGCCGGCGGCGGATACGTTTCCTTCAGCAGCCGGGGTCCCACAGCGGACGGGCGCATAAAGCCCGACGTCTCGGCGATGGGCTCCGGGGTGTATCTGGCGCGGTCAGGCGGTGGTTATGGTCACTCTGGTGGAACTTCTTTTGCCAGCCCGATTGTGGCCGGAGTTGCGACGCAAATGCTCCAGGTTAACGAGGACCTGGAGCCATGGGATTTGATGGAAATTCTGCGCGGGACCGCAAGCCAGAAGGACAATCCAGACAACCGGCTTGGCTGGGGCATCATAGATGCCGACGCCGCAATTGCGGAGGCCGAGGGCTTGCGGACTGCTGCCGAGCGCGCCGGCGAACTTCCGGAACGGCTGCATGTCCGCTCTCCGTATCCAAATCCGTTTACCGGCACCGCACATTTTGATATCGACATCCCGCATGCCAGCGATCATGTTCGCGTTACACTCTACAATATGCTCGGGCAACGCGTAGACGTACCCTTCGCCGGACCGATGTCAAGCGGAACCCATACGGTGACGGTCAATGGAGCCTCCCTGTCGCCCGGACTGTATGTATTTACAATCGAAACCGGCGGTCGTGCGATTACCGGCAAGGTGACGCTGGTCCGATAGGCCTACGGCGATAGAGACCCGCTTCGAAGATGTCATTTGGCTTGCACCCGTGGCCCCTTTTTCTCTGCGCCATGGCCGCCGTTGCCCTGGCGGTATTCACATACCAGCGTAGTGTGCCGCGGCTGGCGGGCACCCGCAATTGGATGCTCGTATTTCTGCGCTCGCTATCCCTGTTCCTAATTTTTTTTCTGCTTTTCCAGCCTACATGGCGCCACCGCTCCTCCCGATTGCTCCCCGCAGTACTGGCAATCCTGGTTGATGACAGTGAGAGCCTCGGACTGGCGTCCGAGGGGGCGCCTCCCGAGCAGAACATGCAGAGCTTGTTGGCGTCCCTCCCACCGTTTGATGGAAACCTACCGCTATTCAGCTTTAGCGATGCGCTGCGAAGCGTAGCCAGCCCGGAATCCCTGCGGTTTGACGGCGCGCGCACCAATATTGCGAGGGCGCTTTCCGAGATAAAGACAACCCTGGCTGAGGAAAACCTGCGCGGTGTTCTTCTGCTTACCGACGGACAGTACAACACCGGCCGCAACCCGATTTATACGGCGGAAGAGTACGGTGTGGCGATCCATACCGTTGCCATCGGTGATACGCTGCACCGGCGTGACGTGCAGATTCGCCGCGTAATCACCAATGAAATCGCCTACGTCAACCGCGCATTACCCATCCGGGTCGGGCTGCGTACGGAGGGCTTCTCCGGGGAAGAGGCCACCGTCTCCTTGATGCGCGGCGCCGAGGTGCTGGGCTTTCAGCGCGTACGCCTGCCCAATGGCTCTGCCGAGATACCCGTCGACCTCTCGTATACTCCGACAGAGGAAGGCCTCCACCAGTTGCGTGTGGTCGTCACACAACTGGACGGCGAGATCACCTACCGTAACAACACCGAAACCATTCCCGTCCGCGTGCTGCAAAGTAAGCGCCGCGTGTTGCTGCTGGCAGCTGCTCCCGGCCCGGACCTTGCCACGATTACCCACCTGTTGCGCCGAGACGGCCAGACGGAATTCATTTCGTACGTGCAAAAGGAACCGGGAATCTTTTACGAGGGAGCATTCCCGTCGTCACTGACAGATGTCGACCTCATCCTACTGGCTGGCTATCCCGGGCCTGGTGCCCGATTGGAGGAGATAGAGACCATAGCCCGCGGTGTCGAGGGCGGTATCCCCATCCTGTTCCTGGTTGGCCGGCAGACGAATCTGGATGCTGTGCGAAACCTTGGCGCCTCGCTGCCCGTTGCCCCGGAGCGTCGGCAGCCGGGATTCGGGGAGGCCTCCATAGCCATAACGCCTGTGGGCCAGCAGCATCCCGTTCTGGATATTCCTCAGATACCTGCGTCTCTGGACCACTTGCCGCCGCTACAATACAACCAGAATTTGTGGGAGGCCAGCCGTGATGCGCGGGTGCTTGCGCGCGTTGCGTTGCGCGGCGTCGAGCTCAGCCACCCGCTGCTCGTGGTGCGCAATCGTGCTGGCAACCGATCTGCTGCTTTCTTGGGATCTGGCACCTGGCGGTGGAGCAATCTACCTGAAGACCTGGAAGACTATAACACGTTCTGGCCTGCTCTGTTTGATAATCTGGTGCAATGGCTAACCACGCCTGAAGACGACCGGCCCGTGCGAATTCAGCCTGTACAGGATATCTTTGGGGGCAGCGACGCCATTCAGTTCGCGGGACAGGTATATGACGAAAGCCTGAACCCGGTGAGCGACGCGTCGGTCGTCCTGAACCTCACAGCCCCCGACGGGACGCGGTATCCGTACCATATGGAAGCATTGGCGAGCGGCCGCTACGTGCTGAATATCGGAACGCTACCAGAGGGATTCTATGCTTATGAAGCAGTGGTCTCCCGGCGGCAAGAAGAATTGGGGCGCGACTCCGGGGCCTTTACGGTGGGCGCCCTCACGCTGGAATTCAAGGAAACGCGCGCAAACGCCACCCTGCTGCGCCAGATCGCTCACCGATCGGGAGGGCAGTTCTTCACACCTGCCTCCCTGCATACCCTAAGCGACGTACTCGCGGCTGACAGCTTGTTCCGACCGACAACGCTCGATACGTCTCGCGCCACTGATCTCTGGCGCCTGCCACTCTTAGGAGTCCTCATCGTATTCCTCTTGGCAACTGAATGGATTCTGCGGAAACGCTGGGGGCTGGTGTAGCCATGTTCCCGCACCTCCATTGCATACCTCCCATTGAACTCTATTGAACTCATGAACAACTTCCACCGCATTCGCACAGTACAGGAGTACCAGGAGGCCGTCGATCGCTCGATGCTACAACCGGTTATCCTGTACAAACACAGTAGCCTATGTGAACTCTGCATTCTTGTGCATGCAGAGCTTGAAACGCTTAACGAGGAAGGTGACCCGCCGATTTATCAAGTCGTCGTCCAGGAAGCCCGGCCACTCTCCAATAGCATTGAGGCAACACTCGGCATTCGGCACGAATCGCCGCAGGTGATCATTCTCTACGATCGGATGCCGGTCTTCCACGCATCACACCGCGCTGTTACAGCCACAGCGGTACGTGGCGCCATTGAAGACCTCGCGGCTTCGCAGACGTAACGTAATCCTCAGGCCTGAAGTCCCGGTCCGCAGTTGCGATGCGGTGGTACTGCTACTCGAACATGCTGGCGTCAACACCCGCGTTGATCTCAATGGACTCGATTGTCACCGAGCCAACTGGTTGCCCGTGCGAGGTCATGGAGCTCATAAACGGCAGCGTTATTCCACCTGCCACCTCTCTGAAGTCGGACAATGTTTCGACCACAGGCGTGGGCGGACCCATATTGGAACTCGTGTAAGCAAGCGCAAGCGGCAGCATGGTCGTGCTGTCCACGTACAGCTTAAAACCAGTCCCGGAGGGCGGCGTGATCTGCAATACGTCAGCCTCATTACCGTCGAATTCCTCTCCTCCAAGAAGCTGCACGTCCACCTCGTCGGCATGTGCAATCAGATAGGCCGGGTCGCGCCAGAGTGAGGAAATAATTTCCTCCTTCATCTGCGGTTGCATCTGCTCTGGTAGCATATCCGGAAAGGTGAACGTATCCCCTTTGCGAACAATCACAATTGCTCCCATTGGCGTTTGCTGCACCAGGCGGACGTGATCCGGGTATTGCATTGCAATCTCAATCCCTATCGACATCTCCATGTTGTCTGGCGTCTTCACCGATTGCGCACTCTTGAACAGGATGGTTTCGATGCCGTCGAATGCCGCCTGTCCTCCCAGGGCCTCGATGACGCCGTTTAGCACTACACGTCCCTGCTCCATTGTTTGCTCGGTAGCCTCCGGAAGCGCCTCTTCACCCGTCGGAATCGTGATATCGATTTCCTGAACCGGTCCGAGCACCGATAGCGGTTCGCCGAATTCATCCGGATTGCCAACGGCGATGATCTGCACCTTGTCCGGCTTCAGGTATTGCGTGGATACACGATGCACATCGTTCGCGGACACCGCTTCGATACCGGACTTGACCTGGTGCAGGAAGTCTTTCGGATAGTCGTAATACTCGTAGGTCATCATCCGGCTTACGATTTCCCGGCGCGTATCGAACCGAAATACGAATGAGTTCAGATAGCTGTCCTTGGCCTGCATCATTTCGTCCTCCGACGGCGGAGCCGCACGCATCTGCTCAATCTCGTGCAGGACACTACTGGCGGCCTCAACAGTGGACTCGCTCTTGGTCATGACACCGGCATAGAAATCACCCGGACGATCGTAGGAACCGGTGTAAGAGCCAAACACTGAATAGGCAAGCCCCTGATCGTCCCGTACGTTTTGAAACAGACGGCTCGAAAACCCACCGCTTAGCACCTGGTTCATCACGCGTACGGCCGAATAATCCGGGTCGTTCAGCAACAGTTCGCCCGGATGTCCCAACAGAATCGTAGTCTGCGTCACATCCTCCTTTCGGGCGAGATTCACTCCGTACTCTGTCATTCCGGGCATCGCTGGCGGTCCGGCTCGCATGAAGCCCTCCTGCTTTGGCCAGTCAGCGAAGCGTTCCTTGATCCGCTGCGCCATTTCGGCGGTGTCAAAGTCTCCCCATACTCCCAGAATCAAATTGTTGGGGTGAAAAAAGCGATCATGAAACGCCACGAGATCGTCGCGCTCTATCGCATCCAGCGTCACATACTCCGCAGACCGCGCCAGTGGGTGGTCGGACCCATAAAGCAGCTCGTCGAATTCCCGGTAGGCGATCGACTGCGCATTGTCGTTTCGGCGAGAGATAGCCGACTTTTGCTGCGTAAGGGCGAGTTGGATTTTGTCGTCCGGGAAAGCCGGGTGCATGAGCACATCGGCAAAGATGTCCAGGACTTCGTCTACATGCTCCTTGAGCGTAGACATGAAGACAGAGCCCGAGGTCGATCCGATAGACGTCTCGACGCTTGCAGCAATCGTTTCGAGGCGCTCGTTGATTTCGTCGCCGCTCATGGACGTCGAGCCGCCGGTGCGCATTACCTGTCCGGTAACTCTGGCGAGCCCGACCTTTTCGGCTGACTCGTGGACCGAGCCCCCGCCAATCCGCGCTTGCATGCTGATCAGGGGCAATTGATGATCCTCAATCAGGAAGAGGATCATACCGTTGTCCAGCTCCACACGTTCGGCCTCGGGTATGGTGAAGTCCGGAAGTGGCGGATACTCGATTTCCGTGTAATGCTTCTGTCCCCAGGCTGGCAGCACCAGGGCGAGCGTCAAGGCGAGAAGTGGGATGCGCTTTTTCATGGACCTTGGGAATCATTGGATGGCGGGCAGGGTGGCACACGAGGTGTTCAGCTTCCGGATTCGTCCGGCTCCTCCTCCGTGCTCTTCTCCGTTCTGATCATGGCTACCGTGCGATTCTTTGCATTGAACGTTTCCTGGGCGATGCGAGTTACCTGGTCGACGGTCACGGCGTCGATACGATCGATGCTGCTGAAGAGGTTACGCCAATCCCCGGTGACTGCTTCGTAATAGGCCAACGAACCTGCCACGCCCGAGTTGGACTGCAGTCCGCGTATAAGGCTCGCACGCGCACGTGTCTTGGCCCGTTGCAGTTCCTGTTCCGAAATCCCGTTCTCCTGAATATCAGCGACGATGTCGTAGATCGCCTCCTCCAGCTCTTCGGGCGTGTGCCCCTGCGTCGGAACGGCGAAGAAAAGGAACAGATTGGCGTACTTGTCCCCGGGGAAATTGTTGAAAGCGCTCACCTGCAACGCAAGCTTCTCCTCTTCCACCAACCGCTTGTAGAAACGACTTGTACGTCCGGTGGAGAGCACATCCGAGAGCACGGAAAATGCCGCATCATCGGGATGCAGGCTGCTTCCCTTGTGATAGCCGACGATCAAGAAAGGCTGGGACTCTTCCTCTATGA
Source organism: Rhodothermales bacterium (assembly GCA_963665975.1). Classification (GTDB taxonomy): domain Bacteria; phylum Bacteroidota; class Rhodothermia; order Rhodothermales; family Bin80. Next base: position 956,738 of record OY762508.1, read on the forward strand.
TCACTCTACGCTCGGCAATCTGGGGCGGCTCAATCGTTTCGACGGGATCGGGCTCCTCCGCGCCTGGCATGCGCCCGAAATAGGATTCTGCGAGACGCTTGATTTCGTTCGGATCCACGCTGCCCGCGATAGCAATCGTCAAATTGTTGGCGCCATAATACTTTTGGAAAAAGCTGATCGCCTCTTCTCGCGTAAACGACTGCAAATCGGACATGTGGCCGACGACGGGTTCACCATACGGATGCGCCTTGAACGCCGTCGCCAGGAATTCCTCCAGGAGTCGTCCTACGGGATTGCTCTCCGTACGCATGCGGCGCTCTTCCATCACCACATCGCGCTCGATATAGAACTCGCGCATTACGGGATTGAGGAAACGATCCGATTCCAGCGTAAACCACAACTCGGTCTTGTTTGCGGGCAGGCTATAGAAGTAGAGGGTGGCATCGGAACTCGTTCCGGCATTCAATCCGGTGCCACCAGCGCGCTCGATGACCTTCTCGAACTCACCATTTTCGACCCACTCAGCAGCAGCCTCCTTACCCTCCTCGAATTCTGCTTCCAGCGCTGCGATGCGCGCGGTATCGGCCATGGCGCCTTTCCGGCGCTCCACCTTCAGCTGCGCATAGGTCTCATCGATCACCAGCATACTTTCCAGTTCTTTTTCGAGGTCCTTCGTCCCGATGGTGCGGGTTCCCTTAAACGCCATATGCTCGAACATGTGGGCAATACCGGTGATACCCTTGACCTCGTCTACGCCGCCGACATCGGCATAGGTATAGAATGATACCACGGGTGCTTCGTGGCGCTCCAGCACCACAAACGTAAGGCCGTTATCAAGCGTGAACTCGGTGATGTTCTCTTCGAATTGGCTCAGCATGTCCTGCGCCGATCCAGAGATGGTGACCGATAGGCCTGCCAGGAAAATTCCCGTGACAACCAGGAGCTGCTTGTAATACGATGTACGCGACATGTGGGGATGCCAAATTCGTGAACGGGCAAGGGTTGTTGCTATTCAGGTTCGGGGTCACCCGGGTGGCAATAGTAGCCAAACGCCTGTGCCTACTGCGGGTATGACTGGTTCCCGCATGGACTAAGAAAGCCGAACCTGAACCTATGTTGCCTCCGCCGGCGCCCCGGGTAACGAGGCATGCGTCGAAGAGAGCTCTCTCACTATTTTTCCGAAGGACTGTTCCTTACTGGCTGCAAGGCATCGTACGATATGTACCGATTCAACAAGTATTACTTCATGTAATTGTTCATACAAGACTTACACGAGTTATTCCCTGGTTAGTTGGCGCCAATTGGAACGACACAACGGATTCCGCCTCAGCCAAATACGCATGGACGGCCTCGCGAAGAGCGCCGGCACCCTTTCCGTGCAGGATCTCAACAACATGGAGATTGGCGGCCACGGCATTGTCAATAAAGCCTTCCACGGCCTGCGCGACATCCGGGACGCGACAACCCCGCAAGTCAATGGACTTGCGAACATCGCCCGGCAAGGTGGCCGACAACCGTATTTTGCGCCTGGTCTTCGTGCTGACCCTGCGCACGCCAGATCGGTCGGTGCGCATCCGCATCGAACCGAACATGATCACGACCTCCGGACCGTCCAGCGCCACGACTTCCCCGCTGGTCGATATCCCGCTAACGCGCACCAGGTCCCCCACACGCAAGGGGTTCTGGTCCGGGCCCGCCCGCCGGGTCGCGGTGCCTGGTATTCTTCGCGGCGGTGCATGTTTGCGCTGACGCACGGCCTCACCACCTGTAACATCCTCGGATGATTCGGGCTGAGCTGTTCGTTGCTGAAGGAATTGCAAGTGCCGTTCGGTCTCCCTCAAGCGGTCTTCAACAGCCTGATTGGCGGCTTCGAACGAGGCAATCAAGTCTTCCAGCGCCGTCTCGCGAGAACCCAATAGGTCCCTCGCGCGCTCGAGCACGGCTGGATCAAGCGCCATACGCTCTGCAATGCGAAAGGCATACGAAGATCCGGGCAGGCGCTGCCGGAAAGTATACGTAGGTTGCAGTGTCTGCTGATCGAATTCCATAGAACCATTCTCGACACCACGGGCCTCGTGCGCATAGGCCTTGAGAGCACCGTGGTGCGTGGTGACTATGGACCGTGCACTAGCCGCGGTCAGATGTTCCAATGCCGCCTGGGCGAGCGCTGCCCCTTCGGCGGGATCAGTGCCGGTACCAATCTCGTCGATCAGAATCAGCGCGTTGCCATTTGCCAGCGCAAGCATGCGTTGCAATCCGTGAATCCGAGAACTAAACGTCGACAGGTCTTTCTCTATCGACTGTTCGTCGCCTATTTCGACGAGCAGGCGCTCGAACAAACACATGCTGGATTCCGGTTGCGCCGGCAGAGGGATTCCGTAGGCCAGCATAAGCGCAAATAACCCTATGGTCTTCATGGCGACAGTCTTGCCACCCGCGTTCGGCCCGGTGATGACGAGAGTCCAGGCGTCTGCACCGAGGTGCAGGTCCAGTGGCACTATGGCTTCTCCCCTCTCCCCCATGTGCGCCAACAGAACCGGGTTGCGACCGCCCTGTATGTCGATATAGCCGTCGGTGTTTAGCCGGGGCATTACCGCATCTATGCGGTTCGAGTAACGGGCCTTGGCCTGCAGGGCGTCCACATGCGCCAGACACTCCAGGTTGGCGTGCAACGTGTCCAGGTGGGCACGAACCTGTTGTGTGGCCTCTCGCAGAATACGTTCTATCTCACGCTTCTCTTCTCCCTCGAGTATCCGCACCTGATTGTTCAGTTCGAGGCACACTGCGGGTTCCATATACACGGTCTGTCCCGTCGCGGATACGTCGTGCACGAAGCCCTTAATCTTTCGCTTCGCTTCTGCCCGCAAGGGGATTACCATGCGCCCGTTTCGCATGGTCGGTTGCAATTCCGCAGCGTGCCCGTCATTGTGGGCCTTCTGCAGTTCATTGCGTATGCTAGCCCGCACCGCTGCCTTCTTCTGACGCAAAAGCCTGCGTATGCGCCGCAGTTCACCCGATGCGTGATCCCGCACCTCGCCATTCTGATCTACAACACCATTTATATGCTCCTCCAGATCCTGCAACACGACGAGGCTGGCCGTCAGACGCCGCATCCGGGCATGGCCAAGCTTCGCAAAAGCCGACCGGATCCGCCGCATGGCGCGAGTGACTTTGCGCACAGCCACGAGATCCTGGCCCTCGACAAACGACGCTTCAGGGGCTACGCGGTCCAGTATTTCACGTACGTCCAGAAAATCCTCTAGCGGCAGGGCATCGCCCTGTTGCAATGCCCGCTGCATCTCGCCGACGCGCTCCAGTTCTACTTGCACAACCTCCAGTGAGCGCGCAGCCTGAACACGGAGCAGCCAGGACTCCCCTAGCGGGCCCAGCATGAGCTCGCACAACTGCCGCCGGATCACGTCGAAGCCGACCTTGGCCTCAACGGTAGATGGATAACACTCCATGGTTCGCACGCAAGATCGCCGTTGTATCCCGATGGCGGTCCGTGTGATCCGTCATGGCCGACTGCAGTCCACACTATGGCGTATGTTGCTTGTGCCTCGTTCAACTTTCAGGAATCCGTGGTCATGATTCGCCGTAGCTCACGCCTCTTCTTCCTCCTCTTTCTGACAGCAGCCTGCCGCTCCGAAGAGCCTGCACTACCATTATCGCTGTTGCCGCCAGATGCGGAGCGTAGCACGCACGCGGAGTTGGTCGACTTTTTCCACGCGTGGAGAAATTTCCAGGCGCCGGTTATGACAGAGGGCATCCCGGACTATTCTCTCCAGGCGATGTCCCTGCAGCGTCGCACGCTCCCCGCCTGGCAAACGGCCCTTGCCGCCGTTGATACTTCCGGCTGGTCCGTGGAAGAGCAGATCGACTGGTATCTGGTATGGGCGGAAATGAACGGTCTGGACTTCGCGCATCGAGTGACGCGACCGTGGGCGCGCGATCCCGCCTTCTACACGTGGTTCTATCCGTCCCCCACCGACGTTCCTGAGCGCGAGGGTCCCAACATCCATGGCGCCATTGAGCTGCCGCGCTACACGTGGCCGCTCTCAGGGCAGGATGCGGCCACCATTGCCGTACGTCTGCGCAGAATGGAAGAAGTTCTCTCCGCGGGACGGCGCAACCTGACGGGAAGCGGGAAGGATCTCTGGACCCTGGCCGTACGCTCGATGCGGGAGCAAAGCGCGGATCTGGAGTCGTTTGCCCAGTCAGTGGAAGCGGACTATCCGGATCTGGCCTCGGCCGCACGCGAGGCACGTCTGGCGTCAGAGGCTTTCGCCGACTGGATCACCGAGCAGCTGCCAACGAAAACCGGGCCATCCGGCTTGGGTAAGGATCACTATTCTTGGAATCTGAGAAACGTTCATCTTCTACCATATTCGTGGGAGGAACAAGTCGTGATCATGCGACGGGAGCTCGCCCGCGCCCACGCCGCACTGCGTCTTGAAGAGCACCGTAACCGTGCGCTCCCGCGACTCTCCAGAATAGACACCCGGGAGGAGTACGATCGCCGGCTGCACGCCGCCGTTACCGAGTACATAGCGTTCCTTAAAGAGGAAGAGATCGTCCCTGTAAAGGGGTACATGGATGCCGCGCTACGCGCACAGGTAGGACGCTTCGCGCCGGCCGAAGGATTGCGCGGATTCTTTTCGGAGATTACGTATCGAGATCCTATCGTGATGCGCACCCACCATTACCATTGGATCGACCTTGCGCGCATGCGCGATGAAGCGCACCAGAGTCCTGTTCGTCGCACTCCGCTTCTATACAACATCTTTGACGGTCGGGCAGAGGGAATGGCTACGGGCATGGAGGAAATGATGATGCATGCCGGGCTCCTGGACGATCGTCCGCGCGCTCGCGAGCTGGTGTGGATCCTGTTGGCGCAGCGGGCGGCACGTGGCCTTGGCGGCCTCTATCAGCACGGGCTGGAAATGACCTTCGAGGAAGCCACCCAATATGCTTCCAAGTGGACACCGTGGGGCTTGCTCCCGGCTGAGGGAAGCACGATCCAGCACGAAGAGCAATTCTACTTGCAGCAGCCTGCCTACGGCACGAGCTATGTCATCGGAAAGATTGAAATCGAGCATCTCATCGCCGAGTACGCCCGGCAGCGCGAAGGGCGGTTCGTGCTATCAGAATTCATGGAGGAGTTCAATCGGGCCGGTGTCATTCCGGTATCCCTGATCTACTGGGAGCTTACCGGAGACAAGTCCATGCTAGAGCGGGCTATTGGAGGGAGCGAAGGCTCGTGAACATGCCAGAACCGAGCCTTATGCGGCATGTGGAATACTGTTTGGATATCCTGGCAATGGCGCCTGGCGGTGTACGCCCGGTGCTGGAGCATGCAAGTACCTGCATCATGGAGCTAGGCATACTCAAGACCAGAATCCCGGCCAACCAAGACAGGGTTGGTTGCTTCAGCACGAACAAGACTCCATGGGCCTATATAATCCGCTGCGCCCGCCCGACAGTGATCCCGTGGTAGCTATTCCGCTCGTCGCGCGAGATTTAGGCGGCCGAGACGCAGAGTCGCTCGGCCAGCTCCTGCTGCGTCAACCCGAGCGCGATTCGCGCACCCACGAGCCAGCGCCCGATATGGGCGAGACTGAACAGCAGCCAGAGGTCGCCTCGCCGCAGTCGCTCGTTGCTCCTCTCCACCGTTGGAAGAGAGAGAAGAAACCATATCAGACATCATCGACCCCGAAAACTAACCGTCTGCGAAAACGGCGTGGATCCAAATATGGGGTTTTGTACTGGTTCGTGTTGGCGGTTTTTGGAGAGTATGTAGGTCAGTCATGGATGCCTACGAGATACCAGGCGCCCTGGGCGCGGCAACGGCGGCAGATGAGGTAGACGCCGTGACCGGTTACCACCTCATAGTAGGTGTGACGGACTTCCCTGTCCCACCATGCGGTCTGCACGACCCACACACGCAGGATGTGTTGGATGACGTAGGTTCGGCCCTGGCTACGGAGACGCCTAAATGCGAGTGGCCGCGCTCCCGAGCAGCGCACATGAATCACTTCTTCCAGATGCTTCATGGTCCTGGCTTGCAAAGCTGTCGCGCCCTCCTCCCATCTGTAGGTGGCCGCCGTACCCACCCAGCACCCTGGGAAGGGGCCAAGCCTGCAGGATGACGAGGGCGCGCCATCGCCCCTGGGCCTGGAGCTGGCCCATGATAACCACGGCCGGAGCCCGCAAAGCCTGGTGGAGCCGGTCGACCTGCCCTGGATAGACGATGGCCTGCACGACGCCCGTCTCGTCCTCTAGCGTGATAAAGACGACGCCCTTGGCCGTCGGCGGCCGCTGTCGCATGATGACGCGGCCGGCTACGCGCACTATGCCCCCGGTATGCCGCTGCAGCTCCTGGATGGTGGTCACCCGCAGGGCCTTCAGCGCGGCGCGGGCGGAGGCCACCGGATGCATGGCGCTCGTGCCGGTAGACACAAGATCCCAGGAGAGGCGCTCGGTAGCCGTAATCGGGGGCAACTGCGGGATGTCGTCCTCCTCGATGGCGTTGCCGCCGAAGAGTCGTGCGGGCGTTTCGCTGCCCGGCATGCCGTGGCGCTGCTCCAGAACACCGATTTCCCAGAGGGCCCGGCGCCGGTCGCCAGCCAGATCGTCCAGGACGCCGGCCCGGGCCAGGGCGCGAAACTGGTCGTGATCCAGCGCGGTGCGACAGTACAGGTCTTCCACGGACAGAAAGGCGCCCGCTGTCAGGCGCGCCCACTGTATTTCGGCGGCGGCCTCGGCAGAAAGGCCCGCCACCACGTGCAGCGGGCGCCGGATGCATAACGACCCTCCTTCGTCACGCTCCAGCGCATACCGCGCAGCGCTGTGCTGGACGCACGCCCGCAGCATGCGCACACCCATGCGCTGCGCCTCCTTTTCCAGGGTAAGCGCGTCGTACATGCCAGGCCTGTGCTCGAGAATGCCCGCGAAATAGGCGGCCGGATGGTGCTGCTTCAGGTAGGCGCTGTGGTATACGGTACGTGCAAAGGCGGCAGCATGGCTGCGGCAGAATCCGTATCCAACGTATCCGGATACCTTCGCGAAAACCTCCCGCGCCGTCTCCAGCGGAATACCCTTCCGCACGGCGGCGCCAATGAAGATCTCCTTCATTTCCGTCATCTCTTCCGGATCGCGGTATTTCGACATCAGGCGCCGAAACCCGTCCGCCTCCTCCAGGCTCATACCGGCGAATCTGTGGGCAATCTCCAGGATCTGCTCCTGAAAAAGTACGACGCCATAGGTGTCCCGCAGGATGGGTTCGAGCAGTGGATGGTCATACACGACGGCCTCTTCGCCGCGGCGACGACGGATGAAGGGATGCACCATGTCGGCCTGCAGGGGGCCGGGGCGGAAGATGGCCACCTGGGTGACAAGGTCCTGGAAGGAATATGGCTGATGACCTGCCACCAGGTGCATCTGTCCCATGGACTCGATCTGGAAGAGCCCCAGGTTGTCGCCCTTCCGGATGGAGGCATAGGTCTCGGCATCGTCCAGAGGAAGCGCATCGATCCAGTCGCCTTTCGGCATGTCCTCGCCACGTTCGTGCTCGGCGACCAGGCGGCTTGCCATGTCCACGGTGGCCAGCATCCGCAGCCCCAGAACATCGAACTTGACCAGGCCCAGTGCCTCGACATCATCCTTGTCGAACTGCACCATGCGCACGCCGTTGGCAGAGTGCTGGACGGGGGAAAACTGCCAAAGCGGATTGCGGGAGAGAATCATGCCTCCGCTGTGCAGTCCCAGATGGCGCGGCACGCCATTGAGAGAGGCCACGCACCACACCAGCGTATCCATCATGGGCGAGGCGCCGATGGCCGCATCCAGGTCACTTCTGAAGGTATGGATTTCCCTGGTGGAGCGGCTGCGCGGGACGGCCTTCGAAATACGGCTCAACTCCCGGGCTGGCCAGCCCAGGGCCTTTGCCACGTCACGGATTGCTAGGCGGAGCCCGTAGCAGACGAGCGTCGCTGTCATGGCCGTGTGCTCGGGCCCGAAGCGCTGCTCTATCCAGGCGATGATTTCGTCGCGGCGGTCCGCGTCGAAATCGACATCAATGTCCGGCGTGCCCACGCACCCGCGGTGCAAGAAGCGCTCGAAGAGCAGGTTCTGCTCTATGGGGCAGACCGTCGTGATGCCGAGCAGGTAGGCGATGATCGAATTGGCGGCCGAGCCCCGGCCGGCATAGCGAATACCTCTGCGCTGCGCCTCTGTGATGATTTCATGGACGACAAGGAAAAAGTCGCACAGGCCAAGATCCGCTATCGTGGCAATCTCGTGCTCCATCTGCCGGCATGCGGCAGCAGCATGCGAGGCGTTGCGATAGCGCCGCCACAGGCCCTCATTGCAGAGCCGCCACAGCAGCGGCAGCGCCTGCGCCGGGTCTTCAAGCCGGGGTGCAGGAGGAATGAGACGGTTCGGCAGCAGGTCGACATTACAGGCGGCGGCAACATCGGCTGCGCGATCAAAAGCGCGCGGATGAGGCAGGAGCCTGCGCAGTGCGCCCGGGGCGCGGAGAAAGGCCTCGCCATTGGAGGGCCGCTCCGGCATATGGTCAAAGACGGTGCAGCCCAGGCGGATGCAAGTCATGAGGTCGTAGCGTGCATACGCCTCCGGCCGCGCAAAGCGCACGTCGCCACCTATGATGGGTTCGACATGACATGTGGTGGCAAGCTCCATGAGTGCGCGCAAAAAAGCCGCATCCCGTTCGTGCAGGTGATGCCAGAGTTCCACGGACAAGCGGTCGCCAAAGATCGCCGCGAGACGGTCCAAGCACTGCTGTGCTGCAGACTGCGATATCATCAGCGTACGGGCAAGTAGCCCCTCACGCCCTCCGGTAAGACAGAAAAGGTTGCCGGAAGGCGTCAGGTCATCGAGCGTGAGCGGACTCTCAAGGCTTTGCGTAAGAAGCTGACAGAGTTCTCCGTACCCCTCCCTGTTGGCACAGAGCAGCACCAGGTATCCCCCTTCGACGAGAAGCTCGGCTCCGTAGACAGGCTTTATGCCATGGGTCTGACAGGCTTTCGCAAAGCGTACGGCTCCACGGACGCCCTGCACATCGGTAAGCGCAAGCGTATCCATGCCGATCCGGGCGGCCTCCGCGACCAACTCCCCGGGAGAGGAGCCCCCGGCGAGGAGCGAAAAGTGGGAGCGCACATGAAGGTAGGTGAAAGACATGGTCAGCGCAGCGGTTTGAGTACCAGGCGCTCTTCCGGAAAGAGGGAGTCCTTCTGCTCGACGCGCAGCAGCGCCTGATGTCCGTAGCGTTGCTGCAGTTGGTGGACAGCGTGAAGCAGGGCAGGCTCTTCCGTGCGGGGCGTAAAGAGGTCGCCCTGTGTATAGGCTCGTGGCACCAGGTCTCCGGCGGCAAGACGCAACGAGAGAATATCATGCATGGCAAGCCGGTGACACAGGCTTTCGTGGAGCCTGCTGGCAAGCCGCTGGAGGTCGGTTGCCGACGACAGCCCCCGCGACGCCATGTAGCGGGAGCTCACCATACCCCGCCCCGGAACGAAAGCTTCCAGGACGAGAGTGAGAGCGGCTAATCCCTGAAGCTTCCGGGCCAGATGCTCAGCAAGACGCAGGATGGCGGCCCGGATCCAGGGCTTTCCGGCAGGAGAGGATATCTCCAGTTCGTGCGTCACGTACACTTCCCTGTCAGGCTTGTAGACGGACACCACGGGCTCTCTGCCGGGGCGCAGAATGCGATCGAGAAGTGCTCCGATCTCGGCTCCGAACTGCGCACGCAAATGCCTTCTGTTAAGTCGACTGCGCACCGCGTTCAGATCGTTAAGCCCGAAAAGCCGCAGGCGCTCCGCCACCTCTGCGCCATCATCACCGAGGATGCCGCAGTCAAGCGTGAACACCGGCGTTTCGGCGAGAAACGCCGCTTTGTTGCATACGATGCGGAGGGTGGCGGGTGGTGCCAGCGACGCCGCCATATGCGTCCAGTCGGCATGAGAGGCCGCGGCGGCACGAAGTTCCACATGCTGCGCCACAAACTCTGCAAGGCCATAAATGTCAGGATCCTGAAGCAGGAAACACCCCTGTCGCACGGCCTCCATACGGGGGCTGAAGCGGATCAGACGGCGAGCCAGGGCATTATGGGCCGCCTTTTCGCGTGCGTGGTTTCGAGGCTCGAAAACAGCATGTGCATACAGACTTCTGGCGCGCCCAAGGGGCATGCCCGCTTTCCAGTTCGCAAGGGGTGCGGAAACTGCAAGGGTACGCCCTTCTTCATACACGATGACTACTCTGTCTCTGTGGCGCGTCACCTGGGCTGCCAGGTGTGGCCACTCTACGAGAGCATAACGGAGGAGTGCGGACATAATGATCGTATCACTACGGATTGAACACGTATTATACATTGATAATACATATTATGCAAAAAATGTGTAATAAAATTCACTGAAGACATTGTGTGACGTCTGTGACCTGACTCTTACCTGATTTCCTGCATTAGCTGCATAAGTACCCACTGAGGTACGTCTTGCTTTGAGGGTATAGCTGGTTCGAATTTTGATCAGTCCTGCACTGCACAGGAACACGTATGGCACTTGACTTTCTTGAGGCGAGATCTGTAAGTTGGGGGCGAAACAGTCGCTTTCCATTCCTCCGTAGGGGAAAGCCATGGATCAGTATTTTATTGTAGTAGCATTTTTCGTGTTTGGCGCACTTGCATTGTTCGTGCATCATCGGTGGCTGCGAAATGCGAGTCCCAAGATCTTGTTATATGTCGCCATTGGCGGCGCTTCGTGTATGGCAGCTCTTTTTGTGCTGGGCTCTGCCCAGGTCACGACGGTGAGCGGAATCCTGATGGCGCTGCTTTTTGTGTTGGTAATTTCTCTTCGGTACCGAAACTACCGCAGATCAGTTGCAAATTGACATCAACGATGTCAATGTCCGGTCACGGTCATCTTGCGTTTTGTCATGACGTGCACCTCTGTTTTCAGAGGCAGACTACTATCTTGCAATACTGTCCAGTATTCCGGGTACCATACAGTCGCACGGGCACCTCGTCATCCAGCAATGCGGACAACGTGTAATCAAGGTTTTCACATGCACGTAATGACAGTGGCGTGAAGCATGCCTGAACCGATGCATCACGCCTGGCAGAGGCTCCCTGCGGCGCGAGAGGCATAATTATTCGCTATATTGGGTCTCGGCAACCGTCCGTGCCCCCGCACGAATATTTCGCATTCCCCATACGCGCAGAGCCACCCACCCGAACCAGCTCCGCTCGGCGCCGTGCTTTTGTGGCCACACGCCCGATGGCACTGCCAGTGCGATCAAACCGATTACCCCATGAAACGCACCCTGTTTATTCTGCTTCTTCTATTCTCAGGCACTGGCACCGCCTCTGCCCAATACGCACTGCAATTCGGCGCCGCCGTCACGGCGACCGGCGACCAGGTGCTGATTGGTGAGGGACGCAATTTGCTGCTGCCAGGCAGTGTGTACGTATACCAGCAGGCTTCCGACGGCACGTGGCAAAATGCTGGCGTGCTCACGCCGCATGAAGCTGATGAAGAGGCCCTGGGATTTGGCCGGGCACTCTCCGCTCACGGAAACACCCTGGCCATCGGTGCTCCGCTTGCCGGGAATACCTATCTGTATGTGCGCGATGACGCTGGCGCGTGGAATCATACAGCCACGCTCACCTCGGAATCTCCCGGGTTCGGGGCCGCTGTCGCCGTGTACGGTGACCTGCTTGTAGTCGGTGCTCCGGGAGCGGGCGACGCGCCTGGCTCCGCCTACGCCTACCAGCAATCGGTCGAGGGCGCGTGGACGTTGACAGGTACGTTAACCGCGGAGGATATTGTCCCCCGGGATGGTTTTGGCAGCACTGTTTCGGTGATGGGCAATCATGCGGTTGTAGGATCGCCCATGAGAGATAACCGAACCGGAGCGGTCCATGTTTTTCAACACGACGCGGAAACAGCCGAGTGGAAACTGACCTATTCGCTTGTCTCAACGGACGCGGGTGACCGTTTCGGCACGGCGGCGCTATTCTACGGAGACTTCCTTGCGGTGTCCGCTCCCGGAGCAGACGCCGGTAAGGTTTCCTTGTTCACGCAGGATGCCGAGACGAATACGTGGGTCTTCAACCGCAACCTGTTGCCGTTTGATGCGGACAAGAGCGAGAATTTCGGCGTATCGCTCGCCTTTGCTGGCGAGGAACTCTGGGTAGGCGCACCCGGACATGCTTCGCGGGAGGGCGCCGTATATCGTTTTCAATGGGACGAGGCTACGGCACAGATGACGGCGACCTGGCGTACGGCGCCGGACGATTTACAGTACCGGAGTGGGTTCGGGACTGCAGTGGCCGCGGGCGATGGCGTGATAGTCGTCGGCGCTAATGGCCATGACAACTTCGAAGGTGCAGCATTTCCGTACATGCAGTCAGACGGCGAATGGAATGCTGCCCCGCCAGTCCGTAACGAAGCCGGTGAAATCGAATCCGTAGTCGGCGGCATGGTGGCCTGCGAAGAGGGAGAAGCCGGACGATTCCCGTGTGCGGAAGTGGACATGGTGGCGTTTCTCACGCGGCACGAAATCGGTGCCAAGCGTGGTATTCAGGTCAACGATGTTTGGGGATGGGAAGACTCCGAGACGGGACACGAATATGCGCTTGTCGGGCGCACCGACGGCACGTCGTTTATCGACCTGACCGACCCGTCCATGCCCATCTACATCGGAGATCTACCGAAGACGGCTACGGCCAACCAGAGCCTGTGGCGAGACATAAAGGTGTACCGGGATCATGCCTTTATTGTCGCAGACGGAGCTGGCGCGCATCATGTGCAGATCTTTGACCTACGCCAACTGCGGGATGTGGAGCACCCACCGGTCCAGTTCACCGAAACTGCGCTGTACAAGGGTATCTACAGTTCACACAACATCATCATCAACGAAGAGACGGGATATGCCTACGCTGTAGGCAACGACTCTGGTGGCGAGACGTGCGGCGGTGCGCTGCACATGATCAATATCCAGGATCCCGTCAACCCGACGTTTGCGGGCTGCTTTGCTGACACGCGCACCGGACGTAGCGGCACGGGAACGACACACGATGCCCAGTGCGTCTCCTATGTCGGACCCGATACCCAGTATCAAGGGCGTGAAATCTGCCTTAGCTCGAATGGCACGGCCTTGTCCATTGCAGATGTTACGGACAAGGATAACCCGGTTGCCATCTCTTTAGCCGAGTATCCAAACGTGTCCTATACGCACCAGGGCTGGCTGACGGAGGATCATCGCTATTTCTATCTGAACGACGAGGGTGACGAAATGGCGGGAGTGGTGGATGCCACGCGGACCCTCATCTTTGACGTTTCAGACCTCGACGACCCCGCCATGGTTGGTGAATACATGGGGCCAAGCAGCGCAATCGACCACAACCTCTACATCCGTGGCAATACAATGTACCAGACAAACTATGTCGAGGGGCTGCGACTAGTGGACATCACCGACCCGGAAAACCCAACCGAAGTCGGCCACTTTGACACGGTCCCGTACGGCAAGAACGATAATTCGCCGGTATTGGGAGCGTGGAGCAATTATCCCTTTTTCAAGAGCGGTGTGATCGTGGTGACATCGGGGCGCGAAGGCGTGTTCTTCCTGAAGAAAAAAGCCGTGGATATCTGAGCATCCCAAGCTACTTGCCCTGGTGCGACGCGTGCGGGAACATCTTGTTTTGGGATGTTTGTATATATGCACTTTACGGGCGATCCGGCTGGCTAACGCCACCCACTCTCGCGCGTACGAAGCAACTTTTTCGCAATCTGCGTATCCTTATAGGGATTTGCGTTTCCGAGCTTGGCGGGAAACCAAGATCTTTATTGCGTATATATTGGGACCTTGGCGCGAAATCAGTTGTATGTTCGCTGCCAATTCCTAGCAAACACTCTACCACCAAACTACGGCATGTAAGATGAACGCGAACTGCAAGACCCTCGTGCTCCCACTCGCCCTCCTGCTAGCCGGGCTTGTCTCGACACAGGTTGCTGCACAGGAATACAAGGAAGATTACAACGCAGCCCTGGCAGCAGCCAAGGCGCAGCAATACCCCGAAGCACGCGCCAAATTCGCGGCTGCCGCCGAGGGCGCCGACGAAGCGGGAGATGATGGCATATCCAGACAGGCCCGGTCGGTTGCCGCCAAGATTGATTACAAACTGGGCAATGCAGCGCTAAAGGGCGATAACTTTGAACAGGCTCTCGGCTACTATCAGGCTGGAACGGCAATCTTTCCCGCCTACATAAAGAATCGGTATGGTCAGGGCCTGGCGCTCAAAAAGATGGGCCGTATGGAAGAGGCGCTCGGCGCCTTCCGGGAGGTTTCGGAGGCTTCTGGAGATCGCAAGACGAGCCTCGCAGCGGCCAAGGCCATCCGGGAGCATTTTTACTTCCAGGCGTCTTCTGCTGTGAGTAGAACAAACCCCACCGCGCTGGATGCGGACCGCGCATTTGCTGCGCTGACCTCGTTGGAAGAGTACAATCTTGATCCCGACGCGAACTACCACTATTACCAGGCCGAAGCACACCGCATTAAAGGTGACGCGTCTGCCAGCGCCGCTGCGGCAGACGAGGCACTCGCATTGCACAACGGCTCCAAAAGCGACAAGGCCAAGATCTGGTTTGTCAAGGCTCAAGCGCTTGTTTCGCTCGGTGACGTAGATGCCGCCAAGGCCGCATTTACCAATGCCGATTTCGGCAGCTACCGGCAGTTGGTCAAGCACTATCTTGAAACGCTATAGATGCGTCATACTCCCTTGGCAGAAAGCCCGTAATCCCTACGGATTGCGGGCTTTTTATATGTATCCATATCCAGTCATGGACCTCATTGGGTCCTATTAACTCTGGTCGCCATCATGTCCACCTCCGTGATTTCGCCGCGTGCCACTATCGGGCCCGATACCACAATCGGGCAGTTCTGTGTCATTGAGGACGATGTGGTAATTGGCCGGAATTGTAAGATTGGGCACAATGTGGTCCTTCGCTGTGGCACAATCATCGGTAACGACGTGTGGATAAGCGACCGCGCCACACTGGGGCAGCAGCCGATGCGAGCCTTCAACAGCACCCTGCCGGAGACCACCGAGCTCACGCCTGCTCGGGTTGGAGCACGGTGCCGCATCGGGGTTGGCGCGATTATCTATGCCGGATGTACGCTGGCGGAAAACGTCTTCGTGGCCGACCTTGCCACGATTCGGGAGGCGGTGGCGGTCGGTGCCTGCACGATAGTGGGGCGTGGCGTCGCGATTGAGAATGCGTGCTCCATCGGACAGTACTGCAAGCTCGAGACGAATGCCTACATCACGGCATATTCGCATCTCGAAGACCGCGCATTCGTTGCTCCCGGCGTGCTCACCAGCAATGACAATTTTGCCGGTCGCACGCCCGATCGACACAAATATTACAAGGGGGTTACGGTGCGGCGCGGTGGACGATTGGGAGTCGGCGCGGTCATCTTGCCAGGTAAGGAAATCGGGGCGGACGCCCTCGTCGCAGGCGGCGCCGTGTTGACGCATGACGCCACTCCTGGAGACCTATGGGCCGGCGTTCCGGCGCGTGCCATCCGGCGCGTATCCGCCGAACAACTCCTGGAAAACCAGGGATGGCGTGACATATCCACGGACGACCTTCAACCATGAACGCAGCGCCGTGAGCTTGGAAAAGATCCAGATGGTAGATCTGCAGGGACAATACCTGCGCCTCAAGGAAGATATTGATCATGCCATCGAGGAAGTCCTGTGTTCTGCGCAATTTATTCGAGGCCCCGTAGTTGGCGCTTTTGAGCAGGAACTGGCGAACTACTTGAACGGAAAGCATGTCCTGGGTGTTGCCAATGGCACGGACGCTCTCCAGATCGCCTACATGGCGCTGGGAATCGGACCGGGTGACGAGGTCATCACGCCCGCGTTCACCTTTATTGCAACTGCTGAAGCGGCTGCCCTTTTGGGGGCTACTCCGGTCTTTGCAGACATCGCACCGGACACCTTTACCCTGGACCCGGCCCATGTGGAAGCACTCATCACGCCGCGCACCAGGGCGATCGTGCCGGTGCACCTCTTCGGGCAGGCCGCAGATATGGATCCGCTGCTTGACATTGGAGAGCGCTACGGGATCCCCGTAATTGAGGACAACGCGCAGGCTGTGGGCGCCACCTACCAGGGGCGCAAGACCGGTGTATTGGCGAGCCTGGGAACGTTGTCCTTCTTTCCTGCCAAGAATCTGGGCGCGTACGGAGACGGCGGAGCCGTGATAACGAATGACGATTCACTCCACGAACGTCTCCGGATGATTGCCAACCATGGTGGCCGTCACAAGTACTACAACGAAGTCGTCGGTGTCAACAGCCGTCTGGACGCGTTACAGGCGGCCATCCTGCGCGTCAAGCTCCGCCATCTGGATGCATTTGCCGAAGCCCGGCAGGCTGCTGCTGACCGCTACGACGCACTGTTGGCACCATGCCGGCATATCGTTACGCCAAAGCGAGCGCCCTATGGTGAGCATGTTTTCCACCAGTACACCCTGCGCATCCTGCCAACCGCCTCAAGCGGCCGTGATGTATTGCAAAAGCACCTCAAGGCACGGGGTATTCCCTTCGGAGTCTACTATCCCGTCCCGCTACACCAACTGCCCGTATTCATGGACGTAACCACAGCACGCAGCGGCCCATTGCCAGAAACGGAGCGTGCCGCTCAGGAAGTGATATCACTGCCCATGCACACGGAATTGACCGCGCAGCAGCAGGAGATAGTCGCACAGGCAGTCCTCGAATGCGTCTGATTGTCGCGAGCTGCTTTCTTACTCGAAGTCGGGTAATATGACAAACCGTACTATCCATCTTGCACAGGTCGGCGTAGGATATTGGGGAAAGAATCTCCTTAGAAACTTCTATGATCTGCCCGACACCGAGGTCGTCATGATCTGCGACCATGATGCCGATGTGCTGACCTCTCTGGCGCAGCGGCATCCCGGATTGGCTACCACACAACGGTTCGAAGACCTCCTTGACATCCCAGAGGTGGAAGGGGTGGTCATTGCAACCGAAACGCCTCAACATTACGCCATGGCCGAGGCCGCGCTAAAGCGCGGCAAGCATGTATTCGTCGAAAAGCCGATGACACAGACGGCAGCACAGGCCAGGTCTCTTGTCTCCCTGGCGCAATCGCAAGGTCTACATGTGATGGTCGGTCATTTGCTGCTCTATCACCCGGCCTTTTGTTATGTGGAGGACCTGATCCGACAGGGCACGCTCGGTGATGTATATTATTTGTATAGCGTGCGTGTCAATCTTGGCATTATCCGCAAGCGTGAAAATGCGCTCGAGAGCCTGGCTCCGCACGACCTGTCGGTGGCTTTGGCCTTTCTTGATCAGGAGCCCGTAGCGGTATCTGCGCAGGGGCAGGCCTATTTGCAGCCCAATATCGTCGATGTGGCTTTCGCTACAATCTTCTTTGAAAACGGCGCCCTCGCCCACTTGCACACAAGTTGGCTTGACCCGCACAAGATTCGCAAGGTTACCGTTGTGGGCAGCCAAAAGATGGCGGTAATAGACGATGGGGCAGGCCCTGAAAAGGTTCGTTTGTATGACAAGGGCGTCTCTCGACCGCCGGACAAAGCGACGTACGCCACCTATGCGGAATCCATGACCATCCGGTCCGGGGATATCCACATTCCAAAGATCCAGATGCAGGAGCCGCTTCGCATCGAATGCAGCCATTTCGTCGACTGTATCCGCACGGGACAGACTCCGCGAACTGATGGGCGAAACGGACTCACTGTGGTGCGCATCCTGGAGGCGGCGCAGGAATCGTTGAGGCATGACGGCCGCACCGTGCAGCTTTCCGCACCGACCGTCTGATGTGGCGCGGGCCTGGCCTCGCGCGCTCACCATGTCTACGTCGCAACACCTCCAGACGTACTTAGATGGCCTCGTAGCTCACTTTGAGCGTGCGGCTTTCATTGCGGATGATCCGATTGCGATTCCGCATGCCTTCGACGATCCGCGCGACCAGGAAGTCATCGGACTGTATGCGGCCTTGCTTGCATGGGGCCGTCGTGAGACCGTGCTCATGAAATTAGCAGACCTCTGCGAACGAATGGAGTATCGACCGTACGAATATGTGCTCGGGTTTTGCGAAAGCCGTGACGCGCCGAGTCTGGACTCCTTCAAGCATCGCACGTTTCAGCCGGAGGATGCGTTGTGGTTTACGAAGAGCCTCTCACTCCTGCTTCGCCGTCATGACACAGTCGAAGCCATCTTTTCCAGTCATCTTGACGAAGATGCCGAGGACATTGGAGATGCCATTGA
Organism: Rhodothermales bacterium; assembly: GCA_963665975.1. GTDB lineage: Bacteria > Bacteroidota > Rhodothermia > Rhodothermales > Bin80. The sequence continues at coordinate 975,080 of OY762508.1, forward strand.
GGGCTTTAGTCGATCCATTGCAGAGGCCATTGCGGAAACTCCTGACCGTTTGCGCAAGCATTTGGCCCGACCCCGCTCGGGAAGTGCTTGCAAGCGTCTGTGCATGTACCTTCGGTGGATGGTGCGTCCAGGGCCCGTGGATCTGGGGATCTGGCGCTCCATGCACCCCCGGCAACTGGTCTTGCCACTGGATGTGCATTCGGGCAGGCAAGCCCGCATTCTCGGGCTCTTGCAACGCAAGGCAAACGACTGGCGGTCCGCGCTGGAACTAACCCGGCAGTGCAGGCAGTTTAGTCCGGAAGACCCTGCCCGCTTCGACTATGCCCTGTTTGGGCTCGGAGTCTACGGTGATCCCTTGACTGAACAGAATGATGTGCTTGCGCTACGCGCAGCAATAGACAAGGAAGTCTCATGAATAAGCGTGATTCCCAACCTGAACTCGGTCTTGTCATCCCGTGCCTGAACGAAGAAGAGGTGCTGCCCGAACTCCTTGGCATTCTGGACTCGTTGGATATAGGAGCACCCGTGCGTGTGTTGTTCGTCGATGACGGAAGTTCAGATAGCACGCTATCGATTCTTCAAGAGGCCTGCAACCGGGATGCGCGGTATGCCTGCCTGAGCTTTTCTCGGAATTTTGGACATCAGGAAGCGGTATCTGCGGGCTTGCGTCATGTGCGTGGGGACATCGTAGCCGTGCTTGACGCGGATCTCCAGGACCCTCCCTCGGTGCTCGGTGAATTCGTACAACAGTGGCAAGGCGGGTACGACGTGGTATATGGCATCCGCACAAATCGCAAGGAGTCGCTGCCACTACGGCTGGCGTATCGCATTTTTTATCGCCTGCTAAAATGGACCGCAAACATCCATATCCCGCTGGATGCCGGCGACTTCGCGCTGATGGACCGCCGCGTGGTTGATGTTATCAACGCCATGCCGGAGCACAACCGGTTTATTCGTGGCCTGCGGGGATGGGCGGGCTTCCGGCAGATCGGTGTCAAGTACGAGCGCCAGATGCGACGCGCTGGAACACCGAGCTATACCTTCCGGAAGCTCACGCGGCTGGCCCTTGACGGCCTGATGTCGTTCTCGGCAGTCCCACTCCGTCTTTCGGGCTGGCTGGGGATATTGGCGGCGTTCCTGGGATTCTGCTATCTCGCGTATGCCTTGTTGGGCTACTTTCTCGGCGTCGAGATTCCGCGTGGGTGGACGTCCACAATTGTTATCGTGCTATTCCTGGGTGGCATCCAACTGATGGTGTTGGGAATTCTGGGTGATTATATCGGACGAATTTTCGACGAGGTGAAAAATCGACCGCATTATGTGCCACAGGCCGTGTTCGGGTGGCTGGACGAAAAGGAGGCTCCGTGACGATTCGGGATGAGCGGGCACGCTCATACACGAGGATTGTCCTTAGGAATCTGCCTGGCTCGCTTACAGACCGACCCAGGCACGATTGCGCGCAAGAATGGTGTTGCAACGGTGGTGCTGCGGGCGGACCCACTCGGAGCGTATGACCGCAACGTCAAAAGCGGGATTCGATTGCTCCCAGCTTCTTATCCCTTGTTCAAAAGCGTCGCGCGCGTATCTACAACCATAGAAGCACGGGTGTGCACCGCCGGCCAGTCGTAGCTAGAATGATCCACGGCAATAACTACACAATCCGCCTCCCGGAGTCCCATGCCCAGATCCTCCACCGACTCCATGGCCAGATTGCCAATCGCTAACACCGGTACGTGCGGATCGTGGTAGGACACATCGCCACCCTTTTCAATCAAGAGGGCTAGAATATCCAGCGCTGGTGATTCCCGCAGGTCACTCACATCTTTCTTGTACGCGACGCCAAGGACCAGAATCCGGCTTCCCTTGATGGGCTTGCCTACCGTGTTTAGTGCATCCTGTACTTTCTGAACCCAATAGCGCGGCATCGCTGTGTTTACTTCGGTTGCCAATTCGATGAATCGCGCCGTGTAATTCAGTGTCTTCAGTTTCCAGGACAAGTATTGCGGATCGACCGGTATGCAATGTCCGCCAAGCCCCGGGCCGGGTACGAATTTCATGAAGCCGAACGGCTTCGTGGCAGCCGCCTCAATCACCTCCCACGCGTCCAGTCCCAATTTGTCACAGATCAGGAGCACCTCATTGGCCATTCCGATATTGATGGCGCGGAATGTGTTCTCCAGGAGCTTCGTCATTTCGGCCGCATCGGTGGACGAAACAGGAACGAGCGTGTCAATTGCCGCACCGTACAGGGCAAGTCCTGTCTCCAGGCACGCCTCCGTCACGCCGCCGAGCACTTTAGGCGTGTTTTTGGTAGTCCAGTCGGTACGTCCGGGATCAACCCGTTCGGGCGAAAAGCACAGGAAAAAGTCCTCTCCGATCGTGAGAGCCGGCGCATGCTGCTGAAAGCGCGGCAGAATGACCTCCCTCGTTGTACCCGGATACGTTGTGCTGACCAGGACAACGAGTATGCCACGGTGCAACTGCGGCGCAATCGCTTCGGCGGCACTCAGGATATAGGAGATGTCCGGAGTTCGCGTCTTCCTGAGCGGGGTGGGCACGCAAATGCTAACCGCATCGCAACTGCCAAGGGCGGCATAGTCCGACGTCGCGCACAGCGTGCCGGCGTCCACCAACAAAGCCAGACGTTCCGAAGCAATGTCGCCAATGTAGGAGTCTCCCCTGTTTATCCGGGAAACCCTGGATTCGTCGATGTCAACGCCAACGACCTTGAATCCCGCCTCCGCGAAGCTGATCGCCAGCGGCAACCCGACATAGCCCAACCCGATCACACCCACTCTTGCCGTACGATCAGCGATCCGGCCCAGAATATGCTGTTTTATACTCTGCACGGGGCAAACGATTCGATTTTATTGCGTTCAGCGCGGCATGTACAGCAAGAACCAGTAATGGATCCAGCGGCCGTACCTACTCGGGCTTCCCTACTGCCCTGTCAAGCCTTCAAATACCCCAACTCATACAGCGCTGAGAGTACGGCTTCGACGCTTTCGTCAATGGACTCCTGGCCTGAATGGCACACGATCTCGGCATCCTCGGGAACCTCATACGGATCATCGATACCCGTAAAGCCCTTGATAATGCCCGCACGCGCCTTGGCATAGAGACCTTTTACATCCCTCGCTTCGCAGACCTCGATTGGTGCGTCTACAAATACTTCGAGATAGCCACCGAGACGACTAATGCGCTCGCGGTTGACTTGCCGGTCTGCACGGTATGGCGCTATCGCCGCGCAAATGCAAATGCCGTGGTGCCGGGTAACTTCGCTGGCCACGTAGCCGATGCGCTGTACATTCGCCGATCGATCCTCCTGCGAAAATCCGAGCCCCTTGCTGAGATGCGTCCGTACGATGTCTCCATCCAGGAGTGTCACGGGTCGTGTCGTCAGCTCCAGGAGTCTCAATCGGACTGCGTTTGCAATCGTAGACTTGCCGGACCCCGAAAATCCAGTCAAGAATAGCGTAAATCCCTGCTCATCCCGTGGCGGGTAGGTATTCTTGAGTTCGGCGAGCACATCGGGATAGGAAAACCATTCCGGAATATCCTCGCCGGTCGCCAGACGGCGTCGCAACTCCGTCCCTGAAATGCTCACCGTCTCTTCGCCGTCCTTCAATTCATCAATCGGCTTGTACACTTTCTCTCGTGGCGCATACACCATGAGGCGAAACGGCACGATTTCCATGCCAATCTCGTCCTTATGCTCCAGCACCAGATCCTGGGCCTCATACGGGCCATAGAATGGCGTTCCGGAGCTGTCCGAGCCTGGTCCAGCATGATCGCGGCCTACAACGAGGTGGGTACAGCCGTAATTCTTGCGGATGATGGCATGCCAGACCGCTTCCCGCGGCCCACCCATGCGCATGGCCAATGGCAGCAGGCTTAGCGTTGCGGCATTCTCCGGGTAATGCCGGAGCAGTTTTCGGTAGCTGCGAACACGGGTGAAGTGATCAATATCGCCCGGCTTGGTCATGCCGACGACCGGGTGAATGAGCAGTTGGCCGCCAATGTCCCGCGCGGCCCGGTCTGTCAATTCCTTGTGTGCGCGATGCATAGGATTCCGCGTCTGGAAGGCCACGATACGCTCCCAGCCGTGCTCCTCAAAGTAATCTCGCAGCTGTTGCGGCGTCTTGCGCAGCTCCTCAAAGTCGTAATGCCGCGGCAGTTGGAATCCCTCCAGCACACCACCGATGTAATAGTCACCGGTGCGGTTGGCCAGGTATGCCACAGCGGGGTGTTCCCGGCTGGTCGTGCCATAAACCGACAGAGCCTCACGGTCCTTATCTACAGGCCAGATGTCACCTACCTCCAGCACCGCCAGTACTACGCCAGTGCTGTCGCGGAGTGTCACATGCGTGGCGGCGGCAACCGTACTTGCTACCTCCTCCGATACATCGAGCGTCACAGGTATAGGCCAAAGGGTGCCATCCTCAAGCCGCATTTCATCCAGTACGCCTTCATAGTCTGCACGATTCAAGAATCCACGCAGGGGTGAGAAACCTCCGCACAGAAGCAATTCAAGATCATAGATCTGACGCGCAGTCATTTTGACAGACGGAAAGTCAACAGCAGCTTCCTTTAGCTCCGCCTTGCGGGCTTCGGTGGCGAGCAGATTGAACAGCCTGCCACCGTGCGGTCTCACCAGGGTCAGAAGTTCCATGTAACCTGTTCGTTTAGAATTGCGTGAGATAGGACTCACTCCGAGCCTACGCTTCCAAAAGGCGCAAAGGTATTTACTGGGATCGTGCCGATCAGGCCAACCATGTGAAGAATATCACAAGAGTCGCCGCCGTCATGACGATAAGGCTAACCGGGAACCCTACACGGAGGTAGTCGCGCACCCTGTACTCACCTGCGGCCATCACCATGAGATTGGTGTGATACCCTACCGGAGTCATGAAGCTGGCGGCCGCGGCAACGGCAACGGTCAGGGCAAATGCTTTCGGATCAACGCCAAGCTCACCGGACATGGCCAGCGCAACGGGCAACATAAGGACGGCTGCAGCCTTATGCGTGACCAGCTCTGTAAGCAGGTTCGTGGTGACATATAGTCCCACGAGCGCCGCCACGACTCCGAGGCCTGACAGGGCGAGCAAGAGATCCGCCAACAGCGTCGTCAGTCCAGTATTGGCCACGGCCTGGCCAAGCCCCAGTGCTGCCGCGATCAGGACGAGCACTTCAAGATTCAGCGCACGTCTTGCCATCCGAAGGGATAGGCATCCTGTAGCGATCATTGCCAGTGCCGCCAGAAACGCCGCCGATATTACCGGCAGAACCTGCAGACCGATTAGCAGCACCATCCCGACAAGGATGCAGACCGCAACAGGAGCCTTCTTGTTCACCCGTTTTTCCTCGTCGGTGCGCCGGGGGGTAACGAGATAAAATTCCGAACGACTCGTATTCCACCGCTCGTCAAAGCCGTCTTTGGCCTCGATTACGAGCAAGTCGCCTGCCTTGATCGTGACCCGTCCCAGCGGGCCCACCACGCGTTCGTGCCGGCGCTGGATCGCAAGCACTACGGCGTCATAGCGTTCGCGGAACTGCGTGTCACGCAATGATGCACCCACCAGGTTTGAGGTATCAGAGACCACAGCCTCAAAGAGCGGTCGCGTACGCGGCAATCGTTCCTCCACAAGTGGTACACTCGGCTCCAACCCGGGCCGCTGCAACAGTTCGTCCAGCATGGACGCTTTGCCAGTAAACGTCAGCGTATCACCCTCGAAAAGGACCAAGTCCGGTCTGGGGAATAACATGTGTTCCTGCCGCTGCACATGCGCGAGGCTGGCATCGCCTGGCGCATGCAGTCCAGCCTGTTCTATCGTCTGCCCGATCATAGGGGCGCGGGCTCCTACGCACGCCTCAAACAGATACTCCCCCAGGCCCTCCTCCACAGTTGGGGCGGTAACCCGGTCTGGCAGCAACCGGAACCCCGTCAGCGTGAAGAAGCCGACCACTGACGCCACAGCGACAAGACCAATTCCTGCCATGTCGAACAAGCCGAGCGCTGGCATCCCCGCCTCGACAAGCATTCCTGAGACTATGATATTCGTGGATGTGCCGATGAGCGTCACCATGCCACCGGCAATGGCCGCATAGGACAGCGGTATCAATAACTTGGACGGCGCGACGCCAACCCGTTGCGCCCAACGCTGTACACGCGGCGCCAGCATCGCGACAATTGGCGTATTGTTGATAAACGCAGACAGGCCAGCTGTGGGAAGCATGACGCGCGCCAACACCCACCGCAGATCCGTCGAGGACCCGAATAGCATCCGGTCGAAGGCGCGTACCGCGCCAGTTTCCTCAATACCTGCTGCAACCACGAACAGCGCACCGACGGCCAGTACTGCAGTATTGGAAAACCCGGCGAAGGCATCCGCAGGTGTGATCACCCCTGCCACCAACAGGAATGCAAGTCCGGACAGGAAGATCAGGTCGGGTCGTGTAAGGTCGCGCAACAGGGCAATTGCGATCGCAGCCAGGACGATAATGGTCACCCAGAATTGCGCATCCAACCCCTGCATATTCAACCTCCACGTGAAAATAATAACATCGCGGCGAGTACTCCTATGCTGGCGTTACTCTGGGCCGTCCGATGCTAACATACTCAAATCCCGCTTCAGCCATCCGACCAGGGCTATACAGGTTGCGCCCGTCAAATATCACGGGATGCTTAAGGAGTTGTTTGACCTTGCGAAAATTAGGCCGACGAAACTCTGGCCATTCTGTACAGATAACCAGTACATCCGCACCGCGTAGCGCATCGTAGGCATTTGTCGCATAAGTGATCTGATCTCCCAATACTGCCCTGGTCGTTTCCATCGCCTCTGGATCATAGGCTATGACCACCGCGCCGTGCTCCAACAGACCGGCAATCACCACATGGGCCGGAGCCTCGCGCACGTCATCCGTATTCGGCTTGAAGGAGAGACCCCACACCGCGACACGTAGCCCGTTTAGCGACTCTCCGAAGCGTTCCCGCACATACGACACGAGCAATCGCCGTTGACGCATATTGACCTCTCTAACCGCATTGAGAATCTGAAAACCATACCCGTTCGCCGTGGCCGTGTGCGCAAGCGCCGCCACGTCCTTCGGAAAACAGCTGCCTCCGAAGCCGATTCCCGCATACAAAAACTGCTTTCCAATGCGACTGTCCGACCCCATGCCTATGCGCACGTGGTCGACGTTCGCTCCTACACGGCCACACAGGTTGGCAATTTCGTTCATAAAGCTGATCCGCGTGGCCAGAAATGCGTTCGCCGCATACTTGGTCACCTCCGCGGAGCGCACATCCATTACATAGATGGGATTCCCCTGGCGAACAAAGGGTTCGTACAGCTGTCGCATCCGATCAGCGGCACGTTCGCTGGAAGTGCCTACAATGACGCGCTCCGGCTTCATGAAGTCGCCGATTGCCGCGCCCTCGCGCAGAAATTCGGGGTTCGATACCACATCAAAATCTTCTCCTGCCCGCAGCCCGTGCTCCTCCAGAAGCGTCCGCACTGCATCGTTGGTGCCCACCGGCACCGTGCTTTTAAGCACGATGATCTTGTAGGGAGCATCCGCAAGAAATGCTGCTATATCCTTCGTGACCGTGCGTACATGCGACAGGTCCGCCTGTCCGTCTGCTCCCGGTGGCGTAGGCAGGGCCAAGAATATGATGTCCCCATGTTCAAGCACTGCAGTCAGATCGGTGGTAAACCGAAGCCGCTTCTCACGCAGGTTGCGTTGCAGGGTAAGTGGCAGATCGGGCTCGTAAATGGGCACTTCTCCCTGACGGAGCGCCCGGACCTTGGCAGCGTCAATATCTACACAGTAGACGTCATTGCCCATTTCCGCGAAACACGCACCCGCAACCAGACCTACGTATCCCGTGCCGATGATGGAAATATTCATGGACTCGATAATGTCAGGTGAACGGCGCTTCTACCATCAAGACTGGATTTGGATTGCACCACGCACGTACAAAGTTGTATAAACCAGAACCGTGCAGAATTATCGCACGTTACCGGTACCTTTCCTCGCTCGTGGCGTACTATGAAACGCACCTTCGCCCATGTGCTAATCGCGCGTACCGACCGACCATGGTATATAGTATCATCATGGCTGGCGGCATCGGGAGCCGCTTCTGGCCCCGAAGCCGTGAGGCCTTCCCCAAGCAGTTCCTGAATGTCTTTGACGATGCGTCGCTCCTGCATCATACGCTTCGCCGGATGAAAGGGCTCATCCCACCCGAGCGTACCTTCGTGATCACCCATGAACGATACGAGGAACTGTCATACGCACAACTTCCCGAACTGCCCGCGAAACACGTTCTTACCGAACCCATCAGCCGCAATACGGCACCGTGCATCGCCTATGCGGCTGTGCGACTGCTAAAGGAGGACCCCGATGCGTTGATGGTCGTGCTACCCGCCGACCACCTGATCAGAAGTGTTCCCCAGTTTCACGATGTCCTCCGGGTGGCAATCGAAGCAGCCAGGGAGCCCGGTGCACTGATTACGATCGGGATTAAACCGACACACCCGGACACAGGCTACGGCTACATACAATTCGATGGCCACACAGAAGGCGAATTGCGCTCGTATCCCGTTCGTACGTTTGCAGAAAAGCCGAACGTGGCGACGGCGGAGCGCTTCCTGGATTCCGGTGACTTCTTGTGGAACAGCGGAATATTCATCTGGCGCGCAGACACGATCCTGCACCAGCTACGCAAGCACCTGCCCAAGGTCTTTGCAGCGTTCAAGAATCTGGGCGACGCCATTGGCTCAAAAGGGGAAGCCGACGCTGTGCGGCGAGCCTATCGCAAAAGCCCGCGCATATCGATTGACTATGGAGTCATGGAACAGGCGGATAAAGTCTTCGTCGTGCCTGGCAGCTTTGGCTGGAGTGATATTGGTGACTGGCGGGCCGTCTACGACCTCAGCGAGAAAGACGCGCACGGCAACGTGCTGCAGAACACCGTCATCATGCACGACTCCAGCCGATGCTTTGTGCGCGCAGACTCACGACTAGTCGTACTTGTGGGCATTCACGACGCCGTGGTCGTCGACACCGAAGACGCCGTCCTTATCTGTCACCGCGAAAGCACACAGCAGGTGCGCAATGTAGTCGAATACATGCACGCCCACCAATTGGAGGAGTATGTCTGATCGCATCATTCTTACTCACAGTATATTCACCGGCCAACTGAACCCGTTCCGCCGATACGATAGTAGTGTTATGCAACAATCATCGACTCTTCGGTCTTGGTGTTGACCGGAACGTCATTATGCCGCGAGCTTCAATCAAGCGCACTCGCCCCGACCCCGCGCCGGGCGGCGCAAGGCAACAATATCCACCTTCCCGTGCAAGCCGCTTCCCACCTGATTGCTGGCGACCTGCGGGGCTTCTGATGCGCCCCTGCTTCCAGCAGGATGACCGAAACCAGGACCACCGATCCGCCTATGTGTAAGGCGAAATACCTCACTACTATGTTTTGCGACGGACTGCTCTGTCCGCGAAATGCCCAGCTACCATGTATGACCGCACAATAGCCGTACTCTGTCAAGCCCTGTGTCTGGCCTGCCTGTTGGCAGTCTCGCATCCTGCATATGCGCAGGACACGCTGTTCGAGCCGCGCTCTGAGCCTGTTACGCTAACACTTGACGAGGCAATACAGATCGCTCTGGTCAACAACTACGCGCTCCAGTCCTTGCGGATCGACAGCGAAGCCGTACGTGCGCAGGTAAATGACGCGTATAGCTCAATTATGCCAAAAGTAGATGCCTCCGGCGGCTACACGCGCAATTTGCAGTCGGCCAACCCATTTGCCGGTAGTCAGGCCGGCGATTTGTTTTCTGGCTTCGCCTTCATTGGCTGGCTTGCCTACAACGAAGATGCGCGCACGGATACTGATCCGACGACGATACCCATTGCCTTTGGCGAGTACGATGATCGTCTCAAAGCGGGTCTGGAAAATGCCAACATCTCCGTAGACGGAGGCGCGAATCCATTTGCTGTTGCGAATCAGTTTCGTTCGTCCATTAATATAAGCCAGCGCATTTTCAACGGCGCTGCCGTGCCGGGCATCAAAGCTGTAAGGCGCCTTGAGCGTGCGTTCGCCGAGGGACTGGATCGACAAGAGCAGGTTCTCACCAACCAGGTCCGACAGGCATTCTACCAGACACTACTGCAGCAGGAGCAAACCAAAGTAACTGCGCAGAGCGTCGTGCGTGCTGCGCGCACCTCGCAGGAAGCGGCACGGCGTGTCGCCCAGGGCGTAGCCCCGAAGTATCAACGTCTCAGTGCCGAAGTAGCGCTTGCAAACCTGGAATCGCGCCTCGTGGAGCACGAAAACAAGAACGCAGAGGCCCTTGACAACCTGAAATATCTGGTCGGAATCCCCGTAGAGCAGGCCGTGAACCTGCGTGGGGCGCTCGAGATCGAGGAAGACTCGCCGTACATGATGATTTCTGCACAGGACGCCGTTGCGGCAGCCTTCGAGCGTCGCCCCGATCTCGAACAAGCTCGGCTGACATGGCAGATGAACCAGTTGCTACTGCAAGTACAGAAAGCGAGCTATCTACCTGACGTATCGGCGTTTGCCAACTTCACTTATACCGGCAGCGTGCCAGACGACCGGGCGTTCTCGATAACCGACGAAGACGATCCGTTTACGTTCACTTCCGGGCGTAACGACTTCTTTAGTACGGCTTACTGGCAGCCAGCAATCAACGTAGGGTTTAACCTTACATGGACGATTTTCGATGGTTTCCACACCTCTGCCATTGTGCAACAGCAGAGGGTTGCAGTGACCAAGTCTGACCTGGAGATCAAGCGGCTCGTGCAAGCGATCCGCCTCGAGGTAGAAATGGCGCTTCGAAATCTCAATGGCGCGCGCCAGTTGATCGCGAGTCAGAAAAAGAACGTCGCCAATGCAGAGCTCAGCTATTCCTACGCGAAATCTCGCTTGGCCGAAGGCGTTGCCACTCCCCTGGAGGAGCGTAATGCCTCAGATCAGCTGGACCAAAGCCGAATCAACTACCTCCAGGCAGTCTACGGCTACCTGGTGGCTCAGAGCGCATTTGAGGTCGCTATCGGCATTCCACTCGGCGACCAGACCAATATGCAACTTACCCACAACCAGCCCTCCCCCCACCAAGTAATTTATCAACGATGAAAATGACTCTGATGAAGAATCTATCGCTGGTAGGTATTGCCGTGACTGCGCTTATTGCCGCAGGATGCGGTGGGGCCGACGGGGTGGACACCACTGACGAAGCGCTTGCCACCACCGAAAGTGTGCGCAAAATCCGGGTGGAAACGTTGCACCTAAAGCCTGGCGTGTTTAAAGACGTGATCGAACTTACGGGCACAGTTGAAGCCATCAATGACGCCACGCTATCCGCGCAGTCGGCAGGCACCGTCGAAATGCTCGCCCCGCTCGGCAGACGTGTAGATCGCGGTGTGGTCGTAGCCCAACTCGATCAGGACCTTGTCAGCGCCGCATATATCCAGGCAGAAGCATCCCTCGAAAACGCTCTTGCCGGGCTCGAACTCGCCGAGGACAACTATCGACGCCAGGAACCGCTATTCCGGGATTCCATCATCAGCGCCCTGGAATTCCAGGGCGCACGCACGCAGCGACAGCAGGCCAGGGCCGTCACCCGAGAGGCCGAGGCTCGAAAGCTTCAGATGGAAAAGCAACGTGACAACACAGTCATCCGGGCCCCTTTCGAGGGTAGCGTCGAAGCGCACATGGTTGAACAGGGCGAGCAGGTCTCGCCTGGTATGCCGATCCTCCGCATAGTGAATGCCCGCGAGGTCAAGGTACGGGTCGGCGTTCCCGAAGTGTATGCCGGGGACATCCGGATTGGGACCGAAGCCATGTTTGGGTTCACTGCCTACGGTGGCGCCCAGAAACCCGGGAGGGTGATATTCGCTGGTAGCGCAATTCACCCGGACAGCCGCACGTTCGTCGTTGAAGCACGCGTGGACAATAACGATGGACGGCTGAAGCCCGCCATGATTGCGCAGGTCTTCGTCACGCGCGAGCAGTTGGACAGTGCACTGGTCGTCCCACGATCCGCCGTTGTCCGGGATGAAGATGGGAACAGCGTCTTTGTCATTGGTGAAGAGAACGACTTGCTGCGTGCCCGGCCGCGCAGGGTATCGCTGGGCGCCGCCTACGAAGGGCAGGTCCTGGTGGAAACGGGACTCGAACCCGGCATGGAGGTTGTCATACTTGGCCAGAACACCATTACAGACGGAGATGCAGTCGAAGTCGTGGAACGTTTTTCGGGACTCGATTCAAAGGGAGTGCCCATCAGGTAGTCCCGCAGTTTTCCGAGTTCCAGTGCACAGGCATAGCATGCGCCCATGAAAATTACCAATCTCGCCATACGATACCGTCCGAGTATCGCCATTCTGACGATTCTGCTGACGCTGGGGGGCCTGACAAGCTATGTCACCATTCCGAAGGAATCGTTCCCCTCTATCGAAATCCCGAACATTGTCGTCACCACGATCTATCCCGGCGCCAGCCCAGACGACATAGAATCGCTGCTTACCGAGCCGATTGAACGAGAGATCCAGAGTGTAAACGGCATAAAGGAAATTCGCTCGACCTCCGTCGAAGGCGTTTCGACCGTCATCGTAGAGTTCACGCCGGACGTGTCGATGGACGACGCCCTCCAAAAGGTGCGTTACAAGGTCGACGTCGCGAAGGCTGAATTGCCCGACGATGTGGAAGAGCCGGTCGTAAGCGAGATCGACCTGCAAGAGTTTCCCATCATGAATATCAACATGGCTGCGCCATATTCCCTGGCGCGCCTGAAGACTGTGGCGGAAGATCTCGCCGAAGAGCTTGAAACCATTCCGACTGTTCTGGAAGTACCCGTAGTTGGCGGCCTGGAACGCGAAGTAAAAGTCGATATTGACCTTCACGCGCTGCAGGGCTACGGTCTTACCTTTGACGACGTCATCGAGACTATTCAGACAGAAAACACAAGCATTCCGGGTGGTTCGATAAACGTGGATCGTCTGAACTATCTCGTCCGGGTCGATGGCGCATTCGACGACCCGGAGGAGGATATTAGCAACTTGGTCATCGCAAGTCCGGATGCGCGACCCGTATACATCCGCGACGTGGCCAATGTGGAATTCGGCTACCAGTCCCGATCCAGCTACGCTCGCCTTCGGGTGCTGCAACTGGAGGAGGGACGCCGGCTTATCCAGTTGCCGGAAGAGGAGACGGGCACCATGCCGGTAGTGACGCTGAACGTCAAGAAGCGGTCCGGCGCCAACATTCTGGAGACCGCAGACGAAATCCGTGCGGTCCTCGACGACTTCGAGATGCCCGCAGGGACGCGGATTGTTATCACGGGAGATTTCAGCGAACAGGTGTTGACGTTTGTCAAGGACTTGGAAAACAATATTATCAGTGGTCTGATTTTCGTCGTCCTTGTGCTGCTCTTCTTCCTCGGTGTGCGCAATGCCATTTTGGTCGGCATCGCGATCCCTTTATCGATGTTCCTGTCTTTCATCGTGTTGCAGGTTATGGGACAGGATCTGAACTTCGTCATTCTGTTCTCGCTGATCATCGCCCTCGGGATGCTGGTCGACAATGCCGTGGTCATCGTCGAAAACATCTTCCGATACCGCGAACTGGGACACAGTCGCTTTGAGGCGGCGCGCAAGGGAACCGCGGAGGTGGGAAGAGCGGTCGTCGCCTCTACCGCGACCACCGTGGCCGTATTCATCCCGATGTTGTTCTGGCCAGGCCTTATTGGCGAGTTCATGGGCTTCTTGCCTCTCACACTAATAGTCACGCTATCGTGCTCACTCTTTGTCGCGATCATCATAAACCCCGTGATTACGGGCTTCTTCGTGCGCCTCGATAGCGAAAAGGTCCCTGCTCGGCCAAAGATCGCTCGCCGCCTAGCAATGCTGACGTTGCTGATCCTGGGACTCATTCTCGGGTTTACGAATTGGAAGACGCTCGTCGTAGTGCTCGTCTCAATCCCGATTCTGTGGGCAATCCAAACGCGCATCTTCAATCCCGTGGCGCGCAATTTCGTGCAAACCGGACTACCACGACTATTGGTCCACTACCGGGCCTTTCTGGGCCGTATGTTATCGCGCGATTATGGAGATGACGAGCCGGTCTTCGCACACCGGCTATTCTGGATGATCTCCGGGACCGTTGGCCTTGTCGGATGCGTGCTCGTCGGTATCGGCATAAATATTCCCGGACCCGGCGGGCAACCGATGGCGGGTCTCGGAGGCGTTATGCTGTTCGTTGCCGCCCCGCTACCGATCCTGCTTCTCATTAAGACGAAAAACGCGCACCTCCGTAATACTTACGCGCTGGGCGCATTCACGCTAGGTATGACGCTTCTCATTGCCGGCGGATTAGTCACCAGTCTGGCTGGGCTGCCGGCAGGATTGGTTATGCTATTGCCGGGAGGGCTCCTCCTTGTTTCCGGGCTCTTGACCATACTCTTCCACTCACTGGAAACCGTCTATTTGGGAGGCCGAACAAGCGTCAAGGCCGGCCTCCTGTTCGCCGCCGTGGTAATCACCGTACTTCTTTTAATGACGCTGGCGCGCGAAGTGGCATTTTCGACAATGGTCACCCTGATTATGCTGCCCGTGGTCATCATTGTCGTTGGGCTGTTGGGCGTGCTACTTAACGGGCGCATTTTTGCTCACCGCACGCGGCTACTCTTGACAGACAACCGCGCCAGACTGCTGACCGGCACGCTGGGAGGCCTGTTCGCCATTCTGGGACTGTATGCTAGCGCGCCCACCGGTGTGGAATTCTTTCCGGACACCGATCCTACCCTGGTCAACATCACGCTGGAAGCGCCACTGGGCACTAATGTTGACGAGACCAATCGCGTGGCCGGAGAGGCGCAGGCGCGCGTGAACGCGCTCCTGGAGGCGAATGCTGATGACCGGCGCAACGTGAAGAATATGCTAGTTAACGTTGGCGTGGGAGGAGACGCGATGTTTGGGGGCGGCGCAACCGGATCCGAGAGTTCCGTCTTGACGCTGAACATGATCGACTATGCTGATCGGCCCGTGCCCAGCCTTGGCACGATGACGCGCTTGCGCGAACAGATTCAAGGGATTCCGGGCATTGTAATCGACTTTGAACGCGACGCCCCGGGTCCGCCCGTTGGCGCACCCGTCAACATTGAAATCTCTGGCAAAGATTTTGCCGAAATCACCCGTATCACCAATGAGGTGCGTCAGCTGCTTGAGGATGCCGCCGCCACGGGGCAAATTCCTGGCCTCGTAGACATCACGGACAACCTCAGTTCAGGCCGTCCCGAGTTGCACGTGCAGATTGACCGCGAGCGCGCCGCGCGGTTCGGTCTCAGCACGCAGAAAATTGCCAGAACAGTGCGGGCCGCCATCAACGGTTTTGAGGCCAGCAAGTATCGCACGGGCAAGGACGAATACAATATCATTGTGCGTCTGGAGCAGGGGCAGCGCGAGAGCCTGGACACGGTCGAAAAAATGACCATTGAGCACGAGGGATCCCGGATCCCGATTACTGCCGTGGCCAACCTGGAAATTGCAGGCGGGCTCGGATCCATCACGCGCCTTGACCTGCAGCAGGTCGCCCAGGTCATGGCTGACGTATCACCAGGATTCAACAGTGCAGCCGTACTCGCCCAGGTCCAACAATATCTTGATCCCTATGAGCAGGAATTGCCTGAGGGTTACACGATGGCATATACGGGCGAAAACGAAGAGCAAGCAGCGGCCTTCGGCTTCCTGTTTACCGCGCTTCTGATCGGCGTGGCTGGAATCTCCATGATCATGATTGCCCAGTTTAACAGCGTGACTACGCCGTTCATCATCATGGTCGCTGTCGGATTGAGCCTCATCGGCGTGCTGCTCGGCCTGATCTTGACACGGACGGCGTTCGGTCTGATGACCTTTATCGGCGTGATCAGTCTGGCGGGCATCGTGGTCAATAACAACATAGTCCTTATCGACTACATTCAGCAACTCCGTGACCGCGGACTGGAAAAGACTGCCGCGATAATTGAGGGCGGCGCCACGAGGCTGCGACCTGTCGTGCTCACCGTACTGACAACCATCATCGGCCTGGTGCCGCTGACGTTCGGCATCAACATTGATTTCGTGGGGCTGCTCACGGATTTTGCCCCCAACCTGCAGTTCGGATCCGAAAACACCCAGTTTTGGGGCGCCATGGGGACTTCCATTATCAGCGGTCTCATCTTCGCCACGTTTTTGACCCTCGTTATCGTTCCGGTGATGTATTCGGTCTTTGAGTCGCTGACTACGACTATTGGAACTGCATTGCGCTCCAAAGCGCCCGATACTGCAGCGGCGGGTGCACGTGTCGTCCTTACCGCGTCTGAGGATCCGGGGGACCTATGATCCCCAGACGGAGGCTGGCATGAAGCACCTGGCCGATTTTCCGGACGCTCACCTGCGAATATTTGAACGGCCAGCCCTGCCGCCCGCAGACTCGATCCGGGATGTATACCTAATCGGCATCTGCGGCACGGGCATGGGATCGCTTGCAGGACTCTTGCGGCAGGCCGGCTATCGAGTCCGCGGCTCCGACGCCGGTGTATATCCGCCGATGAGCACGCGCCTGGCTGCGCTGGGCATTCCGATCCACGAAGGATTTGACGCCGCCCATCTGGACCCTGCGCCGGATTTGGTCATCGTCGGCAATGCTTGCGTGCCCACGCACCCGGAAGCTGCCCATGCGCGCGAAATGGGCCTGCCTCAGCTGTCGCTGCCTGAAGCGCTGGCGCAGTTCTTTATCCGGCAACGACGGTCACTCGTGGTTGCCGGCACCCATGGCAAGACTACGACGACGGGCATGCTCGTTCATCTATTTCGCGAGCAGGGCCTGAAACCGGGATTCCTTGTCGGCGGCGTAATGCGCGGCATGGATACCAGCTACGATGTCGGCGGAGGCCGCCATTTTATCGTCGAAGGCGACGAATATGACAGCGCCTATTTCGACAAGCAGCCCAAATTCATGCACTACCGGCCGACGAGCGCCATTGTCACGTCAATGGAATTCGATCATGCCGACATCTACGACGACCAGGACGATTACCGGGAGGCCTTCGAACGCTTCGTAGGCACCGTGGACTCTTCCGGCATACTCGCCTTATGGAACGAAAACCCTGCGGTACGCGCGTTGGCGGTGCATGCGACCGCACCTGTGCACAGCTTTGGCCTCGGGGAGCGTGCAGACATCGGCGCGGTGAACGTCCGACCCGCCCCGGGCGGCCAGCGCTTTGAGCTCCGCGTCTTCGGGGAGCCTGTGCATGACCTGTACCTTCCAATGAGTGGCCGCCACAATCTGCTAAACGCTCTCGCGGCCATCACCCTGGCTCTCGGTGAAGGACTCGAGGCGGCGGACATCGGGGACACGCTCGCCACCTTCCAGGGAATGAAGCGGCGGCAGGAAATTCTGGGAGAAGTGGCAGGAGTCCTGATCGTGGATGACTTCGCGCACCATCCCACCGCTGTCGCCGCCACCATCGGAGCCATCCGAGAGCGCTGGCGGGACCGCAGGCTGATAGCCATCTTCGAGCCGCGCAGCAATTCCAGTCGCCGGAAGGCGTTTGCAGCGCCCTATGCCAAAGCCTTCGACCTGGCTGATCATGCCCTGCTCAGCGCACCGCCATTTCGTCACAACGACGACCGCGCTCACTTCCTGGATCCTGCGCGCGTAGTGGACATGATTGAGTCGCGCGGTGTGCCGGCTGAAGTGTTTTCAGGTGCAGATCGGCTACTGCCTCACCTGCTCACACTCGTCCAGGCAGGCGATGTTGTCCTCATCATGAGTAATGGCGGCTTCGGAGGCCTCCAGCAGCGACTGCTCGATGCCCTGGCAGAATAGCGCTATCCTGATTACCCACGGGTTTATGTCTCGCCCTGTCATTGTGACGGAAGTGTAATCAGCACTGGTGCGCATAGCACCACGCAAGCTATTATTCGTTTTTTCCTAACTATGTCGACTCCGGCGTGTTCGTACCGGACAGGTATGCATTCCAAGCCAGAGGCCAGGCCGCTGGAGCACCTCGAACTACGTGTGGTCGACTCATCAATGATCACTGCCCGCCATTCGCCCCCATCCTTCGCGGATAGTCGTCGCTGATGACTTCGGCAATGCCCTGTTCGTCGAAGGTCTGTATGTTTTTTGTCCCGCCGGGCGCCAGGTGGCCGGCTTGCGCAGGACCGTGATCCGGTTGTAGCCGCGCTTGGTTCAAGATGCCCGGTTCTCCGACCAGGATGGCATGTGAGCGCCCGAAGCGCTGGCGCAGCTTGTTCACCTACGCACCCAAACCTGACATAAAAGGGTGACCTTTTCCATGTGGGCAACGATCTTGTTGCAGCAATATCGAGACGTAATCGACTCCCACGTTTCTTGCTTGCGGCGTATCCACGCTTCCTTCCCCGCTCCCTGTCAGTCCCGTACACGAGCCTCGCGACGTGACCATCCGGTAAGCAAACCTTCTCCTCAGTCACTCTCTCTCCCCTCCGCCTCCGTCTCCATCACTTCCCGCACTTGGTCCCTGAAGCCCCGTGCACGCTCCATCACCTCGTTCTCGTCCACGGTGAGGATCTCGCGATCACGCACCACTACGCGCCCGTTCACGAGCACGGTTGTCACGTCGCTGCCGCGCGCTGCGTACACGAGGTGCGAGTACACTCCGTAGAGCGGCGTCAATCCCGGGCGGCGCGTGTCCACCAAGACTATATCAGCGCGCTTGCCCGGCTCCAGCGACCCGATCTCTTCGTGCAGGTTCAGCACCCGCGCGCCTCCCATAGTGGCCATGCGGAAGACCGTCTCCGCCGGGAGGACCGCGGGATCGCCCCGCATGAACTTCTGGATCTTGGCCGCGGTATCCATCTCGTCGAACATGTCGAGATCGTTGTTGCTGGCGGGCCCGTCCGTCCCCAGACCCACCGGGATACCAGCCGCAAGCGCCGCCACAACTGGGGCAGCCCTCGCGACACCCAGCTTCATGTTGCTCTGCGGGTTGTGCGCGATCCCCGCACCGCTCGCCGCAATGCGCGTGATATCATCGTCCGACAGGTAGATCGAGTGAGCGAGCACCGTTCCCGGCCGAAGCGCGCCAATCGATTCCAGGGCCTCGACGACCCCCATGCCCGTGAGTTCGCGAGCGGTCTCGTCCTCGGAGAGGTCTTCGGCCACATGGATCTGGAATGGGGCGTCGTACTGCTCGGCGAGCCGGAAGGCGGCTTCGACGGCTTCCAGCGGCGTAGTATAAAGCGCGTGGGCGGCGACCGCCGGGACCACAATAGAGTGGTGCTGGTAGCGCTCCATGAACTCCGCCGCATCGGCGAGTGTCTCCTCCGGCGAGGCGAAGTCGGGAGCGGGAAAGCCGATCACGTGGGGACCGGTGACCGCACGAATGCCGGCGTCGATCGTGGCCCGCGCCATATCGTCGCGGAAGTAGTACATGTCCGCGAAGGTCGTGGTGCCGCCCTTCAGCATCTCGACCGAGGAGAGCAGAGTGCCCCAGTAGACGAAGTCGGGCGCAACCAGCGCGACCTCCGCTGGGAAAATGTAGTCGTTGAGCCAAGTCAGGAGGGGCAAATCATCGGCAAGGCCGCGCAGGAGTGACATCGCAGCATGGCCGTGCGTGTTAACGAGACCAGGAATGACCAGGTGGCCGCTGGCGTCGATGACGCGGGCATTCGCGGGGCGGGGTGTGCCCGCCGTAATGAGCGCCGAGATGCGATCGCCTTCTACGAGGACCGCGGCACCGTCGAGAATCATCCCGAACTCGTCCATGACGACGACGGTGCCGCCGTCGATGAGGAGGGGGCCGTCGTCCGATGGGACTGCGGCGTCGCGACATCCCAGAATGATAAAAAGGGACAGGGGTGCGAGTCGGAGGAAAAAATCGGCGGCATGTGACCGGGACCGGTTGCGAAGAGCGAAATCGACCATTGAGACGCATTGAATGGCATTGGATTACGTGTCAACGCCTCTCAATATTCCGTGTTCGCAGGCGCCGTTTCAGCATTGATTCGCCTCGGGGCTATCGCCGTGCCGGTCCAGTCTGATCCTCGGGCTGGTCAAGGAACACAAGAAGCCGGACCTGTAGCGCAGCGTTCACGCACGACCCACTACCGACGACGAATTCTCGCGAACGGCGGTTGACATCGGGTTGGGGTGCGACCTCCTCCAGCGCGCCCGGCGGGGCGGGCGTCACTGGAGGGAAATCGAATGTGCATTTCACACACACCGGATAGGAGGTAGCAGCCGCTACCGTGGATCACCGCGGCTCTATCCGAGGGTCACTTGGTGATATCTCCAGGCAAATCGCCACCATTGTCGCACTCAATGGAACCAACTGTTTAAATTTGGCTACTCAATCACCTGAGCGCCCGACACCGAAACCTGCGAATCCACGCCCCTGGTGACAAATCCGGGCCGCGCATGGGGAACCGTCGGTGCGAACTGGCCTTCAAGCCTTCGCGCAATCGCTACGACCAACAACGTCTACCTATGGCAGGGATCATAGGGCATCTTCTCATCATCACGGCAACCGTCTGCGCCGGCCTCGCTGCGTTCGCGTTTTTTCGAGCGGCGCAGTACGAAATGGATCCGGTAGACTGGAAACGCGTCGGACGCCTGCTTTGGGCTACGATGACCACGTGTCTGATTGCGGCATGGATACTGCTCATCGTCCTCATTGCAACGCATCAATTCCAGTACAACTACGTCTGGGCGCATTCCTCCCTCGACTTGCCGTTCTATTATCTGTTTTCGGCGTCGTGGGAAGGGCAGGAAGGGTCCTTTCTGCTCTGGATTATTCTGAACTGCCTGGTAGGCCTTACCCTCATCAAGTGGGCTGCACGCTCGTATGAGGCTCCCGTGATGGCGGTCCTTGCCTTCTGTCAGGTGTTTCTGCTGTCCATGATCGTCGGACTTCGATTCGGCTCCTTCGAAATTGGCTCGGCGCCATTTGCCACGCTGCAGGAGGTCAATGCCACGGCTCCCATTTTTCAGCAGCAGCCGGATTTTGTCCCGGCCGATGGCACCGGACTAAACG
This sequence comes from Rhodothermales bacterium, assembly GCA_963665975.1. Taxonomy (GTDB): domain Bacteria; phylum Bacteroidota; class Rhodothermia; order Rhodothermales; family Bin80. The sequence goes on from OY762508.1 coordinate 996,175, forward strand.
ACCTGCTCCAGAATTACTGGATGGTGATCCATCCGCCGATGCTTTTTGTCGGCTTTGCCACGCTCGTCGTGCCGTTCGCCTTTGCGATTGCTGCTCTCTGGAAAAAGCGCTATACCGAGTGGGTGCGTCCGGCATTGCCCTGGACCCTGGTGTCCGTGATGTGCCTTGGGATTGGGATTGCCATGGGCGGCTACTGGGCCTACGAAACCCTTTCTTTTGGCGGCTACTGGGCCTGGGACCCGGTGGAGAACTCTTCGTTCGTCCCCTGGCTTGTGGGCATTGCCGCCATTCACATGATGCTCATTCAGCGCAAGGGCGGTATCGGACACAAGGCAGCGCTATTCTTGTGCATAATGCTCTACATGCTGGTTGTCTATTCGACGTTCTTGACGCGTAGCGGCATTTTGGGGGACGCCTCCGTGCATTCTTTTGTTGACCTTGGGCTCAATAACCAGCTCCTTGTGTGGATCCTGGCCATGGGCGCTTTGGGGTTCGGCCTGTTCGCCCTGCGTTATCGAGACCTTCCAGAGGCGGAAAAAGAGGCCAACTACCTTTCCCGCGAATTCATGGTCTTTTCGGGCGCCGTGCTGCTGTGCGTCGTGGCAGCCGTCGTTATTCTGGGCACCAGTTCACCGATTTTCGGGCAGATTTTCAGGGATAATCCCGCAAGCGTCCCTATTGAGTTCTATAACAAATGGACATTGCCGCTGTCGGTGGGCCTGGTGTTTCTAGCCGGTCTCGGACAATTGTTCTGGTGGAATAAGATGAGTGTCGAGAGTGTGAACAGGGTGCTCCTCGGCCCGATGGCGCTATCGGTGGGAAGTACAGTGCTCGTCCTGCTATTCACCCCTTTTGTTGAAAAGAGCACGTCACAGGATCCGGCCCTGGGATTCTGGGACGCTTACGGATACGGCATCCTGCTGCTCTTACTCCTCTTCGTCGCTTTTTTCGCCTTCTATGGCAACGCTGCGGTGCTGTGGCGCATTGCACGTGGCAATCCGAAGCTGGCTGGTGGAGCGCTGGCCCATGTCGGGCTGGGAATAGCTATCATTGGAATAGTAGCGTCCTCCGGGTTCAGCAATCCTATTTCCAATGCCCCACCCAATGCGGATCGTGACAACTTTGTACTGGAGCGTGGAAAGCCTGCGGTGGTAGAGGGCTACCGCGTGGAATTCGTTGGCACCGAGCCTGGCGAGCGCGGGCATACGGAATTCGTGCTGGATTTTACCGATCCCCGCGGTAACGATTTCCGGCTGAAGCCTGTTGCCTATGCAGCGCGCAATGGGCAGTGGATTCAGCATCCGGACCTGAAGCTCTTTGTGGAGAAGGACATCTTTGTCGCCGTTACGCCGCGTGGCATGATGGACCAGGAAGGTGCAAATGAGGTCGTGCTCGCCCGGCAGGATAGCGTGCTGTTGGGAAACGGCGCTTTTCTCCTCCGGTTTGACGGGTTCGAGACGGATGTTGCATTGGAGCCCGACCACACCGAGAACGTCGAAATCGCCGTTGGAGCCCGCCTTACCGTGCGGCAGGTCGCCACGGGCCAGACACAAGAGCTTCTGCCCCTCTATATCATCCGAAAGAACCGAAGCGTCCAATCGGTGCGGGCTGCCGTGGACGCGTGGGACATCGGTCTCCGGTTTACCGGTATGAATGTGGAAACCGGCGAAATCACGCTCGTCGTCGATGGCGTAGACGGCCCTGACTGGGTCGTAGTGCAGGCTTTTGAAAAGCCAGCCATCAGCCTGGTATGGATCGGGATTATCTTGCTCTCGCTCGGCTTCCTCCTGTCGGTTTTCCGCCGCATTCAGGAGGTTAGCTTCCATGCGCGACGCGACGCCTTCTGATTGGTCGCATACTCAGGCCTGAACGATCGCCTCACGCGCCAGGCTGCGCCCGGCGTCGGTGAGCAACAGGTGCTCGCGCTGTTGAAGTACGAGATTGTTTTGCAGGCTGTGGCGCACTACCCGTTCCGCAAATTCCGGTGACCACTGAAGGTGCCCTTGCAGGTGGTCGATGCGGCTTTCCCTGTCGGCTTCTGGAAGACCTTCGTGGTGTAGCAGATGTATCGTGAGCATTTTCTGGGCGAAGACCCAGCGCTGCCGCCTGCGCAGGCGCAGGACGGCGACGACTCCTCGGTGCGGCGCAAACAGATAGGCTGCGCCAAAGCACACGCCGACGACTGTCGTCATGCATCCTGCAATGGACGCATCAAGCTCATGGGCCAGCCAGAATCCACCGATCGCTCCCACAATGCCTATCGCCACACTAAGGATCATCATCCGGTCCAGCCGATCGGTGAGCAAGTGCGCGGCAGCTGGAGGGCCCACCATGAGGGCAACGACCAGGATGGAGCCGACGGCGTCGAAAGCTGCAACGGCAGTTACCGACACGAGCGTCATCAGGCCGTAGTGCAGGACACCGGGCAAGAATCCCAGCGCGGCGGCCAGGGCGGCATCAAAGGTCGCGATCTTCAATTCCTTGTAGAAGATCACCAGGAAAAGCGCGTTCAAGACTGCCACGCCGCCCATAATCGTCAGCGCGCGGGGACCCAGGTCATAGCCGCCAACGATCAGGCGATCGAAGGGGACGAGGGCTAGCTCACCCAGGAGCACAGCGTCAATGTCCAGGTGAATATCCCCGGCATAGCGCGCTATGAGTATAACCCCGATGCTGAATAGAGCCGGAAAGACGAGACCGATCGCTGCGTCCTCTTTGACCAGATGTGTGCGCGTCAACAGTTCCACGAGAACGACGGTCAACACGCCCGTCAGGGCGGCGCCGAGGATCAGAAGCGGGGAGGACAGGCTGCCGCTGAGAAAAAAGGCCACGACGATGCCGGGCAGGATGGCATGGCTGATGGCATCGCTCATCATGGCCATCGTGCGCAGGACGAGAAACACTCCCGGGAGTGCGCACGCGGCTGCCACGACCATGGCTACGAGCTGTATTTCGAATTGAAACGCGGTCACTCGATCTCTCCATTACCCTCAAGCAATTGCTCCGCCTCCCGAACACCGGCTGGCGTCAATGCCCATTCCGCAGCGCCTGTCTGCACGACGAAGCCTCGCTCTGCGAGCGCAAGGAGCTTGTGGCGTAATTGCGCGGTGTGGGGATGCATCGCTTCGATGACCGCAAGCGCGTGCGGGTGCTCGTGCTCTTCATGCTGGCCTGCTAGGGCGTACAGGTCCATCAGCACGGCAGACTGGCGGAGCCGCCGACCGCTGCGCCACTGCCTCACCGTGCGCCAGAGCAGGCCTCGTTTCGGCGCTCCCACCATGGAAACGATCACGATTACAGTAACGCACAGCACGATGGTCGGCCCGGTGGGAAGCCTGGAGGTTCCCGCGCTGAAGAGCGCCCCCATTACTCCAGACACGGCGCCAAACACCATGGCCAGCAAGACCATAATGCCGAGCCGGTCGGTCCACTGCCGCGCAGCGGCCGGCGCTGCAATGATCATCGCGCTCATCAGCACCACACCCACGGTTTGAAGCCCTATGACAATAGCAATCACGAGCAGCGTGGTAAGCGTGATGTCCAAGCGTCGCATGGGAAGCCCAAGGCTGGTCCCAAAATCGGTGTCGAATGACAGGAGCTTAAATTCCTTCCAGAGGACGCCCGTTGCCACCAGGGCGATGCCTCCCAGGAAGGCCATGGTCACGACATCGCGCTCCACGAGTGACGACGCCTGTCCAAACAGAAAGGAGTCCAGTCCTGCCTGGTTAGCGTATGGCATTTTCTGTAGCACGGTAAGAAGCACCAGTCCGATGCCGAAAAACACGCTCAGCATGAGCGCCAGCGCGCTGTCATACTTGATGCGCGTGTTGCGGGTGACCTGCATGACCAGTAGGGTGGCCAGCCACCCGGTGAGCGCGGCGCCAATCATGAGGACAAGTGGGAGCTTGCTTCCCGTGAGAAGAAAGGCGATGGCAATGCCGGGTAGCGCCGCATGCGATATCGCATCTCCCAGTAGGCTCTGTTTGCGTAGCACTGCGAAGCTCCCCAATGCACCGCTTACCGCACCCAACAGCAGCGCCCCCAGCGCTACCGTGCGTAGCGTATAATCGGTCAAGACCTCCATAGCATGCTCACGCAGATTGCGGCGTCTTCAGAAAGCCTATCCTGCCACCATAGGTGAGACGCAGATTTTCCGCGGTGAACACTTCCGAAACCGGTCCACTGGCGATGCGCCGCACGTTCAGCAGCATGATCTCATCGAAATACTCGGGCACGGTCTGGAGGTCATGGTGCACCACGAGGACCGTCTTGCCGCGGCTGCGCAGTTCGCGCAGAAGGGCGATGATGGCGCGTTCCGTCGTAGCATCTACGCCTTGCAGCGGCTCGTCCATGAAATAGACATCGGCGTCTTGCACCAGCGCTCGCGCCAGGAATACGCGTTGCTGCTGCCCGCCAGAGAGCTGGCTGATCTGACGTGCGGCCAGGTCCTCCATGCCTACCTGCACGAGCGCGTCCATTGCTTGGGTGCGCTCCCGGCGTCCAGGCCTGCGCAGCCAGCCTAGTCTGCCGTAGAGCCCCATTAGGACGACATCCAGTACGCTTGTAGGAAAGTCCCAATCGACACTGCCGCGCTGGGGCACATAGCCGACGATGTGTCGCTGTTTGTCGTACGGCTTCCCGAGAATGAGAACCTGTCCAGCCGCCGAGGCCACCAAGCCCAGAATGGCCTTGATGAGTGTCGTCTTGCCAGCGCCGTTCGGCCCCACGATGGCCATCAGCACGCCAGCCGGCACCGTGAGGTCGATGTCCCAGAGCACTGGGTGGTCACGGTAGGCCACCGTAAGGTCTCTAACTTCAATCGCTGACTGCATCGCTATGCTCCACTGCCGGCTTCAAGGCGCGTACAATGGTGTCAATATTCTGCCGAACCATGCCGAGATAGGTGCCGGCGGGCATATCCGGTGCTGCCAGCGCATCGCCATAGAGTGTGCCGCCAATTACTACGTCGAAGTCACGCGCTCGCACCGCTTCGCGCACGGCTTCGATGCCGCGTGGTGATACCGATGACTCCACGAACATGGCCGGTATACGCCTGGTGGCGACCATCTCCGCCACTTCCTGCACATCGGCCGTCCCTGCTTCTGTGGCCGTACTGATACCCTGGAGTCCCCGCACCTCAAAGCGGTAGGCCCGTCCGAAATACCCGAACGCGTCGTGCGAGGTAACCAGAACGCGCTGCGCCGCCGCCACACTGAGCGCCTGCTCTGCGACATAGGCATCCAGCACCTCCAGCGTTTCGGTGTATGCCACGCTATTGGTGTCATAGATGCCCGCATGCGCCGGGTCCAATTCTGCGAAAAATTCCTGCACGGTCTCGCACGCCCGCTTCCATAATGCCACGTCAAACCATACGTGCGGATCGTAGTTACCCTGGAATAGCGCCGATTCTCGCCGGAGCGTGTCAGGAATTGCATGCTCGGCGACAGCGAGCGTCGGTATGCCACGCGCGTGCATTTGCTCGAAGACTTCGGTCATCTTGCCTTCGAGATGCAACCCGTTGTAGATCACTACATCGGCACCTGCCATCCGGGCCACATCCCCGGCGCTAGCCTTGAAGAGGTGTGGGTCGACGCCGGGCCCCATGAGCGCGTGGACATCTACACGGTCACCTCCCACCACGCGCACAAGATCTGCGACGATGTTCGTCGTCGCCACCACGCGTATCGGCCGATTAGAAATGTCGATGGGCGCAGCCTTTGGATCCAGCTTTGCGCATCCGGCAACAAGAAGCACGCCCAAAGTGAGGACAATCCCCTGATTCCGCATTGGTGATCCGGATATTAGGTTTAGGCAAGACTAAAAATAGAATTTGTCTACCATAATTACAACGATTAGATCCCTCGCAGCATGCTCCAGAACGGCGCCATGGGCCACAAAAGCAGCCAGAAGCCCGGGTTTTTCTACTACTCTTAGTCTTACTGCGAATCCCAGCTCTGGAATGACAAATCTACAGGCTGTGGGTGCTCGATCCAATCTGCCACGAACACGTTCGTGTCACTCGTGTCACGTGATGACGTACGCGACGCATTGCGATTAGAGGAAAATACGAGCTTCGCGCCGTCATGAGAAAACATGGGAAACGCGTCAAAAGTGTTCGAGTGGCTAATCCTGGTCATTACGCCATCATCAATTGATACCATATACAGACTAAACACGGGGCGCCCTCCAGTGGTGCTCTCGTGGTTTGACGCGAATATTATCCGTTCTCCATCGGGGTGAAAAAAGGGCGCCCAATTGGCGCCGGGTAGGTCTGTTACCTGTTGGGCGGAGGAGCCGTCCGCCTCAGCCACAAACACTTGCAGGGCGCTTGGCTCGATCAGCCCCCTGGCCAGGAGTTGCGCGTAGGCCGCCGCTTCTTCCCCCTCGGGCCGGCTCGCACGCCATACGATCTGTTCAGAATCACCGGAAAAGAATGCTCCGCCGTCGTATCCCAATTCGTGGGTCAACTGCAGCAGGTCTCCCGTGGCTAGTTCGTACCGCCAGAGATCGAGGTCCCCCGATCGAGTGGACGTGAATACGACAAAGCGGCCGTCCGGCGAGACGGTGGCTTCCGCATCGTAGCCCTGTCCCCCTATCAGGAGTTGCAGATTGCTGCCATCGGGGTTGGCCGCATAAATATCGTACGTGTCATGGATCGGCCATGTGTAGCGCCCTGGCGCACCTTCAGGGGGCACGGGACAAGCCGGTCCCGCAGCATGAGTTGAGGAGTACAGCACGCGTCCGTCCGGCAGGAAGTACCCACACGTCGTGCGCCCCAGGCCCGTGGATACCAGACGATACTGCTCTCCGCTTTCGAACGCTGACCCGTCCGGGTTCATGACGAAAATCTGGTCGCAGCCTTGCCCGTTAATGTCTGCCCAGTCACTCTGAAAGATAAGCGCGTCGTCGTCTCCATTCCAGTAAGCTTCTGCATTGTTGCCGCCGAAGGTTAGCTGACGAATATTGCGCAGGTGCACTTCACCGGTGTAGCGCAGCGAGTCCGCTACGGGATCATAGGCGGTCTCTGCCCCGGGTACGGACATGCATCCCGTGGGCAGAACGATTATCAGGGCTACAACTACAACGGTATTGCTTTTCATAGGAGCCGAAGAGATGGATCAAGCGTGCAAACGAGGTGTTCCGGGGAATGCTCAGCGGATGTTGAATGAAGTCAGTCGCCTACAATCATGGGACATGATGTTGTCAATTTTGAATCCGATGTGCTCGACAGGAGCCGCACTATCCCTGTTCTGGTAGATTTTTGGGCGCCGTGGTGTGGTCCTTGCCGCGTGCTCGGACCCATACTCGAACGCCTTGCTACAGAAAGCGAAGGCCGATGGTCGCTTGCCAAGGTAAACACGGATGAGAATCCTGACGTTTCCCAATCTTTCGGCATTCGGGGTATTCCGGCCGTAAAGCTGTTCATTGACGGCAAGGTTGTCAAAGAATTCACGGGTGCGTTGCCGGAGCCGGCGCTGCGACGGTGGCTGAAAGAGGCGTTGCCTGATGATGGCGCGCAGAATCTGGCGGAAGCGCACACACTCCTGCTGTCCGGCGACCATACCGGGGCCGAGCACATGCTCCAGGACCTGTTGGCCAGCGATCCCGACAACGCCCGCGCGCAGATTCTCCTGGCTGGCGCCAGTGTCCTGACGCGCCCGGAAGAGGCCCTCGCACTCCTGCCAGCGTCAGATGCCGAGCCGGACCTGGTCCCTGTTGCATCGAGCGTAAGAATACTCGTGGAAGCCATTCGGTTGACGCAGGATGCCGAAGCGCTACCGGATGAGCCGGAACGGGATCGCTTTGTGGAGGCCTTGTCAGCAATCGCCGACAGGGACTACGACGGCGCCATTCTTGCTCTTATAAATGTCTTGCAGCGAAATCGATTCTACGCAAACGATGCTCCGCGCAAGGTCGGGGTCGCCCTGTTTACACTCCTGGGCGCGGAGCATCCTGTTACGCTGCGCCACCGTCGCACGTTTGATATGTGGTTGTATTAGAGAAGCGAACTGAATTCTGAATTAGGTAGGGCGCGTCTATTGCCGTAGGCTACTTCCAATCATGCGCCAGTACATGTTCGAACAAGACTAGCCTTATGTGATAGCCTGCGATTCCAGCTACTACGTCCATGGCAGCAACTGTTGGGGGCGTGGTTCTTGTTCCAGTGATTACTGGTGTAAGTCGCTAATGCTGTCATTAATACCCATTCCCTCACTACGGCTTTCCCGCCATACACGGTCTTTGTCATAGTCGGGGGGATCGGATCATTGCCACATCGTCAACAGACAGCAAGCATCCACTAATGTCTCACGTCACCCCTCGTAGTCTTTATTATGCTTGTTATGCATAGGGTTATGCCTATTGGGAATAATTTTGAATTCCCCGTGCCATCTCTCAGTGTCCGGCTCCATCCCGTAAATTATGAAGTGATGTATGACGTAAGCCCGACTCCCACTCCGCCCTGAAAGACCAAGCCAAAGGGCCGCCATTCCTATACGGCCCTCTCGACCGCGTCAGCATGGGTCGACCACGCCCTTGAGGTGTCACGAGGGTTAGACGACTGCTTCGTCGCGGGCAGGAATCGCGACCGGCTCTCCGATCCTGGGGTTGCTGCTCTGGGCGGAGCATGCGGTGTCGCACCTTTTCCGCCGGCGCGACGACCCTGCCCGACGCCTTTAGACGGAACGGCTTAGTTGCGTTCATCGAATTAGACGAGGTTGAGGCGGCCAACGTGGTCGTGCGCTGATTATCCGCAAGTGTGCGCGGATGCTTATGGGCAAGCCATCTTCCCGGAACCGGCCCGGCCAGTGCCCCACTGAAATTCTCAGCGTGGTAGGTTGCTATTTGGGGAGCTGCTAAAGCGGAACAACCATGCCGGACTCGTTCGGGCCGGACAGCCTTGTCATGCTCATTGAGACCGGCGAATTACTCGAGCCATCGTGATGGTCGGGCGCACCGATAATGGGACAGTTCAGGAGCCCGCAGACTCCTCAACGCGCACCTCGCCCCGGAGTTATCTTGTCTCATCTGGCAACAGGGTGATCCCACAGCACCATCGAACAAGTATGTCCGTGGTCCATGGAGACCGTTGGGGATCCATTGTATTCCCACCTGAAAAGAAGGACGGGATATGAGAATGTGAGCATCTTGACATTCCATAACCTGTTGACATATATTGTCTTACACCGTGAATGAAATGATTCGCGGACAACGAGGGTATTCGACGGTACTTGCTGGCGGAACGCATATGTCTTTCGGTGGACCTTTGTCAACTCGCCAGATAGCCGTGAACCTGACCTGGATCAACAATGACGCGAACCGCTATCACCCGAACGATCAACGCTCCCGTCGAGGCGGTCTTCGAGGCTGTGGCCAACATCTCTAAATTCACGGAAGCCGTGCCGCAAATCATGCGGGTTGATTTCCTGACCGAGTCGAGGGGCGGCGTCGGGACCCGTTTCCGGGAGACGCGCAAAATGCGGGGCAGGGAAGCCTCAACCGTACTGGAGGTCACCGAGTACGTGAAAAATAAGCGCGTCCGTCTGGTGTCGGATGCTGGTGGGACGGTGTGGGATTCGCTTTTCACGGTGGCACCGGTGGGAGATGGGGAGAGTACGAGACTTGATCTGGTGATGGAAGCGCGGCCGTATCGGTTGATGGCGCGGGTATTCGTGCCGCTGATGAGGGGGGTGGTGGCTAAGGCGGTGGCAGAAGATATGGATGCGGTGAAGGGGTGGGTGGAGGGGAGGCAAGAGTAGACGGAGAGCGGAGGCCCAGACGCCTCCGGAGTCTTCCGGCGGATATCGCCGCTTGCCGTGGTCGGGGAAGACCGGACCTTCGTCTTCGATGGCTGCTGGGTGCACACGTCTCAGACCACACCGGGCGACACTGACAAGCAACGTGCTGACGATCGCTGACCGGTTCTTTCGGCGGACGAGCGGTCAATGCTTCGGACATTCTGGGTCTGCGGTAGCTCGAAGTGATCGAGAGCTGGCTGGGGATCCCCAACTCCGTGGAGTTGCCGGACGCGCTGGAGGGGTAGAAGGCTGACTTGATACATGTCTGAACTTCATAGTACTTGAGTACAGATACGTAGCGATGATGGATGCCCAAAGACGCACTTCCTTTGCATACTGTCCTTGAAGAAGGACCCCTTCCCCGACGATCCCGGTGGGGACCCGGGTTTCCCAGGGCCCCAGGACAGATCTGTGCGGGCCCGTTAAGGCACACGGCTTGTTTGAAAAACAAAATCAAGCCGTACTGCTCCAACCCTGTAGAATCGGCTTGATTTTACAGGTCGTGTAGCGCCGATGCGCGTGACGGCAAATCGATGGTTCAGCCACGGGTGTTGGAACGTGAGTTTGGGTCAATACTTCGTGGTGAGGACGTAGATGCGTTCCCATGGCGTGCGACCCTTCTGGGATCGCCACCGGAGTACTTGACGCCATGTCCAGGTACGGCGTTCGTAGCAGCATTGGATGTACCGCATGCTCGTGGGAGCGGCACCGTAGTGCGGCCATCCATTGAACACGTGTCCCGCCATCGTCCCGAGCGGCGTAAGTTCCTCTCTGATCCGAGCATTGGAGCAGGTTCCGACTCCTTGAACAACAGAGGAGGTTGGCTACCTGTGCCGTGGCCACACCATCTATTGGCGGTGTGGAGCAGAGCACCGTCTGGGAAGCCGCACCGTTGGCGCTGTCTTCCTCTCAACGACCATTCGGACGGCCATGCAGGCCTTGCCGCCCCTCACATCGTAATCAATCCACCGAAAGTGATATTTTCTGGCAATCACTAACCGGGTCGACCGTTGTTAGGTGGGATTTGCACCCTCCAGGAAGGCGCGCCTTTCCACGGCGAACGCAAGAGGCTTCTATGACACGTTACCGACTGCTGATCGGGCCGTACGCCCTGCTGGTGTTGGCCGCAGCCCTGACCCAGGGATGCGGAGACGGCGACCGCCTCATCGCGCCGACGCCAGACTCACCTAGCCCCACGATGGTTTCGGCAAGCCCGGCCATGCCTGAGTTTTCTGCGCTGGGTGCAACTGTCCAGTTGGCGGCGGAGGTGCGCAACCAGAGTGGCAGCGATCTGGCCGGGGCCGCAGTTGCATGGACGAGCGGTGCCGGCTCCGTGGCGCCCGTGAGCTCCTCCGGACGTGTGACCGCGGTGGGTAACGTAACAGCGGCGATCACGGCGACTGCCGGATCGGCGTCAGGATCTGCGGCAATCAGAGTTTCCGAATTCACTCGGCTACTGCAACAGTTCATCGACGTGTACGGCATTGGGGCTGCCGCACTGGGCATCATGAATCAGGGCGTGATTGTATACCACGAAGCGGTCGGTCACATGGATGCGCAGCGCCAGGTACCGGTAGAGCGGGACATCATGATGAGGCTCGCGAGCATCACCAAACCCATCACCGCTGCCGCGATCCATAAGCTCGTGAGCGATGGGATGCTGGCTTTGGATGACCGTGTCTTCGATATAGGGCAACCCGGAGGCGGGCTGCTGCAGATTAGCCCATTTCCCCAACTTGGTGATGTGCGGCTGGCCCAGGTCACCATCCAGCACCTGCTCAGGCATCAGGGAGGTTGGGACCGCGAGGTCGCGGGGGACCTCGCATTCCGGGAGATCGAGATCGCAGCAGCACTGTCGGTCGCGAGTCCGCCGGGACGAGAAAACACCGTACGCTTCATCTTGGGCCAGCCCCTCCAGTTCATCCCCGGCTCACAGCGCGCGTACTCGAATATCGGATACCTAATTCTCGGCCTCGTCATTGAAAAAGTGTCAGGAAAGGATTACATGACCTATGTGCATGAGAGCATCATCGATCCGCTCAGCATTGCTCGCGACGACCTTATTCAAGGCCGTACTTTCCCGGAGGATCGAAGCGACCGCGAGCCTTGGTACGATGGTGTGTCTAAATGCAGGAACGTTTTCGACCCGTCGGGGCCGTCGGTTTGGTGCCCGGAAGGAGGGTGGGACCACGAGGCCAAGATCGCCCATGGTGGTCTGGTCGCGTCCACTCGGGCGATATTGGCGTTTCTTGATGCCTACGTGGTCTTTGGCAACAACATCGGTCGCCAGCGCGGAGGTGGAGAGGGGCCTAACTGGTGGGCGTACCACACGGGAAGCCTTCGCGGCACTAACACGCTAGCCTTCCAACGCGGGAATGGGATCAGCTACGTCGTTCTCTTCAATCGCCGCCGCCCATCATCGTCGGATCCTAGTTACGTAGGGTTGATTAGGGAGATCATTGAAGACCTGCTGGCAGACTATACTCCGGTACGATTTGAAGATGGGATCGAAGATCTGACCTTCACGGAGGGTGCGCCATTACCGACCCTCGTCCTTCCCGAAGCATCTGGAGGCCTACCGCCGTACACGTTCACGCTGGAGCCGGCGTTGCCGGCGGGCCTCGTCTTTGAGGAGGCCACCCGGACGATCATTGGCATCCCGACGGAGGCTGTCGCCGCTGCATCCTATACCTATTCCGCTGCGGGCAATCTCGGATCTTCGGCGGGTATCACGTTCACCCTTGCGGTGGCAGCAGCGGTATCGTTTGAAGAAGTAGTGGCCGACCAGTCCTATCCGCACACCCATCCCATTGCACCCTTGGTGTTACCCGCAGCCACCGGAGGCGTGGCGCCTGTCAACTATACGCTAACCCCGACGCTGCCAATAGGATTGAGCTTTGATCCCTCAACACGCACAATCAGCGGGACGCCGACGGCAGTCACAGTCACCCCCGAGTCCTACACGTACAAGGCAACCGACGTGAACGGGTCTGCGGACAGTGTGCATTTCAATATTGACGTGTATACTCCGGTGGCCGCTGAGCACGAGACATTGCCGCAATCCTTCGCAGTGCGCGGCAACTATCCAAATCCGTTTCAACAATCGACACGTCTGGTGTTTGATCTTCCCTGGCCGGCGCGTGTGACGGTCGAGGTGTTGGACCTGACGGGCAGGCGCGTGCTTACGGTGTCTACGGAGAGCCTGGCCGCCGGATGGGAGCACAGCATTGAGCTGAGCGGAGCGACGCTTTCTTCGGGACTGTACCTGTACCACCTGATTGTGGCATCGCCCGAGGGCAGTTTAACACATATGGGCCGCTTCGTGCGCATTCGGTAAGGGATGCCCCCGCGGACACGCCGCAATCACGATTGCCCATGGCGTGACGGCCCACGTCCGGGCCAATACCGAATTCGTCGCGCACGCCCCGCCTACGTGCGACAGGTTCAAAACGGGTGCTGCATTGCACCCAACGCACAGTTTCGCATACGTGACTACTGTTTAGTCTGATGAATCCGCACGCTCATACCGACAGAGTGCCAGCACGTAAGTCCTGACTTTGAGTGCGTCGTGGAAAGGCGCGCTCAAAGTCAGGAATCGGTCGCGATGCCTGCTACATCAGCGCAGGAAGGCATCCCGAAGGCCTCCGTCCACGGTAACGATTTGCCCTGTCGTCTTGCCCAACCGCTCCCCTACCAGCAGAAATATTGCTTCAGCCTGGTCATTGGTGGAAATGGGGCGCTCAAGGAGCGTGCGCTGCGCATAGAATTCCGCCAGTCGATCGCGGAGCGTTTCCGTGTCCTCGTCTTCCGTGCACTCCAGTCCGTACTTGGCGAGGGACGCCAGCACGCGATGGCGCGGAAACATGCTGCTGCCCGCCAGGACGGTCGCCGGGGCGAGTCCGTTAACCCGAACCCGCGGCGCCAGCGCCACAGCGAGCTCATGAACAAGATGGTTGGCTGCGGCCTTGCTCGTATCATACGCAAAGCTTCCTTTCTTCGGGACCACCGCATTTACGCTCGTGGTGAGCACCATGCTGCCGGAAAGTCCCTGAGCATGCCAGATCTGCGCAGCCACATCGGCTACCAGGAAGGGGCCTGTCACATTGACCGCGAACGTCTTCTCCCATGCCGTATCCGGCACGAACCCGTCGGCATCCGGGCTTATGAAAAGGCCGGCGGTTACGACAACATGATCCAGGCCACCAAAGGCCAGCACGACGGTATCCAGCGCACCGGCAATGGACGACCTGTCCGTGATGTCACAACCCACGCCAATGATGTCGCCACATCTGGAAACTCCCGATCCGGCCACGCCTATACCCATTCCGATCCGGCTGGTGATGGTGTCCTCCACCTGGATTGCTGCCTGTGCGTCCAGATCCACGGCCGCGACCTGGGCCCCTGCCCCAATAAGCCGATCCACCACCTCCCGGCCAATGCCACTGGCACCGCCAATAACGGCCACAATCCTCCTTGACAGTTCCTTTTCCGGCGGCATGCGGCGAAGCTTCGCCTCCTCCAGTTGCCAATACTCGATATCGAACGCCTCCTGCCGAGGCAACGCCGTGTACGTATCTATCCCCTCTGCTCCGCGCATCACCGCAACGGCGGCCTTGTAGAACTCTGCCGTTACGCGGCTCTCGCTCTTGTTCTTGCCCCATGTGATCATACCCAGTCCGGGCGCCAACACCACCGTCGGCCAGGCCACACGCATCGCTGGCGAGTCCACATGCCTGTGGGCCTCGTAGTATGCGGCGTAGTCCTGTTGGTACTTCTCCAGGCCTTGCTCCAGCGTCGCCTTCAGCGTCTCTATGTCGTCCTGCTGAGGATTCCAGTCCACATATAGCGGCTTGATCTTGGTGCGCAGAAAATGATCGGGGCATGAAGTACCCAACGCTGCCAGGCGTGGAGCATCTGCTCCGTTGACGAATGCCAGGATGTCCTCATCCGTCTCAACGGTTCCCACGAACCGCTTCTCGCGGCTGATGCGGCCTCGGAGCCACGGCAGTATGGTTGCCAGAATCTCTTCTCGCTCTAGCTCCGGTATCGTCGCATGGATTGCCCCGCCGAAATCATAGGGATGCGCGTTCACATACTCGGCGGCGCGGTCTATCAGCGACAGGGTCAGGAGATAGCACTCTCTGTCATCATTGGCCCAGTTGATAAGGCCATGGCCACCGAGCAGCACGCCTTTGGCCTCTGGAAATCGGCGGCAGATGTCCTGAAGCTTGAGGCCTAGCTCAAATCCGGGCCGCTGCCAGTCTACCCATACCACTTCATCGCCGTAGACTTCGCGCGTCAGCTCCTCCCCACGCCGCGCCGTCGCGAGCGCGATACATGCCACCGGATGGGTATGGTCGACATGTTTGTACGGGACAAAGGCATGCAGTGGCGTGTCAATAGACGGAGCGCGAGGGTTCAGGTTATACGTGCAGTGCGGGTAGTATCCGATCATCCGGTCTTCGGCCGGCGTCTTCGGGCCGCGGTCCTCCATCTGCAAGTAGAGGTCCTTCAGTACCATCAGCTTTTCCTGGTACAGCGAGGCAAAGTTGGCCCGCCCTGCCGTACGCAGGTCACCTCCGGATCCTTTTACCCAGAGAATATCGGCCAGCGCTCCGGTGAGCGGATCCGGCTCGCGTAACTTGGAGGAGGTATTACCGCCACCCGTATTGACAATGCGCCAGTCCTGGCCCAACAGGTTGGAGCGGTATACAAGCCGGCCCAAGCCATCCAGGCCATCGGTGGCGGCCTCTTTCCAAAGATCTTGTACGTGTTTGAAATCTGGAGTACGCATAGTAATCACGGTGAGAACAGATGTCACAAACCAGCTAATCAACTGGGCGCAGCTTGTGTGTGGTCAATCCATAATAGAGCACAACCATAAAGCAAGCTAGCGGTACCAGGAAGGCTACATGAATTCCCTGCGCATCTGAAATCCATCCCTGTACCGCGGTCAGGATGGCGCCGCCAAGGATGGCCATGATCAGACCCGATGCCCCAATCTTGGTATCCTCGCCGAGGTCGCGAATCGCGAGGCCATAAATCGTGGGGAACATCAGCGACATACACCCCGAGATTCCCACCAACGCAACAGCGCCTACGTAGCCTCCGATCAGCACCACAACAACTGTCAAGACGGCTCCCAAGGCCGCCATCACCCAAAGCAGGACGTTAGGCTGAAAATATTTCATGAGCGCCGTAAACACGAAGCGAGACGCAGAGAACAGCAAAATCGAGGCCAGATAATAGTTGGACGCTCCCACTTCGTTCAATCCCAGATCATTCATGATATATCGGATCGTAAAGGACCACACACCAATCTGGGCGCCGATATAGAAGAATTGGGCGACTACTCCCCACACGTAATGCCTCCTGCGAAAGAGTCTTCGAACCGTCGGCCCAAGATTAAGAGACCGTTCGGCATCCATCGCGCGCGGGAAACGCGTGCATGCAATGGCCAGCCATACCACGCCGATCAGAACGGCGACAGTGACGTAGGGCCCCATCACCGCTGTGAGCTCCGCCTCCTGAATTCTCAGTAATTCGTCCGGCGCCATTTGGGCCCGCTCCGCGTCCGTTGCCGAGTGTAGGTTGGACAGGATGAATTCGCGCCCGATCAGGATACCTGTAATGGATCCGAGCGGATTGAACGACTGCGCCAGATTCAGCCGACGCGTCGCCGTCTCCTCCGGCCCCATCACGATGGCGTACGGATTAGCACTGGTTTCCAGAATGGACAATCCGCCTGCCAGGATGAACAGCGCGACCAAGAAATGCCCATACTGCATGGTTTGACTTGCCGGGTAGAATAGCAGCGCCCCCATGGCAAACATTCCCAGGCCGAGCAATACGCCCGACTTATACGTGAACCTGCGGATAAACATGGCCGCCGGAAGGGCCAAGCAGAAATACGAACCATAAAACGCCACCTGAATCCAGGACGTCTGGAAGTCCGTCATGCTCATGATTCGCTTGAACGTGGCCAGAAGCACGTCCGTCATGTTGTTCGCTATTCCCCAGAGCGCGAACAGACTCGTAAGCAGGATAAAGGGAATCAGCACCTGCTTCGGCACCACTACGTGTCGAGACTCACCTGTCATGCCTACGCTGCTGTTCTTGGTGTATAGGTCTGGATGTCCGTGCTTTGGCGGACTACGTCTCGGATAGCCATTCCTTGTGGAATGTCGCCCATCGCCCATGCCTGGATGAGCAAATTGCCCAGTGCTGTAGCCTCTGCCGGCCCTGCCTGCACACGACATGCGCAGCGATCTGCCGTCAGTTGGCAGAGCAGTGCATTCCGTGATCCGCCGCCCACGATGTAAACTGTGTCGATCTCTGCTCCGGTTACGCTTTCAATCAGACCGATGGTGCGCCGGTAGCTGTCGGCAAGACTTTCCAATATCAGCCGCACCACCTCTCCGCGGGATGCCGGCGGCATAAGTCCCTGTTCGCCGCAGTATGCGGTGATCTTCTCCTGCATCTCTCCCCGCAATCCGAATCGGGTTTCATTCAGGTCTATGGGAACCATCGGCCGGGCTGCAGCGGCTTCGCTGATGAGATCTGCATACGTGAACTGCATACCCTCGGCCTTCCACTCCCGTGCGCATTCCTGGAGCACCCACAAGCCGGTCAGGTTCGTCAACAGCCGAATGGTGTCGCCAAAACCCGCTTCGTTGGTGAGCCCGGCCTCGCGCGCGGCTTCGGTGAGCACGGGGTCCGCGCGTTCTACACCCAATAGCGACCACGTTCCGCTGCTCAGGTAGGCCCAGTCGCCGGTTTCTTCGTGCGCGACAGGCACGGCAGCCACGGCGCAAGCCGTATCATGGGAGCACCCTGCGATCACTGCCATCTCTGCACTGTCCAGGCGCGTCCCGGAGGAAACGATGGGCGGCCAGGATCCGGGGGCAATGCCCAGCTTTTGCATCATGTTTGCGGCCCACTTCCGCGTGCGAGCATCCATGAGCTGCGTCGTGCTTGCCATAGAGACTTCCGCTACCGCGTGCCCGCTCAGCCGATAGTTGAAATAGTCCGCCATCATCAAGCGTTGCGCGGTGCCTGTAAATACCTCCGGGGTTTGCGCCTGGTCTGCCAGGACCTGGTGTAGGGTGTTGATCTCCATGGGGTGTATGCCGGTCGTGGCATACAGGGCGTCGGGCGGAATGTGCTGGTCCAGGGCCGCCTGGATGTCGAGTGTGCGCGGGTCCCGGTAGCAGTGCGCATTGCGCAGGGGCTTGCCATCTGCGCCCATGGGCACGTAGTCCACTCCCCAGGAATCTACCGATACACTGCGGAGGTCCGGTGCGATACCACGCGCCAACGCCAACCCATGCTGGATTTCGCGCCAGATCGCTTCCTGGTCCCAGAAAAGGCCGCCAGCCTCCTCCAGCAAGGGCGTATTGAACCGGTGCAGTTCATGCATCCGCATGGAGACGCCATCAAAGGTGCCCAGAATAGCGCGGCTACTCGACGCGCCCAGATCGAAAGCGAGATAACGGGTATCCATAGTCTGCTCAGATTCACGGATAAATCAGGAGGCGCTTCCGATACTCTTCGTCCGCGCGACTGGCGATGCGGTGCACGTTGTAGTCATTCACACATACGGGGCCTCGCAGCAAGGCTGCGCCCGCAAGAATGCGCGCGCACTCTTTCGCCATGGCAAGGGCGGCGACAACCTCCCGGTAATGGCTTCCCGTGGCAATGATGCCATTGTTCTGCATCAGAATGGTCTTCGGCTGCCAACCGTTCCGGTTATTGAATGAGATGGCCTCTTTAAGAATGTGCCGGCCAAGCGTATAACCCGGATCCATGTACGAATCCAGACGGCCAATGCGCCACAGCACACGATTTGCTGCGGTACCTATAATCGAGCATGCAACGCCACAGGTCTGCTAGGGAACGATTCCGGTCCTGGTGCCGCACACAAAGGTTTCGATGCCCATATGGGAAAACGCAGCTACTTTTGCGGCCAGCGCCCTGCGTGCGGCGGCATCGTCGGGCACATATGCAACCTGGATGTGGTTCGCCTTGCGGCGCGCCATCATTTGGTCCCGGGACACTCCATACGTCACGGCGTGCATAATCGGCCATTGGGGCGTCGTCAACCGCCATCGGCGCTCGGTTTCGTCGTGCGGCAGAGCCACCACTTTGGCACGCCCGACGTCAGCCTTAAGGAGGTCATCCTCTATGAATATTCGGCTCCAGATTATTTCGCCAGGTTTGCTAATGCCCTTCACCGTGCCACCACCCAGCCGGAAATACATGCTCGGTTGCCGTTCGCTGACCGCCCCTGCATAGCCATCGATAAAATGCGCAGGCGGCGCCGCCCCGGAAATCTCGAACACCCACACGAAACGCCCCTCATAGTCTTCACCCCATCGCAAGTCGTGCAGTGTTGTTTCTGGTGGATACCCAAGCGCACGCCATAGACGATGGGTAACCAGAGCGTCCAGGCCAGCGCACTCGTCCACCTCGTTAAAATGCGGGAGTGCAACGCCCGCGTATAGTTCTCGCGAACCGTCCCGTGACAACACCGGAGGCCGGTCGGAGTTGTTCAGCAGGCCCTCCGCCAGATCGAACGCGGACATCACATCCTTGCGTCCCTGCTGATACTGTATTCCGATGAGATCACACCCAAAATCTTCTGCGATCCGCATGGCCGCGATATACATTCGGCACTGGTCGAGGAGTTGACTTTCGGTCAAGTGCTCCTCTTCCTTGGGTCCCATGCGAAATGTCATTCCGCGCGCGCGTAGCCAGTCGAGACACCTGGTCGTCTCTTCCTGCGTCACCTGCATCGCTTCGTGAAACAACGCGCTCTGGCTTAGGCGCTCCTTGAATACGCCGGTAGCGTGCAACAGTCTATCCGGAATGATCGCATTGAACATCCCCATGCAGCCTTCGTCGAAGACTCCCATGATCTCTTTTTCCCGGCGAGGCTGTTCGGCCAGGCGACGCCCCAGGTCCTCTTCCTCCTCCGGCATGGGAAATCCGGCTGCCGCGTGCACATGACTGGTGTCGTGTACGACCCGCCCGGATTCCAGCCAGCTGCGTAGCCCGCGTTTAAACAGGCTGTCCGAAAAGTGGTTGCTCCAGAGCGTGCTATACGGCACACCTGCCTTGGTCAAGGAACCATTCAGGTTCAGCATCCCGACAAGACCGGGCCACGTACCACTCCAATTGGCCACCGTCAGAATCGGTCCCTGATGCGTTGTGAGGCCAGGCAGGACATGGTGTGAATACTGCCATGCGGCGAAGGCAATAACGAGCGATTGATCTGTCGCGATATTGCGAAACACTTCCCGCCCATACTGCTGGCTGTCTATGAAACCGTGCCCCTTGTCCGGCAGCTCCTCATGCGCACGCACAACCCTGCCGCCTTCGGCCTCGATGGCGCGTGTGACAACGTGCTCAACATTCTGCTGTTCAGGCCAGCATTTGCGGTTGGCGGAAAGGCGCAAATCTCCACTGGCGATCAGTGCTACGACATTCGAATTCACACGCTCCCTCTGTCTGATTCGGAATTGATCTCGGTCAGGATCCGAAAACGTTTCGAACTTCCTCAAGGCTTCTCCCGAATGCCGCAATGGCGATACGGTTTAACTCAATGCCCTGGAGGTGAAGGATCCGATGCGTGTGCGTAAGCGTTTTTTCGGGCTCCAGTTCTGCAGCTGGTGAGGATGTTTCGAGTTCGTAGAATGGCCCCAGCGGTTTGGCGCCCGACTCGGGCGGACCGTCATTATAGCTGTTGATGACATCTCCCGCATAAGGTTCGCTTTGTAGCTCCCACATGGAGTTGACGTATGGCGCGCCCTCGTCTGCCACAAAATACTGAATAAGGGTCAGGACGCCATTATCTGCGTCATAGCTTCCGAAGTTCGGCGCGCTACGCCAGCTCGTAAACCCGATCTTTGAGCGGTATTCGCCGTCACCGCGAAAGAATCCGACTCCATTGTCTATGACCAGCCGGCTGGGCGGGACATCACCAAAGTACGCCGCATTCACGATTGGACCGCGCTCCTCTTCTGATCCCTCCAGAAACGGAATCACCACCGTTGTTGCTGGCGATGGATTGTACATGCCCAGAATCCAGATCGACAGCAGGCCTCTCTCCTTCGTCCAGGCCTGTTCGCCCCGATTGGTGATGCGATTGACGGACTCGTATGCAACCACGCTACTCGGAGTCTCTCCTAGCCTGTCGGATATTTCTCGATGGCCGAGCAACCGCACCTCGCAGCCTACGTCTACGTTGAATCGCGTACCGGAATAATTGACAAGCTCCATGTCCTGTTCGAATACAATCCGGTCGTGTTCCTGCAACACTACGCGGAAAGGATCCCAGTCTATCGGGGCCGGGACGTGCCAATGCTCAAGATCGAAGGGAGATTCTGGTTCGAAGTAAATCGAGTATTGCCCGCCTTCTGGTCCTAGCCAGAAGCGATCTTCGCCGCCGAACACGTTAATGTGGTCCTGCCGCTCCCCGGAGGCTATGAGTTCGCGGTTAATCCATCCGTAACTCGGCCCGCTATCGCCGCCGGATGTGCTGGTCAACACGCGGCCCTGCTTTCGAGGGCTCACAACAACCTGGGCCTGGCTGTCTGCGTCCGCGAGCACAACCACTTCGGCGTGCTTCTGAAGGAACGACAGGTCATCTCCATAGGTCATCGAAGGAGTGGGCTTCTCTGTGGGCACTGCAGGGGTGTTGCAGGCTGAAAAGCTGAAATAAACCACGATCAGGGCGCCGCACAAGGCAAGCGATCCTCTATGCTTGTCCAGCATCATACAGAGCGCCCACCTGTGGTTGGAACGAGAATCTGTCACTACGGCGTGTACGGATCGTCGCCCCGTGATTCGACTAATGCACGCCAGTCGGCATCGCAAAGAGTATCAGGCTAGGACGGCATGCACGATTTCTCCGTGTACATCGGTCAGGCGGTAGCGCCGGCCCTGGCTCTTGAAGGTGAATCGCTCGTGGTCAACGCCCATGAGGTGTAACAGCGTCGCCTGAAAATCATGCACATGTACCGGGTCGCGAACAATGTTATAGCCGAAATCGTCGGTCTCGCCGTAGGAAAATCCTTTCTTGACGCCTCCGCCAGCCATCCAGATGGTGAAGCAGCGCGGATGGTGGTCGCGCCCGTAGTTCTCCTTTGTGAGTTTGCCCTGCGAGTAATTGGTGCGTCCGAATTCACCGCCCCATATCACTAGTGTGTCATCCAGAAGCCCCCGCCGCTTTAGATCAATGATGAGGGCAGCGGACGGCTGGTCCGTGTCGATCGTGTTCCTGTGGATGTCGATGGGCAGGTTGGCGTGCTGATCCCATCCTTGATGGTATAGTTGGATAAATCGTACGTCACGCTCTGCAAGGCGTCGTGCGAGCAGGCAGTTGGCCGCAAATGTGCCGGGCTTGCGAGCTTTTTCGCCGTAGAGCTCAAAGATGTGGTCTGGCTCATCAGAGAGATCCATCATTTCCGGGACGGATGTCTGCATTCGGTACGCCATTTCGTACTGGGCGATCCGCGTGTTGATCTCCGGATCCATCACACGATTGTGCTGGCTGATGTGCAATTCTCGCAGTGCATCCAGCATTCGCCGGCGATTCTTGCTCTGCAGTCCCGGCGGGTCATTCAGGTAAAGCACGGGATCCTTGCCTGCCCGGAACTGCACGCCCTGATGCAGTGACGGCAAGAATCCGTTCCCCCATAGCCTTGAATAGAGCGGCTGATCATGCGGCGTGCTTCGCGATAGCAAAACGCAGAAGCCGGGAAGGTTCTCGTTCTCGGAGCCCAGTCCGTAACTGATCCAGGACCCGATAGAGGGCCGTCCCATGAGCTGTGTGCCCGTCTGGAAGAACGTGATGGCGGGATCGTGATTGATGGCCTCGGTGTGCATCGACTTGATGAAGCACAACTCATCGGCAATCTGCGCCGTGTAGGGCATCAGAGCGCTGAGCCACGCTCCTGACTTCCCGTGTCGAGCGAATTCAAACTGCGATCCTGTGAGCGGAAAGGTTTTCTGGTGGGCCGACATCCCGGTAAGGCGCTGCCCTTTGCGCACGGATTCGGGCAGTTCCTCTCCATTCTTCTCGCGCAGGAGAGGCTTGTAATCAAACAGATCAAGCTGTGACGGACCGCCGCTCTGGAACAGGTAGATCACCCGCCGGACTTTTGGCATATGATGCAAGTCGCGCAGCGCCCCCTTCGGATCGTCTGGTAGTCCAGCCCAGGCGGAAAGCGGGTTCAAAAGTGTCGCCAGGGCCGCCGATCCAATTCCCAGGCTCGTGCGGGACAGAAAATGCCTTCGCGTGCAGAGATACTTGCAGTCGTCGAGTTCGGACATGTGCTCAGGCTCGGCACATTATAGTGGGCAATTCCGATTGAAGATAACTGCGCCGAAGCTCATGTTCTACTTACACCGATATGGAGGGTCCGACACCGTGGATTACCGGGATTTCGAGTGCCAGCATCTACTATGCCGACATAACCGGATGTGCCGTGTTGGCGTCGGGAGGCATGATCGCGCAGACATGAATAACATCGGGCGATCGAAGCGGTTGTGGATTCAAATGCGTGAGCGAGAAACGATACCACCACAAAGGACGTGACACTATTCAGCGCTCTGCTCACATAAACAGGGGGCAAAGCAGCGCTGAATTATCCCTGTGAGGTCGAATCCCGCCAGCGGGAAAAAATCTCGCCTGCACCTCGTCAGGAGCCTACGATCGCGCCTCCGCAACTGCTTCCTGATCCAGCTGTGCACCCGTAGCAGTGGCGCTCTGTCCGAATAATGTGCCGCCGCCAGGTCTCCACGTCAAAATCACTGACGTGCGGACGGTGACCGCTCAGGTTCATCCTTAAATCCAACTGTTGATTAAAATCACAATCATATAAGTATCCATCCCACGAGACTGACACAACACTCCGGCACATGAGACCAGCAATCGTGGACGCATTAAATGCATGCACCAACCTTTGCAAATAGTGCTCTACCTGCTCCGTTTCCATGAGCCATTCCAAATACCGGGACATGGGCATGTTGGTGAGCGTGAGCAAGCGGTCGAACCTTACATCATGATGCCTCGCCAGGGCCTGTTTCCATTCGCCTTCCAGCGAAGCCTGGTTTCCGGGCAGAAAGGCCCCTACAGGATTGGTCACCAGAGTCAGCGTACGTGCAGGGTCGCCATAGCCGTAGCCAGCCTTGTTCAGAAGGCGCAGGGCTCTGAGCGACTTGTCATACGCTCCCCTGCCGCGCTGGGCATCGGTGCCAAGCTTTCGGTAGTGCGGCAGTGAACAGATAACCTCGACACCACGCTCTGCAAACCACTCAGGAAGATGCCGACACCGTCTTGTTAGCAATACGGTCAGGTTGCACCGGTCCATGACATGCTTGCCACGCTCCACGCAGGCATCGATCAGATACTCGAAATGCGGATTCAATTCCGGAGCTCCGCCGGTTAAATCCACCGCACGCGGGTTAGCACGATCGATCGCCCGCAGGCAGGCGTCCACCGTTTCCCGTCCCATGTTCTCCTCCGTCCTGTCAGGACCAGCATCCACATGGCAATGGCGACAGGTCATGTTGCAGAGCTTGCCCAGATTGATCTGAAAGACATCCAGCTCATCCGGCTGTAACACGGGGGTTCCGCTCGCTTCCAAATCCTGTTCGAAATTACCGGTGCCAGAAGGCCCACCGTCAACCGAGACGGCATCCAGGAACTGTAGCTGGACTGCCGGGCTGGTAAGGAGTGCCCGCCGAGTTTGGAGACTGGTCGTAGCACGAGGACCCTCCACCTCCCTTGCGGCCCCATCACCTCCCGAGAGTACATCCAGCGCAATCATGTTGGCATTATCCAGGCCCATCACAACGATCCGTCCAGGTCTTTCTCTGCTACATCGTGAGCTTCTTGACGTGGTCCAGCATTTGCACGCCATGAATGAGGGACGCCCCCCCTCGAATGGCCGTGGCCACATGCACCGCCTCGGTCATTTCTTCCAGATCCGATCCTTTTTCCAGGCATGCCGTGGAATAGGCCTCGATACAATACGGGCACTGCACGGTGTGCGAAACAGCCAGCGCGATGAGTGCTTTTTCGCGTGCGCTGAGCGCACCGTCCTGGAACACCTGGTCATAATAGGCAAAAAAGGCACCGGCCAACTCCGGGTTGCCCTCCGCTATCTCGTTGAAACGAGGCAGGTGTTCCGGCTTGTAATAGTCTCCCATGGAGGCACCCAGATTGTAAGCGCCATTTAACGAGTCCGCTGCACCATGTTCCAGGTACGCTCCGTCCGCTATACGGGTCCGTGTGATGTCCTACCGCAGCTTGTGGCCGGTGACCGTCACACTTAGAAAATCCCCATTCGCCACGTCCTCCCGCACAGCTATCTCGGTCGGAATTGCAATGGGACGCTGCGTTACAACCTGCACATCAGCAAACCCGGACGCGATTAGCGCCTCAAGGTACGCGGCGCACTGCATGGCGCCGGCGACACATCCAACATAGTGCTCCATGGAGCGCCGCAGTGATTCTGGCATGTGGCCTTCCCAAACGACATCGGAGATGCAAAAGTGACCGCCGGGTCGCAGCACCCGGTACATTTCCGCAAACGCCGCAGCTTTGTCGGGCACCAGATTCAGCACACAGTTGGAGAGAATTACGTCCACCGACGCCGCTTCGAAGGGCATCTCCTCGATGTCGCCGAGAAAGAAATCCACATTGTCGTACCCCAGTGATCGCACGTTCGAACAAGCCTTGTCGACCATGTCTTCCGTGAAATCCAGGCCGAGGATGCGGCCATTCGGTCCAACAA
This sequence comes from Rhodothermales bacterium, assembly GCA_963665975.1. Taxonomy (GTDB): domain Bacteria; phylum Bacteroidota; class Rhodothermia; order Rhodothermales; family Bin80. The sequence continues at coordinate 1,021,775 of OY762508.1, forward strand.
TTCGTCGCGCCACGAAGGCATCGAGTCCTGCGCCAGATCCCAGATCCAGGACTGTTTGGCCTGGCGCCAAGTCAGCATGCTCGGTGGGCAGCCCGCAGCCGAGACTCAAATCGGCCTCCGCGACGTAGCCATCCATACCGTCGTAGGCATCACCGATCATGGAGCAGGAGTCGCCGCAGCAGGATTCCTCCTGGCGCGCAATACGGGCGTACTTGTCACGCACGACAGCCTTGAGGGCAACGTCTTGGGCAGGTACCGACATGAGTTGTGTGTTCAGGTTAGTTCTTCAAAGAGGGTGTTGAGTTCAGTCAGGCAACGACGCAGGGTCTCGCCATTCAGACAGTAGCAAACTCGGGCGCCGTCGATCTCGCCACTAATGAAACCGGCATCCTTTAGGACTTTGAGGTGCTGCGACACGGTGGCCTGCGCCAAGGGCAATTCGCCCACGATATCGCCGCAAATGCATGCATTCCGTGCTGCCAACAGGCGCAGAATCATGAGCCGCGCTGGATGGCCTAACGCCTTGGCCCAGGCAGAGAGCTGCGCATCGCGAGATGCAAAGGCGTGTGTCTTGGATGAAGCCACGTTGCTTGTTACATTGTATATCGCCGATATACGATTACATAAATCACAGGTTTCCGCCTGGTCTGCTAAACTGTCTCTATGCCGCCGTTAGCCGCTCCTGGTCCTTGTACTGCAACTCGTACAGGGTTCGGTAGATGCCGCCACTTGCAAGCAGCTCCTCATGCGTGCCGCGCTGTCGCAAGACGCCCTTGTGCAGCACGAGAATCTTGTCTGCGTCGCGGATCGTGGACAGGCGGTGTGCGACTACAAGAGAGGTCCTCCCTTCCAGCAGTGTGTCCAGGGCGGTCTGGATTGCGTGCTCGGTTTCCGTATCCACACTTGAGGTTGCCTCATCCAGCACCAGTACGTCAGGGTCGTAGACCAGTGCTCGCACGAAGGACAGTAGTTGGCGCTGCCCATGCGACAATGAGGCACCACGCTCGCGCACGTCCTGCTGGTATCCATTTGGCAGACGGCCGATAAAGCGATCGGCCCCAATAACGGATGCTGCCGCGCGTACACGCTGGTGCGAAATCTGCGGGTCGTCGAGCGTAATGTTGTGCTCCACCGAACCGGAAAACAGAAACACGTCCTGCAGGACCAGGCCTATCCGCCTGCGCAGGTCTTTCAGGCGGTAATGCTCGATATCTACGCCATCTACCAGGATGCGCCCGCGCTGTATTTCGTAGAAGCGCATGAGCAGGCTGATAATGGTGGTCTTGCCGCTTCCGGTCGCCCCGACAATCGCCACCTTCTGCCCAGGCTTGATCGTAAACGAGACATCTCGCAGGACCCAGTTCGGCTCCTCCCCATTGCCCGGATCCTCCTCGTAGTTGAACCAGACGTTCCTAAACTCGATATGGCCGTCCAGATGCCGCGCGCGAACAGCAGCTTCTTCCTCCTTGAGTGCATGGTCGGTGTCCAGGAGGCCAAAAATCCGCTCCGCACCTGCCATCGCTCCCTGCAACGTGTTGAATTGATCCGACAGGTTGCGAATAGGCTCGAAGAACTGCCGCGCATACTGTACAAAGGCGATCAGTACGCCCACGGTCAGCGTCTCGACAAGGGCCTGCACGCCGCCCACCCAAAGCACGAGCCCAATGGCGGTCGAAGCAATAATGTCCACCGCTGGCCAGAAGAGGGCATAGTAGAACACCGTCCTGATCTGTGCGATGCGGTGCTCATCGTTAATTGCCATGAATCGGCGGCGCTCTTCCTGCTCTCGGTTAAAGAGCTGCACGATGCTCATGCCGGTGACATGCTCCTGCAAGAACGCGTTCAGGCGCGCCACCTGCCGGCGCGTTTCGCGGTATTGTCCGCGCACCTTTCGTTTGAACCAGAATGTCACCCAGATCATGAGCGGCATCACACCAAGAGTGACGACCGCTAGCACCCAGTGCAAGGAAAACATGAATGCGGTGATAAAAATCAACCGGAACAGGTCGCCGATAATGAGGATAACACCGGCTGAGAGCACATCGCTAAGCGCCTCTACGTCAGAGGTCGTTCGTGTGATGAGCCTGCCTATTGGGGTGTGATCAAAGAATCGGAGCGCCTGTCGCTGGATGTGCCTATAGATGCGTACACGGACGTCATAAATGGCCTGTTGCCCGATCCATTGCGTCAGGTATGCATTCGTGAAGCCGAGTATGCCCTCGAGTAGTAGTGCACCGAACAAGAAGAGGATAATCGTCTGAAGTCCGGTCAGATCTCCCGGGACGATATAATTGTCGATGGCGATCTGTATGAGTTTCGGCCTGAGTGGACCTAGAAATGCCGTCACCATGACGAGCACGAACGCAAGGATCACCCACCCCTTGTAGGGCATGAGAAATGACACGATGCGCCGCAAAAGACGCTGATCGAATCCCTTTTTCTCGTGCTTATTGGTCGTCTCTGTCGCCACGGTGACCTACGTCAGGGAGGCATCGCGCAGCTCGTAGCGCTCCAGTTCTACGGCTGCCTCTGTGTTGGGAAATACGGAGCGAGCTTCTTCAACGAGCTCAGATACATCCAGGTAGCGGGCGCTAAAGTGACCCAGAATCAGGCGGACCGCGCCGGCCTGTCTGGCTACTTCGGCAGCCTCTCGCGCGGTGGAATGACCCGTTTCGCTGGCCCGTTTCTGCAAGGCATGCCCGAAGGTTGCCTCGTGGTAAACAAGCGTGGCGCCACGGGACAGATCAACAGCGGCCTGACACGGCCGCGTATCGGTGATATAGGCGAACGCGCGCGGCTCTGGTGCAGGCGCCACAACATCGGTGGATGCCACAACCGACCCATCCGCTAACACGACATCGTGTCCCCGCTTCAGAACCCGGTAATGCAACACGTCAGTTACGCCGCGGGCACGAGCGCCTTCCACATCCAGATTGCCAGGCCTGGGATTTTCCATGAACCGGTAGCCGACGGTGAAAATACGGTGCACTACGCAGCGCGCTTCCACTACGAAATCACCAGACTCATATACGATGCCACGGCTAAAATCCTCCCGCAGGCCTACATAGCGAATGGGAAACGGCAAGTCCTCCGTCCGAGTGCCGGGAAGCTGTTCCAGAAGATTCTCGAGTTCGGAGGGCGCCACAATCGTTAGTGAGGTCTTCCGATTCAACATCGCCATGGTCGACAAGAGCCCCAACATCCCGAAATAGTGATCTCCGTGCAAGTGCGTGATAAAGATTGCATCAACCTTGGTGTGGCTGATGCCAGCCTGCAGCATGCGCAGCTGTGCGCCTTCGCCGCAGTCGAATAGCAGCGTCGCTCCTCCATGCACAAGTACAGTACCGGACAGGTGGCGCGTACGTGTAGGAACTGCAGACGCCGTGCCCAGGGGAATGACCATCATAAATTCATCACTCGATAGGCTTAAAGATCTTCCAGTTCTGCTTCAAGAATCTGCCTGCGGTGCAGTTTGGCGTAGAGGCCTTCTCCCATGATCAGGTCGTCGTGCCTGCCGCGTTCCACCACACGCCCCTCGTCGAGCACCAGAATCAAGTCCGCATCCCGCACGGTCGAGATCCTGTGGCTTACGATCACCACTGTCTGATGTCCATACCGTTGGCGCAAGTGTTGCAGAATGCGGTTCTCCGTATTGGTGTCTACGCTGCTGAGGGCGTCGTCCAGGATCAATATGCGCGGATCACGGATCAGGGCGCGCGCGATAGATGTCCGCTGCTTCTGGCCCCCCGATAACGTTACGCCGCGCTCGCCGACAAAGGTTTCGAAGCCCTTCGGGAAGTCCAGGATGTTATCCAGGAGCTCGGCCTCCATTGCAGCCTGTTCTACGGCCTCTCGCGAGGCTCCAAGCGCACCAAAAGCGATGTTACTGGCAATCGTTTCGCTAAAGAGGAACACGTCCTGCGGAACGTGCCCCGTTGCCTCTCTGAGGACTGCCAGCGGCACCGTCCGTACGTCGCGGCCGTCCACGCGCACGACACCTTCTACCGGCTCGATGAGTCGCGTGATCATTTCCACCAACGTCGTCTTGCCCGATCCCGTACGCCCGATAATGGCTAGCGTTGTCCCTGCCGGGATCTCAAACGAAACATCCTGCAGCACCCAGGGACCCTTGCTCTCATACTGAAAACTCACGTTCTCAAATGTCAGATGTCCGGTAATCTCCGTTATTGCATGATCCGTTTGTCCATTGTCCGCGATTGTCGGAACGGTGTCCGTGACGGCGTGAATGCGTTCGATTGATGCCGCTGCCCGTTGCACCATCGAAATCACAAAGCCGAGGGCTGCCACGGGCCATGTGATGAGTGCGATATAGATGATGTATTCGGCGATGTTGCCGATCGTTATCACTCCTTCGGTGACCAGGCGTCCGCCCATCCAGACGACGAAGATCTGTGACAAACCAATCACCAGGATGAACACCGGCCGCCAGGCCGCATCTACGCGAGCCAGACTCAACATGCGCCCGCGATAGACACTGCTTTCCACTTCAAAGGCGCGCGCCTCGGATTCCTCCCTTGTATACGCCTTGAGCACCCGAATGCCGGAAAGCGCTTCCTGCACGCGGCTCGTCAATGTCGAATACTGAGTCTGTAACGCCTCGCTGCGACTGTGCACCATATGCGCGACAAAGAACACCGAAATCGCGAGCAGCGGCATGGGCAACAGCGCATAAAACGTGAGCGTCGGTGAAATCACCAGCATGACCGTGATCGCCGTTACCATGATGACCACAGCGCGCGTGATATACATGATGGCGGGACCGATATATCGGCGCACCTGCTCTATGTCGCTCGTCGACCGGGTGATAACGTCGCCCGTCGATGTCTTGTAGAAAAAGCTCTGCGGCAATGTCTGCAGGTGCGTGTAGAGCGCATTGCGCAGGTCGTATTCGATATGTCGCGAGGCTACGACTACGGTTTCACGCATCAGGAAAGAGCACACCCCGCTCGCCAGGCTTAGCCCGATGACGATAAGCCCGAAGAGCATGAGCGAGACAAAGAAGTCCGAAAAGAGCTGGTCCTGCACCGCCGTTCCGCCAAACAGGTGGTAGATGCTAACGAAACGCGGAATGCTGTCCACCGCCTGCCGCACGATCATTGGCACGGTGATCGCAAAGGCGGCAGATAGCACCGTGAACAGGAGGCCCGGGACGAAAAGGCGCTTGTACTTCCAAAAAAAATAATTGAGTCGGGCCAGGGGACGCATGCGCCTGCGTGCGGGGAAAGGAATACGCTGAAACGGGCAAACGCTCCCTGCGCCGGAGTGGATCCTGTCGGACGCAATTGCATGGACACGCCGCGCAGGAAACGCTCACCCGGTGATACTGGAAGCCGTTTCCTCCACGGATTGCTTGTGAGTCACGCTATACTTGTTAAACACTTCTCCAACCGAAACCTGGCAATCTGAGAAACAGGTTTCGGGGCTAGGTCGTCACCGGAGATCGGACGGACGGCTATTGACGCGAACGCGAATCAAGCGAAAAGCAGTCCGATTGACCAGCCCCGATGGAAATTACCGTTCCTTCGCCGGTGGGCAGCCTCGTCAAATCACCATCCACCAGGGCGCGGCAAGAACCTCTGGAGTGAGCCACTCCAGAGAGTTCCCGCCGTGCAGAAGCAGGCCAGAACGGGCTGCACGACCATATTCTTGACGGAAGGTGCGCAGATGCGCCGCATCGCGGAGCCTTGGCCGCTTCGTTGCTTTACCTTCGATCGGGAGCAGCTGTCCCTCGGACTCGATCACGAAATCCACCTCCTCGCCGGTGGTAGCACGCCAATGCAGCACTTCCGCTCGAACAGGACGGGAGTCACGCCACACCAAAAGGTCATGCAGCACCAAGTTCTCAAGGTGGGCGCCGCGGGGGATGTCTTCTTGCGCAAGGTGCATGGCCAGACCGGTGTCGCCCCAATACAGTTTGGGAGATTTGATCAGTCTCTTGGTGCGATTTACCGAATAGGCGGGAACCCGCACGAGGAGGTATGAAGTCTCAAGCAGATTCAGATAACGATGAACCGTCGGTTGCCGGAGTCCAATGTCTCGGCCGAGCCGGGATTGGTTGACGAGCGTGCCCAGCCGAAGACATGCCACACGCATGAGTCGGCGAAAGTCGGGGAGCGCTGCGATTGATGAAAGCGCTTGCAAATCGCGCTCCAGATAGGTCTGCACGTAGCCATCAAACCAGATCGCCCGATCTCCCGGCGCGGTGAAATGGACGGCTGGGATAGGAAAACCACCGCGTCGCGCAAGTGCCTGCCAGTCTTCCTGCATACCTCCAGAATCAGCCACGACATCCAGCCAATCCCTATCGGCGGTTTCGAACAGCTGTTCCCAGACCCCGCACCGACCGCGTCCCAGTTGCTCACGCCGTGTCATCGGCCACAGAGTGAGATAGCTGGCGCGACCGGCTAGAGACTCCGACACCTGGCCCATCAGAATCAGGTTGGCGGAGCCGGTGAGCAGGAATCGTCCGGGGTGCCGGAGCCGATCGATCTCATGCTTGACGACTCCAAGGATCTCTGGCTCGCGTTGCACCTCATCGAGCGTAAGCGGACCAGTGCCGTGAACCAGGGCATTGGGATCGCGCCGGGCGAGGTCGAGTATGTCGAGGTCGTCCAACGACATGTATCGCCGATTGGGGCGATTCGTCTTCGTCCCGCCGGAGATCGTCTCGGCACGCCCGAAGGACCGCGCAAGGGTGCTCTTCCCCGTCTGGCGGGCCCCTGAAACCACAACGGCTGGCATAACCCGCATCATGGCCTTGAGGCGGGGAAAGACTGTCCGAGGAAGAATCAAATTATTCATGCCATGAATGATTATCATTCATGGCATGAATAACTAGAGGAAGCCAAATCGAAAGTTGAATCCCAAGTATGTTATAAGTTTACCGTCCGTTGGTTTGGCTTCAAGTGGCCCGGACGGCAGGCTCCCGACCGAGCCCCGAAGGGGCGAGAGAGGGAGCCTGCGTTTGCTTCGAGTTTCAGTACACCTCCATGCCGTAATGTTGGTTGTCCCAAGACAGACGCGGTGTTGGGCAACCCATCCTAGTTGCTCCCCGTGAAATTATCCAGGCTTTCCTTCATCAATACCCCTGCCGCCGAACCCTTGTCTACGGCAGCCCCCGAACATGTTATCACATCAATGGCCACCTCCAGCTACTCCACAGGGACCCTGCTACCCAACGTGCACGGGTCTCGTTCTTCTGGTTGTCGCCCACATGCAGCACCACATCCGAAGCTGCCGCAACCTACTCATGGCACTTGCGAGACGATGTCTCGTCCACCCCAACAGGATTGGCACACTGGTCCCCTCTCCGCACAAGCCCTCGCTTCCCCGCACTGTGCATGATCCGGTCTATCGCATTCCAGCTCACCCCCCCTCCGACGGGACACCGCTGACACGCTAACCTCCTACAGCCAATCGATCACTGGCGCCTCACACCCTGTCGTGACCCTGGACCTTGGTTCTGCCCATGGAACCGGCACCGTACTTACTCCATCCTCTAGGCATTTCACCCGGGGAAGCTTCGCAACTACCACGGTGTGGTGCGCGCATATGTCCGGATGACACCACTCGCGACACCGGTGATCGTAGCCCGAACAAACCGAACCGCACTTCGGACACGTCAGCTTATTATCGTTCTTGCAGGTCACTTGAACGTGAACCTATCGCGCCTGATGCGCAAGTGTTACCTCGGAGAGCTCCCAAGGAGCATGGATGTCCAGGAGACGGCCTATGTCTTTCTTTGAAAGCAGCATATCGTTGGTGGAGTTGGAGAATGTGATTAACATCGTGACGATGGCCGCGAGACAGGCAAGAAACAGGAGCGGATCCACACCATATCATATCATATCGGTTATATCTGAATCCAATGTTATACCCTTACAATTAAGGGACCATCCGTTTCGCCTATGCCTTACAAAATTCGATGTATCGGCGCGCCAATGGATCTCGGGCAAGACTTGCGCGGGGTCGACGTTGGACCCAGTGCGCTGCGCTATGCAGGCTTGATGCAGCGGCTGCAACAACTCGGACATCAGGTAGAGGATATCGGAAACGTGGAGGTGGCCGTACGCACAGTGCTGGATCCTCCTATGCACGGCACAATGTTCGCAGGAGCAATACGCGCGGTTTGCCTGCTGGTGTATGCAGCCGTCCGGCAGGCCGTAGCAGACGGTTGCGTGCCCCTGGTCATGGGCGGTGACCATTCCATCGCCATTGGAGCGATTGGTGGCGCCACCCACGAGGAGCCCGCAGGGGTGTTGTGGATTGATGCGCATGCAGACTTTAACACACCGGATACCTCTCCGAGTGGCAATATCCACGGGATGCCGCTGGCCGTGCTTACTGGCCGAGGCCTGCAGGAGTTGGTCGATATTGGCCGACCAGGCGCAACGCTTGCTCCTGAGGATGTAGTGATTATTGCGCTGCGCCAGATCGATCCTGCCGAACGGTTACGGCTCGTCGAGAGCGGCATGAGCATCTTTACGATGCGTGAAATCGACGAGCAGGGCATCGCTGCGGTTACACGTATGGCGCTAAAGCGACTGGGGCATCACCGGCGGATCCATGTCAGCTTCGATGTTGACAGTATTGACCCCATGTTCGCACCTGGGGTAGGGACACCGGTTTCAGGGGGGTTGAGTATCCGCGAGGCGCACCTGCTAATGGAAATCATCGCCGAAGACGGTCGAATCAGTTCTGTTGATGTAGTGGAGATCAATCCCATATTGGACAACAAGAATGTTACCGCCCTCCTGGCGGCCGAACTATTGGCTTCCCTGTTGGGCAAGACAATTGTGTAATTTCCCAACTTGATCTGCCGTATACGGAGCCTGTCATTGCCGCGATTAAGACCACGGCCTGCAAGCGGCATGGTGGGCACGGCGGTAACCCTGAGAGCCCGGTGCCGGGAACAGCTAGACATCGTCTTTGTGTGGGTCATGCACATTGTGATGCTTGATCGCAGCGAAGGGCGCTTATATAGGCGGGCAGCCGTAAACGGCTTCAGACTGCCATACTCACCAGGACCGACAATGGGGCGTCAGAGCCGCAGCTCCGCTTTCTCACACGCTCCACAGCATGGACTCCGCACAATATTCCGAAAATGCTGATATTCAGGCTGTGCGTCCGACAGTGCTACGAGAATGTGCATGCGTGCAGAGCTAGGTACCGGGAATCACATAAAGAGCATCGTTGGCCAGCACCGGCAACATCGGCGCGACGGCTTTGGCAACGCGCCTTCCCAGCTTGCGCAGGCCTTAGAGCGGGATTTGATCGGGCGGGGCTTATCAAGACGTTCGAATTCTGCTTCGAACCTTCGTGGAACACCATCAAGGATCTGCTTTTTCATGAAGGACATGACATGAAGACGCCGGGAGGAAACTTCTCCCCAGGTTGCCAGGAGACAACGGCGTTTTCGTTCGCCAACTACACGAGGAAACCCAATGCTACATCACACACTCCCTAAGGCGGTCGCCGCCGGACTCGTGATAGTCTCTCTCATTGGCACGCTCCAGGCCTGCCAACGGGACGGAGGCCAATACACCCAAGCAGAGAACTAAATGGACGCCCGACACGACGAGGATTCCGGCGACGGAAAAGTCCACTGGTCCTATGAAGGTCCGACCGGTCCCGGCCAGTGGGGCTCGCTTGATTCGTCCTTCGCGGTGTGCGACACCGGGATACAGCAGTCCCCGATCGATCTCGCTGGAGCGGCCTCGGGCAGCGGGAGCGAGCTGGCCATCCAGTGGCAGCCCACCGACGCACAGGTTATTGACAACGGCCATACCATCCAGGTCGATATAGACGAGGGAGGCTCGATCAATCTGGAGGGTCGGAGTTTCCGCCTCGTGCAGTTTCACTTCCATCTGCCCAGCGAGCATACGGTCGATGGAAACGCCTCGCCCCTGGAGGTGCATTTCGTGCATCAGGCCGAGGAAGGCGACCTCGCCGTAATCGGCGTCTTCTCAAGTGCTGGCGAAGCGGATCCGGCCATCCAGAGCATTCAGGACGCCATTCCCGATTCCTCCGAGGCACCCGTAACCCTTGCCGAGTTCGATCCGCGCGCGCTCTTGCCAGAGGAACGGAGCTACTTTCGCTACGTCGGCTCCCTCACCACGCCGCCCTGTTCCGAGGTGGTCAGCTGAGTTGTGATGACCGAATCGATTTCTGCTTCCAGTGAGCAGATCGACACCTTTGCAGCACTTTATGCGATGAATGCACGCCCGGTCCAGGCCCTGAACCAGCGGTCGATACAGGTGCAGCGGTGAGGCATGCTCGGCGGGATTAGCTGCCGCTTCCATTCCCGGGAGTGGTCGGATTGACTCGGGTGGGCGTGGGGGAATCCTTGAATTCCCGCACAGAAAGCACTCCCCGAAGCGAGAGCGCTCTCGTGATCCGTCCACGGACCTACAAACTGATTGAACCGGGTGGCTGTATTATTCTCTGGAATCGGCATTGGCAAGAATTCTGCGCATGGCATTCGGGCTCAGCGCTTGATTCTCAACGTCCCTTTTCACTCCTATCAGCGCCAGCCACTGCGTTTTTGCCTCGGAATCACCAGATCGAACCGCTTCCTTGATAACCTCCATTGTCTTACCGCATCCGAGTTACAGGGAGTGCCGGATCAGCGTATCGCTCCTTAGATTGTGCCACCCGCAGCTCGTCAACAATTGCGAGCAGCGAGGTGGTCCTGCACACGGCAGAAGGCAGTCTATCCTCTGAAGCGTGTTATCTGCAGAGCGCCCGCCGGGCTAACAGCGTCCAGGCGCCATTCGCCTGTCCGTACTAGCCGCTAATCCCTCCCGTCGTCCAGCACCACATGCACGCAGCTGGCTACTTGGCGCCCAACAACCGTCTCCGTGCCAGCGACATCAATGGTAATGGGACCGTTAAATGGCGCCTTGGCCATCACAATGACCGTGCGTTGTGGGACGAGTCCGAGTTCTTCGAGATACTGCAGCAGGTCCGGGTCTCCATCAGAGACATGCTGTACGCGGACGGTCTGCCCCTCCTCCGCACTGGACAATGGTGTCGTGGCTGTTTCTATAAGCTCCAGATCCGCCGTGGGAATGGGGTGGCCATGAGGATCATGGGTCGGATAGCCAAGCAACGCGTCGATCTTCTTCTCGAAGGCTTCAGAAATATGATGCTCCAGATGTTCGGCTTCATCGTGTATTTCTGCCCACGAGTACCCCATCATTTCTTTCAAATAGGTTTCCAGGAGACGATGATGACGCACCATTTCCAGCGCAATTTTCTCGCCAGCCGCCGTCAGGCGCACGCCCTTATACGACTCATGCACAACCATCTTGAGCTGTGCAAGGCGCTTCACCATGTTTGTAACCGACGCTGCTGATACCTTGAGCACACGGGCGATTTCCTTCGTTGAGACAGCGCCATCCCGTTGCAACTTGTAGATGGCCTTCAGATAATCTTCTACTGCGGCGCTGAGCATGAGCCCGAACTCTCTTGGCACAATTGAACGTTGCTACCCGCGCAGGGATAGGTGGATCCGAAACCGAGCTGAAAACACGGTTTCCTGATCCAGCCGGAACGCTCGCCTGATTCTGTTCTACAACACCATTCCATTGGTGTATACACCCACACCAGGCATCCATATGCCCCCTGTCATCACACGAACCGAAGACGGTTTCGACACGCTCATCAGCCAACAATACAACCAGACCTACCACTCCATCCATGGCGCCGCAGTCGAAGCGAATCATGTCTTTTTCCGGGGAGCCGGCGTGGAAGCGCGCTGCCAAGACCGTTTGCCTACACGCATACTTGAGGTAGGCTTTGGAACGGGCCTGAATTTCTTGCTCACCGCACAGAGCGCCATGGCCTCTGGAACGCCCATCCATTACACGGGACTCGAAGACGATGTTCTTCCCGCTGAATTGTTCGCCAGCCTCAACCACGCCGCGAAGATACCTGCTGGTCCTGGTCTTTCCACGTGGCGGCGCACACTTCCCTCCCCTACGCCTCCTGGCGCTTATACGCACACTTTTTCGCCTGATTGCGTGCTGGAGCTCGTGGTAGGCGATGCCGCCATTGCACCCATACCGGGTCCTTGCTACCACGCCATCTATCTGGATGCGTTCAGCCCAGAGGCCAATCCGGAGCTCTGGACGCCTGCGTTTCTAGCGCGCTTGTTTGCGCTTACCTGTCCTGGCGGGCGCCTTGCCACGTATTCGGCCAAGGGCATCGTCCGGCGACGCCTGGCCGCGTGCGGATATGACGTGGAGCGAAAGCCGGGGCCTCCTGGCAAGCGCGAAATGCTGGTCGGACGAAAACCTCTCTAAAAAGAAACGATGACGCGGCCGTCTGCAAGAATGCGCAACGTCTGGCCCGTCTTCAACTTCGCATAATCCTCTGCACGCAGTGCGACTACCGGAAGTGGCCGCTTGTAAAGCTCGTCGGCGACGATGGAGGCCAGCGTCAGAAACGTGTCCTTTCGCGCCGTTAACAGGGCCAGCGGCGCGGTGCCGCGCCGTATGGCTTCTAGCAGGACAGCCGTCGTCGTGCTGGACCCACGCGTTGCGGGTATCGCCAGAATGCGCCCCGCCGCCACGCAACCAGAGAGCGGATGCCGGCGATCGATGATTTCGCCGGTCACCTGGTCGTATCCGCCCCAGAAACTTAGCGGCTCGTCGCTGACCAGCGCATCGCCGGTGGCCATGCCCGGCACGAGCACGTGACCCTGCATCATGCGCACCATACACCCTCACGTTGAATGACCCGGCCCTCCACTGCCGATAGCACGCAGTCCTCCAGCGCGCCAAAGACGACCTGTGTGCCCAATAAGCCAGGCGCGTAGTAGGCATACTTCGGAGAATTCGTCATCACAGTCCGCACGTCCGGACTCAGCATCGGCGTTGTTAGAATGCACGTATCAACGGTTACCGTGCCACCAAAACTCTCAATCGCCTCCATGTACCCCATGCGCGCTGCCAGCGCCTTGATGGCGCGACTAGCGGTCACCACGAAACGTACATCCTCATGGCGCCGCAACCCCGCCACCAGAGGCGCGAGTTTCCTGAATTCGTCCAACGAAAAATGAGGACTCCCCAGCGCCACGAGATCAAGACTTTCCACCTGTGCGGTAGTCAGATCTCGGCGTGCAGCACGTAGCATATCCATGGTCACGTCCATCGAACGGTCTGGCGACCTGCCCTGGAAGGCGGCTTCACGCGTCGGTGCTTCGGGGGTGACGCCGACCAGGTGAAACAGCGCCACAACTCCCGAGGATGCCATAGCGGCACCTAACGCTTTTAGCTGATCCTCTGTCGGCGCCGCCTCGATCCCCTCGATAACGGGAATGGCCTCCCCGGCCTCTTTGCCGACAAGATGTCCGAGAACGCCGTAGAAGCCGTCGTCTTCCTGCACATACTGTGGCACCCGGCGCAATTGAAACAGCACCTGTCCCGCTCTATTCTCCTCCAGGTGAAGTCCGGCGGCCGGGGCGCGGCCGGTTATGGCCGCGCAAATGTCCAACAGGTCGGGATACCGCTCGGTGCGCGCACCCAGAACGGAGTTCGCGAAGATCACGGCGCTGGACTCGCCCCACGCAATCTGCTGCCCCAGGCGCGGCCGCTCCGATTGTTGATACGGAGCACACGTCCACGTAGGCGTACAGCCCATGCTCTGGTAGGCCACCATCTGCCGGCGGGCTTTTTCCGCCCATTCGGCGGGCACATGCCACGCGCCCCAGCCGTGCTCATCAACACCACTGACGTTTAGTGTTGCAGGGACAACCACACGGGCCCCAAGACTTGCAAGGCGCTCGGCATACTCCAGCGTAGCATCGCCCTGAAAGAGGGTGCTGTCAATGTGCGCAGCCGTGATGTCAAGAAATCGCTCGGCTCCAAACACCGGCAGCATGCGAACCAAAACGGTCATCGCCATTCGAGCAGCGGGACCATGTTCGCCGTGCAGGGTCGCGCGATCCTTCTCGCTCAGAAGACTGTCCATACGCCGACCTCCGACTATAATCAAACATAGGATAATCCACGCTCCCGTGCTCGCGCACGTTTCGTATGTTGCCCTATGCACTGTTCCACCAATACCACCACATCATGACTTCCAATACACGCACTGTCGGCATTCTTCTGCTGTGCGCCCTTGCCTCATGGCCCGCCGCCGGACAGCAATTTGTTGAAACCGCACCCGAAGACGTTGGCTTTTCCGGGGAGCGCCTGGCGCGGCTGGATGCGGTGATCGAGCACAATATTGCCGAGGAAAACCTTGCTGGCGCCGTCTCCTTCATTGCACGCAAGGGCAAAGCCGTACGCTTTCGCGCTTATGGGATGCGGGATCGCGAAGCCGAAATCCCGATGACCACAGACACCATTTTTCGTATTGCGTCCATGAGCAAGGCCGTCACCTCCGTGGCTGTCATGATTCTGTACGAAGAGGGCCATTTTCTGCTCGGAGACCCGGTCTCCAGCTTCATCCCGGAGTTCAAGGACGCCGTAGTTGCCGTGGCACCGCCAGAGGACGCCCCGGATTCGGTGGCCTTCGTCACCGAGCGCGCAAAACGCCCCATTTCCATTCATGACCTGCTTACGCACAAGGCCGGGCTTACCTATGGGAGCGGCCTCGCCTCTGATGCCTATCAGGAAGCCGGGCTGTCCGGCTGGTACTTTGCGGATCGTGAAGAAACGATTGGGGATGCCATCACGCGCCTGGCCACGCTTCCGCTGCACGGGCATCCAGGCGATGCCTGGCAGTACGGGTTTTCAACGGACGTGTTGGGTTACTTTGTAGAGGTCGTCTCCGGAATGCCGCTGGACCAATTCTTCAAGGAGCGCATCTTCGATCCGCTCAAGATGGAGGACACGTCCTTCTTCCTCCCCCCGGAAAAGGCCGATCGCCTTGCTCCCGTTTACGGGATCGGCGCCTCCGGCGCTCTTGAGCTCAGAGAGCCGACCGCCACTACGGATTACATTCACGGCCCCCGACAGTGTTTTTCCGGCGGCGCCGGGTTGCTATCTACGACCAGCGACTATGGGCGCTTCCTGCAGATGCTCCTCCAGGGCGGACAACTGGATGGCGCTCGCATCCTGAGCCCAAAAACCGTGGAGCTCATGCAAGCCGACAACTCCGGTGACATGTACCCATGGGACAAAACAGGCTTCGGCCTCGGTTTCTGGGTTGTTACTGACGTGGGACAGTTCGGCGAACTCGGCTCCCACGGCGCCTACGGATGGGGCAGTGCCTACTATCCCATCTATTGGATCGACCCCGAAGAAGAGCTGATTGGAATGATCATGACGCAACTCATGCCTGCCGGCGGGTTAACCCTGAACCGGCTCTTCACCACGTTAACGTACCAGGCGCTTGTGGACTGACTGGGCCTTGCAGCTTACTGTTGTGCCGGCGTAATCGTGACGAATGGCTCCGAAACGGCATTTGATCCAACATCCGCCTTGGATTCAGCGACCATGCGCTCAACTTCCTGCATGAGCCGGTCATTGTTGATGACTATCCCGTCCTTAATCGTGTGCACGATGCCTCCCTTGCGCACCATGGCGCCATCCTCGTCCAGTGTCAGGGCACCGAAGGCGTACAGAAACCTCAGGTTGTACAGGGGGCTACCGTCAACGAGAACCAGATCGGCCCTATAGCCGGGGCGCACGAGGCCGAGATCTGCCTGGCGCAGCGTTCTTGCACTGTTATAGGTAGCCGCCTTCAGCACCTCAAGCGTGTGCATGCCGGTTTCACGCAACAGTTGCAGTTCGCGAATATTCGAAAAGCCCGGCGTAGCCCAGATATAATTGTCATCTGTTCCATACGCGACGCGTCCGCCACGCTGATTGAAGGCATAGATCAAGTCTCCCCACAGGTCAAACGCATAGGTCCAGTAATACTCATCGTCGGATGTCCAATCGTAGTGATAGGAACCGTGGAAGGCCGGATTGGGAAGATTCCACTCGATAAGCGCCTGATGTGTGAACTTGTCATGCCAGGGTAAGCTCTGTGCGCGAATGATATCGCGGTTCGCTTCGTACACCACGCGTGTGGGCAGCATGGTCACTCCATAGGCAACGAGCGAATCCGCAACTTCCGTTAGCAATCGGTCCTTGTTGGCCTCTGTCCAAACCTTGCCAGCATGGCGGAAGCGAGCGTTTTCGTCGTTGTAGTTGTAGTCCCGCGGGAAGTCCTGCACTGAGCGGTCCAGGGACGATTCGGCATACGCGTAGTGGTGCTCAATCATCGTCACGCCGAGGCGTGCGGCATCGACAGCCTGCGTTACGGACGTTGTGCTGGGCGGAATGTGATAGGTCGTAATGCCCCCCACTTCCTCCACGGCCGTACACACGGCGCCCAGCAATTCCTGATTCCATCCCAGTGGTCCCACACTGAGGACATGCATGCCTTTGCCCCGCATTTCGCGGGCGATCTGCGACGCATTACGCGGGTCCTCCAGAAAGGCGCGGTCGTAGTCCGTGTCGGAGCCCCACCCCCAGATCGGAAACATGCGGGGCGCGAGGATTTCGTTGGCAGCGCTGCGGCGCGCTTCATCCATTGCATTGCCGAGCCCGCGATCGGGCGCTGGCACCATGGCCGTAACGCCATGCGCCAACTTGAGATAGTAGACATACTCCAGAGGCATCGGGTCGCGTCGCAGGTGCATGTGGAGATCAATCATCCCCGGCATCACGGTCATCCCTTCGGCATCGATCACGCGATCGCCCATAGGCCTTGCCACGTCGCCCCGCCGCGCGGCCGTCACAGGATCGAACGGTAACATTTCCATGATCGTATTGCCTTCGATCACGATGTCGTAGGGGCCGACAGGCGGCCCACCGTGTCCCGGCAGCACCATGGCGCCCTGCAGCACCAACCGATCGTATGGCCCCCCTGCAAGGTCGCCGAATGCGCTGGTGGTGTCCTGGGCCTGGATGGCTGATACCAAAAGACAGGCGAGCAGGACACTAGCGGACCAGGATACTGCTTGTAGAATGATTTTGGAGGGAGCGCCAAAACGCATGATAGTCGGGATTGTGTTGATAGTGACCGGAATGCACTGCAATCTACCCCACGGACCGGTAAAGTTGCGCACCTGCAAGATTACGCATTGAGGAGCCGGCTACAGCCGCCGCAAGCGTTGATTCAAGGCCAGCAGGTCAATTCCTCGGGCCTTGAATTCCTGGGTGAGGCCAAGAAATCGCAAGCCCGACTGTGCCAGGTCGACAATGTTGGGGGCCTCGTGTAATTCCGCCGGCAACCCATCCAGATGCGTAACCATATTGCGCCGGTTGTCCAATACTACGAACACACCCTTGTCGGATTCTCCTCGAATAAGACGCCCAAAGCCTTGCTCCATGCGCAGTCGGGTCTTGGGAGCGCCGTATTCTCGCCAATACGACTGACCCCGCAATTCCTTTCGATGTTCATTAAGCGGACGTGACGGCACTGGCACTGGGGTTCGCGCCACGATCACCTGGGAAAGGGTCGAACCCCGAAAATCCACGCCGGCCCAGAAACGATCTACGCCAAATAGCACGCTGTGCTCGACGCGACGGAATGATTCAATTTGAGCATGGCTGCTCCCCTGCTGCAATAGAGGCACGATATCATACTCCTCCAACCAGGGGGTGATCTGGTGGTAGATGCCTTCCATTTCCCGGCGGTTGGTGAACAAAACCAGTGTCCGCCCATACAGCGCCACCGACAACACTACGATGGCACGGGCGAGTTCGCGCTTGTATGTGTCGCGCAGTTCGGGCGTCTTGTCGAATCTCCGGTAATCAAACTTCGGCACTCCTGTCGCGATGTTCCCCTGTACTTTCTTGTCGTATTCGAATGGTGAGGCAATTCTCACTGAGTGATCATTATCGAACACATCGGGGCGACCACTTAGTTCGCGGCTGAAAAACTCCAGACTATCGTCTACAAACAGTGATGCGGACGTAAATATGATCGTTCCGTAGGCATCTGAAAGCGCGTTCAGTGGCCTGGAAATATTAAACAGCATCCGTCTGACAATCCATTTCCTGTCATTCTTTTCGTAGATATGCACCAAGTCACCGGAGGGATAACCTTCCGACACTTCCTG
Source organism: Rhodothermales bacterium (assembly GCA_963665975.1). Lineage (GTDB taxonomy): Bacteria > Bacteroidota > Rhodothermia > Rhodothermales > Bin80. Next base: position 1,039,860 of record OY762508.1, read on the forward strand.
TGCGGAATCCGCCAGTCTCGTAGCCAAGTCATAGTATTGCCGAATCCTCCGCTCTTCTTCGTGCACTCTTGCCTGTTCTCCACTGGAAAATTCCGCGACCGTGTCTTCATCGTATCGCGCGCTATTGAGCATGTTTTCCCATTCGTCTGCGATCAATTTGCATTGCTCCCCGACTGCGCCCAGCGCATCCAGCAAAGCGTCGCGCTTGTCAGCGTCCAGTCTATTCCACCGCACAGTCATTTCGCGATCACCAATTTGCGCGATTACGCGTTCGATTTCTATGATCTCTGTGCAGGCATGCAGGATTGCTCTGACGCGCCGTCCCAATTCTGGATAATCCACCTTGTCATTCCCGGTCTCTTTCTCTCTCGAGTCGTCAAATTGATCTTGCAGGATTTCCAGGTACCCGCGCCGCTGTCCTCCGTGCAGTCTGCTCAGATATTCTTCCAGGTCCGACCTGGACAATTCCGTAGTTAAAGCCGAGCGTGTGTTGTCCGGGAACTGGTCTGCCTCATCCACAATGCATGCGTCCATGCGGCCGAGGAGTTCTTCATCCAGCAAGACCAATTTGTGATGGTTCGTAATGACGATGTGGGCCTTCTCCGCCAGGCTTTGGCTTTTCGGGTACACGCACTGCCACCCAAGTGAACAAACGTCTCGCACACACACCTCCAGCGCATTCACACGCTTCGCGAGCGTGCGCAAAGCAGGAAGCCGTTGGCGCAAGTTGCCTGAGGGCATGCCTTCCCACCGGCCGCCATTATCACGCAATACCATGAACAGGTACAGCCATGCCAGTCTGCTGGCTGCGGCGCCATCCGTATAGAGCCTGTCCTCGTACATGCTTACCAGTCCAGTGATACACAGATAGTTGGCTTTTCCTTTGAGGACAGCGATTCTGATGTCTTCGTAGGCCGTTACACCGCGCACTATTTCCCAGTCCTTGGCCACGATCTGGTCCATCAGGTTTTTCGTGCTGGACGCAACAATGATCTGTCGGTCAGGATTCAACCTCACGTACTCGGCCGACGGCAACAGATAGCCAATGGTTTTGCCGGTGCCAGTTCCAGCCTCAACCGCGTACAGACCATCTTCGTTTATGGCATTCGCGCAGAAGCCGGCATACTCGCGCTGTTTCGGTCGATCCCGGAAGGATGCGATGCCGCGAGTAATGCGTTGCATCGATTCTTCGAAGGCCTGAACATTAATCTTCTTGGGGGCGTCATCGGAATCACTCTCGCGTGGTCCTCCTGGCTTGGATGTTGTGAGAGCCGCACGCAACTCTTCTACTATCCAGGGCCTCACTTCCATTGTCTTGGGCCTATCGGGATTGTCCACGCCAAGACCCGTCCCCCAGCGAATTTCATGTGCTCTTGTTGCCACTTCAAAAACAGCACGAAAGTCTTCCGGCGGATCCGTCGCAGAGAGGGAATCCTCCAGCAGGGCATAGACCATATGAGTCCCTTCGATCCAATCGAGTTCGGATCCGCGCAGGATTGCTCTGATAATATCGTCCAACACCATCCTCAGACCCTTGAGTACGTGCGGCAACCGATAACCCGAGGGCGTCCCAGGCACCCGTTCCATAAGGGTTTCCTCAGTGAACAATGGGCGACCTCCCGGCAGAAAGAAGCGGCTCATGTCCAAGAGGTCGACGAGCACCGGAGGGTTCTTCACAGAGGCCAGGACGGCATCCCTGAACCACGCATGCTGGTTGTCGGCATTGAAGACAAAGAGTACGTCCACGCCTGCAAAGAACGATGCTATCTCGGCTTCCGCCACAGACCACGGGTCTCTCCCTTCACAATCGCGTTTGGGGACGCCGGTCTTGGCTGACATGCGCTTGGTAACGGTGCGCTGCGGGTTCAGCACCCAGTGTCTCGTGACGGGCTGGTCATCGCCCAAAGAGTACCAGCTCCCCCCTACATGAATAATTCGATCCTTTGTGACGTTTCGTCCTGTGGTGAACAAATGTCCAATGCCAATCCGCCATTCGTCCCGCTGAACATGTACCGGTTCACGGCGGACCGCCTCATTGGCCGGATCAGCGGACCGGCCTGCTATCGACTCTGCACTGGAGAGCTTGTCCCGCACCCCGGCCTCGTACGCTTTGAGCCGCTTGATAACGGCCTTTCCATCCAAATCGTCCGGGTTCTTTTCTGCGACTTCTTCGCTAAACCGGTCCAGAGCAGTTTCGCCATATTCGTCAGGCGTGAGATGCCGCTTTCTGCAATGGGAGAGCCAACGATGATTTTCTCCGGCGCTCAGTGCATCGGGGTAGTTTCTCGCCCGAAATCGAAAGACTAATTCTCTTATTCTATCGTCCTCGAATGCAGAGTAGTCAACCTCCTCGCACTGCGGATTATTTCGCAGCAAGCTGTCTAGCAAGTCCTTATCTGGATCCGGGATAAAGTCCGAATAGAGCGCATAGTCCACATCCTGATCCTTGTCATCCCACGTATGCTGCTCAACCGCCTGTCGCACACGAGCTTGCAAGTCTTTATCAGACCTGATAAGGGATTCGTGCCTCTGGACCAATTCGTACTCCCACCCGAATCGCTCGAGTATGCGCCGCGTGTTCTCCGGCATAGCCCCCCCTTTGGACAAGGGGGCTGCGATAACGAATGGTGCGGCATTGGTCCGTAGACGGTACAGGTGTGCACGATCTTCAGCGCGAGACCTGGGATAAATCTTCTGCTCAAGCTCGACGACCGATAGATCCCTTAAGGCAGACGGGTCTGCAGCAAGATCAACAGCAATCACCTGACCCGTCTTGTCCACATACAGCGGGGACATCAGCGCTGCATAGCGCCCTTGGGACGCCATTTTGGATGTAAACCACAGAAATGAGCGATTTACTCGTCGGGTGACTATCCGCTTGTCGCGCAGCGTCAGGTAGTCATCAAACAATCTCCGATGCTTTTCTCGGACGAGACGCGCGAGGCCAAGCATCATCATGACATCATCGTGGGCATCGTGCGCGCGCCCGTGATCCAGCCCGTTTGCTTTAGCGAGATCAGAGAGTTTGAACGAAGGCTTCCCCTCCTCATGCCTGGCCCACTCGATACCGTCGAACCTCAGTGCGTACGCTGCTCGCATCAGGTCGATTACGTCCCAGCGGGAATTCCCGTCACGCCAGTGCCAAGCGTATGGATCACGAAGATTGCGGTAGAAAAGAAATCGTGTCACTTCGTGATCGAAGCGCATGCCATTGTATCCTACCGTGCACGTATTCGGTCGCGTAAGCTCCTGGTAAATCTTTGCCGCGAAATCGGCCTCCGACAGTCCGTCCTGTTGCTGCCGTTGTGGCGATATCCCATGCACCAAACACGCTCCTGGACTGGGCAGATAGTCCAGGGCAGGGGCACACATCAGGTTGAGCGGTTCTTCAATAATCTCCAGTGACTCGTTGGTGCGCACACCGCTGAACTGCACAGGGCGGTCTCTGCGCGGATCCCTCCCACCTGTCTCGTAATCGTACCAGAAAAACTCCATGCAGACTACTACCGCTGTCTATTGCGAACCCAATATAGCATACCCTTGCCACCTCACCAGAACCAACATTGCAACGATTTTATCTGCATGCTTGGGGACGGAACGCACGGATGCTTGTATTGATCACAACGCCTCTTTTTTCGGCAACGTCGGTGCGGGCGACTGGAGCAAATAGCGCGCGTCCCTGCAAGAGACCTATTTCCATAACAGCAGCCTATCTTACATTAGTAGTCTCGACGACCCCGACGAGTGGCAGATGCCGCTTTCTCCTCTCCGACGCTCTTCCCGATTCCCTTCCACACCATAGTTCGACTTACCCCTCGCCATGAAATTCCATGTACTGGCACTTGCGTCCGTTGCAGTCATCGTGATGGCCGGCTGTAATAAGCCATCTCAGGACACCATCACTGCTGCGCTTCCAGACCAACTCGAGCGGACCTGGATCGGTCCGGAATTCTACGCAAACCGCTTTATGGACTGGCGCATAATCGATGGCCGTATTGAGTGCCTCGAAGGCCGGTCGGAAAAGCCAATGCGCACGTTGCATCTGTTGACACGCACATTGTCCGAAGAGCCGGGCGCCGTGTCCATGTCCGTCCGTACCGGCCCTCTTGCTCCCGATGACTCCGCCCATACTAACACATGGACCGGCTTCCTGCTGGGCGCCGGCGGCGCTCACGTAGACTATCGGATAAGTAGCCTGACCCACCACTGGCCCGGCGAAGATGGTGGCCTCATCGTGGGACTTGACGGCACAGGTGCCATTGTGGTGCGCGACAACACCAGTCCCGATGCGCCCAAAGGACCTGCAAGCAACATTACCGTGGACGCCTGGCCGGTAATCGAGCCAGACTCCACCAACGTAACGGGCGCGCCAGCCACTGACGTCAGACTTGCCTTGCAAGCCGAACCGGATGGGACCACCTACAGGCTGCACGTAACTGCTCAGGACGCTAACACCGGCGCACCGCTTGGCTCCGCCCACTATAGCAGCATACCCGCAGAACAGCTTACGGGCAATGTGGCGCTTGTTTCGCACAACAGTCCTCGGATGGAGGGACCAGGGTACTGGTTCACCGAGTGGGAGCTGGACGGTGCGAAGGTGGAGCAGCATGACGGCAGGGCCTTCGGACCGATCATGGGCACGCAATATACGGTCAGTGGCGGCGTGCTCAAGATGACCGCGCAGTTAGGGCAATTGGGAGCCTCCGACACCCGGACCGCACATCTCGAAGTCAATCAAAACGATTCGTGGGCGCGCGTCGCAACCGGACAGCTGATGGACCACAGCTTCACGGTGCCATTTCGTGTCGAAAACTGGGTCCACACAGAGGACGTCCCCTACCGCGTCACCTACGAGCTGCGCTCGAATGGTGGCACAACCACGCCGCACTCCTTTTCGGGCGTCATACGGCACCCGCGTCTGGAGAACGGAGAATTCGTGCTCGCCTCGCTCAATTGCCAGAACATGTCCAAGGGCAGAGACCTCGTCTGGAACCACAACGCCATCTGGTATCCGCACGCTGAATTGAGCGCGGCGGTCGCCAAGCATGATCCTGACCTGATGTTCTTTGCCGGGGACCAGATATACGAATCCGGCCTCGCCGGCATCATCCGCGATCCCGTCGACAAGGCCCTCCTTGACTACCAATACCACTGGTTGCGCTTTGTGTGGGCGTTTCGCGATCTGATGCGTGATCGACCGACGGTGACACTACCGGATGATCACGATGTCTACCATGGCAATATTTGGGGCGACGGTGGAAAGCGTGCGTTCGGCGACTTGCGCCCCATGTCGGATCATGGCGGCTACATGATGGATCCGAAGTTCGTCAATGCCGTGCACGAAACGCAGGTGGCGCACCTGCCGGATCCCTATGATCCAACGCCTATTGAGCAGGACATTTCTGTTTACTACACCACGCTCAACTACGGAGGCATCAGCTTTGCCATTGTCGCAGATCGCATGTGGAAGTCCACACCGCGCCTTGTGCTGCCGGAAGCGGACATATGGAATGGCTGGCCCAAGAATCCTGATTACGATCCGACGATGATTACGGAAGCCAACCTGCTCGGCCCGCGGCAGCTGTCCTTTCTTGAGGACTGGGCGCACGATTGGACCGGTGAGACCTGGATGAAGGTCATGCTTTCGCAAACCCTGTTCAGCAATCTCGCCACATTGCCCGCCGGCGCAAACGACGACCGCGTCGTGCCGCGCATGCGGTTTGCAGACCCTGGTGAATACATCGCCGACGATCATCTCGGCGTTGACATGGACTCCAACGGTTGGCCGCAAGCCGGACGGAACCGCGCGCTACGAACCATTCGCAAGGGCTTCGCCTTCCACGTCGGAGGTGACCAGCATCTGGGCAGTTTCGTTCGCTACGGCATTGACGCATTCAATGACGGCCCAAATGCGTTCATATCGCCAGCGATTGCCAATATCTGGCCCCGCAGGTGGTTTCCACCGATGCCAGGAGCCAATCGGAAGCCCGGTGCGCCGCCCTTTACGGGAGAGCATCTTGATGGCTTCGGTAACCGCATGACCGTGCACGCAGTCGCCAATCCTGTCCGCTCAGGGCGCGAGCCGGAGGCGCTGTACGATCGCGTTCCGGGCTATGGCATCATTCGGTTCCGGGCGGACGACCGCACGATTACTTCCGAAGCATGGCCACGGTGGGTGGATCCCTCGGACCCCGATCCGATGCTCTATCCCGGATGGCCCGTTACCGTGAACCAGGAAGATAACTACGGCCGGGAAGCTGCAGGATACCTGCCTACACTTGTCGTCGAAGGGATGGCAAACCCCGTGATCCGTGTTATTGAAGAGGCTTCAGGAGAAGCACTCTATACGCTGCGCATTAACGGGAGCACCTTTGTCCCGAAGGTGTTCGATGCAGCAGCAACCTATACCGTCAGAATTGGCGAGCCGGGTACAGACAAGATGCAAGACCTGCCCGGGCTGATGGCTGTCGATGCAGCCTCTGATTCCCTGACCATCGCTTTCTAACCGGAGACACCGTTGCTGCGCTTCTGCCTTTTGCTGACCATTGCCGGGTGCTCCTACGAGCAACCGCCGGCTCCAAAGAACGTCATCCTGCTCCTGATCGACGACCTCGGCTGGGCGGATACCGGTGTATATGGCAGTACGTTCTATGAAACGCCCCACATTGATCGGTTGGCCGCACAAGGGGCGCGCTTTACGCAATTTTATGCGGCGAGCTCCGTCTGTTCGCCGACTCGGGCGAGCCTGATGACGGGTAGACACCCGGCACGGCTTAATCTCACCAACTGGATTGGCGGCGAGCAAAAAGGACCGCTTCTCCAGGCTCCGTACGAACGCGCCTTGCCCCTTGATGAAATCACCCTTGGCGAGGCCTTTCGAGAAGGCGGATACGCAACGGCATACTTCGGTAAATGGCACTTGGGCGTAGAAGGATTTATGCCGGAAGATCAAGGCTTCGACCATACAGGCGCCGTCAACTACGCCGGGCAGCCCGGATCGTATTTTCCTCCGTACACGCATGACCGGTTTGCTCTATCCAACGTCCCAGATCTGGATGGAGACTCAGGGGATGCCTACCTGACCGATCGGCTCACGGACCTGGCGCTTTCCTATGTTGAATCGCGCCGTGACAGCGCCTTCTTTGTGGTATTGTCGCATTATGCGGTGCACACGCCACTGGAGTCGAGGGACGGTTACCGAAATAAGTACGAAGCAAAAGCGCAACAGCTGCCGCCCGCCCCCGGTCCGGCGTTTCGCCCGGAAGGTATTCTCGGAGTAACCCGGCAGCGCCAGGACCATGCCGTCTATGCGGGCATGATCGAAAGCGTGGATGGAAGCGTTGGCCGTATGTTGTCGGCGCTGGATTCCCTACAACTTACCGACAACACTATCGTGGTGTTGGTTTCGGATAATGGCGGCCTCAGCACGCTGAGTGGACAGCGTGACTGGGCGCCTACCTCGAATCTTCCGCTTCGCGCTGGCAAGGGCCTATTGTACGAGGGTGGCATACGCATACCATTTGTCATCAAGGATCCGGCGAATATCACGGCAGGTCAGGTTGTAAGTGCCCCGGCGATGACCACCGATCTCTATCCTACGCTACTGGCGCTGGCGGGCCTGTCCCAGCGAGCGGATCAGCATCTTGACGGAGTGAATCTTGCCCCACTATTGACCGCAAGCCAGGACGCCCCGCCGAGAGCGCTTCACTGGCACTTTCCGCACTATCACGGATCTGGCAACCGGCCCTCCGGGGCGATACGCAGAGGCGATTACAAATTAATCGAATGGTTCGAGGATGGCCGCATGGAGTTATACGACGTGGCGTCTGACCTCGGCGAAACCACGGATCTGGCGGACCAGATGCCCCGGGAAGTCGCCGCATTACGCAAGACCCTGGAGGAATGGCGTAAGGCGGTAGACGCCCGCATGCCGACTTCGAATCCTGATTGGGCCCCGCCGGAGGGCAGGTAACCGCATGCAACAAGGAACTGCTACGGCGCCACGAGCCGATAGCTTACGAATGCCACCTCCTTGCTGTCAGGCGACCAGGACGGCACGTTGATTGTGCCCTGCCCGCCAAAGAGTTTCGCTAGCACCCGCGGCTCACCACCGGTCGCAGGCATGATCCGCAGCACCACGTCCTTGTTCGGTGGGTGGCCTTCCACGCTCTTGTCATACGACAGAAAGACGATCCACTTCCCGTCCGGAGATGGATGTGGAAACCAATCCCCATAGGCATCATCCGGCGTCACCGGCTCCTGGTTCGCTCCATCCGGATCCATGCGCCAGATGTTCATTTGGCCGGTGCGTACAGAATTGAAATAGATCGTACCGCCATCTGGCGAGTACTCCGGACCGTCATCCAGGCCAGGAGCGTCCGTCAACCTCGTCTCTTCGCCGCCATCTATGCTAATGGCGTAGACATCATACTCGTCGTTGCGCCGCGCGCAATATACGAGCGGACGGCTACATCGTGGCGACGTTCATCACAGGCAGCCAGGAGGATTCCCTGGAGATCCTGTTGCCGGGTCGGGACAACGCTGGAGAGGCAAACGTCACGGGCACGGCACGAGACCCCGAGGGCTGGGCCTACCCTTCCTTCAACGTAGCGGTGACAGGGGGTGAGAACCGGGCACCGGTGGTGGATCCTCCCCTGCGCGACACGACGCTGGTTGCGGGAGGCCGCACAGCGGATATCTTGCTCATGGAACATTTCAGTGATCCGGACGGCGACAATCTGACTTATACCGTCACATCGTCGACGTTGACAGTGGCAACGGCGGATACGTCTGGCCATACGCTGCCGGTGACCACGGCCGCGGTGGGCTCGGCCACAATCACGGTCCGGAGAGCCGAAGAACTTCGATACCGAACTGCAGGGCGCATACCCGAATCCGTTTAACCCGGTGGCAACCATTGCGTATGCGCTGGCCGAAGAGGATCATGTGAGTATCGTTGTTTACCATACCCTGGGACGCAGGGTGGCCGTCCTGGTGGACGGCATCCAGGCAGCCGGAAAGCATGCAGCCGTCTTCAATGCGAAAAGGCTGCCAAGCGGATTGTATATTGTGCGTATGGTGGCGTCGTCGCGGCGGTTCGACAAGGCGATGCTGCTGGCCAGGTAAGGCAAGGCATATTTGTACGGGGTTCGGGTCATGCGCTCGGGACACGTCAGTCTGATCTTGGGATTGCTCGGTATCCTGCTGCTTCCCGCAGCAGCTTGGGGCCAGTCCTTTGGTCCGGCCGAATGGATCAGGCAAGGATGGATGCCGCAGGAAGGGACCAGACGCTCTACATTATATCCGCTCGGAATCGCTGTCGGGAAAGGGGATGAGGTCTTCGTAACCGGAGATCTGACCCGCACGGCATACTTCGCTGGAGGCGCAGTCGATTCTTCGGACATGCATGCGCCGCATATCAGCATACTTGATACGCCCGGAAGCACGGGATTTCTTGTCCGGTATGACGGCGAAGGCGGCAAGCTCATCTTCGCGCAGCCCGGACTCGGAATTGCGCTGGCCCCATACTTTGAAACCAGGGACACCGGCAACGGTCACGCGATTGCGGTAGCCGGAGATCGCCTGTACGTTGCGGAAGGAACTGGAATCACTTCGAGTTGGGTTCATGGAGCCAAAGGGGCAATGGTCGTCACGGCACGTGACCTGGACGGTGCACTCAGGCACAGGATCACGCTGCGTGTTAAGGATATGCATTATGAGTATCCGACAAGGGCGTTTATCCATGGACTAGGGCTGGATGCCGAGCACAACCTCTACATTGCCGGGAAGTACGACGATACCCTGTACGTGGCGCCGGATGTCATTCTGCCCCCTTCGGAGGGGTACCATCCGTATAAAGACACGTGGAACGTGTTCGTTGCCAGCTATGCTCCAGACGGTACGCTGCGCTGGGCTCGCCAGTTAGGTGGCAAGGGGTATGACGAAATTAGTTTTTCTACTATCAACGCCGACAAGGCGGCATTTGACGTGGATGCTGCCGGCAACATGGTATTGGGTGCGAGGATCCACGAGTTGCTTGCGGACTCAGCGCAAGTGGATGTCCCCGCTGTGCCGGAAGATGGCATAGTGCTGGTTTCGTATGATAAAGACGGCCGTCTGGCGTGGATGCGCACACTGAAGGATTTTGGCATCGCCTATGGTCCGGAGAATGATTACTTCCTGTATGTGCCGAATCCGGTATCCCTGCGCCGGGACCGCGAGGGAAGTCTGTACGTCGTGTGGCGCAAGGCAGGATGGCGCGACTACAGTGACCACCATTCGCTGACCGTAGGCGACTCCACGTTTGTGGCCGGAACTGAGAAGCCTTTAACTATCCTGGCGAAGTATGATGCCGAAGGAACCCTGCTATGGGCTCGGCATCTGGATACGGATCTGCGTGCGGCGCCGGCAGGTCTGGAGGTCACAGAGGAAGGCCATGTGTACGTTTGGGGGCGTTATTCCGGACAGCACCTCCGGCTGGAGGACTTGGTACTGGAAAGCGCGGTAGCACCCATTGAAAAAACGAAGGGCTTTGTGGCGCATTATGACGAGCATGGCCGCCTCGTTAGGGCGATGCTTGCACACGGGACCGGCTCGTCAACGAGAGATGACGGTTTGACTTCGCTATTGGCGCTTGATGTTGGCCCGTCTGGCGACGTATATCTTGTCGGCAGATACAGAAGATACATAACCAACACGGTAGCAACCGGCATGGTGATCTTGGGAGCGGATACGCTTTTCGCAAGAGGGAAGCAAAACATCTTCGTTGCCAAGTACAGCGCCACGTCGCTGTCCTCGGAGCCCTCTGTGGAAATGCCTGGCGGCGTGATCGCGGTTTCGAGCTATCCCAACCCGTTTGTCGATGCGACGACCATCTCGTACAGCCTGCCGGAACCGGGCAGGGTGAAACTGACCGTATACGACATACTGGGGCGCAAGCTGGCAGTTCTCGTGGACGAAAGGCAGGGCGCCGGATCCCATTCCGCCCGGCTGGATGCGTCCGCCTGGCCGAACGGGATATACCTGTATCGCCTCGAGGCGGGAGGCCGGTTTACGACAGGCAGGCTGGTGCACAGGAAGTAAGCAATCCGGGTTTCTCAACGCATGGCCCGCCGCCGTCAGGCTCCGCATTACTCCGAAAATATCCCTCATTCAGGCCTTTCTAAACTTCCGTTAAATCCCCAACTGGGAAGTTTAGACAGACTTGGTTTCTTAGTACTCTTCCGGCAGCAGGGTGGCCGCCATCCAGATAGCGGGAGGGCATTCGATAGCCTTCCACGCGACCATCCTGCCCGGCGAGCCGTATTTTGTGCTCATGGCTGAACTTCATAGTATTTGAGTGCAGATACTATGAAGTTCAGCTACAAGCGGCTCTCAGCCGTAGAGGCCGCCTTCCGCAGCCTCAAGACGGTGGACCTGAAGGTCAGTCCCATCCGGCATTGGAAGATGCCTCGCGTCCTCTGCCACATCTTCCTGTGCATGCTGGCCTACTACGTGCAGTGGCACATGCAGCAACGTCTGGCCCCGATGCTCTTTGCCGAAGACGACCCGGAGGGCAAAATGCGCAAGAGCGTGGTGCAGGCGGCCCGACGGTCCGCCTCGGCCGAGCAAAAGGCCCGCACCAGGCGCACGGCAACCGGCCAGAAGGATCTCAGCTTTGCCTCCCTGATGTCGCATCTGGCCACGCTGTGCAAGCACAAGGTCAGCTCGCAGACCCCGGGCAAGCACGAATCCTTCACGACACTCGGCAGACTGAGCAAGCTGCAAGTCCGCGCCTTCGAGCTGCTTGCGATCAAGATGAAGTAGGGACGCGTTCCCAGACAAGTACGTTGCCGGAACCAGATCTCTCTTAGTCTCGGCCGCTCCAGGGCCTCAGTAAGGAAGGTGTATTGCACCACCACTGCTCCATTATTAGGAAGAACTCTGCAAATACCTCATTACCTTCATGTAGGCTTTAGGGGACACTCCCGTTAAAAGAGCCCCGGCGATGACCACTGATCTCTACCCTACGCAACTGGCGCTGGCGGGCCTGCCCCAGCGAGCGGATCAGCATCTTGACGGAGTGAATCTTGCCCCACTATTGACTGCAAACCAGGACGCGCCGCCGCGGGCGCTTCACTGGCACTTTTCGCATTATCACGGATCCGGCAACCGTCCCACCGGGGCGATACGCAGAGGCGATTACAAATTAATCGAATGGTTCGAGGATGGCCGCATGGAGTTATACGACGTGGCGTCTGACCTCGGCGAAACCACGGATCTGGCGGACCAGATGCCCCGGGAAGTCGCCGCATTACGCAAGACCCTGGAGGAATGGCGTAAGGCGGTAGACGCCCGCATGCCGACTTCGAATCCTGATTGGGCCCCGCCGGAGGGCAGGTAACCGCATGCAACAAGGAACTGCTACGGCGCCACGAGCCGATAGCTTACGAATGCCACCTCCTTGCTGTCAGGCGACCAGGACGGCACGTTGATTGTGCCCTGCCCGCCAAAGAGTTTCGCTAGCACCCGCGGCTCACCACCGGTCGCAGGCATGATCCGCAGCACCACGTCCTTGTTCGGTGGGTGGCCTTCCACGCTCTTGTCATACGACAGAAAGACGATCCACTTCCCGTCCGGAGATGGATGCGGAAACCAATCCCCATAGGCATCATCCGGCGTCACCGGCTCCTGGTTCGCTCCATCCGGATCCATGCGCCAGATGTTCATTTGGCCGGTGCGTACAGAATTGAAATAGATCGTACCGCCATCTGGCGAGTACTCCGGACCGTCATCCAGGCCAGGAGCGTTCGTCAACCTCGTCTCTTCGCCGCCATCTATGCTAATGGCGTAGACATCATACTCGTCGTTGCGCCGCGCGCAATATACGAGCGTTTTGCCGTCCGGCGACCAGCCGTGCCAGTAAGAAGGCGACAGGGGAGTCACCTGCCTGGGGACCCCTCCCGTGCTGGGCAACACGTAAATCGTTGACGCACCACTCTCCGGTGAATGGCTGATGGCCAACTGCGTGCCATCCGGAGAATAGCCATGGTCATTATTGCACCGGTCCGCAAATCCTGTATCCAACTGCTCGGGCTCGCCTCCTTCCACGCCGATCAGGTAAAGAAGCCCCTCGCTGTTGAACAAGAGTGACGCGCCGTCGAGCGACCAGTTGGGAGCTTCGAAGTGCTCCCGGGCCTGCCGCACCGTGCGCCGCGCGCCGGTTTCTCTGGTGACGATTTCGAGCGTGCTTTCCAGCACCCGCTCCTCAACGACTCCGATGGACTCGTAACCAACGTTGGAGAACACCGCTGTTTCCTGCGTGCTTTCGTCATGAGCGCAGACGACCAGGCCCGCATAGGCCTCATCAGGAAGATCCACGCTTACGCTGCCAACAATCTGAAAAGGCTTGCCCTCCGGTGCCACATACAGCGTAAACAGATCTCCCGTGCGCTCCAGCCGAACAGAAGCGGGTGCCCGGACCGCAGACTGGACTTCGGCGGTTTCGCCGCCGGCTTCGGCCCGCCATTGCAATACGATGAAACCATCTCCATGAACGAGGGCGTCCACGTACGCCGCATCCTCAGCGAGGCTGCCACGCACCATCCAACCGGCCTTCCGATACTGATGGCCTGTCTCGCCCTCGAATGCCACGTCAGCGCTAAGGATTACGTCGCCCGACGCCTTCCGCCACGCATAATAGAATGCATCACGCGTCCCGTAGATGTCTTCGCCACTGCCCGTGATGCGGTAGATCTGCGAAGAGGCATCGTAATGCACGCTACCGCCTAACGGCGCAGCTCCGACGTTCGTCTCCCCCTCAAACATCCCGAGCCCCCCACCGGACGTGCACGACGCCACCAGACACCCCCACAGGAGTAAGCCTGCAGGTATCCGAAGGTGATTGGTTCGATTTCTTAGTCCGGAAATCATGGCCTCTGATAGTCCCAACAAGTGATAGATACGGAAAAACATCATACATACCGATAAGGATCACCGGTAGCAACGTGTAGCACAGGGATGTCTGGCACTTGTGGCTGCAGCCATTCGGCGAGCCACTGCATGCCCGGCTCTTCGCTGAGCGCATGGCCGAGAATGATGAGGGCCTTCCTGCGACCGGCCAGGGCGGCGTCGCGCACGTATTCGGGAGTTTCCCACTCGCTGACCTCCCCGCACACGAGCACATCTACATCCTCACGCCCGAGATAGGAAATCTGTCTGCGTCCGCCCCAAGCTCCCACCAGCAGCCCGATGTTGCTGCACTCCGCATCAGGATCTCCCATGACACGCGCTACCAGCGTACCGAACCTGCTCTTCAGGAATACGACCAGTTCCGACAGCCGCACGGGAGGAATGGTGCACAAGTCCGGCTGCCCGGGATGCGCGTACTCTTCCCAGCCAAGGAGTCTGAGCACGCCGGTGGCGATGCCATCCGGCTCATAGCGATGCCAATAGTCATGGAAGCGCCATACTACGATACCATGCTCTTCAAGCATGGTTCGCTTGGCAAGATACACGGCGTCATGCTCCAGCCAATCTGTTTCGTCCAGATGATTGTAGTACGTCGGCTCGTGGGTGATTACCAAGTTTGCGCCGCTCCGGATGGCCTCCTCTACCACGGCTCCCGTCGCCAGAAACGTCGTCACAATGCCCGTTATGGGCCTGGTTGGATCACCTGACTTCACCGTGTCCACAGAACCCTTCCAGGGAGCACCCGGGATATTGGCCGTGATGAGGTCGATAACATCCTGGATGGTCTGTACGCGCGGAACGGCACCTGCCAGTGAGGAGGCGCCCATGGCCATCGCAGTTCCCGTAAGAAAGTCGCGTCGTGAAGGCATGGCTATAGACGTGTGTTCCAAATGAAAATACCCACGGACGTGTTCATATATTGGTGCAGAGCACCCGACTTGAAATTGACAGTACAAAATCCCGCAACGTGCTCCAAAACCGTTCGCTTCGTAGTACATTTAGGAATCCTCTTCTCCTGTTACCACTTACGCCATGAATTGCTGCAACACCGCACGCTGTGTCCTGATTGCCGTCGTTTTGATTCCCCACCTGGCCGCCGCCCAGGACGACGGATGGACGGCCATGTTTAACGGCACCGACCTCTTAGGCTGGACACGCCTTAACGGCGAGGCGCCCTATGCCATTGACGATGGGGATATCGTGGGAACGACTATGACGGGTACGCCGAACACGTTTCTTGCGACAGACCAGGCATACGGGGATTTTGCACTGAGTCTCGATGTTCTGGTCGACCCGGCCATTAATTCCGGGATCCAGATCCGTAGCCAGAGCGATCCGGAATATCTCAAGGGCCGCGTGCACGGCTACCAGGTCGAAATCGACCCCAGTCCACGGGCCTGGAGTGGTGGTATCTACGACGAGGCGCGCCGCGGCTGGCTCTACCCGCTGACAGTCAATCAGGCCTGCCGGGAAGCATTCAACAACGGCGCATGGAACCACTACTATATTGAGGCGATCGGACCATCATTGCGCACATGGATTAACGACGTCCCCTGTGCCTCGCTGTATGACAACACGACACTGGAAGGCTTTATTGCACTGCAGGTGCACAGTGTGCGCGGTGAAGATATGGCGGGTCGGGAGGTAAGGTGGCGGAACGTCCGCATCAAGACAGAAGATGTGGCGCCCCGCGAATGGACAGACAACTACGTGGTGAATCTGGTCCCCAACACGCTTTCTCCGCAGGAGGAAGCGCAGGGATGGACGCTGCTGTTTAATGGAAGGACCACAGTTGGATGGCGGGGCGCCGGCAAGGACACTTTTCCAGCGCAAGGCTGGCGCGTACAGGACGGCGTCCTTATCGTGGAAGCCTCCGGGGGTGCGGAAGCCGCATATGGCGGCGACATCGTAACCGTCGGCGAGTACGCCATGTTCGAGTTCAGCCTCGACTTCATGCTGACAGAGGGGGCAAACAGTGGCATCAAGTATTTCATCACGGAAAGCTACGGAAGCGATGCCTCCGCGATTGGATTGGAATACCAGCTCCTGGACGACGCAAAGCATCCGGATGCCACACAGGGCGCAGGCGGCAATCGGACCCTCGGCTCACTCTACGATCTCGTCCCGGCGCACAAGGACAAGACCGTCCATGGTACAGGCAAGTGGAATCGGGCGAGAATTCTCGTTACCGGCGTCCGCACCGACATGGATGTCCGCGGCAGTCGGGCCGAGTTTTCCACCTTTACGGGCGCATACGTCGAACATTGGTTGAACGACCGCCTGGTGTTGCAGTACGAACGGGGAACAGAGGTCTTCGACGCACTTGTGGAGCGTAGCAAATACGTGGTCTGGGAAGGCTTTGGAAACTGGAATCAGGGCCACATCCTGCTTCAGGACCACGGCGACGAAGTGCACTTTCGCAGCATCAAGGTCCGCCCGATCGAGGTCGGCAAATAAAAGGACAGACCTTCGTGCGAAAGGCACACCGGTACCCTACAAGCTGCCTGTGTTTCGTATCATAACCATGGATACACGTCACCCACGCACTACGCGGGGCACACTTCACGGACAACGTATGTACGATCCATTCCTGGAAATTACACCATGAACAAGATCCGCTGGGGCATTCTTTCAACAGCGCGTATTGCACGGGAGCATGTCATCCCGGCGATTCAGGCCAGTAATCGCGGCGTGGCATTTGCTTTGGCCTCGCGACGCAAGCAAATGGCAAGAGCCGTGGCAGCAGATCTCGGCATTAGCCGGGCTCACGGTTCGTACGAAGCGCTGTTGGGCGATCCGGATGTGGACGCGGTGTACATTCCGCTGCCTAACCACCTGCATGTCGAATGGTCTCTGCGTGCCCTTGAAGCTGGCAAGCACGTATTGTGCGAAAAACCCATAGGGATGAACGCAGAAGATGCCCGGAGACTCCATGACCATGCCCGTCATGGGCATCTCAGGGTCATGGAAGCATTCATGTACCGGTTTCACCCACAGTGGCGACGGGCCGCATCCATTGTGCACAACGCGAAGATCGGCACCCTCCGCTCCATTCATTCCGTCTTCGCGTACAACAACACTGATCCGTCAAATATCCGCAACCAGGCCGACATCGGCGGCGGCGCCTTGATGGATATCGGGTGTTACAATATTTCCCTGTCCCGCCTGCTCTTCAATGCCGAACCTTCGCGGGTTTTCGGGCAGATGGAGTTGGATCCAGCGTTCGGCACAGACCGCCTTACAACTGGACGCCTCGAATTCCAGACCGGTCTGGCCACGTTTACCTGCGCTACGCAGCTCGACCGGTATCAGTGCGTGCACGTCTTAGGGGATCGTGGAAGCATCAAGATAGACATCCCCTTCAACGTCCCGCGTAGAGAGGCCGTGCGCCTGTGGCACCAGCACGGGCCTGAGGTGGATACCATTACGTTTGACCCCGTAGATCAGTACAGGGTTCAAGTAGACGCGTTCGCCCGCTCTATCCAACTGGACACGCCGGTCCCCTGTCCCCTGGATGACGCGGTAGCCAACATGCAAGTAATCGACGCCGTGCGGGAGAGCGCCCGCACCGGATCGTGGGTTCCTCTCTAACGGGGTGCCCGACTCGGTCGCTGGTGCAGTCACCATCCGAAACCCTGAAAGGAGAATCCTTATGAATCGACGCCAATGGTTCAGAACCAGCGCTGTGGCGGCGGCTGGGCTCGCGATTCAGCCTGGCGGCTTTCAGTCCACCTACCTGACGCCGCGGGCGCTCAATCAGCCGATAAGGCTGAACAGCAACGAGAATCCGTACGGCCCATCGGAAGCGGCCCGGATGGCCCTTACGGAGGCATTCGACGAAGGGAATCTGTATCCGTATCGGGCGTATGGCAGTCTCGAACGACTGATTGCGGAGCGCGAGGGACTGACGCCCGACCACGTAGTGCTCGGAGCTGGCTCCTACGAAATATTGCGCATGGCCGCAATGGCCTATGGGCTCGCCGGAGGCGAAATCATGACCGCACATCCAACGTTTGAAGGCATCGCATCGTATGCGCAAACCATCGGGGCATACGTGCATCATGTGCCCGTGGACGACAACCTGCGATTCGATCTGCCCGCCATGGACCGCCGATTGACGCAACGCATCGGACTGGTTTTCCTCTGTAATCCCAACAACCCGACCGGCACCCTCCTGCCGGCATCCGATGTCAGGGCATTCTGTGAGGAGGCCTCGCGCAATGCCGTGATCCTGGTTGACGAGGCTTACTACGAACTCGTAACTGATCCGTCGTACGGATCCATGGTTGACCTTGTGCGTGACGGCGGCAACATCATCGTGTCCCGGACCTTTTCGAAAGTCTATGGCCTTGCGGGACTACGCATCGGCTATGGGCTTGCCCGCCCGGACATCGCAAGGCGTTTGCGAACGTTTCGCACCAGTAGCGGCGTGAACATCATGGCTGTTCGGGCAGCAGTTGCCTCGTACCAGGATCAGGCGTTCGTGCAAATGAGCCGCGACAAGATTTCCGCCAGCCGGAGCTTTGCCACGCAGTTCGTGCAGGAGCAAGGCCACCGGTGCGCACCGTCGCACACCAATTTTATATTCTTCCACCTGGGAAGTGACATCGAAACGTTCCGGCACAAGATGGAGAAGCAGGGTGTCCTCGTGGGACGGCCGTTTCCGCCGTTTCTGGACTGGTGCCGTGTAAGCATCGGCACAGACGCCGAAATGCAGGCGTTCGCCAACGCATATCGTGTAGTGCAGGGTTAGATAGCCCCGTTTCGGTCTCACGCGAGCAAATCGTGCGCTCTCGACGCTATCCACCTTCTTCCTGGATTCTATGCTGCGATCTCTGCTGCTGACCGCGCTTATCCTGTTTGGAAGCGGGGACGGCACTATGTTCAGCGACGACCTGGGCTTCCGCTTCGTGCGGGTCCGGTATGAGAGCTACGCTGGCCTGCGGGGTAACGCATGGGCGACCGATTATCCCACCGCAGAGCTGAACCTGCATGAGGCGATCGACCGCACGACGGGCCTCTATGTAGAAGGGCCGCCGATCGTACTCTCTCTTACCGATGATGAAATTTTTGATTATCCGGTACTCTATCTGACCGAACCCGGCTATTGGCAGACCCATCAGGCAGAGATTGACAATCTTCGCAGGTACCTGGATCGGGGTGGCTTCCTCATCATTGATGACTTCCACGACTACGGAAGAGGACACGTCGGTCCGCAGTGGAACAACATGTACGATAACATCAAGCAGGTCTATCCGGATCGTGAGCCGGTCGAGCTCACGGCAGACCATCCCATTTGGACGATCTATTACGACATCGATCCCGACGCAGCGATTTCAACCAAGAATGGGAGGGGACGTTGGGGCATGCGCTTTGGGCCGCTGGATGACATCTATTACGGGATCACGGACGAATCCGGGCGCATGACCATAGTAATCTGCTACAACCAGGACATCGGCGACGGCTGGGAATGGCCCGGCGGGCGGGCACTCGGGACGGCGTCTACGGTGAGCTTCCAGATGGCAATCAACTTTATCATGTACGCGCTCACGCATTAACGTACGCGCGCTATTCGACCGTGATAGTGATCGTTTCCGACATCACGGGAGGATCATGGGGGATATGCAACCGATCTCCCAGAAGGAGTTGGAGCGTGTGCGTGCCGGGCTCCAATTGCAGCGTTGCCTCCGTTTGTCCCTTCCCGAAGTGAACATGGTTCGCATCCGCAGGAAGTGGCAGGTCCATGGGTGGCAATCCAACAACATCCACGAGGAGATGATGATGTCCGGTATCCGGGAAATCAACACCAGCCGGGGCCACTCCCATGCCCTTTAGACCGAATTTCACGGTCACCGCGTCACCATTTACCTGTGCCGAGTCCGCCGGGCTGATAATGTACACCGAGGCGCCCTCAGCGGAGGCCGTGCGCGAGAGTTCCACGACAGGGACCGGAGTCTCCTCCTGCCCACAGCCAAGGCCAATCGTTAACAGTGACACCAATAGCAACGTGTGACGACCAGAGATCTGCTGCATAACAACGCGGATAGTTTAATAGAAAAGATTTGGAGGACTAAAGGTACGCCTGCAACAGATACTAAATTGATTTACTTCCGAGCCTATTGCAAAACTCCTGAATTGGAGGAGTTTTTCACTTGTGAGGAAGAAGTTGAATGAACGGGCGTCCCGCCTATCAACGACGGACAACGAGAGGAGCTGGAATGCTGGCTCCGGTGGTCCAAGACAGGGCAGGCCGTTCCGATTCCACACACCCAGCGCACCTCAATATATTACATTATTTGTAACTATGCTGTGTTTTAATGCCTTATTGATGTGGCATAATTGTGACCAGGAAGTATTGATCGAAGGGGTTATGCAAGAGACTCTTCCACATCCTGACAATTTCTTAATCTGACCAGATGCGGGTCTCCCTGGGTCCTGCGAAGTATATTCATTGGGCCAACGGCATCATCGGCCTAACAATTGATGTTGCAGATGTCCAAGGAAACGATTCTCCGCATCGCCAACGAGAAACAAACGCTGGCATTGGGCAGGTGGATCGGCGAGAGATTGCCCCTGGGAAGCGTGGTCGGACTCAACGGAGCACTGGGGGCTGGCAAGACCTGGATGGCCAAGGGCATAGTTGATGGCATCGGTGATAGCGAGACATCGTTAGTCAAGAGTCCCGCCTACAACCTTGTGCACGAGTATGGGGGCGTCGGAAATACCCCTCGCGTGTTCCATATGGATTTTTATCGGCTCGGTGTCCTTTCCCCTTCCGATGCGATGCTGTTCGGAGAAATCCTTGATCGCACAGATGCCATACACCTCGTAGAATGGGCCTCACGGTTTCTTTCTGATTTGATACCGGAATTTCTTTCCGTGACCCTGTCATTCTGTAGGCCGCCTGAACCAACCTGTCGCATGGTGTGCATCAAGCCAACTGGAGAGGGCGTCCGGTACCGCGATCTTATGCAAGCCATCGCCTGCTATGCGCACACTGATCCTTGATACTTCCGGAGCGTTTTCGACGGTCGTTGTGGTGGAAGGTGCGGACGTACTCGGATCTTCAATGCTGCGCGCTCGCCCGGCAACACACCTCCACGAACAAATTCGGACGCTTACCCGGCATGTAGACGCGCCACTTTCGACGGTCGGCCAGATCGGCATCGTGGTAGGTCCCGGCTCGTGGACCGGTTTGAACATTGGGGTTACGGCAGCGAAGACGCTCGCACAGGTATTGACGATTCCGGTCATACCCATAAAAACCCTGGATGCACTGGTAGCCACGCGCCGATGGCGCGCGGGCCGCATTTGCGGGCTCCTCCATGCCGGCCGCCAGCGCGTATACTATGCCTGGTACGACCCGGACGACCTGGGCCTGGTAACCATTTCCAGTGCGCAGACAGACGTTATGGCGTTCAGCACATGGGTGGAGCAACTGGACACCCAGGCTGGCCCGCCACTTGTGATTGAGTATGGACGAACGTTTGAGAGCAGCCTCCTGGAATTGGCCCCGGCAATTGCGTCCGAGCATCGCATGCTCCTGTCCCCCGAAGCCCTGGTCGCCGTGCTGAATATGCGCAAATCGAATGCCCTGGCTGATGCGAATCTACTCGCGTTAGCCCCAGACTACATACAGGCATCCCTGGCTGAACGAGACGCATCCCGGTAACCATGTAACCATGCGCATTCTAGGCATTGATACTACGTGCGACGACACGAGTGTGGGCATTGTCGAAGATGGTCGCCACGTAATCGCAAACGTAATCGCCTCGCAGCATGGCGCCCATGCGCGCTTTGGCGGCATTGTGCCCATGATCGCGGCGCGCGAGCATACTCGGCAGATCAACATCATTCTGGATGCAGCACTCCAGGAGGGAGGAATGGCGTACGAAGACCTGGACGCCGTTGCGGTATCGAATCATCAGGGACTACTGTTGTCCCTCGTCGTCGGCGTAGCGGCAGCCAAATCCGTGGCCTTGGCCTGCGATATTCCGCTCGTCGGCCTGCACCATGTCGAGGGACATATCTATTCCAATATCATCGGGCGGGAAGCACAACTCGCATTCCCGTTCCTGTGCCTTACCGTGGCCGGCGGGCATACGCTCTTGTTGCGCGTCAACGGTCATGGTGACTACGGACTGTTGGGACACACGCGGGACGATGCCGCAGGAGAGGCTTATGACAAGATCGCCAGACGCCTGGGATTGGGATACCCGGGAGGCCCCTTGATCGAAGAGCTGGCTGAGCGAGGTAATCCTGCAGCCTATGCATTTCCTCGGCCGATGATCGGCAAGCCCAATTTTGAGTTCAGTTTCAGTGGACTCAAGACTGCCGTGGTCCGCGAAATCGAAGCGTGCGAGTCCGCTGGCGCCGTTATCAACAAGGAGGATCTGTGCGCCAGCTTTCAGCAGGCAATTGTAGACGTCCTGGTAGACAAGACCGTACGGGCGGCCCACCAGGAAGGGCTGGTCCGGATTGCGCTGGCCGGTGGCGTTGCCATGAACCGGCGCCTGCGCGCACAATTGGACGACATTGCCGGAGAAGAAGGCTTCCAGCTATTCGCCCCTCCACGCAATCTCTGCGTCGACAACGGAGCCATGATAGCAGGTGCAGGCTACTATCTGCTAAAGCACAGAGGCTCCAGCGCGCTAACGATTGATGTCCGAGCCAATGCGCCCCTTGGCCAGCTGGGAGTGCTGTATAAGCACCCTTCCAAATACCGAATGCCCGCCAGGTAAATCGCGGGCCTGGCATCTAGACGGAGGTGCCAAAGAAGGATCTGAGGCTGGGATACAGAGACCTGAAACGGGCGTGGGCAGCCTCGTACTGTGCCGATGCGGCGGCGGCGGGTCTTGCTGCGGGCAGCGTTTGTATGGTCTGCTGGCAGGCGGCCTCCACGGTAGGCCACAATCCAGCTCCCACACCTGCGCAGAGTGCGGCGCCGAAGCTCGCACCCTCCTGCGTTTGCACCGTCCACAGTTCGACCTCGAGCACATCGGAGAGTATCTGGCGCCACAGCGGGCTCTGTGCTCCACCACCGGAAATTCTGATTTCGCGAGGGCGCGATAGTCCAGACTCCTGGAGTAACAGGAAATTGTCCCTTAGTCCGAATGCGACTCCTTCCAATACGGCTCGGGTGAGATGTCCGCGTGTGTGCCGTGGCCTGAGGCCGACGAACGCCCCCTGCGCCAGGGGATTGGCGTGCGGCGTGCGCTCACCGGTGAGATACGGCAGAAAGAACAGCCCTTCGCACCCGATGGGCACCCGGGCGGCTTCCTCCAACAGGCCCTCGTAGGTCATTTCAGCGGCCAGCGTGTCATGATACCAGCGCAGGCTGCCGGCTGCCGACAGCATCACGCCCATCATGTGCCATTGGCCGGGAACTGCATGGGGAAACGCATGGGCTCGGCCCTGAGGCGCAATGCGCGGTGTTGCGCAGGGTGCGAACACGACACCCGAAGTGCCGAGCGTAAGCGCCCAAATTGCCGGAGACACCGCTCCAACGCCGACAGCCTGCGCAGCCTGATCGCCGCCGCCAGCCACGACAGGCGTACCAACCCGAAGACCCGTTTCAATAGCAGCCGCTTGTGTGATATACCCCGTAACGGCAGATCCTTCGAACGTCGGAGGAAGCCACTGGCGGGGAATGTCTATGGCGTCCAGTACCGCATCCGACCAGTCCCGGCTGGCCAGATCCAGCAGGAGGGTCCCTCCTGCCCCCGCCTTGTCTGTTGCGAACTCCCCCGTAAGCCGGTACCGCACGTAGTCTTTGGGCAACAGCACCTGTTCTGCCTGCGCGTACACCTCGGGTTCATGATCACGCACCCACAAGAGCTTCGGCGCCGTAAACCCGGTGAAGGCGTCGTTGCCGGTTATCGCGACCAGCTGGTCGAGGCCAAGCCGCGTGCGCATGGCTTCGCATTGGACCGATGATCTTCCATCGTTCCACAGCATGGCCGGGCGGAGCACGCGTCCATTTGCGGCAAGGAGCACGAGACCGTGCATTTGTCCTGTCAGACCCACCGCCGTGATGGCGTCCGGAGCTACATCCGATTGATCCAACACATGCCGAATACTACAGGTGGCCGCTTGCCACCATTCCGCAGGCTCCTGCTCACTCCACAGTGGATTCGGACTGGAGTGACTGTGGGGAGTAGAGGCAACTCCGGCTATCTGGCCTTCCTCGTCTGCCACAAGAGCCTTTGAAGCAGTCGTGGACACATCAATACCGAGAGTAAAGCGCATGGCAGGTGATCACGCTGGACTTGATGTATGAAACGGTGGCCTCCAAAATAGAAAATGTCTGCACGATTGGACGCGGAACGACGCAGCGGCGTGGAAAAAGGTTACGGCGTCGAGGGCCTGGTATGGGCGGTAATCGTAGCAGAATCGTAGCAACATCCGGATTGCAGGATGCTCGACCTTCGTTAGGTTGACAGGAACCGGGTGTGGATAACATCACCCCTGATTGCGTATTATACACATAGTAGTGCCAACTCGGCACGGAGTTCGTGAACGATGCCCTTACCCATGTTTGATACCCTGAAGGTAAGTCGCAAACTCACCGCTGCCGGCTTCGATTTGAAGCAGGCGGATGCGTTGGTGGAGTCTTTGGCGCATGCCATGGATGATACGGTTGCGACAAAGACTGACGTGGCGGATCTCAAAGCTGACGTAGCGGAGCTCAAGGCTAATCAGGCCGGAATCGAAGCGAGCATCACCGTCATGCAGGGTGATCTCACGCGCCTTGCCGAGACCGCTGCGACCAAGGCTGAGATTATCAGGCTTGAGTCCAAGATGGAGACCGAAGTTGCTAGTCTTGAGACCAAGGTTGAGACCGAAATTGCCGGACTTAAGGTCGAAATGGTACAGGGTTTCGAAGAGATCAACAAACGAGTAACGCGTACGGTGTTTGGCGTTGCCGTGGTGCTGAGTGCGGTTATCGCCATGCTGCGATTCTTATTGTAGTGCATGGGGCACTTGCAACCTTGTTCGGAGCACCGGGGGCAAACGCCATTGCTTTGGGTAGTTCCGCGTGAGATTCGATGGGCTGCCATTTAACCTGTTGCAGACACCTCGCACAACAGGTAGAGACAAACATCGTGCATGCGGGGTCAAAACATCCAGGAGTGGGTGCGCCTTCCTTTAGATCCCGTGCCAGGTCTGCCGACGAATGGAATGTAGGTGGGGTTGTCCCAGTTCTTATAGCAAGATCGGGACACAATCATTATGCGGGCCAAGAAGGGCGGACGGTGCGTGATGCTATATGGGGTTACGCGTGGATAGGATCCCGATATTGGTGAAGAATATAGTGCTTGGTTACCTTTGGCTGGCACGGAGCACAACAGGGATGTCAGCAGCGAGGCAACCATGAATCTGGGATCCACTGCCGACCACGCGCGCCAGTCCACGGCCGGTGGCTACGGCTTGCGCCACAAGATCGGGCTTCTGCTTGGCCCTATGTGGCTGCTATTGGTGCTCCTTCTTCCGGCTCCGGAGGGTCTGAGTGACGCCGGTTGGCGCACCGCAGGCATCGCGCTCTTCATGGCCACATGGTGGATATCCGAAGCGGCGCCGATTCCGGCAACGGCAATGTTGCCACTCATCCTGTTTCCCTTCTTTGGCGCCGGCGCCATCCGCGAATCCGCGGCGCCGTATGCGCATCCCCTGATCTTTCTGTTTCTGGGTGGCTTCATAATTGCAATGGCCATGCAACGATGGGGCCTGCACAAGCGCATCGCCCTGAACATAATCCAGCGCGCCGGGACGGGTCCACAGGCATTGGTTGCAGGCTTCATGCTCGCCTCGGCTTTCCTCAGCATGTGGGTGAGCAACACTGCCACCACACTCATGATGTTGCCCGTCGGGCTGGCGGTGACATCGCTGTTCGATGATGCGAGCGATGACCGCGTTCGCGTCCGTTTCTCACTGCTGCTTCTATTGGGAATCGCGTATGGGGCCAATATCGGTGGCATGGGGACACTCATTGGCACGCCGCCAAATGCCTTCCTGGCCGCATTCATCGAGGAGCAATTTGGACAGAATATCACGTTTGCGCGGTGGCTTCTTGTCGGCTTGCCCGTGGTGGCAATCGGTCTTCCGGTCACGTTCCTGGTGCTGACAAAGGTGGTGTATCCTGTACGGATTCGTGAGTTGCCGGGGAGTCACGAGGTGATCGAAAAGGAAATCGCCGCTCTGGGACCCATGAATGCGGGTGAACGCTGGGTCGCGATCATATTTACCCTGACAGCTTTGGCCTGGATATGCCGGCCACTACTCCAGAAAGTGATACCTGAGATTTCGGACGCGGGGATCGCCATGACCGGCGGTTTGCTACTTTTTGTGATCCCATTGAACCTTAGGAAGGGCCTGTTCGTCCAGGACTGGAAAACAGCAAGTCAGCTCCCTTGGGGTACATTGATCCTGTTTGGCGGCGGGCTAAGTCTCGCGAGCGCGTTTACGCGAACGGAGCTATCCGTCTGGATTGGAGAGTCTCTGGCCGCAATTGATTTTCTGCCCATCATTCTCATTCTGTTGGTCGTCGTCACAGTAATCGTTTTCCTGACCGAGATCACGAGCAACATTGCAACTACGGCGGCCTTTCTGCCAGTGCTGGCAGCGCTGGCTATTGGCATTGGGCAGGACCCCTTGCTCCTGGCCATTCCCGCTGTCCTGGGAGCAAGCTGCGCATTCATGTTGCCGGTTGCCACGCCGCCAAACGCTATTGTTTATGGCAGCGGGCGTGTGTCGGTGCCCCAGATGGCGCGTGCGGGCCTTGTGCTGAACATACTATTCATGATGCTCATCACCGGGTTTGCCTACACGCTGATACGGTGGGTGTTTGGTGTGGAATTCGGCGTCGTGCCACCGTGGGCGCTGTAGGGTGCGTCCCAATCACGCCATACTTGCCGTAGGCGCGCCCGATAACGCGGCAACGCGGCCTACCACAGGTGCGCAGATCGCAATCAATGTTCTTCCTGCGCTACGACAAGCATGATCATACCGCAAAGGATTCAGTCCCTGTTTTGATGCGCATAGGGACACAATCCCCGGTGGCGGTTGCTGGGTGGTGGGTCATAAATGCATGGGCGATTCTCCGCGTATTTAGTCGCGAATTTCACATGCAATCATCCACAAATCCCCTTTATGCCGATATGAAACGCCAGGGACACCATCATTCTTTCGGGCTACAGGCCGAGAACGCCGGTGCCAGAGAAGAGACGCTCAAACTTGAAGCAGAGCGGCTCGGCCGCCCAGGTCCCCCGCGTCGGGCGGGCGCAGCGGATTCCGGAAATCCTTGGTGTCCGGGTTCGTGCTGAAGCAGCCAACACTGTCTGTGCTGACCGGGATCCTGGTTCTATCTATGCCTGACATCACGGAACAGTCTCCACAAACAGGCCGACCGA
The DNA here is from genome assembly GCA_963665975.1 of Rhodothermales bacterium. Classification (GTDB taxonomy): domain Bacteria; phylum Bacteroidota; class Rhodothermia; order Rhodothermales; family Bin80. Next base: position 1,067,219 of record OY762508.1, read on the forward strand.
CAAACCGAACGAAGCAGACCTCATTGGCGAACCGGTGAAGAGATGCGCCCGTTCTTTCTCATCTGGTCTGGCTTTCGCAATGCTAATTTCTCATACCATTCGCGGCACGCCGCTACTTCAAAGGGGCGTGATCCCGCCAGGTAGTGATTGCGGGAAATGACACCCTCGCCTCGCCATTCGATTTGATACAGAACCGGCGCCTCAGAGGTCGGCACGGTGCCGACATGGATCCTTCCATTAGCCGGAACTACAACGCTTTCGCGGAGCAAGCTATCTGCGCCACAGTGAATCGTGATCTCAACGGCTACGGGACGAAGCGTATCGTTCACCACCACCACCTCGTGCTTGCCGCCTTCCGGCTCGTCGCACATCACACAAACATCCTGCTGGATACGTTTAACAACGTGATATGCCAACTTGCGCGCGCCGTAATAATCGACCACAGCGTCGGATATCTGGGGCCAGCCATCGCGTACGTTCCACCAGAGAATGCCGCTACGACGCCCTTTCCCAATGCGAAAACGCTCGACGAAAAACTTCAGGGCTTCTGCCTGAGAAACCTGGGAGGCGAAAATAAAATCATCCAGGGTATCGGGGACCTCGCCGAACAGCACGCGGATCTGTTGCGCCATGAGTGCGATCCGGTGAATGTACGCCGTGCCCCGAGGTTGCGGGCGAATCGCGTGCGTAAGCCACTCGTCATTATCCTGCCACGGCCAGAGGTTTTCGGGCGTCATCATCCTTTTCAGCGACGAAATCGCAGGACAACCATGGTATCCGATTTCGCTGACAAAATGGGCGTTGGACGACATGTAATAAGAGCCCTTGAAATCGTTTCGCGGTCCCCACAAATGATCTTCCGGGCGGGCTTCATGGGGGGCTCCCATACTCCAGAGCCCGGGGCTGAAGTAAGGCGAGCTAGGCAGATATTGGCGAGCGGGATCTAACCGTCGACAGGCAGTCGCCAACACTACTCGCGATATTTGATCGTCGACGTTCGGATCGCACGTCGGCTTGGCGAACGTGTAGAAGGCATCAATCTCGTTGTTGCCGACCCACAGCACCAGCGAGGGATGATTGCGCAGAAGCGGAATGATCGCCTCCGCTTCCCGCTCGACCTTTTCGTGAAACGCTGCAGTCTGCGGATACAAGGCGCAGGCGAATGCAAAATCCTGCCAGACCATGACACCCGCTTCGTCACACCGCCGAAAGAACGCCTCCGATTCATAGACATTGCCTCCCCAGCATCGGATCATGTTGCAGTTTAGATCCACCACCAAATCGAGGGTCTCGTCAAGGCGTGTAGCATCGCGGCTGTGGAAAGCATCGAGTGGCACCCAGTTCGACCCCTTCACGAAGATCTTCTCGCCATTGACCACAAAGCCGAAGGCGCCCTCCCCATCTCCATTGGTACAATCGGTCATCTCCAGCTTGACGGTTCGAAAGCCATAGCGGGTCTGCCACTGCGCCCGGGCGCCACCTTGCTCGTCGAGCAGTTCCAGCCTGACATCGTAAAGCGCTGCCTCGCCGTAGCCTCGCGGCCACCAGAGATCGACATCCTCCAGTTCGCATCGAATGAAACCGTGCGTGCTCAATACGGGAACAGACTTTTCGGCAATCTCCTTTGTTTGTCCCGCCTCGGCTACCGACACGCGGATCGACCAAGCGTCAAGGGGCCACTGCTCGGAAGCAATATCCCATCTGACGCTGAGTTGAGCGTGGCGCTGCGCGGCATCGACAGACGTGGTGACCAGATACACACTGCGAAAGCGCGTATCCGGGATGGGTTCGAGATACACGTCACGCCACAGACCGGCGGAAACGACACGTGGCATGATATCCCACCCGAAACCGTGAGCAGCTTTGCGTATCGACAGCAACTCCCAGTTGTTTTCCATCGCCCAGGTCCCCGGCTCCACCGGCTGTTCCTGAGCCGCCAGTACGGTCGAATCAATGCCGATCACGAGATGGTTGATACCGGCTCGAAGTCGTCCCGTCACGTCCAGCCGGTGGGGGATCAGCATATTTTCCAACATTCCGATCCGCTCCCCGTTGAGCCAGACGGTGGCCAGCGTATCGACACCCTCCAACACCAACTCGAACCGCCCGTCGAGTCCTTCATCCGGTAGGTTGAAGGCGCGTGCATACCACCATTGCAGGGTCTCCAGCTCCCGCAAGCAATAGATGTTGTTTCCTTTATCCAACTCTGCCGGCAATAATCCGGCGCGGATCAGATCCAGTTCTACATTGCCTGGCACCTGAGCTCGGACACTCGTCCATTCTTTTGGAATTTCAGGATGCTCCATCCGTCCTGCCCGTTTACGTTGCGGGCCGTACTGCAGCGTCCATGCACCATTTAGACTAATGCGCTCCTTCATAATTCAGGGTTTACTGCGGGAAAAAGCGCGCTTCCAGCATGTGGCAAAGCGCGTGGTAGATCGGCAAATGCAACTCTTGCACCCTATCGGTTTCTGATTCGGGGACACGAATACACACCTCGCACAGGGCGGCCATGGCCCCGCCTCCCTGGCCCGTCATTCCGAGCGTATGCATCCCCTTCGCCCGAGCGACCGTTAGTGCATGGAGCACATTCTGGGAGTATCCTGATGTACTCAGCGCCCAGAGTACGTCGCCGGGGCGACCGTATCCAAAGACCTGTTGTGCGAAAACGAGGTCGGCTGCTACATCGTTGGCAAAAGCTGTAGCGAGGCTTCCCGATCCTGTCAGGGCTAGCGCCCTGAGGGCGCCCTCCAGATGCTCCGCCAGATAGGCATCGTTCAGCCGCTCGCGCATTGTGGCGGACACCTTGCGACGACCCGAGAAGGACTTCATCAGCTCGCCCACGATGTGCTGCGCATCAGCGGCGCTCCCGCCATTGCCGCACAGGTACACCATACCATCTACACTCTCTTCATAACAGCGACAAAGCAACTCATACGCCGCCTGTATCTCGGACCCGCAGCTTTCCAGCGGAGGATACCGTTCGAGCAGTTCTGTGAGATAGGTGTTCATGCGTTCCTTTCCATTGCATTCTGCGCCAGGGTCAACGATGCCACATCGCCGATGCGTTCGCCCAGCACGGCGGCGTGAACCGAGCACGCCTGCAAGGCTGCGGGGAGGCATTCTTCCTGCATCACCCGCTCCATAGCCGGGCGGATCAGCGCCTCGCATCGGACGAAGATGCTGCCCACGACAATGCGCTCCAGATTTAACAAATCGACTGATACCGAAAGCGCCCTTCCAAGCATGGCGCCGACCTCCGCGTAGACACGCAGGGCCAGGGCATCGCCCTGGAAGGCCGCTTCAGCAACGCCTTTGGCTGAAAGGGTTGCGAGTTCGCTCAAGCGCGACGCGCGATTCTGCGCCCGGTGTTCATCCAAACGCAGCCGGGCGAGCCTGGCGATGCCGCCCCCACCGCAATAGCCTTCTACGGAGCCAGCTTTGCCATAACCTACAGGTCCTCCCGGGGTGAGCCTGACGTGGCCCAACTCGCCGGCGTTTCCGTTGGCGCCATCGTAGAGCTTTCCATCAAGAATCAACCCGCAGCCAAAGCCGGTGCCCATCGTGCAAAACATCATGCTGCGGCAGCCCCGTCCGACCCCGTGTCGCCACTCGGCCAAGGCACCGGCATTGGCATCGTTTTGCAAGAAGGTGGGGACCCCGAAACGCTCCCGGAAATAGGCTGCCACGGGCACCGCATCCCACCCCGGGAGGTTCGGCGGTGACAACACCAGCCCTTGCTGAGCATCCAGCGGACCGCCGCAAACGATCCCAATGGCATCGATATGTCCTTGTTCACTCAGGATGTCTCGTGCGTGCTGCGTCAATGTCGCCAGCGTCTCCTCCGGACCGTCGCCCGTGGGGATCTGCCGGCGGGCAAACACCTTGGCCTCGGTGTCACCCACGCAAACCGCACACTTCGTGCCACCGATATCGACTCCGAGAAACCGCATAGGCTATGTCAAGATGATTCTTCTGTTCTGGTCATTACAACCGCGGCATGCCTCCTGATAGCGGGCGTATCGAGCCGCAGCGTGTCACCCTCATGTTCGAGCCGGTCTTCGCTGACCGATACACCGCTATCAGTATCCCACCACGCAACCAGCCATGACCCGGCAGGAACGTCGTTCATGACGAGTGTGGCCGCCGAAGCAGCCACCGGCTCCGTGGCGAAAACTCCATCACGGTTCCAGATCCAGAGCACGATGAAATCATCGCTTCGTTTGCCCGCCGCTGCGATCACCGGCACGTCGAAACCGGTATCCAAACGGTCGAGATGGAACCAGGCCGGGCCGCCGGAATTGCGGACAACAATCGTGTGTGGACCGGCGGGCGCTACGAAGGCCAGGCGGGTCTCTCGTCCTTCAGCGGACGTGTCTGCTTCGGACCATGTATGCCTGGCGACGACGCGGCCATCCAGGGCGGCCTCGGCCGTCGTGCCTCCAACACCGTTTCCCCCCATTCGAAGGCGGACAGTGACCGTGTCTGCCCGCGGAAAATTGACGCGGAAAGTCACCTGTTGCGCAAAACCTCTCTTCCGCCCCAAGGCATCGGCGATAAGCACACCTGGAACGAGAGCCTGGCTGGTCGGCGCGCTTCCGTCCGTGGCGATGTCGACCCCCGGATCAGGCCGGTCCATCCAGACAAAGCCGGGCCGTATGATGAGCCGAACCGTTTCGGGGCTTTCGACAGCGGGGGAAAATGGCACGAGGTCATCCCGTTCTGCGATCCTGGTAGCCTTGAGAAAACGAGCAACCGCCCCCAACCTGCCCAGATTGCCCGTCTCAACCAACCGCTCGACAAACCAGGTCTGTGGTGGGATGTGCAGTGATCCCATGATCCCGGCCCAGATCGGCGGGATTATCGTCACGCCGGTTTCCTTCTGGGCCCCGGTCAGTGGCATGTGATCGTCGCCGAACTCGCCGAAGAACGCCGGCTTCCCGATATCGGCGTAGGCCGGATCGACATAGCGCATGTTGTCGATCATGTTCACCGCGTAGATGTGCGGCTGCAGATAATCCATACGCGCATTGATGGGGCTTCCGAGGTTCTCCGTGCTGGTGGTCACCAGGTGCTCGTGGGCGTCGATCGCGCGCAGATAGCCGGCCATTTCGTCGTGCCAGACCGCTACGGATTCCTCGTCAAACGCGTGGCGCAACGCATCGACCCAGTGCACTTCGTTGAATAGTTCCCAGGCCATGACCGCTGGCGAATACCCCCACCGCGCCACGATATACCGGTACTTCTGCTTTGTGAGTCGCCGAGCTTTTTCCGAGGTGAAGAAATCAGCGGATTGCTCCAGAAATCCATCAGGATGAGCTGCATTCCACGGATTGTACCGCCACTTCGGGTTCGTCTCGGTGCTGTACTGTCCGTGGTGCTGCAAGACGATCTGAATGTGAACGCCGGTCGACTCCGCCATGGCAAGAATCCGGTCCCAACGCTCGGCTACCTCGGTTTCCAGCCAGCCGGGTGGAGGCTGTTCGTCCCGGTCTTCCTCGAGCCAGTCGAGGTTCAGGCGGCTAAAATGGACCATCCAGATCCGCATCCAGTTCAGGCCTTCGTCGGCGAACTGGCCGAATCGCTCACGGTAGTACGGCAGCAACCGTTTCTCCAGGCTGTCCTCAGGCGCTGGAAGCCAGGGGATGTTTCCTCCGACGGGCACATAGCGGGCGCCGTCGTCGAAAGCAAAGTGCCGGGGGTTGTCGGGGTCAATCCGTATGAATCGTGCGGCTGCAGGCGTTGGGATCACTGCGCGCTTCTGCACTACCGCTGAAAGCGGGTGTTGCACCAGGACTTCCCCGCTGCCTTCCTGCACTAACGCAAGCCTGTAGCGTCCCCGCTCGTCCCCAAAGATCCGTGCAGCAAACCTTTCGTCCTCGACCCAGAAAGCCGGCACCCGGATCGCCGTCCCGGATGGTTTGATCACTGTGGCCCACACTTCACGAGCAAACGGATTCCCATCGGCTTCGGGGACCTCGAACCGGAACTCCACGCGGACGGGTTTGAAACTGCAACCGGCTACCATGCACGCTGCGAGCAATAGAAAAAAATATATCTGAAACGTCCCGCAGGGACGCCCTGATTGCAGCAATGGCCATACTGGTGTTCCGCCATTCTGCAATGGTTGCCGCTGCCTCAAGGGTGTTGGTTCATTGGCTTGATCCAAGAAACCAAAGATCAAGACTCGACACGCAGTGCCTGTACTGCACTCTGGGCCGTCCACCGGCGCCGGTCGACTTTTTTGGCAAGGAGTACCAAGATGCTTTTGCATGGTTATTAGACCCTTCCTCGGCTGGCTTCGAGTTGCGTCCGGATCTCCGCCATGCGTTCCTGGCTAAGGTCGTATCGCGAGAGCGCGAATAAGGCGATCAGCAGACCGGCGATGGGTAGGGCAAAGAAGAAGATGCGGAGGAGCATGATGGTCTTGGCGGCCTGCGCCCCTTCGAAGGCCGCGTCGAAGCCAGTAGCCGCGAGCACGAAGCCGGAGAGCCCGGTGCCCAGGGCTATGCCCACTTTGGTGATCCACGACCCGCAGGCTGTGAACGCGCCCTCGCGCCGCTTACCCGTATTCAGCTCATCGAAGTCAATCACATCCGCCCCGATGGATCCAAGCATCATACCAAAAGAGGCCGATAGGAAGGCAATGGAACCCGAAGCGCCTAACTGAAGAATGGGTATCGCTGGATTATAGAGCCACCAGGAGGCCAGATAGATGAGGATTCCTGCGATCAGGATGATCACCATCGCGTGACGCTTGCCCAGGCGCCTGGCAGTGGCCGCCGCCATCGGCACGCCGATAATCGCCCCGCCCATGTTGGCAAAGCCCATGGCGAAACTCCACTTCGAACCCAGCGCCACATCACCGGCGCAAACGTAATACACCGTGAGGTAATAACCCAGCACGCCGACCATGCTGGTGCCGAGGCCGTAGGCAATCGACATTCCCAGTTGGGCCCTGAACTGACGGACTTGTAGGGCCTTCCAGATCGTCTCCCAGATACTGATGGATTTCTGCTTGCGCTCGACCACCGTCGCGTAGTAGCGTTCCTTCACAAAGAAAAAGACCAAGATGCCGATGCCGATCATGATCGCGCCCAGGATCACGGTATAGACACGCGCACCCAGGATCATGTCGGGCTCGCCGGTCTCCGGGTCGTTGAACCAGCTCATTGTGATGAAGGCGGCCGCCCCGAAGAGCCCGATGTCGATGATCCGCTGGATCACATTCTTGTAGGAAAAGACACTCGTCCGTTCGTGGTAGTCCGGGGTGAGTTCCGCCCCCAGGCTCTGGTAGGGCATGTTGAACGAACTGACGATGCAAATCATCGCCGACGACGAGATCACGATGAACCAGAAGTAGCCCATCTCGCTCCAGCCCGGCGAAATCATGAACAGCAAGGGCAAGCACAAGCCTGCGAGTATCGATCCGACCAAGATAAAGGGTCGGCGCCGACCCCAGCGCGTGCGGGCGTTGTCCGAAAGCCACCCGAAAAGCGGATCGGTCATCGCATCGACCAGGCGATTGATCAAAAGCGCCGTGCTGACCAGCCCCGGGCTGACGTGCAGGAAGATGTTAAAGACCGGCCACGCCATCGAGGGAAAAAGCCAGTTCCCCCAGACGTCATTGGTAACCCCTGCCCCATAGATGATCTTCTGATGGACCGGCACTCTATCTTCAGGCGCCACGACAGGTCTGTTCATGAGCGTTTCCGAAGGGGTTTTGGGGTTCGGAGCCATAGGTGACTAGCCGTCGCTTTACTTTATCAAAATCATCCTGCGGGTCTGGATAAAGGCTCCTGCCCTAATCCGATAGAGATAAACACCGCTGGCCAAGGTCCCCGCGTCGAACGTAACCGCATAGGCGCCCGCTGCCTGCAACCCATCGACAAGCGTCGCGATACGGCGGCCCGCAAAATCGAACAGGTCGAGGTGTACGTGAACAGCCTCGGGTAGCGCGTAGGCTATCCGGGTTTGCGGATTGAATGGATTAGGATAGTTCTGGGCCAGCGCGAAGGCGCGCGGTAATCCCTCAGCCGTCTCATCCGATTCGATGGCGACGTTCACGGCGTCCTCGCTCACATCGAGATAGTCGATGGCGAGTTGGCCGTCCTCGTTCGTAATCGCGAGGGTGTTCACCCCGGCTTGTAACGTGACTTTCATGCCACGCGCATACCATGTGTCTGCCATGCCGTTGAAGCGCAAGCTGCCGGCGGCTTCGCCGTTCACCGTCATCGTGTGATGCGACACGACACTGTCGACGGGGAGCCGGTAGCGAAAGACTAAAAGGTATTCGCCCCAACCGGAAACTTCGACATCGTCAAAGATCAGGCGGCCGCCCGGTTCGACATCCGCAAGAAACCGACCGCTGGCCCGCAGGCTGACGCGGGTAATTACGTTGCCTTCGGAGGCAGCGCGTTCCGCTTCGTACCGCGTGAAGGTCTCGATGTCGGTAACAAAGACGGGCACCGTGTTCGACGTGACGGCGATACCGTCGTCGTCCGTGGCGACGGCGCTCAATAGATAATCACCGTCGGGGATGTCGGTCCATGCCACAGTAAAGGGTGGGTCGGTTGTGGTATCGAGGAGTGCGCCATCAACGAAAAAATCGACGCGTTCGATCTGCCCGTCCGGGTCCACGGCGATGGCGGCTATCGACGTGTCGGCGCCGATATCCAGCAACGCGCCTTCGAGGGGCTGCGTGAGCGCAACTTCGGGGGGCTGCAAGGCCGAACGTGTGCCATAGACTTCGAATTCCCACAGCGAATAGCCATACTGGGTGGCGCGGGCGATGCCATGCATCCGAACGTATCGGGCGCTCACCGGGATTGCCAGGGTGATTTCATCGATGTCGCCGTCACTATTGATTTCTTCATACACCGTGTTCCAGACGCGGCCATCGTATGAAGCGTCGATGGCATAAGCTTTACCGTAAGCCAGCTCCCAGTGCAAAACGATGCGCTCAACGTCGTAGGCGCCCTGCAGGTCGCCGTAAATCCACTCCTTATCCGGATTGGCGTCGGCTTCGGCGGAGTCCCAGGCGCTGCTCCATCGCGTGGTCAGATCGCCGTCGAAAGCCAGATCGGCTGTGCGATTTCCTCCGCAGCAAGTCTCAATCGTGGAAGCGAAAGCCGGCCGGACGCGGGCTCGGTTGACCTCGTTGGGAGCGAGCACAGCTACTGTCACCTCGTCGGCAAGCGTGTCTTGTGCGGCAGCGTCGATAGCTTCGAGGCGATAGGTCGTCGTTTCGGCGGGCGAGACGATGCGCGTGCCGGAAACCGCGACCGGGTCGCCGTTGAGTGTCACTGACGTGGCGCTGTTGACAAACCAGCGGAGAGCACTCGAAAAACCCAACTCGATACCTGGCGGCTCGGCCTCGAATTGAACGATCTGCAATCCCCGATCAATGGCGACGGCCTCCGGGTAGCGTTCGAGCATGATCTCAGTGCTTTCCAGGATTCGCGGCCAACTGATCACTCCTTCCGCGCTGTGCGGGTAGTTGTACCACTGCCAGGCAAGCGCTCCGGCATATCCCCGCTCATATAGAGTCGGATACAGATCACGATAATGAATGCCGTACGTGTTATCCGGGTCGCCGTCGCCGCCACTGCTACTGCTGCCCCCCAGATAGAATTCCGCGATGACGAGCGGTTTGGTCAGTTGCCACACGGCGGACTCGTGGTGGAACGGAGACAGGGACGTGCCGGCCCATTCGTAATAATGGACCGAGTAGAAGTCAAGCGTGCCGTCCGGGTCGCCGCCGGCTGCAATCAAACGTGCATCCGTGTAATAGTTGAAATTATCCTTGCTGTGGAGCGCGTTGTAGAAGTCTTTTGTCTCCTCGATCGTGAACGCGTGCCGGTATTTCTGCGACAGGCTCTGCCGTATATGCTGCAACTCGGCAACGGTGAGCTGATCGACCGTCTTGGCAGCGATCCCGCCAGGCGTAGCGTCGCTGGAGGCAATGAATGCCCACGATCCATTGGTGACCAGCGAGTTGGGGTCTGCGCGGTGGATAGCGCCGGCGGTCATGTTGATGAACCGCTGGATGTCGGCCATCGGCACGTGCCGGTTGATATTCCATCCGTGCTCGTTGCTCATCCCTTCGGGTTCATTGAATATTTCCCAGGCAATTATGGCCGGGTGGCCGGCCAGCGACTCGACCATAGGGGTGAGCGCATTGTTGATGTAGGCTCGCGTCAGGATGGAATCAGTCAGCAGGTCGAAGGAGCGGCCGGTGATGAGCGATCCGTTCGAGATCCGGAGCATGTCGAACGACCATAGGCAGAGCACCAGGCCGATGCCGTGATCCCAGGCTTTATCGAGGATATTGTGCAGGTCGCCGATGGCGCCGATGCCAGGACCGATCACCTCGGAGCCGTTCCATTGTGGCGTACTGCGTCCCGTAGTGTGCAGCCAGAACCGCATTGAATTGCCGCCCGACTCGCTCAGTTGCGAGAACATTTCATCGAACCGGGTAAGATTGGTCGTGCCCGGCCCGATGTCTCTAGCGTAGTTGACCCAGGAGATATTGCTGCCGCTCAGAAACACGTCCTGGTCGTTGAAGGGAACGCGGTCGACCGACTGCGCTCGGACGGTGAGCGCCATGCTAAATGCCAGAAGAAAGACCAGCCGTACGCAGCAATGCATCAGGATATGTTCAAAACGACCAAGAGCGGGAATTATAAGAAGTGGTGGCATTGTTCACCTGATGCTGCGCATGCGGAAATAACTACGCGTTTAAACGGAAACGGCCCAGAATGGAATCAACGCACGGAATTACTCTCATTCAGCGTGCCCGGATGTCGCCCGACAAGGACTCGGCGCGTCCCAGGATCGAGGACGCAGTTTTGCCAAACGGGCGTGTCGGCCCACACTGCAAGGGCCCAAGTACCTGCGAGGCCACGCACAAGAAGATGCCGTATCAATGTCGGTATTGTAACCGGCTTGTCAGTGTTCGGAAAGGAATGCGCCAGGAGAAAAACATCTTCCCCTTTCGAACAAGGATGTTTGCGATTCACCTTTGGCCCACCAGTCTCGACGGGATTTCCTGTATGACGCTGCACCGTGACGCAGGGGTGTCGCAGGCAACGGGCGGTTCATGTAGCGGCGTATCCGGATGGCATTCGGTACCGGGCACCCATCCCCATTTGGCGGGCCGGTCGAAGTGGACGAAGCATAATCCGGGGGGCCGGGAAAAAACATGCAGGCCGTCAAGAAAGCGAATCGGGGACACGGGCCGAGAGCGAAAATCGTCGTTGTGGAGGAACGGGATCAGGAGCGGAAACCGCAACAGTGGTTGAGCGGACGGACGGGGAATCCTGGAAAGGATTCGTGCAGAAAACAGCAGCCAGCTGCACGAAAGAACAAGAATGAGTTTCGTGGCCGTCAAGTACGTGGTCACAGAAAAGTGTCATGCCACCTGCATATTCGAAGTGCGTGCGCTCACCGAAATTCGACTGCTGCACGGAAAACAGCCATCAATGCCATGGTCGCGTGTGCCCGGCGTTCTGTCGAGTGGGAACCAGAAACTGGTGCTTGCGCATCGCAGGGATCGTGCCTGGTATCCATCACGGCGAGACAAAATTGGTAGTGGATGACCTGTGTTTTCGATCGGGAACAGCTACGAGGCGCCGGGCATCCTGGTAATCCGAGCTAAATGCACAGATGCAAGCCGCTACAGCAATCATGCTGGGGAAATGCGTACCAGCCTCTGCTGACCCAAGGGTCATGGCCGTCCGCTAAGAACATGCAAGCAGTAGGTCGGCTTGACTCGAAGGTAACCGCTACCCTTCATCGTGGCATGCCAGATACCGGCCACTCGGGGGTGAGCACAATGCTCACCCCCGGTGGCCGACCTCTACCGACTTGTGACTGCTGTTACCACTACTTAAGCAGCACCATGGCACGTACCTGCTGACCAACAGGCGTCTCTAGACGATAGAAATAGACGCCATTGGCAAGGGCACTGGTGGCGGTGGCATCCCACGTGACGTTGAAGGTGCCCACTGGCATGGTGCGATCGACGAGCGTGCTAATCTTCCGGCCCATCAAGTCGAACACCGTCAGGCGTACATCACCAGGTTGCGCGATCGTGAAGGAGATAGTGGTCGTTGGATTGAAGGGGTTAGGATAATTCTGACTCAACTCGTAGCCCTCAGGCAACTCGTTGCGCTCCTTCCCGGTAGGCCCTCCGCTCACTGCAACCAGCTGGATGTAGTCCACATTGAAGCCACCCGCATCCGATTCCAACGTTAGGGTGCGCATGCCTGCCGTAGCGGCAAACTGTGCGCTGAGGAGGTCACCCTGGCTGCTAGCGAAGTTAATGTCGGCAACCGACGATCCGTCCAGAAGGAGGCGCCCACTGCCGCCATTCGGCGCGTCGTAGTAGATGCGCGTCAGATATTGCCCCTCGCTCGGGAATTCGAAATTCAACGCTACGCTGCCTAGGGCGTTGAGTGCGACAGACTTGAAACCTGTCGGGCAATAGACACCCTCCTCGCAATTGGGGACCACTCCTTCGGCGGCCGCATCGGGCGCCCCGGCCATGGCAACCGTATCTTCGGTGGCCGGGTCAATGAAGGCGATACTGCTGAATTGTTGGAAGCCCCAAGACGGTTCGATCCTGAAGGCATGCATACCTGCCTCCATCGTTAGAACCTCGGGCCCTGCGATTCCCGACTCGTTCGAAACCCAGACCGTATCGGGCGTAATGCGGTATTCAACCCAGTCGCCTCCTAACACATCAGCACTGAAAACAAACTCGCCATTGCCCGGAAACGCCTGGTTCTTGAACCGATTCCCGTCAATGCTGATATGCTGTCCCTTCGTACCGAAAGCCAACCGGGTGCCGATGACCAGGTCGTACGTCCCTGCCGCGGGGATTTCGAACGGCCACTCGATGAAGCCGGAGGATTGCATTTCGTAGAAGGTGAATCCTTCGACCGTTTCGATGGTGGCGTCGGTCAGTGTTCCCTGGTCAGCTTCGCCGGAACCCAGGACAGTGAGTTCAATGCGCGCGCCAGCCATATCCTCGATAGCCTGCACGTTGGCGGCCTGGTTGGCAATGAATTCCGCTTTCGCATCCGGGAACCAGTTGAGATCGCCTAGGGGCAGGCCGTCGGTGCCACCTGTGAGCAACGCGGGCGTCGTATAAGAAAAGTCTTCCCCTACAGGCCAGACATTGCAGGCGAAGCATGTTTCGTCCCTGCCCGGATCAAAGTAGTAACTAGCCGCCGTCGAACTGCCGCCACGCAGTTCGGTGATGTTCTGCACCATCGACGGAATGATATCTGCAGGATAAGTAGCCAGATCCGGCGTCATGGCGGCAAAGTTGCCCTGCATCACCATCCCGTTGAAGGCATCGAACCAGCTGGTGGTGGAGTCACTGACGAACGGCTGCGAACGAATATCCGCGGGCATCATTGCCGCAAACTGTTCATCGCGCCAGAAGCTGTTGTTGGCCAGCACGATGCGGCGGTCGAGGTCGGTGCCGTACTGCGACGGCATGGCCCAGATGTTAAAGAAGCCCAGATAGGGTTGGTCGGGACGATTCGGATCGTCATATTCCGAGGGCTGCTCGCCGTGCCAGAAATAGTTTACGAATACGTTGTTGGTCACGTAGGCTTCTTTCCAAATGGCGCCGGAGGAGAAGGTGCGTCCCACGTTAACATACGTGTTGTGGTTGGCGCGGAAGTAGTTGACCGGAACGGCTTCGTTCTTGATCGTGGTGAAGCCCAGGTTCAGGAACGTGTTGTTTTCAACCACTACCGTGTCGGCGCCGGCGTCGAATTGCATGCCCATGCCTTCCCACTGCTGGGCCGGTCCGAAGATATTGCGAAACATTGAGTTGGTCACAAACAGGTCCGTGTTCGCACCGGCGTTGCCCAGGTGTTGCCAGTTGTTGCGGTCGAAGACGACATAATCGAACACATAACGGGAATCCGACGCGTTCATCCGGAATGGCTGCCAGTTTGTCCTGACGCCCTGATCCGTCTGCCCCATGAGCCAGACATGCTTCATCGTCACGTGGCTTCCCGAACCCGAAGTCTGCGCCATCAGATCGTCATTGGACCCGTCGTCGCGATGCACGCGCTGGATGATAGCTGGCCCACAGTCTTCGTCCATGTTCTGGCCGCACAAGAACGCTTCGGCCGGGTCGGCTTCATCAGCGGTTTCGCCAATGATGCGCAGGTGGAAACCTTCGACTTCGATGCGATCTTCGATCCAGTAAAAGCCTCCCCGCTTCAGTTTGTACACCCGATCATCGGGGCGGAGCGTGTCGTTGGCGACGACATCGCGGAGTGCGTTTATCATCACGTCACCGTTGGCATCGGCCCACTCCACGACGAGCTCACTCTGAGCCTGCGCCGTCGATACCGTCCCGGACACCGCCAGCGCCATGCTCAGGAGCAAGAGTTTGAAATGAATTCTCATGGATTCGGTCCTCCGTTTTGTGTGTTGAGGATGATGAAAGAGAGTGATCAGTACCTGAATCGAGCGCCTACGTCCATGGTGAAGCCGTAGTACTCAATGAAGGATGGGTTCTCATCTACCGCCCCGCGAAAATTTCGATCGGGCCGACTGTTGAGATTGTTGAAGTTGGCAAAGAGCTCCAGGCCGCGGCCCAGCTTCTGGCGTACGGCCACGTCGAGCCGGGTATAGTCTCCCGAAAAAGTGTCAAACAGCGCGTTCGTGGAGTTGATAAACGTGCTGGTGTCGGTCTGATAAAGCAGAGAGATGCGGGTGGAGAAGCCTTTGTAATCGTAGCCTATCGTGATATTGGCAATATGACTCGGCTGGTTCGGCATACGCGCTGTGCGGGTCGAGTCGGTCCGGAGTTCCTTCAGGTACAGCGGAGGCCGCCTTCGAATCAGCGAATCGCTATTGACGATGAAATAGGCCTGATAGGTCGTTTCCGACTCCAGGTAGGTATAGTTTGCGCTTAGTACGAGGCCCTTCAACACAGAAGGCAGATGCCAGAAACTGGTCTGCCAATCGAGCTCGATACCCCGGTACCTGGCCGCGAAAGGGTTATTGATGAAGGTCGTCGCGCGTGCACGGGTATCGACCCATTCGTCGGGAATGTTCATTCCGGGCAGCGCGCCGACATGCGGATGTAGGATGTAGTCCACAAACAAGATCAGGTCGTCAATCGATTTGTGGAATCCCGAGATGGTGAACAGGCCGAGTTTGTTGGTATAGACCGAAATCGCTGCGTCGTAGTTGGTCGACTTTGCCGGACGGAGCAGGCCGTTGGCTGCCCTGATATACGTCCGGAAGAAGTTCATGGTCGAAATCGGCGCGTACTGGATGTAGTCCGGGCGGGTGAGCGTTTCCGTACGGGCCAGCCGAATGTTAAGCCACTCGGTGGGCTCGTAGCGCAGATGCACCATCGGCAGCCAGAACGAGTTGTCGCGCTCGTTCGTGACAGCCGTGAGGTCTGCCGGTGGCCCTGAGACGTTATTGGTGAAGACTTCGCGGTATCGCTGCCCGTTGTACTCCGACTGATCGGCCTCCCAACGGACTCCAGGAATCAGGGTGACGCGACTCCCCAGGTTGATTTCGGCCATCGCGTACGCGGCCTGATAGGTTTCACTGCCCGAATAGTCACGGCCCAACGAACCGATGGAGTAATTGCGATAGATGTCGGGGCATCCCTGCATGGCGCGCGTCAGGTCGAGCATCATGTCGGTGTCGACCGTAAAACCAAGCGGATAATCGCCCTTCAGAAAGTCGTCGCGCGTATAGTCGGTATCGACGAGCCCGACCGGCAACACGCCCAACTCGCCGACGATGTTGTCGAGATCCCAGTCCGGCAGGGCCGCCGCCACACATGCGAGTGCATCGTTCAGATTTCCGGCGCCGCTTCCGTAATAAATGCCGTTGCGTCCGTCTTGCGTCTCGTCGTTCAGCCGATCGAGCCACCGCAGCTTGCCGCCAACCTTGACGTACCCGCTGACAGCATCGCTCACGTAATACGGCACCTGAACATTCAACTGCACCGCGGTCTCGTCCTCTTCCAGCCGCACGTCCCTAACAAACAAGTCCTGCAACCCCGTACTCAACGAGTCTACGTTAAGGAGGGCCGGGACATCGGTAGGCAGCGTGTCTTCATCGGGTGCCCCGGTGAAGCCACTCGCCTCCTGATTAAAGAGCCAGTTGAAGGTCGAATTGTCCCGGCGCGACGCCAGACGCGAAACACTTGCGTCAAAGGCGAACCGGTCGAAGTCCTGCTCGATGCCAATCGTACTCGTAAAGATTTTCGTCGTGCCGCTTCCCATGCTCGTATTGTAACGGAGGCGGTTCTGATCAATGAGCATCACGTTGCTCCTGGTCAGCCCGTCAAAACGGCGCTCATTGTAGAAACTGTTGGCTGTGATCTTTCCGTGCGGAAGCCGATAATCCAGGACGGCGCTAGCCCCCGTACGCCCTCGCTTCACGGTCTCCTCACTGGCGGTTATACCTGATACGATGATGACAGGCTCGCCCGTCGCCGCGTCGGAGGATTGCCGGTAACTGCCTGAAAACTTGTCCGCGCTTCGATCGAACTCATCGATATTGATGCTGACAATCGCACCAAGGCGTTTGTTGAAGAAGCGGTGGCCCACGTTGCCGACAAACTTGTAATTGCCATAATAGTCCTGGAGTTGGTTGTACCCTCCTTGCGCCAAGACATCGATCATGATCTTGTCCGGCGCCTCCCGGAGCTTCAGGTCGATGGCGCCGCCGATCGCGTCGCCGTCCTTATCGGGCGTGATGGCCTTCATCACCTCAATACCGTCGAGCATGCTCGAAGAGACGAGCGAGAGGTCCACGCTCCGGTCGTCGCCGCTGGTAGACGGAACGCGCACGCCGTTGACTGTGACGACGTTATATTTCGGCGACAGGCCCCGGATGGCGACTTTGTTGGCTTCCCCGCCGGAACGCTGAATCGAGACGCCGGGCAAGCGTCCGACGGACTCGGCGGCATTGACGTCGGGCAACTCCTGGATGCGTGCGGCCGAGACAACGTTTGTGATCGTGTTCGACTGCAATTGCTGGTTGATGGCAGCGGCCTGCCCCTCGGCCTGCGCCGTAATGACCAGTTCCTGGCCCACAACGCCTTCCCACACCAGCTCGAAGTCAACCTCGATGGTCGCTCCATCGACTACGTCCACCGCACGCGTTTGTCGTTGATAGCCGATGTAAGTCACGACGAGAATATGCGTGCCCGCCGGTGCGTTCGAAATGACGAATTCTCCGTCATTATTGGTTGCCGCGCCGATGCTTGTACCTTCGATGATGACGTGGGCGCCGGGCAGGGTCGTTCCAGCATCCCGGTCTATGACCTTGCCGATGATTTTGCCGGTGGCAGGACGGTCTTCAGCCCCTGTGACTTCTACTGAAGTGACAGCCCAGAGGAAAAGACCGAGAAAGCTCACGATAGATGGTCTCATGGGACGCCCGGGAAAAGGCGCAGGTAATTAATCCATTTGATCTATTTAATAAAATAGGACGAGAGTGTCAACAAGCTCAGCCCTATTAATTCCATTTGATGGATTATTCTGCGGAAATCAATTACCTTGCCGTAAGGCTGATATATTTCTTGTTGTTATGGCGGCAGCCCGCCAGAGTGATGGCGCTGGCATTTCGTGTCATCGTGACGACTAGAGGGAGGATGACACCCGCAAGGCGTTGGACCACCGTTATAGTTTGACCTACTCGACAATTGACGATTCTTCGCCCTTAAACGCTCCCGTGCTTTATGCTAACCGGTACAAATCTCAAGTATGCAAGGGCTCATAATTTGCGCATTGTCCTGGAGACTATTCGTCTTTTCGGACCCCTTTCCCGCAAGGAAATCACCGAACGAACGGAATTGGGGCTTCAGACGGTATCGAATATCACCCGAAAGCTCCTGGACGCAGATCTCATTCTGGAAGCCGATCGGTTGCAGGAGGGACGCGGAGCGCCAACGTCGTTGCTTAATCTCAACGCGCAGGGCGCTTTCTCCGTAGGGCTCGACTTCGACCGAGAGCACTTCACGGGAGTGCTGGTCGATTTCCTAGGCAATGTGTGCCAGCGGGTTTCGCACAGCGTCCTTTTCCCGACGCCTGAAAACGCCGTGACCTTGATGGCTGATTCGGTTAACAAACTCATTCGGTGTCAAGGCGCAAGCAGAAAGCGCATCTGGGGTGTCGGCGTGGGGCTTCCCGGGCCGCTCGGAATATCGGAAGGCAGTGTCGTCACCAATGTCGTCAACCCGAGTGCGTTTCCCGGCTGGGATAACGTACCTATTAGGGATATTCTGGCCGAGCGTCTGGGACTGCCTGTTTTCATCGAAAACAATGCATCGGCGGCGGCGGTCGGCGAGCGATGGTACGGGCGAGGGAAGCATATAAGTAACTTTTTCTATCTCTTTTTCGGCGTCGGGTTGGGCGGTGGGCTTGTCCTTAACGGCCGGCCTTACGATGGACACAACGGCAATGCCGGCGAAATTGGCGCCATTCCCACGTCCTCAGGGCGCCATATGCCAACAGGCTTGGTTAATCCTCATCTGGGCGTCTTCTTCAGCCTGCCCGTCCTCGCAAAACTGCTCGAGCGCGAGGACGTCAATATTTCGCATCCCGAGGAACTGGGAGACCTGTTCGAACGAAAGCACGAGGTGGTCATGGATTGGCTGGAAGAAGGCATCGCACAACTGGCACCGTTCACCCTGGCCATCGAATGCTTGATTGATCCAGGAGCAATCTTTCTGGGTGGCCGGTATCCTGAGCCTGTGATTCGGTTTATCAAAGACCGGCTCGACGAGGTGTTGCCCACACTCCGGTTCGAGGAAAAAATGGCGCACCCACAGCTCTATTGTGCTACTGTCGGCGAGGATGCTACCGCCCTCGGCGTGGCCACCTTGCCCATGTATAGCTCCTTTGCGCCCATCCCGGAAGTACTCATGAAGCGTCCCTCCAATGGCCCAAATGAATCGTTCATTTCCCTGAACGTCTGATGGCTAGTGCTGGAACGTTGACATTCAGAGAGAGTCCTTTATTGGTTTGGGGACTTTGCGTCTTCGATGTTCTGAAAGCACTACGTGGCACCCTCACTTATGGGACGTGATCATATTAATATCGAATTGGAAGAAACCAGAAGGGAAGCCATGCATGTTAAAGAATCATTGTCCGGCTACTAGCCGCATCTGAGTCTTGGCAATGGCGTTACGAGCGGCTTCACTTAACGGGTCCAAGGCCCTGGCTGCCTGATAGGCCTGCAAGGCTTCCCCATAGCGTTCATCTCCGTAAAGCATGTCGGCGTAGGCCATCCAGGCGCGGGGCGTGCGGTGAGCCTCGGCGCCGGCTTTGGCCATGCCAAGTTGGGCTTGGCGCTCTTGCAGGCTGTCTGCCACAATCAAGTACCGCTCGCCTTCCGCCGACTGACCGAGGTCGATCAAGCTCCGGCCCAGGTTGTAATACGATCCGTAGAACCAGGGTAGCTTCTGTCGCGATTGTTCGAGATACGGGATCGCTTCCGACGGCTGGCCGAGTTGGTAGAGCAACGCACCGACGTGATAAGCATACCCGCCGTTCTCGGGATTCAGTTCGAGCGCCTGCTTGCGTGCCTCCAGGGCGCTGTCAAAGTCGCCGTCCTCCTGATAGAGTTGCCCGATGGCATCGTAGGCCAAATCAAATTCCTGATCCACAGCGAGGATCTTCTCGTAGGCTGTCCGCGCCTCGTCGGTCTCCCCCAACTCTCTATAGACATTGCCCATCTGCATCCAGAGTGCGCGCTTATTCTCCAACAGTGTATCGGGCGTCAGCGAGTCTTCCGTCTCGTAATAGTCCAACGCTTCGTCATACTGCCCGCGCTGCACGGCATTGTTTCCGAGATGGAAGTGGATGGCCGGATAGGCCACGTCGAGCTTTCGGACCATTTCGAACGCTGTGCGCGCTTCTTCGAGGCTGTCCATCCGCATCAAAATCTGACCCCGAATCAGGTGCGCGCGATGAAAGTGCGGCGCCCTTCGGATGGCCTCCTCGACGCCGCGTAGCGCCATGGCATCCTGACCGTCGCTGAGGGCCATTTGTGCTCGTGTCAACAGGTTGGTTGCCGCCGGTGGAATTGGCCCACGCTGTACTTCGGCCACCGGCGGGGAATCAGAACCGTCCTTACAGGCCCCGGTCAACCCCAGTGTAACCAGGAAGGCCAGCCAAATCACAAGCCTGACGCCGCACCGGACACACGGCCAGGGCTGCTTATTTCGTGCGCAACGGTTCATTGCCTTCGACTAGATGTAGTACGGCATTCGCTTCGATGCCACGCAAGGTATCAACCTCTCCGCTCGGCCATCGAACGATCAACGTATCGATTTGTGTCGCATCGCCAAGGCCAAACAACGCCGTCGCCTCGGGATGCGACAGATAGCTCGACCCCGAACGCAGAGTTCGAACCTGGTGGACGCTGTCGATGACGGCGACGAGTTCTGTGCCATAACCGCTGCGGTTCAGGGCTTGCCCCTCCACCGTGAATTTCACGAACCTTCCGCCTACGTCGGCGGCTGTATTCTCGAAAAGATAGACCGGCCCACCGTTCTCTGTGAGCAGCACGTCCTGGTCGCCGTCGCGGTCGAAGTCGATCGTAGCGGTGCCCCGGCCTACAAGGGGCTTTTGCAAGGCTGGCATTTCCGGCGCGGCATCGGCAAAGTGCCCCTCGCCATCGTTGAGAAAGAGGTGCGGCTGCTGCCGGTAAGTGATGCCGTCCTGCTGCCGGTCGACTTGCTCGATGATATGTCCATTGGCGGCAAAGAGATCGAGGTCGCCGTCGAGGTCGGCGTCGAACAGTACGATGCCGAAGGTCAGCGTGAGCAGGCTGGGTCGACCGATCTTCGAACGCGCCGCGCGGTCCACGAAACGCCCGTCGCCGGCATGGCGAAAGACGCTGAACATCTGCCGGGAAAAGTTACCCACGAAGATCGACGCCTCGCCGCCGGGATCGACCACACCTACGTCGATGCCCATGCCGGCACGCGGGCGCCCGTTCTCGTCGAAGGCCACGCCGCTCACCATACCACGCTCGGTAAACGTGCCATCGGCGTTGTTGACGTAGAATTCGTCTCGTTGGGTATCGTTGGCAATCACGAGGTCCGGCCAGCCATCGTGGTTGACATCCCATGTGGCCGCGCCGAGCGTTTTTCCGGGAGAATCCCCGAAGCCGGCCCGCTCCGTCCAATCGGCAAAGGTGCCATCGCCCTTATTATGATAAAAACGTCCGGCCTCCCCCTTGTAGTTTTCGGGCGTGCAGTAGCTCTTCGACTGGCCGTCGGTCGAACAGAAACGATCGGTCGCCGGAGACCATTTGACATAGTTGCCTGCGTAGAGGTCGAGCCAGCCATCCCGGTCGGCGTCCACCCACAGCGCCGAAGTACTCCACTCGGTCTCACCGGCAAGCCCGGCCTCTAACGCCACATCAGCGAACCGCCCACTGTCGTTGCGAAAGAGGTGGTTGTGCCCGACGGTTGTTAGCAGGATATCCGGGTCGCCGTCGTTGTCGTAATCCCCGATGGCCACCCCCATGCCGTACGCATACGACTCGGCCAGCCCTGCGGCTTCAGTCACCTCGAGAAAGGAGCCGTCACCGGCATTGCGATACAAGGCCAGTGCGGGCATCGTGTTGCTTTCCCATTGTCCACCGCGTACAAGAGCGATGTCCGGCCATCCGTCGAGATCATAATCGAGCACACCCACGCCGGCGCCTAGCGTTTCCGGCAACCAATACCGGCCAGCGGCACCCGTCGTGTGTACGAACCCCGACAGCCCTGCTGCTGCGGTACGATCCACGAATTGCCATTCGGTGTACACCAAATCCGCATCGGCACCGCGCATTTGCAGGCCGGCGTCTCGCTTGCATCCCGCCATCGTTGCGGTTGCTATCGATCCGACCGTAAACAAAGCCGCCAGTGGTGTCCAGCATGGAGAAGAGCCTGTAAGACAGCGCATGGTTTGAGCGAAGGGGTGTACCCTATCCGGTAGGGTCGTTACGTGCTCCGGGGCAGTGTTTCACTGATGGTCGACAGACACACCCCTCCGCCCTGCCGGAGGGCACCTTGTTAGAGATGCCCGGCACCCCTGCCCCGACCCGGACATCATCGACAGCTAATATTCTCTATCGATGATAGTGCCAGGCTGCGGAATCGGGTACCGCCCGTCGTCGTTCGAAGCCAGCGGTGCGGGAGATTCCATCGTTAGCGTATCGATGCCCGGTGCGAATTCGTGGTCGGAGTTGAGGATCTGATCATACGTGATCACCTGACCCGTATGCACCGCCATCCGCCCCATCGACGTCACCAGGCTGGCTTCCGCACCCCGTCGTACTTCATTATACGGTTTGTCTTCCCGGATCGCCTCGAGCAGGTCGATCCATTCCGTCACATACGGATTGCGTTCCGGCTGCGGAAACGCCCAGATTCTGGACGCATCCGAAAACGTTTGCCCTCGGAAGGTGCATACCCGACCCGGTGTGTGTCCGCTCGTCGAAACGACCGCACATCCAATGGAACCATGGACGAAGCTCGCGAAGGACTCCTCACAACCCGGCATGTTACGTCCGTTGAAGAGCAGCTTCGCCCCGTCGGCGTATGCATACTCGACGGAGTATGAGTCGAAATTCTGATCGACGTTATCGCCGCGATAATGCCGCCCGCCGAGGCCTCTGGCTTCCACGGGCCAGGACCCCTTCATCCACGACAGTTCATCGATCTGGTGGATGTAATAGTCGCTGAACATGCCCCCAGACGCCCACAAAAAGCTGTGGAAAACCTTCACTTGGTACAAGAGGTCGCTGAGCGGGCCGGGGTTCGGGCCGACGAAGGCTTTACTGTCCTCTTTCGTCCGATAGCCGCGCATGGTGATAATGTCGCCGATCTCTCCGTTTTGGATGCGTTCGAGCAACGCCCGTCTTCCGCGACAATGACGCACCATCAACCCTACACCCACTTTCAGGTTTTTTTCGGAAGCTTGCCTGGCGAGATCAAACATCCGGCGGGTGGTGGGTCCATCCACTGTGACAGGTTTTTCCATGAACACGTTCAGCCCCTTCTCGATGGCATAGGTGAAATGCACCCATCGAAATGCCGGCGGGGTAGCCAAAACGGCGATGTCGCCCGGACGCAGGCAGTCCATCGCCTTTTTATACGCATCGAACCCGATGAACTTCTGGTCCTCCGGCACGTCCAGGTATTGGCTGTGTTCCTCGCTGAGGGCGGTATAGCTTCTTGTTAGCCGCTCCTCGAATACGTCGGCCATGGCGACGAGCTTGACCGGCCCGCTGTCCGCTTCGATGGCATTGACCACAGCGCCCGATCCGCGTCCACCACAGCCGATAAGCGCTATCTGGATGGTGTTGTTCTCGGCGACATGTACCGGTGGATAGGAAACGCGAATCGGCACCACGGAAGCAGTTGCGAAAGCCCCCGTCGTCTTCAAGAAATCACGCCGCGATGTAGTCGATGTACGCAGGTCTTTCATATGGGACCTCCTAAAAAAGGGGTGGAAGGGTCAAGATAATTATCCCAACTCCGATGTCAACGTCTCTCTCACGGCTTCGAGCAATCGCTTCGTCGCGGCGACCCCCTCATCCTCCGTGAGCCCGTCGCCCTCATATTCGACGCTGACGTATCCGCGAAACCCGCCAGCCAGGAGGAGCCGCATCGCCTCGGTGAAATCCGTTTCGATTTCCTGGCCGTTCTCATCAAATTTGTGGGACTTAGCACTCACCGATCGTGTATACGGCGCAATATCCCTCAACCCTTGATATCGGTCGTACCATCGCGGAGGGTCGTTATTCCAGCCGCCCATGAACCAGTTGCCGAAGTCGGCCAGCACGCCGAGCCGCGGGTGGTTCACGCTCTCGACGACCATGGCAAGCCACGCGCCGTTGTTCGACGATTCACCGTGGTTTTCGAGCAGTATGTCCAGTCCAATAGCGTCCGCTTGCTCGCATAGCTCGTGCAATCCCTCCGCCGTTCGCTGCATCTGCTCCAGGTACGTGCCGTCTCCATAGGCATTTGCGCGAATAGCATCACAGTTGAGAAAAGCGGCAGCTTCAAGCCACGGTACGTGGTTCTCGACCGCCTGAGCACGCCGGGCGGGAACGGCATCGCCAAGCCGTCCGAGTTCGTCACACGCGATGAGCAGGCTCTTCACTCCCTCGCCGTCGGCGCGCCGCTTCAATTCTGTCAGATAGGGGCGGTCGTCAGCGTGCCCGAAGAACAGTACGTTCGCGTAATCGACGGCATCAAGGCCGTGCTCACTAGCCTTCACGACGATATCGCGAGGATCCATCGGGCCGAGCAGCACGGCGTCCGGATCGCTGTGAAGCGTCTTGATGAACCAGTTGTAGTCGCGCCGGCTATCGCCGAAGATCGCCTTATGATAACTCCAGTGCGCCAGCGAGAGCTTGAATAGCGGTTCGTCGGTCCGGAGGGGCAGGCGCCATCCGCCGAGAGAGCCCAGCGCCGCAACACCCGCCAGATGCTGCACGAAGCTGCGACGCGATATCGAGGTGTCGTTCATGACGATCCGTGCAATTGCATTATCGGATTCAAGCGACTTCCCAGTCACTGATGGTAGTTCGGATTGGGTCGAGGCATCGGCGCTTCTACCTCCTCCCGCCATGCGTCGAGCTTGCGTTTTAGTTCTCTTGCTAACGCCGATTGGGTCGCGGCCAGACTTTGCGTTTCGCCGATGTCGGCTTCAAGGTCGTAGAGTTCTAGATGACCGTCTTCGAGAAATTCGAGGAGCTTCCACTTCCCACGGCGAATTGCGCTCACGGGCGTCGTCGTGTGGTAGTAGTGCGGGTAATGCCAGTACAGGGCGTCCCGGTCCAGGCTGGATTCCGGGTTTTCCAGCAGTGGGGCCAGACTGAGACCATCTACCGATTTATTGTGCTCTACATTTCCAGTCAAGCCGGCCACATCCAAAATGGTTGGATAAAGATCAGTCGTCGTTACCGGCTCGTCAGAAACACTCGCTGTCGTTGTGACACCCGGCCAGTGGACAATGAGCGGCACGCGCACACCTCCTTCGTACAGTGCGCCCTTTCCCGATCTTAATGGCGCATTCGAGGTTACTGTTTGTCCGTCGTATTCATTGATGTATCCGCCATTATCCGATGTCAGAATAACCACCGTATGGTCGGCAACGCCTTCCTCTTCCAGCTTTTTGAGGATGCGGCCTACATTGTCATCAAGCGTTTCATGCATGGCCGCATAGTGGGCATTGACGTGGCGCATACCCTCTCTAATTTTCTGTAGGTAGAGATCGACAATCTGCGACTTGCCTTCGATAGGTGTGTGCACAGTACAATAGGACATGTATAGAATGAAGGGATCACCCGAAGCCTTGTCTATGAACTTGAGAGCCTCATCCGTTAGCCGGTCCGTCAAATGCTCGCCTTCACGCGGCTCACCGGCATCCACGCCGGGGATATAGCGCTGTTCGTCTTCGCTCCCAAAAACTCCACGGTAGGGAAAATAAAAGGTGGCGGGTGCGCCCCAGAACGTGCCGCCGAAAGTGAAGTCAAATCCGTGGGTTTCCGGGTAATGGGAGGCTTCGCCCAGGTGCCACTTGCCCACGTGCCCGGTACGATATCCAGCTTCCTGAAGCACTTCGGCGAAAGTGACTTCTTCATGCTGCAGATTCCCCTCTGTAATCGGCGGGATCACCTTCGCGTTTTGTGTGGGTGTCTTCGCATATTCATGCCAGATGGTCATGTTGAGCCGGGCCGGCGCCTTGCCCGTCATGAGCGCGGCCCTGGTCGGCGTACAAACGGCGGCGCTGGCATACGCATTGGTGAATTTCATGCCTTGTTCGGCGAGGCGGTCGATGTGGGGCGTCTGATGCAAATCAGAACCATACCCGCCGAGGTCCGTCCATCCCATGTCATCCACGAGGATAACCACAACATTCGGCTTGCCCGTATCCTGCGCGACGGTCAATGATAGACCGCCCGTTACCAGGATCAGTATTGTGAGAGCGGCCCAACATCTTTGGTCGGTTGTCCTCATGATGCTTATGATCTGCAAAATTAACGCTCGGCAACAAGCTGCCGCCGAACCACGGCCTCATTCAACGTGATGCCCAGGCCGGGACCGGTCGGTGGCGTGATGAACCCGTTCTCATATCGGATGGGATCTACAAGTATCTCACTGTGCAGATCGGTGTGGTTGTATTCCTGGATGAGGAAGTTGGGCGAGCACGTATTGAGCTGTAGCGCTGCCGCAAATGCAACAGGTCCACAAAACATATGCGGAGCAATCATGGCATAGTGGGCTTCCGCCATCCCGGCGATTTTTTTTGATTCCAGAATGCCACCACATTGCCCCACGTCGAGTTGGATAATCTGAGCGGCCTGCTTCTGTAGCACCTCCCTAAACTCAAACTTGGTTACCAAGCGTTCGCCCGACGCAATCGGGATGTTCGTGTGAGCGGCTACACGCGCCATCTCGTCCACGTTTTCCGGGTGCACAGGCTCTTCGAAGAAATACGGGTCGTAGGGCTCAAGAATGCTCGCAAGGCGAATGGCACCGGCCGTACTGAACTGACCATGACCCCCAAATCCGATCTCAAGCTTGTCGCCGACCGCTCGTCGAATGGCCTCAAAAATGCGGGCCACCTTGCGCATGGTCTCCAATGGATAGTCAAAAGGCCCTCCCACCCTGTACAGAGGATCCATCTTGGCACAGGTAATCCCCTGCTCGACCAATTTGACAGCTTGTTCACCGGCAACCTCCGGCCTGTCCATGGCTCCTGGAGGCTCGAAGTACCCGTAGGCCCTCAACTGATCGTGAACACGGCCTCCCAGCAGATTGTATACGGGCTGACCCGTGACCTTCCCCATGATGTCCCAACACGCCATTTCGATGGCCGACAGCGCCGGGGTCGCGTAAAGGCCCGGATGGCGATAATCGTGCACCGAAGCGTAAATCCGTTGCCAGATCCTTTCGACATTAAACGGATTCTCCCCCACGACGTACCGCTCACACAGATCATGGATCAGACTAATCTGCGGCTCGAGATTGGTAATCCCACCCGTTGGTCGCTCGCCAAGCCCAATCACGCCCTGATCCGTAAGTAGCTTCACGAATAACCATTTAGACTGTCCCGCGTACGGCGGAATATTGTCAATCAGCAGCGTTCTTATGCCCGTTACCTTGATGGTATCAGTACGCTGACGAGGCGCAGCATGTACCACGGGCCTCAAAGGCGAGCTCAGCGCCGTTCCAAGAGCGGCCGCAGAGAGGCCAACTTTGCCTAGAAAATTCCGTCTTTTCATGTCGTTCGGGGTCACCTAATGACCCGGTCTATCAAGGAGAGGCACTGCTTCTACATCGTCGTTTTGAACTTAATCCATTTGATGGGCTAATTCAATACTTTTGACTATTTTTGCCTAGCCATGAGCCTTGAGCTTCTCATTGGCTCGGTTGCGATACCCGTAACATAAATTGCCGGATTGCAGATCTGCATCGAACTCTTCGCCGAGCCCACGCCAATGCAGAGGCAACAACTGCTCGGTGTCTCCCTCCGATAGCGCGCTTGGCCGGTGGCATTCACAGCCGGTTCTTGCCTGCCACAATTCCTCCCACATGTGCTCTTCAACCACCGTGTTTGCCTACTTCTTGCTTGGAATTACGGTCCAGGTGGTGGAAAGCGGGCCATACAGAATCAGCGCCGATATACCAGAGACTTACCGGTTGGACCTGGTCGTACTCAAGCTGTCACACGGTGCGGCAGCAATCCAATTCCGCCTCACAGACGTACCGGCTATTGACCAACCCATTCTGGCTGCATTTACCGGCATCAGATCTCAGAGACAGTAAAGGTGAGCAAGCGAGTTCCCCCATATCTATTCGGTCTGTTGGTGGCGGTTCTATCCAATTGCACGATACAGTGCGAACAGGCCCCGCCCCCGAACATCATTGTCATCCTCGCCGATGATATGGGTTGGGCAGACCTTGGACCGGGGTCGAACATAGACGCGCCGCATCTCGATCAACTTGCAAGAGAGGGGGTGAAACTGTCTCGCTTCTATGCGTCAGCGCCAATCTGTTCGCCCACGCGAGCGGCATTACTGACCGGTCGGTACCCACACAGCGTAGGGGTGCCCGAAATAGCCGCACCGCAGGCGCAATGGGGAATCCCGAAGCTCTCATTGGATCATTCGGCTGTCACGATTCCCGAAGTGCTCAAAGCGCGTAGGTATGAATCTGTCCTGATTGGGAAGTGGCATCTTGGATTCGACCCGAGCGCCTGGCCGCGAACGCACGGATTCGACGTGTTCTGGGGTACGCTGGCCGGAGCAAGCGACTACTCCGATGTAAAGGGAGGCTATCACAACGAAACGCCTACCGAGATCTCCGGATACTACACGGATGCCATTACCGACAGGGCTATTGAGTACCTGAAAACACGGGAGGCCGACCGGCCGATCTTTTTGTATCTGTCCTACACGGCGCCACACTATCCGCTGGAAGCTCCGGCGGAATTGGTCGACAAGTACCGCACGCGATACGAAGACGAGCTGTTTGCGACCTATGCGGCGATGCTCGAACAACTCGACACGGGTATCGGCAGAATCCTGACAACGCTCGATGAGCTCGGACTGCGGGATAATACTCTGGTCATCTTCATGTCCGACAACGGACCGTCGGCGGAACCTAAATCGTACGGTCCCCGCGGAGCCGACATCTCCAATGGTCCTTTACGTGAATGGAAGTTTTCGACCTATGAGGGCGGTATTCGCGTGCCCTTCGTCGCCCGGTGGCCCGAACGCATTCCAGCTGGACAACAACGCAGCGAAGTCGCCGTGACGATGGATATTCTCCCCACGATTCTCGATGCGGTGGGGTTGCCCGTTCCCGAGGACATGGAAATGCATGGGCAGTCATTGATGTCGTTGCTAGCGGGGCAGGACTTTTTCAGGAAAAGCGCGGTTCATTGGGAGACGCAACACAACATGGCAGTGACCCGTGGCGATTGGAAACTGGTGCACCAGTTCTGGACAGAGCCAAAACTCTATAACCTCAAGTCTGACCCATCGGAGATGCACGATCTGTCGGACCAACATCCCGAGATGGTCTCGGAATTGGTGAAACTTCATTCAGCGTGGAAATCGATGCATTATCCTGACCCGGTTTCCCGACAGACGACGCGATCAGAATATCACTTTCCGGAGTGGTAATAAACGGGCCAATGACACGATCACCCCTTAGCATACTCGCCCTGCTCGTACTGCTCGGCCTTTTGCCGGTCGCGCCCACCCAACTGGAAGAACAACCGAACATCGTATTCGTCATCACCGACGACCAGCGCGCCGAATGGCTCGGCGTGGCCGGCCATCCGAGCCTGAAGACGCCCAACATCGATCGGCTCGCGCGCGAAGGAGCGTGGTTCACCCGGTTCTTCGTCACGACACCGCTGTGCTCGCCGAGTCGTGCGAGCATTCTCACGGGACAATATCCGCACACGCACGGCGTCATCACCAACGACACGTTCGGACTTGACGTCATCAGCCACACCCTGATGACCTCCCCTCGGCGGTTGCGCGTGAAGGCCTTCTATACCTATTCTCAATTTTGACTATGGCGTCGGAAAACGAGATTCCCTATGAACGCGTTGAACTTCAATACCTGCCATCTTGGACGAATGTGTTGGCTGTCGAGCGTGATGGTGGCCATGCTGGCGCTACTGGCTCCGGCCCAACCGGGCGCAGCGCAGCAGTTTGCGCAGCGTACGCAAGTGGTCGGCCTTGAACGCGTCTCCGGTACCAACGGTGTGGCCGTGGCCGACTACGACCGCGATGGCGACCTCGATGTCTATTTCGTCGTCAAGGCGTCCTACGACCCTAACGATTCGAAAACGTGGAACCGGCTGTTCGCTAACCAGGGGGACGGAACGTTCTCCCCTGTCACGACCACACCAGGGCTGGCCGGGCGAGACTCCAGCACCGTCTATAACCCGATGGGTAATAAAATGGGAGCTGCGTGGGGCGATTACGACAACGATGGATGGCCCGACCTCTTCTTGACACACTTGGGACCCAATCAACTCTTTCACAACAACGGAGACGGCACATTCACCGATGTCACCCCGCAGGCTGGTGTGACTGGCGGCCCAACGCAACTAAGCAGCAGCGCGCTCTGGTTCGATTATGACCACGATGGCGATCTGGACCTATACGTCAGCAACTGGGAAGACACAGTCCTCCAGGCCAGTGACAGGGATACGGGAAACTGGTTGTATGAAAACCTGGGCGATGGGACGTTCCTGGATGTCTCTGAAGCAAGCGGCCTGGCCGACCGAGGCCTTACCTGGACCAGTGTAGCCCTCGACGCCAATAACGACGGCCTGCTGGATGTCTATCTGGCCAATGACTTCGGACGGAACAAGTTTTATTTGAACAACGGCAACAAGACGTTTCGGGAGATGACCGCCTACTACGGCCTGGAAGATGTCCACCACGGCATGGGCGTTGCCATCGCTGATTGTGATGAAAATGGATACTTCGATATCTATCTCACGAATATCACGGAATCGGGCAACGATGCGGAAATTAACCCGCTGTTTCTCAACACAGGCGCGAATCATTTCACGCACCGTTCGGTGGAGGCCGGTGTCTCCCTGGCGGGATGGGGGTGGGGCACGGAGTTCTTTGATCTGGAGAACGATGGCGATGAAGACCTGTTCGTAGCGACGGGCTATTTCCTCCCGGACTACGACAACGTGCTCTTTCGAAATACGATGGAATCCGGCGGCTTCGGCTTCGAGGAGATGGCGCAGACCGTCGGCCTGGCCGACAGCACGGCAGCCCGCGGTCTGGCAGTTCTCGACTATGATGAAGACGGCGATCTGGATCTGCTGATTTCAAATATCGAGAATATGCCTTCGTTGTACGAAAACCCGATGGGGCAGGGTCACTGGCTTAAGATCGAACTCGAAGGCACCATGTCCAATAGAGATGCTTTTGGTTCGGTCGTGGAGGTATGGGCCGGCGGCAGCGTCCACAGGCGCTATCACCACGGCGCACAATTTCTTGCTCAAAACTTGCTGCCCGTGCACGTCGGCCTGGGCGAGGCGGACCTCGTAGAGCGAATCACCGTCACCTGGCCGAGTGGCCACATGGATGATGTCGACACCGTGGCGGTGGATCAGACCATCCGGATCAAGGAAACCGTCGGTCTGGTGGACGGCGACCAGCCGACTTCGATAGACGAAGAACCAGCTGTGCCGGATGCCCTGCGCCTGTTGGGCAATTATCCGAATCCCTTCAGCCGTTATACGCAAATTCGCTTTGCGCTTGCCGCGCCCGGCGATGTGGAGATAGCCATCTTCGA
Source organism: Rhodothermales bacterium (assembly GCA_963665975.1). Classification (GTDB taxonomy): domain Bacteria; phylum Bacteroidota; class Rhodothermia; order Rhodothermales; family Bin80. The sequence goes on from OY762508.1 coordinate 1,098,579, forward strand.
TGCCCTGGGACGGTCGGTACAGGTCCTGAGAAGATCGTTCCCCATAGCGGGAGAGCAAATGATTCCATGGGATGCGACGAGCGTAAACGGCGCCCCGCTTGGTCCAGGACTATATTTCTACAAGGTGATCGCAAACCATCAGGGAGTCGGCTATGACACCGGCACGATGCTCTATCTCAAGTAGGGAAGGCGCAGGCTTCCACGCCGATTCACCATCGTGTTCTTTGGCGCTCTCTCGCTATTAGTAACGACCGGCACCCCCGATAGCTATTCCGGTGACGCCCGGTTTGCGTAAATCTTTCCGAACCTGCTCGGTCGCGTTCGCAACAATGCCGTGGACTTCCCTGGAAGGGCTAAGTGGGGTACCCGGCAGAGACTCTTCCAGGCACTTACGCACCAGCACTACGAGCAGTAGAATGCCATGATGCACCAGGCGAATGCCGCCTGGGTGGGACATGGCAAGGGCACGCGAACACACCGTGAAGGGACCATCCTGGACGCGCTTGCCTATCCGAAGTGTCGTGCTTCGTCGGCACGGGCGGAATCTCTGGCAGGGTACGTACAAGGGCATCTGTACGCCCCCAGTGAGCAGTTTCAGGACGAGGCATGGCAGGCGATGCAGGAGCGGGACCTCACCAAAATGGAAGACGCTTTAAATAATCATAAGCAACAGCGCATCTGCGACACGCAGCGCGTTCATTGGTCATAGCGTGGGCCAGCATGGCTGGAAACAGTCCCGTTCTGACGTGCTGTGCGTCTGGGGCCAGGGTACCAAAGAGAACGGGAATAATAACGGAATGATCGGACCGCATCTCGGCTGTCCGTTCGAAGTCGGCCCCTTGAAAGTGCTCATCTGGATCACACTGTAGATGGCCGTTCTCGTATGGGGCAATCTCTTTCATGTTCTTCTTTGTCCTAGCCTATTGAATCGGCAAAACGGTGAAGATTCTGTATATGGACTGCTTGACATTGAGACTAGGGCCAGGCTTGATAAAGTTGGGGCCGAAGTCTAAAGGCACTCGATACGGAGCCACATTTAATATATAGCCTAGGACGCATTCGAAACGAAAACACGCGATAGAGACAGTATGTATCTACGTGGTTCTCTGAAAAGGTTAGCTCACTAGCGGTGATGAAGAAGGGAAAGCTGATGCCATGTTTGGTCGTCTTGACTTCGATGTACAGAGGCTCACCTGCCAGATTGAATGACTGAATATCGTATCCTGCCCTGTCGCCGATAACTTGGGCCGCCCACTCGACCTGCTTGGCGAGATCAATTCGCTTCGCATTCGTTAGGCGATGCTTTTCATAGGTCAAAACTGCCTGCTCGCCCAACTGACCGAGCCTTCTATTTTCAGCTTCTCTCGTCAGGTAGTTTATCTGAGAGTATGGAGGTGTTTTTTCTTGAACCTGCGGAGGCTTTGACCAGTCCAGCTTCTCAGGGGATGCCACTTCTTTCAAGGATGGGATTGAGTCGAGGCGAGGCACACTGCTTGCGGCAGCATCCAAAAGCTTGGGAATAATTCCTGGCTTATCCCGAAGATAAGCATTTATGGCATCTTGGAGGGCCTTCTGATAGTTACTGGCCGGTTTGTAGCCTTCGACATAAGGTAGCCCCAACTCCATCAGCACCGCACTGATATTCTGGTGTTTGTACTCAAGAGCACTGTCAGAACGGTCATCGAGTTTTGGCTTAAGCGCACGTCGGTAATCGGCCTTTACATAGTCGTGCCCCATCGACTCTTTCAGGAGCATGTCGAAATAGTTGCTGATGATCAGACGGTTTTCGATCTCCGACCACGTACGACTCATGGCATACCTCCTTGGTTGACCCAAATGGAAAAATGTCCGTCATGGTGGCGCAACTCCATTAGCAAATGTGGCCGAATCACCTCAAACAAAAACGCCTCAAAATCGCCGTTTTCGGCTATCTATGAGGCGTTTTCGGTGGCATGCCCGGGAGGATTCGAACCCCCGACCTTCTGATCCGTAGTCAGACGCTCTATCCAGCTGAGCTACGGGCACGTTACAACAGCATTTGCCATTTGAAGTGAAAGGTACGGCACAGAGCCGAACGCTCCAAATGAATGCTCCGTTACCGACGCGGTTTGACACCATCATCGTCGGTGCAGGCATCGCAGGAGCATGCTGCGCGCTGGCGCTGAGTCGCGAGGGCAGCGTGCTGGTCCTGGACGCAGGGAAAGCCCCTGCGGGCGCCTCTCGGGTTGCAGCGGGAATCGTAAACCCCTTTACGGGCCTTCGCGCGCACATGATCTGGCGTGCCCGCGAAGCCCTGGAGGCATTTCAGGAAACCCTTGACGATACCGACACCGCTGCACTGTTCACCGCGACCGGCGTGCTCCGCCCTGCTTCCGACGCAGCGCAAGCCGCGCACTTTAAGGAAGTCGCCCTGCGGTTTCCCGCTGACGCTACGTGGCTCACCAAAAGGGAGGCAGAAGATCGGTTTCCCGGCCTGTGTATGCACACCGGAGCACTCGTGACCAGACACGGAGGAACTGTTCAACCCGATCGATTTGTGCGCGCCGTGCTTGCCGCCGCACAGAAAAACGGAGCAGTCCTCCAAGAGCATGCGCGCATATCTACGTGGGGCGAGGACAGACAGGGCGCATTTGTCGACACCGGCGGCAGCCGGTTCTATGCTACGCGTGTGCTATTGACCCTGGGGTACGGGTACCACCGTTTCCCGGAAATCCGCCGTCTGAACCTACACCCGATCAAGGGCCAGGTCGTGCATGTGACGCGGCCTTCCGCGTTACCTGCCGCTATTCAGATTCCTGTTGCCGGACCTACCTATCTGGCCCCGTATGCCGATACGCTCGTCGTCGGCGCTTCGTACGAGCGCGGATTTCCTCATACACGGCCCACACGAGAGGTGACACGCGGCATTCTGCGTCGAGCAGAAGCCCTCTGGCCGCCACTTCGAACAGCCCGCATTGTGCAGGAAACCGCAGGTGTTCGCGTTACGACTCCGGGCACACGCCTGCCGTCTTGCGGACTTCTTCCCGGCAGAAATAATATCTGGCTCCTGACCGGGTTGGGGTCGAAGGGCCTGCTCCTGGGCGCCTATGTCGGGCGCCAGATGCCCGCCTACATGGAGGATCCCGCACGTATTCCTCCCGAAATGCGCGTGACGATTCAGCCTTCCAATCGTCCGAATTCAAGCCTTCTTGTTCAATAGTCGCCACCGTCTTAGGAAGCAACTCCCTACCTTATGTACCATACCGAAGACCGCGTCTTGAGGCTTGTAAGGCAATAGGCGCGATCCAACTGCACACCCTGAACTGACCGGAGGCATCACTCATGGCCGTAGTAGCCAGCAGCCGTATTGAGCAAATTCTCGGCGACCGCGCAGAAGACCTGTTGACGCACAAATGCGAAACCATTCCGCAGGAAAACCTGCACCTCCCCGGCCCTCGCTTTGTGGACGACGTATGGGGAGGCTCCGATCGTAACCCGCGCGTATTGCGGTCTCTGCAAACCCTATTCGACAATGGCCGTCTCGCGGGAACGGGTTATCTGTCCATCCTTCCTGTTGACCAGGGTATCGAACATGCGGGAGGCGCATCGTTTGCCAAGAACCCGGCCTATTTCGATCCGGAAAACATCGTGAAGCTGGCAATCCAGGGGGGCTGCAACGCAGTGGCCTCCACCTATGGCGTGCTTGGAGCGGTGGCCCGGAAATATGCCCACAAGATTCCATTTATTCTCAAGATTAACCACAACGAGCTCTTATCCTTCCCGAATACGCACGAGCAGATCCTGTTTGCTAGCATCCAGAATGCGTGGGATATGGGCTGCGTCGGCGTCGGGGCCACCATCTATTTTGGGTCGCAAGACTCAAACCGGCAACTGCAGGAAATCACGGAAGCGTTTGCCCAGGCCCACGAACTGGGCATGGCCACCATTCTGTGGTGCTACGTGCGCAACAGCGCCTTCAAGATCAATGGCGTAAACCACGAAGCGTCCGCCGACCTGACGGGCCAGGCCAATCATCTTGGCGTCACCATAGAGGCGGATATCATCAAGCAGAAGCTGCCGACCTCTAATGGCGGCTATGCTGCACTGAACATGGGCAGTTCCAGCTACGGCAAGTTCGACGACCGTATCTACACCAAGCTCGCTTCCGACCATCCGATTGACCTAACCCGCTACCAGGTCGCAAACTGCTACATGGGGCGCTGCGGGCTCATCAACTCGGGCGGAGCGTCGGGAGCCAATGACCTGCAACAGGCGGTGATGACGGCTGTCGTCAACAAGAGGGCCGGGGGCATGGGACTGATTTCGGGGCGCAAGGCGTTCCAGCGTCCGATGGACGAGGGCATTGGCATATTGAACGCCATACAGGATGTCTATCTGGACAAAACCGTGACCATCGCGTAGCCAGGATCGCACTCCGTACTTTCTCGAAGGGCGTAGGGACCGGGTGTCCTTACGCCCTTCGTTGTCTCAGTTCAATTCGCAAACACTTCGGCACCGTTGTCGTATGTTGGAATGTTCATTCCAGGAACGGATTCATCACACATGGACAGCACGATTGAGCGCGCTTCCGTGCATGCTGAAGAGAACGCATCGCCCGCTATAGTAGGGGATGCATTGCAGGCACCGCAGGAAGAACCTTCCCCTACGCCGGCACCGGAGTTGCCGGAGACGCAGCCGGCGCTTGAGCGGTACACGGCTCACTATCCTGGATGGGCCAAAGAGTTCGCGCGCAAGTATTTCACTAAGACACTCAACCAGTTCATCCTGCACGGCAACGTGCGTGATCTGGTCCATACCCTGAACGCGGACAAAGTCACAGAATACATCCCGTTACGGGATTTTCTCACCGATGATCTGTTTGCTGCGCGCGATATAATCATATTCTACGACCGCGCGGCCGGGATCCATTTCACCGACAAGGATTCACAGAGTGATTTCAATCGGGCCCTGTCCGGGTACGACACCATCTTTGGCACGGACTTCGCGAGCAAGCTTCCCAAAGACCCGGTCCGTGTGCTTGCGGTATTAGACAATTATTTCAGGATCCGTCTGGCCGAAGGCAAGCGCATCGCCTGCGTCCTGGACTACGCTGAGACGGTCATTCCTATGGCCGAGGCTTCCATGTATTCAGCGGAGGATCGTAATGCGCTGGTCTTCCTGCAGCGCTGGGCACACGATCCGTTATTTCTCCGGGCGGACTTTACGGTGTGCCTGTTGGCCGAGAATCTGAGCGATCTGAACCAGCAACTCGTGCAGAGCCCTTGGACCGCCGAAATCCAGGTGCCCATGCCAGACGAAGCTGCACGCTGTGACCTGGCCCGGTGGTACACGCGGGGCAAAGAGCAAGCATTTACCGAGCACGCGGCCATCACCGTAGAGCATCTGGCCAAGAATACCGCAGGCCTCAGCTTCATCCAGCTGCGGACAATCCTTGCCGACACGATAGAAAATCACATCCGGCTGACGTTCGAGCAACTTTCCGAACTGAAGAAGGAGATGATCGAAGAAGCGGCGTTTGGAATGCTGGAATTTGTAGAGACAGACTATGATCTGGACATGGTGGCCGGCCATACGGAAGCCAAAAACCATCTGCGGCACGCCGCGCAGGCGCTGCGCAACAATCGGCCGGATGTGTTGCCCATGGGGTACCTGATCAGCGGCCCGGTAGGCACCGGCAAAACCTTCCTGATAACGTGCTTCGCGGGAGACATTGGCATTCCAATGGTGAAGCTGAAAAATTTTCGGTCGCAGTGGCAGGGGCAGACCGAGGGGAATCTGGAAAAGATTCTACACCTGCTGGAAGCCATGCCACCAGTCGCGGTCATGATCGACGAGGCGGATGCCGCGCTCGGCAACCGCGATGCCCAGGGAGACTCTGGAGTGTCAAAGCGGGTCTTTGGCCAGATCGCCTCCTTCATGAGTAATCCCAGACATCGTGGCCGAATTCTCTTTTTCCTCGTGACGGCCCGACCCGACCTCATGCCGATAGACCTCAAGCGACAAGGGCGCGCTGAGGAACATATCGCCCTGTTCTACCCGTCGACGCGTTCGGAGCGCGAGCAACTGCTCCAGGTCATGATGCGCCGAACAGGCGTGGAGCTTCCCATGGAGAACATTCCCGATACATTACTCAATGGGGAGCGCACCTTCAGCGGAGCGGACCTGGAAGCATTGATGACGCGAGCAAAATTCCGCGCGGCCACCGTGACCCGCAATGGTGGCGGGGTAACCAAGAGCATACTGGGAGATGTGGTCGAAGACTTTATTCCTCCGACCTATCCGATGGAAGTCGAACTGCAAACGCTCGTCGCTGTGCTGGAGTGCACGAGCCGCGACCTACTGCCTGAAAAATATCGCAACCTCGATCGAGAATCCGTCGTGCGACGCGTAAAGGAGCTGAAGCAGTTGGTTGCATAGCGTATTTTCGAGAATCTTTCCGGTTTTTCTGTTAGGTTTCCGAACTCGTTGTTGCGACACGCACGCTCGACAATGTTCGCTCGGACAAGCGCCTCAGGATGCTCAATGTCGATGGACATGCACGCGCCGGGAATCCACCGGCCCTTCTTCCGGGTCTTGAAACTGGTGTGGGCAGCCGCGCGCCCGCCGCTACTGGCATAGCCATTGTCTGCGTGGCAGGTGACGTGTCGTACGAACAGATCACATAAGGGCTTCAGCCAACACTCTACTTGCATTTCCCCCATGCGCGCATTCTTCGCTCCGCTGCTTTTAGGCCTCTGGCTTTTCTTTCTGCCGATCTTCGCGCACGGCCAGGTAAACAGTGGCGAGGAAATTCCCACCGTTACGCGCACGCACGCATTGGTTAATGCGCGTGTGGTCCAGGCACCGACACGCATGCTGGAGCGCGCCACCGTGGTGATCCGCGACGGTCTGATTACCGCCGTGGGCTCCGATGTCACGATCCCCTTCGATGCGGAAAAAATCGCAGCCGATTCGCTGACGGTGTATGCGGGGTTTATTGATGGCCTTTCGCATGCCGGCATACCAGAGCCACCTAAAGCGGCGAACGAGGAGCGTCCCGAGAATCCGGGGTTTCCGCCCGACGCGATGGCCGGCATCCAGCCAGGGCGTGATGTTCGCACGCTGTTGGATCCAACCCAGCAGAATCTGAAAGACTTGCGCGCCGCAGGATTTACGGCTGCGCACGTTGTCCCGCGCGGGGGCATGCTCCCAGGCTCGGGCGCTATCATTCTGCTCGCGGGTGAGCATGCGAACGATCTCGTAGTAAAGGGCAATACGGCGCTGTTCGCCCAGATCACTCCGGCGCGGCGCATGTATCCGGCGACAGACATGGGCGTGATCGCCACTATGCGGCAACTATACCGCGAAGCGGCGCGGCGCAAGCGTATCGACGAACTGTACAACAAAGATCCTGCTGGGCTGGAGCGGCCTGCCTACGACCCGGTCCATTATGCGCTGTTTCCCGTGTTGGGAGGCGCAACGCCGGTGTACTTCCATACCGAGGACGCTCTCGACCTCCACCGGATATTGCTCCTTCGATCGGAATTGGAGTTCCCGGTCGTACTTACTGGGCTTGGTCAGAGCTTCGAAGTCGTAGACAAACTCCGGCAAGCCGGGCATCCCCTGCTGTTGGGCACCAAGTTTCCGAAGGCCCCCAAACAGAAAGGGCAGGAACCTGCCGACTCCACGAAAGCCCAGCCTACGGACGCTGCCGCAGAATTGCCGGAAGTGGCTATACCGGCCTATCGCAAAGACCTTCGTACAATGAGTTATACGGACGTTGATGCCGAAAGGAAAAACCTCGAAGCCCGCCGGGACTTGGAACGCAAGAAGTACCTCACCAATGCCGCCACGTTGCACGAGGCAGGTCTTTCATTCGGGTTTACAACACTGGACACAAAGCCCGCCGACATCATCGGAAACGTTCGAACGATGATCGAGCACGGCCTCCCGGAGCATGCTGCGCTGGCGGCCCTTACGACGACGCCAGCCGAGATCCTTGGCGTCTCCTCCAGCATGGGCACGGTGGACGTGGGCAAAATGGCCAACCTCGTCGTAACGAAGGGAAGCATCTTTGAAAACGACGTGACGATTCGCTACGTGTTTATTGATGGCGCCAAATTTGTCTTGGAACCTGACCAAGAGAAACAGGACAGTACAGAGACGGAAGAATCAGGAGACAGTCGGGCCAGCCGCGTAGCCATGCCACAAGAGGATGCTGAACGCGCACGTGACCTCACGGAAGTCCGCGCCTCCCGAACGAACCGTTAACGTGGAGACCATCGCATGAATACGCGCATTGCAATACTGGCCCTCCTGCTCATTACGTCCACGGCGGCCCGTGCGCAGCAGGCCCCGCCATCGGGCGACATCCTGGTACAAAACGCCACCGTGCTGACCATTACGCAGGGTACGCTCACCAGCGCTGACATCCTGATTCTGGACGGTAAGATTGCAGCCTTGGGAGAGGAGATCAGTCCCCCTGAGGGAGCTACCGTTATCGATGCTACGGGCCTGTATGTCATGCCGGGAATCATAGACGCCCACTCGCATATTGGCGTCAGCAACGTCAATGAACCAACGGCGCCCGTAACGGCGCAGGTATCTGTCGGCGACGTACTCAACCCTTACAGCGTGTCCATTTATCGGGCCCTGGCCGGCGGTGTGACCACCTCTCACGTCATGCATGGCTCGGCCAATGTGATCGGTGGCCAAAACGAAACCATCAAGCATCGCTGGGGCATGACCGATCCTGCGGCCCTGCGCATGGCAGGCGCCCCACGCACCATTAAGTTCGCCCTTGGCGAAAATCCAACCCGCGTCCATGGACGTGGAAACAGCGTGCGGCCGGCCTCGCGCATGGGCGTGGAATACGTCCTCAGGGAGACATTCAGCAAAGCCGAACGCTACCGTGAATCCTGGAAGCGGTACGAGGGAGAAATCCGCACGGATGCGAGGGCGATACCGCCTCCGTATAACGGACAGCTGGAAGTCATCACCGACATTCTGACGGGCGACATATTGATTCACTGCCACTCCTACCGTGCTGACGAGATTCTGATGCTGCTCGACGTGCTTGAGGATTTTGGTGTTGACCGGGTAACGTTTCAGCATGTCAACGAAGGCTTCAAGATTGCGCCGGAGCTGGCGGCTTTCGGGAAACACGGCGCGGCGGCCAGCGTGTTCGCTGACTGGTGGGCCTACAAGTTTGAGGTCTACTATTCGACGGCTTACAACGCGGCTATTCTGGCGCGCAACGGCGTGCTGACATCGATCAATTCGGACTCCGGTGAGCTGAACCGGCATTTGTACCACGAGGCAGCGAAGTCGCAAAAGTACGGAGACCTCTCGGACGACGAGGCCCTCGCACTCATCACAATTAATCCGGCCAAACAGCTTGGGATAGAAGACCGGGTGGGATCCATTGAGGTGGGCAAAGACGGTGATCTGGCTCTCTTCACTGCACATCCGCTGTCGATTTACGCCATCCCACAGACGACGATCATAGACGGCAGGGTTTATTTCGATCGTGACCGTGATCCTGATGACGTACGGCTGCAAGTGGACCCCGAGGCCGCCGTGGATATTGCAGTCCTGCATGAGAAGCATGATCACCAGGCATGTCTCGAAGACGGCAGCCTGACGGTTTACGACCTTGCGCAAGAGTTGGAGTAGCTTCGCGACTCACCAAACGACGAATGATGGCCTTCTTTTTTTCTCTGATTCTCGCCACCGGCCTTGTGGCCACGCCAGCTCCAGACAGCGTGATTGCCCTTACCAATGCCCGCATCGTAACGGTGACCGGCGATACGATCGAGCGTGGCACGCTGGTTATGGACCGGGATGTCATCGTTGCTCTTGGCCCGGACGTTGCTATCCCCCAATCCGCGCGCGTAATCGACTGTACGGGGCTCACTATCTATCCTGGGCTGATCGACTCTGGCACACAGATCGGGCTTGTGGAGGTTGGATCTCTTGCCGAAACGCGGGATGGTTCGGAGCTTGGCGATTTGTCCCCACAGATGAAGGCGCTCACTGCCGTCAACCCGAACGGCGTCGCCATTCCGGTGACCCGCATCAGCGGGGTTACCACGGTCCTGACCGAGCCTTCGGGCGGTATGCTGCCTGGACAGGCTGCCCTTATCAACCTGCACGGCTACACGCCAATGCAAATGTACGCCGGGTTTGAAGGCGTGGCGCTGCGGTTTCCACGCACCGGCCGTCGGGGTCGATTTGACAGACGGTCGGACGAGGACGTTCAGAAAGCGGCTGACAAGGCGCAAAAAAAGCTTGACGACACATGGGACGGCGGGGAGCTATACCACCGAATAGACTCCACCTACCGAGCCGCGCCGGAGCAGGGCCGGCGCCCCGAGTATGTTCCATCCATGGCCGCTCTACTGCCGGTTATTCGCGGCAAGCAGACCTTGATCATTTACGTAGACACGGCAAAGGACATCGAGGCCGCCATCAAATGGGTGGAAGAACGAAAAATCCAAAAGGTGGTTTTCAGTGGTCTGGCGGAAGGATGGCGCGTGGCAGACAAGCTCGCTGCGGCAAATATCCCGTGCCTCGTGGGTCCCGTTCTATCGGTGCCCACACGGTCCAGCGATCGGTATGACAAGGCATACGCCAATGCAAGCCTCTTGCACGAGGCTGGCGTCACGGTTGCCTTGCGCTCCGATGATACGGCCAACGCGCGCAACTTGCCCTATCATGCGGGTTTTGCCGCCACGTACGGGTTGGAAAAAGAAGCCGCGCTACGCGCAGTGACCACTGTGCCGGCAGAGATTTTTGGCGTCGCCGACCGACTCGGATCACTGGAGGTCGGCAAGGAGGCCACATTGTTCGTAGCGGACGGCGACCCATTTGAAACCAGGACGCGCATCCACCATGTCTTTATCGCGGGCTATGACATTCCTATGGAGAGTCGCCACACGCGTCTGTATGACGAATTCCTGAGCCGCGACCCGGCGCTCAAGAAACACGAGAGGAATTAGGGACCATCACATTATTTACGACCCTCTTGCAAAATCCGCGAGCTTGAGGGGGCCTCTCGTACAGGAGGGACTGGAGCCTCCGATTCTGATATTCTTGGGCGCGAAGAACTCGCAGAGAACGGAAGCGCTGATATTCCGAAAAATGCGTTCGCCATGAGAAGATCCCGACCCATGGTCCTAATGCTGCTGCACGTTTCGCGGGCGGGCGTTCAGAAGTGACACGTCATCCCCACGCTCAGACCGGTGGTTCCATTGTGCCGTTCACGGGCTCGCTGCCGTCGCGGCGGATACTGAGCGCTTGACTGCGAAACGGCGCGATTCCGCCAAACCAATAGGAGGAATCGGGCGACATGATCCTCTTGGCATTGACTCCAAAACAGCGTAGATGCCTGTGCGCACAGAGCATAGAAGCGATTGAGCGAAAACAACCTGCGGCCAGTGACAAATTGTATCCAGCAAGCATGATTAGCCTTGGATGACGCACCCCACGCAAAAGGCAATCTGATGGACGGTGGCGTGACCACCACGCGGTCGTTAACATGCAGTCCGAATCGGATGCAGATCCGTAACTGCGTGAGATGTTACCATTTACCCCATGCATACGGCTATCCTGATAAGTATTACCATTCCCGACACGCAACGTAGCATATCACGATGAGACCTTCCGTACCAGCCTTTCTCTTCCTCCTTGTCCTTTTCCTGGGATCCGCAGTTGACGCTCAGGCGCAGATGCGCCACGGCCTCAATTTTGATTTCATAATGGGACTGCCGCAGGGTGAGTTCAAGGATCATGTAGACAATCCAGGTTTCGGACTTTCCGCCTTCTGGGGGCTGCCGGTTGGAAAGACACCGGTCGTGTTTGGATTGGACGCAGGCTTTCTGATTTATGGGATTGAACGCAGACGCGTCCCGTTCAGCACTACGATCCCAGATGTGACCGTGGTTGTAGAGACCCGGAATGCGATCGCTACGGGACATCTCGTGCTGCGCCTCCAGCCGCAACAGGGCAGCTTTCAGCCCTATGCGGACGGATTGGTCGGGTTCAAGTACCTCTTCACGGAGTCCGAAGTCCAGAACGACCGTTTTTTCGAAGGAGAAGGAGTCGCGAGCTCTACTAACTTCGACGACTTCGCCGTCAGCTACGGCTTAGGAGGCGGGTTGGATGTCGCAGTCCATCGGGACGAGCACGCAACCGTCAAGATCAACGCCGGCATCCGGTATCTGCTGGGAGGCACGGCGGAGTATCTCGTAAAAGGCGCGATCGACCGCTCGAACGGCCGCGCCACATTTACTTCGGATCGCTCTGAAACCAATTTGCTTACCACGCAATTGGGTGCCTCGATCTGGTTCTGATCCTGCCCGTCGCCGTGCAGAAGTGTAACCTGCATGTAACGCTCCCCAAAGTAATTTGCCAGGCGAAGGCGCGGATGTCCTCCGTGGTCAGAGGATCAATCACGTCGTCGCAGCGGAAAATGAAGCGCAGATCCTCTACGGGATAGCCTAAGCAGAAGGGCAGGATTACGAGCCAGAATTCGCTTTCTCGGGGCTTGTCTCACGCTGCCGTTTTCGCATGTTGCCGATGGTGTCGGCAACGTCGGCGTCCGTCTTAATGGCCTCGATATCCCCGAAGACCACGTGCGTCATATTCTTCGGCGCGTTTCGGATCGCCTCCGAAGAACACCGCACCGAGTGGCCGGTGAACGGCTTCCGGGTAGCGATGCATGTCCACGAGTTGTGCTATTCTCGCGAACAGAATCCTCATAGGTTCCACCCGAGCCAGGTCGTAATTCTCACTCCTCAAACCAGTTTTCCACGTGCAGACCGTCGAAATCGGCAAAGTCGTGCGTGTTACGTGTGACGAGTATGAGTCCGCGCGTGGCGGCTATGGCCGTATCCCATCCACGGCAGGACGTGGTAGACCAAGTGCTTTGAGACGAGCACGCTCCCGCGCGAGCCATTCGGCGGCAACGATGTCGAATGGGTGGACGGGCATCGTCGGACGCACCACATTTAGGAGGTAACGCGCCGGAAAGTCCCGCTTGCGTCCCGGAGCTAACCGTTCAATCCCGTAGAGCAACCTTGTACCAGACCACGCTCGGCACAGCCACCTCGTGCGTATGCGTCTGGTAGTGTATCTAATCCTGCGCATCCGGCCTCTGCCGTACCGGCTTCGAGACAATGTTACAGTCGAGTAAGTAGCGGATCATCTTTCTACTTCATTCTCCGCGAACGGCGAGGGACTTCCCAACTCGAGGCTACGCAGTCTCTTGAACACATCATTGAACGACGCATCGTCGAGCGGAGATGGACCGTGGTTCTGGACGAATGCCTCATAGGCCTCGTTGAAGTTCGGTCGCTTCTCGTCGAGTGCGCGCTCAAGCAGCCGGATGGCCTGCTGATTCAGACTGCACCGCTCCTTCTCTGCGAGCCAGCGGAGCCGCACCATGGTGTCCTCAGGTATCTGTTTTAGCGTGAGCGAAGGCATTGTTTCCCGTTTTGGTTGCATTATGGTTGCATTGCTGAAAAGACTAGTCGGTTCCAGCATTAAGCGTGATGCTCCTGCTCCTCTCTTCACCAACTACCTTTGGCCTGGGAATGACCCCAATCGGAGGAGCGTCCGGGACTTCGCTTGAGTAGGCTTCAGTGCCGTTTTTATGCGTCATGACGGAGTTAAGGGTGTGTCGTCCAACGAAATACGCCGTGCGAGATGCCGGTTCAGGATCGGAATCGGTGCGTAATTTCCGAAGCAATGTGTTCCATCCATCGTAGGCACAGAGAGCACGGCCTGCGGTGTGCAAGTCTACCAGACGCAGGCCTCCGCGAGTCATGCGCCGTCACTTGTGAGGATGGACCAGGAAAAGGCGGAGTGCTGTGTAGTAAGACTCAAGCGAACAATTGCCTGGTTCGGTTAGCGCTTTGATTGCTGCCCATAGCAAGCGGCGTAATGAATTGGCTACTATCGTATATGATTCCTTCGTAATACACGGATTTTTTTTCATTAATCAGAGCTTCCTTAGATTGAGGCGGCTTCATTAAGCTGTGCCGATGCGCGAATTCGGCACCGAATGGAGCTTAGCCTGTTCGATCATCACTCTCGACGATTCCTACGCCATCCAGCATGAAGAAAAAGAAGACGGCGGCCAGAAAGGATTCAATCGAACCTGAAGAAGTTGAGATTGCTGAGAAGATTCGGTTCTGGCAAGAACAGGATCGCATCAATCAGGAATTGATTCCGCGCTTTATCAAGCAGAGCAGACTGCTGGACGCGCATTTGAAGCAGCACGAGGATCTCGTGGCGATCACTGTTCAGGCTGTCCATCGCGCTTTGGCCGAAACAGAGTCCCACAACAGCAGAATGTTGGAGGAGACCGTGGAGCGGCTCACGCATCGTCCGCGGCGATTCATGAGATGGATGACTGCGGGCGTCATCGCGAGTCTGGTGTTGGCCCTCGCCGCCTTGGCGGTCGCGATCCTCGCCTGATGCCCTGCAACCGAAGATGACTTGGCCCTGCCATGCACTCCATTGCGCTACTTGAACAGCTTGAGGCCTTGCCCGGCGGCAGTGATGAAAAACTCTCTCTTCAATGGATCATGGAGAAGCTGCAAGGCGTCGACGCCTGTCTGAATAGCGTTGATGTTGCCGTGACGACGTCAGCAATCACATTCTGCCTGTTCCATGTCACCAACGTCGATGACGGGCTTGCGCAGGCCTATGCGGCTGCGTTTCCTGGCTACGGCGGATCTGTGCATACACATTGGCAGGAAATCATACGCCGCGGACCAGAGTCTGTTACTGGTTTCGTGAGTGCGCTTAAAGGGAAAGTAGCGGAGGTCAGGTTTGCGGACAGGCTGCAGAGCGACGGGTATACGAATGTGGAGATCGCGCTCAGCCCTACACAGGAGGTATGGGATATCACCGCGATTGCGCCAAGCGGCGAAGCGGTAGAGTGGCAGGTCAAAACCGGCGGCGCCAACTACGCCAGCGCTGTTGAGGACGCGATGACCATAGACCCTGAGGTGCATTTTGCTGTCAGTAGCGAGATTTTCAATGTCATCTCAGCCAGGAGCCCTGGCCGCATCGACCAAATGACGGACCTGGGACCCGATAGCGCGCTGACAGGCAATGTTCGTGAGGGCCTTGAGCAACTGAGCGATAGCTATGGAATTGATCTACCCGACGGGATTGGGAACGCCGTTCCGTATATCAGTTCGCTGTGGATAGGCTGGCGTGTGATTCATATGGCCAAGAAGACCGAGAATGAATACAAGGCATCTGATCGGGATTCCAAGAACAGGGTTCACGTCGTTCGAACACTCACACTGATTTCACAGTTCGGGTTTGCCGCAGTCTGCTCTTTCCTCGGAGCCTCGGCAGGATCCGTTATCCCAGGCCCAGGTACATTGGTTGGCGGAGGCGTCGGGGCGATTGGCGGAGTTGTTGTGGGGAACCGTCTTCGACCGCGTGTCAGAAGGCGCTGCCTGGAGATGGTAGGGTTGACCATCGAGGACCTCTTCTATTTCCGCAACAAGGTCGTGATAGACCATCTTGCTCTATCTTTCCGACGCGAGGCAGATTCGACAGCGTTACTACGCTCCACTTGACTGAGGGGCTGAACGCTATTGCGATAGGTTCAGAATTCCAAGCTCCCTAACTTCACGCCGTGCATAACAGCACCAAGTCCGGGTTCCGCGACTTGAAGGTTAGTTCCTTCGGTTCAGGTTCGCCAGCCCGGTCTGTCGACAATTTGCACCTTACCAGACTGCTGAGCACAGCCGAGCGAGGTCTTTTCGCTGGACAACAGTTCTGGGGTTCCTGCCGGTATTCAGCGAAGCGCAGAGTCTAGCACAATACGATGAAGAAGTTCAAGCATCATGGCGCACAGTTTTCAATCCTCGTTGTCCATTGGGTCAAACGGCAGAGTTAGCTGGATTGTCCTGCTGAATCGAATGGGTCTAGTTTTCCTGGTGACATCACCCACAGAAACACCGTGCTTTAGCCATTTATTCACCTGGCCAATAGCTACATCCAAGCGACCTGCGATCTCTTTGGCGGACAGTTCTTCACTGGCCATATCCGCAAGCCCGGCGAGGAAGAATTGATAGAAGTCCTGCGTCGGTGGTGCGACCGGATCGGCGATGGCAGCCTCCGGAGCCGAATGCACAGGAGCACGTGGCTCTGGAACCCCGGCAGAATCTTGCGAGTCGGCAGCGAGGCCAGCAGCTTGCTCACCATGATCGGGCATACGCGCACGAGTGAGGGCTTGTGCCTGTTCGTTGTCCAATTCGCGATCCCCGGTGGTATCCGCCAAGTGGTCCTGTTGGACCAGCCGTATTGGCACTTCGTGCTTTACAGCCTCCCCCGGAGAATGTCGTAATTGATCTACGGTAACGGAAGCTATCGCCAGACTATAAACCAGCGGCCACGCCCGAAGAGTTGCATCGCGTCGCATTGGTGTTTTCGGATCTCGCTCTGACAAGAGAAGCAGACTGCCAGCCATGAGGTGATCCCGATAAACCGCCGATAGTGCCGCGTCTAGGAGGCCGTGACTGCGGACCAGAATACCAACGCCCCCGCCACTAACAACCGCATCCAATACGCGTGTTTCAGCTACCGGCGAATGGTCGGCAATGAGAGGAAGGCCTTCCTGCAACGCATAGTCAATCATGGCGGCCGACAGCGCTTCGCCCGCCGTTTCCGCACGCAGCGAGCCGATGACAGCAAGGCCCCGTTGCTGCAACAATTCCTTCTCACCGCATCCAAACAGGACGGGCGGACAGTGCTTTCCGAACTTGCGCTTTACGGATCTGGGATAGTCCGTCTCCGCGCGCGTCACGGTCCAAAGGCCCTGGCGTTGCCAAGCCTCCCGTGCAAGCGCCATTTCGACTCCGCGGCTAAGGAGGCTATGCAGTCGCTCTGAATCAATCGGGGATTGTGACGATAATTGCTTCAATTCCAATTGTCGGGCGTCAAGTAGTGACGCCGGGCTCATGCCGCGTTTGAATAGCCATTCCGCAAAGTCGCCCCACTCGGTGGCGGATAACGGTGCAGCGCCGTTTCCACTGAAATCACCGAACTGAGCGGTGCACAACAGTGTGGCTTCCGAATTGGCGTTCATGTTCATCTGGTCACGCCTAGAATCACTATCATAAGTTATGCACGTCTTGACAGTGGTTGGAAAGAGTTCGCCCACGGATTCCATCGGATCCGGGAGCCATGAGCCTCCTGTCCGGACTAGGTCGTCATTGCCGGACCCCCTTGTGTCGCTCCGCCTCACCCATAGTGGCGTCCAATTCTTGCGCAGATTCTCCTTGGCCCCACCCCAGGTGCCGCCTCTCCCCTGCGCACTCGCAACCACTACGGACGCGTCAGACAAACAATAAATGTACCGATTCCGCCCCATCGCCAATCCGGGGGCCCATCCTGCTTCCGGACTGTTTGGACTTACAAGAACCAGCCGGTCTTCTTCAAGATATTCCCTGTAGCCGGACCTGTTCGGAGCCTTTCCGATATCCACAGGCAAGACGCCTGCAACCTCGCCTCTTGCCTCAAGTGCTCCGCGCATTGCATACTGATCAACGCCGCGGGCTCCGCCGGAAACAAGCACGAAGTCCTCTTCCGCAGCCCTTCGCCCCAATGCGCAGGCGAATTCGAGATCGACCGTTGAGGCGCCGCGAGAGCCGACCACCGCCAGTCCACCCTTGTCCAGCAGTTCGAAGTTGCCACAGGCGAACAGCACAGGAGGCGCCTTGTGCTTCAGGCGATCGTTCAGACGCTTCGGATACCACTCACCGTCCCGTGCCAGGATTGTTAAACCTGCATTCTGCCAGCGGGCAATGGCTTCCTCCATTGCCGCGTGTCTATCCAGCAGCACTTGCAAAGACTTCTTGACGTAAAGCTCTGATTTCTGCCAATCGGCTAAAATCCATCGTGCCTCGCCGTCCAGCAAGTTGCTAGGCTCCCGATCCTGCTTCGTGAGCCAAGTTGCGAGGCTGTGCCACTGCAATGCGGTTAGCGGTGGAGCACGATCCGCACGGCCGAGCGTAACCGTACACAGCATTGTGGCCAACGTGTTCTTATCTATTTCCATTGTTATCCACCGACGGCAGCGGAAGTGAGCGCGAATGGGAATACCGGGCCTGTGCCTGCCTGGCGAAGAAGCGCGGCGACCACGGTCAGTGTCCAAGTCGAGTCGACTACGTCATCAATCAGCAGGACGGGGCCTCGGCGCACAGGATTCCTGATGGCGAAGACACCGTCCAGATTACGACATCTGTGGAATTGGTTCTGCTGCAATTTTTGCGGTTCGTTGTTTCTGACCTTGACCACAACCTGCTTGAATGGAAGGCGCAGCGCCTCTGCAAGTCGGGAAGCAAAGTTGGGAACAAGTTCGGAATGGCGCTGGGACGGAACACAGGTCACCCATTGCAGACTTGGCTTCCAGCGGCGGCGTATCAGATGGGCTGCCGCAGATACAAGTTCATCCCTGAACCATCCGGCCCGCTTACCCTCTGCCACCAGTTTTCCCCATCCCGCATCGCCCCACACACTAAGTATTCTACCCTCTTCCGCGTGTAGCGTCGGACGCAAGTTGCTAGGAAACCTGTACACGGGTAAGGCTCTGGACGGGACCCGGAGCTTGCAAACCAGATCTATCTTGGCCTGTTGAATGAAGTGGTTTGCTTCCACCTCTAGCGTACTGGAGTAAGACAGCGTGACAACGGGTTTGCCTTGGCAGGATGCGCATTTCCCGCAATCCTTCGGCTGCTCGTCATCAAGCGACTCCGCAAGAAACCTCATGAGGCAGCCGCTCGCGTCGATATACGCCTGCACTTCACTCCACTCCAGTTCGCGCTGTCGGGTCAAGCGTTCGATGGTATCGCGGTCAATTTTGTACTTGACAGGCGTGCGGTTCCAGCGCGACCCTTTCTTGTACACGGGCGCACGCTGCTCTACCGAGAGGTATTTTAACACTTGTTTAAGTTGACTAGGGCGAAGATTGACTCGCTGACAAAGCTGCCCAACAGTCAGCCCGTCGCTGCCTTCCAGAGCCATCAGGATCTTGTTCACCCACTCCTCCCGCGGAAACGCTGACCGTCGAAAATATGTGTGGATGAGATCATCCTCGCTGCCCGACATCAGGATACCGAAAGCCGTGGGGATGGCACGTCCGGCACGCCCGACTTGCTGATAATAGGCGACTATGGAGCCGGGTGCCTGGAAGTGAATGACGAAGCCCATATCCGGCTTGTCGAATCCCATGCCCAGTGCGATGGTCGCAACCAGCGTCTTAACGCCGTTGCGCAGAAGCATGTTTTCGAGATACGTGCGGTACGTGTTGGAGTCCTCGAATCCGGCGTACTCGACATTGGCATAGTAAGCTCGCGCCGGGATGCCTTGGATGGTTAGCCAGTTGGCTACTATGTTTGCGTCACGTTTTGTTAGCACATACACAATGCCTGATCCGGGAAGCGTCGGCAGGTGCTCCGCAAGCCACGCCAAGCGGGCAGCTGTGTTGGATAGCCGCATATTCTGCAGTGTTAGGGATTCCCGCATGAGCGCGCCGCGCTGGATGCCGATGTTACCCAACTGGTCTTGAATGTCGGTCAGTACGCGGCTGTTAGCCGTGGCCGTGGTGCCCAGCACGGGCATGTTTGGTGGCATCATTTTCAGGATACTCACGATGCGCCGGTAATCGGGCCTAAAGTCGTGCCCCCAGTCCGAAATACAGTGAGCCTCGTCCACAACGAGCAATGCGATGCGACGGGCTATCGGCCGCAGCACGTCTTTGACAAAATCCTCGTTGGCCAGACGCTCTGGAGAAATCAGAAGCACATCTACCTTGTCGTGCAGGATCTGCTCCTGCAGGTCCCGCCACAGCTCCTTGTTGGCGGAATTGATCGTTAGTGCGCTAACTCCGACTCGCTCCGCCGCTGCCAGCTGATTGCGCATCAGGGCAAGAAGGGGAGACACAAGCAGCGTTGGACCCCGTCCACGATCCCGCAGAATCCGGGTGGCCAGAAAGTAGACCATGCTCTTGCCCCAGCCCGTGCGCTCCACCACGATGAGCTGCCGATTGCGATTGACGAGTGCGTCAATAGCTTCCCATTGCCCAGGACGGAAGTTGGCTTTGGGGTTTCCAACGCCGGCACGTAGGTAGGAGACAACATCAGACTTGGTTGTGCGGGATTTACCGTACATACGAGTGGTTGCTGACATGGCAATACTATGTGAACCGTCGGTAAAGTACGCAAGGCGTCGCCAAAGTTTTCACCCACGGCCTGCACATGTGCACTTCAGATTAGTGGGTGTGCTCGGAATCAGAATGCATTCGATTCTCGGGCTTATGGCAAGTATTCGGCCGACCGCGCCGTATGGATATCTACATCACGGTGCCGTCAGCGTAGATTCCCGGATTGTGACACATCGCCTGAAAGGTGGAATGGTTCGCCCTGTGCCAGGACAGGAAAGCTCGGAAACGCGGTGGCGATTTCATCTGCGCTCGCGCCCGAGATCGCATTATGGGCTCGTGGCGTCAAACACCTTGAACGGCTCACAAATATTCAAGAGATCTGGCCGACGGAATAGGACCTCTAGGCAGAAAACGTATGCGGTGTCTTGATCAGCGACCCAACGGATCCCCGTCACGGGACATGGTCGGTCTGTTTGGCTTGTTCCCAATAGCGATCCATTTCTTCCAGCGTAGCGTCTTCCATGGAGCGACCATCCCTGGATAGACACTGTTCAATGTGCTCAATGCGGCGCCGGAATTTTCTGTTCGTCCGGCGCAGGGCGTTTTCCGGATTAATACCCGCAAATCGTGCGTAGTTAACCAGGGAGAAGAGTAGGTCTCCAAACTCGTCCTCCCTTTTCGTGGCGTCTTCGGCGCCATTGATTGCCTCGCGCGCTTCGCTGATTTCCTCCTCTACCTTTTGCCAGGCATCGACGGCGCGTGCAAAATCGAAGCCGACTCCGGCCGCCTTTTCCTGCATCCGGTAGGCTGCAAGTAACGTGGGAAGATGTTTCGGCACGCCTTCCAGGACGGATTGCCTCCGCTCACCCGTGCGCTTGATGCTCTCCCAATTTGTGAGCACTTCCTCCACCCCGCTGACGGACGTATCTCCAAACACGTGGGGGTGGCGACGGACCAATTTGTCGATTTCCGCTTCGACTACGTCACGCGTGGTAAAGCGTCCGCTCTCCTCTGCCATCACGCAGTGGAAGACAACATGAAGCAGCAGGTCGCCCAACTCATTCTTGAGCTCTCCCCAGTCCTCGTCCTCTATCGCACTAACGGTCTCGTAGGCTTCTTCGATGAGCAGATGCTTGACGGACGCATGCGTCTGCTCGCGGTCCCATGGGCACTGTCGCCGCAACTGACGGACGACAGCCACGAAATCGGCATAGGCCTCCATGCGTTCGGAGGCTTCGCGAAACCTGGTGTCGTAGATCTTGTCAGGCATGTGTAATGGCAATAATCAGAGGCGCAGTGTACGAACGTAACCTACGTAGTTTCGTACGAATCTCTATCGCTTCGAAAAAAATAACGAGATCGTCACAACGGTATGACATACTGTTGTCACAGGCCGTTTTTACTTTGTCTGCGCACAACAAACCACATCGCCAAAGCAAACCCTAAAAAGAGGCGCAATCATGGCAAGAGGAGTGAACAAGGTCATTCTCATCGGCAATATCGGACAAGATCCGGAGTTGCGGTACACGCAGGGCGGCACTGCGGTATGCAACCTGAGAATCGCCACGCCGGAGTCCTACAAGGACCGGGACGGTCAATGGGTCGAGAGAACCGAATGGCACAGTGTAGTGGCATGGGCTCGCCTGGCCGAAATCTGCGGCGAATATCTACGGAAAGGGTCCCGCGTATATTTCGAAGGCTCCCTACAGACGCGGAAGTGGGAAGACCGCGATGGCAACCCGCGGCAATCCACGGAAGTCAGAGCACGGGAGATGATGATGCTCGACTCGCGGAACGGTGGAGGAGGAAGTGATGGCGGCGGTTATCGGTCGAGCCAGCGCTCTTCATCATACGGGCAAGATCGCCCATCCGAAACGCGACCACAGCAACAGGAGCGATCCGTGGATACATCAGAATCTGCAGCGCCAAGTCCGTCCCAGGACAAACCGTTCGATGACGACGACGGACTACCCTTCTAAGTACAATTGGCGCTAGCGCCAACCGCGACGCTCCTCGCGGCCTCCATCTTTGTAGCCCCCTCGCCCGTGGCTGAACGGGTTGCCGCGAGAGCGCTGGCGCTCTTCTGCCTCATTCACGCGAATTGTTCTGCCCATGTGCTCCGATCCGTCTAGAGCCTCTTTGGCCCTCTCGGCGTCGGCTTCCTCCTCAAAGGTCACGAACCCAAATCCTCTCGATCGCCCCGTCTCGCGATCGTAAATCACACGCGCGTCCACAACGGCGCCGTATGCTTCAAAATGGCGGCGGAGTTCCTCATCGTCTGTACTCCAGGAAATACCGCCTACGAACAGTTTCTTCATTGTGCCACCTACACATAACGTAATTGCGTTGTTACACATGCAATATAGGTATTGATCGGACAAGTCGCGTTAAAATTGAAACAGATTCTTTTTATAAATTGAATGGTCCGGCGCTTGTTGTAGTCTCTGCCGCACAAGGAGAAGTTGCCCTGCGAAGTGCAGGAATGGCCTCACCTTCCGGCATGGAGGATGAGCAACCTATGGTATTATCCATTCGCCTTGGTTAGGCATTTCACTCAATTCTGGAGAAGCACATGGCATCCCCCACAGGGCGCGATCAATGGAGCGGCAGATTTGGATTCATCCTGGCAGCTGCCGGCAGCGCCATCGGCCTGGGAAATATCTGGCGGTTCCCGTATTCGGCTGGAGAAGGTGGCGGCGGCATTTTTGTCATCATCTATCTCTTCTTTGTGTTGGTCATCGGGCTTCCCGTGCTGCTTACGGAGCTCTCGATCGGACGGAAGACCCAGCGTAATCCGGTCGGTGCGTTCAAGGCCCTGGTCCCCAAAACGTCCTGGCCAATTCTTGGCGGTCTCGGTGTCGTTACCGGCTTTTGTATTCTCGCCTTCTATGCTGTCATTGCCGGTTGGACAGTTGGCTATCTATGGAAGGCTATTACAGGGGGCCTCGCGGTCGCGACAGACGCTGAATCAAGCACTGCCGTGTTTCAGGGCCTCGTTAGCGACCCGTGGCTTGCCATACTCCTTACAGGGGTGTTCCTCGCACTTACAGTTATTGTGGTGCGTGGAGGCGTATCCAAGGGCATCGAACGGGTAACCAAGGTTCTTATGCCATTGCTGTTTGTGCTGCTGCTGCTGCTCGCAGCACGGGCCGTGACGTTGCCAAATGGCCTCGAAGGGCTAGTGTATCTCTTCAGCCCGGACTTTTCAGAGCTCAGCCTGAAGGTGGTGATCGGGGCATTGGGACAGGCCCTGTTTAGCCTTAGTGTGGGGATGGGGGCCATGATCACGTATGGATCGTATTTGCCAAAGACCGAGAATATGTGGCAGGCAGGTACGTACGTAGCCCTGTTCGACACGTTCATCGCCATTCTGGCGGGACTTATAATATTTCCGGCCCTGTTCTATGCCGGCGCCGAGCCGGGCGGCGGCCCTGGCCTCGTGTTTGTAGTGCTCCCAACGATATTTAACGCCATGCCTGCGGGAGGCATCGTTGCGATTGCTTTCTTCTTCCTGCTCTCCATTGCCGCACTTACGTCAACCATCAGCCTCCTGGAAGTGATGGTCTCCTATTTCGTGGATGAGCGTGGATGGCAGCGCAGCACAATCGGCTGGGTGTTGGGCATCGCATGTTTCATACTGGCTATTCCGTCGGCTCTGGCCAACGGAGCCGTTAGTTGGCTTGGCGCCGACGGCTTGTTTGGAGCATGGGATTTCCTGACGCTAAACAACAACATTTGGGGCAACTACTCGCTGAGTATCGGAGCGATCCTGCTGTGCGTATTTGCGGGATGGAAGTGGGGCATTCCAAACCTTCTCGCCTCGTTGGAGGAGGGTCCCAATGGCGGCTTTCCGATGCCCGCGAAACCCTTGTTCACCATCCTCGTCAAGTACGTATGTCCGTTAGCAGTGCTCATCACGCTGCTCTTCATCATCTTCACGGGCAACTACTTCTAGAACTTGGCCTTGGAATCCCGGTAAGACCGTGGAAGACATGACATTCCGGCGCAACGTCCACACCTGCCTTGGACCCTGACGCAGATCCCCTACCTGTCATACTTGCTGTCGCTGGTCAGGCCACGGAAGTCTTGATAGAGCCGACTTCGGTGTTGGCGTTTGTCCTGCTACTGGTGGCCTCTGCGGTGATTTCCGGGTCAGAGGTGGCCCTGTTTTCTCTGGATGCGTCTGTCCGTGAATCGTTGTCACAGGCCAACGATCGGGCCAGCCGGCGTGTGGTGGCGTTACTCGAAAAGCCCCAGCACCTCCTGATCACCATTTTGCTAGCCAATACGGTCACCAACGTGTCGGCGGCCATCCTGGCGGCGCTGGTTACTGAGCGCATTGCTGTGGAAATGGGCCTCAGCAGAGGGATTGTTTTCGCCCTCGAGGTGGTCGCACTGACATTCGTGCTGCTGGTTGTCAGCGAGATCACCCCGAAGCTCATTGCATCTCGGCATGCAGTTACCTACAGCCGGATTATGGCCGGCCCGCTCAAGGCTATCTTCTGGCTCTGCTATCCGGTGATTGCGCTACTCGCTCGATGTACGCACCGTGGCATCAACCGATGGCTGGCGCGCGACAAGCCCGAAACGCTGTCCCCCGATGACCTGAAGGCCATGGCCGAAATCGGTGAGGCTCACGGGTCACTGGAGGAGGACGAGCGCGCATGGATACACTCGATAGTGGAATTCGGAGAAACGCCTGTCCGGGCCATCATGATTAACCGACTCGGCATCACCGCCCTGCCCGTAACGGCAACGCTGCCAGAGGCTCTGGAAATCATCCGTCGGAGCGGCCATTCGCGCCTCCCCTTATTCGTTGATCATCTGGACAACATACTGGGCGTCATCTACGCCAAAGACCTGTTGCCCTACTTGCCTGCGGAACGGTCGGATACCCGGGTAGACTGGACGCGGCTCATGCGACCGCCCATGTTTGTGCCCCAGGGAAAGAAGCTCGACGACCTGTTGAAGGATTTTCAGCGGCGCAAGACGCACTTGGCCATCGTTGTGGACGAATATGGAGGCACTGCCGGTATTGTCACGCTAGAGGACGTGTTGGAGGAAGTGGTAGGCGATATCCGCGACGAACACGACGAAGTGGCGGAAAGCTACTGCGAGCAGATCGACGACCACCGCTACCGAGTCGATGCGCGGATTGATCTGGACGATCTAAGTAAAGAGCTGGATCTCAACCTGGATACGGACAGCTTTGGCTTTGAAACCTTGGGCGGACTCATTTTCCACCTAATGGGTGACATCCCCAACGTGGGTGACACTGTTTCCTACGAACGGTTACACATGGCGGTGGAATCGGTCGAGAACAATCGCATTTTGTTCGTGCGAGTGACGGTGACTCCAGTGTTGGATGAATCGCACGCGCAACGGCGCATGGCGCAGCCATAGGTTTGGCAACGGTTCCAAGGGAACCAATTCTGCGACGCAGGGCTTTTCTGCGCTTGACGACTATTGAATTGCCCTGCCTGCATTGGAATTCTCCGTGAACGAATCACTGACAATTCCGTATACTTCATTGCCCTGTCTGGCGTCTTGTCTGCGCCCATGAATTCAATCAATGACAACTGTGGTGTCTTTGGCATTTTCAACGTGCCAGATGCGGCGCGACTGACATATTTCGGGCTGCATGCACTTCAGCATCGCGGTCAGGAATCATGTGGAATCGTGACCTCCACCTATGACGAGCAGAAGCGTCGGCACGTGATGCCGATGCACAAGGGCTTCGGCCTTGTCCTGGACATATTTAATGACCCGGACATCTTTCACAGCATGTTGTTGGGAGATGCAGCCATTGGGCACACGCGGTACTCCACCAGCGGATCGTCGCAAAGCCGGGCCAACATTCAACCGTTCCGGGTGCAGTACAAGGGTGGCAATCTGGCGCTGTCGCACAATGGCAACCTGTCGAATGCCCGCGAACTGAGAGGCGCCTTTAGTGAGCGCGGCACGCTATTTCAGTCCAGTTCAGATAGTGAACTGATCTTGCACCTGATCGCCCAAAGTCGACGCAAGAAACAGCTCGATCAGATCCTGGACGCCATGACTCAGATCGAGGGGGCCTTCACGCTGGCCATCCTTACCGATGACTACCTGATCGCCGTGCGAGATCCCAGTGGATTTCGTCCGCTTGCGCTTGGGCGCTACGGAAAGTCCGGTCGGAACGGACATGCAGCCTATTGCGTGGCCAGTGAAACGTGTGCTTTCAACCTGATCGGCGCGGAGTATATCCGTGATATCGAGCCAGGAGAAATTCTGGTTATCGACCGGGAGGGGTGCGAAACGGGCGACTTCCAGAGCTTGCGCCTGCCCCAACGGCACGGTATCAGCCAGTGTGTCTTCGAGTACGTGTACTTTTCCCGACCGGATTCCAAGATCTATGGCGAAATGGTCGACAAGGTCCGGCGTAAGATCGGCAAGCAGCTTGCCCATGACGCGCCGGTTCCTCGCGTGCCGGCGGAAGAGAAGCCACCGATCGTAATCTCCGTCCCGGACTCATCCAACACGGCGACGCTCGGGTATGTGACCGAATGCCAGAAACTGGGCTACCGATGCCGCTATGAAATCGGCCTCATTCGTAATCACTATATAGGACGCACGTTCATAGCTCCCGGCCAGGACCGCCGAGAAATCCACGTACGCTGTAAGTTCAATACCGTGGAAGGCCTGCTGAAGGATCGCAATGTCGTTGTTGTTGACGACTCTATTGTGCGTGGGACGACAGCGCGCCTGCTGGTGAAAATGATTCGCCAGGCCGGGGCAAGGCAGGTGCACTTCCGGGTTACCTCCCCTGTCGTCATAAGTCCGTGCTATTACGGGATGGATTTCCCCAGCCATGAAGAGCTCCTGTCCTCACAGTTCGACAATGTCGACGCAATCGGCGAGTGGCTGGGGGTTGATTCCCTGGCCTATTTGTCTGTGGAAGGACTAATGAAAGCTGTCAAGACTGCCAATCCCCGTCCTCTGGGGTACTGCAATGCGTGCTTTACGGCCAATTATCCCGTTCCAATCGAGCACGGTGTGAGCAAGGAGGAGAACGACTAAGTCGTTCCGTACGCCCGAGACCGGATTATTGCAGTTCGGGTGGAATATCGCAGTCTGTCCCCCGATCCGTATCCGCTAGGTAGGTAATCTTCCAGCCATCATCGGCGTGGTAGAGCATCATGCTGTTGACCCCGCAGTGGTGCAGGTCCTCGCCAAGGAAGAATGCGAACTCCATCCATGCCGTAGCGAGACGTTGGTCCACATGGATCGTCACATCCCAGATGCGCTCATCCCACGCTACTTCGTGTGGGGATCCGACCGCTCTGACGAAAAAATCAACCGGGCGAGGGGCCATGCCCGTGTCCTGGGCGCGCGCCATGACAGCGCCGGTATAAAACACCGAGCGCACTATCGTGCTGTCACCTTCGCGCATGCCGTCGAACAGCGTGTCCAGCAACTCCTGGATGGCATCTTCGTCAGACGGAGAGATGTCTTCCGTCGATTGGGCGAAGGTTGGCATGGTGGCGACCAACACAAGAAGTGTGGCACATAGACAGGCTAATGTTCGCATGAGGACGTCAAGGGTGACATGAACGGAAGTGGTTATACACCCGTGCCTGAATAAATTGTTGCCAATACTGCGACCGTATCGGTATTTTCGTGTGTTCATATCCCATCACAATAAACCCGTTTCCAATGCCACGACACTCCAGTCTTCTCCTCGCGGCCACCGCGCTCTGCTGTTTGATGCTTGCGGACACGGCCCTCGCCCAAGACATCCATCCGTCGCGCCGCCCGAGTCCGATCGGTATTGCCAAGACGCATCTCGGTGACACTTATGTCAAGGTCACTTATGGTCGCCCTTACGTGCGTGGCCGCGAGATATTTGGGACCGACACCGAGGAGCAGACTTTCCTGGTGCCCTTTGGGGAACTGTGGCGCACGGGCGCCAACGAGGCCACGGAAATCACGACCACGGGAGCGCTCGAAATTGCAGGGCACCAGGTGGAGGCCGGTACCTACGCGATTTTCACGGAGCCTAACGAGACCGAGTGGACCATACACGTTAGCCCGCAACTCGGGTTGGACGGCACAGGTCGTCTTGGCCCTGACGGCTTTACGCCCGACGTATTCGACAAGAGTAAGAATGTGCTGCAGTTCAGCGTTCCTTCCGGCGCGATGACAGAGAGCGTGGATCAGTTTACCATTACCTTCGATACCGAGGGAAACGACACCAGTCTGGTCTTGCGCTGGGAAAACACCGAAGTGCGCATTCCCGTGCGGGCGTCGTCATAAACGCGGAGCCATCAGGAGATTGCAGCCTGCGCATCATACTCACGTCTGTTGATTCGATAGCGTATGGCTTCCTGGCTGGTATGCATGCTCCTGTTTGGTCAGGTGCGCCCCTCCGTCGATCCGCCTCCGGTCATTCAGGCGATGGCTTTGCCAGAGGATGCGCGGCTGGATTACGACGGTCGGCTGAACGAAGCGTTCTGGGAGGAGGCCACCGGCAGCGATGCATTTCTGCAGCAGGAGCCACAAGCGGGAGCACCACCGTCAGAACGCACGGAGGTGCGGGTGGTGTACACCAACGACTACCTGCTGATTGGGGTGCTGCTACACGACAGTGATCCGGAGGGCATCCTTGGATTCCAGCGTCAGCGAGACGCTTCGCTGCGTACGGACGACCGGTTCATGCTCATCCTGGATACGCACAATGACGGGCGCAGCGCATACTTCTTCGAAACAAATCCCGCGGGCCTCATGGGTGACGGCCTGCTCACCATCGGGCAGGACATCAATCTGAAGAAAGACTGGGACGGAATCTGGAGCGCACGCGTGACGCGAGGTGTGTATGGATGGTCTGCAGAAATCCGAATCCCATTCCGCACGCTGAATTTTGATGCGGAGCATGACACATGGGGCATCAATTTCCATCGCACCATACGGCGAAAAAATGAGGAGCTGGTCTGGAGCGGATACCGGCGCAACCAGGGACTCTTCAGGCCCCAGAACGCCGGTCGGCTGACGGGACTCCGGGGGCTTTCACAAGGCCTGGGACTGGAGGTCACGCCGTTCGCCGTTGTACAATCGCAACGAGCTTGGGTCGGCGGGGTGCCTAGCACGGACCGCGTCGGTGACGTCGGGGGCGACGTGACAATGAGCCTTAGCACCAATTTGCGCGCGTCGCTCAGCGTCAACACGGAGTTTGCGGAAACCGAAGTGGACCAGCGCCGGGTCAACCTGTCCCGTTTCCCACTCCGCTTCCCGGAGCAACGAGATTTCTTCCTCGAGGGATCTGGCGTTTTTGAGTTTGCACCGGCCAGCGGCGTCAACCCCTACTTTAGCCGGCGTATCGGACTTGAGAACGGAAAGGCCGTCCCTATTAGAGTTGGGGCCAGATTAGCCGGCCAAATTGGGCGAGTTGATGTAGGATTCCTGCAGATTCGCACCGGTTCTCTCGGGGATCTCCCGGGAGAAGACTTCACCGTAGCCCGCGCGAAGACGCAAATTCTGGGCGAAAGCTCTCTGGGCTTCCTGTATACGCGCCGGGCAACACAGGGCGGCGATGCCCTGGGGCTTCAGGACCGCCACACAGTCGGGGTGGATCTCGAGTTGGGCACCTCCACGTTCAGGGGAAACAAGAATCTGCAGTTCCAGGCTTTTTTTGTCGCGCACAATGCAGCACGTCTCGACGCCACGTCTTCCTTTTTCGACCGGACGGTTCGGGGCATTCGCCTAGCCTATCCGAACCAGCCATTCTACATGCATGCATCGTACCGCGAGTTCGGCAGCGCCTACGACCCGGCCGTTGGCTTTATCTACCGGAATGGCTTCCGACGATTCCAGCCCAGTTTCCGGTATTCGTGGCTATTCAGCGAGCATCCCGTGCTCCGCGAATTTTCGCTGGAACTCCGGCATGAATACCTCATGGATCTTGATTTCAGGGCGGAGACGGTTAACACCTCGTTTCCGGCAGAATTGCGCTTTGAAGGCGGAGAGGGCATCGAACTCAACATCGGCCATGATTACGAGCGATTGCGCCATGATTTTGATATTCGACGGGACAGCTCGGTGATCATTCCTGCCGGGTCTTACCATACCTACGAAGTAGAATTGGAGGGGAATACGGCGCCGCATCGGCCGCTCCATGCTAGTAGTAGCGTTGGTTACGGTGGCTTTTGGACAGGCAACCGGATCGACTATTCAGCAATGGTTGTCTGGCGCCCGATTGCCGGTCTAAGCATCTCCGGCGCCTGGTCTCACCATGACGTACGCCTGGGGCGTGGCTCCTTTCGCACCAATCTCGTACGCATGGCAACCAGCGTAGGGCTTACGCCCTGGACGTTCTTCAGCGCCAACATTCAATATGATGATTTAAGTGACATTGTCGGATTGTATGGAAGATTTCATTGGGTGATTCGGCCAGGGAGTGATTTCTATCTGGTGTACACACACAATTGGCAGAGCGACCTCCTGGATCGCTTTCAGTCTCTCAGCAGTCAGGCGGCGACTAAGATTGCCTATACGCATCGCTTTTAAGCGTCATAAGCCGCATCTCCCCTGCACGTGCATGCAACGACGCAACAGCCTCATCCAATCCGATGCGAGGGCGTCACGTCAATGCCGTCGCTGTGTTGCGATGTAGGAATACCGGAACTCGAATCAGACACTGACTCCCGACCAACGGACAGTGAATGTAAAGCACGTGTAGGACGTGACTCTTCCAACGGCGGAGAAGTTGAGGCCGAGGAGACTTCATCCGAGATACCCGCCCCTGTTGTCCACCGGCAATACGCGTACAAAACCAAAAATCCTGTGTAACCGTACTATCGTTGGCTATTTTTTCGTGCGATCCGCAGGGACCCCCTGCCACACACTATCTGCACTCCATGCTTTCTTCAGATGAAATCCGCCGGTATCAACGCCACCTAACGCTGCCGAACGTAGGACTTGACGGCCAGGAAAAGCTGAAGGCCGCCTCCGTGCTATTGGTCGGCGTCGGGGGCCTCGGCTCGCCACTGGCCCTGTATCTGGCCGCGGCCGGAATCGGCAGGATTGGAATCGTGGACTACGATGTCGTCGACGAATCCAACCTCCACCGGCAGGTGCTGCATGGCGCAAGCGATGTCGGACGACACAAGCTTGAGTCGGCGCAAGAGAGCATACAGGACATCAACCCGCTCGTGACCGTTGAGCCGCACGCGTTTCGCCTCGATAGCGGCAATGCGCTTGACCTGATCTCGCAGTACGATATTGTAGCGGATGGCACCGACAACTTCCCCACGCGCTACCTCATTAATGACGCGTGCGTGCTTACGGGGCGGCCCAATGTGTATGGCTCAATTTTTCAGTTCGAAGGGCAAGTTTCCGTATTTGCCCACCCAACAGGCCCCTGCTACCGCTGCTTATACCCTGCTCCGCCACCGCCGGGACTGGTCCCATCCTGCGCTGAGGGTGGCGTGCTCGGCGTACTGCCCGGCATAATTGGCACCATGCAGGCCAATGAGGTGCTAAAACTGGTCCTGGGGGCCGGCGAACCGCTCGTGGGGCGCCTGCTGCATGTGGATGCACTATCGTCTGCCTATCAGAGCCTGAGAGTGCGGCGCAGCAAAGACTGTCCTGTCTGTGGAGACGATCCAACCGTCACCGCACTGGTGGACTATGAAGCCTTTTGCGGCGTGTCTACACAACACAATGTGCCAGAAATGACAGTTCACGAACTTCACGCCCTCCGTGAAGAAGGACGAGACCCGTTTGTCCTGGACGTTCGCAAGCCCTTCGAGAGTGCGGTAGCTGCAATGGGCGCTGATCAGCAGATTCCGGTGGAAGAGCTCGCCGACCGGATGGGCGAACTCAGGGCCCTGCCCGACGCACGCATCGTTGTTCATTGCCGCAGCGGTGGCCGCTCGGCGAAAGCCGTGCGGCTCCTCCGCTCCAGAGGATTTGCGCGCGCTGTCAACCTCAAGGGTGGCATACTTGCCTGGAGTGAGGAGGTAGATCCCTCCGTACCCAAAGCGTAACCGATTCAATTCGCATATTGGCGTTCCTTGGAGCATCTCTGGAAAGCCTGGCAAGTGACACTGACCGGAATCAACTTGCTTGAAGCACTCAATCATATTGTATCTATGATCAGTCAGGTTTTGAGGCGCTCGTGACGGGTTGTCTTCGGGTGAGGCTGTGTGTATACAAGGCCTAAGCACGCTGTTGCGGAGAATGATTGTTCTATTTACCGCCTATTATGCGGAGAAATACTGCAATTGCATTCTTTCCAGGTTTAATCGTTGCTTCAAATGCGGAGATTATGAACTATATCCATGAAAGATCAGACTGGCCCGCGTTCCGGTGGAATGCAGGCGCGCTGGCAGCAAGGCTTGCTGCAGTTCGTCATCGGCAGGGACGACTGCTAGGGTGCATGGAGGGTATCGGACTTGAGCTGCGCAATGATGCGACGTGGCGCACTCTCACGCAAGATGTCGTCAAATCCAGTGAGATTGAAGGTGTCACTCTCGATGACGAACAGGTGCGCTTAGCAATCGCAAGACGTCTCGGGATTAAGATCGGGGCCTTGACCTACATAGATCGGGATGTCGAAGGCATTGTTGAATTGGTGATCGATGCAACACGCCACTATGACAATCCTTTAACAGCCGAGCGTCTGTTTGACTGGCATGCCGCGTTGTTTCCGACAGGACGAAGCGGTATGCGCAAGATAACTGTCGGAGTCTGGCGGGATGATCGTTCCGGACCGGTGCAGGTCGTTTCAGGCCCATCCGGACGGGAGCATGTGCACTTTCAAGCGCCGAATGCGGACCGGGTGGATACAGAGATGAACACATTTCTGGCCTGGTATAATCGAACGTCAGACGTTGACCCGGTGATCAGGGCCGCTATAGCCCATTTGTGGTTTGTGACGATTCATCCCTTCGAGGATGGTAATGGCCGCATTGGTCGGGCAATCACGGATATGGCTCTGGCGAAGTCCGAGCGTAGCACAGAGCGGTTTTACAGCATGTCAACGCAGATCCAGCAGGAACGCAAAGCCTACTACGAAATGCTGGAAACAACACAGAAGGGCGATCTTGATATAACGCGTTGGCTTGACTGGTTTCTGAACTGTTTGGAGAGGGCTTTCGATAAGGCAGACGCAGATTTAGCCAGCATGCTGTCGAAGGCGCACTTTTGGAGAGAGCATGCACAAATACCGTTCAATTCGCGTCAGTGCAACATGCTGAATCGTCTCTTGGACGGTTTTGAAGGCAAAGTCACCTCATCCAAATGGGCAACAATCGAGCGGTGCTCGCCGGACACTGCGCTGCGCGATATCAGTGAACTGGTGGCCCAAGGAATTCTACAGAAGGAACCGGCCGGAGGCCGTAGCACCAGCTATTCGCTTGTTTCTCTGCGCTCGAAAACGCCTGGTCGCGTGTGATGGCGCTGTGTGCATCAACGACCAAGTCCACGCCTGGCTGCAAACGCCATCGGTGACATCCAGCAAGCACAGGTTGCGTCCGCATGCCTGATGCGTGTGACATTCCTGATTGACTGGCCGATGATGCCCGGTCAATCCAAGCCATACGTTTCGCTAATCTGCTCTGGCGTAAACGGATCCTCGCCTTCCGACAGCATCGATTTGGTAACCAGAGCAGGTCCCAGGACCAACGCATCCAGGTGCGTACGCCGAAAACACTGGTATGCGTCCTCCGGCGTACACACAATGGGTTCACCCCTCACGTTGAAGCTCGTGTTTACGACTACGGGGCAGCCGGTGATGCCCTCGAAGGAACGCAGGAGTTGCCAGAACAGCGGGCTCGTCTGCTGATTCACTGTCTGTACGCGAGCGGTGCCATCCACATGCGTGACCGCCGGCACCGGCGATGTAATGTTGCGGAGCCTTCCCAGTCCTTCGCCTGTGATTGCGGCCCCCCGAACCGCGCCCACCAGCAACATATAAGGGCTGTCCGCGCCCAGCGCGAAATACTTGTCCGCACGCTCTAGTGCCACGCTTGGCGCAAAAGGTCGGAAGCTCTCCCGAAACTTGATTTTCTGATTAACCCTGCGCTGGACATCTCGCCCACGTGGATCGGCAAGAATACTCCTGGCGCCCAGCGCACGGGGCCCATACTCCATGCGTCCCTGAAACCAGCCGACAACGTTTCCGGCAGCGAGCAGGGCCGCCGTACGATCCGGTAATGCATCGTATCCTACGTGCTCGAACGGCACGTCCTCCGCCTCCAGGAAATCTACAATGTCTCCATCGCTGAACCCTGGCCCAAGGCAGGCTCCCTGCATCGCATCCGGCACCTTCGGCGTTCGCGCATGCCCGGCATACCCGTGCCATGCCATCAGTGCTGCGCCAAGTGCGCCACCGGCATCTCCCGCGGCGGGCTGGATCCACAGGCGGTCGAACACACCCGAACGAAGCAGCACGCCGTTGGCGACGCAGTTAAGCGCCACGCCGCCCGCGAGACACAGATCGGACGCCTGCGTCTGCTTGCGCACATGCCGCGCCATGTTCATCATCGCTTCTTCGATTACGACCTGAACACTGTGGGCAAGATCCATTTCCCGCGCAGTCAATGGCCCCTCAAAAGCGCGCCCCGGTCCGCCGAACAGCGCGGCGAACTTCCTGCCCGTCATCGTCAGACCCGCGGGATACGTAAAATAATCCATGTTGAGCCGGAAGGACCCGTCTTCCTTCAGGTCTATCAGTTCTCGCAGAATCAGGTCAGCAAAGGCCGGCTTTCCATACGGTGCGAGCCCCATCAGCTTGTACTCTCCGGAATTTACCCGGAACCCGCAGTACGCCGTAAAGGCGCTGTACAAGAGACCCAGCGAGTGCGGGAAGTGTATCTCGGCGTCGATCTGCAATCGGTTGCCAGCACCTGAGCCAAAGGACGTTGTCGTCCACTCTCCAACACCATCTGTTGTGATGAACGCCGCATGCTCAAATGGAGAAGGGAAGAACGCACTTGCCGCATGGCTCTCGTGGTGTTCCGGAAACACGAGAGGTCCCTCATAATCGAGCTCGCGCCGCAGAATGTCCGGCATCCACAATCTGCGCTTGAGCCAGACGGGCATGGACTTCAAGAAAGACGACAGTCCCCTGGGCGCATACGACAGGTAGGTCTCCAATAGCCGCTCGAATTTCAGGAACGGCTTGTCATAAAAGGCCACGATATCGAGATCGCATGCCGCAATATTGCCTTCCGCCAGACAATAGTCGATCGCATTTCGTGGAAAAGATGCATCATGCTTCTTGCGCGTAAACCGCTCCTCTTGCGCTGCTGCCACAATCTTGCCGTCCCGCACCAAACACGCGGCCGCATCATGATACCAGCAGGAAATGCCAAGGATGTTCATGCCGCACGGGGCAATGGGATCGCGCCAGACTTATGCGTGCTCGGGCAACTCTTCAAGGTTGCCGCGCAAACGGGTGATCTCGGCCACGGCATCACGCTCCTTTTGGCGTTCACGCTCGACCACCCCTGCAGGCGCCCGGGACAGGAATTGAGCATTATCGAGCTTCTTCCTAATGCGGGTGAGAAAAGCTTCTTTCTGGTTGATCTCCCCCAGCAGGCGCTCGCGCTCTGCTTCCAGGTTCACCATATCCGCAAGGGGCACATACACTTCATATTCACGAATCACCACCGAGGCGCTGGCATCCGGCTTGTCCAACTCAATGCCGATCTTGAGGTCGCTGGTGTTAGCCAGCTTCGCAAAGTACTGCTGGTGATCAGACAGCATCACTGCCAGCCTGTCGGCGCCACGTGGGAGATTGATGACCGGCGCAATACTCTTTCCTGGCGCCACCCGGTAGCGACTGCGCACGTTGCGGATGCCGGTCGTCATTTCTTGCAATAGCGTAAACACTTCCATGGCCCCGTCCGAGGCCGGTGCCCTGCTTGCCACAGGCCATGCCGACACAATACAGGCCTCGCCTTCGCTTCTTTGGCGTAGCCGGTGCCACAACTCTTCGGTAATAAACGGCATGAAAGGGTGCAACAGTTGCACCATTGTCTCATAGAGCTCTACTGCCAGCGCGATGGTCTCCTCGTCCATCTCTTCTCCAAACGGCGGCTTGATGAGCTCCAGATACCAGTCACAATAATCTCCCCAGAATAACGTGTAAATCTTGCCGAGTGCTTCGTTCAGCCGATAGCGGCCAATATCCCTGTCTACGGCCTCGATCGTGCGGTGGAGCCGCAGCAGCATCCATTGTTCGACCAGCTCCAGATCCTGGAATTCCCGCTGCCGTCGATAGTCCTTTCCCGGCTCCATGAAGCGTCCGAACACGTTGAAGGCGTTCCAGATCTTGTTAGAGAAATTCCGCCCCATCTCAAACCCGGAAGAATCGAGCTTGATATCCTGCCCCTGGGCGCAGAGGACGGTCAGCGAAAACCGCACGGCGTCCGACCCATACTGCTCAATCATTTCAATAGGATCGATCCCGTTGCCCAGACTCTTAGACATCCACCGGCCTAGCTTGTCCTTAATCATGCCGGTAATAAAAATGTCTCGATATGGAATCTCCCCCATAAAGTGCAACGACGACATGATCATCCTGGCGATCCAGAAAAACAGGATATCGTACCCCGACACCAGAACATCTGTCGGATGGAAATACGCCAGATCCGCACGTGTATCCTTGTCCGATTGCGGCCATCCGAGGGTCGCAAATGGAAAAAGCCAGGATGAAAACCACGTGTCTAACACGTCGTTGTCTTGCACCATCCCAGGCTCAGGCTGCTCAATGCTGACGACGAAGTCTCGAGACTCGTCTATTTCGCCAGCAGAAGTTGTGTAGTACCATACAGGAATTCGGTGCCCCCACCACAATTGGCGGCTGATGCACCAGTCGCGAATTTCTTCGAGCCAACGGAAGTATTCATTCTCCCAGCGTTTCGGGAAAAATCGTATCCGACCGTCACGCACGGCCTCGATTGCCGGCTCCGCAAGCGGCTTCATCCGAACAAACCACTGCCGTGACAGAAGCGGTTCTATAATAGCCTTGGACCGGTGCGATACAGGCACCGAAACACGGTGGCGCTCTACTCTATCGAGCAGACCCAGCGCATCCAGATCGGCCACCACACGCTCACGGGCTTCAAATCGGTCCAGTCCCTGGTATGGACCACCGTGTTCATTAACCGCGGCATGCGTGTTGATGACGCTTATGACATCCAGATTGTGCCGCTTTCCGATTTCAAAGTCATTCTTGTCGTGCCCCGGCGTCACCTTTAATGCACCGGCCCCAAAATCCATCTTCACATAACTATCGGCGACAACTGGGATCTTCCGATTCATGAGTGGCAACACGGCGTGCTTGCCTACCAGATGCCGGTACCGTTCATCATCGGGATGCACGGCGACGGCTGTGTCTCCGAGCATGGTTTCGGGGCGTGTCGTGGCAACGGTGATGTGCGCGTCGGCCTCCGGTACTGGATACCGGATATACCAGATGTCACCATCGCGCTCGACATTATCGACCTCTTCATCAGAGAGCGCCGTTTGATCCACCGGGCACCAGTTTACCAGATAGTGACCACGGTATATGAGGCCGTCTTCATACAACTGCACAAATACCCGCTGCACTGCCTCCACGTAGCCGGGATCCATCGTGAACCGTTCGCGATCCCAGTCGCAGGAGTCGCCAAGTCGCCGTTTCTGTTGCAGAATACGCCCGCCGTATTCGTCCACCCATTCCCAGATGCGAGCCACAAACGCTTCCCGCCCCAACGCGTGGCGGCTTGATCCTTCTTCCTCTAACGCGCGCGCCACCACATTCTGGGTGGCAATCCCCGCATGATCCTTGCCAGGCATCCACAGGGATTCATAACCCTGCATCCGCCGCATCCGCGTCAACGCGTCCTGGATCGTATCCTGGAGAGCATGGCCCATGTGCAGCGCCCCCGTAACATTGGGCGGCGGCATCATGATCACGTGCGGCTTTTTCCTGGAGGACCGGTCCGCTCGAAAAAATCCGTTTCCTTCCCAGAACCGGTACCATTTCGCTTCAATCTCGCCCGGATTGTATGCCTTACTTGTACGGTCAGATTTCTGGCTGTCGGACATGAAACGCGCAAAATAAAAGGCGGACGGCGAAAGCCCGGTGCAACCATGCCACCACGCCAAGCGCGTCCGCTAGACAAAGGGCCACAAAAACCCGGATCCGAGAGCCGGGGTTCCACGCCTTCATACCCGGCGCGGCAACTTCGCCTGTGTTTCCTGTTCGAATCTGGCCTGAATTTCGGCTAGGCTGTCTCCGCCGAACTTGTCCAGAAAGGCATTGGCAATAGCAAATGCCACGACGGCCTCGGCCACGGTTGACGCGGCGGGCACGCTTGTCACATCGCTGCGCTCATAACGCGTAGGCTGCGACTCGCCGGTTACCATGTCTGCCGTTTCCAATGGCTTTATGAGCGTGGGGATTGGCTTCATATATCCCCGCACAATTATGGGCATGCCGTTCGTTATGCCCCCCTCGATGCCTCCGGCATTATTGGAATGCCTCCGGAATGCGTCACCTGCACGATATATGGGGTCATGCACCATTGATCCTGGCGTGGATGCTCCGGCAACGCCGTCGCCGATTTCCACTGCCTTTTGGGCCTGAATGGACAGTATGGCCTGAGCCAGCTGTCCACTAAGGCGACGGTCCCATTGAACATAGGAGCCAAGCCCGGGAGGCACTCCAGTCACGATGACTTCGTATACGCCGCCTAGTGAGTCGCCCGCCTTTTTGGTAGCGATAATATGCTCAACGCACGTGGCCGTGAGCGCAGGATCCAGCATGCGCGTCTCACTCTTGTCCGCTTCCCGGTTTACCGATTCGGCGCCCCCCGCAATCAGTGCGTCTACGCGATCGCGCCATGCACTGGCGCCCTCGTACCCCACATTGCCAATACGAACGACGTGGCTTGCGACCTCAATTCCGAATTGCTTCAATAGTTGGCGCGCCACGGAGCAGCAAGCCACACGCATGGCCGTTTCACGGGCGCTGGCGCGATCAATTACGGGACGAATGTCATCGAAGCCATATTTCTGCACTCCAACCAAGTCTGCGTGTCCGGGACGGGGCAGCGTAATTTTCTCAATGCCCACTCCCGAACCCTCGACAGCCATCACTTCGGGCCATCCGGAACGGTCCCGCTGGTATGCCGCATTGTCGAGCCGCAGAGCGATAGGGCTGGCGATCGTCCTGGAAAATCGAATCCCCGAATAAATGTGCACGCGGTCTCTCTCAAACTTGGAACGGCCGCCACGCCCGAAACCCAGCCATCTCCGGCTGAGGTGATGGTTAATGGCTTCTGAGGTAAGCGGGACACCTGCTGGCATGCCCTCAATGATGCCGATTAGCGCTTCCCCGTGCGACTCTCCTGCTGTCAGATATCGAAGCATTCGCTCGTCCTGGTACAAGAACCGTTCTCTGCAATGAATAGCATCGTAGATCCAGCCCTATCCATCTGGCGCCGCCACGCTATACCGTGCTGTCAAGCCATCCCGTAGTCGGATCGATAGTTTGATTGTACCCCCGTCCTCTTCCGCCCGCCCGAATAGCCGTACTACTTCCTCCACAGACTCTACAGGGGCTCCATTGATTTTCTCCACAACGACATTATCGGGAATCTGGGCTTGGTCAGCCACAGAACCCGAGACTGCGTGGACCAGGAATATTCCCGTATCAACAGAGAATCTATTGCGATCCCACTCGGTCAATTCCCGCATGACCAGACCCCAGTGCTCCAGGTGGAAGACCCCTCGGTACCGCGAGGCGTCATCCGGGATCCCCCTTCGACGAGCAGCGGCAACGTTAGAGAGCCAATTGTCCACACCGGGATTGTCTTTGCCAAGGAGCTGCACCGACGCATACTTCGTATGGCCGTCACGCCAGAATTCGACGGCTAACTGATCACCAGGGCGATGCCTGGCG
Source organism: Rhodothermales bacterium (assembly GCA_963665975.1). Lineage (GTDB taxonomy): Bacteria > Bacteroidota > Rhodothermia > Rhodothermales > Bin80. The sequence continues at coordinate 1,138,679 of OY762508.1, forward strand.
ATAGTGCTTTGCATTTCATTGGTCGCGTTCACATCTCTACCAGCCACCTTCGTGACCACGTCACCCTCACGTAAGCCGCCTCGGTGGGCTGCGCTGCCTTTCTCCACTGCATCCAGATATACACCCCCGATTCGGTCGAGGCCCAAACCGCGGGCCTGCCGGGCGTCCACATCGGCAATGGTCACCCCCATATATCCTCGCCGCACTTCGCCGAATGCGATCAGGTCTTGAGAGATTCGCTCTACAAGGTTCACTGGCACGGCAAATCCATAGCCCTCGTAAGAGCCGCTCTCGGTGGCTATCGCGGTACTAATTCCAACGAGCTCTCCATGCAGATTCACGAGCGCTCCACCCGAATTGCCAGGGTTGATGGCCGCATCCGTCTGAATGAAATCCTCTACAACGAAGTCGTCCTCAATGATGTTGACCTGACGCCCGAGCGCACTCACGATACCGGCCGTTATCGTAGAATGCAGGCGGAATGGGCTTCCGATTGCCAGCACCCACTCTCCTACCTGCACCTTGTCTACGTTGCCCAGCGCGATGGCGGAGATTTCTTCTCCCTCTTCCAGATCGATCTTCAGCACGGCCAAATCTGTGGACTGATCCTGTCCGACTACACGGGCATCGTATTCGCGGCGGTCTGCGAAGGTGACGCGGAGTCCGCTTGCCCTTTCTATGACATGGAAATTGGTGACGATGTAGCCTTGCGGGCTGATCACTACGCCGCTTCCAACATTCACGCGGGGCATGTCCTCGTAGTCGTCCTCGTCCTGCTGTAGTCCGTTAAGCCACTCTCGGGACAAATCCAACCACCCTGGCTCCACTTGCACAGACACCACGGATGGGACCACACGATCGGCTACGTCCCGGAACAACTCATTGAGCTCGTAGGCGCCTGCATGCCTGGCTGCTTCTTCGGCTGCAGCCTTCGGAGCCGCACTTCCAAGGTCCACGCGTTCCACCACGTGGAATTCTGTGGGAGCGCGAGGCCCCTGGTCCGAAAAGATCAGCGTCACCAGGATGCCGCCCAGCAATCCCACCGCTACCAGCGACGTGCCAGCGAGGATGCGCAGATTTGATTTGCGTCCAATTGCTTCCATGGTTCCAGTCTCCAGTGGCGCACAGATGTACCAAAGTATGGGTTTACAGGTTTCGGGAGATGGACTGCTACTCCCTATTCCGCGCACACGATAAGATAACGCGAGACGCAGAGGGTGTGCCGAATGCTATCCCGAATCGTTGAGTTGGCACACTTCCCTGTGGGATTGGTGCGCAAGTTCCTTGCGATCGCTATTCGCACCTGGTATAGGCGCGCCAACGCGGATCTCCATAGTAACCCCTCTGAATCCGGCGAGATGCAACAGATGGTTGAGCAGGATTGAATGGTGATTATGCGACACGGCGTTGCGTCCATCGGCGGTCGGCGTTAGCCGTCCGTCCACGGAAGTGACATCCAGGAACAGGGGTAATACCGCACCGTGCTCCTGCCGTGCTACAGCTTCAAATACACCCGTCTTGAATGGACCCACATCATGGCCCCAGCCTGTGGTGCCCTCTGGAAACACGAGCAGTGACACGCCGTGCCTCAGTTTTTTGCGAACCTGCTGCACCAGCGTCGCCGTGCTGTGCCGCCGTTCCCGATTGACAAGTAGCATGCCGTGCGTAGTGCACACCCAGCCAACGAGAGGCCACCGGGCGATTTGGACCTTGCCGGCGAAGCTCGCCGGTATTTGCGATGCTATGAATATCGGATCCAGAGCAGTGAGGTGGTTACATACGTACAGCATGGGTTGGCCTTCCGGAATCGGGTCACGCAGTGTAACCCTGTAGTCAAGCAGGCGGCAGACGATGCGTGCGCCTATGCGCTGGCGCTCGGCGCGAAAACGCTCACGCTTGACTTTCGGCTTGAAGCGTACCGCCACCGCGGTGTACGCGGTACAGGCAGTAACGGCGAGCACTACAAGAAGGAGTTTCCACCATGCTTTCATAGGAGGCTCCTTTGGGCTAGAAATGCGATGAAAAACAATGCAGAGCAATCTGCCGTTCCATGCCTGGTCTTCACGTACAAGTCATACCATTCCTTGCCATAACGGGCACGTATGCCACAGCCCACTGTAGTGTTTGCGCTAACCGGCGATGTGCGCCGCAACTCGCGCGCACTCAAGCAGCTCCGCGCACTGACGGCTCTCGGCGCAACGGTGGATGTGCTGACGCTGGGGGGCGAGCCCGCTGGCGAGGAGGAACTCGGAATCAGGATGCACGTGTTGCCGCGCCCTGCCCTTCACGGGCCCAGGTTCTTTGCGTACGTTCATCGTCAGTTTGCGCGGGCCGCTCGGGAATTTCGCGCACAGGTCTATCATGCCAGCGACCTGTATGCGCTGCCCGCGATGCACGCCGCCGCCAGGCAGGCCGGTTATCTGGTGTACGATGCGCGTGAGCTCTACACCAGGGTCGCTTCCACGACCCGGCGCCCATGGGTGACCGCATTCTGGCGCCACGTTGAGGGTCGCTACATAGGAAAGGCTGATGCCGTTTTCACGGTTAGCGGCTCCATTGCCCGGCATTTGGCCACGATGTACTCCATCCGGCAGCCCGAAGTATTGCACAACGTGCCGCCGCGACAGCGTGTGACCAGTTCCGGCGCTCTTGGCCGTGAAGATGGCACGGTCGTACTCTTGCATCAGGGAAAGATACAGAAGCATCGCGGTTGCTTTCTACTTGTGAATGCCATGCGGGAGATACATGGCGCTGTGCTTGTCTTCATGGGAGACGGGCCATCAAGACCGGAATTACAGGCATACGTCGATCGGGAGGGACTTGGGAACCGGATCCTGTTCCGGGATCCAGTACACCCGGACGCGTTGCTTCGGGTGACAGCCTCTGCCGACATGGGGATCACTCTACTCGAAGATACCTGCCTCAATCACCGCTACGCGCTGCCCAACAAGCTCTTCGAGTATTTGATGGCGGGGTTGCCCGTGCTCGCGAGCAACCTCCCCGAGATCCGCCAGGTCGTGGAGTCCTTCGATGTAGGCTGTGTCGTGGACCCGGCCGATCACAACGCGCTGGTCGCCGCACTGCAGCGCGTTGTTGATGATGTAGACTCGCGGCGACGCTGGGCGTCCCACACTGCGGGTGTATTTGAAACCTTTAGCTGGGAAACAGCATCTCAACGTTTTCGGGACATCTACCACAACTTACTGTACGAATGAATCGCAAATTAGGAGTAGTGACGCTCCTGGTCGGACTGTTGGTTGCTGGATGCGTACAGTCGACAGCAGATGTTTCTGATGTGGCAACGGGCGACCCGTTCGTATGGCCAACTTTTGACGAAGCAATAGCGGCGGCGTCCGAGAGTGGAAAACCCATTCTTATAGATATCTATGCACCGTGGTGTGGTTGGTGTCGCAAGATGCAGAAGGAGGTATATGGTAATAACACTCTCGTCGCCTACGTGAAGGAGCATTTTGAATACGGGCGCCTCAATATTGATGACAGCGAGACGCAGCACGATTTTATGAATTACGAGCTCACGTCCCAAGAATTAGGCAATGCACTTGGAGCGCGAGGAACCCCTACTACTGTATTCCTGGAACAGGACGGCACCTATATCACACGTCTTGACGGATATTGGGCTCTTGAGCCGTTTGGCAAGGCCATCAAGTTCATCGGAAGTGGCGCTTATCAGAATCAGAAATATGAGGACTATCTCTCATCACTGCCCTCAGGCTCCTGACTACCGGTCTGATACGGGCCGCACAACAACTCCTGCATACTGATCCGGGCGCCTATCCCGGAGGAATAGTTTCCGGGCCGCTGATGTGTCGCATTGCGCAAGGTCGATGTCTGCGTACAGAACAGCCTCTTCCCCTTCGGGAGCCTGCGCCACAACACGACCGAACGGGTCTGTCACGAACGATCCGCCGGCAAACGTGAGCACATCCTCGGCGCCGACGCGATTGGCCAGCGCCATGAAGTAGCCGTTCTGGAAAGAGGCTACACGCAATTCTGCCTCAAACAATCCTGGTGGCCATTCGCCCATCGCGCCGGCTTGCGGTACAACTACGAGGTCCGCGCCTCCGAGCGCCAGTGCTCGTAGATATTCGGGGTAGTGACGGTCATAGCAGATGGCGACGCCGATCCGGCCGACCGCTGTGTCATATACGAGTGCTCCCGTGTCTCCCGGCGTATAGTAGCCTTGCTCGTAGAAGCCCTCGTAGTCCGTGATATGCATCATGCGCGTACAGCCGAGCAGGCTGCCGTCCGCATCGATTACCGGTGAAGTGTCGTAGGCCTTGTCGCCAGCCAGTTCATACAGATTGAGCACTACGACCACCCCAAGTCGCCGCGCCGCTTCCTGGAATACCTGCACGGTCGGCCCCGGTATTGGCTCCGCCAGCGCCAGCGGGTGTGGCCCCGCGCAGTGCTGCGGATAAAACGGCGTGAACGCAAGTTCCGGATAGACCACCAGACCAGCACCGGCATGCGCGGCCGTTTCCAGCGCGAATAGTCCGCGCTGGAGATTATGAGCCACGTCGGCCGAAGCAACGTGTTGCACGAGCGCAACTCTGATCATGTGAAATTCCAGCTGGTGTGGGAATCACCGGGGTGGCGCTATACGCCAGTCCCTCGAGGGTGTTGCCGGGCGCATGCAATCGCATGCTCGGCCAGTCGACATGGCCGCTTTGTCAACCACCAACTCCATGCCACCGGCCAGAAACGATTCGGGGGAGACCAGCGAGATCGGGCTGAACGGCTACCGAGCGAAGACCTGCGCTCCGCAGAAGATCGGCGACGGCATCTGCACGGTGGGCATGGACTTCAAGCACGCAGCAACCGTTCGCGGCTAGCATTTTCGGCACATTTGACCCGATTGCCCGGTAGTGCTGCAGTGGATCTGCACCGGAGAACAGTGCTACCTCCGGCTCGTGATCGCGGATTTCCGGCTCTAGCAAACTTGCTTCCTCCCACGCCAGGTACGGGGGGTTTGACACGATCAAATCCCAAGAGCCTGAAACCTGGCGCACAAAGTCTGGCGCCAGCATGTCCGCATGCAGGAACGTGATGGCCAAGTCGTGGATTTTCGCGTTCTGTTTGGCGACGCTCAGGGCTGCTGCGCTCACGTCCACGGCTGTGACCCCGGCTTTTGGCCGTGCGCGCTTGATTGCGAGTGCGATGCAGCCGCTTCCGCTCCCGATGTCCAAGACGCGGGCGTATGCGCCAGCCGGCAGGTGTCGCAAGGCGGTTTCTACTACTTGTTCGGTTTCCGGTCGTGGAATCAGCACATCCGGCGTCACGCGAAGGCGCATCCCGCAGAAATCCACACTTCCCAATACATACTGAATTGGTTCCCGCGCCGCACATCGCTCAAGCAAGGGAGCAATAGTTCGCAGGTGCTTTCTTGATACTTCCCGATCGGGATATGCGATCAGATGCGCAGCGCTACATCCGAGCACGTCGCCAAGTAGCCAGACGGCCGCGCGACGCGGCGCTGGAACACCACCGCTGGCCAGCGTACGCGTCGCGTCACGGAGGAGAGATCCCCATGTGGGTAGTGCCTCGAGATCAATCATCTGCTTAGGTCAGGAATCAAGTTCCATACGCGCTGCAAACTTGTCGCCTTCCGCTAATTGTCAACATTGATTGGGCAAGGCTCATGCTGACAACACAGTAAAGCGATATACCCTAGGTTAACAACAAACGGCAAACCATTCTTAAAGACGATGTCCTACCAAATACTCCCTGATCGCGCTGCTTTCATGCCTGGTCCTGTGGGAGGACGACCCCGCTTCCCCAAAGCCTGCCGCTTCCGTTAAATCGGAGTATATGAAAGCGGCGCGCGGCACGAACCTACCCGGCTCCCCAGTGGGCAACTGCACGTACGCTTTCAAGTTATGACCCGCGTGCATCGGGAATCGCAACGTTACCAACTCTCGGGTTTGTGAATCCGGGTGTCGGGGATCGGGTTAGGGAGCTGTGACACCTGGAGGGCTTTGGGTCGAATGCGCAGCAGGAAATCCGCATGCTTACGGAGTTGCTGCGATGTCCGCCGATCCCCCGGTGTCACCAGACCTATACGAACTTGACCGTGCAGCTTGACCAAGCGCAATGCTTCAGCGATATCGCTGTCGTTGGTAACGACTACGGCGCAGTCGCAACTACCTTGCCAAGCGTCATTCAATAGATGCACGGCAAGATTGACATCTGAGCCCTTTTCCTCGGTCCTTATTACGCTAATTGTCCTCCGACCTCCAGATGGATATGCCAGCGGCAGCCGGACCTCGTGGCTGAGGAAGTGCCCGAAAGGCACCGAAACATTGCGCCTGTACTGCTGCAAAGCATCAAGGTATGTATTCTGTCTATGAGACTGGGACGGATCACGCGGGGTATTCGAGACTTTGGCCGTAAAGTATTTCACTGACTGGATAGCATGGTGCGGCTGCAATGTTTTCTCGAATAGCAACGGCAAATCAAGCCACTTGAAAGATGTACCCTTCAGGGCTCCGTACTATAGATTGAAGCCGTCTACATAGACTATAGTCCGCATTGAATGCCCGAAAAATAAAAAGCAAGGGCCTCCGAAGAGGCCCTGCGCCCTACGACCGAAGACGTAGGGGGAGTTGCATAAGAGATACTAGAAAACTCTACGAGATTCAACCGACACCTGTTCCAAACCATATAGCCAGGACCAACAGGAGGGAAGACGTGGAGTCAAGACCAGTTGGGATGGGAAAAGATAGTTGCAGGTATCCAGTCACTAACCCTATCCGCCATGCACATCCACTCGTCATGGCGGGCAGGGCCAGCAGGCAAACTTGCCGATGGTGCTGACCGAGTTCTGTCGCAAACGGACCTGACCGACCGGTTCATGCTGTGATAGCTCACTTGCATTACGACGGTGGATGGGGGTGTTGGTGCGGAGCACGTTACACACGCTTCTCATGTGGAACATGGCCAAGAATGGGCATTCACTATTCTGTCTGGAGTCCATTCTGCTACGAAGTACAACCACTGTCCGTGGGACAGCGCACGCTCCATAGCCTCGGCAGGGCTACGACTCGCCTATAGGACGAGATACGATCCCGGAGCCCACCATTTGTTGCCATTATCCTGCTATTCCAGTACGGTGGAATCAGACAAGGTCTAACGGCAAGACGGAAGATCGGGCTCACGCCTCCGCTACATCTTGTCTGGGCACCACAATCCTCATTGACAACGCCCACTCGGGAATGCGACAGCGGTCGCGGCGAGTCACACACAGGTGAGATGGATCGACGGTGGCCGCTGGGCGGCCGCCTCGTTCCTGGACACCGAGCAGCTCTACTGCAAGATCGTGGGCTACCGGAATCTCCGGATCCTCCAGGCGCACTTGGATGAATTCACCACCCCGGTTGCGAGACGGTAGGTTGCGTTGTACTATGGATGAAATACCCGGATGCCACCTCAACCCCCAACAACGGTTGGGACCGAGTCACGTACGCTTCTCCAGCGCCACAACCCTGGACATTCGGGGAGCCAATCGTGGTCACCCGACCGGAGATTTCGCTCATGCCATACCAGACCGAGCCATCGCGGCGCTTCTTCGGTGCCATGGAGGCGGTTCTGATGCCTGCTGTGGCAGCACTCCTAGCCTTCGCTGGCGCCTGCGGTCAGGGTGACGCCACTGGCGAGATCATCTTCACGCCCGAGTTAATCGGCACCGCTGCCGTGCCACTGAGCGAAAATAACGAAGTCGCACTTCTTGCGAACGAGCGCACTGCGTGCACAATCGATTCCTACGAGAGTCAGATCCACTGCGTGGACGAGGAAGGTGCCATCGTGGGAATCTTCGGCCGAATGGGGGGAGGTCCAGGCGAGTTTGGCAGCCCTGCCTACCTGGCTCGCGGCGAGGAGGGAACAGTCGGCGTCCATGATCTGGAGATGGGCCGCTTCACGGTCTTCGAGCCATCGGGCACTTACGTATCGGACGTGAGGGTACCAGTAAGCCAGTTTACGCCCCTCCGGTCGTTCGGCACAGGCATCTCGGGTGTGTCGGTGGACATTATGGCGATGCTCGGAGGCGATACCGCGGGTTCGCTAATGACCCGGTTCGACGTGAACATCGCCTCCGGGGAGGTCGTGCGGGAGGAAGCATCGCCGAGTGGGCCCTGGGATGTCGCGTGTGGGCAAGTCATCTATGGTATCCCGGATCGGGCAGAGGGGTGGGTCTTCGTGGCCTGCGAAGGTCATTTGATCTTTGCAGACACCACCAGCACCGCCATGGTGCTGCGTGCGCCGACCTACCTCGCGGAACTCCCGGACGAACGCGACGTGGCCCGATTCGAGGAATATCTCATAGCCTTCAATAGAATGCGGGGTCTTCCTGCCCTCACGTCCGTCGACGAGGAGGTGGAGAGCTATCGGGGTTCACCAAAGAAGTATTATCTGGGCACGCAACACCAGTTGTTGGACGCTGCCAACCGCTATTGGATTGCCACGCGGCGCGACCTGCACGAGTGGTCCTACCTGGACGTGTACCAGAATGCCGAATACGTGGGGTCGGTGAAGATCCGGGACCGCCTCAGGGGCTTCGACCTCCTGGGGTCGACCCTGGTGGTTCTGGTCGACAGGCAGGTCGGTGCAGACGACGCCGACGGGATTCCGGGCCGGGCGCTGGACTGGTACGAGATTGGTGACTTGGGATTGGGCCGGTGAGGGTCTGACTAATGACAAGTGCGGTTTACAAGATGGACAGTAGAGAGGTGCTCCTTGGACACTTCCCGCTCGAGATACGCGACCAGATGTGCAGCACTATATCCGAGCGTGTCACGAAGTAGCCAGAAGCCCGCTCCGAACTGGAACGCTACCGGTGGCCAGGGTACGCGCTGCGTCGCGGAGAACAGACTTTCATGTGGGCAGTGCCTTGAGGTAGATCATCTGCTCAGGTAACGGTGCCTGATTACTTACTCATTGCTGAAATTATAGACCACTATTCTACCCGCAACCCAGTCCGACCTGACGTGCGTCCTGTGGCATGTCGTTTCGCATTAATTGTATAGATCGTCAATCCGTGCAATTGAGGTTGATCTAATGGTACGAGAACACTGGCAAGGTATCCGACTGCAAAGCAGGTCAGAATCCCGATTCCTGCATATAAGAAGAAATGAACCGGGGTGAACGCACTTACCAGATAGAGCACGAGCACACTGGTAGCTGCACCGATGAGCGCCCCGGTACCATGGGCGCGGCGCGTAAAGATACCCAAGGCGAAAAGCCCTGCCAAGCTGCCGCCGAAGAGTCCCAATAGTTCAAGAAAGAGATCAAAGAGGGACTTGATTTCGAATGTTGCCATAAGAAGCCCGATCGTGGTAGCCAAAATGCCAAGAGCAACAGTCAGCCACCGCGCCAGCCGCAGACGCCCTTGCTCCGTAGAGCCCGGTGTAAAACGCCTGTAGAAGTCCGTCACTATGGCCATGGCCACGCTGTTCATACTGCTGTCTACGCTCGACATGGCCGCGGCGAATATGCCCGCTATCAATAGCCCCGCAACTCCAACGGGCAACTGTTGCACGATGAACAAGGGAAAAATTGCGTCGGTTTGGAGTCCGGGTTCCAGGCTGGCCGCGTGCTCTCGGTAGAAGACAAAAAGAGCTGTCCCCAAACCGAAAAAGATCAATCCCGCTGGAATCGTCAGGAACGCGTTGGTCCAGATTGATCGGGCCGCTTGCTTCTCATCTTTCGTCGTCAGGTAGCGCTGCACGACGGTCTGGTCCGCTGTGTAGGGAATCAGGTTGCTGAGCAAATAACCGACGATGACTACCCACGCGGCCGTAGTTGTATAGTCCCACGTCCAGGTGAAGGTGTGAAATTTGCCGTGGGCCGTTGCCGTTGCAATCATACCCGCTACTCCTCCATCGAGGCTGGAAACAATGATGACGAGGCTCAATAGTGCCCCACCCAGCAGCACCACTACCTGTAGGACATCCGACCAGATCACCCCCTCAATGCCGCCAAGCGCCGTATAAAACGTGCTCAGCACCCCCATCAGAAGAATGGCGAGATAAATATTGAAGCCCGTCACAGCCGACAGCGCAATGGCAGGCAGAAAGATCACCACGCCCAAGCGCCCCAACTGCAAGAAAATAAACGCCAGGCTGCCGAAGAGTCGCACTACCACGTTAAACCGCTTTTCCAAGTATTCATAGGCTGTCGTTACACGAAGCCGTCGGAAGAAGGGCAGGTAGAGATATATGATGACGGGGGCAATCATCACTATGGTGGCCTGGCCGAGGATGTACACCCAGTCGGTTGCATAGGCTTTGGCGGGGATCGCCATGAAGGTGATTGCGCTGAGCTGCGTCCCGAAAATGCTGATCCCGGCAGCCCACCATGGGATGCGCCCGCGGGCCAGGAAATAATCCACGTCGCTCTTCTCGCGACGGGAAAAGTAGATCCCCATACCGATTAGTATCAGGAAATAGACTCCCAGGACGATGGAGTTTCCGATGCCGAATCGGCCCGTCGCCGAGATCGGAATTGCTCGATAGACGGCAGAAGATCGGGTGCCGGGCCGCGTCTCTCCACTGGGAATAACAACATCTTCGCCCCACCGGACCATAGGGACGGTGACGTGCCCCATAGGCATTGTCCCCATAGATACCCAGGTGTCGGTGATGGTGTGATAGGCGAGGATATCCCGCCGAAAGCCGGGATGCCGGTCCCCTAATTCCTGGACGCGATCTACGGCAGAACCGTCGTCACCACCCAAGACCAGAAGGTGCGACGGGCCGTAGGCCACAGCAGGCGTAGGCGCTGCGGCTACGGAATGAGGCAGGTCGGCCAGCTGCTCCCATCCTTGCCCCGGCTGGTATCGGTAAGCATCGGTCAGGTAACGGCGCGAGAGGCCGCCCTGTCCATCCGGCTCCAGTTGGACGCCGCTGAGGAGGTAGAAGACATCGTCCAATGAAGCGGCGACCGAATTGTAGCGCGCCGGCCCCGGCCAACGCTCCAGTTCCTGCCAATGAGGGTCAGCGTCGGAAAGGTCAAGCGCCCAGAAATCATTCGTGGCGACCGAGTCGGTGGGAGCCCGAAGTCCGCCAGCTACATAGATCGTATTTCCTACCAGCGCGCCACTCGCAAAGGCGGCCGACATCGGGAGCGCCGGTAGATCACGCTGTTCGAGAACGTCCTCGTTCCAGCGAAGCGACACCACAGCAGTGTGGTGCTCGCGCGCATTTCCACCGCCGACGCAAATGACCTCGTCACCCCATGTCACGGAAACCGCATAGCCAAGAGGCTTAGCCAGATTGAATCCGCGCCGCCAATCGTATGCACCTCCCGATCCACGCTCTAGCACGTATATGCTGTCGGTCCAGATTTTATTGCCACCGTCCAGAAAGGGTTCGCGGAAGTGTGCTCCTCCGGCCACAATCAGGGCGTCACCAGAAATCCCGGCACAAGCACCACCGACACCGATTGGCTCTGGCAGTTCAGGCAACCTACTCCACGCAAAGAGTTCTTTTGATGCAGATTGATCTTGTTGCGCGCACAGCTTGGCCGGACTGGACAGCAAGAAGCCAACAAGAAAAACGAGTGCTTTTCTCCCGAAGGCTGTTGGTGCGATACGTGCAATCCCCTGCATCAGGCCAACCTGTTTTCCTAAAGCTCTTCGTTTACCCGGCTGATCCAAACTGACAGACTCCCCAGGAAGCTCGCCGAGTTTGTCCAGCTCGAGGTCAATCTAATGCGTGAACAGTGAATTCTGTATAAGAAGGGTGTCTTGATTGGATCCAATCACTGCCCAAGTAATCCTCGCACAATTTCGATCCATTATCCAAACTGTTGGGCGCAGGCCACAATGCGACACGTAGCCCGGCGCTCTGCGTGCTGTTTGGCAAGTCACAAACCGCCTATTCGTCCCCGTTGTGACATTGAGTCACTACAATAATAATTGCAACAAGGCAATTACAGCACTCACTATAACTGCTATGCCGAACACATTCCGCGTCAGTCGTTTGTTGACCTCTTCAAAACCCTGGGCCATTTCGACCTTAAGCCCGGCAATCTCGGTCTGAACCCTGGACTCAAGCCCGGCAATTTCGATCTCAACCTTGGACTCAAGCCCGGCAATCTGGATACGGAGCTGATCCCCAAGCTGCCGAAACTCTATCCGGACATCGTTGAGCTCAGCCTTGGTCGCAGCGGTCTCGGAAAGGCGCGTGAGATCACCCTGCATGACGGTGATGCTCGCTTCGATCCCGGCCTGATTAGCCTTGAGCTCCGCCACGTCCGCCTTTGTCGCAACCGTATCATCCATGGCATGCGCCAAAGACTCCACCAACGCATCCACCTGTTTCAAATCGAAGCCGGCAGCGGTGAGCTTCCGACTTACGCTCAGGGTATCAATCATGGGTAAGGGCATCGTTAACAATCCCCGTGCCGATACGGCCCTGCTTTGAGCATAATACGCAATCAGGGGCGATTTTGCCTATCCCCAGCGAGTGCAAAAGTTACCAAGCGCGGCGCCCCCAAAGCCGCGTCTTGCTACGATTCTGCTACGATTGCCAACCTAACCACACCCCACCGGTGCCGCTTGAAGCCAAACCAACGGAGGGCGAATTTACAGCATACTTGGGACTCAACTTACTCAATCTTGTCAACGCACTATGAAAGACATGCTGTGAGAGATATGCGGAGATCATGGTTCTATTCCACACTGGCGCCGCCATCGCAGAAGGCCTGAGAGACCCCTGTTGCACCAATATGTATAGTCCGTCGATCACATGTAGCGTCAAACCCGTCTTTGTCGTTTCCGTGAATGTTCGATATTGTGCTCCGTGGACACGATATTGCCTGTCCTTCTAGCATCAAGCATACCCGAGTACTCGACATTGGCCCCTATCCGGTACCTACTCCTGCAAGTACGCCTTGGGCACGATCCGATGCGGGAGCACGAAGTCGCCTGTTTCACCAAGGCCCTGGACTGCGACGCCCAACAAATCGACGTGGTGGACCTGATCAACGAACGTCCCACACCGTCACAACTGGCCACAGTGGACGCGGTGCTACTGGGAGGCAGTGGCGATTTTTCCGTAGTCAAGGGGGGACCCTGGCTTGAAGAAGCCCTGAACGCCCTGCGCGAAATCCACCTGATCTCCAAACCGACGTTCGCATCCTGCTGGGGCTTCCAGGCCATGGCCCGCGCACTCGGCGGCACGGTCGTTTCCGACCCCGCGCGCGCAGAGCTTGGCACCCTCCCCGTACGCCTGACCGATCACGGGCAAGCCGACCCCATCCTGGGGGCAATGGGATCCCCGTTCCTGGCGCATATCGGGCACCAGGACACCGTCGATAGATTGCCCGAAGATGCCGTCCTGCTCGCCTCAACCGACCGCGTGAAGCATCACGCCTTCCGATTTGCCGGCAAACCCATCTATTGCACCCAGTTTCATCCGGAACTGGAAGTGCAGCACATGATAGACCGCCTTAACACCTATCCAACATACGTAGAGAATATTTCCGGCATGTCGCACCAATCATTTCTGGACTCATTAAAGGACACACTTGGCGCCAATACCATACTCCGTCAATTCAGGCAGCACTATTTCGGAGCATAAACCCCATGCGTGGTTCGTGATGGTACCCGTGGCGCCGGTTACATCACAAGCCCCGCAGCTAGAAACGCGACGAACGACAGGCCGGCCAACAGTAATGAATACGGCAGCTGCGTGTTGACGTGGTCCACGTGGTCACATGCAGCCGACATCGACGAAATAATCGACGTATCCGATAGCGGTGAGGCATGGTCCCCGAACACACCCCCCGATAGCACGGCGCCAAGCATCAGCGGTAGTGAAAGCCCCAATCCTTCGGCGAGAGGCATTGCGAGCGGTATCAGAATTGCAAAACAGGTCCATGACGAGCCGAGCGTAAACGACGTTATACATCCTACAACGAAGACCAGCGCAGGAAGCCACCATGCCTGCACGCCATCACCGATTAGCCCTACGATGTATGGGCCCATCTCCAAATCGCGTGAAACCTGGCCAAGGGCAAACGCCAGCACGAGAAGCGCCACCACGCCTACCAGACCCGACGCGCCCTTGACCACCCAATCCGTTGCCTCCATAGGGGTAAGCAGAGGCTTTCCTCCCTGCAAGGGACGCGGCAGCGCGTAGAGGAGCATGGCGACGCCAATACCAGTGCCCACAGCCCATAGCACAGACGTGGAGCCGCTGCCCTCCATTATGTTGCCACCGCCCGTAACGTAGAGGCTCACAAAAATCATTGCGATCATGACACCTACAGGTATCATGAGGTCGGTCATGCGGCCTGCGCCCGGGCGGACAGGCTCAATCCCCACAATGTCGTCTGAAATCATCGGCTTGGAACCGGGCCGCGTAAGGTGTCCCTCCCCTGCCGCGCGCCGCTCCGCCGTACGCATTGGACCGAAACCCCATCCCGTCAGAGCGAGCAAGAGTGCGAATGCTATCGCAAGGAGGCCGAAAAAGTTGAAAACCAGAGACGTCGCCAGCAGACCCACCGCTCCTTCGGAGAAGCCCTGCACCGCCAGGAGCCCCAGTACGAACGCGCCCCAACCATTGAGCGGAATCGACATGCACACCGGCGCGCTGGTGGCGTCACAATAGTAGGCCAGCTTCTCTCGAGGCAGCTTTAGGTCGTCGAAGACTGGACGACTGAGCGTGCCAACGATTAAGGAAGTAATGCTCGATTCGACAAAGATGAGCATACCGACGAGCCAGGCCAGTACCTCCGCACGGCGCCGCGTCCTACCCCAGCCGCGCCGCTGCACCCAAACCACGAACGCAGCAACGCCGCCGGATACCTGTACGAGTGCAATCAGGCCACCGACCAGCAAGCTGAAGAGCACGATGCGCGTATTGGATGCATCCCCGAATACGCCCACCACCACGTCAGCCATGCCACGCAGGCCAGTAATAGGATTGCCGCCCGCCAGAATAGTCGTGCCAATCCACAATCCCGCGACCAGGGAGAGAAACACCTGCCGCGTCCATAGCGCCAGTGAAATGGCGACAAGCGGTGGCAGGAGAACAATCCAGTCCATGTACCCTCTGGGATCGCAGGGGGACCTATCCTGCTACTAGCATTACTTCCACTTGATATTGCAACCCATGGACGCTACCTGATCAATCGAAACAGAACCGCTGTCCAGAAGCTCGTCCAATGCCTTGCCCAAGTCTCCACCGTGCGCAGCGCCCATTCCCGGGCGGGTTTCGTCAAAACGACCGCGATATGCCAACTGACGGTTCTTGTCATAGACAAAGAAATCCGGCGTACACACCGCCCCGTAGGCCTTTGCTATCTCCTGGGACGCGTCATACAAATACGGAAAAGGATAGCCCTTCTGACGCGCCCGCCGCTTCATGTTGGGCAGTGAATCCTCCGGGTACTGTATCGCGTCATTGGAGCTAATGGCCACAAATTGAACGCCACGAGCCTGGTACCGGCGCGCCACATCCAACAGGGCATCCTCGACATGCACCGCGAAGGGGCAATGGTTGCAGGTGAACACGACGACGAGCGCATCGCTGCCCGCGTAGTCTTCCAGGCTGCGCACGTCTCCGCCCGCATTGTCCACATCAGGATTTGCCGCCGGCAGGGAAAAAGGAGGAGCTTCGGACCCCAGTGCCGTCATCAAGGAATAAGTCAGAGCCATTGATCTGTCTATATCGGGTTACGAAAATTCGGGGTTCAGCGAACGTCCCGAACAGGTCATTGATCCACCTCGGCGCCAGCGCGGATCCGGTGGAATGGGGAGGTCACCGACGACGCCACGTTCGTCAGATGAGAGCTGATGCGACTAATCGCATGGGCCGCGAGGGTGTATACAACTGCTTCATTGGACGCGACACTTGCAGTCAAAGCGAGCGATTCCAGGCACTCTGCGAGCTCTTGCTTGATCACATTGCCCTCAGCCACGATGCCGCGCGCCACGACCGGGTCGCCTGCGATAAAACAGTCGCGCGTGCGATCAAACATCTGCAGCGTACGAGTGCGCAATTCCCGCAGCGTGATGGCAATTGCACCCATGCGCTGGGAGCGGGCCAGCGTGCCCGCATGGCTCATCATCCGTGCAAGGTCGCCAATGCGCTCCACCTCATGCACAACCGTGATCAACTTCAGGGAAAGAACCATTTCCCTTTTGGGATCCACGTTAAGGTGTTCCAGCACGGCATGCCGGGCCGACTGCTCCCACCGATCCACCTCCGAATCCATTACTGCCAGGTCCACGTCCAGTATTTCATTGTCGAGGACATAACCGGAGGCAGCGCTGAACATGTCACGGCTCATGTCGAGCATCGCACACACATCTCCAATCGCTCTCTTAATGAGAGGTGGCTGATCTCCGGTAAAGAACTCCAGTAATCCCATCCAACCGTCCGAAATAACTATGGGTCACCAGATACCGATCTGACCCGACATCACGTTACCTGTTTCGGTACAGGCCCTCCTCCCGAATATACGTTCGCGTACTTTCGGAGACGAGGTAGCGAATCGATCGCTCGCATCGAACGCGCATTCTGATATCGCTGGCCGCAATATCCAGCATCGGCGCGCGTACGTACTGCACGCGTCCATCCAGGTACGCCGGAAGTTGCCCGATAGATGCGCCTGGCCTCGGATACACAATGAGCGGCACAAGCGCCGCAATGGCTTTTGGCTCAACCCACGTCGTGAATTGCTCCAAATGGTCTCCTCCGATCAACAGCGAGAAGGTGTCATTCGGATTTTCCGCGCACACCTGTCGGACGGTGTCGACCGTGCAAGACGGCGCCGGACGTCCCAACTCCAGCTCAGATACGACAAAACCATCGTGCCCGGCTGTCGCACGCCTTGTCATCGCCAACCGGTAGCAAGCCGGCGAGATTCCTTTATCGAGTTTGTGCGGCGAGCGGCGAGCGGGAATCCACCAGACCTGGTCCAACTCGCACTGGTCCCGCGCCGCTTCGGCTACGATGAGATGTCCGACATGTGGCGGATCGAACGTTCCGCCAAAAAGCCCGATATGCATGGAGACCTGACGCGATCTGCACAATCAATCACGGTCAAATATACCACAAAACGGTCTCCCTATCCCGCAGCCATCAATTGATCCAATGTGCCCCTGGCCTGATTGAAGAACACCTCCGCCTCGTCGATCAGATCGCTGTCAGGGAAAATCTGTATGAGTCGTTGATAATGATCGATCGCCTTCTGCAGGCGCTCCGGCTGGCGTTGCGCGATACTCTGGTTGCTGTACGCCACATAGCACCGAATGGCGCCAAGCAGGGCGTCGTCCGCCAACTCGGTGTCTGGAAACTTGTCGAAGACAAGCTCGAAAGAAAGCGCAGCCGCTTCATATAATTCGCGACGCTCGTATAGGCCGGCATTATTGAATTGCTTGTACGCCAGTTTGTCACGCAACTCGAGGACCCGCGCACGTGCGGCATCCACTGAGTCGTGCTCCGGGTAGCGCTGCATGTATACGTAGAAGACCTCTATGCCGCGTTCCGTATTGCTCTGATCCAATTCATATTCAGGTGACCGTTCGTAAAACGTCATCGCACGCTCGTACTGTACAGTCGGTATCCGAGGATCAGCGCGGTAGAGCTCCGTGAAGCGGGCATACTCGCTTGCCGCCAAGATATATTCCTCGTTCGCCCGACGCGTACGCGCAAGCGCCAACTGCGCATCATCAGCCCAGTCGTGCATCCGCCCGAAATCGAACACGGCCTGGAAATACTGCGCCGCACGGGAGTACCTGCCCCGCTCGAAATACTCCATGCCCTTTGTATAGGCCTCTTCGGGCGATTCGTACCGCAGCCCGCCGGGCCCCGCACATGCCGCCGCCAATAGAACTAACGCAATTGGATACAATCTCCACATAACTTGCAAAACGCACTCACATCCGAATTATTACGCTCGCGCAACCCGGAAGGAGCGTTTCTGTTCCTGCAAGCCTACCGCACCCCCCCTACGCCGCCGATAGTGTAGGTAAGCAGAAACATTGCCTCATTGGCGTGATTGCGATCGAACTTGATCCGCGTTCCGAGGCCTTCGTACATCTCTGACACCTGTAGTTTGCTTGCCAATGGTGAGGCCTCCTCGCGTTGCAGGTGGCCGAGCAGATACTGCGCCACGTCATAGCCGACGTATGCAAGGCGGCCGGGGTCTGGATCCCCGGTCTTTTCCTCGTAGCGAACCTTGAATCTGCGAATAGCGGGGAGATTGTGGTTGACATAAAACGCATCAGCAAACGTCACCGACACTCCAAGCGACCTTGCATACTGACTATAGGCATCGCTATTCCAGGCCGTCCCACCAAGAATATGAGGGGCAGGCGACAGCCTGCCAAGCGTCTGCAGAATGAGCCTGCGCGTGTCCCCGCCTCCAGATGCCTGGACGGGAAGATACACGGCGTCTACGGAATCCAGCGATTCGATGATGTCCGGCAATTCTGCCCAGTCGCGGGCGGAATCCAGTGACTCGTGGAACACGACCTCTGCACCCATGCGCAACGCTTGGTCGTGAAAGGCGGCGGCCATTTCCTCACTTGCCGCGTTGCCCATCTGCGAAATCACTCCGACGGTCTCCGTGGCGAGCTGTTCGACGGCTACACGCGCCATGAACTCGCCGCGGTGCGCTATCGGCGGATTCGCCTGAAATACATGGCGCCTGCCGCGAGCGATATCCGTATCGGTAGCCAACGGCGCCACCATGACCACGCCTTCTCGATCAGCCAGGCGTGCAGCCGCAAGCGCCTCTGCGCTGTAGAGTGGACCAACAATAACGTCCACATCCTCTCTCACCAGACGCGCCACCGCCTCGCGCGCTCCGCCCATCGAGTTACGCGTATCGTGAAACAGCATGCGGACAAGCCGCTCTTCTCCCGCGTTGTGCTCTTCTACTGCGATCTCGATGCCGCGGTATAGCGACTGCGTGAGCGCAAAATCTTCCGCGTTGAGCGGCAGCGCAATACCAATACGGATGGCGCTCTGTTCGCGCTCCTGTTTGGCTTGCTGGCTCTGCGCATGCCGGCGTGTGCGCTCAGCCGCGTCGCGGTAGCGGCTCTCCGGGTATTGGTCCACGAATGCCGTAAGCATGGCCGCAGTCGCGGCGTAATCACCTGTACGGTAGAGCGCCTTGGCCGCCATCAGCGTGGCCGCATCCGTCTTGCGGTGCTGCGCAAACCCGACAATCACATGGTGGAAGCCCTCAAAGGCTGCAGCGAATTCCTCTGCCTCAAAAAACGCCAACGCTTCCGCAAAAGCGTCTTCTGCTTCCGGGAGTACAGGCTGCGCAGCAGCTTCTCCTGTGCCCAGCAGAAGCAGTATCAGCAGGGGAAACGCCAAACAGAACCACCTATTCCCACTCAATGGTGGCCGGAGGCTTGGAGCTGATGTCATACGCCACACGATTGATGCCGCGAATCTCATTGACAATCCGGTTGGAGACGTGACTCAGGAATTCATCGGGCAGTCGCGCCCAGTCTGCGGTCATGCCGTCTACACTGGTTACCGCGCGAAGGACACAAACGTTCTCGTAGGTCCGCAAATCGCCCATCACCCCGACGGTTTGTATAGGCAGCAAGACTGCAAAAGCCTGCCACACCTTGTCATACAGGCCAAAATGATGCAATTCGTCGATAAAGATCGCATCCGCCTCGCGCAGAAGTCGCAGGCAGCGCTCGTCTACTGGACCCAGAATGCGCACAGCAAGTCCGGGCCCTGGAAACGGGTGCCGTCCAATGATGCCTACAGGGACACCCAGGATGACCCCTATCGTGCGAACCTCATCCTTGAACAGTTCGCGGAACGGCTCAATGATGGTAAAGCGATGCCGCTCAGGAAGTCCTCCCACGTTATGGTGCGTCTTGATGGTGGCGCTCGGCCCCTTGAAGGACACGCTTTCGATGACGTCTGGATAGAGCGTGCCCTGCGCCAGGAATTCCGGCTGGTGGCCAAGCTCCGCACTAACGTCGTCCGTGACTTCTTCAAAGACTTCTACGAACGTGTTTCCAATCGTAACGCGCTTTTCCTCCGGATCTGTTACTCCTGCCAACCGCTCAAGAAACAAATCGGACCGGTCCACTGCACGCAGTCGGATGTGGTAGTGATCCCGAAATGTAGTCTGCACCTGCTCCCATTCTCCCTTGCGCAGCAGGCCATTGTTAACAAATACACAGGTCAGCCGATCTCCCAGCGCCTGGTGGAGCAGCACAGCGGCGACGGAGGAGTCCACTCCACCGGAGAGCCCCAGGATGACATGGCCGTCACCGACGACTTGGGCAATTTCACGCTTCTTCTCTTCCGCAAACGAGGCAGGGGTCCAGTCGCCGGTACAGCCGCAGATGCGGTAGCAGAAATTCTCCAGCATTTGCGACCCGTGATCGGTATGCACGACTTCCGGATGAAACTGCACGCCATAATGGGCCTTGTCCCGCACGCGAACCGCCGCTACCGGAGCATTCGCAGTATGCGCAATGATTTCATACCCTTCCGGCATTGTTGTCAGCCGGTCGCCATGACTCATCCAGACCTGCGAGCCGGACAGTATACCAGCAAAAAGGTCCGTGTTATCGTCGATGTGCAGCCTTGCCCGCCCGAATTCGCGGTGGCTCGCACGCTCGACACCGCCACCCGACAGATATGCCATCGCCTGCAAGCCGTAGCAGATGCCCAGAATCGGCATCGCGGAGCCGTCCTTGCGATGCAATTCCAGGAATTCCCTGCCAAGCTGCGGCGCGCCCTCGTCATAGACCGAACTCGGTCCGCCGGACAGAATGATCCCCATAGGGGGATCCTCTGCTAGCACTTCGGGGGACAGCGTGCACGGATAGATTTCGGAGTACACACCTGCCTCGCGCACCCTGCGAGCAATCAGTTGGGTGTACTGCGCCCCGAAATCAAGAATGACAATCCGTTCGTGCATAACACCGCCTATGCCACATGCTCCCCATACTCCTCGGCGCTCAGCAGGTGGGGGCCTTCTGCGGGACCGTCCAAGCGCACCTTAATCATCCACCCATCGCCGTAGGGATCGTTGTTGACCAGCGCTGGGTCGTCTTCTAGTGCATCATTGTGCGCGATTATCGTGCCTGAAACCGGCATAAACAAATCCGCGACAGCCTTGACAGCTTCTACGGAGCCGAATACCTCGTCCTGGCTAAAGGCGTCGCCAACGGGTTCCAGTTCTACAAACACGATGTCGCCCAATTCGCTTTGGGCGAACTCCGTGATTCCGATGGTGGCCATCTCGCTACCATCGTCGATCCGAACCCACTCGTGGTCCTTGGTGTAGTGCAGGGAAGAGGGGAAGTCCATATTCCTCGTCGGCCTGGTGAATAGAGAAAATACGGTGATTGCTGGGACGATAAATAACGAACAACAGGCGAAGACTACGCCTCTTCCGGCTCCATGCGGAAGTGCTCCAGAAAATGCGTGTCAAAATCGCCACTCCTGAATGCCGGATGCTTAAGAAGCTGCATGTGGAAGGGGATGGTGGTTTTCACCCCCTCGATTACAAATTCGTTGAGCGCCCGCAGCATGCGATTTATGGCAATCTCTCGCGTGCGCGCGTGCACGATGAGCTTTGCGACCAGGGAGTCATAATGGGGTGGGATCTTGTAGCCCGCATACGCATGCGTGTCCAGGCGCACACCCCGTCCCCCGGGTGCATGGAATGCCGTGATGCGCCCTGGCGATGGGTTAAAATTCCGGTGCGGATCTTCCGCATTGATACGGCACTCGATAGCATGTCCGTTGAGCGGCGTTTCCCGATGGTTTAGCCGCTCTCCCATTGCCGCGCGAATCTGCAGTTCCACGAGATCGAGGCCCGTCACTTCCTCGGTGACGGGATGTTCGACCTGGATCCGCGTATTCATTTCCATGAAGTAGAACTCGCCGTCGCCGTCCAGCAGGAATTCCACGGTTCCTGCGCCTTCATACTGTGCAGCCCTGGCGCCGCGCATTGCGGCTTCTCCCATCCGCGCGCGGAGCGCGGCATCGACGACCGGCGACGGAGATTCTTCGAGCAGTTTCTGATGCCTGCGCTGTATGGAGCATTCTCGCTCTCCAAAGTGCACCGTTTCCCCGTGCGAATCGCTCATGATCTGTATTTCGACGTGACGCGGCCGCGTAACCAGTTTTTCGAGATACACGTCGGGATTCCCAAATGCGCCCTCCGCTTCGGCGCGCGCGGCGTGAAACTGCTGTTCAAAATTGCTGGCCTCCTGGACGGCCCGCATTCCCCTGCCGCCTCCACCTGCCGAGGCCTTGATCATCACGGGATAGCCTACATGCGCGGCCAACTTCTGGCCGTCCGCCAGGTCTTTCACCACGCCGTCGGACCCTGGCACCACAGGCACGCCAGCCGCGCGCATGGTGCTCTTCGCCTGGCTCTTGTCGCCCATCAGGGAGATGGTCTCCGGGGAGGGCCCAATGAACTTGATGTCGTGATCGGCGCAAATGGCGCTGAAAACGGCGTTTTCTGACAAGAAACCGTAGCCAGGATGGATGGCGTCGGCGCCGGTCACTTCGGCCGCTGCTATGATCCGATCTGGTCGCAGGTAACTATCGCCGGAAGCCGGAGGCCCAATGCACACGGCCTCGTCCGCATAGCGCACATGCAACGTATCCCTGTCGGCAGACGAGTAGACGGCGACCGTCTTCAGGCCCATTTCGTGGCACGTGCGGATGATCCGCAGGGCAATCTCACCGCGATTTGCAATCAGTACCTTCGTCATTGCGAAAGGCTAATTGAGTGATCCAGGGAAACTGCGACTTCCTCGACCCTTCCGTCTCCTCTGCCGTCCTGAAGGCCTTTTGTCAGGAATGGGTCTGTGACACCGCAAATGACGGTGCCTGAACGAGGCCGGTCACGCAGGTTCAATAAGAAACAGGGGCTGGTCATACTCTACGGGTTCACCGTTTTGAGTATAAACCTCGCGAATATTACCGGCCACCTCGCATTCAATTTCATTCATAAGCTTCATGGCCTCAATGATGCACAGTGTGTCCCCCACCTCCACCACGTCTCCTACCGTAACGAATGGTTCCGCATCGGGTGTGGGTGCCTCGAAGAAGGTGCCGGGCGTCGGAGCGTGTACTAGAACACCATTCTTGATGGCTTCCGGCTCCAGTGCGGCTTCCGCAGGCGCATTCTCTGTCGCCGCGGGCATCGATGCCGGAGCCACTGCGGCAGGCTCGGCTTGCGGAATCCCTCCAAGCGACGGGAGCATAATCTGGGGCTGCACGACCACCGGCGGTGCATTGCGGCGCACCACTAGTCTCGTGCCTCCCTCTTCAAACTCGACTTCGGCCGCATCGCTCTGTGCGGCGACCTGAAGGAGCTCCCTGATCCTGTCGATGTCCATAAACCGTTAGGTCGTAACACGTGTAATATAATCTCCGGTATCCGTATTGACCCGAATCACATCCCCTTCGTGGATGAATAGCGGAACGTTCACCGTCAGGCCGGTCTCGAGCGTAGCCACTTTGGTGGCTCCGGTTGCCGTATCTCCCTTCAGGCCGGGGTCCGCTTGTGTGACGCTGAGTTCTACACTCTTGGCGATTTCGGCGCGCAGGGGCTCCTCTGTTTCCGCGTGAAACAGAATGTCGATCATCCCTCCCTCTTTTACATACCCGCGCTTTTCAACCTGATGCGGCTGCAGGCAGAGTTGGGTATAATCTTCGGTGTTCATAAAGTGCAACCCGAGCGTGTCCTCGTAGAGGTACTGATGCTCACGGCGCTCCACGCGGGCTTCGGTGACCTTTTCGCCGGCGCGAAACGTCTTGTCCACTACGCGACCGGTCTTCACGTTCCTGAGCGTGGTGCGGACAAAGGCGCCACCCTTTCCTGGCTTGACATGCTGAAACTTTACGATTTGCCACAGGTCGTTCCCCCGGCGCATCGTAAAGCCATTGCGAAAGTTTGTTGTGTCTGCCATATATCTCGTAACCGGGGTAAGCAACCCGAAATATACCGTATGCCCGTCGATGCTGCAAAACACGGGTCCTATCGCATGCACCGGGTAGTCAGGATGTGCACTCGCGGTTGGCTGGAGCTATGCGCTAGGAGCGGGGCAATGTCCTTTACCCATACCGTCCTGATAAAAATCGAACTCATGCCGCGTGAACCCCACCGCAGCTACACTATTAATGTATGACGGTGTCTCACTCGTTGTTGGCACACAGAGAGATCCGGAACGATTTGACAAAAAGTGTACTGATTATCCATCGAACGAAGCGTTCCGTCTTGTTGCTGCCTGTGACATGCTTCAGGTACCTGGAGAGTGCGCGGAGCTATACCGGAGCGAATCTCGGGTTCGGTCTCTTAGTAAAATCTTCCAAGTCATACACACTACATGAACCGGACCCGGAGCCGGGGGACAAGTTCAGGTCCCAGTCTGAAGTAGATTGCAACATACCTCAATTTCAACGCGCTCGCGCAAGAACAGCAATAATTCAGTCAATTAATTGGGGAGCTTCTTGCAAAATCCCTTTGATCAAAACTTTCTGGTCACAATTAAGTTACAGAAATAAAGCATAAAAATACGGTATAGTCACAAGTATTATACTATATTTAGAGGTACGCTGGGTGTGTGGAAGCGCATTGGCCTGCCCGGTCTTGGACCGCCGGAGCCAACATTCCAGCTCCTCTCGTTGTCCGTCGTTGATCTCCGTTACCAAACACTAGATTCGTCTGAAGACAACAAACAGACTCTACAATTGGCTCCAATGGGTAAGAATACCTACATCTTTCGAGAACTGTACGAAGTCTGCTTGAGCTCGTAATCCGCAACTGTCCTCTCCCCAAGCGGGCGCCAGTTCACCCAGGGTCTTCCTCACAGGCAGAAAAAGCCTTCAATTCAAAGGTCTTGCAACAGGCTCCACGGCATGGAATTATCGGAATGGTGGTCTCGCCTTGCGCCTCTCGCTGAAACGATCATACAGCTTGAGGGTGTTTTCGTCTATTGCGCTCTGATTATTGTCAGCGGGGCCATCTTCTGGCTCCGGCTTGAGTGGAAGACTTTTAAATTAAAAAAAACAATAAGTAATGCAAGGCAGGAAATCATCAAATTGGATGGCATACATGGTTTCCACAATGGATTTGAGGAATACTCAATAATCGTCCGCGGTATTCCGCAACTCAAGCCGCTGTGGCGCGAGTTTGAAGAGACGCTCGAGCTTCCGAAGCCCGGTGCTGCACCAAAGATTCAAAACCCCGTCGATGTGTCGCACTTTTTTAACCAGACTACGCTCGTTGAACGCCATATCAACGTCGGATGGTACCAAGGTTTGCCAAATCTGCTAACAGGCATGGGTATTCTGGGCACATTTATTGGCTTGACCGCAGGGGTTTTTGTGGCACAGAACGGTCTTGCGTCTGGAAACCCGGAGGTGATGCTTGGATCACTTCAGCAGCTTCTTGCAGGCGCTGCCCTGGCGTTTTGCACATCGATAACAGGTCTCGGTTGTTCCATGCTATTTCGATCGCGTGAGGCACCCATCTGGAGGAACTTGACGAAGACCGTTGACGACTGGGTTGAAGCGATTGATGAACGTCTCGTGCGCGTGACGCCGGAAAGCATTGGACTGGAGCATCTGCAACAGGCCAAAGAGGCGACAGGCGAACTCAAGACCTTCAACACCGAACTGATTTATGCCCTGGAACAGGCACTGGAAGAAAAAATTGCTTCTCGCATTTCGGAAGGACTCGATAGCCTTACTGCTGTCGTGCAAGACCTAAGAAGTGATCGCCAGACAGATGCGAACAAAATGGTCTCGCACGCCATCGGGGAATTGTCCGAATCACTCAAGGGGCAGACTGAATCACAATTCAAGGAAATGGCTACAGTGATCAGTTCTCTGAACCAGACCCTTAGGCAATCGACGGAGAACCTGAGTAGCTCGCAGTCCAATATGCAGGCTGTCCTGGACAATGTCCTTCAGACCACCTCCAGGGCCATGGAGAATCGTACTTCGGCTATGACGGAAGCGATGCTGCAGTCCATGAATGAGATGCGTCAGACCGTAGCTGACTCCGTCCGGACGCAAGCCGAACATATAGCCACAACGACCAACGTGATTGCGGACCAGCTTGGAAGCAGGGTCGCGCAGGTTGCCGAAGAGCTGTCGCAGGCCGGCGTCAATGCCGCGCTCGAGGTCTCGCAGTCGACCGGGAGCTTGCGAGTCGCCGCCGAAAGCCTGTCAGTTGCCGCAGAGCGCTCGAAGGCAATGCTGTCCGGCATGACTTCCTTTACGGATCAACTCAACCAGCTTCGCAGCACCATTCTCTCTGCCCAGCGCCAAATCCTCGAA
Organism: Rhodothermales bacterium; assembly: GCA_963665975.1. Classification (GTDB taxonomy): domain Bacteria; phylum Bacteroidota; class Rhodothermia; order Rhodothermales; family Bin80. The sequence goes on from OY762508.1 coordinate 1,165,003, forward strand.
GTATCCACACCCTTGCAGGAAGCTGCGCTTACGATTCGGGAATCATCCGCGGCCAGTACCAGATCCGTGGAAATAACGCAAGAGCTCGCCGGCAACATGGCCGCAGCCGTGGAGTCACTCTCAGAACGCCAGGACCGAATTGCGGACGTGTGGCGCCAGTATAAGGACAGATTCGAGGGGATAGACCAAGCGCTTGCAACAACGTTTAGCCAACTGGATGAGGGGCTAACGAAGTACTGTGACCAAGTGACGCGCTTTGTCACGGAACTGGATAATACTACCGCAAAAACGGTAGGCCAGTTGGCTGGTGCTAACAGCGAACTAAACCAGTCAATCGAGGATCTTACCGACGCGCTCAGCAACGGAAACACATGGCAGGGTCCAGCAAAAAATCGCTGACAACCGCACCAATGGGGCAAGGATACCTAGCGACCGTCAGTGATCTCATTTCGGCGTTGCTTTTTGTATTCATCATCCTGCTTGCTGTGTTTGCGTACCAATTGACCAACGCGGCCAGTGAACTCGCTTCAGCGGGCGCACAGCGAAACCGAATGCTTGATGAAATATCAAGTCGACTGGAGGACGCCGGGATTGTTGTTGAAGTGCTCTATGATCAAGGCATATTGCGACTGTCAAATAACGCCGTCAATTTTCCGTCGGGAAGCGAGATCCCGGTCCAGGAGCATCATGCCAATGTTGGTTTGCTAGCCGGAGCGCTGGCGGAAGTTGTTCCGTGCTATGTTAGCGCACACCGGACGCATACCCATCCCGCTAACGTCCCCCGCGAGCAGGACAATGCCTTGACCATTGACTATTGTCGTCCGCCGGAACATCGAGAGACGCCTGACTGCCGGCCATCTCCAGCGGCGTGGCGGCTCGAAACGCTGTTGATTGAAGGGCACACGGATGCAGTGCCCGTAGCGAGTGGACGTCGTTTCCTGGATAATCTGGAGCTTTCATCCATGCGAGCCGCAACGGTTCATCGAATGATCGCCGATTGCGAACCGAACATTGCCGGCCTCTTGAACTCTGAGCACTATCCGGTCCTGAGCACCAGCGGCTATGGCCACACACGTCCCGCCACGCTGGACCCTGCATTGGACAGCAAAAACCGCCGCATTGATCTGCGGTTTCTGCTTGAACCTCCAAAGACTTCATTGGACACAAAAGGACCCGCAATTCAAACGGATTTGCGCGAACGACTGGAACGTGACAGACCATGATTTCCGGCGACCTGAAGTCCTGCCTGGCGGACTGGACCGGACCTCCAGAGGCACCAGCCCATTTCGAGCCAAGACGTACCCGAAGAGCTTCGCGGCGTGTGGCGAGACAACTCGGTGGCATCGCAGCCATGGCGCCTGCCACCTTCGAGCTTGATTCATTACACCGGTCCGTTGCCCACGCGTGGCAACAAGACCACTCCCTGGAAAGCCTGAGTCGGCGAACGCTGCGCAGGGTGCCGTGGGTCTTTTTCTACCCTTATGCCAACGCTTCGGCAAATGCATCCTGGCTGGGAGCTGATCCGGGGCTCGTCTCCGCGTACGGTCGGTGGCTGACCCAACATAACCATTCCAGTGCCGCGAGAGTGCTATTGCATGTGTTTCTCCGCTACTACCCTGCCAGAATATCCTCGTTCACTTCTCTTCGTGCGATTCTGGAGTCGATTTTTATGCGAAATGATTCCGAGCGACGAAGGTCGCTCCGGCTATGGAGCGAGCGTTGTCAGGAGTTTCAACTGCTGGCGGACGATGGAGCGCAGTCGTTCGCTCGGCAGTTGGTGGACTCGGAACAGGCGTGTGATGAATTCCTGGATCGCGCCGGTTTCACGGAGCAACTGGCTTCCTGCGCGTTTCTGAAAATCGGAATCATGCGCTACCTGAAAGAGGTCCGGTCCTTGCTTGAAAAGAAAACTCTTGACGCCCGTGCTGTCGACCGGGTATTGATCCTACTAACTATTGGATCGAAGTTGCGCTTCGAAGATCTTGCTGTTCGAAAGTCCATTGCCGCCAACCTGCTTGGTCCCTTTGTTCAGGTTGAAGCGGCAAATCCGATCCAGTTCCGACTGAAACGTTTCTTCTCGCAGTATTACGGGGATCCACGACTCCCCTCCGGCAAGGGCAACTGGTTCGGCATCTCTCGGGATGCGCGAAGTGTGGTGATGAGATGGTTTATCAAGGACACACTGGATGCATTCTTCCGCCTCATAAAAGAAACCGCACTAGACCGCCACTGGCGGTACCGTGAAGCCTTTTGGCGTGCTTTGCTCAACCAGGGGTACATTCTTGATGCCTGGTTTGCTCTGGGATCTCGTGCCCAGCATCTATCGAAATTGCAAAGCGATACTTACGGATTGCTTCATGGTGGAAGCCGTGATCAGTCTGCGTTATTGATTAGCCTGGATGGGGTGACTGTTGTGGAGTGGAGTCACAATGGTGCTTGTCGTTTTTGGCTTACACGTAATCGGGCAGCCCCGAAACTGCACGAAGCCGAATATCGAAAGTATGATCTCATGGACTCACCGGATTGGTACCAGAATCATCATGGCAGCGATCGTGGCTGGTGGCAGGACAAGATTGCAGATTGGTTGAATTACCAAGTCGGAATTCGACTTAGTCGACGTGACTATTATCCAAGAAAGTTGCGATCAAAAAGATCTTGATTGCAACTTCGCACGTACGCAAGACCAACAGCACCATGCATTTTCGGTTTGATCTGTTGCCAGAAGGATTACGCGTTTGCTTGCCTGCTACGCCTTTGGTGGCAGTGACCGAATGGACCGCCTTATCGACTTGTCCTGCCGGAGCCGGGGTGCTGATCAGGCTCAGGGATGAGGGCGAGGCAGAAGAAGTGCACGATGGTCAATGCCTCGTCGTGCAATGGAAGAGCGTAGCCCGGTTGACTCCTGAAGAGTTGCGGCTGCTGCACCTTCCTGATCCGGCGCCTTTCAGCATCGAAATTGCATCCAGCGGCGCATTGCATCATGATGATTTTGAAATCCATTGGGGGTTTGTGCATCAGGGACGAAGAATTGTAGGCGCGCGGCGCATCGGGGCATGGCTTACCGTCGCGAAGCAAAACCATGTCTTGCAAGATCCACAGTTCTCCATTCTGGAGGCAGTCGACGATTTCGACGAAACAAGATCAGGCAACCTTGAAACCCGCATGCTGGCATGGGGGCAGATTGCCAGGATGCTACCTGACGACTCCATCGTGGATGACCATCTGCGGAAAACACGTATCGCGGTAGCCTCGAGCTTCGAAATTCATCCTTTTCTTAATTCTGACAATGTGCCCGATTTTGATCCGATCATTGGCAATTTTGAAACACAATGCGATGAAACAGGGGAGCAGATCAGGAAATTTGCCAGTGTTCTGCCAGCAGCGCGACACGAGGCCTTTGCAAAACGATTCCGGGGGTTGGCCGGAGTAAAGCATCGTTATGCGGTCGGAAATGGCTTCTATGTTGTGTTAACGCCAAACCTTTGTACGGCCTTGCGCGCCGTGAAGCGTGCGCAGGCCGGCAGTACGATTGAACGCAAGAGGTTTTTGCAAAACGTGTCGGGTTATATCCGTGGCGCGCTGGATGAGGCAGCCACAGAGGATGTAACCGTGGACAGTGTGTTTAGTGATGCCGAGTTGAGTGACCGGGTAAAGGGTGTTGGAATCTGGACCGAAAAAGTGTTGCCATGGCTACAGCGGGCGGGGCAGTCGTGGCTACCTCCTAGCGCCATAGGGCTTCAGGTCGGGAACCGCACCCTTGAGTTGGAAGGAGAGGAAGTGTACTTGCTACTGGAGCGTGTACAAGAGGCGTTGGACCATGGATCCGATTCGATCGAAACCGATAACGGGATCACTATCCCGGCGGACGAAGAAACGGTCCGTGCGCTGACAACGCTGGTGCGCGAATTGCAATCCGGCTCTTCACCAAGCCACAGTTCCGACAATGAAGACAACAGACGAGAAAAAGAAGCACCGCAGGTCCTGCAAATCATCGACAATATTGAAGACTTGGGGTTTCGCAGTGACAAGAGTCCTCGTACTCCGAGTTTGCCGATCGAGCCATTGAACGTATCGAGCATCCCCCTGCCCCACCAGTATGAATGTCTGCACTGGCTGCAAGAGCACTGGGACAGTGGCAGCAGCGGCGTGTTATTGGCCGATGACATGGGGCTCGGAAAGACTTTTGAAGCCTTGATCTTTTTGACCTGCATTCAGACGCACGCCGAAGCTGCTGGCTTCATACATCGTCCCGTACTGATTGTGGCACCGACTGGCTTACTGCGGAATTGGCTGGCCGAGCAGGAACTCCACCTTGCTGCGGATGGACTCGGGAAAATTCTCGAAGTGCATGGACCGGGGCTCAAGAAATTACGCACTGAACATGCCGAAGCAGGCAACGAACTTGATCAGGAAGCCGGATTGCCCAAACTTGATACGGAGGCCCTGGCGCGAGCGGACTGTGTATTGACGACATACGAGACGCTGCGTGACTACCAGCACAGTTTCGGGCGAATCCGATGGAGAGTGGGAGTATTCGATGAATCCCAAAAATTCAAGAATCCCGCAGCGCGGCTGACGGACGCAGTATTGGCCATGAACATCGAATTCACCGTGCTCCTGACGGGAACCCCTGTAGAAAACCGGCCTGCTGATATCTGGTCCATGCTGGATCGCATAGAACCAGGCCGATTCGGCACACTGAAGGAATTTAGCAAGCAATACGAAGAAAACGATGGAGCGCTTCAGGGACTGCATACTAGATTGACACAGTCGGGACCGTCAGTAGCTCCGGCACTAATGCTTCGCCGGTTAAAAGAGGACCATGTGCAAGGGTTGCCCAAAAAACATGTGCATCCGATCAAGGTGATGATGTCCCAAGTCCAGGCGGATGCCTATACGACAACGGTGCGCAAAGGGCGCCTTGGAGCGACCCCTATGCTGCAAACACTCCAAAAACTTCGGCGAGTATCGCTCTGCCCGTATCCACCAACCAGGATCGATGATATAGAAATGTCAGCCCGGCTTGCGGAGACGGTTGAAATCCTAAAGAAGATCGCCCGTCGCGGGGAAAAGGCGCTGCTGTTTGTGGAGTTTCTGGATATACAGGATTTTCTTATTGTTGCGCTTAGAAGACTGTTTGATTTGGAGGAAGACATTCTTGTCATTAACGGTACGGTGACGGGGCGAATACGCAAGGCGCGGGTGGACACGTTTCAACAAAGACCAGGCTTTGATGTAATGATCCTGTCACCGAGGGCTGGAGGCGTCGGTCTGACACTGACGGCGGCTAATCACGTAATACACCTTTCACGATGGTGGAATCCGGCCGTGGAAGATCAGTGTACGGATCGCGTATATCGCATTGGCCAACCGAAGCCGGTGCATGTGTATCTGCCGCTGGCTTTCCACCCTGCCTTTAAAGAATACAGCTTCGATTTGCGGCTGAACCACCTAATGGAGAGAAAACGATCCCGAAATCGTCAGGTGCTGGCCCCTTCCAATTTTACCGCCACCAATCTCCAGGATCTTTACCGTAACACTTTGGAAGTCATACAGGATTAATCAGCTGGGGTCCGGTATTGTTCATCGGCGCGGGGCTGCAGGGCAGATCATTAAGGTTACCGGTAAGGTTTGTCTCCCCCCAGCAATGCCATAAGATCCGGCACGCGAAGCGACCCGCGGTATTGGAACGGCTCGCCGTATGTCGCGCCGATCGGGTATCCATAGGCACGGGCTCGCGCCTCAATCCATGCAAAAAAGTCCGGGTTAGATACAAAAGTGTCCGGCTCGTCCTCCTCAGGCTTGTAACCCGGGTTAAAGAACTGCGACCGGAACTCCCGCATGGCGCGCATGCGGGTATCCCACGTTTCGGTTACATCCACCACAAAGGAAGGCTCAAACGGGAGCACCTCCGAATAGTGCAGGATATGATGCGGCCGCCACGGATCCTGCGGGGCGCCATCGGTTTCTGTCGTTTCGATCTTGCGCAGGCCACTATAATAGCAGGCATCCAGCGTCAGGCGCGCCGCCCTGGTGTGATCGGGATGGCGGCACTCCAACGGGTGCGCCAGCACAATATGCGGGCGATAGCTGCGCAGCACGCGAATGACCTCAAGCCGGTTTTCGGGGGTGTCTGCGATATTGCCGTCCGCGATACCCAGGTTCATCCGAACGGTCAGCCCCAGCACGCGTCCTGCAGCCAGAGCTTCCCGCTTGCGCCCCTCCGGCGACCCTCGAGAGCCCAGTTCGCCATTCGTCAAGTCCGCGATGCCGACCCGATATCCCTGGCGCGAGAGCAGGCACACGGTGCCGCCTGCGTTCAACTCCACATCATCCGGGTGTGCTGCAATCGCCAGGACATCCAGTGAGTTGCCGTTCACCATTATTGTCTTGGTTTGAGGATTCCGCCTGACGCGGCGCCATTTCCGTAAGGTACTCACCCTGCGCAATGTCTGGCGCAGAGCGCCTGTCAGCGAACGACAAAGTTCACGATACGTCCCGGTACGTAGATTTCCCGCAGCAATGCCTTGCCGTCGATAAAGCGCCCAACGTTGTGCTCCGCCTTTGCTGCGCCCAGCACGGATGCCTCGTCTGCGTCGGACGCAACTTCAATGGTTGCGCGTACCTTACCGTTTACCTGTACGGCAATGTTAACCGTCTGTTCGACCAAGTATTCCTTCACCAAGCGTGGCCACGGTGCAAAGGCCAACGATTCGTCGTGCCCAAGGCGCTCCCACAACTCTTCGGCCAAGTGGGGTGCAAACGGACTTAGCAGAAGCACGTAAGGCTCTGCCACGCTTCGCGGCACGTTGTCCCACCGGTTCGCGGCGTTAACGAATTCCATCAGCACGGCGATTGCCGTGTTCATCCGCAATGCTTCAATATCCTCCGTTACCCGTGCTATCGTATGGTGCAGGACGCGCAGTTTCTCACGAGACGGCGCTACATCCTGTACGCGGTTGCCAGCGGTCAACAGGCGCCAGACGCGGTTGAGGAATCGGTAGGTGCCCTCCACGCCACGCGTGCTCCAGGGCTTGACCTGTTCGAGAGGGCCCATGAACATTTCGTAGAGCCGGAAAGCATCGGCGCCGTACTGGTCAATGACGCTGTCCGGATTGACCACATTGCCTCGACTCTTGCTCATTTTGTAGGCACGAACGTCGAGATGGATTGCCGGATCCTCTTTCAGGACGAACGTGTCTCCCTGCTTTTCTACGGAGTCCTCGTCGACCCGCTCCGCGACGACCTTGCGGCCGGTCGTAGTGTCGACGCCGTCCTTGACGCGCGCGGCCGTGATCCTTTCTCCGGTTTCGGCGTCCCGGAATCCGTTGTATTCCATTTCGCCGAGAATCATCCCCTGATGGATGAGCTTCACGAATGGTTCCGGACTCTTGACCACGCCGGCGTCGTAGAGCACCATGTGCCAGAAGCGAGAGTATAGCAGGTGCAATACAGCGTGTTCGGCGCCTCCCACATAAAGGTCCACCGGCATCCAGTATGATTCGAGCTCCGGGTCGATAAGCTGCTCGGTATTATGCGGATCGATATAGCGCAGGAAGTACCAGCACGAGCCAGCCCATTGGGGCATGGTGTTGGTTTCGCGGCGTGCCGGCCGTCCCGATTCGGGGTCAGTGGTCTCCAGCCAGTCTGTCGCCAGCGCCAGCGGCCCTTCGGGCGAGCCGCTGGGTTTGAATTCCTCCAGCTCCGGAAGCGTGAGCGGCAGGTGGTCTTCCGGAATCTGTCTGGGCTCGCCATCGACGAAGATGATGGGCATGGGCTCGCCCCAATACCGCTGCCGCGAAAACAGCCAGTCTCGCAGCTTGTAGTTGACCTTTCGCGTCCCCACGCCGCACTCTTCCAGCCAATCGATGATACGCTGTTTGGCCTCCGCGATGCACAACCCATTCAAGAGCCCGCTATTGATGGCCGGACCATCTCCCAGATATGCCTTCCCGGTGAAGCCCTCGGGCGGCTGCACCGTCCGTACGATCGGGAGGTCAAAGACTTCGGCGAAGTCCCAGTCACGCGCGTCCTGCCCGGGTACAGCCATGATTGCCCCCGTGCCATAGGAGGCCAGAACGTAGTCGGCAATCCAGATCGGGATGGGTTCGCCGGTCGCAATATTGGTGGCGTAGCCCCCGGTAAACACACCGCTCTTGCCTTTCTGCAGATCGGTTCGTTCCAGATCGCTCTTACGCGCCGCTTGCTGCCGATACTCTTCCACTGCCGCCCGCTGCTCTGGCCTAACTATACGCGTTACCAGGGAATGCTCGGGTGCCAGCACCATGTATGTGGCGCCAAATATCGTGTCCGGTCGGGTGGTGAATACACGGATTTGCGCGTCTGGAAGGCCGACGATGGGAAAGTCAATTTCTGCGCCTTCGCTGCGCCCAATCCAGTTTTGCTGCATCAGCTTCGTACTGGTCGGCCAGTCGACCTCTTCCAAACCTTCTAGGAGCCGCTCCGCGTATGCCGTAATCTTCAGCATCCACTGGCGCAGCTTGCGACGCTCGCAGGGGTGGTTGCCGATTTCGCTTTTGCCATCGATGACCTCTTCGTTGGCAAGCGTTGTTCCCAGCTCTTCACACCACCACACCGGGACTTCGGCTTCGTACGCCAGACCACGCTCAAAGAGCTTTTGAAAAATCCACTGGGTCCATTTGTAGTAGTCTGGATCCGTAGTGGATATTTCCCGGTCCCAGTCGTAGGAAAATCCCAGTGCTTGGAGCTGCGTGCGAAAATGGTTAATATTTTTTTCTGTCGTGGCCCGCGGATGTGTTCCTGTCCGTAGGGCATACTGCTCCGCAGGCAAGCCAAAGGCATCCCACCCGATGGGATGCAGCACGTTGAACCCGTTCATGCGCTTGTAGCGCGCCACGATGTCCGTAGCGGTGTAGCCTTCCGGATGCCCCACATGTAGCCCCGCCCCACTCGGATATGGAAACATATCGAGGACGTAATACTTGGGCTTCGACGTGTCGATTTCTGCGGGCGTTCGAAAGGTCTTGTGCTCCTCCCAGAAGGCCTGCCACTTCCGCTCGATGTCCTTGAAAGGATATCCTGCCATGCGTGCCTGTATACCGCTGTGCGAATGGAGCCTCTAAACGTACGGTTTAGCGGGCTTATCGGTGGGTTCCGCGGTTGAAGTTACCGGGAAAAGCAACGCGTCACACCACCCCGTTGAACCCGGTAGTCAAAATGGCCACACACGCTCGGGAAGGCGTACACCCAACCGGTAGTAACTCCCATCCCAGTACACGAGTGGACTATCGGATGCGCCGAGGGTAACACTGCGAACGCGGCCAATAAAGAGAGAATGATCACCGGCCGGATGCATGGCGTATGGTGTGCTGTGGAATACTACAGGGGCATCAGTGAGATTTGGAATAATGTTGTCATCCAGTTCACACGTGACGGCCGCGAACTGTTCTGGTCCCGTGCGATCAGGTTCGGCAAAGATCGTGGCCAAGCGCGCCTGTTCGCTGGAGAGCACATGCACGGAATACCTTGCGGCATCTGCAATCACATCGTGCATGCGCGCCTCGCAAGCCACCAGGAAAGAAATCAGCGGCGGGTCCAGTGAAACACTCGTAAACGACCCCACTGTAATGCCTCGGACTTCACCCATTCCCTCCGCAGTCACCACCGTGACCGGTGACGACACGCGGCGCATTGCCCTTCGTAGCACATCGCCGTCAACCATGGACTCTGAAAGTTGGCGCGCACGTTCACGATGCATTCCGCGAGCGAAGGAGAATTCCCTATGGCCTAGGAAAAGACATCCTTGACACGACCGAAGAACGACCGGTCGTCTTTCTCGCGCTCCGGCCGTGGCTCGAAGGAGGGCGAGGAGCGCATGTTTTCCAGTATCTGTTTTTCTTCTGGCCGCAGGGTCTTCGGTGTCCAGACGTGAATTCGAATGAACTGGTCCCCTTGCCTGCCAGTGTTCAGGTCGGGCAGGCCTCGTCCGCGCATGCGCAGCAGCTTGCCGGGCTGCGTGCCAGGATCCACCTGTATGCGCGCCCGCCCATGGAGCGTGGGCACTTCGAGTTCACGGCCAAGCGCCGCATCAGGAAATGAGATGAAGCAGTCGTGATAGATGTCGTGTCCTTCTCGAACAAAATTATCGTCCGGGATCTCCTTTATTTCAACGCGAAGGCTGCCTGCTGGTCCGCCCTTAGTGCCAGCATTACCGCCTCCCCGGATGTTCAGGTAGTTGCCTTCGACAGCTCCTGCCGGCACCGTGACGGAGATCGTTTCCTCTCCATCCATACGTCCCTGGCCATTGCAGGATCGGCACCGGTCCTTCACCACCTGCCCTTCTCCTCGACAGGTCGGGCACGGCTGCACGCTAACAATCTGCCCCATGAATGTATTCCGCGCCGTGCGGACCTCACCCCTCCCGTCACACCCCCTGCAACGCGAAAGGTTGGCGGTCCCTCCTTCAGCGCCCGTGCCGCTGCATGGTTTACAGGCGCGCATTTTGCGAACCTTGATACGCTTTTCCACGCCGTCTGCAATCTCTTTCAGCGTGAGAGGCAGTTGCATGCGGAGCCCCTCGCCCTGGCGGCCCATTCCCTGCGAACGCCCGCGTGGTCGGCTGCCCCCGAAGAAATCGTCGAAAATGCTCCCTTGCCCGCCGCTGCCGAAGATATCCCCAAATGTTCGAAAGATGTCATTGACATCGTGGAAGCCCCCCGTGCCGCCTGCTGCTCCGTTACTCAGACCTGCGTGGCCAAACCTGTCATACCGCGCGCGCTTGTTGCTGTCGGAGAGCACTTCGTAGGCTTGCGCGGCCTCTTTGAACTTGTTTTCCGCCTCGGTATCGCCCGGGTTGCGATCCGGATGATAGCGCAGTGCTTGTTTGCGATACGCCTTTTTCAGGTCATCCGGCGAGGCATCCCGTTCAATTCCCAATATTTCGTAGTAATCACGCACGGCGAATCAGTTGGTGTTGGCTTTACGAAGCTACGATAACTTTTGAGTGGCGCAGCACCTGGTCGCCCAGGCGATACCCGCGCTCGACTTCTTCGACAACATCGCCGGGCTCCACGCCTTCCGGAGCCGGCATCTGCATCATGGCTTCATGGATATTCTCGTCAAACGGTGTCCCTACGGCCTCGATGGCTACTACACCAAACCCGGCAAGCGCATCGTCAAACTTCTTGTATACGAGATCAACTCCCGTCTTGAGCGCCTGATACGCCGGACCTGGCGGTTCCTGCTGCTCTACCTGGCCTGATGCTTCGAGAGAGCGACGAAAGTCATCCAGTACACTCAGCATGCCCTTGATGACCAGCATTTGCGCATTACGGCTCCAGCGAGCCTGCTCGCGTTCGGTCCGGCGACGGTAGTTCTGATACTCGGCCACCGTGCGCAGGAGTTGGTCCTTGACCTGCTGAAGTTCCTCTGCAAGCTTTGTTGCCGCATCCGGCTCAGCGGTGGCGCCTTCGTTAGTCGCCTCTTCGTCGATTATCTCGACCTCCACCGCTTCGACGGGCGCGGGCGCATCCGCTCTCGGCGACTCAGACATCTGCCCGTTTACGTCCTTATTTCCCATGTAATCGGTATACCCGTTGTTTAGATTGATGGATCAGCCGGCCTTGTCAACGCTGGCCTGTCCAGGAGCAACGCCATGTTTTCGACGAGCGCGATAGACCGCCCATAGTCCATGCGCATTGGTCCGAGAATACCGACTGTTCCAACGGTTTCTCCGACCTGATACCGTGCCGTGACAATCGAGTACGTGTCATCTGCGGCATCAGTGATTTCTCTCCCGATGCTAACCTTGGCCCGACCCAGCTCCGCCGCAATGTCGGTATCCTGTCCCTCAAACAGTTGCACCACGTAACCCTTGTCCTCAATCAACTCAATCAGGCGTCGTACATCTTCTCCGTCCTTGAATTCCGGCTGCATCAGGAGTCCCTGTGTCCCGCCCTGGCACAGTCGCGCTTCTACCGGGTCGCTGAACAGGATGGCGGATTCGTTCAGAATGAGTTGGATGATACCGGTCTTGTCGTCTTCAATGTCCCGCGTGCGGGCTGCGTATGTGCGACGGATTTCGTCGAGCCGAAGTCCCGCGAGGCGTTCGTTCAGAATCGATACAATGCGATCCAATTCGTGGCGCTTCAAATCGACTTCGGTCTGGTAGACGATCGTCTTCACCAGGCGACTCCGTACACTGATCACGATCATCACGCTGGGGGACGACAGGGGGACAACATCGATCCGCTCCAACACGCCTGTTGATATGCTGGGGGTCAATACGACGCCCAGCAGATTCGACATCCTGCTCAGAAGCCGCGAGCATTCGCGGAACAGCTCGTCCGTTTCTCCCATCAGGCGATCCAACTTTACCTTGAGCAGCTTTTTCTCGATTGGAGGCAACTCAGGCATGCCCATCAGTTCATCGACGAATGCCCTGTAGCCCAACCGCGTGGGCATGCGCCCGGCCGACGTATACGGATGGCGCAAATAACCCAGGTCTTCCAGGTCCCCCATCGTGTTGCGAACGCTGGCAGGGCTCAGTCCAAGCGGATACCGCCGGGTCAGCGTCCTAGACCCGACCGGGCCCGCCGTATCAATAAAGCTGCGCACGACAAGGCGCAGGATCATCTGTTCCCGGTCACCAAGTTCGCTATTTGGACGACGCTTTAGGATAGAGGCACGCATGACGGTTATGGGCCTGCAAATGTCTTGCCATCTGGCAAAAACAGGAAGATTAGGCAGAATCTGCCACGGACGGCTGTAATCCTGTCAGTCTTCGGAAATCTTACCCATCGAGATAGGATGCGGTTTCAGCCTCACCAGGAACCTGATACGGCTCTTATGAATCTGCCTTGCGCAACCACACTGTTACTGGCGCGTATTTTCCGTTAATGATTCTTCCTAATCAACGTGAAAACCGAGCATGCGCTTTTTTTCCACGCTACTTGCCAGCATCATTGGTTCACTGGTTGCTCTCGTCCTTGTGGTTTTCTTCGGATTCTTGATCCTGGCGGCTATCGTCGCTTCGACGGACATTGAGCCGTCGGTCCAGCCAGGTTCGGTTTTGGTGATGAGCCTGTCAGGAACCTTCCCGGAGTACGTCTCTCGTGACCCGGTGCAGACCGCCCTGTTGGGAAATGCTTCGGTGGACTCGTATGACCTCAAGCATGCATTGAAGAAGGCTGCCGTAGATAAGCGTATTGACGCCATCTGGTTGCAGATGCGCGGGGTGCGTGCCAGTTGGGGCACGTTGCAGGAGATACGTGAAGCGCTCGTCGCGTTCAAGAAAAGTGGCAAGCCGTTGTACGCTTCCAGCGGAGAATACATGATGACGGAGCGCGACTACTTTTTGGCGAGCGTGGCAGACAGCGTGTTCGCTTCCCCCGAGGCGTTCTTTGAATTCAACGGCCTTTATCTGGAGGTCATGTACTACAAAGGGCTGTTGGATGCGCTGGAGATAGATGCGGAAATCGTGCGTGCGGGAGAATACAAGGCTGCCGTTGAGCCGTATTTGCGCAAAGACATGTCCGCAGAAAACGAAGAGCAACTGAGTACCATTCTGGAGTCCATAAACAGTATGGTTACCGGCACCATTGCAGGCAGTCGCGGGCACACGCATGCAGAACTGAAGCAGCTTGCCCGCGAGGCCGCCATATTAACTGCCGCTGACGCCTATGAGGCGGACCTGCTGGATTCACTGTTGTTCGAAGACGAGGTCGTTGCCCTCATCAAGCAACGACTCGAGATCGACGAGGACGAATCCTTGCGCAGGATAAGTCTACGATCCTACATCCAGACGCCCGACTCAAAGGCCGGCCTGTCCTACGGCAACGACGGGCAGATTGCTATCGTTTATGCCGTAGGCACCATCGTTAACGGCACCAGCGACGCAGGTCGTAGCGTCATCGGCTCATCCACCTTCAACAAGGCCATGCGCGAGGCCCGTGATAGCGACCGGGTAAAAGCTGTGGTGTTGAGAATTAATTCGCCGGGCGGTTCGGCCACGGCCTCTGATGCCATGTGGCGAGAAATCAGCCTGACGGCTGAAGAAAAGCCTGTTGTCGTTTCCATGGGTGATCTGGCTGCGTCGGGCGGATACTGGATTGCCACCGCTGCCGATACGATCATCGCTGATCCGCAGACGCTTACTGGTTCCATAGGCGTATTCGGCGTTATGTTCAATGTCGGAAGGACACTGGACTCGAAGCTGGGCATAACCACAGATCGTGTACGCACGAGTCCCTACGCCGATATGTTTTCCGGGATGCGCACGCTGGAGCCCCAGGAGCGCGCCTTGCTTACGGCCGCCGTGAACGCTACTTATGGTCAGTTTGTGGACAAGGTTGCGGGCAGTCGCGGGCTGGATGCGGCATTTGTGGACGAAATCGGACAGGGCAGAATCTGGACGGGACAGCAGGCGCTGGATCTTGGGCTCGTGGACATGCTCGGCAGCCTTGACACCGCCGTAGAGATGGCCGCTGAGATGGCTGGCCTGGAGGAGGGACAGTACCGCACGCGCCGAATACCGAGGCCCAAGACGTTTCTGGAGGAATTCGAGGATGCCCTGATGGCGCGCGCAACGCGCGTGCTTGATCCAGTTGGCGCGATCCCAGGCGTGCGTCAGTACAAGAATTTCCTGGAAACAACCATCGCTATGCAGGGCGCCGCGCAGGCGCGCATGGAATTGGAGATCTCCATCCAGTAGTGGGCGCGAGAAAACGCGCATCGCGTTCTGATGCTGTCCGGATTGGACCGCGATACCCACACCGGTCGCCCTGTGATGCTACACCAGCACTTCTCCCGTCATTGACGTGGGAATGTCTTCTCCCATCAGTGTCAGGATCGTTGGCGCCACGTCGCCCAGTTTGCCGTCCCGGACCGGTCCTTCAAATCCGTCCTTAATAATCAGGTGCGGCACGAGTGAGGTTGTGTGCGCGGTGTGCGGCGTACCGTCGGGATTCTGCATCCTGTCTGCGTTTCCGTGGTCCGCCAGGATTGTCACGCTGTAGCCGTGCGCAATGGCGGCCTCAACGACGCGTCTTGCGCCTGCGTCCACGGCTTCAACAGCCCGCACTGCCGCCTCAAATACTCCTGTATGCCCGACCATGTCCGGGTTGGCGAAGTTCAGGCAAATGAAGTTGTACCGCTCTTCCGCAATTGCTTTGGCGCAGCGCTGCGCCACTTCTGGCGCGCTCATTTCCGGTTGAAGGTCATAGGTGGCAACCTTCGGTGAGGGGATCAGCAGACGAGCTTCCCCCTTGAACGGCTCCTCACGGCCTCCGCTGAAGAAGTACGTCACGTGGGGGTACTTCTCTGTTTCGGCCACGCGAAGCTGGCTCCCTCCGCGGTCCGCGAGAACCGCGCCGAGCGTGTCTTCCAGGTTCTCGGTGTCAAATGCTACGGGTACTCCAAAGGTCTTGTCGTAGGGCGTCAGCGTGGCGTAGAACAGATCCTCATAGGTACGCGTCTCGAACGAGACGCCGCGCGAGGCGCCTGTCATGCCCTGCAGGAATGCTGCCGTGATCTGACGCCCTCTGTCTGCGCGAAAGTTGAAGAACACGACAGCGTCATGGTCCTCCACTCGCGTGTTCTGCCCGCCGCCATAGTCAATCACGCAAGGCTCGATGAACTCGTCGGTCACGCCGTCTGCGTAGCTGGCTTCGAAGGCGTCAATGGCGCATTGAAACGTGGCGCCGGCGCAGTCTGTCAGAAGCCTGTATGCCTTTTCGATGCGGGGCCAGCGGCGGTCGCGATCCATGGCGTGGTAGCGCCCGACGACGGACACGATCTGGCCCACTCCAATTGCGGCAGCCGCTTCCTCAAACGCCTTCGCGTATTTCGCTCCGCCGTGCGGGTCCGTATCCCTGCCATCGGTGCATGCATGCACACAGACCTGGTTACGGGTGAGTCCTTGCTGCCGTGCCAATCGCAGCAACGCATACAGGTGATCGGTGTGGCTGTGGACGCCTCCGTCCGAAAAAAGCCCGAGCAAGTGCAGCTTGCTTCCCCGCTCGCGCGTGTGGCGCGCGGCCTGCACCAACACGTCATTTTGAAAAAAGGAGCCGTCTTCGATGGCCAGGTCAATGCGCGTGATGTCCTGGTTGACAATACGGCCTGCACCCAGATTCATATGGCCGACTTCCGAGTTGCCCATCTGCCCTGGCGGCAGCCCCACCGGGCGTCCGGACGCCTGGAGCGTTGCGTGCGGGTAGCGTGCGAAGAGCGTATCCAGGTACGGGGTCTTCGCGTGGGCAATGGCGCTCACAGACGGATCTTCGGCGATTCCGTAGCCATCAAGAATAATGAGGATGTGCCGCTTTGCAGGATCCATGCAGCTATTGTTACATCTGGGTCAACCAACCCTGTAGTCTTGTACTTTCTTCGTTGTCTGGCCCGTTTTCGATAGAAATACTTGCATGGATCCACACGTTGGGCAGGCCAGCTGCACGGTTCCGGCGCGATCCTGCCTGGTGGCGGGTTCGTCGAAATACACCCGTCTCGTCTTGCAGTAATACCGGCCTTTGGCCCGATCCAGACCCTGTAGCGGTTGAGGTAATTTCAGGCGGCGATCGTTGTACTGGCACGCGGCGGAGGCCACGCACGTCTCGCAGCCAGGGTTGCGCGCGGTGCAGGTATAACGGCCGTGCAGGATCAGAAGATGGTGCGCCTCTCCCCAGCTGCCCTGCGGGAGGACTGCCTTCAGGCCTTTTTCCACCTTCAGCGGCGTATCGGCGTTTGTCACGAGACCTATCCGGTTCGCCACGCGGAACACGTGCGTGTCTACGGGCAGCGCCTTGTCATCGCCAAAGGCGACGGAGGCGACGACTTGAGCCGTCTTGCGCCCTACGCCCGGCAGCTTCATTAGCTCGGACTGCGTGCGCGGCAGAGAGCCGCCGTACGTGTCACGCACCATCTGCGCCATCCGCACGAGGTGCCGCGCCTTGTTGTTGGGATACGATATGGACCGGATGACGTGGGCCACCTCTTCTGGAATGGCGTCTGCCAGATCCGCGAAGGCCGGGTAGCTGTCGAACAGCGATGGCGTGACCTGGTTTACCCGCTCGTCCGTGCACTGCGCAGACAGTATGACGGCCACGACAAGCTCGTATTCGCTCACATAGTCCAGCTCTGTCTGCGGGCTCGGTATGACCGTGCGCAGCCGATCCATAACAATTCTGCTTCGTTCTCGCCTATTCACTGTGGTGTTTTTGTACAGGGTGAAGCATGCGATTGGGAAAGGCGTAGAACCGGCTCCGCGCTTTCTCGTTTCGCATGCACCCCACGTAGCACCCATGCGCCGCATCCTGCCCTACACGCTAGCTCCGCTCCTGTTTGTCGCCGCGCTTCCGGCCAGGGCGCAGCTCTCCAACGAGGCACAGATTTCGCTGATCACCATTTTACCTGGCGACGCTATCTATTCGCTATGGGGGCACAGCGCCGTTCGCGTCCACGATCCGGTTCAGGGCATTGACCTGGCCTATAATTACGGGACGTTCGATTTTAGTGACCCAATCTCCTTCGTTGTGACGTTCGCATACGGAAGACTTGACTACCATCTTTCCGTCCACTCCTATCCTGCAGCTGCCCATGTGGCGGGGCCGCAAGAAGGACGCACCGTCATCGAGCAATCCCTTCTACTTAGCGCATCTCAGCGGAATCGCCTGTATCAGTATCTGCGAACGAATGCCCTCCCCCAGAACCGCACCTACCGCTACAACTTCCTCTTCGACAACTGCTCTACGCGCGTCCGTGACGTCTTTGAGACCGTTCTTGGAGACAGCATCCGGTTTGCTGCCGATCAGGAGCATGTCCGGACGTTCAGGCAGCTTATCGGTCCCTATGCAGCGGGGCGACCGCTACTGCGCTTCATGATGAATCTGGGCATGGGGCTACCTGCCGACCATACGGTTACGTCCCGAGAGCTAATGTTTCTGCCCACCGAGTTAAGCGCGGCGTTTGACGAGGCCAGTCTGGCGTTGGGGGAAACGAAGCACCCTCTTGTCGCCCGCACCGATACCGTCTACGCCGCTTCGGGGCGGCCAGTGGCCTGGCCCTGGGCCATGATTCTGGGCTGGCTGCTGCTTGCTGCCGGCGTTTTCGTGACTGCCAGCCGCCAAGTCCTTCCAGGACGCATCTTCGACGGCATTCTCTTCGGGGTCACGGGGGTTGCGGGGTTACTAATCGTATTCTTGTGGTTCTTTTCGCTGCACGATATCACCCAGGGAAATCTCAATATACTCTGGGCGTGGCCCACGCATCTGGCCGCCGCGTGGCACGTGGCGCGGGGACGGACAAAGAAGTGGCTCCGCATGTATATGTCCGCCACGGCCGTCGTGACGCTGGGATTCGTTCTCGTCATGGCATTTCTGCCACAGGTCATTCCCGGCGCCCTGGTCCCAATTCTTCTTCTGCTCATCCTGCGCTCTGCCGGTCCGATACGGGAGTTGGCATTCGCGCGTCTGCCCAAGACTACACTCGCGTCCTAGGCCATAGGGCGAATGCCAGTCCCGGCAGACTACCCTGGCTTGTCAGCTCATGAGGCTATTGTGTACCGCGTACGGGATTTGAACCCGTGTTACCGGCGTGAAAGGCCGGCGTCCTAGACCCCTAGACGAACGCGGCGTGCATGCTTTGGGGTGACCGAGGGGACTTGAACCCCCGACCTCCAGGGCCACAACCTGGCGCTCTAACCACCTGAGCTACGGTCACCATGTCATTTGTTGCAATTCGCAAGGTAGTTATACACTCAGATCTTATGGTAGTGCCCACTCCTCACAGCAGTTTCGAGCAATCCTCACGACTCACCGACAGGCGCACGATGTTCTTGCACTTTCACGGATATCAATTCGGGTTACGAGCCAGCCCATGCCTGTGTTCGTGGCTTTACGCTCTAAAAAGTGGGATTCCCGCCGCCATTCCGTTTTCCTGCCACTGTAACGCGAGGGTATGCTCCCCTTAAGCATGGGTGCACGGCTGTTCTGACACGACGGCCACTTCCTCGCCAATGTTGCTCCTTGGAGTCCGCCGGTGCTCCCAACCTGCAGGTGTGCTCGACCCCACCAATTCCTACACCCCTACCCTACTGTAGTCTCGCTTCCTACCCCCGGGGCAGGACTCGAATCCGGTCCGTTACCTCCTGCGACCCCCCACACTGTCCGGTCGCTCCATATAGTCTGCTGACGGCCAGTCCGGTTGATGCCTCCATTGTAAATACATGCGGGCGTGCACCCAAGAGCGCACGCCCGCATGATCAAACTGCTATGCTGCCGTAGTTACCGCAGCACAACTCTTCCACGCACCATCGGGGCACGGCCCGCAAAGCCCGGCCGCGCACTGTGCTCTACTTCTATACCTACGTTGAACCGCGGGGTTATCCGATACTCTGTGCCCACGCGCGTGCTCCTGCCGACAATACTGGACATATCCACCGCGCTGTATGGTACCAGCATTCCGGTTCCGATGTCGATGCCGTATCCAACCTTGGAGGTTAGTCGCGGCGACATGCTGTTATTGCCCAGGGCGCGATGCACCATGCGATCGCTCCACAACTGGCTGAGCCCGCTAGCAGCGACTCCGGCTGATGTTCCCAACTCTACGGACATTCCACGACCGCCAGCGCCAGGCCTGTACCCGATCATACCGCTGACACCCCATTCCTTGACATCTCCTGCATGCGCCAGCAACGTGCGTCCACGTCCCTCTATCGTCAATCCGGCAGATGCCTGGACATAACGCACTCCGCCACCCAACTCGACGCCCATGCCGGTTTCTCCGTCTCCGCCGTCGGTCCGCAGGCCTAACTCCACAAATGGCGATATAACGCCACCTCCTGCAAGCGACCGGTTGAAGGCGCCTTCCAAGGCGAGGCGCAGACGACTCACATCTACCGTCGTTTCCTTGATCAGCCCGCCATTGCCATCAAGCTCCACTGACGACTGCCAGGCTTCACCCTTTAGTCTCAGGGAGGTTGATCCTCCTGACATCAGGCGGAATGCAGCTCCCGCGGCCAGAACGTTCATCCGGCTATCGGTGGCATCCTCTGTTGCCTGGTCATCGTTGATCGTCACTTCACCGTCGCCAAATCCCGCCGATCCCCACAAAGCCGATCCCGGTGACCACGAATAGCTCAGGTACGGATGCAAGCTATGCATGGTGCTTTTGTATGTCCCCGAGACTGAAGACCCTGTGTCAAGGTTCGCTCCCGAGTACGTATAGTCCACGGAACCAGCTGTCCGCGAACCTGCCACACCCACAAGCAGGCCGCCGCCAACACTGGCATCCACGCCAACGTGGAGACCGGAAAGGCTGCCGTCCCATCCAACGACGCCATCGTCACCACCGGACAACCCGCGGTAGTCTCCCTGACCCCACATCGTAATTCTTCCTCCCAGGGCGGCAATCCCCGAATTCGGCGAGAAAGCGAACGACGTACCGCGCAGCCGCTCCTGCATGGGGGTGCTACCGTACATCCGACTATTCTGATAGCCCCTTACGAACCCGGAGAGCGTGGTGTATCCGCCGACACTGAGTGCCATATCACTCGACGCAGCCGATTGCTGGGAGTTGGTTATGCGGTCGGAAATGGCCCCCAACGAGCTCGCCGTCATCGCACGCGTTAGCTCTGGCAGAATTACGCCAGTGACCTCCGCAAAGCGGGCGACTGCTGCATCATCGTCCACCAGTGTCAGCGTGGCTTGTGACGTCCCCGCGGTTACCGTGACCGTTTCATCCGACTCGCGTTCCTGGTTGTTCTGCGGCGTCAGCGTAAACGTGCCCATTGCTGTCGCTGTACCCGCAGCCAGCACTATGTCAAAGGCTTGTACTGGAGCAAACTGCACCACGCCAGCACCCCCACTCCCGGATACCGATACATCCAACGTTTGGTCGGCGGCGTACGTCGTGCCGCCCTCGACGGTGGCCGTAACTGTAATCGTCGCAGATCCCGCAGCCTCGGAGACGGAAGTGGGATCCAGGCTGATCGCAATCCCTGTCGGAGTTGCATCATCGTCGATCAGCGCCAACGTGGCGGTCGTACTCATTCCCGCGTGCGTTGCTGTCAGGATTACTGATTCGTCGGCCTCGTCGATGACGTTATCCTCGGGCGTGATAATAAATGTCGCCGTCTCCATTGCCGCTCCCGCCGGCACCGTGACCTCGAAGTCCGCTACCGGGGCAAAGCCCACGACACCAGCGGTCCCGCTCCCTGCCACTGAGACCGCTACGGTCTGGGCAAACGCGTATGTGGTGCCACCGTCGACACTTGCCGTCAACGTCACCGAGGTCGCCCCCGCGTTTTCTGCCACACTGGTGGGATTTGTCGCGATGCTGATGCCCTCAGGGGCCGCATCATCATCCTCCAGGGTCAGTGTCACCGTATCGACGTTATTGTTGTGCGTACCGGTCACGGTTACTGTTTCGTCGGCCTCGTCAATAACGTTGTCCTCGGGCGTGATGGTGAACATGTGCGTACCCGAAGCCTCTCCGGGCTCAATGGTGACATTAAATGCCGGCACCGGGGTAAAGCCCACGACGCCATCGTTACCGCTCCCTGCAACCGTGACCGCTACTGTCTGGGCAGAGGCGTAGGTGGTGCCACCCTCGACACTTGCCGTCAGCGTCACCGAGGTCTCCCCTGCGTTTTCTGCTACACTGATCGGATCTGTCGCGATGCTGATGCCCGTCGGGGCCGCATCGTTATCCTTCAGGGTCAGTGTCACCGTCTCGGCGACATTGTTGTGCGTTCCGGTCACGGTTACTGTTTCGTCGGCCTCGTCAATAACATTGTCCACGGGCGTGATAGTAAACGTGCGCGTGCCCGCGGCCTCTCCGGCCGGAATAGTGACGTTAAAGGCTGGCACCGCGGGAAAGCCCACGACGCCATCGTTACCGCTCCCTGCAACCGTGACCGCTACTGTCTGCTCTGCTGCATACCGCGTGCCGCCTTCCACATCGGCCGTAACGGTAATCTTCGTGGTACCGGCATCTTCGTCTAGCGACGTCGGATTTAACGACAAGGCAATGCCCGTAGGCGCTGCGTCATCGTCAGCGATATCCAGTGTTACAGCTACGGTACTACCGTCATGTTCGCCCGTGACGGTGATCGTTTCGTCCTGCTCGTCAATGAGATTGTCCTCGGGTGTCAGCACGAATGTCGCTGTACCCTGTCGTTCTCCAAGTGGAATGGTGAGCGTCAACGGATCCACCGGCGCAAAGCCGACAACCCCGGCCGCACCCGAGCCTGCTACGGTAATCGCCACCTCCTGCGCCGATCCGTATGTCGTGCCTCCGGTAACGGTCGCCGTCAGCGTCACTGTCTGCGTGCCCGCGCCTTCTGTTAACGCGCCTGGACTTATTGCAAGCGCGATGCCTGTGGGCGACGCGTCGTTATCGGTCAGTATGACCGTCGTGGATACCGTTCCGTCTCCGTGGGGACTCGAAACGGTGATTGTCTCGTCCTCCTCGTCCACGGTGTTATTGCGTGGCGTGAGCTGGAAGCTCCTGCTCGCGCTCATCTCCCCTGCCGCAATGGTAAGATTGAAATTCGGCACGGGATCAAAGCCCACCACGCCTGGCACTCCGCTTCCCGCTACCGACATGTTCAGTACCTGGTCGGTAGCATATGCCGTGGTGCCCCCCACTTTTGCCTCCACAATCACTGTTCTCGTTCCCGCGCCTTCCGATACTGTCGTAGGCATCGCCGTCAACGTGATTCCCGTGGGCGTCTCGTCGTCATCGGTAAGCGTAATCGTGGTAGTGCTGGTTTTCTCGCCATGCGTGGCTGTGACCGTGATTGTTTCGTCTGCCTCATCGAGCATATTGTCCACGGGCGCCAGTTCGAACTTATGCTCGACGCTGCTTTCCCCTGCCTCTAATACGATTTCAAAGTCAGGCACGCTTCTGAAGCCAACCACGCCAGCCACGCCGCTACCCGCCACGGTAACGGCTATCGTCTGGTCCGTGCCAAACGACGTTCCGTTGACTGCCGCTGCCGTCAGCGTGATTTCCGTGGGACCAGCTCCTTCAGACACGGTGGTGGGATCCGCCGTTAGCGTGACGCCCTCGGGCGGATCGTCGTCGTCAACGAGGGTTAGCGTCGCCGACGTCACGGGATCCCGCTCGCTGGAGGGACCGCTGAAGCGTCCGCTGACGGTGATTACCTCGTCCTGTTCGTCAATCGTGTCGTCGGTCGGTGTGATCCTGAAGATGGCGCTCGCACTTCGTGCGTTGGCCGGAAGGTTGATTTCGAAGGTCGGCACCGTCTCGAACCCGACTACGTTTTCATTTCCGGACCCTACTACAGCTATTCTAATTTCCCTGGCATTGGAGTATGTGCCGGCTGTGACCGTCGCGGTAACAGTGACCACGGTGGTCCCGGCATCTTCGTCTATTGAAGAAGGGTCCACCGAGAGTGCGACGCCGGAGCCAACTCCTCCTCCGTCGTCGTCTGTGAGTGTCAGATCCGCTGACGCCACCGGATCGCCATTATCCAGCGTGCCGCTAACCGTAATCCGCTGTTGCGTTTCGACCACACTGTCGTTTACCGGGGTCAGCGTGAAGGTGCCGGTCGCACTTTGGGTATTCGCAGGAATGCTGATGGTAAAGCTGGAAACGGGCTCAAAGTCTACCGCCCCAGCGCCTGAGGTCCCCGCCACGTTGACAGTCACGGTGCTCGCCGCCGTATACGCCACGCCCACAACGGACGCCGTCACGGTTACGGTTGTAGTGCCGGCACTCTCCGACACCGTCGTCGGATTGAGCGAAAGCCTGACACCGGTAGCTTGCGTGAGGTCTACTCTCACCGAGTAAGTGTTCGAGCGTTTGTTGTCATTGCTCGCAGCGTCCTGCACAACAGCTGCGGGAACGTAGACGGTGGCTGTGCCGGAAGACTTGGGTGTGATCGTAGCCGTAAATATTTTGGAGGCGCCCGACGGAGTTAGGCTAGCTATGCTAAGATTGCTGCTTACTACAATATCGTCCGCTGCAAAACCCGATATATCGTCCTTGTTATCGAACGTAATTGTGACCGCAAAGGAGCCGCTCACTGGACCCGCCGGACCCGTTATGGCGACTGTGGGTGATACGTCTACGTTGCTTTCGCCTATCTCAAGTTCCTCAGACGCGTAATTGCCATACCCTCCTGTCACCGTTTGCACGGCATTCGTCGGCAGGGTAATTTTGATGGCTTCATCGCGCAATGGCGTGATGTCGACAGTCCAACTCGAGGCATCAGCTCCCTGACGCAGGTTAGAGGCTCGGCCGTTGGTAACTCTCAAGTCGCTAGCCGTGAACCCCCTCACGGGCGTATTATCAAACGTAATAGCCAATTCAGCGGGATCATTTTCTGTCACAGTGCCGCTATTGCTCCTAGTGATGGATGGAGTTGGACCAACTCGCGCCGTCACGGTCAGGGGAGTAGGATCCGGGGGATAGGCATCGTTTGCCGCATCAGTCACGCTTCCGATATTGACCTCCACACTAGCGGCTTCCCCTACGGTGGTGCTGCTCGGCTTTATCGTAGCTACATACACTGCAGGGTTTTCCGCTAGCATTTCCGCATCCCCGACTACAACGCCACCGTTCACGGAAGCATCAAATGATGCCACAGTACTGCTAAACGTGAACCGGGCAACAAATTCACCACGCGTCCAGCTGCTCGGGCCTGTAACATTCACCGACAGTTCAGCCTTGTTGGCAGTCGCTGTATATTGGGGTGCGACTACGTTTGGGTTCATTGCGACGTCCGTGGCAACACCTGCAGCAACATCCACCGTGACAGAAACGTCTTGTCCGGTATTTGGTGTTACCGTCACCGCATAACTGGATGTGGATACCGTCCGGAAATTAGTTGTATTGCCACCGCTGACAACAACCTCATCCGCCATAAAGCCTTCTACCGGCTCCGAAAACCTGATCGACACATTGAAGGCTTTCGTGACGCTGCTCGGACCACTGATCGTCACCGTGGGATCCTTGGTGTCGATCGTCAACGAGTAGCGTGTTGCTGCGGAATTTGGAGTCCCCGAGCCTGTTGGGGTATTAACGTAATACGACGTCGCAGCTCCAGCGGCGACGTCCACCGATAACGACCTGCCATGTGTATTTTCTGGCTCGGGATCGATTTTGGCCGTGAATACCTTGCGGTCGTCACTCGCAGTGACACCTCCAACTACCAATCCGTTGCCAACCGTGATGTCATCACTATCGAAACCCTCTACCGGCTCCGTGAAAGTGAATTTCGCCGTGTAGCCAAGTTCATTGACCGGATTACCCTCCCTGTCCGGGTCGTTATTCGTTATCGTAACTCCAGGTATTTTAGTCACGTTTGTAACCGCCACGGCAGAAAACGATGCTGCAGCATTGTCATCGTGTCCGGCATCTGTGAGCCGTTGGGCACCAGCAGTACCATCGAACTTATTATCACGGTCATAAGACACTGACACTGTCTCTCCAGCCTTTACCGGAACACCAAGGGTGAGATCAATTTTCTTTGTGTCTGCTATACGCCGCGCTACCGCTGTCACAAGTGGGTTAGCAGATGCTCCAACCCGCACAGCATACTGGGCATTGACAGGGAGATTAGACGCATGCATTACTTTGCTGTACGTCAGAGTCAATTTCGGTCCATTCACCTCTGCAGATTGCAAGACTGGGTAGACATCATCGTTTACCAGAGTGAGGGTGGCAGGTACTACTGTAACATCCGCTGTTTCAGTAGTCCCTGTGAAGGTGATCACCTGGTTTTCCGTTACTCGTTCTTCGTCGTCGGGGGTAACATTCTCAATTGTCGCTTCAGCCGTGCGACTGCCAACCGCGAAAGTCAAGGTTTCACTTGTTGATGTAGGCGTAAACGCAACTCTGTCGGATAGTCCAGCCATGCTTAACTCAATCATTATTTCTGCCGTTGGCAGAGCACCGCTAAGCGTCCCCGTAACCTTGACATCCGTGGCGTCCGCACCCTCGGACAGGACACTGGGACTCACCGACAGCGTCACCGTTCTCTGCTGCGCTGCCGCAGGAGCAGTGAAGAATGAAAAACCCACCACTAGGGCCGCCAGCAGCGGTACGGAACCCCGGAGTGAAAAAGCAGACAGTGTGCGGCAAAGTGAGCGCATAGTGGATCCGCGATTAGTAATTGGAAGCACGTTGGTGTTGTGTAGGGCTGTAGTAATCATGGTGCCAGGATTCGAGTGTGTTCGCGTTAGACGATCAGGTTAGCTTGCTACGCTCGCGGCCTTCGGTCCAAGTCAATGCGCAGTGTTCGGCTAGGAACCGAATACAGTACCTCTACCGCGCTGGGTAGCATTGCGCACGCAAGGGCGTCTCTCCGCCGCCTGAAAACGGTGTCCAATTGCTCACGCGCCGCATTTCTGCTCATCGCGTGATCAATGCCATATGTCAAATTGGGTTCCGTTTATGGCTGCGTTACTGCATGATGGCCGCCCATCCCTGCGGAGTTGGGATGAGCTTGGAAGGGGGTGACGCCTCCGCCGGTAAATTGGGGGTCCGGTGCAGGCCGACAACCACAAAAGACGCCTCTGGTGTGAGGCAGCTTCGGGTTTCGTTACTGTAGAGGCTGAAAGCCACATGCAGTGTGTATGGGTGAAACGCCTGGTTATCATCCGATAGTAATTCTTTCGGATGAATTAAGCACCATAGTATGGAGATTTTTTGTTGGTTGCCACCGTGTGAAAACTCTTGTCAGCCCACAAGCTGAGCAAGAGTCGCCACAAGGCATTTCAAACACAAGACCGACCATATCTCTTCGAATCTGTGTTCATGACCAGCAACCTGCTGCTACATGACTCGCATTTACGGCACTTGTCCCACATTATACACTTGGAAAGCGAAACCTGACGTACTCACTGCTCCCGTCAACTGACATTGTACTCCTGCATGTCCAACTGAGCGAAACGCATCAGGCCACTTACCGAGCTTACATCTCCGCGTAGTTTTGGCAACGACGCAGTCTGGCCTTGCGCGCACCCAGATCGCGGCCAACTAAGACTTCCAACGAGGACTGGCCGCTATGAAATCGAACTGGCTGCATACCACCGCCCTGAAATTCACTATCTGCCTCGGCAATGGACACGCTATTGCGATTGGCGCGCCGCGACTAAGTTGCATACTAACGATCTCCGGTGAAAAATCGAGCGGAATTCGCACGGTGGCCGCAAGGAAGCGTCTGCCACACAAACGCAAGATCAGACTCCTCGCTACCTGATCACGGCTACCTTACCATATGCTGCTCCCTGGCCGTTGAGGCCGACGGCAACTACGAGATATACACCCGAAGGTACGAGTTGCTGATCGTCGTCGCGGCCATCCCAGCGTGCGCGGCCTCCCCGTGCACGCAAGGAGCGCACGATCT
This sequence comes from Rhodothermales bacterium, assembly GCA_963665975.1. Classification (GTDB taxonomy): domain Bacteria; phylum Bacteroidota; class Rhodothermia; order Rhodothermales; family Bin80. The sequence continues at coordinate 1,192,358 of OY762508.1, forward strand.
CCCCGTGCACGGCGATCACCCGGATTTCCGTTTCGTCAACCAGTCCTTCTATATAGTATGTCCGACTCGGTGCTTACCGGGTTTGGATAAATGAACAGGTCGCGCCGCTCGGCTACCGGGTCTATGGCATTACTCCTGTAGCTGATCAAGCCTGTGTCGGTGCCGAAAAAGACCTGCCCGGTCGCCCCATTGACAGCAATCGTGTTCACCACGTTGGAAAACAGCGGCGAATCTTGCGCCGTAAATCGGTGGATGAATTCGTACCCCGCATTGTCCTGCACGAGGTAGACCCCCTCGTTGGTCGCGATCCAGATTCCGGCGGAGACGGCTTGCCGCTGGGCGTGTTGCTGTGTGCGTACAAGAATGAAGCCGGGAGAAGCCAAGACCCGTCAATGGATTGACGGGCTACGCGACGTAGACATGGCGACGCAGACGCTGCCGCGCAAGACGCGTGTGCTATGTGTGATGGATCGCGAGGCGGGTGTGTTTACGCTCTTTGCGGCGCAGTGTAGTCTGAAACGGACGCTTGTATTGGTGCTGACCCGGGACAATCGGATCTGGGAAAGGACCAGAATGTTCAAGGCGATGCGCCAGGGACCGGCCGCGGGCGTGCTGGAGTTGTCGGTGGCGTGCCTGAGGCGTCGGGCGAAATCCGGTCGGGTCACGCACCAAGGCCGCCCGGCACGCCATGCGCGCATGGAGGTGCGTGTTCACCGGGTGACGCTGCCCGCTACCGAAGACGCTGCGAAGGATCGGGTGCGCGTATCGGCCATCCACATCAAGGAGCTTCGCTTCACTTGCAGCAATACCCACAAGGAAGACGCTTCGCTATGCCGTTCGGATGTCCTGAATGTGCCCGTTGTTAGGTCATTCTTGTGAGTACCAGAAATTATAGTAGGACCGGTATAGATTGGGGGCAACATTGCGATGGCATTCAGCGTATCGCAGCCAACAACGGCGCAAGTTCGCGCCTGGTTTATGTGACCGCAAGATTCCGGGTGTGAGCAAGTTCAATTCATGCGCAGCGAAAACAGGACCCGGGCTCCGGAACGTAGCAGGTGGGGGGCACGCCGCCGCGCTGGCTGAACAGATATCCAATTATCTGCGTGCTGTGAAGGAGAATGATCCCGATGCCGTCATTCATATTTTTGCGACTGCTCTGAATGGCCTTCTGTTTTATCTCGTTCAATATCATCAGGCGATGGCACCATACATCGTCTATGATTTTTATTTCGGTCGACAGGTGCACAAGACGTATTAGCCCTCGTTTACTGTCGATTGAGGATAAATTGGATGGCGCCAAGCATCAGTGTCACGGGTAATTTGTACACAACGAAAAGAAGACGCAGATGGTTCGGTTCAATGATTGGTGTAGGTCTGCAAATGCGCCCGTCGGCAATCACGAACTTTATCTCCTGATTGGAGAACCCGCCGAACTGGCGACTGGCATCAAGGCAACGGCGGCAGTTGTTACGGGGCACTATGCATCTGAAGAACAGGTTTCACGAGCTCTCGCCCGCCTCGGTAAGCCAGCTGCAGCGGCATTGATCCAGAGCAAACTTCCGACCACCAAGAGGAGTCGCTCCGGCGACCTCGGTGAAATCTACGCTACAGAGTGGATTGATGCACATAGTGGCGGCTATTTCGCACCGGTCAAACGATTGCGCTGGAAGGACCACCGCGACATGGCAATGCGCGGTGACGATGTCATCGCGATACTTCTGGATCCACAGTCTCAACGCCTTCGTTTTCTGAAGGCCGAGGCCAAGAGCCGCGTCAGGTTAACAGCCCAAGCCCTTGCTGACGCTCGGACCGGACTGGACAAGGAAGATGGTCGTCCATCAGCCCACGCACTGGCCTTTATTTCGGCCCGGCTCGTGGAACTCGGCAAATTGTCGCTCGCGGATGCGATTGACGACGCACTTCTGAAACATGGCATTCCAACCGAAGATGTGCGCCATCTGCTGTTTACGTTTTCCGACAATGCTCCAGAGGCACTCTTGACCGCGTCGCTGCAGGACTATGAAGGAACAGTCACACAATGGGCGGTTGGCCTTCGAGTCAATGGCCATGCGGATTTCGTCGGCGCGGTTTATAGGCGGGTGATCTCGAATGTCCACAACGCCTGAAGCGATAGTAGCCGATATCAACGAAGCGGTGGCTGCCGGATTCCGGAGGCGGCTCATCGCACGTGGTCAAGCGCGTGCGATGATCTGGCAAGGCGGGGTTCTTCCAAGAGACGCCCCGGACTTTTCCTCGCGACTCAGCTACGATCTGCATTCATACGGCTACGCTCTGCTTGGGCTCGGTCTGCGCCTTCGTGAAATGGACGGCGACGCCGCACAGGCGCGTATTGCCTTCGAGCAGGCCGCAACTGCCCTTGAGGCAGTCATGGCCAAGGGAAAGCGCGAGGAGGCCGATCGGGACTTCCACTTCGTTATGGCTGCGGCGAGCTATCATCTCGCTCATCTGTCAGCGCGAGCATACTCGCTCCTTTCCATCGTCCAAGCCGAAAACAATTTCTCGCTGATTGAGCGGGTGCTTGCGCTCTTGATGCGCCGGAAGATGAAAGCTCTCCACACCATGGTATTCGAATACAGGGTCTCAGGGGTCGGTAGTGATGAGCAGATCGCCGAGTCCATCCAGGGGCATCTGGATCAGCTCGAAGACGTTGCCGATCGGGCCCGCGATGCGGATTCATTTCTGTTTGACAACCTGACCGTCGCGCTAACGGACGTGTTCTTTGGCGCCATGGCTCTATTCTTGCTTGCGGTAGAGCGTGGCGAGCGTCAGCTGCTCGATCAGGCTCTGAACCGCCTTTGGGAGAGTCTGAACATCTGCGGCGAAATGAACTTGGTTCCTCATTGGTGGGTCCATCGTGTCGCAATCCATCTCCTGTCTGATCTTTGGTCCAACACTTTTCACGAGAGAGTGCCGATGCTGCCGATCGGTGGAGAGGGTGCGGACTGGCCTCACATGCGGGAGCTGTTGATCGCCTCCTTGCTGTGCCGGTCAAGAGCGGAGATCAATCTGTGGCCATCGCAGATCGAAGCTGCAACGCGTGCCGTCGACCAATCGGACGACTTAGTTGTGTCCCTGCCAACAAGCGCGGGGAAAACACGCATTGCCGAGCTATGTATCCTGCGCTGCCTCGCCATCGGTAAACGCACGGTCTTTGTGACACCGTTGCGGGCGCTGTCCGCCCAGACCGAGACTACGCTTCAGCGAACTTTCGGCCCGCTCGGAAAGACGGTTTCCGCGCTTTATGGCAGCATCGGGGTGAGCGCCTTTGATGAGGACGCGATTCGTGAGCACGACATCGTCGTCGCCACACCGGAGAAACTTGACTTCGCGCTGCGAAGCGATCCGTCGCTGCTCGACGACGTGGGCCTCCTCGTGTTCGATGAAGGCCACATGATTGGGCTCAATGAGCGCGAGGTCCGCTACGAGGCACAGATACAGCGGCTCCTGCGGCGTACAGATGCGCACGAGCGACGTATCGTTTGCCTTTCAGCCGTTCTTCCCGACGGTGACCAGACGGATGATTTTGCCGCATGGCTTCGGCGCGATGGCCCAGGGGGTCTCATTAGGAACGACTGGAGACCGACGCGATTGCGGTTCGGCGAAGTGGTGTGGAGGTCAACCTATGCTCGGCTCAACCTCCGTGTGAGGGAAGAGCGTCCTTGGGTGGAGAGATTCATCGTTGGGTTCGTGCCCCCGAAGCGGAGGCGACGACTACTCTTTCCCGCCAATCAACGCGAGTTGTGTCTGGCGACGGCGTGGCGGCTCGTCGATGAAGGGCAGACGGTGCTGATCTATTGCCCGCTGCGCAAGAGCGTCGAGCCGTTCGCCGACGTTATCATCGATCTGCACGAGCGCGGTGCACTTCCATCACTCCTGGATGTTCATGCGAATGTCCTGAACCCAGCAACGGCGCTCTGCAAAGAATGGCTTGGGCCGAAAAGCGCCATCCTGAAATGCCTCAGATTGGGTATTGCGCTGCATCATGGCGCCCTGCCGACTGCCTATCGTAAGGAGGTCGAGCGCCTTCTTCAGGAGGGAATATTGAAGGTCACGATTTCTTCCCCGACCCTCGCCCAAGGGCTCAATCTCTCGGCCACAGCCTTGGTGATGCACTCGTTGCACCGCAACGGCAAGCGCATCGAGGTTTCGGAGTTCAGGAACGTTGCTGGACGGGCCGGTCGAGCCTTCGTTGACGTGGAAGGGCTCGTGCTCTACCCGATGTTCGACAGAATTGCGCAGAGGCAGCGCGACTGGGACAAGCTTATCGACGATAAGGGTGCTCGGGAAATGGAGAGCGGACTTGTTCGGCTCGTGGAGACACTGCTAACTCGAATGCACGCCCGCATCGACGGCGACTTCGCGCAACTTATCGAGTATGTGCTGAATAACGCTGAGGCGTGGACGTTTCCCGGGACGGCCACGTGGCCCCCCGAGGATCCCGGGCGCGCGCTTGATCAATGGGAGCGACACATTGCTACGCTGGATACCGCAATCCTGAGCCTGATCGGTGATCGTGACATCCCGGATGACAGGATCGAGGCCGTGCTAGATGACATCCTGCAGTCGTCCTTGTGGCAGCGTCGGTTGCTCCGCCGAGAAGAATCGAAGCGGCAGGTTCTGAGAGCAGGTCTTCTTTCGCGCTGTAGATTCATTTGGTCGCAGTCTACTGCGCCACAGCGGAGAGGCTACTTTCTTGCAGGTGTCGGATTGAGAACGGGCCAAGCCCTCGATGCGATTGCGGAGGAGACGAATTTGCTTTTGGAGAACGCCAACGCCGCGCTCCTTGCCGGAGATGCCGAGGCGGCGATCAATGCGATTACTGGTCTCGCCGAACGGGTTTTCACCTTCTATCCATTCAAGCCAAGCCCGCTACCAGAAAACTGGCGGGAATTGCTGCGCTGTTGGCTTCTCGGCGAACCGCTGGCAGAGCTTGCTTCCGGACAGGAATCGGAAACACTCCGTTTCATTGAGGGCGGTCTCGCCTATCATCTGTCATGGGCCATGGAAGCCGTGCGCGTTCGGGCGGAGGCGAACGGCGACGTCGTTGGTGACGATGGCCTGGCGCCCGGAAACTATGGGCTCGGACTTGCAGTTCGTGCCGTCGAAACTGGGACGATGAATCGCTCGGCCTCGATCTTAATCCAGGCTGGATTCACCTCAAGACTGGCCGCCATCAAGGCCGTGACCGACACGCGGGCTACCTTCACTACCGGGAGAAAGCTTAGGTCATGGCTCAACTCGGATGCTGTCACCGTCCGGAGGAAGCTGCCCGACTGGCCCACCGCTGAGACCAAGAAGATGTGGACGAAACTGGAGCAGAGCCTCATGCTACATGACAATCGCACCTGGAGGAATCGCCATTACTTGTCTGGCGTTGCTTGGTCTGGCGTCCCGCCTCAGCCTAGCACTCCTGTCCAGCTCTATCAATGGCAAGGCCAATCGCTTGTACTGGCGGCTGACGGGCTTCCGCTAGGCATACTCCAAGCCGCCGTCAATCCAAAACGTCGTGGGCTGATCCGCGCGACCGTTTCGGCAGAAGCAGAGAAAATCGACTTAGTCTATCTTGGTCCAGACGACCTGTTGTTGGAGTAATCGGAGTACTACTGCGAAACGTCTCCGCAACTCGGGCGTCGGGCGGGTTCGCCCTGGCAGGCCTCGTCCGACGCCAGCCACGCAGTCAGCTCCTTGATTTCCTCCACGCCGTGCTCGCCTGTCATACATTCCCTCCTACGCCATCGCCACCCAAGTCGCGATGCGAATGAGTTATCGGCTACGTATCATTTCGACATCGTTATCGGACACCACCCATCTCGGCCGCTTCTGGGTCAGCCGATAGTTCCAGCACCGTGGCGTGATCATCCAGGCGACCGACGTGACAGATCTTCCACTATTGAGGGCGTTGTGGCCGCGAATCGCGACCGGTTGGGCAGGCCGGGTCAGTCGAATCCCGCCGGCAGATCTTCGGAATAGGCATCTTCACATTGGATAATGTCAACTTGGTTCATCACCCGTTTACCCAGGTTCGTCACAATGGGGAATTATCGTCGCTGTGAGAGGCACAAACAGGCAGTCTGGCCTTGCACGAACCCTGATCGCTGCCAATAAAGACTTCCAACGAGGACTGGCCGCCATGAAATCGGACCGGCTGCATGCCACTGCACCTGAAGTCAACCATCTGCCCTTGCAATGAACGTGCGATCACAAAAGGCGCGCCACAACAAAGCTGCATGCAATGATCTCCGGTGAAAAATCGAGCGGACTTCGCACAGTGGACGTAAGGAAGCGTCCGCCACACACACGCACGAACAAGTTCCTCGCTACCTGATCACGGCTACCTTACCGTATGCTGCACCCTGGCCGTTGAGCCGACGGCCACTACGAGATATACACCCGACGGTACGAGTTGCTGATCGTCGTCGCGGCCATCCCAGCGTGCGCGGCCTCCCCGTGCACGCAAGGATCGCACGATCTCCCCGTGCACGGCGATCACCCGGATTTCAGTTTCGTCAACCAATCCTTCTATATATATGTCCGACTCCGTGCTTACCGGGTTTGGATAAATGAACAGGTCACGCCGCTCGGCAACCGGGTCTATGGCATCGCCCCTGTAGCTGATCAAGCCTGTGTCGGTGCCGAAAAAGACCTGCCCGGTCGCCCCATTGACCGCAATCGTGTTCACCACGTTGGAAAACAGCGGCGAATCTTGCGCCGTAAATCGGTGAATGAGTTCGTACCCGGCATTGTCCTGCACGAGGTAGGCCCCCTCGTTGGTCGCCATCCATATCCCATTAGACGGGTCCACGGCAATATCATTAATGCGTAGCCCACGCAAGACGTACGAAGTCCGCGCCTGACTCGGCCATCGCGGCCACGAGGCCTCAAGCTGGCTGTCTCTGGCAGCCAGCGAGGTAGCGATAAACACTGCTGGACCCTTGTCGGTGCCTACCCAGATATGGCCTGTACGATCTTCTGTGATTGCCGTTATCCGCCTGCTGGGCAGTCCACGCCCGTTACCGCCTTCCTCCCCGAAATACTGACACGTGTCATCGCTTGTATCTGTCGGACTATCGCCAGTATCCAGGACAAATAATCCGTTCGACAACCGGAAATTTCCTCGTTCCAAAACCGTAACCCATTTTAAACCGAATGAATCGATAAAAATGGGACCGAGCGCAGTCGTGGGACCGAGCCCGCGGCAAATCGGGGCCGGTAACCCGGTCCATTCGCCGTTCGGCGTCCGCACGTGCATTGGCTCGGCTCCGCTTGTGTTGGTGACCCACAGCGTACCGTCCTCTTCGCTGTCCACGCCGCCGACGATGACGAAGCTCAATTCACCAGCAGCAGGCCCGAGTGTGGAGTTTTCTTGGGAATACACGGTCACGGTCCCCTCCGTGCTAACCTGCGCCAGACCGTTGCCTCTCGAGGCAACCCATGTATTGCCCTGCGCGTCCGTATGGATGTTGTGGAAACTGCCGGTGCCGGCTAATTCCTCGCGAAACCGCCCTGTGAAGTTTGTCCATCTGCCGTCGCCGCCCAACCGATAAAATCCGCCTCGCGCTACGGATTCAACCGCCGTTGCCCAAAGGGCTCCGTCAGCACCCACGACAAGGTCGCTAAACGGGCTGTCAAAGGGCCCCTCGGGATAGATTTCGGGGCTGAGCAGCTCAGGGCGTTCATTGCCGCTAGGCCTGGCAAACTTGTTGAGGCCCACTTCCGTGTCCCCGACCCATATTGCGCCGTCCGGTCCTTCGACGACCGATGTAAGTCCCAGAAATCCGTCCGCCTGCAATAGCGAGCCACCAGAGGCAAATACGGCGTAGAGCTTGAACTGGTCTATCGCCAGAAGGCGGTCGCCCAATGGCACCAAATCGGTAATGCGACGATCGGTAACGCTAAAGCGCGTATACCTCCCGTTCTTTTCGCGCCGGGAAACGCCGCTATTTGTGCCAATGTAAAGCTGCCCCTGTAATTGGGCGAGGGCATACACCTCCCTGTAGAATGTTGTCAGCCGCTCCTCCTTCCACGCACTTGGATCCTGTAGATTGACCGTGCCCAGTGCGGCATAAGCCACGCCCTCGTCAGTCGCAACCCATAATCCCGGACGCCCGTCCGGCACGGGCGCCTCGATGACATCATGCACGGCCGTTGCTGGAGTGAGACTCCCAAACTGGCTGTACGTATCCCGGACTTCCTGTTGAACGGGATCGAAGATCACCAGCCCAAATGACGTAGCGACCAGCAGAGAGTCGCCCCTTAGTATCATCCGGTTGATCTGGTGAGACGAAAAGCGCTCGCTCCGTTGAATATCAAGAAATGTGCGCACCTGCCCGGTTGCTACATCAATGCGGTCAATCACGCCGTCTACATAACCGATCCAGACCGCGCTACGTCTCGCATCAAACGCTATCGCGCGAGTCTGCACGTCGTGCATGCCTTCAATGACCGTGTAGGTGGATATCTCGCCGCTTGCAACCTCGTAGCGAAATACGCCACCCGACGACGCTGCCCAAATGGCGCTTTCTGAAACCGCAAGAGCCGAAATATTGCGTCCGGATGTGTGCGCCGCCCATCGATCCCTCTGCATCGCATAGGCGCTCACTCCACCGAGCGCGCACACCAGCGTGAGGCATAGCATTCGCTGAACCCACGTCTCAAAGAGCATGCTGGCCATGGTTTCCTGCGTGCAATGATCTCGTCTGTCGCAATTCAGCCGTGCGCTGCCGCGCAAGGCTTCGCCGCAAGACGAAGGTCCGTAATCAGAGCCGTTCCAACAAAGACACCATCTCTAACGCGGCCAGTGCCGCTTCCGCTCCTTTGTTTCCTGCCTTGCCTCCCGCACGTGCGAGCGCCTGCTCAGTAGTGTCGCATGCGATCACACCGCATGTGATCGGAATGCCTGTCTCCATCGATGCCTGGAGCATGCCCGACGCGGCACTATCGGCTACGAGCTCGAAGTGGTATGTTTCGCCCCGAATCACGGCGCCAACGCAGATCACGGCGTGATAACTGCCCGATTGCGCCAGCTTCTTGGCCACGAGCGGGATTTCCATGGCGCCTGGGCACCGTACAACGGTGATGGCCTCCGCGTTTACGCCGTGCTGCGCAAGGATGTCCTTCGCGCCACCGAGCAGCACATCCGTGATAAACTCGTTAAACCTGCTCACAACGATAGCGAAGTGATAACCACTCGCATCGAAATCCCCAGGAAGTGGGCTAGGCTGGCTTTTCATACGTGAACCAAGGTGTCATTCAGGGTCTACGGCCCCAAAGATGCCGATGTATGCGCACATGCTGCGCTTCAGAAAACGGGGCGCGGCCGCTCGCCTGATTCGCAACAGGCCTGCCGTGCGGTAGCCAATAGCGCGCATGTTGAAACGGGCTTGGTATACAACAGAAGCGCGGTGGCTGATGAAGCGCTTGTATTGCGTTTTACTCATCTCCCTCCACCCCAACCAGGCAGAACTCATGATTAGGCGGTGCACCAGATGCAAGAGGACATGGCGGTGAGCTAGTCCCTGCGCTCATTCCCGTCAACTTGAATCAAGAAACCATGCGCACCCGGCTTGTTTCCGCCACGCTCCTTGCGCGAGCAAGCCAGGCATACGGAATCGTCGTCCGACCCATAGCACTTTCAGACCCCGGTCGGTGAAAATCCGATCCGCCCGTTTCCAAGAGTCCCATGTCCCGGGCAAGTTGCTGATAGTAACCGGTAAGCATGGCATCGTGGCCAGGATGAAACGTCTCGATGCCATCGAGCCCGCATCGAATCAGTGTCATCACCGTTCGATCCGCCGTCCAGTGGCCGGGATGCGCTAGCACACCGATCCCGCCCGCCTCGTGCAAAAGCGCCAGCGCCTCCTCAGCCGCAAATGGTAGGTTGGATACGGAAGCTGGCTTTCCATCAGCCAGGTACTGCTTAAAAGCGTCGCGTTCCGTGGCCACGTGCCCTGCGTCCACCATTGCCTCGGCAACATGCGGTCGCCCCAGAGCGCGTCCCTTCGCTCGAGCCTGCACGGCTTCAAACGACAATGCTAATCCCAACGCTGACAGACGCTCCACAATACGATGCACACGTTCGCGTCGATGCTCTATGAACCGCTCAAAATGCTCCCGCAGTTCTGCGTGCGCCGGATCAAAAAAATACCCGAGCAAATGCACGGACTCCTCTCGCACCGTTACGCTCAATTCAACGCCAGGAATTACCTCCACGCCGCATTCCATGCCAGCCCGCTCCCCTTCCGCCAATCCGTCTATCGTGTCGTGATCCGTGATGGCAATCGCCGCCAGACCGTGCTGCGCGGCCGTCACCACGAGTTCCCTGGGCGATAGATGACCGTCGGAATGGTACGTATGCGTGTGCAGATCCGCTCTTCGAACATCCACCATTTGCCTGCCCCAATTGCTGATTTTACCCGACCGTGCTGGATCGGTTCGAGAGCTTTCTTGAGGGCTGTCGGATTGCTCACCTTCTCGACCACGATTCATGCTACCATCCATACGAGGCCGAGTCTGCCTCGTAGCGCCGAATGCAACCACTTATTGCTGTGGAAGTATTCTAGTGCACGGACTTGATTATTGGTCCACGTAATACGGTTAGTGCACAATTCCTGTGTTACAGGCCATCTCGCTGCTTCGTCTCTATTCGGTGTAATGGCAAACCGCATGCCCAATTCTGAGGCGGCGCCCCCCGAGGATAAACCTGCTCTGCGGCGGGTTTCAACCGGCAGTGTAGTTACAGCGGTTGTGCTGAGCCTGGCTGGTCTTGGGCTCATCGCGTTTTACACCGTAGAGCCAGACACGTGGGACCAGATGGCGCACGTGAATCTGTGGGGTCTTGTGCTGGCGGCCCTGACCGTGGTCCTGCGTGTATTGTGCGGCACATGGCGCCTGGCCTTTGTTTCAAAGGGTCGTTTGAAGTGGATGGGCGCCTTCCGGGCGCAACTGGCCTGGGATTTCTTTTCGAACGTTACTCCCTCGGCGATCGGAGGTGGGCCCATAGCGCCAGCCTACATCGTCCGCGACAGCCGCATCAGTCCTGGGGATGCGACCTCGATCATGCTCTTCGCCATGCTGCTGGATCAGATCTGGTTTGCGCTGGCTATAGTCATAGTCCTGTATCTCGGGTTGCACATCGAAATCATTCCGGCTTCCTTCGGCACCCTTGGCGATATCACCTTTACGGCGTACTTCGTAGGATTCATTCTGTGGGTCTTGGTCTTCGGGTACCTGACTCTTGTGCGTCCGGCGTTGTTGAGAAAAATCATTGACTGGGTATTCCGCGCGGTCATCCTGCGACGCTTCCGTGACAGCGTCCTGCGCATGATGAGCCAGCTCCAGGAACGGGCCCACATCCTGCGCACGCAGCGCGTGAGTTTCTATGTAAAGGGATTTGTTCTGACCATCGCCGTCTGGCTTAGCAGATACCTGCTCGTGGTTGCCATTTTATGGAGCGTCAGTCCCTCGGTTGACCAGGTCCTGGCGTTACTCAGAACCGTCGCCATGATGCTTGGCGCACTCATTTTACCCACGCCTGGCGGCGCGGGAGGCATCGAGGGACTCTACGCCCTTATGGTCGGCCCCTTGATCCCTGAGGCTCTGGTGGCCCCTACACTTCTCACATGGCGCCTTCTCGGCTATTATGTGTTCCTTGCCGTAGGCGCATATATCACGGTGCACCAAGTCGAACGAACGATTCGTCGAAAGAAGAATGATGTGTCAGATTAGGTGCGAGGCAGGCCAATAATACAGAGAATGTTGCGAGACCAACCTCCTGTAGCAATAATTGCATCCGCGCTGGTCAAGCCAGCCCTCTTCTGCTTGAGGTACATATCAGATCTCATTGCCTCACACGGTCCCAATGGGTCGCTTATACCTGTGTTTCTTTCCCTTGGCATCCTCCTCTCGTCAAGCATCCCTTCGGGACGGTGAAACTGCTAATCCCGTGTGCTGGCTCCTGATCGTCCCTGACGATTATCACAGCGCTGCCCGCCACCGCGCAATCAATCAGCGTGGACGTGGGTCGAGCCAGTATCTGATGAATACGTTAGTGTTAGTCGCAGCGACGATTGGTCGAGAGTCTGTGACGAGTATTTCACTCCAAACCCATTAAGCCTGCCCGAGTGCACGAAACCGGACAGAGTCATCGGGAGCGCGCTGTCCGCGTTACTGCGACGGACTATAGCACGGACATGAAATTCAATCATGGCGTGATTCCTTGCAAGCCAAGAGGACCTGACGGATGATAGAGAATAGATCACTGGATCTTCCCCTCCCTCCCTCCGTAGCTTTGTTCAAAACACACGGTTCGGAGAGATCATGATTCCAGTGGACGAGATTAAAGAACGGAGCATCCGCTCAGTTCGCGCCTTGTGGCACGCCACCAAAGCGGTCGCCGAGAACCTCCCCGGTGTCGACCGGGCTGTGGGCCGAAACACAAACGGGACGAAGACAGCACCACCGGAATACGTTCTCCTCGAAGATCCTCCAGACGACCTCAAGGAATGCTACGTGAGCGTCCTTGTCTGGCTCGTGCACTTTGACGACAACCAGATCGACGAACAGGAGCTGTGCGAGATTCAGGTGTTGATGACGCGGCTGGGGTGCAGCGCCGATGTGCGGCGGGCGGTTCGATCGTACCTTGAGGACCCGCAGCGCCTCGATGGGGAGACTCAGATTGGGCACATGCTCGCACACGTTCCCCCGCGCATGGCCGACAACACGCTGGACCTGAAGTGTTCACTGATGAAGGACGCGATACGGGTACGCCGTGCGACTTCCGAGGGCTTCGTCCGCAGCCAACCTGGAGTCCGTCGTCTGGCCGAACTCCTGCGCCTAGATGACGATATAGTCGCGTTCCTTGAGAAGGCCTGCGTGCAGGAAGAAAAGATCCTCGCCGGTGAACTGTCGGACTCCCAGATCACAGAGGCGGCGAAGTCGATGGTGGCAAATGCAACAGGGGTCGGAGTTCCGGTTGCGGCCGTCTATGTTAGCGGCAGCGTGACCGGCCTCAGCGCCGCTGGCATCACCTCGGGACTCGCGGCCCTCGGACTAGGCGGGATCTTGGGTTTGTCCTCCATGCTCACCGGCGTCGGCGTGGTCATAGTTGCCGGTGGAACCATGCATAAAGGCATGCGGTGGGTTCTGGATCGGTCTGAGCGCAAGCGGTCGTCTCTACGGGAGCTAATGCTGCAAGAGGTGCTGCGCCTTCACCAAGAGGCGATCATCAACCTCGGCGAGGACATGTCGTTCCTTGGCGAACGTATTGCGACTCTGTCCGGGGAGATGGACAGTAATCGTGGTGCCATTGACCGGCTGTCCCGCGAAGTCACCCTATTGTCCCAGACGGCCGGTACGCTCAGACGACTTGGGGAGCGAGCGAACGGCTTTCAGCGCGATCTTCAGGAAAAGGAGAATCTTGACGCACACAATGAACAACAGCACGCAGAAGGAAGCTGAGTGGGTTGCTGTCGCCCAGCGGCTACAGCTCAATGCCTTGCAGCGCGCCTTGAAAACGCTGGAGAGCGACGTAGACGCACTCGAATCGGAGTCCGCCCGGCAGTCGGCCGAGCTGTCACGTCTGGAAGAGAAGATCACGCAACTGCACGCCAACGCCGATTTGGCGCGCCCGCGGGCCGAGGGGCGCGCCGCCGCCGACAATGACCACCACGTTCCGTCTAGCCATTTCGTGCCGCCAAAGGTAGGAGGAAGCTGGGAAGCTTACCTCCACAACATGGAGCGGTATATTGCCGATCACGGATGCGAGGTGACGCGCGATCCCCTCTCGCAGCTGATTCCGCCGCACTTGGCGAGCGACATCCGGCACCGACTCGACGCGGAGTTCACCCCTGCCCCGTGGGACCGCTGGGACGTGAGTGTTGTCGCGCTGGCGGTGTTCGTTGGCGCGATTACGGATTACCTGCTCGTCGCTACTCCCGGCGGGAATTTCAAAGGGCAACCTCAGCGTGGAAGCCAGATGACGGCATGGATGCGGGAACAATCGAAGAAGCTGGCTCCGAGGAAGGGCACCGACCACATCGAGCGCAACGCGTTTCAGGCATGGATCGCCGAACTGACCACTGCTGCTGAACGGATGGCCAAGGTCCCTTACGATGTCGTTAGCCCGAAGCTCGGGCTAACGCCGAACGCTCACCGCTTGGCCGCTCTTGGCCACGATCCACTGCTTGGCCTCCTGTTCGGGGTGCGCGACATCATCACCGGCAACTGCACCTTCATCGATAGGTCCGGCATGTGGCGTGTCATCGACGTGCCCGGTCATGGCGGCACATCGAACGTCCTTGAGGCTATGGTGAGGGTGGTCGTCCACGGATTCTCGGATGTATTCACAGAGAAGGGCCTTCCGCCACCCTTCCTGGCCCCGTTCCAACTTGTTGGTGCGAATTCTGGATTCATCCTGAAGGAGGGGGGCGATCCGGTGTCGGTGGGAAATGTCGTGCGGTACATGTACAGCAACGGCTATGATCTTCGGCACTACGTGACAATGAAGATCTCGCCCGCGGTCGCCGAGTTCATTTTATGGGCGTACCACGGGATTCGGGCTTGCGCGGCCGGACCGATACCTAGCGAGGATGGAATCTCGGACCGACTGAAACGGGAACAGATGCAGGCCCTGACCCATGGGTTGCTGACGTCCGCCAACATAATGAAGACTGCTCTGTACGGCTGGAACCCGATGGCAATCAACCTGGCCCAGTTCGTGACCCTTGCAAAGCGGATGTTGTCTCTGATGAAGCTCGCCGCCGAACGCGACCGACTGCTTCGTCAGCAGCTAGACGACGGATGGAAGGCTCTGCTGGCCGACGCAAGACTTCAGCGGGCACCAGCCGCCTCGGGCTGACCTACTAGACGCGAAATCCCGGAAGAGCGACCCCGGACTACGACCGTCACGCAAGAGCGCGACGATCTGCTCTTTGTACTCGGGCCGAATCGCCCGCCTCCTCTTCCATCCATGGCATACCTCCTCTTGGTTGACCCAAATAAGAGGTATCCGTGAGTGTGGGGGAACTCCATCCACGCGTCAACGACCTCTGCCAAGGCCATTCCGCCCAAAGGCCATCAACGTCATTTCCGCCGAATCAGATCCTACTAAGAAACCCTCATGCTCTTGCTAGCACGAATTAAGATGAACCGCGTTTCTGGGTCTGGTCTCCCGACCCGCGGAGATTCGCAACTTTGCAAAGCAAATCAAACCAAAAGGGCGCGCCCAGGCTGATAGCAGCTACTGTGATGAACCAACCTAAAATGGTCTTGAGCCAGTCACGACAGCTACTCGGGGATGTGCTCCAGCCTATCGGGAATACCTTTAGGTTCTCTATATCGTACGCCTCAATTTCCGATAGTTCAAAAGATTGTGCGGTAGTCTGAACCTGTGCAGCTATCTGTGTCCGCAATGCGTCGTTGCGCCAAAGCTCTTCGGCCAAGTGAATCGAGCTACCATTAATCAATAGGACGACACTACTTGCAATAAGTAAAATGATCAGCTTTACCCTACGTTTGTACCATCCAGAAACTCTGGACATTCCTTCGTCAAACCAAGCAGCGAGGCTAACTTTTAATCCATTGATGGTCCCGTCTCCTTCTTTGATGAGCGTACTTATGATTTCTTTCAATCCGTGTTCGTCGGGAAGTCTGCTAACGAACGCCTGGGCTTCTTCGGCGGTGAGGGCAGCATTTGAATCCCTAGCGCTTTCCTTTTCGACTACTTCTAGTAACACAGTGGCGAGTGTTTCAGAAGCAAGGTAGGACGGTAACTTGCGTTCTTGTGACAGATTCTTAATGAGCGGATGATCGTAGATCTCCTTCGCACACGATTTGCCGATCAGATTACGTACACCAGACAAAAGGTTCTTCGAGCGCAATCCGAAAATGCTGGCTATCCACTCTTGAATTGCCGACGTTACGAGGCTGAGTACTACATAGAAAAAGATCAATCCAAGGCCGACATCAATTGCAGGATGGTCTAACATTACGACAGAAACGTTTTGTGAGGTGGCTTCTGAACTGGATTCACCGCTCCCGGTCAATTTCCTGGACAACACTCACCTCCGCCTGCTGAAGAAACGTCCTCCATAGGTATTCAGCGGCGGTCTCAGGAGAAAAGCGATCATCATGTTGTCCGGAGCTCATTATGATTGGGTCTAGGAAAAGCTCATAGTCATCAGCTTCAATGTTAAACATTCCATTAGCGGCGTTGTTAGGAGCATTCTCCGTAAATGAATAATATATGTCACCTATATCAAAGAACTGTTTTCGGCTATGAACCGTGATGTGGGCTGTAGCACGCGTACGTGTACGGTTGATGATCGTGCATGTGAACGAGAAGCGCGAAATTGAAACGAAGCGTCCTTTCAATTCCGTGATATTCTGAATTTCAGCGATCGCTTCCCTAAAGTATTCCCGAATTATAGCAAATGCAGCCTCGCAAAACTCGCTGCGATCTACTTCATCAAAAGTGCGCTTTATACGATACAAGGAACCTCCCGACCGGACTGTGTCGGACACGGTTCCACCCGCAGGGATTTCAACGGCTTGCGGCTCACGCACGGCATCCAACACGCGACGCAAACCACGCACGACATCATGATATGCCGCTTCTTGGTTCGCCCACTCGCTGATGGCTTTGCCATCCCTGGGAAGGGCATTGAGATTTCTAAGCTCGGTGGACGCCCAGTCGCAGGGCTCGACAATGATTGGAATGATTCTCGCCTCGCCCGAGCGATGACGCTCAAAGGCATATTCCATCTCACGCTCTATGCAGTAATCTGAGGCCAGAAAATCGGGACTTACTAACAACAAAATTAAACTAGACGCTTCAAGTTGCAAGAGAATTTCCGAATCGATCTGTCCGCCAGGCAAGATTTTGCGATCGAACCAAGCATCGATACGGCTTTCGCGGCGAAGAACGGCCAAATGGGTGTGTAGCCGTTCAAGAGCCTTTTCGTCCTTGTGGGAGTACGAAATAAATGTCTTCATTGACCAAATCATCGACTAATCCAGGAGATCCTCTAACCTCGGAATTAAGTTATTGGTTTCATGTAGCGTATTGGATTTATCGCACGGTGGCGCCGTGTTCCCGCTCGCATGACCTATTCCCCAATCCAAGAATCTCTTTGCGAACCTACTTGACCGCGAAGATCAGAGCCTTCAACAGAGATATCAACTGCAAGCATTTGAGATCCGAATTCGCCCATCGCTCCTGCGAGACATTGGATGTTGCCTAGATGGGCCTATTAGACAGTTGTGTTCTTAGATTTCATAGTAGGGCTGCCTCGGTTGGGCGAGCTAGCTAGCTTAGCTTGTTACCATTATGAACGCAAACCGGAACAGTCCCATGCAAACACACCCTCCACCCTCCACTTTCACATCACCGCTGTTTATCGGCATGGATGTGCACAAAGCGACCATAGCGGTCTGTGTGTACAACGACGATACAGGCGAGATCATCGACGAGAGGCAATTGCCGAACGATTTGCCAAAGATCCGCAAGTATATGGATCGTGTGCGAAAGCAGCACGGCGAGCCGCAATGTTGCTATGAAGCATCGTCGTGTGGATTTGTGCTGTATCGCGCCTTACGCGCGATGGATGTGCAGTGTGCGGTGATTGCGCCGTCGTCGATTCCGAGGCGGTCTGGTGACCGAGTCAAGACAGATCGCCGGGACGCCAGGAAGCTGGCGACGCTATATGCTGCGGGGTTATTGACCCCGGTTACGGTGCCGGACGAGGAACGGGAGGCTGTGCTGGCGCTGGTGCGTTGCCGGGCAGATCTGGTTGACACCCTGACGCGGACCAAACAGCGGGCGTTGTTCTTCGTCCAGGCTCGGGGGTACCGTTACACCGGCGGCAGCCACTGGACCGGCGCCTTCCGAGCGTGGATCGCCGCGTTACCGTTATCCACGGTGGATCAGTGCACGCAGCACGCGTATCTGCACAAGATCGCGTATCTGGAACAGGAAGTACGCAGGATCGAGGATCTGTTGGTGCACCAGGCCCAGAGCGCTCGCTACCGGGACACGATCAACGTGCTGATGGCCTTCCGGGGCATTGCACTGGTTACCGCACTGACGCTGGCGTGCGAACTTGGAGACATCCGACGGTTTGCGCATCCGCGCCAGTTGATGGCCTATCTGGGCTTGGTGCCGAGCGAGCATAGCTCGGGCGATCGTGTTAAGCGGGGAGGCATTACCAAGACGGGCAACTCGCATGCCCGAAAGGCCTTGGTATCGGCAGCGTGGAAGTATGCGGCAGCACCCCGTTACAGCGCAGCACTACGAGACCGGCAACAGGGTGTCTCGGCTGAGATCGTTCGGATTGCCTGGAAAGCCCAGTGTCGTTTGCACAAGCGCTTTCGCAAACTGATTCATACCAAGTCGCGGTGTGTGGCCAACGTAGCGGTGGCGCGTGAACTGGCGGGTTTTCTGTGGGATGCTATGCAAACACACACACAGGTGGCAAAGGCTGCCTGATTCGTATCTTACCGTTACACTGACCTATGGAGAAGCGATCTGGCACGGATGGAGAACCCACGAACGTACCTTGCGATAGCCTGGCATCTCGCCGGTGAACTCGCGTCCTTAGATAGTGGCGTTCGGGAATCCGAAATCATGCGTTATGGTCTGGCGTAATCCAGGCTTAGCACGCGAATACCAGAGTGATTTACCGTCGAAGCCGCCAGGTCGCTTCTCCACAGGTCAAAACACGAGAACCTTCATGTAAGCCTCAGCCTCAGCCTCACTTCAAATAGTGCCCTACTATACCAGGTACGACTCATCCGTACGCAAGGATTTGTTTTCTGGTCTTTATTGATATCCGATTAGTCCGTGCGCTGGCTTGCTTGCAGCGACCCTCGTTCAGGTCGATGAGCATCCGATACCCCGAATCACACTTGACCAGCGCACCTCCGCCATAACATATACCTTGACTACTGCATATCGCTGGACATTGAGATCAGGAAAGCCACCGGCGTTCGCGCCATTGCCGCACTGCGTCCCGATACTACCGAATACGGAGGCTTGCTTATATTTGAGCACCCTCTCCTTTATCGTGCGTCTACGTCTCTCCGCAAACCGACAAATCGTGTCTCACGCCGTCCCAATCGTATTGCTTCGAAGGGCCAGCGTCCTCGGAAAGCTCCTTCAAGTCCTCCATGTCCTCAACTGCATCACGAAGTATGTCCACCAATCGTGGTACGGTCAGCGCACCATCACCTACGAGATCCCTGATTTCGCAATTCGCCCAATCAGGGAGAGCCTCGCCCTTAATGACAAAATGAATGTCCTTGCAACTTGATTGCGGCTTCATGAGAACCGTGTCTGATTTCCCGGAATTGTCTGTACTCACCGAGACTTGGCATACCCGTATCAAATGGGTGTAGCACCCCGTCTAGACGTAACAGTGTCAGCGGTTTCTCTGGTCGCCGCCGTGTCTGTTGCGGAATCGATGCTGTACTCGTTCGATCCCTTTAGGAGATTGCGCATGTGCTTATACACCATTACATCGGTGTTGAGCTAAAGTCAGTTGTATTTAGTCGCAAGTCTTATCCCTTAGTTTTTTCACCTCCTCCATATTTGCGAGGCACTGCGAAGAGCTTCCAAGGTCGATCCATTCTGTTCACGAACAACTGTTTGTCGTCATGGTAGGCGTGACCACTTCCACGGCATCAATATCGTCAACGGTCTTCCATTACCCAACAGCATGAACTGCTACCTGCGGAAGAGCACGCGTACAATCATCCTTGGACAGCGGAACGATCGGGCAGCCATAAATCCCATAGATCACGGACTCAATCGGATCCAGTCAGTTGAAGACGGTTAGGACATGTACGCACCGCGGTGCCCAGTGTCTTCGCTTTGAATCGCCGTGCGTACTCCATGCCATTAGCGAGACGCATTACGTTTCCGGATCCTCCAATACGCTCATGAGATTCTGGGAAGCCAGCCTGCGATTCTGAGAATTCGCACAAAACATCCAATCGGGACCACGATCGCAATGTATTCGTTGCCTGCAATTGACGTTCATCCCGATGCTCGCCATACCGTCCCGCCTGATCTGATCGTCCAACTGCGTGTTCCCGGTCGCCGCCGTGAACGTCCCGAACATCGCCATCCAGAAGCCTTTGATCAGCGCCACCCACCGAGGCAGCGTCGTCTCTCCGACATACCCCAACACCACGTCCTGATGAAAGACGATTGCGAAGACCCCTCCCAATAACGCACCAAACAACAGGGCCGGAAATGCCAGTATCTTCTTATAGATGACAAACAGGACGGCCGCAAGCGGCAGTAGCAAGTGCCAGCCAATGTTGAAACTGCTACTGAGCGCATCCAGCATGACCTGCAAGTTGCCACCCTCGCTCGGCGCCGCGCCGAACAACCCCAACAGCGTAAAGCAGGTCAGCGCAATCAGGATGCTCGGCACGGTCGTCCACAGAATGTGACGAATGTGCGTGAACAGATCGCTCCCAACCATCGCCGGAGCAAGGTTGGTCGTATCAGAAAGCGGCGACAGCTTATCTCCGAAATATGCCCCCGAAATAATCGCCCCCGCCGTTATCCCCAAATGCAGCCCCATCGCTGGATTGCTAACACCGTGTGCATTCACATCGGAGTCTTGGATCTATATCCCGAAGACATCCGCAGATAGCCTACCCACAAAATCAGGAGGCGTTCAACAGAGTCCCCGGCGCGTGAATGTGGGGCTCCCACCTGCGCCACTGCGATCCACTATTCAGAAATCCGACCGGCTTTTCCTCACTCAATTTCCAGCCCCTTATCGTCTGAAAACAAATCGCGATAGGCGGCCTCTACACGATCTGTTTCGACATCACTTAGTGCGGCAAACTCTTTCCCGCGCGCTCGAGCCGAGAGCTGTCCATTGTTTTGATTGAGGAAGCGAAAAAGCAAATCGATTGTGCGATTCGGCATGTCAATCATATTCTCGACAGTAGCACGAAACCGGTCATACCTGCGCAGGAATTCAGTCTCATATGGCAGATCCTCATCAATAGTCTTTTGAACGCAGCTGTAGAGAAATTCAGCATGCGGCGTCGCATCGAAGAAACGATAGAAATCGCCCGTATCGTTGGTCACCTCGACATTGAATCCGTCGGTTGGCCGCCATTCGATAAGTGGGATGAGTCGCTCCGAGTAGCTCTCCAGAACGTCCCGATACTCGTCAATCCGTTCCAGGATGGCCGATGAGATGGGGAACACTACGCCAGGCGGGTTGAACCCGCGCTGCGCCAGAACATGATGAATCAGATAGCGGTGCAGTCGACCATTCCCGTCTTCGAATGGATGAATATAGACAAACCCAAACGCTAGAACAGCCGCCGCTAACACCGGATCTATTGAGTGCGCATGGGTACGTGCGAAAGCGACCATTCCGGCGATCAGCACGTCGAGGTCCTCGTGTCGCGCGCTGATATGGTCGGGCAGGGGCATTCCGCTCTCGCGATCATGGGATCCGACAAATCCTCCTTCCTGGCGAAAACCGAGTTTGATAAAGCGTTTGTCGCCGATGACAATTTGCTGGAGACGGAGCAGCTCGTTCTGGTCGAGCTCAAGTTGCCCAGCCTCTCCAATGGCGCGACCCCAACGCTGGATGCGATCCTGAGGCGGACGCTCGCCCTCGATCGCGTAGCTCGACCGTGAATCCTTCAGGAGCAGAAAAGCAGCGGTCCTTGCCAGGAGATCGCGGGGTACTTTGTCAACGATTTCCCGCGCCCTTCCGGCAAGATTCAGTTCACAGATTACCTGCAGTCCCGCTGTGCGGAAAACAAGCGGACAGAAGTCAGATGTGCCTGGCAGATTGTCCCGGACGCGGTGACGCGAAGAATTGGTACCTTCAGTCCCAAACTGGAGCCGGTCGTCGAGGACAGATACATAGCGTCCACCTTCTGCGTCGGGAATATCAAGTTCGTCACCGGTCAACCATTCATAGAGAAACCAGACTCTGCGGGCATAGCTGCCCGTCGGCACGTCATGCACCCAGGCCGTGATTGGGTCCGATCCGGTTGCAAGAAAGAGGCGCTTGATAACCGCAAGGTCAAGCCCCTCATACTTGAGCGCGAAAGTTAGATGGCCACGCAGAGACGCTTGTGGCTGGTGACGGGGTGACATGATCAGCCAGGTGTCGGTGTTGATGCCACGATGGCGTTTGCCTGTTGCCGCAAGCCTGATTGGCACAGGCACCTCCAGGCCATAGGCATCAATCAGCGCACCATAGCCGGCCGGTATGGCATACTCAGGTACCTGTCTTTGGTGAAATACGTTCACTGGCCCTGAAAATTGGATATCTCCCGGTGGATTGCTGATTTTTGATTCCTCGCTCTGAAATCTGTTCAGCATGGCCAATATCTCTGAAAAACGTTCTTGTCACATGAATTTTGATTCTAAAACAGAGATGTTGTGAAAAAGTTGTCTCATTCCGCAACCACGGCAGCGTGCTTCGACCATATCGGCCCGACAATCCGGATCAAACGAGGAGCATGCCTGATCGAAAATGACCTGCACGCAGTGCACCAGCCTACACAGCTACCTCCGCCATAACGCGCGCATCTTTATCCTTCGGCAGCGGGACGATCGTAATGCCGGTAATGCCATAGATCGCAGAAATAATCGGGTTCATCCAATTGAAAAAAGCAAAGAGCTTGTATGCAACCGTGGGCCCACCCAACGTTGTCGCCATGAATGCGCCGCACGCGTTCCACGCTATTGCCGGAGAGGTCAACATACCCGCATCCTCCAATGCACGCTACAGATTCTTGGGATCTAACCTGCGCTCCTGAAATTCCGCCCGAAACATCCGACCGGGCACCACGATCGCAATGTACTGGTCGCCCGCAATGACGTTCATTCCGATGCTCGTCGTCTTAAATTTGGAGATCGTCGGACAATCCAAAGACGTCATCGGATGTAAAGTCCTCGCTGTCGGCCTTCAGCGCCGCGATTAATTCAGGGGGCGGCGGTTCTAACACGGGAGGTGCGCATTTTCGATCAAGCCCTGCTGCCTCCATCAGTGCTCTGATTTGCGGTTCCCGCTCCTGATCCAGTATTACACCTTCGCCAAAGCAGCATTCAAAATCCAATCTGGCAGGGATCATGACATCAAAGGTGAGCGGAGGCCCGACACTCTCTTGAAGAATTCTAACTGTTTCATCCATTCGTTTGGCGATGCCAGGCCAACAGAACCAGTCTGAATCGGCGGCATCCATGAGCGAAAAGTTCACTACGAGAATCCGGAGATAGTCAGGTGACGGCTCGCCACACTGACGTTTCAAAAGCTTATCACGGATCTTTCTCCCTATCTGGGATCGGGCCGTACCCTCTGCCGTCCTTGGCACTTCGAAGAAAAGCCGGGTATCGTTCGATCTCGTCGGTTCGTGAAATTCTACGCACCGATTTTCGGGATCTTCATACACTGCCTTAAGCGTTGCTCTGAGTACAAAGGCATTGTCAATGCCATCAAATTCCCGAATACTCCCTTCCTCGGCATTCGCGAGCCAGCGGTCGACCTCAGGTTCCAAGCGACTCTGCCAACTCGTGAGAATTTTGGTATGATTAGGTACTTCGTGAGCGTGATACCCTGATTCCTCTGACGCAACAAATTGCAACAACACATAGAAGCCTCCTGGACACGCGGAATACCGGAAAACCAGCGCCGAGTAAATCTTGACGAATTGAAACCCGAAATGGTCCGTTGGACTACCGATTTCAATTCTGGCCTGGCGCGTACCAACCTCCAGATTTATGTCGTGTATCTTTCCTGATTTGGACGTCGCCGCCGTGGCATTAAGCTCCCGCCGTAAAAGAAACGCCAACAGATACAGTTCTGATAGCAGCCGACGAAAGTTGAGCGGATCATTTTGGCAAAGCAGATTCTCGCCAAGTGTTCCTGAGAGACCTATGTAATCATTAACAAAATTCAGCAGATGCAGGTTGTGTACATAATGTGAATTGCCGAGTAGCCTGACGATCTCCAAGTCGCTCCGACTCTCTTGTGGAAGTCTCAGCCCCCGTTCAATTTCCGGAAACTTTGTCAACACAGACCTAACTGCTGGATTCACAGGGTAATTTGCCATGTCACAGGAAATTTATTGGCGCATGGCGTGTTCTGGACTAGCTGACTTCGGCCCAGACACAGCACGCGACATTGTAAGGTCCAAATTGACTGCATGAATAGCCGTCCCACGGCAGCAACGTCGCCAACGCTCTTCCCTTGCCTGCCAGCCTAAACAGCTACCTCCGCCATAACCGGCGCATCTTCATCCTTCGGCAGCGGGACGATCGTGAAGCCGGTAATGCCGTAGATCGCAGAAATAATCGGATTCATCCAGTTGAAAAATGCATAGAACATGTATGCGAAGGTGGGCACGCCCAACGTAGTAGCCATGAATGCGCCGCACGTATTCCACGCTATTAGCGGAGAGGTCAGCGTACCCGCATCCTCCAACGCGCGCGACAGATTCTTGGGGTCCAACCTGCGCTCCTGATATTCCGCCCGAAACATCCGACCAGGCACCACGATCGCGATGTATTGGTCGCCCGCAATGATGTTCATCCCGATGCTCGTCGTCAACGTTGCGGCAATCAGACTTCCCGTGCTCTTCGCTGCGCCCAATATGCGCGCCGCAAGCACAGCCAGGAATCCCGGCTTCTCCATGGCCGCGCCAAACATCATGGCCGAAATCACCAGCCAGATCGTATTCAACATGCTAGCCATGCCACCCCGCGTGAGCAAATCGTCCAACTGCGCATTCCCGGTCGCCGCCGTGAACGTCCCGAACATTGCCATCCAGAATCCCTTGATCAGCGCCACCCACCGCGGCAGCGTCGTCTCCCCGACATACCCTAACACCACGTCCTGCTGGAATACGATTGCGAAGACGCCTCCCAATAACGCACCGAACAACAGGGCCGGGAATGCCGGCATTTTCTTGAAGATGACAAACAGGACGGCCGCGAGCGGCAGTAGCAAGTGCCAGCCAATGTTGAAACTGCTACTAAGCGCATCCAGCATGACCTGTAAGCTGCCACTCTCGCTCGGTGCCGCGCCGAACAACCCCAACAGCGTAAAGCAGGTCAGCGCAATCAGGATACTGGGCACGGTCGTCCAAAGCATGTGGCGAATGTGCGTGAACAGATCGCTCCCAACCATCGCCGGGGCAAGGTTCGTCGTGTCAGAAAGCGGCGACAGCTTATCTCCGAAATATGCCCCCGAAATAATCGCCCCCGCCGTTATCCCCAAATGCAACCCCATCGCTCCCGCAACGCCAACCAGCGCAATACCGACCGTACTGACGGTCGTCCAGGAGCTGCCTGTCGAAACCGCAACGAGAGCGCAAATGATGGCGCACGCAGGATAAAAGATCTGCGGGTTGAGTATCTGCAACCCGTAGTAAATCATCGTGGGCACAATGCCGGCCATGATCCAGGTGCCAATCAGGGAGCCCACCACCAACAGAATGAAAATCGCGCCCATGGCCAATGACACGCCGTTGACCATGCCGTCCTGGAGCTCCTTCCATGTGAAGCCCAGGCGCATGCCTACCGCCGCCGCCACAATCGCGCCCAGCATGAGCACGATCTGGTTGGGGCCGAGCGAGGAGTCCGATCCGAAAAATGCGACCGACGCCGCCAGAAGCCCTACAAGAAACAGGACGGGGATGAGCGCCTGCAGAAGAGACGGCTGGGCGTGCGCGGTTTCAGACATGAAGTACGGAAATTAATTCGAAAGCCAGCCATTGCCCCCCCCGGGAACAACCGCCATCGCTGGTGGACGCCCGGGCGCACCGATTGCCTGGACTCGCGCATGGCGGCGCCGAGAGAGCGCAAGCGCGGCTACGG
This sequence comes from Rhodothermales bacterium, assembly GCA_963665975.1. Lineage (GTDB taxonomy): Bacteria > Bacteroidota > Rhodothermia > Rhodothermales > Bin80. The sequence goes on from OY762508.1 coordinate 1,218,243, forward strand.
TTTCTGCAGGTTATTGAAGTACTCGTCCGTGAGCTTCTTCACGACACCCGACAGCAGGAGCAGTGCAAATACGTTCGGAATCGTCACCAGCGAGAGCGCCGTGTCTCCGATGTTCCAGATCGTGTTGAGGGCCGTCACCGCACCCACAAAATGCATCACGACGAAGACCATCTTGTACGGCAGAATAGCCTTCCTGCCAAACAGGTAGTTGGCGCATCGATCTCCGTAATAACTCCACGAAATTGCCGTCGAAATCCCAAACAGCAACACGCTGATAATGACAATGAAATTGCCCATACCACCGAGACCGATGGTGAACCCGTACGCCGTCAGCGGCGCGCCACTCTCAATCGCGGGGCCGTGAAGCATTTCGTACGATGATCCGTCATCCGCTTCTGCGACGCCGATTTCCACATGTAACACCCCCGTGAACGGCTGCGTCTGTGCCTCGTCGGTGAAGAAATGCGTTACCGGCACCTCGTGCCACGCGAACCGAGCGCCATCCGCTCCGATCTGCGGCTGCCCATTGTCGATGCGTATCTCGGCGGGGATGTTCTCTGATGGTTCGAATCCGGTGGGCGTTTCGACAACGTAAGAGCCGTCGCCTCCAAGGAGGGCAAGCGGCGTATCCTTCGGCGAATTCCATACGCCCGTCGTCAGCACAACCAGCGCCGTGATCGTACAGATGATGATCGTGTCAATGAACGGCTCCAACAAGGCCACGACACCCTCGGAAACAGGCTGATCGGTCTTCGCCGCCGAGTGTGCAATCGGCGCGGAACCCTGCCCCGCCTCATTGGAAAACAACCCGCGCCGTACACCCCAGAGCAGTGTCTGGATGAAGATGCCTACACCGGTGCCCGCAACGCCGGCAGTGGGATTGAATGCCTCCGTGAAAATGAGCCCCAGCGACGGCAGAATCCCATCAAAGTTGATGCCAAGGATGATGAGTCCTCCCGTGACATATAGGACAGCCATGGCGGGTGCCAAGATGCCCGTGACCTTGCCGATACGCTGAATGCCTCCCAGTATGACCAATGCGACGATTGATGCCGTTACGAGCCCGGTGATCCAGACAGGGACCGCGAACTCCGCATTCATCAGGTCTGCAACCGTATTCGCCTGGATGGCATTTCCCGTCAAGAATGCCGTCAGCATCAGGGCGAATGCCACGAATATGGCAAGAGGCTTGAATTTCTTCCCGAGGCCTTTCTCGATGTAGTACATGGGGCCACCGGATACCGTCCCTACCATTTGACTGGCATTGGTTTCCACCACACGGAACCGCTGCGCCAGCGTAACCTCCGTGTACTTCGTGGTCATGCCCAAAAGAGCCGTGATCCACATCCAGAAAATCGCCCCCGGGCCTCCCCAGTGAATCGCGATGGCCACACCCGCGATGTTTCCAATGCCCACAGTCGCGGACAGCGCGGTGGTGAGCGCCTGAAAATGCGACACGTCGCCCGGATCGTTGGGATCGTCATACTTGCCCATCGTAACGGCAATCCCATGGCCTAAACGCCGAAACTGTATGAACCCCAGGCGAATAGTCAAGAAAATGCCGGTCCCCAGCAGCATGACTAGGAGCGGATACTGCAATATCTGGTCAATAAAGCCTTGTACGGTCAATATTAAATCCATTGCGCGGAACGGTTAAAGGCGGGAAGGAAGTGCTACGGCACCGCGTAAGATACCCTGTCAGGGGTAGCGGAGCAACCGGTTCCAGCCACCAGGCAATCGCCTGGCACGAAACAGACCAATTAAACCACGGCTTTGACTGGCGGAACCCGTCCCCGGTCTCGTCAGGACGCCTGCCGACGCCGCTCACGCACGATGTCTCGCGCCAGGAACAGTGCACTGCGCATGCTCCCGTATGAGGCCTTACCCTGACCAGCAATGTCGAAGGCCGTACCGTGGTCGGGAGACGTGCGCACGATCGGCAACCCTGCCGTGTAATTGACGCCACGACCGAACGCAAGCGTTTTGAACGGCACCAGGCCCTGATCGTGGTACATCGCAAGTACCGCATCATAGTGGCGATAGGAACCGGCGCCAAAGAACCCGTCTGCTGAAAATGGACCGAAGACCAATGTCCCCGTGTCGCGACATTGCAGAATCGCAGGCGAGATGGTCTTCCCTTCTTCTCTGCCCAATACGCCACCGTCACCTGCATGCGGGTTGAGACCCAACACTGCAATCTTGGGTCGAGGAATCCCAAAATCACGCTGCAGGCTTTTAGTCATGACGTTGATCTTCTCCAGGATAGCCTTCGTCGTCACCCGCTTTGGAACGTTCCAAATTGACATGTGCCCCGTGACCAGCCCAACCCGCAAGCCGTCTGCGACCAACATCATGGCATAAGACTTGCTGCCAGCGCGTTGGGCGATAAATTCGGTGTGTCCGCGGACGGCATAGTCCGCCAGGGCTATCGCCTCCTTGGAAATAGGCGCTGTAACGACAGCATCGGCCTTCCCTGCTAGTGCGAGATCCGTTGCGGCGGTTACGGCCTCCATGGAAAGCTGTCCAGCCTCTTTCGTAATGACGCCGAAGTTGACCGGTGGCTCTTCTCCCGGCTTTATATCATGCACTGCCAACGCGCCACTATCCGGCGGCTCCTCCAAAGACCGGAAGGCAATATCCAGCCCCAATTTCTCTGCGTGCACCCGGAAAACGTGCGCCGACCCCACCAACACGGGTTCGAAGAACCGCTGCATTCTCGCGTCAATCAGACAGCGAAGCACAACTTCCGGTCCGATGCCGTTCGGGTCGCCGTGGGTGATGGCAATGCGCGGCCTTGGCGCAGGGACGCCGGGATCGTCTTCGAGGGCCGTGCCAGGTTCCATATCCTACCACCCACTCCAGTCCGGTCGGTGCACGCCTAGCGCTGCTTGGGAAACGCGTAGTCGCGCAGGAACTCCACCAGCAGACGCACGCCGAATCCCGTGCCGCCCTTCGGGCGGTATGGCTTCGCCTTCTGTAAGAACGACGGCCCCGCCATATCCACATGCAACCACGGATAGTCAACAAAGTGCTCGAGAAACTTCGCGGCTGTGATTGATCCCGCCTCGCGGTTGCCAATGTTCTTGATATCGGCGACATCACTCTTGAGCGCTTCGCCATAGTGCGCATGCATCGGCATGCGGTGCACCAAATCCCCACTGCGGCGACCTGCAGCCTCAAGCGCCTGCACATGCTCCTGCACTTCCTTTCGATCATTCGCCATGAGCGCGGCTACTTCACTGCCGAGCGCCACCACCTGCGCACCAGTGAGCGTTGCAAGGTCGATCACCAGCTCCGGACGGTATAGTTTGGCATAGGACAGGGCGTCCGCAAGAATCAGGCGCCCCTCCGCATCCGTGTTCAGCACCTCGACTGTCTTGCCCGAGTGCATCACCAGGACATCCCCCGGCACGTAGGCATTCCTGCCGGGACGGTTGTCCGTCGCAGGCACCAGGCCGATTACATACAACGGCACTTCGAGGCGGGCAAGCGCCTCCATTGCTCCTATCACGGCCGCGCCACCGGCCATGTCGGCCTTCATGTGGTCCATGGAGTTCTTCGTCGGCTTGAGTGACAAGCCGCCCGTGTCGAACACGATACCCTTGCCGACCAGAACAATCGGACGCGTATTGGTGGCTTTCTCCGGCTGCCAGGTCATCTCAATAAAAACCGGAGGTTCATCGCTGCCACGGTTTACGGCAAGTAAACCACCCATCTTCTCCTCCTCGATGACTCCTTTGTCCCACACCGATACCTCGAAGCCGTGCTTCTTGCCCAGGCGCTCTACCGTCTTGGCGAGTAACACCGGCGTCTTGTGGTGCGGAGACGTGTTTACGAGATCACGAGCGGTAGCGGTGGCTTCGGCCAGGGCCCTGCCACGCTCGGCACCACGCCGGACGGCCTTCTCCCCCGCCGCCGCATGCAGCACGAGCCGCTCGGTGAGCCGCCCGCCAACCTCGGATTTGTACCGACCAAACCGGTAGCAGGCCAGCGAGAAACCCTCGACGAGCGCCTGCCCAACAGTCTCGTAATCCACCATCGCTTCCGGCACGCAGATAGCCACCATCGCAGCCTCCGTACGCTCGGCGAGCTCTGCACCCTTGGCGCCGACTCCGCGCAGACGCGCAGCATCCATGTCAGACCGGGCACCCAGCCCTATCAGCGCCACACGGCGGCAGCGAGCACCGTCCGGGTAGAACAGCACTGTCTTGTCAACCTCTGCATCGAAATCCACTGCTGCGCGGCTCATCGCGCTCGCAATGGGTTCGGAGACGCGCGCCTGCGCGTCCTTGATTTCTCCCTCAGCAACCGGCAGGATCAACAGATCAACATCAAGTTCCGGTAGCGGAAGCGTGGTTACGGATACCTTCATGCTTATGTCGATTCCAAGAGTGTCGTGAGGTACGCCTCGTCATCTGCCGAGAGTCCACCATCGCTTTCTTCAGAAAGCCCCGTATATCTCGGCGCCACCTCCATAACGCTGCTGATCACCTCCTCCAGTGGTCGCGTCAGGTACGCCCCGGAGGCATTCCGGTGGCCCCCTCCGCCAAAACTCCGCGCCCACTTGTGTACATGACGATCACCTTTTGAGCGGAAGCTCACTTTCGTGCCATGCGGCAGCTGCGAAAACAGCAACGCCACCTCCACCCCTTCGATGGCCATGGCATAGTCCACAAAGCCCTCCAGATCGCTATACGTGCAGCCAGTCTCAGTGATCATGCCCCGCGTGGCGACCAGATACCCCAGACGGCCTTCAAAGTGCATCGTTAGCGTACCCAGGACCTGGGCGAGCAACCGCGCCCACGGAAGACTGTGCGATTCGTAGATAGCGGAGTAGACGGCGGATGGATCCACGCCCCCACGCTCCAGAATTTCTGCCGTTATACGATGCACATTCGGGGTGACGGTGCCGTACTGGAACGATCCCGTGTCGGTAACCAAGGCCACGTACAGCGCCGTCGCGATTTCCTTGTGCACCAGAAAACCCGCATCACGGTGACAGATCAGCGTGTAGATCATCTCCCCGGTGGCCGCCGCACGCTCCTCCACGTACACGTGATCAAACCATGCCTCCGGCTCCGTATGATGGTCGATGAGTACCTTGCATGCGGTGCTGTTCCGAACAATCGGGCCGAGCTTGGAACCCAGACGATGCATCGTGTTCGTGTCCACCACGACGATCGTGTCCGCGGCTGCAATGGTTCCGTGCTGGTGCAGAGAGCCATCGAAAACCTGTATCGCTTCTACATTCGGCATCCAATCCAGGCTGGATGGCACCTCATGCGTGTTGATCATCGCCACGTCCTTGCCCATGCGGTGCAGAAAGCGTCCCAGGGCAAGCTGCGATCCGATGGCATCGCCGTCCGGGCGGATATGCGTTGTGATCAGGATGCGGTTGCTGTTCTGAAGGACCTGCAGTATGTCGTCCAACACCATGGGTATCCCCTTAATAATGACGCGTAACAACGCCGAAGCCGCCCAATTGTTCTATATCTGCCACCAGGACTCCGTCTGGCGGGGGAGCACCGTCTCGGGGGCAATTTCCTCGCTCAAGAGCTTCCTGCTGATGCGCTCCATGCGCACTCCCTGGGATCCTTTGACCAGCGCCACGTCCCCTGGACGCGGTTGTACCTTCGCATCGGCGTCAAGCGCCACAACGACGTCCGTGGACGTTGGGAAGCAGAGGAGAGGCTGCCGCTCGGCGCGCGATATGGCGCCTGCGGCAGCGGCCATTCGATCACCGACGAGAACGATCACATCTGCTTGCTCCAGCGCCAGACGAATGATGCGGATGTGCGCTGCGATTTCGTCCTTCCCCAGCTCCAGCATATCGCCCAGATACGCCACCCTGCGTGACGCCCGCTGCTCGCCAAGGACCGCAAGTGCCGAGGCGGTGGACGCAGGTGATGCATTGTAAGAATCGTCGATGAGCACGGACTCCCGCCTTCCCGGCAGCCTGTGCATGCGGCCTTTTTCCGGCGTGAGCCGGGAAAGCCCCGCGTTGATGTCTGCCGCACGCATTCCGAGCATCCGGCCGACGGCAACGGCCGCGAGGCAATTGCTTACCGCGTGCGCACCCAGCAGCGGGAGTGGCTCCGTGATCACATCCGGACCTACGTCGCTCCCTTCTGTGCGTCCATAAAACACCGTAGGGCCATCATGCAACGACGCCATGACGCGCACACGCACGTCGTCATGATTCAAGCACGCCGCACCGCGAGGACGCAGGCCCTGGACGAGCTCTCCCTTCGTCCTGGCAACGTCGTCAATCGTTCCGAAGGTCTCCAGATGTACGCCGTGTACATTGGTCACGACCGCAATACTCGGCCGGAAGTATGCGCACAACTCGGCAATATCGCCCCGCTTGCAGGCTCCCATTTCCAGGACCAGCTTCGTGTCAGACCCGAAGTCAGCATTCAGCACCGTGAGAGAAAGTCCCAGCAGAGTATTCAGATTGCCCGTCGAGGCCACAACTGAAAACTTCCTTCCCAACACCGTGGCAATGGCATTCCGAGTGCTTGTCTTTCCAATCGATCCCGTGATCGCCACCATGTCCGGCTTGCAGGCATCCACCTTTCTCCGCGCTGCTTCCGCCAAATAACGCACCGAATCATCCACCTGCGTAACGGTGAACCCGTCACGCGCGCCGCTGGTGTCTACAGGCTTTTCGACAATTGCGCCCGCAGCGCCCAGGGCGATGGCATCGCGCACGAAGGCATGGCCATCGTGTCGCTCTCCGCGAATGGCAACGTAGATGTCCCCCGCCTGCAGCGTGCGCGTGTCCTTCGAGTATGCCATCTGTTGCCTACCGGGTCGTCCGCAAGGCCCGGTCCCGCGCATGCCGCTCCAACGCCAGTCCGATAAGCCTGTCAATCAGTTGTGTAAAGCCAAGGCCTGACGCCTCCCACAACAGCGGAAACATGCTGTGCTGCGTGAAGCCCGGTATCGTATTCAGCTCATTGACGAAGATCTCCTCTTGTCCGGTCACAAAAAAATCCACCCGGGCCATTCCCTCGCAGCAGAGCGCCTTGAAGGTCGCAATGGACAATGCCCGCAGGCGCCGCGTCACGTCCGGTGGCAAGTCTGCCGGAATCGAGAGCGTGGTCGCCTCTTCGTCCAAATATTTCGCCTCGTAGGAGTAAAAGTCATGGCGCGTGGTGATCTCCCCCGGAATGGTGACTTCTGGATGCTCGTTGCCGATAACGGCGCATTCTATTTCGCGGCCACGGATGAATTCCTCCACCAGAACCTTGTTGTCAAAGCAGAATGCACGATCCAGCGCCGCATCGAACGCCTCGCGGCGGGACACCTTTGAGATACCTACCGAGGAGCCTGTGTTGGCGGGCTTCAGGAAGAACGGCACGCCAAGATCTTCCGCAAGACTTTCGAATATCGGCCGTGCATCATGCCGGTGCGCGACCACGCAGCGCGCAACGGGAATACCCGCTTCTCTAAGCACCCGCTTTGAGATGTCTTTGTCCATTCCGGCGGCGGAACCCAGCGCGCCCGGCCCCACGAACGGCAGATCGAGGAGCTGCAGAAGGCCCTGTATCGTCCCGTCCTCGCCATTAGAGCCGTGTAACACTGGGAACACCACGTCTACCTGCGGCACATGCCGTGTCCCGCCATCGACTCGCCGCAGCCTAGCCGCATCTGCAGACGGCACCGGAAAGACCGCGTCGCCACGGGTCTCCGCTTCAAAGGCCCCGTCCGCGGACGCCTGCAGGAACCACCGGCCCTGCCGGTCAATGCGAATCAGCGTTACCGCGTGCCGCACCCTGTCAATCGCCTGCCACACGTTCCTGCCCGAGGCCACGGACACTTCGTGCTCCGCAGACTGTCCTCCATAGAGCAGGCCGATTCGCAGTCTGGATGTCATCCGCTATATGGCGTGAGTACCGGGTTGCCTGTAGGTACGCGGTCGACAGTCGGCAGCGTTACGCCTGGCTCCGACACGCTCCATACGCGCGCACATGAACTCAGGCTGGCGCATTGTCCACCAGTTGGCCGCGGTTGTAGATCGCCCATGCCCGGCCCACCATTGCGGCGCCGATAAACGGCGTATTCTGACTCTTGGAACGAAGGTGCTCGGCGCCAAAGGTCCATGTTGTAGTCGCATCAAAAATCGTAACATTCGCCGGCTCGCCTTCGGCGATGACAGGCACCGAGAGACCCAAAATCCGGCGCGGGGCCACAGATAGCTTGTATACAGCTTCTTCGGTCGTCAATACGCCTGTTGCAATCAGGCTCCGTCCGGTGAGTCCCCAAGCCGTCTCCATACCAAGAATCCCGTCGGGTGCGGAAATAAACTCCACCTCCTTCTCAAAGGCTGCATGTGGCGCATGATCGGTGCAGATGACATCAATAGTGCCATCCTGCAGCCCGGCCTTTATCGCCTCTACATCGGCGTGCGTACGAAGGGGAGGGTGCATCTTGGTGTGCGTCGAAAAGCTCATCTCCTCCACCGCAGCGTCCGTCAGTGTGAAGTGATGGGGGCATACCTCCGTCGTTACCGCAATCCCCTTCGCCTTCGCCTGCCGAACCATGTCCACGCCCCTGGCCGTCGAAACATGCGCAACGTGCAGGTGACCGCCCGTAAATTCGGCCAACAGCAAATCGCGCGCGATCATCGACTCTTCCGACAGGGCAGGCACGGGCGGCACGCCCAGAGACGTCGACCGGTCCCCCTCATTCATGTGGCCCTTGGGCCCCATGGCGAGGTCCTCCATGTGGTTGATGATGGGACGACCGAGCATTGATGCATATTCGAGCGCGCGCCGCATCAGGCCACTATCCTGCACCGGAGCGCCATCATCACTGAAAGCGACGGCGCCGCTGTCCAACAACTGCCCCATTTCGGAGAGCTCCTTCCCTGCGCGCGCCTTCGACACACAGGCTATCGGGTGAACATCCACCGCGGCGTGCCGCGCGCGCGCGATGATAAATTCGACGACATCGCTCGTATGAATCGGCGGGTCCGTATTCGGCATGCACGCGACTGCGGTGAAGCCACCGAAGGCCGCCGCCCGGCACCCCGTCTCAATTGTCTCCTTGTACTCAAAACCGGGCTCACGGAGATGAACGTGCATGTCCATCCACCCGGGAGACAAAAGTCTGCCTTTTGCATCATACGTTGGCACGCCATTGGCCGACAACCCCTCGCCGATCCGGACTATCATGCCGTCCTCAATCAACACATCGGCGCGACGATGCTCCCCAGTCTCCGGATTCAGGAGCACACCATGCTGAATAAGGAGATCTGGCGTCATCGGAGTGGGCCTCATCGCTGCCCCTATATATTCGGAAACGTACACTTAGTTCGCCAATGAATATGTCTGTATTATGTAGCCATCATGCGAGTTACCATTGCAGAACCCGCCAACGGCAGATGCCGCAGACATAAGAGAATCGACATTGCAGCGCGCAACGGGATCAGGCACGCACGCCTGCATACAACTTGATTCAGAAATATATGCTGAATTACTGATTAATCTTGCTATCTTAGTGTGTTTAGGCAGTATCACACTCTCGCTCACGGCACGTAATAGACATGTCCAATACCACACCTGATAGGTCCAAGACCCACATTCTCTTAGTAGACGATGAGGAAGACGTCGTCGAAGTAGTCAGTCATTTCCTGGAGGAAGAGGGCTACACGGTGCTGAAGGCTTATGACGGAGAGGAAGCAATCCTGAAGGCAGAACCGCATGTAAATCTGATAGTCCTCGATATCATGCTGCCAAGATTGGACGGCTACCAGGTCTGCAAGCGTCTGCGCGCCAGGGCCGACACGGAACAGATACCGATCATTTTCCTTAGCGCAAAGATCGAGGAAGAGGATCAGGTCACTGGCCTCATGTTGGGGGGTGACGACTACCTTACCAAGCCGGTGTCACCCCAGGTCCTCCTTGCCCATATCAAGGCCGTCTTGCGCCGCAGTGGCATCGAGGAAAGCATGACACTCGAAATCGATTCCCTAACCATATACGAGGACGAATACCGGGCCTCCCTTGACGACAGGAACCTCGGGCTGACCCTCACCGAATTCGAACTCCTGCGTTATCTCGTGCGGCACCCGAAAAAGGCGTTTACACGCCAGCAATTGCTCGAAACCATCTGGAAGGACGCCATGATGGTCACAGAGCGCACCGTGGATGCCCACATTAAGAATCTGCGCGAGAAGCTGGGCAATTTTGCTCCGCGCGTACAGACGGTGCGTGGGGTTGGCTACAGGTTTGTCCCCTCCGAAGAGACTGCGGAGGCTTAATCACGCTGGCCAGCTGGAATGCGGCGGCTGCGTGAGGGTATCCTATTTTCTCTCACGTCCAGAGCAGACCGAGCAATGAGTTGGCTATCCCAGGCTGCGAATCTGACATTTCCCCAGCGTGCGTCCACATACGTGTGGATGTTCCTGACATTTGCCCTGTTCGTGGGCGCGTCGGTTGCGTTGGCGGGAATGTACGTCACGTTTATCCTGAGCAGCCAGATCCGGGACGCGGCGCGGGACACGCACATTGAGGAGGCCGAGCAAATCGCCCGGCTTATTGAAGAAGTCGACACCCCCGACGAACGAGCGCGGGTGATCTCCGGTGTGAGCAACCTCAAGGGCATCCACGTTTGGGCTGCCGAAAACGGGACTATCGTCTGGAGATGGACTCCCGAGAACTTCGAAACCTCGGGACGTCGCTACATGGACACACCGGAAGTTCTGGCGTTGCAACCCGGAGGGGTGCACTTTATTTCCGAGCGCGCTCCCAACGGCAATCGGATCGCCTTCGTTGCGATAAGGCGACACGAGTCCGGCCTGACGATAGGAATTGAGCAAGCCGAGCTCCCCATGCACGCGGTGGCCCGCGACATGCAGATCATGCTGGTGCTCGGGATGATCATGGCCTTCCTGATGGCGCTCGTAGGCAGTTGGGTAGCAGCCGACAAGATGACCAAGCCCCTGTTGGACATCAGCAGGAGTGCGAAAAACATCTCGGAAGGCCAGATTGACGCGGTGATTCGCGTAGAGACGCGCTCTGCGGAAATCCAGGACCTCGCCGACAGCGTTGACCGCATGTCCGACAGTTTCCGCGAAAAGATTGAGGCCCTGGAGCGGCTGACCCGCCTGCAAAGCGAATTTATCGGCAACGTGTCGCACGAAGTGCGCAATCCCATATTTGCCGTCAGCGGGTACCTCGAGGCTCTGGCCTCGCCGAAGCTGAGCAGTGATCTGCGGCAGCGCTATACGTCCAAGGCCCGAATGAACCTCCAACGGCTCGGAAACCTGTTTAACGACCTTATCGAAATCGCCCGCCTCGAATACCGTGAGGATCTGGTAAACCCTGAAATTTTCGACCTTGGCGAACTTGTTACGGAGGTGGGAGACACACTTAAAGACAAAGCGAGCGACAAGGGCCTGGGCCTGTCCGCGCAGGGCTCATCGATTCAAATCCTCGCCGATCGCAATCGCATCCGACAGGTGCTCATCAATCTGATCGATAACGCCATCATTTACAGCGACGACGGCACGGTGCGCTGCCGCTACCGCCGGCGCTTGGAAAAAGTCCGCATCGAAGTCGTAGACAACGGACACGGTATTGAAGAAGAGCATCTGGCGCGCATCTTTGAACGGTTCTATCGCGTGGACTCTAATCGGTCCCGCAAAAGCGGTGGCACTGGCCTTGGGTTATCGATTGCAAAACAGATCCTGCACGCTCACGGCGAGTCCATTCATGTTGAAAGCACTTCCGGTCGCGGTACACGATTCTGGTTTGAATTGCCTTTCGTGTCTGCAGAGGCAGCATAGCGCGCATGATTTGAGGTTTTCGTCCGGGATTCGTATCTTTATGGAAGCGTTTTGCATGCATTTCTCAGACTGGTAATTAGACACAGTATGCATCGTAACGTGCTCCAGGTTTATCAACGTCGTAATGAGATTATAGGAACCGGCTAGACGCGTTTTTATGGCGAAGCGAGTGATTGACAGCAAGCGACAAGCCGAGCAGCGCCTCGGTTTGTTAGGGGCCAAGGTGGCTAGGTCCAGCAGTGCCACGCACACACTGACCTATCTGGAAGGCGATGGAGTAGGAATCCGGGCTGCAGGCCCGGAGGCCTTTGCAGAAGCCGAGCTTCTGCACGCGTATCGCTTGATGCTCACCACGCGGCGCCTCGACGTCAAAATGCTGACCCTGCTCAAGCAGGGCAAAGGCTCGTTCCACATAGGGTCCAGCGGCCATGAAGCCATACAAACGGCCATCGGGATGCAGTCGCGCCCAGGCCATGACTGGTTCCTTCTCTACTACCGCGATCTGGCGCTCGCGCTCGCGCTCGGCCAGAGTGTCGAGGATACGCTCCTTGATCAACTGTCCAAGGCCACAGGTCCCAATTCCGGCGGGCGGCAGATGCCTGCGCATTTCAGCCACCGGGACAAGCATCTCTTTTCCGTGTGCTCGTCGGTAGGCTCGCAGTGGCTGCCGGCACTCGGATTTGGCCTCGCAGCCCAACGGCGGGGCGACGACGCCTATGTGCTCTGCTCCGGCGGCGACGGCGCCACATCTCAGGGCGCTTTCCATGAGGCCCTGAACTGGTCAGCGCGCAGCAAGGCTCCGATCCTGTTCCTCGTGCAGGACAACAAGTATGCGATTTCGGTGCCGACCTCTGAACAGACGGCCGGAGGAACGGCGTACAAGATTGCCGCGGGCTATGAGGGGCTTCTACGGCTTCGCATCGACGGAACCGATTTTTTTCGGTCGTATGCGGCCGTCAAGGCGGCGCTTGCGCATATTCGGTCCGGCAATGGTCCTGCGTGTCTGGTGGCGGACGTCGTGCGCCTGTTGCCCCATTCTTCGTCGGATAATCACCTGAAGTATCGTTCCGAGGAGGAACTGGAGAGTGATAAGAAGACGGATCCGATCACGCGGTTTGAGCGCAGCCTTATAGAGGCCGGCGTATTGACGGAGGAAGCCGCGCAGGATGTACAGGAAGACATTCATCAACAGGTGGACAAGGCGGCGGCATGGGCCGAGCGGCAACCGGACCCCGCGCCAGAAACCGCCACGCGACATGTCTACTTCGAAGGTGCGCTGAATCTGGACTTTGAGCAGCCTGCAACGGCCGAATCAAGTGAACCGGCCGTCATGGTGGACGCCATCAATCACGCCCTGCACGAAGAAATGCAGCGCGATGCATCTATCCTGGTGTACGGCGAAGATGTGGCGGACGGAAAGGGCGGTGTGTTTACAGCGACCAAAGGGCTCACGCGCCGGTTTGGCAAGGACCGTTGTTTCAACGCCCCACTCGCGGAGGCATCCATCGTCGGAACCGCCGTTGGCATGAGCGCAGCGGGGTACAAGCCGGTCATCGAAATCCAGTTCGCCGACTATATCTGGCCTGCCATGCGCCAGTTGCGCAATCAGGTGGCGCCGCTGCGCTACCGGTCAAACAATGCATGGAGCTGCCCCATGGTAATCCGCATACCGTGCGGGGGGTATATCCACGGCGGGCCGTGCCATTCGCAGAATATTGAAAGCCTGTTCGGGCATATGCCGGGCTTTCACGTTGTCATGCCGTCGACGGCCGCCGAAGCCAAGGGCCTATTGAAGACGGCGATCCGTGGGCAGGACCCGGTGCTGTTTCTCGAGCACAAGGCGCTCTATCGCGCTGCGGCGGCGCGGACGCCGGAGCCTGGGCCGGACTATCTGGTCCCATTCGGGAACGCCCGCATTGCGCGCGAAGGACGCGACCTAACCGTGGTGACCTACGGCGCCATGGTGCACAAGTGCATGCGCGCAGCCCAGCAGGTGGACAAGGAAGACGGCTTATCCGTAGAAGTCCTTGATCTGCGCACCATGCTTCCGCTGGACAGGGAGGCGATCCTCGCCTCAGTCAAGCGCACAAACCGTGTGCTTGTCGTGCATGAAGATCATGAATTTATAGGTTTCGGCGCGGAAATCTGCGCCCAGATTGCAGACGCAGCGTTCGAATATCTGGACGCACCCGTCCGCCGCGTGGCCGGCGCCTTTACGTACGTGCCCTACTCCCCTATTCTTGAGCACGCCGTATTGCCCAAAGACGAACAAATCCTGCACGCGATGCGCTCCTGTCTGGCCTATTGATCTCTGGCCAACCTCGGTTTTCTGTGATCGAATAATAAATCGCTCTGCGCTGGGATTCAGGACAAGTATTGGATTGAAGGTGGAAATTCTCTGATCGGTGCTCCATAAGCTCAAATCAGACCCGTCCACGCATTGATCGCCCTACCACGGCAGTTCAGCCCATATCACCATCAACCCAAAGCATTAACCGTCCGTTAAAACGGGGTAGCCCCACACCGGGTACGGCATCAAAGGGACTGCTGACAGTCAACCGCCCGCGTGGGCACCCCCTACCGAAGGCGCACGAAGCGTCCCACATGCGTCGAGCGACCCTCGAGCGATGTCGCAATCAGACGGTACATGTACAGCCCTGAGGGCAATGCCGTACCGCTCAGTTCAATGCTTTGCTCCCATCCGGCGATCAGACGCGTCACAGGCACCGTAAGCACGCGCCTGCCCGTCATGTCCATTATTTCAACCGTCACGCGGGCCGGCCAGGGAAGATCGAACACCAGGCGGGTCGAATGAAGGAAGGGATTGGGATAGTTGCCATGTACTGTGAATGATTCCGGCAATACGTCGCGCTCAGCAGCCACTGGCGAAAACACTTCAACGCTGAATAGCAGACTGTCGGTGGACCCATTTACATCGGTGGCCTTGTACGTGTATGGCGTGGGGGTCGTTGTGACGACTGTCGGTGTCCCGCTAATAGTTCGCGTGGACGAATCATAAGAGAGTCCTGCAGGCAGTGTGGGAGTCAGCGTATACGCAATCGGCGCCACGCCGCCGTTGGCTACAGGCAGGACCAGTGGGGCTATTGGCTGCGTGCGCGGAAATGATTGATCTGCAACCGTGTCCAGGAAGGAAACAGCGCTGGCCACTTCAATGGCGAAGGTCAGGCTTGCGGAAGATCCGGCGTTATCCGTGACGGAGTACGTGTAGGGTGCAGCGGTAGCTACGGCCGTCGGCACACCACTGATCAACCGGAGAGACTCGTGAAAGACAAGCCCTGCTGGCAACGCCGGCTCCAGCATGTACGTATAGGGTGCCACGCCGCCTGATGCTTCAGGAAGGACAAGGGCCGCAACAGCCTCGCCTTTTGTGAACGCCTTATCTGAAACGTCACCTGCAAGCTGCAACGCACGACAAGTGGAACCGCTTCTGGTCGGGATGCTACTGAGCCACGCCTGGAATTCATCGTCCCGTGGCGCACACAAGTCTTGGCCGCCAAAGATGAAAACTTCAAGACTGTCCAACTGCATGAGGCTCCTCGGCAGCATACCGGTCAATGCATTGTCACTCAAAGTAAGCTGTTTCAACCGGGTGAGGCTGCCAATTGCGGACGGAATCGCACCAGTCAGGGTATTGCCGTGCAAATACAGCCACTCCAACTGCGCGAGGTCGCCGAGTTCGGACGGGATCACACCGGACAAGGAATTTTCGTTCAGTAGCAGCGCTTGCAGTCGCGGGAGACTGCCAAGTGCAGACGGAATCGCACCGGACAAGGAATTTTCGTTCAGGCGCAGCTCTTGTAGCCCCGTGAGATTGCCTAGTTCGGTCGGGATCACACCAGTCAAGGAATTTTCGTTCAGGCGCAGCGCCTGCAGCCGCGTGAGATTGCCAAGTGCGGACGGGATCGCACCAGTCAGGGTATTGCCTTGCAAATACAGCCATTGCAACTGCGTGAGGTTGCCGAGTTCGGACGGGATAGCACCAGCCAAGAAATTGTCATTCAGAAGCAGCACTTGTAACTGCGTGAGTTTGCCTAGTGCGGACGGGATAGCACCAGCCAAGGAATTTTCGTTCAGGCGCAGCTCTTGTAGCCCCGTGAGATTGCCTAGTTCGGTCGGGATCGCACCGGTCAAGGAATTTTCGTTCAGGCGCAACTCCTGCAGCCGCGTGAGATTGCCAAGTGCGGTCGGGATCGCACCGGTTAGGGTATTGCCTTGCAAATACAGCGCTTGCAGCCACGCGAAGTTGCCGAGTTCCGGGGGCAACATCCCCGTGAGATTGTTTTCATGCAACTGCAACTCGGTCAACCAGCCCGCGGTCATACGAACTCCGTACCACGCTGCCAGCTCTTCCGCACTCGGAACGGTTGTGAATTGCCAATTGGTGGTATTATGCCAATTGTCGCCATCTGTAGCCCTGTACAACGCGCTCAGGCTTCGGTGCACCTCTTCTATCCGGTTCACGCGAAACGAAAGCATGTCCGCCTCGTCCACGTGCACGCCTTCCCGAGTGCGCATAAAGAACCGGACGTACCGATTGGCGGGCGCATCAGTGGTCACCAGAAACTTGAAAATGACCTCGGTCGACTCCCCGCTCGCCAGACGTCCGACATTTACTTCCGACGTGACCATGTCTATGAACGAAACCGGCTCTGCCGCCACGAGCCCCACCCTGAGTTGATGGGCGTCGGCTAAATAATTGACCACCGTCGCCGTCACCGTCACCACATCGCCGGAAGCAATTTCGCCATTACCGTCGTCGTCAATCCACGACCCGCGCTTGAAGCGTACGGCGGGCAAGGTCGGCGCCTGAACGGCCGCCCACGCGTTTACAAACCCGCGCCCAAGTTGTCCGGCCAGGCCCGGGTTCTCCGCGTCCATGCCTTCGCTGGAAAGCCGCACCTGCTCCCGCAGCGCGTCCGGCGTCAGGTTGGGAAACCTGGTCTTCACCAGGGCGGCCACACCGGCCGTCAGCGGAGATGAAAAGGATGTACCCTCGACCAGCTTGTACTCATTATTGGACACCGTAGTGACGATGGACACTCCAGGCGCAAAGACATTTACCAGCTTCCCGTAGTTCGAAAACCTCGCCCTCGTGCGGGTATCTCTTTCTGTTGCGCCCACAGAAAGTACCCGTGGATGACGGGCAGGATAGAACGGAAACACGTCGTTGCTGAGAGTATGGTTACCGGCCCCTGCCACGACGAGGGCGCCCAGGTCCGTGGCCAGGTTCAGCGTTTCATCAATGGATCTGAAGGATGCGTCGTTTCTCGCCAGACCCACCCAACTCACATTGATGATATCCGCCCCATTGGCAGCAGCATAAAGAATGCCTGCGTAACCAAAGCAAATAAACTCACTTTCCGCGCATCCCGCATTTATATGCATTAAGTCTGCATTCCAGGCCGCACCTGCTACACCCACATTATTGTCGGTCACTGCATTTGCCGCTCCCGCGACGGCAGTGCCGTGGAAGGCATTCAGAGGCGTCTCCGGCAACCCCATCGGATCGTTGTCTGTGTCAATGCCGTTGGCAAAGTTGACGCCATGCACATCATCGATGAACCCGTTGCCGTCGTCATCCACGCCGTTGCCCGCAACTTCGCCCTGATTGGTCCACACGTTGGCGAGAAGATCTTCGTGACGCCATTCTCCACCTCCGTCCACAACTGCTATAACGACCCGTGGCGAACGGCTTTGACTCTTGACCGCATCCCAGGCTTCCGGAAGACGCAGGTGCCTGAGATACATCTGCTGGCTGAACCAGGTATCGTCGGGGACAACTGATGCCCAAGTGCCCGATGCAAGCGTGCGGTTGATGAGTACAGGTTCGGCATAGACCACGCCGGGCGCAGCAGCCAGATCTCCGGCTACCTGTTCGGGGATAGCACTGGCATGGTAGCGTACATAGTACGTGCGGCGCAGCGCCATCAGGTTGCGCCGGGTCTTTGGCGTTGGTTGCACGTGATCCAAAAACGGATACACGCGCTCAATCAGGTATACGCCGTACTGAGCAGCCCTGCCATCAAACTCCTGCAGCCCGGTCGTGCGGGATTTGTTCGCAATGAAGACATCAGGCGCAAACTGTACCACTACCACGTGGTTCGCATAATCGGAACGGTCCTGAGCCACAGCGATTGGTACAGCCCAGACAGAGGCCCAGGCAAACAGCAATGCGGTCAGGCTCCACCCATCAAGTTTACCGGCAAACTCGTCCATCAAGCTATGTCTCACTTGAAATACGCCCCATGATACGAAACAGGGCCGGACAAGTCTTACCTGCAACAGATTCGCCCCCGGTGCGGGACCGAAGCACGTCCGGAAACCGCTCCACCGACATGCTGCCACCGACCGAGATCGATCAGACCATCGTAATGGCCATGGAGGGTGGTGACGTGATGGGTATGCAAGAATGCGCCGGGGAAGTCGTCCAGCGCTTCGGCTACAAGTCACCCAGTGCGCAGATGCGTACCCCGGTCGAAGAGCGGATTAGGCGGCTGCTGGCCGACGGCGCCATCATTGGCGTACAGGACGACCGCGCCATTTCGGAATGAAAAGGGATTTGACGCCATTGGCGCGCCTGCGCAGAAGTGCCGGGCTCCTTCGTCCCGCTATTGCAGGGTCACAACTACCGCATTCTCTTCGTCGCCGGTCGTCACCTCCACTTCAATCTCCGTTTCCTCGTTAAGCCGCACCTCGCTGTCGCCTTCAAAGGGCAGAACCACCGGATGCACCAACACGTCCTCGGAGTGCCAGCCATGGTGCGGACACCAGACCATCTGGTTCTCGTGATTCGAGGTTCGATCGTGCAGGAACAGAAGGAAATTGGCGCCGAACAGCAGCGCCGCAAGACAGGCCAACCAGGGTACAAGCGTCGTGTGCGTGCCGTGCAGTGTCTTCTTCATCTATGATCCTCGTGCAAGTGAGGTGGCCGCCTGTGCCATGGTCTACGTTCCCGGCGAGAAAAGATGCACAAACCCGCCTCACTCACAACGACGGACCAAATCCATTATTGCATTCAATTCGGCACCCTATCCTTCGAGGCGCACGCGTAGGCCAACATTCTGCAAATATCGCTTAGCTTCGGCAATGGTATACTCGCGAAAATGAAAAATTGACGCAGCCAATACCGCGTCCGCCCGCCCTATGCGAAGCCCGTCGCGGAGATGTTCAAGATTGCCGGCGCCACCCGATGCGATCACCGGGATAGAAATTCGCTCGTCGAGCGCTTGCAACAGATCCAGGTCGTATCCCTGTCTGGTTCCGTCACGATCCATCGAGGTCACGAGCAGCTCACCCGCGCCCCGCTCCTGAGATTCAGCCGCCCATTCCAGCGCGTCCAGGCCGGTTGCCTTGCGGCCGCCGTGCACGTACACCTGCCAGGTGAGAGGCGTACCTGGCATACGCTTGGCGTCAATAGCCACTACCATACACTGGGAACCGAATGATTCCGAGCCCCGCGTAATCAGATCCGGATCCCGAATCGCTGCGGAGTTGACAGAAACCTTGTCCGCACCGGCATGGAGCATCGCCCGAATATCTTCAATACTTCTCAGCCCCCCACCTACTGTGAGCGGGATGAATACCTCTTCCGCCGTGCGCCGCACGACATCGTGCATGATGTCTCGCTGTTCGTGCGTAGCCGTAATGTCCAGAAAGACGAGCTCGTCAGCACCGGCAGCATCATAGAAGTGGGCCTGCTCCACGGGATCACCGGCATCCACCAACCCCACGAAGTTGACTCCCTTGACCACGCGCCCGCGATCCACGTCCAGGCACGGTATGATGCGTTTGGCTACAGACACGAAGATATTGCGCTATTGGAGTCGTTGACGCCGGAGTCGGCATTCGCATCTCGCATCTGCCACAGCTCCTGCAATGGCAAGCGATTCTCATAGAGCGCTCGACCGACAATCACCGAATCAACACGATACGGCTGCAGCGTTTCGATCTTCTCGAGGTCTGCGCGGCATCCGACACCGCCCGATGCCGTGATCATCAGCTTGTTCAGGTGGCGACCGAGATCCTTGTAGGCAGCCACATTCGGACCCTCCATGGTCCCGTCGCGGCTGATGTCGGTGTACACGATACGACGGACGCCGCGCGCTTCCATGTCGAGCGCAAGATCTACGGCGTCCGTGCCGCTGCCTTCCGTCCATCCCTCCACGCGGACCTCGCCACCCTTGGCGTCAATGCCTACAACGATGCGGGCTGCAGAATATCGTTCTACGGCCTCCGACACCAGGTCGGGATCCTGCACGGCCGCGGTTCCAAGAATCACCCTTGCCACGCCCAGGGCTAACACGGCATCTATGTCATTGAGGCTTCGAATGCCCCCTCCGACCTGCACCGGAATTGCAACGGCCTCGCAAATGCGGGCGATTTCAGTCCGGTTATCCGGGTGGCCAGGCGAGCCTCCGCGTGCGGCGTCCAGGTCCACGACATGCACATAGCGTGCGTGGTGCTCCTGCCAGCGCCGGGCCATACGCGCCGGGTCGTTGGCATAGACCGTTTCGTGCGCATAGGATCCCTGGAGGAGACGGACACACCGGCCTCCCAATACATCGATTGCCGGAATTACGAGCATTGTGACATAGACTGACGCAGGATTAAAGACGGGCAAAGTTTTCCAGAATACGCAGTCCGTTATGTTGACTCTTCTCCGGATGAAACTGGACGCCAAACACGTTCTCGCGCGCTACAATGGCCGCAAAATCCAATCCGTAATTCGCCGTAGCCAGGACATCGGAAGCCTTTTCGGCGACAGCATGGTAGGAGTGCACAAAATAGCAGTGATCCCCGGTCTCAATACCGCGAAGCAGCGGCGATGCATAGCGCGGACTCAACGAGTTCCAGCCCATATGCGGCACCTTCAGGCGCGGGCTTCCGTTGGCGCCCACCGCTGCATAGGAAGACTTGAACCGGACCACCCTTCCCGGCAACATGCCCAGCCCGCGGTGCGGACCGAGCTCTTCGCCGACCTCGAACAACATCTGCATCCCCACGCACACACCCAGAAACGGCGCGCCGCGACGCACTGCCTCCCGTATGGGCTGTTCCAGCCCGCGACGCCGCACTTCGTCCACGCACGCACCAAACGCTCCCACTCCCGGAAGCACCAGGTGATCGGCTGCGGAAACAGCCTCCGCCCGATCCGTACGCAATACCTTTTGCCCGACGCGCTCGAAGGCCTTCTCTATCGAGCGCAAATTGCCGATGCCATAGTCAATGATCGTGATCATGACAGCCGCTATTCGTTGACCTCACTCAACTCCTTGGAGCGCTGCGTAGCCGTGGCGACCGCGTTGATGAACATGGTCCGCAGTCCGTGGGACTCCAGTTCCGCGATCGCCGCGATGGCAGTGCCGCCCGGCGTGGTCACTTCGTCCCGGAGGATGGCCGGATGCTTGCCCGTCTTCAGGACGAGCTTCGATGCCCCCAGCAGCGTCTGCGCCGCAAGGCGATACGCCGTGGTCCGCGGCAAGCCCTGCTTGACCCCGGCATCCGTCAGCGCTTCGACCAGCATGTACACATAAGCGGGACCACTGCCACTCAGCCCCGTGACGGCATCCATCAAGTACTCCGGCACGACCTCCACTGTGCCCACGGCCTCGAACATGTGCCGGACGACTTCCATATGCGCAAGCGTGGCCATCTTGCCTCCCGCAATTGCGGTGGCCCCCTCGTCTACGAGCATCGGCGTGTTGGGCATCGTGCGGACGATCGGCAACGGACGACCGAAGGCGCTCAACAGGGTTTCGGTGGTGATCCCCGCAAGTACGGATACGATGAGCGCATCCGGGCGCACATGGTCCCTGATTTCCTTGATGATCGCCGTGACATTCTGCGGCTTGACTGCGAGAACGACAATGGAGGCTCCGTCCACGGCCGCCACGTTGTCGGTGCCTGTATGAATGCCGGAAAAAATCTCGTTGATTTCCACCAGTGCGGACGCGTTGCGCCGCGTGGCGCGAATGCATTCCGGTGACACATATTTTCCACGAAAGAGTCCCCCGATAAGAGCTCGTCCGATGTTGCCAATCCCGATAACCGCAATCGTTTGTTTACTCAGCGTCATAACAAGTGTGCACGTTGTGCAGAAGAATCCGGCCCCCTAACCCGCAAGAATATCCCAGGCTCCTCAAAGGCTCCCCTTGGTGGATGGCAGGCGTGCGTGATCATGGCTCCGCGCGACCGCCTTGCTCAAAGCGCGGGCCGCGGCCTTGAAGATGGCCTCGACCTTGTGATGCGTATTGGCGCCATAGAGCACGCTGATGTGTAGCGTGCAGGCCGCGTGCTCGGCAACGCTGTACCAGAAATGCCGCACCAGTTCGGTGGCCAGATCACCCACGGACGCGCGTGTAAAATCGGCGTCGAAGTGCAGCGTGAACCGACCCGAGAGATCAATCACCGCCCGCGCCAGTGACTCGTCCATTGGCACGAGCGCATCCCCATACCGCGCGATATAGGCCTTGTCGCCAATCGCCTGCGCCAGGGCCTGGCCCAACGTAATCCCTACGTCCTCTACCGTATGATGATCGTCTACGTGCAGGTCTCCCTGGCAGGTAACCGTCAGGTCGAAGCCACTGTGCTTTGCAAACAGATCCAGCATGTGGTCGAGAAAGCCGACCGCCGTACTATTGGCGTACTGCCCCGAACCGTCCAGATTCAGGCGTACCACAACATTGGTTTCCTTGGTCGTGCGGGTGACCTCCGCGATACGATCGGAGAATTCGGATGCGCTCATTGCCTGCCCCACGCTTGGCCAAATGTGGACATAAGGTAGGCAATCACACAACAGACAGCTTTCAAGAAAAGGTGAATGCCCAGTGGAAACGGTGTTGCGCGGACGAAGGAGCACGCTGCCCCCATGGATCCATGCCCAAACCCCTTTGTACAATGGGCCGGTTGTCGTCGGCCGCTGGCGGCTATACACAATAGAGCCGCGCACAGCGCACGTGGAGGTGAGACTATCAGTATGCCCGAGAAAACGTTTAAGCGAATACTGGTTTCCTCCGCACTGCCGTACGCAAATGGACCCATACACGTCGGTCATCTGGCCGGAGCCTACCTCCCTGCAGATCTCTACTGTCGCTACCAGCGCCTGAAAGGACGCGACATCGTTTACGTCAGCGGCTCGGACGAATTTGGCGTCGCCATCGTCATGCGAGCCCTCAAAGACCGCGTCACGCCGCGCGAAATCGTAGACCGCTACCACCCGCTCATCCGCGACAGCTTTGCGGCGTTCGGGATGAGCTTCGACCACTACGGGCGCACCTCTGCACCGGTGCACGAGGATACGAGCCAGGACTTTTTTCGGCGACTCTCCGAGCGCGGCCACTTCACGCTGAAGACAGACGAGCAGCTCTTCGACCCGGAAGCAGGGGTTTTTCTTGCCGATCGCTTTGTGCAGGGAACGTGTCCGATCTGCGCCCACGGCGGCGCCTACGGCGATCAGTGCGAACAGTGCGGATCATCGCTGAGCCCTACGGAAATCATCAACCCGCGCAGCACGCTAACCGATGCCACCCCCGTGCTCCGGGAAACCACGCACTGGTACCTGGCGCTCGGAGACTGGCAGCCGCACCTGGAGGAATATGTCGCCTCGCATCCGGAATGGAAGCCGAACGTGCTTGGCCAGATCGGAGCGTGGTTTACAGATGGACTACGCGACCGCGCAATCACGCGAGACGTGCCATGGGGCGTGCCCGTGCCCCGCGAAATCGCCGAAGCGGCCGGTGTGGATCCCGAAGGCAAGGTCATCTACGTGTGGTTCGATGCTCCCATCGGGTATGTCTCCGCAACACGCGAGTGGGCGCAGCGGTCCGGGGACCCCGACCGATGGAAACAGTACTGGCAGGACAAGGACACGAAGCTTGTCCACTTTATTGGCAAGGACAACATAGTCTTCCACACGCTCATGTTCCCCGCCATGCTCATGGGCTATGGGGAATACGTGCTGCCCGACAATGTGCCCGCAAACGAGTTCCTGACCATTGAGGGCAAGAAGCTGTCCACGAGTCGCGGCTGGGCGGTGTGGCTCCACGAATACCTGGAAGAGTTTCCTCCCGATCTCTTGCGCTACGCGCTGGCTGCTACGCTTCCGGAAACCAAGGACGCCGACTTTAGCTGGCATGAGTTCCAGTCGCGTGTCAATTCCGAACTGGCGGATGTGCTGGGCAACTTTGTTCATCGGACGCTGACGTTTGCGACCCGTGAATTTGGTGGCCATGTGCCTGCGCTAGAGGAGCCCGGCATCCTCGACCAGGAGGTGCTAGACAGCATAGCCGAGTTTCCGACGCGGATTGGCCAATCCTACGAACGCTTCCGTATGCGCGAGGCGGTCGCTGAAACCATGAACCTGGCCCGGATCGGCAACAAGTATTTCAATGATAGCGCGCCGTGGAAGACGCGCAAGACCGACCGAAAGGCCTGTGGTAACACCATACACGTTTCGTTGCAGATCTGTGCGGCCTTAAGTGTGCTTATGGATCCGGTGCTGCCGTTTTCGGCGGCAAAGCTGCGCTCCATGCTCCGGCTGAGTGGTGTGCGCGCAAGCACTCCGGGAGGATCTCCCGACGCCGCAATTGGATGGGACGAGGCAACTGCCTCCCTGCTTCAGGCGGGCCATGCGCTCGGAGAGCCCGAGATTCTGTATCACAAAGTCGCAGACGAGACGATCGAAGCCCAGATTGCCAGGCTTGCCGGAGAGCTTGCGGGTTCCGAACCCCCGTACGAAACCCAAAAGGACCAGGTCGCCTACGACGACTTCGCCAAACTGGACTTCCGCATGGGTACGATTGTGGCCGCGGAGCGCGTGCCCAAGTCGAAGAAATTGCTCCGCCTCAGCGTGGACCTGGGTTTCGAGCAGCGACAGATCCTGGCGGGCGTGGCGCAGCATTTTGACCCGGACACGCTGGTCGGCCAGCGCGTGGTTGCCGTAGCGAACCTGCAGCCGCGCAAGATGATGGGGCTCGAAAGTCAGGGCATGCTGCTGATGGCCGAAGACAGGAGCGGACGCCTGACTCTCGTCACCGCGGAAGGCGAAAACGGCGCGGTCATCCGATAGCCCACTCAGGTGGGCTTGTAATTGGGCGACAGCAGGGATTCGTCCGGCACCGTCATGCCTACCTGCACCAGGCGCGGCGCGTGTCTGCTGACGATCGTAACGACCTTGGTCATGGCGCCGTCCGTCACGGCGGGGTGGTCAATAACGCGCGTTGAGCCATCCATGATCGGTCCCAGATCGCTGGCGCACGCCAGGCCGCCCGCGGAAGGAGGCGCCGTATAGGTCAGATCCCCGATCTGTGTGGCCACGCGGATTTCGCCAATCGGACTGGAGTCTACGATCCGGCCCAGCCGCGCTGATATGTCTTCGCTCGATAATCCGGCCTCAATGGCGCACTGGATTAATTCGTCGACAAGCGTCGCCTGCACGATCATTTGCTTGCCGAGGATACCCTGGAAGATCATCCGGATTTCCGGAAGCCGGCTGGTGTAGGACCCGGCCAGCAGGTCATGTTCCCCGAACGCCGCAAGAACGGCAGTCATAACGGGCGAGGCGTACGTGTCGGTAAGCACGCCCTGCTCTTCGAAGGCCAGCGCGTTGCCCACTTGTACGATCCGTGACTTGTCCACGCCGTTTACGCCGACGTACTTATAGATTTCATGGTCGATTTCACGCACCTGTGCGGCCTGCGTAACCACATCGTCACTGCCGGTTTCCGATGCCAGGAGGACATGGAACTTGGAGGCCTGCGGCTGCTCCTTAGGATCCGGCTTGAACCTGAACGCTATCGGAGCACCACTAGCCTGGCGCACATTGGTCAAATAGACCTTACCCGTCCCATCCGAAACCCACAGTTCGTCCAGCACCGTAGCGGCAACGATTTCGTCGAACACGCCAATGATACGTTTCTCATCGTACCCTGCGGCCTCGGCCGCAGCAACCAATTGCGCAGCAATCCGGGCTTGCCCGACCATCTGCGCATCCAGCATGTCATCAAGCGCATCCGCAACGGAAGCCAGAGAGATTGCCCGAATACCCTGAAGTGATGACATTATCGATCCGGTTTAAAGAGTGGAACAACATACGGCAACATGCACACTGCAAAATACGTGTGTAACCCATTAACCGAAAGCAGCTTTGTCCGCTCCGGCGCGCTCCCTTGGAATCTTTTGAGGCCTTGCGGCGCAAGGCGCAGCATGCGCCACCCCCGCTTAGGTATTGATCGATGCGCCAACGGCAGCCCTTGTGGCCTCCAGGATCGCCTCCGACAGCGTCGGGTGTGGATGCACCGCATCGAGGATTTCGTGGTGCGTCGTCTCCAGCGTGCGTGCAACCACGGCCTCGGCAATCAATTCGGTGGCGTCCTGCCCGATAACGTGGCACCCCAGGAATTCGCCATACTTGGCGTCGAATATGACCTTTACGAAGCCGTCGGTGCTTCCAGACGCAGAGGCCTTGCCGGACGCGGAAAACGGAAACGTGCCGACCTTGATGTCATAGCCTGCCTCACGCGCGCCTGCCTCCGTGTAACCGACCGAGGCAATCTGCGGCTGGCAATAGGTGCACCCGGGGATGTTATTCGCGTCGAGCGGATGGACGTTCTTGCCGGCAATCTTTTCAACGCACAAAATGCCTTCATGACTGGCCTTGTGTGCCAGCCAGGGTGGCCCGGCGACATCTCCTATCGCGTAGACACCCGGCGCAGAGGTCTGCCCGAACGCTTTCGTGACGATGGCGCCGCGATCTGTCTTGATCCCGAGTTGCTCCAGGCCCAACCCTTCGATATTTCCGACCACGCCGACGGCGGAGAGCACCTGGTCGCAGGCGATGGTCTTGTTGCCACGCTTGGTTTTCACCGCAACGGCAAGTCCCTCGTCCGACACATCAACCTTTTGTACGGTGGTCCCAGTCAACACCTCGATACCGGCCTTTTTGAACGATCGTGCAAGCTGCCGGGACACGTCCTTGTCTTCTATGGGCACAATCCGGTCCATGAGCTCGACCAGCGTGACCTTGGTACCCATGTGGTGGTAGAAATAGGCGAATTCCACGCCGATAGCCCCCGCGCCGGCGATTACGAGCCGGTCGGGCCGCGTGGTCTGCAGCAGTGCGGTCTTGTAGTCGATGATGTGCTTGCCATCGATGGGCAACGCCGGGATTTCACGGGCGCGGGCACCGGTAGCCACGATGATATGCTTGGCCTGCACCGTGCGGGCGCTGCCAACAGTCTTGCCATCCATGTCCCGGGACGGCTTTACGGCGACCTTGCCTCCTCCCGACAACGTGGCATGCCCGAATAGGACATCGATCCCGTTTTTCTTCATCAGGAACTGGACGCCTCTGTTCATCTTGTCGGCTACGCCCCGGCTGCGTGCGATGACGTTCGCAAAATCAGGCGCAATTGTGCCGTCGAGCGCTAATCCGTAGTCAGACAGGTGACTGGCATAAGACATGAGCTCTGCACTCTTGAGCAGCGCCTTCGTCGGGATACAGCCTACATTCAGGCACACGCCGCCGAGCCTGTTTTTCTCGACAACCGCAGTCTTGAACCCCAACTGGGTGGCGCGAATAGCCGTTTCATACCCGCCGGGCCCCGTCCCGATCACGACAATGTCATACGAAGCTGTACTGGCCATAACGGTTGTTGATTGCTTGGATAAAGATGCGTCCGGGTCCGCAAGATACATGCAGCCGCGCAGCCATCGAGTTCGCGCCGCGGAAATCTTGTGTGAAATCGCCCTGCCGGCGCATCAGCACAGCAGGCGCTCTTATGAAACGCCCTCCCACCGTGCTATGTTTGGCGAGTGCTGCGAGCATGTCTTCCGACATGCAATGCGCATCCATCCTGCCAATTTCATAAGGCCTGATAGTACGAAAGTGTCACGATGCGTTTTGGCGCGGACCGAGACTGTCCAGGCATATCCAAAGCATTCGCCCGGAGCAACTCGCGCAGAACACCCCCACCAAAGACCAGCAGACGGAGATTGGGCCGCCGCGTTCTTCTACCGGGCAACGTGGGGTCAGGATGGGGGCCTTACCGAATGGAAACGTCCCCCACGTGTGGGCATACAGAATGAGTCGAATCTGGTTTGCTCTTCGGCGTCCACTGGACTGCAACTTATTTTTCCTGCCATATGTATAGCTGATAACTGGTGGGTAGAAAGAGGCATACGCATTCGGGCTCCGCTCGCAAGAGCACGACACCGTGGGTGCAACTGGCATCATCGCAATCTCGACGCGTAAGCGGCAACCACGAGCCGAAGCGGCCGCTCCGATAACAACTGGCGATCCGCCAGCAACTCAATTCAAAAGCATGCTGGTGAACGCCATCTTCCCTGGACACGCTGCCCACGAGGTAGCGATGCAGGAAAGGAACAACTGCATGATTCGGCGCATCCCACCGGAGAGCCGGCTCGAGCTGTGTGAAATCTGGTATCAAGCCAAATTGAGCTTCGCGCCAGGCGTACGCCTGATCGCGCGTGGATCGGGCACATGTGAGACAAAGAGCCCGGACTGGCTCAGACTGTTTAACCCCGATTATCTTGGAGCCGTGATTGAGATCGGCTGGAATGATACGCGCCGAAACAGCGACAGAAACGAAACTTTCATGGAGGGAAGGTCATGAACATGCGTTACCAACGTAAGCCAGGCTGCACTGTGGCACAGGTTCTTCTTCTCGTACTGCTGGCCGGTTGGGCCACCTACGGCGCTCAGGCGCAGGATCCTGTTATAGACCGTCAGAGTGAGGACATCCATGTGGACCTTGAATCTGGTCACGACTCCGAGAATCAGGATGCCGTCAGCAAGAGCGTACCATCCGAATTGCTGGTTAATCGTGTGGGCAAACTGGTCAGGCGAGCCAGTGCATCCGGGGGCTACGGTCGCGACATCGATAATCCCGTGTACAATGTAGATATACGGCCCTACTTCTGGTATAATCGTGTAGATGGCGCACACTTCGGGTTGGACAGGATGGTAGAGTCCAGTCGCTACTTTAAGGTCGGCGGAGGCGTTGGCTGGAATTCGGCTCTGTCAGGTCGCGATCGCTGGACATGGCACGCCACTGCCCGACTCAAGTCCACCGGTAGGACCGCAGTCTTCGTTAAGGGACAGTATTTGGCCCGCACGGCGCGCCGTTATGGCGAGACCAGCTACGTATCCGCCGTTTCAAACGGGCTGGTGATGATGTTGGGGGGTGACGACTACTTTGATTACTACCGAAGCGAGGGATACAGTGGTACGGCCGGAGTGGAATTTAGCGCCATCAAAACGCGGTTGTCGGGTACTTTCCGCAGCGAGGACCATACCGCGCTGCCCCTTTCGACAAGTTATGATCTGTTCAACGTGTCGCCCTTACGGGGAAACCCTGCCATAGCACCGGGGCGCCTGCAGACCGTCTCAGCCAATCTCGAGATCGGAGCGGTGCGCTCCGGCAGAGCGGTCACTGGCAACCGTAGCTTGACGCTGGGAGCGGAAGCAAGCATAGCAGGCTCGGATTACGCATTCCGGCGATACTGGGTGGACGCCCGATGGAAGCAGGCAATCTTTTGCGGGCAGTGCAAGAATTCCGGCTCGTTGTCGTTACGCCTGACCGCTGGCACGAGCACGGGCAGTCTGCCGCTGCAGCGGGCATTCATTGTCGACAATGCCATTGTTGTCTTCTCGACCTTTGGTGCGCTGCGCTCGGTTACGGGGCCCCCGTTTGAAGGGGACAAAATGGTAGCCTTTTTCTGGGAGTACGACCTTGGGGAGATGGGCCTGCGGGCCCTGGGGCTGCGCACGCTGGCGCGCAGTGGGCTTAGCCTTATTGCATTTGGCGGCCATACCGGGACCTGGGCTGCCGGCCCCTCCAACGAGTTGGCCGCATCAATGCAAATGCGTAGGGTGATGGAGGGCGCCTACCATGAACTCGGCTTATCTCTGCGGGGTGTTTTTGGCGGCATGCGTGTTGATTTTGCGAAACCGCTTGACGGTGGCGCCATTGCCGTAGGGGTGGGCATAGAACACACCTTCTAGCCTGAAGTCATCCCCAAATCGCGAGGAGTAAGGCCCTCCCGTCTTACCATGTTTGGCGAGCGCTGCGAGTCGCCAAACAGCGCGCATTGCACGTCCATCCTTGTCCGTGCGTGGTTTCCGGCTAAAGCGCGTCGAGGCTCAGTCCGGGCCTGGCAGCGGAAACCGGACCTGCAAGCCTCATCGCCACAGTTCTTCGCGAACCGGGACGCGCTGTACGCCTTCCGGAACGCGCAAGGCCATCGAAAGCCGGGCAGGATTTACCGCCATCCTGCGGTAGCGCAACGACACATTGGTGCCCATTCCAGGAAGGCGCAAGACAATGCGTTGCGGAAACAGGACGCTGCCCATTGCCCCGTAATCGGAAAAGACCACCGCCTGGACCAGCCTGCCCTCAGGTGATCGCTCCTCGTAGCTGACGACCCGCCACACTGTGGGGTCAACCGTATAGTGGCGCTCTCCGGCAGCATCGCGCACATGGTAATAGGCGGCATCCGCCTCCACATTCCACTGCCGAATCCTGTCTGGAGCCAGCAGGCCGAGTAGCACGCGAAACACATTCTCGCCGGTAAGCTGCTCTGGGGCATGCGCCAGGGATCCAACGTACAGGGTGCGGGACAACCGGTCGTGATAGAAGAAACTGTCTGGGGTTGCCAACGCCCGTCCTCCTTCGATTCCAAGTGTGGCGTCGGAGACGAAAACTGCCAGCGAATCACCTCTTCGCTGCCGTATCCGTGCCGTAATACTACCCGTGAACAGGGGCGAGCGCACCGACACATCGGCTGTGGCCACCAGCGAGGTTAACGAATCCAGCACCGCGCGCTCCAATTGATCAATGACCTGCTCCACGGAATGGTGCGGGAAGCCCTCTGGAAGATCCGCCGGGACGTCCGCCACACGCGCCGGTCCTGCGCACGCTGCGCACAAGAGCAATATGCCCCACCAACTTGTGCGGAGGGGTGACGTGGATTGTCTCCTTGGTCCCATTCTGAAACACCTCCTGTGGCCCAGGGCGAAGTGTGGCCACCTTGAACTGATCAACTGCTCTCTGCGCCTCCTTGCGGGCCAAGTCCCCACGATAACTTGCTGCGCAGTGTCTGAAAGTAATGCCGGTCGCTGAGCTTCACGAGGTTAATACGGTGCGCAGCCTGCCGGATCGTGATCGCTACGCTGTCCTCGCGGGGAGCGCTGCTTGCGCCGTCAATCGCCACGACGTACGGCAGATGGCCCCCCGTAACCCGCACCGTCAGCACGCTATCCGAAGATAGCACAATCGGACGTACGGTCAGACTGTGTGGCGCAATCGGGCTAAGCACAATGACATCACTTCCTGGAGCCACAATAGGCCCCCCCGCGGATAGCGAGTACGCCGTCGATCCTGTGGGAGTGGCAACTATGAGGCCGTCCGCCCAGTACCGGTTAAGCAGGATGTTGTCGGCGGCCACGTCGAGGGCAATAAGCCCCGCAGAGCCCGTGCGGGCAATCACCACATCGTTTAGCGCCCAGCGCCGCTCAACGGCTTCGCCCTCGATGGCCACAGCAAGCACCAGACGTTCATCAATGGAATAGGCACCCGACTCCAGACTCAACATCGTCTCCTCCACGCGGGATACCGCAACCTCCGCCAGAAACCCCATGCGCCCGATGTTGATGCCGAGAATCGGCGTACCCTGCGCGCCCGCGTCGTGGGCCGTGCGAAGGAGCGTGCCGTCGCCCCCAAACGACAGAATCAGATGCGCCTTGTTGGCCAGACTTGGCGTGCCATACAATCGCGCTACCTCGGCAGACACCAACCCGCGCTCTACGAGGCCAGCCGCCACATTAGCACCGAGGAGAAAAGGAAGATCGTGGCGCTGCAGCCATGCCACAAGTGACGCCACCGGCGCCCATAGCGCATCCTTTCTCGTATTGCCGGTAATTCCGTATATCATGAGTTTTCGCGTGTCTGGAAGCTCCACAACGCCTTGCCTTGCCGGTGGATTCTTCGTCGCCGCAAAACCACACCGTGCGTAGAGTCCATTGGCCTTTGGCGCCCGTCAGCGGATGCCTAGTGCCACGATCCCTCCCCTGATCATCTCCCGCTATGTCCGTACATCCCAGGGCCAAGGCCGCATCGCGACGGAGACGAGCGGGATCATTGAGGACCTCGCAGCCCTGACACAATCCGAAACCACGCTGCCCGACGGGCACTCCGGAGAAGGCGCGACCTTGGCCGGTACCCGATAATCCGTAATATACTTGGCGAAACGACCACCAATGTTCCTGATACAACTGGGGCCAATAGAGCATCTGCCAAACTCTGCAGCTAATGATCATCCGACCTCACCTAATGCAACCCCCTCCGAGCCTGCATGATCAGCAAACCAACCATGGTGTTCTTCTTGCTGGTGCGATCCTTTTGATCGCGTTCATGGCGCCGGGCGTGAGGGCGCAGGATATACCACCGCTTCAGTTGAAGCACTTCGAACTGGTGGAAACGGTCAGATTGACAAGCCGGATACGTTACTGATCGCGGGAATCGACCAGATTGATAGAGACTCGGACGGTCGATGGCTTGTAACCGACGAGCGGGGAGAGCAAATCCTGCTGTTCGACTCGGACGGCACACTGCAAGCATCACTGGATCCAAGGATTTGCCATCCGGGATTCATCTTTTACCCTTTGGGCGCCAGGTTTGCAGGCAATGAGTACATCTTTATCCAGAATTCAGGAAACATATCGGGATACCGTTTCACCACGGAGGGAGCATGCCTGGGTAGCGTGGATCGCGACTTCACCGCTGCAAGGTTCTTTGACATTGATCCGACGGGGTCGCTCTATGGTACTTACGCTTGGCCAGAGATGGAACTGAAACACATGGACCCCACTGGAAAGACCCTTAGAAAGCTCCCTGTGCCTCCATCCAGATTCCCCAATGCCAGTATGCGTTTCGCCGACGGTGGTCTCATTGCCGACGGGACGCACCTTTTCTACGCTCAGTCACCCGCACTGGAAATACTGAAGTATGCTTTGGACGGCACGCTTCTAGAGAAGATTTCTTTAAAGAGAATTTCGAGACGCAGCTCGTGGTTTCGCTCCCCTGGCAAGGATTTGCCGCCTGATATTCCGGGAGTCTTCGCAGCTATGAAGGATTGGTGGGCCACGGCCCCATGGAGCCTTTTTGAGCTTACCGACCATTTACTTATGGTGCAATATGCCAACAGAGAACGAGGATCCGGGTATCAGGTCCTCACCAAAGACGGCACCCTGATTGCTGAAGAACTGGGACTCAAATGGTTGTTCTGTCACGGACAAAACGGACTGGTCTATCGCCCGGTCCAACCGGATCTGGACAGTCAGGGGGAGCTGCCCAATCCATATGTGGAGATCTATCGTTTTGTCGCGCCGGAGTAGCAACCTCCATGTCATCTCCGATAACGTCTGAACTCGTCAAGGTCCTGATCGTGATCATACCCCCGGCGCCGGGCGTCGGCTATCTGCTGCTTGTGGGCCGCGCAGAAAAGACGCCGTCAACCCGCTCCAGGCGATTGAGCGTAATGGACTGGCGCAGCGCTCTCCGATTGTCTAATATGGACCCGGTCACGTTGCCTGCCTGCGCGGGAAATCCGATAGCCTTTACCAAACGTCACGACTATCCGGTCTGCGAGCACCCACCCGTCCGGCTCCGCATTTCAGCGTTGAACTTTCCCGCACATAATCCCGTATCTTGCCTCGCATGATATGGCCCGGGAGCCAACCCCACAGGGATAGTAGAAATATTCAAGCCGCCACTTGCGCCAGGCAGGAATAAATGTTGTGATATGCCCATGACGAAACATGTTATCATCATAGGTAATGGCATCACCGGCGTCACTGCAGCGCGCCATATACGCAAGCATAGCAATCACCGCATTACAGTAATATCCGGGGAAACGGATCACTTTTACGCGCGCACAGCCCTGATGTATATCTACATGGGGCATATGCGGTACCACGACACGAAGCCCTATGAAGACGCCTTCTGGGCAAAGAATAGCATTGATCTGCTTCGAGGCTTTGTTACACGCGTAGACACGGACGCCAGGCAGGTGCACCTCGGAGGCGGTCGCACACTCCAGTATGACGCGCTACTGTTGGCCACCGGCTCCCAGTCAAACTTCTTTAACTGGCCTGGCCAGGACCTCGATGCCGTGCAGGGACTCTACGGAATCCCCGACCTCGTGACCATGGAGCGGTGGACGCAAGGCATTACTCGCGGAGTGGTCGTCGGTGGCGGGCTGATCGGCGTTGAAATGGCGGAAATGCTGCACGCACGCCATATCCCGGTCACCTTCCTGGTACGCGAACAGAGCTACATGGACTACCTGCTGCCGGCGGAAGAGTCCGCCATGATCAACCAGGAAATCCGCCGCAACGGAATCGATCTTCGCCTTGCCACGCAGTTGCAGGAAATATTGCCCGACGAGAATGGACGCGCACGCGCGGCTGCCACCGATCAGGGCGAAGAAATCCCCTGCGAGTTCGTAGGGATCACCGCCGGTGTGCATCCCAATATCGATGTAGCGCGCGAATCCGGGATCGAATCCGGCCGGGGCATCCTGGTCAATCGATTCTTCGAAACCAGCGCGCCCAACGTATATGCGGCCGGTGATTGCGTCGAATTTCGGGAGGATGGCATCGGCAGTCGCCGTATCGAGCAATTGTGGTACACGGGCCGCAAGCATGCCAAAACGGTGGCGCGAACCATCTGCGGCTGGCACACGGCGTACGACAAGGGTGTGTTCTTTAACTCCGCCAAGTTTTTCACACTCGAATATCAAACGTATGGCGACATCAAACCCAACCGGGATCCAACCGTGCGGACGTTCTTATGGCAGGACACCGGACGATTGCTTCGCATCGACTATGTGGCCAATGACGGGCGCGTAGTAGGCTTCAACCTGCTCGGCATCCGGTTCCGCCACGACCGGTGTGAGCACTGGTTGCTCCAGGGGGCGACGATCGATACCGTCCTGGATAATCTGGGCGACGCCCAGTTCGACGAGGAATTCACACGTGACCTGCGACGCGCCGCCATGGCGCAATCCTGAAGACCATTGGCCGAAAATCCAAGTTTCCAATTGACCACGCCGGCGAGCCACTTCGATGCCGGAGAACGACTGGGCATGGCCCTGATCGGAATCGGAATCGTAGGCCTGCTTGCAGCAGCCTTCGGGACCGGCAGTACCGCACCCGCCGTTTCCTTCTGGATCAGCATGGGAGGACTGACGACAGGGGCGGCGATCCTCTTTCGCGCCTACCTCAGACGCCCCGCGGGCGTGGACAATAACGGGGTGTGGTTCTCTTCGGCGACCGCCCGCGGCATGGCCGGATGGATCCTTGGCATCGTGTTCACGGGCTTCTATGTCGTCCTGTACTGGGCGCCAGCCAATCTGGAGCATCTCGTGCGCATGACAGACCCGCTGAGCCACATGATACGCGGCCGCGCGGCCGACCGGTGGTTCCTGTATGGATTCTTCTATACGATGGCAGTCCTCGTCATGGGAGCGCGCATGCTTGTCAAATACCGAAGCAACCCGTACCAGATTGTGCGCACGATCTCGGTAATGTTCTTCCAACTGGGATTCGCGTTCCTCATCCCCGGGCTGCTCCTCATGTTCAACCAGCCGGAGTATTATTTCAGCTACTTCTGGCCGCTGAAGTACGATTACCTCTGGCCAGGGAGTATCGATTACCTGTCCAATGCGTCGGCACTTGGCGTGTTTATGGTGTTCTGGGGCACCGTCATGTTCTTTGTCGCCACCCCCATACTCACGTACTTTTTTGGCAAGCGCTGGTACTGCTCCTGGGTGTGCGGGTGCGGAGGACTGGCCGAAACCGCCGGCGACCCGTTCCGGCACCTGTCGGACAAGTCGCTCGC
The DNA here is from genome assembly GCA_963665975.1 of Rhodothermales bacterium. Classification (GTDB taxonomy): domain Bacteria; phylum Bacteroidota; class Rhodothermia; order Rhodothermales; family Bin80. Next base: position 1,253,976 of record OY762508.1, read on the forward strand.
CGCCTGGAAGATCGAGCGATGGATGGTGCACGGCGTGCTGGTCTTCATCGTGGGCGTGACCGCACTTTTATGGGGCAACAGCGCAACCGGAGGATCCTGGCTTGGCAGTCTGTCAGGACCGTTTGCGCAAACGTACGGGTTCTTTATCGGACTCATCTTTGCCGGTGTCATCGGGGTGGGATTCTATCCCATCATGGGCTCGCGCGTATGGTGCAGGTTCGGATGCCCGATGGCGGCCACGCTGGGACTCTTGCAACGACATTTCTCGCGGTTCCGCATAACGACCAATGGCGGCCAGTGCATTTCCTGCGGCAACTGCTCCACCTATTGCGAAATGGGCATTGACGTGCGATGGTACGCGCAGCGTGGACAGAATATCATCCGGTCCTCCTGCGTAGGTTGCGGCATGTGTGCAACCGTGTGCCCGCGCGGCGTACTGAAGCTTGAAAACGGCCCGCGGCGCGGTCGCTACAATGGTCCCATTCTGACGCATCACGACCAGGTCTCCGTCCAGATCGACGATGCGTGGATCCAAAGCAGGCCCCTTAATCCTCCGGCGCAAGAGGACATCCCCATCCTGACCGACAGGGATGTTGCCGGTATGTTCTAGGACCAGAATACGACTCCATGGACGAAAACCTGCACGACCGCATCGTCGCACTGGAACAGCAGGTTGCTGATCTGCAGCAAAGAGTGCGGACGCTCGTGGACGCGCCCAGGACTCCGCGTGCTCCGGCCCGGCCCAAGTCGGACGCACCGTTCAAACCGCGTGCGCGCAAGACGCGCGACCGCGTGGACAAGCGCATCTGGGTCGACATCAGAGTGGAGCCTGGGCGGCCCGTATTGGCATTGCGCTCGTCCTGATTGGCCTCGCCTTTCTCTTCAAGTACAGCATTGACGAGGGCTGGCTGGGGCCGAATGTCCGGATAGGCTTTGGCGTCGTGTTGGGAACGATCCTTTTGGGCTTCGGCCTGCGCCTTGCCCCCAGACGCACCGCGCTCGGTCATGTGCTTCTGGGAGGCTCCGTCGCCACCTACTTTGTCACCATCTTTGCCGCCTACCATTTTTACAGCCTCCTGGGCTACCCCCTGGCTTTCTTGGCCATGGCCCTCGTCAGCGTAGGTACCTTCTATTTGTCCTTCCAGCAGCGGGGCGCGGTTCTGGGCCTCATCGCCACGCTGGGCGGGCTCGGCACCCCGTTCCTATTGCAGCCCGCAGATGGCAGCATCCCCGGCCTTGTCGCATACCTTTGCTTCGTGCTTGCTCTTGCCACAGCCATCTATACCTACCGCGGCTGGCGCTCCCTGGTGTGGGTAGCGGCCATTGGAGGATGGATATCCTTTGTACCGGCCATTTCGATGGCGTCGTCAGGTGCGGATCGGTGGACCGTACAGGCGGGCCTGCTGCTCAGCCTCCTTGCATTTGGCGTCCTGCCCGTACTGCGCGACCGGTGGCATAAGCGCGACTCCACCCGATGGCCGGTCTGTCCCATGCGCCAGCCAGTCTGGGTGCTGGATCGGCCAGCGCTGACCCTGGCAGTCTTGGCGCCTCTGGTTGTGCTCAGCCAGTCTCAATCCTTGTGGAGCATTTCCGCCGACCTGTGGGCGGCGATCGCCGGCGTCGGCGCCATGGCCGCGGCTGCAGCCTATATCCCCCTGCGCCGGGAACAGCTGCCACGCCTGGCATCCTCCCAGGCCATGGCAGCAGCACTGCTCCTTGTCACCGCATGGATGGCTCTCGCGGATGACTATTGGGAATGGTACCTGTTGGTGGCGATCGAGGCGGCCGCGCTTCATCTGCTAGCCAGACGCCTGCAGGAAAATCCGCTGCGTGTTCTGGCGCACTTCCTTAGCCTGATAGTCGTCATGTCCCTGAGCGCGCGGGTGCTTGGCGACGGTGGATCGACGCCGGTGTTGGTGCACGGGCAGGCGTTGGTCGATCTTGCCGTCGTTGCGCTCCTCACGGTGGGCGCGTGGACGCTCGCCACGACCAGGCTGCGGAATATGTACTGCATTGTCGCCTATCTGGGGTTCCTCGGATGGCTTTGGCGTGACCTGTCGGCGCTGCCGAGCGGTCAGGCGTATGTCAGCATCGCCTGGGGCGCATGCGCACTCCTGCTTTTGGCCACTGGCTGGCGCATCAGCAGCGATGTCGTGCGAACGGCCGGCTTGTTAACTCTTGTCGCCGTTGTGGCCAAGCTCTTCCTGGTTGATCTGGGAGAACTGGATGCGGTCTGGCGCATCTTGCTGTTCCTCGGGTTCGGCGGCCTCCTGCTGGTGTTGGGATACCTGTTTCCAAGCCTGTGGAAATCTCATTCTGTGCAGGATGCCCCCACGTGACGCAGCACGCAATCGCACGTATACGGGCATACTGGTCGGTATGGCGTGCCTACCTGGCGCCTGGAGGCGGCGTTACGCCCGGCAGTTGCTGATCATTGCGTGCTTGCTGGTAGGCTGCGGACAGACGCCAAACGCGCCTTCAGGCGGCACGATGGAGTCGCTGGTCGCTGCCGAGCAGGCATTTTCTGCCGCCTCCGTGAATGACGGTACACGCGCGGCATTTCTGGATTTCCTGGCGAACCGATCCATTGTGTTTGACCCGATCCCGGCAGACGGCAAGGCGCAGATGGCCAGTCGCACGCCCTCGGACGAGCGAACCTCATGGTGGCCACGCCACGGCGAATTATCGGCGAACGGGGACTTCGGATATACGACCGGATCCTGGGCGTCTTCCCAGGCACGCGGGCGGTACGTTACCATCTGGCGGTTTCAGGCGGACGGCGCGTGGCGCGCCGAAGTGGTCGCGCGCATTCGGTACGACCTGGACACGTTGTCCGTGCCTCCACCCATGGCATCCCCTCGCAAACAGGGATGGGTACGCGCACGGCGGAAGCTGTACCAGGAAGCCGCCCGGGTGGCCATGCTAAAGACGGATCGGGACCTGGCGCAGCTGTCGTTGGCTGCCAGCAAGGAGCATGCCATGCGGGGCGTGCTGGACGACTCCGTGCGTTATTACCGAGACGCCACGCCACCCGGCCGCGGCAGAGACTCCATGGCTGTCCTGCTCAGCCAAATGCCCGGCATGACGGCATGGGCGCCCATCAGCGGGCGTATTGCACGCGGCGGCGACCTCGGTTACACCTACGGCTTGCAGACGGTGCGTGCATCTCCTGCAGATACGACGGCGCAGTCCAGCGCCTACTTGCGTATCTGGAAAGCACAGCCAGACAGCACGTGGAGGCTTGTCGTAGACCTCGTGGCGGCAACTCGCATCCGGTAGCACGAAGCAGACGCCTGGAGAACGCCACGAGCGCTTCGCGGTTGATGCGGCATTCGAAACCACATCTGACTACAAGACCATGCCGGCAATCTGGAAATCCCCCGCTACCGTAGAGGACCTCAACGCCCGCTCCAAAGGGACGATCATGGATACCCTCGGGATCACCTTTACCGAGATCGGCGACGACTTTTTGACGGCGACCATGCCTGTAGATCACCGAACCATCCAGCCCATGGGGCTATTGCATGGAGGCGCCTCGGTCGTTCTGGCGGAAACCCTCGGAAGCGTTGCCGCCACGCTCTGCGTGGACACGGAAAAACAGTTTTGCGTTGGTGTCGCCATCAATGCGAATCATGTGCGCGCCGTCTGCGAGGGACACGTGCGGGGCACAACGCGGCCCGTGCAAGTGGGCCTGACCATGCAGGTCTGGAAGATTGACATCCATGACGCTGATGGCAACCTGGTTGCCGTCAGCCGTCTCACGCTGTCGGTGCTCCGGCGACTGCCACAGGCAACCTCGTGACGCGCTGCAGCGTTTCCTTGGCTCTGCGTGAGCACACGGTCATGGCATATACGGTCAAGGAAATCTTCTATACGCTGCAAGGCGAAGGGGCGCGCACCGGGCGGCCTGCGGTATTTCTGCGCTTCACCGGCTGCAACCTGTGGAACGGCCGTGAAGAGGACCGCGCAGCGGCCGTCTGCTCCTTCTGCGACACGGATTTTGTTGGCGTCGATGGACCCGGCGGCGGCGTGTTTGAGACCGCGGAAGCATTGGCCATGGCCGTGGCGCATGCCTGGCCCGCTCCCCGGGAAGCAAGAACCGCCCCCTATGTCGTATGCACGGGAGGCGAACCACTGCTCCAAATCGATGCGCCACTCATCGATGCGCTGCATGTGGAAGGCTTTGAAATCGCTGTCGAAACCAATGGCACGAAAGCGCCGCCCCGCGGGCTGGACTGGATCTGTGTAAGCCCCAAGGCAAACACGGATATCGTGCTAACGCGCGGCAATGAACTGAAACTCGTCTATCCGCAAGAGGGCGCGCAGCCGGAGCGCTTCCAGAACCTGCCCTTTACGCACTTCTTCCTCCAACCCATGGACGGTCCACGCCTCGCAGAGTACACGCAGGCGGCGCTCGCATACTGCCTCGCACACCCCCCGTGGCGGCTGAGCCTCCAGACGCACAAGCTTCTTGACATCCCGTAGCCGCTCAGAACGGCAACGGTTCGCCCTCGGTCTTCGTCCGCTCCCAGTACGCATCGCGCAGGCGCAGGGTAACAGGCCCCGCCTTGCCGTCGACGATCGTGCGACCGTCGATTTCCAGTACAGGGGACAGCTCGCCCATCGTACCGGTCGTAAACACCTCGTCGGCGGCATGGAATTCGGTGATCGATACATTGCGCTCTACTGCCAGAATCCCGAGCTCCCGCGCCAGGCGTAACACGCGACCGCGCGTGATGCCAGGCAGGCAGCTGTCTGCATGGGGGGTCAGGACTTCGCCTTTTCGAACTGCAAACAGGTTTGTCGCATTCGTCTCGGAGACAAACCCGTGGACATCCAGCATGATGGCGTCATCAACCCCCGCGACATTCGCCTGGATCTTTGCCAGAATGTTGTTGATCAGGTTGTTATGGTGAATCTTGGAGTCCAGGCACTCCGGGGTGTTGCGACGCACAGACGACGTGATCAGCCGGATGCCCTCCACAGCGTACACGGGCTTCTTCCACTCGGCGAGCACGATCAGGGTCGGCCCGAATACGTTCAGCCTGGGATCCATGCCGGAGGTGGTCTTCCTGCCGCGGGTGAGCGTCAGGCGGATGTGCGTGTCATCACGCATCCCATTGGCTTCCAGGGTCTGGAATAACGCCTTCTTGATTGCCTCGCGGGTGGGAATCGTGGCAAACGCCATCGCCTTGGCGGAAGCAATCAGCCGATCCAGATGGGCATCCAGTTGAAACACGCGTCCGTCGTAGACGCGAATGCCCTCCCAAACGGCGTCGCCTCCCTGCACAACGCTATCGAAGACAGACACCCTGGCCTCCTCGCGAGGCACAAGCGCTCCCCCGACGTACACCAGGATATCATTATTGCGGGGGTCAGGCAAACTGATATGCATGGCGACAGGTGCTTAGCCGGAAGCGGTGAAGGCGTGGCGGAGAAGGAATTCGTAGTACGGCTTGCATTCCTCCAGCAGCGGGTTGAGGAACGCCGGGAAGGGCGCCGTCTTTGCGCGAAACGGCGCGAATCCCGTCGATTTCTGCACTACATGGTACCAGTACGGCGCCCATACACCTTCCTCAGGGCGTGCGCCGGGCTGCCAGTGCAACATGCCTTCGTCAAAACCGATGCCCACGTGTTGGCAGAATTGCTCCAGCACGCCCCGCGGATCGAGCAACAACTCCCGCGAATCCAGCACACACGGCGTGTGCCCCCTGTCCTGGAGGTGTGAAAATATTTCGACCTGGCGCTTAAGTGCCGTGTCGTCAATACCGGGCTCCGGCACCTGGTTGATAAGCGAGGGCAGCATTTCCTTTGGATCCCGAATCAACAGTGCCGTCGAGGTCTCCTCCAGGAAATGCCAGTCCAGATCGATCAGGTGGTGACCCATGTTCTTGATGAACAGGACGGGCCGATCGCACGGGCCGAGGATTACATCCTTCACCACACGCGCGCCATTGGTATCCATTGCCGCGAGGACCTCGTCACCACCAGGATGGACGGCTCCGGTAGTCCGCAGGTAATGGCCGTAAAGCGGCTCATCAACAACGCGCGTGTCATCCCGTTGGGCAAACGCGTACATTAGGGCGGTCGAAACGTTACGGGGGCCTGACCACAGATTTATGCGCAGCATCGTCCTATGTTGTAAAGTCCCTTCCCTTCAGGTGGAGTATAAGAATCGCGCGCAAACGCCGCGAAAACTCATCTGTTCACATAGAACCTGGACAATTTCTGGCCCCGTGCCAGAGATTCGAAACGAGGGCGAGGGGTATGGATGATATTGGATTTTTCAGGGAGTTGCTCGTGCGGGCTGGCGATATCGCGCTCGAATATTTCCTGCGCGTGTCCGCCTCACACAAAGAGGATCGGACATTGATTACGGAGGCTGACCTCGCGGTGCAGTCCTTTCTGATCGAGGCGATGGAGCAAAGATTTCCGAACGATGGACTAGTGGCCGAAGAAGAAGAATTCCGAAGGGCACCGCGTTGTGGCAACCGGACCTGGACGATTGACCCCATTGATGGTACGGCATCGTTCGTGGCAGGACTGGTAGACTGGAGTATTTCGATCGGATTGGTCGAAGGTGGGCATCCTGCGGCGGGGTACATCTGGATGCCGCCTTCACGGGATTTTTTCCATACGACACCGGACGGAGGTGTTTGCCGCAATGGCCGACGTGCACGCCTGAAACTGCCCGTTGCCCCGACCCGGGACTCGATCCTGTTCACGCATATGCAACCCCACCGGCGGTACACGCTGGCCCCCGAGTATCCGGGAAGAATATACTGCCTGGGATCCGCGTCTGTGCATCTGAGCATGGTAGCAACCGGAGGCGGTGACGCGGTACTCATCGGGCACGACAAGGTCTGGGACCTCGCGCCGGGTCTGGCGATGCTCGCCAACAATGGCGGTGTGCTTCGATACCTGCGCGGTGAAGGCCCGGTAGATCTGGAACGGCTAATGCCGGGACAGTCGGCGCCACACCCGATGCTTGGCGGACACCCGGTGGTCCTGGATCACATTGAGGCCTGGCTGGACTACCACTCTCCCGGCTTTCCCTGGACTAACAGGTATGGCTGACGCCGCAGAAATACAAGCCATGCTCCTGCTGTCTTACTCCCACGCGCACCGGAATTACCGCTTTACCCCAGAGTATACCGGCAAGACGCACAGCCTGGGATCTACGATCGCGTACATGTGCTTTGCTGCCACCGGCGATGCAGACTTGGCCCTGCTCGGCCGCGTCAATCTCTGGGATCTGACTCCCGGCCTTGCCCTTCTTCGCCAGAATGGCGGCATGCTCCGATACTTGCACGCCGAAGGCCCGGCAGAGTTGGAGCAGCTAAGGCCGGGACCACGCATTGAAGTCCATACAGAGCCTGCGCTTAAGGTGCCAACGTCGCTTCGCACCACTAACTGGCGAGAGCGGCTGAGGAAGGAGTTGCGATGTCGTTAGCAGGTGAACCGGATTGTCTCAATCGAATCGTCAGCCGCAGGCCGTTATGGAAACTGGGCAGGTGGAATAGCACAGGGATGCTGGGCATGCGTTACTTTCCTTTGGAGCATTGCCATAGCGAGGTAGATGCCAACGTTACTCCGAAGCGCGGGTTGCGCTCCCTGTTCACCATACCAAGATTGCCACGCCTTTGAAAGTGCGGCAACTCCAATCCTCGTCCGTATCTTGCTCCAAGCAACAGCCCCTTCCAATTGTGGTCACCGATGCGTAGTCCACATTTCTGGCGTTGGTCTTTCAAGCCGCTGCTACTTGCCCTGGCTTCTGTCTGTGGCGCGCCTACGGTTGCAGCCCAGCCCGAGCATAGGCCCAATGTGATCGTTGTACAGTTTGCACCTGAGGTCTCCTTTGCAAACAAGTCCAGTAGCTCGGGACTCCAGACCTTTGATCGCACGGCAGCGACCTACGGTGTACACACGATTGAGCGCGTTTATCCGTTTCTGGATCATGTGGAGCCGACACCCCGAATCCGGCGCAATCTGATGGCGCTACGCCGCACGTATTATGTGCGGTATCATGCCAATGCAGCCCCCAAGTATGTCGCAAAACAGCTCGAAGGCGTGCCGGGCGTGGTATATGCCGAGCCTGTACTCGTTAACCGCGCGCAGGCATTTTGGGAACGCGTGGATCCCGATGATCCGAGATTTGGGGAGCAGACGGAGCTGCGGCACCTGCGATTGCCCGAGGCTTGGGATGTGGTCAAGAGCGAAAGCGGGTCGCCCCGGGTCGTGATTGCGATTGTGGACACGGGTGGGGACTGGCGCCACGAGGATCTTCTAGACAACGTGTGGACCAATCCGAATGAGATTCCAGGCAATGGTGCGGACGACGATAACAACGGGTTCATCGATGATGTGCACGGCGTCAATCTTGCCAACCGCGACGAGACGGACAATGACCCTAAGCCGCTGCCCGGAGCAACGCACGGAACTTTGACAGCGGGTTCGGCCAGCGCGGTGACCGATAACACTGTGGGCATAGCCGGCGCAGCGTGGAACGCGGACCTTATGCACGTCAACTCGCAGGCCCTCATTTACGGCTATGAGGGCATCCTGTATGCCGCTGCGAACGGGGCGGACATCATCAATGCGAGTTGGGCTGGCTCCGGTTATTCCGACCAGTTCTACAGGATCGTTGACGAAACTCTGAACTTGGCCACGGACATGGGCTCCCTCGTGGTGGCGTCAGCCGCCAACGCTGGCCTCAACAACGACCTGAACTTGGTCTATCCGGCCCGGCATCCGCGCGTGCTGTCTGTAGGGGCTACAGAAGAAGATTCGCGGGTCAAAGCGGGGTTCTCGCATTACGGCAAGCTGGTAAACGTCTTTGCCCCCGGCGTTTCCGTTCTTACGACGTCTACAGACAACGAGTACCGTCTGTGGGGCGGCACGTCGGCTTCCTCACCGCTGACGGCCGGTGTGGCCGCCTTGGTGAAGACGCGGTTTCCCGATATGACACCAGATGCGGTGCGGGAACAGGTGCGGCTATCTAGCGAGAACATGGATGCGGAGAACCCGGGACTGGTGGGACAGCTGGGGCGAGGATACGTAAACGCCCTTGCAGCGGTCCAGGAGCCTACCTTGCCCGCTGTCCGCCTGAAGTGGTGGAGTTGGGTGGACAGCGATGGAGACCGCCGGATTACTTCCGGCGATGCGGTGGCAATCACAGCGACAGTGGTGAACTACCTCGTTGACGCCCAACAGCTCACGGTTGGTCTCGTTGGCGCCGAACCGTATGCGTTTCTGGATATGATGCCGACTGAAGTTCATGTCGGATCTCTGGCCAGCGGCGACTCGACCAAGGTTCGTTTCGAGTTCAAGGTGGCTACAGACGCGCCCGCCAATCAATGGGTCCGTTTCTATACGCGCATGCGTGAGGGAGCGCACACGGACGAGGCGGACATGATAAGTCTTCGCATAAATTATGAACTCGAATCAGTGCACGAAAGTCTGAGTGCGTTGTACATGGCGACGGGTGGTGACAGTTGGAATCGCAATGATAACTGGGACATCACAACCGTTCCCACGGAGGACGAACTGTACAGCTGGTTTGGGGTCAGATTCACCAACGGTTTTCTTGGCCAACTGTATTTGACAGATAACAATCTAACGGGCGAGATCCCGGCGGAATTGGGCGACCTCCTACACCTACAAGTGCTTGAACTGGGGGGCAATTCCCTTTCGGGCGCGATTCCTACCGAACTTGGCAACCTCTCGCTGTTGCAAAAGCTGAATTTATCGGGCAACGCTTTGACGGGGATGCTGCCGAGGAGTCTCATGCAACTGGGCAGTCTTGGAGTTTTCTACTTTGGTGGCCAGGACCTCTGCGCACCCCAGGACGATGATTTCCAGGCGTGGCTGAGCAGCATCCCGGATGTAAAGGGCCCCACCTGCAGCAGCCCGGCTCTTGGCGGAAACGTCGAGGATCAGACGTTCACGATGGGCATAGCCATCCCGCCGTTGGTTCTACCGGAAGCGGTCGGAGGCTTAGCGCCCTTCGCGTATACCCTGGATCCGGTCCTGCCAGCAGGACTGGTCTTCGACGCCACTGCGCGAACGATCACGGGCACCCCCACAGTGACCGCGGATCAAGCCTCCTACACGTATACGGTCACCGATGCGAATGCCATGACAGACAGCGTTACCTTTAGCATGGAGGTTGTAGCCAGCGTGTCGCTTGCAACAGGGGTCCCTGATCAGTCCTTCCCGCGCACGCAGCCGATTGTACCACTCGTCTTGCCGGAAGCCACGGGAGGAGCGCCACCGGTGAGCTATACACTGACGCCCACGCTCCTGGCAGGACTAACCTTTGACCAAACCACACGCACCCTCAGCGGGGTGCCGACAGTGGTCACCTCGACTCCTGTGCCCTACACGTACAAGGCCACCGGTGCGAACGGATCTGCCGACAGCTTGACCTTCCGCATCGAGGTGTACTCCCCGGTGAGCACCGAGCAGGAATTGTTGCCGGAGGCATTCGCAGTGCGCGGCAACTACCCCAATCCCTTTCAGCACGCCACCCGGATCGTGTTTGACCTTCCCTGGGACGCCGATGTAACGGTGGAGGTGCTAGACATGTTGGGTCGGCGCATGCTCCTTCTACGCGCCCAGCACATCGCGGGCGGTTGGGAACGCAGCATAGAGATCCGTGGTGGTTCGCTCCCCTCAGGTCTATTCTTGTATCGCGTGCACGTGAGCGCCCCGGTGGGAGAGGAGATGCGCGTGGGGCGCTTGCTGCACCTTAAATAACAAAGCTTGGATACGAAGCCGCGCGCCGTTGGAGCTATTCCGACAAGTAGCACGCAAGTCTGTGCATTGGTCGCTCTTGACTTCTGCGGTAAACGACTTTGGGCCTTAATATACGTAAGAAGTGCTGCCGCCTGGACCGTCGGTGCCACATCCGATGCATGGCGGACACCCGGCGGTCCTGGATCACATTGAGGCCTGGCTGGACTACCACTCTCCCGGCTTTCCCTGGACAAACAGGTATGGCTGACGCCGCAGAAATACAAGCCATGCTCCTGGCGGCAGGAGACATAGCCATGGAGTGCTTCCGAAACGTGAAGCCGGAATGGAAGACATCGCGGTCCTATGTGACCGAGGCCGATATCGCGGTCCAGACAACCCTACGCCGCCAATTGCAGGAGCGTTTCCCGGACGATGGAGTCATCGCGGAAGAAAATGACTTGCGCGTAGTCCCGGCCTCCGGTGACCGGCACTGGATCATAGATCCCATTGACGGAACCGCCTCGTTTGTCGCAGGACTCCCCGTCTGGGGTATCGGGATTGCACGCGTTGAGGACTACGTACCGACGTGCGGGTTTTTCTATATCCCCATGACTGGAGACTATTACAGCGCCACACCGGACGGCGGCGTTCGTCTGAACGGGGAGCCCGCAACAATGAAGGCGCCACGAGACATGCACATGGAATCGCTCATGCTGTCGTACTCCCGCGTGCACCGGAAATACCGCCTTGCTCCGGAGTATCCTGGCAAGATGCGCAGCTTGGGATCTACCATCGCGCACATGTGCTTTGCCGCCACTGGCGGCGCCGACGTGGCCCTGCTCGGCCGTGTCCATCTCTGGGATCTCGCGCCCGGCCTTGCCCTGCTTCGCCAGAATGGTGGGGTGCTGCGTTACTTGCATGGCCCACCGGTGGACCTGCGAGACCTGTTTGCCGGCGCGCAGGCGCGCGCGGAAATGATCTGCGGCCATCCAGATGCCGTGGCGCGCTTCGAGGCCATGCTGACTCCGATTGGCCGCTAGCTGCCTACTGCCCGGCAATAGAGAGCAGGGCCTCCGCGATTGATCGATCGTCACTCATCCGTGGCACCTTGGTCTGCCCGCCGACTCGCCGACCGCCACTATTGAGCCACGCGTAGAACGCGCCGCGCGGCAGGTTGATGATATCCGGCCTGCAAAATGCGTGTGCTTCGCGGCGAATCTGGTAATGCCGGTTGACCGTACGCAAGTGGCGATCCAGAACCGTGGCGAATTCCTGAACGCTCTGCGGAGGCGCGGCAAATTCGATCAGCCATTGCAGGCTTGGTAACCGCTCAACGGTTGCCACGCCTGGCGCGACATGAAAATGCAGTACATGCGCCCCGGTAGCGCGGCAGGCATTCTCAATGGCCGTAGCGGCCTCTTCTCCGAAGACCGATTCGCCGTAGCGGTCGATGACTTCTGCCGTGCGGCCCGCCACCACGAGTCTCGGTGGCACGGTGTCCGTAAACCGCACCACATCCCCTATCTGATAGGCCCAGAGCCCGCTGCATGTGGTCACCGCCATGGCGTAGCGCACACCCGGCTCCACCGTGGCCACGGTCTCCCGTCTGGGCGCGCTTGCACCGAGTTCACTCATCGGTATGAATTCATAAAACACGCCGCTGTCCAGGCGCAGGCGCATCGCCGGATCAGAGAGGTCATCCTGATGGGCAAAGAAGCCCTCGGAGGCTCCGTAAGTTTCCAGAAAATCCATGCCTGGAAGCCCGATCATGCGTTCGATGATGGCACGGTAGCTCCTGAGCGCGACGCCTCCCGCGATGAAGAGTTGCAGGTTTGGCCACACGTCGCCGACGCACGCAGCTCCGGAGTTGTGTTTCTCGCGGTGGCGGGCAAGCAGCATCTGGAAGAGTGGATACGCCCATGTTGGCGCCATGGTCACCGAGCGGATGTCCATGTCCACGGTGTGGTCCACGATCGACCGCAGCTTTTTCTCCCAGTGTGGCAGGTACATCAGACGGTCGGGGACGGCCTGCAGCAGGACCTTGAAATATCCCGGGACGTAATCGTACTGCAGCCCGCTTACTTCGCCAATCAGCGTTCCGGGAAACGCAGGGTCCTCTTCAATCCGTCCCGGCAGAGAGAGATGCTTGCCTCCCATATAGCGGAAATTGCGCGCCCGCCCGAGATTGCCCAACACGGCGGTGACGCCGAAGCGCCAGTTCTTGCGCAGCGTGTCCTGGCTAACCGGAATAATCCGACCCGTGGACGTCGTACCCCCGGAAACCGCAAAGTGACGGACGCTGCCGGGCCACACAATATCACCTTCTCCCGCTCGCATCCGCTGGACATCTGCACCAAGGTCGTCGTAGGTATGCAGCGGGACGTGCTCCTGATACGCCGCAACGACATCTTCGGCGCTGGCAATGCGCGCAAAGTCAAGCCGCCGGCCCCATTCGGTGTGCGCCGCCCGCGACAGCAGTGCGCGCAGCAGGCGCTCCTGCCTTGCGCCGGGATTCCTTGTCCGCCACGGCGGCCGTATTGCGGGCATGATGCTTGCGGGAAGGGTCATGAGCGAAGGGGCGATAGAAAATACGCATTGCCGTTCATTCCATAGGAGCGCGTGCGAGAGACAGGCTGATTCCTTACTTTACGCGCTTCACAGACAATCATGAGATGATCTGCGCGCGTGGCCCTCGATCCAAACCGTTTCGTGCTGGACTGCCGGGGGAGAATTCTCGACTGCACGCCACACGCTACGCATGGCGCGCATGTTATGGGCGTGCTGAATGTGACGCCTGACTCCTTTTCTGACGGCGGCGACTACCTCTACCCGGACTGCGCGCTACGCCGGGTGGAAACCATGGCCACCGAAGGCGCCACCCTTATCGACATCGGTGGCGCATCCTCCAGGCCTCGCGGATCTGTCTATGGTGCGGGCGCCGTGCTCGTGCCTCCCGAAACGGAATTGCAGCGCGTATTGCCGGTGGTGCAAGCGGTCACCACACGGTTTCCAGAAGTGATCATTTCTGTGGACACATACCATGCGGACGTGGCGGAGGCCGTCCTTGAGGCCGGCGCACACCTCATCAATGACATCACGGGCCTTCGGATTTCCACAGGTGTGGCCGAGATTGCCGCCCGCTTCGGGGCGCCGCTCGTAGTCATGCATGCCGTCGGCGATCCGGGGCAGATGCCGCATGAGGTCAGCCACGCCGATGTTGTCGGAGATGTGTGCGATTCGCTGGCTTCGTCTGTGCAGACGGCGCGCAGCGCTGGCGTGCAGCATGTCATTGTCGACCCTGGATTTGGTTTCGGCAAGACGCCCAGGCAAAATCTTGAATTGCTTGACCGGATTGACGCCCTGCTATCTCTGGACTGCCCTATCCTGATCGGCGTCTCGCGCAAGAGCACAATCGGGTGGGCACTGGGAAGGCGCGATGTCCACAAGCGACTCTACGGGGCACTCGGGGCAACCGCCGTCGCGGTCCTCCGAGGGGCCTCTATCGTACGTACGCACGACGTAGGAGCTACCGTCGATATGCTGCGCGTGATGGGGATGACCACCACCGGGAGATTAGCGCTACAGGAAGCGAATTCGTGAAATTTTTTGGCATCATACCCATCCGACTATTCGATCTCCTGGAGATCGCAGTGGTTGCCTACGCTCTGTACAAACTGTACATGTGGATGCGGGGCACGCTTGCTGTATCCATTATGGTGGGCCTGATGGCGCTCTACCTGATGCAGTTCCTCGTCGACGCCACCGGGATGAAGATCCTGCAGGCCATGTTCGGATCCCTAAGCGAAATCTATGTGCTGGCCGTCATCATTATTTTCCAACAGGAAATCCGGCGCGTGCTGCTATTGGTTGGGCAGAATCCGCTTCTGCGGCGTTTCTTTACGTCGCATGCACAACAGGAATTGATCACCGAAGTGGTCGCAGCCATTCGTACGATGAGCGAACAAAGAACGGGGGCGCTGATCGTATTCAAGCGCTCCGCCGGACTGCGCAATTTTATCGAAACAGGAGAGCAACTCCAGGCAAAGGTGAGCAGAGACCTGATTGTGACTGTCTTCTATTCTCAGAATCCGTTGCACGACGGAGCTCTTATCGTCGCCAACGGGCGCATTGAAGCTGCGCGATGCATACTGCCCGTGTCGTCGAGCCAACGGTTGAACCCGCTGTTGGGATTGCGTCATCGTGCCGCCGTTGGCATCAGTGAACAAACGGATGCGTTTGTGGTCATTGTCTCGGAGGAGACAGGTAGGATCTCCGTGGCCGAAAACGGCGTGCTCCGGCCGATACCGAGCCTGGAGGATTTCCAGACAAATCTGACTGAAGCACTAGGGGCGAATCCTGGTGTTGACGCGGATCTCGCTTCGTCCGATGAGTAGGTCATGCAACTCGGCGACCGTCTATACCAGAAGCGGCGACTTGAACTCGTTGAAGACCTGCGCAGGAAAGGCATCGATAACGAAGCCGTGCTTGCGGCCATCGGCTCCGTGTTGCGGCACCTCTTCGTGGAGCCGGCGTTGCGGGGGCGGGCATATTATGACCAGGCGCTGCCGATCGGGCTTCGGCAGACCATTTCGCAGCCCTTTACGGTCGCCTACCAGACCATGCTGTTGGACCCCAAGCCTGGGGAGTGCATCCTGGAAGTGGGCACGGGCAGCGGTTATCAAGCCGCCGTCCTGTCCGCAATGGGCGTCCGCCTGTTTTCGATCGAGCGGCACGGACCGCTGTTGTCACGCTCCCGCGAAGTGCTAGACCGCCAGGGCTACCGCGTGGTCACCCGGCACGGGGATGGCACGCAAGGCTGGGCCGCGTGCGCCCCGTTTGACGGCATTATCGTGACGGCAGCGGCCGAAAGAGTGCCCGATGCACTGCTCGAGCAGCTCAGGAGACCAGATGACACGGGATACGGCGGTCGGCTGATCATCCCCATCGGTGGCACCGGTAGTCAGACCATGACACGCATCACGTGTGTCGGATCCGACGCGTACGAGGTGCAGGAAACCAATTCGTTCCGCTTCGTGCCGCTGGTTTCGGGGTAGCACGGGCGCTTGCGCCGGAGGTCACGTAACAATCGTGTACTTGCCGGAATCGTAGGCGGCACGCAGGGCCGTGACGGCATCCTCCCGGAAATCGTTCGGCGACTCGTGCTTATCGGTTAGCCGCGCAATACCGACACTGATCCCTCCTTCCAACAGTCCCTTTTCGGCGCCCAGCGCGGCATGGACGGATTGGTCCCACGCTTCCAGTTGCTCCATGGCGCCATTCATAAACACGCCGAACATCAATTCACCAAAGCGCACAACGCGGCTGACGATCGACACCTCGCGCAGCAGCATGCGCAGCCTGTCCTCCGCTTCGAGGACCACACCCGCGCCCAGCGACGCCACGTGGTCTGCTTGGTTCAGCACCACAATGGCAAGCGCGAGTTCCTGTTCGCGCACGCGAGCCTGCGTCATTTCCTCTTTGATAATTTCGCGGCGCGGCCGCGGGCGCGGCTTTATCGGATCTCCATCTACTAGCAGGACGCCGAGGGTCTGCGTGAACTGCTCCAACATGGTGCGCACCTGCGGGTGCGAAAGGCCGCCCTCTTGCGTCGTGTCCGCTAACAGGACGTAACCGCGATTATTTACCGGCGCAATGGCCACTTCACGCAGAGATCCTGGCGTTGCGCTATACCCCAGACAGCGGGGGGAGAGATCATCGTTGCCCACCCTCCGCACCGTGACGGGCTTCCATCCGTACGGAGGCATGACAAGTGGAGCGACGCTTCGGTAGGACTTGCCAACCTGCAGTGCCCGATTCTCTCCCGCGATGGCCACAACTGTACAGTCATTGGTGTCTTTGCTCTGGTGCAGCAGGCATGCTGCGTGCGCAGAGACCGCCAAGCGGACCGTCTCCATAAAGTTGGCCAGCACGTCCTCGTTAGGCGGCGCCAGCGGCGGTGGCCCCTTGGCCGTGTCCCCCTCTGTACGCTGGACGACAAATTCCCGGATTCCCCGCGTGGCAGCAGCCTCGTCCACTGGCGCAATTCCTAATTCGGAGGGCACATTCGATGCGGGCGCCCCTGCCGTCTGCAGCGACTCTGCCGATTCTCGGCCAGATTCTGCTTCCGAGGTCTTGGGTCGTATATCCAGGATGCCGAGCGTCTCAAGCTCCGGCTCGGACTTTGAGGACACCGCTTTCCGCTTGCGCCTGACCGGTTTCTTGGATTCCGCGTACCGGCGGCGCGAAACCGCGGCCCACATGACCAGAACGATTACAATCAATACGGCGGCCACCCAGTACAGCTCTGTACGGTCCAATACCAAAGCCAGACCAGCCGCCACTACCGCTACCACGGTGAACAGAATCCGAATCATACAGGCTCTCAGAAAAGACCACGCTATAATTGAAGCGGAAGGTATGTGTGCAGGCATCTTAATGTCAACCGCAGGGGTACGAGTCTGTCTCGTCAATTCCGGTGCGCGATCACCCAAATCGGCGTCTGGCTTCCCATGCTTGTTGGCGGCAAGATGCGCGGGGTAGCCACCAGGGTGGCTCTTGTCCGTTGCAATCCGACTGCAACCACGTAGATGGCTGGAATCCGCGAGTGCACGCCCGGAAAAAACTCTGGCGGCGCTTCATTGCATCACGCCATCGGACATGCAGGAATCAGCGCTCCGATGGATTCTGGATCAGCAGCGTATCCGGCAAGTCGTTGCGCTGGTCCTCTGGATTCACCAGGGGGCCTGTCAGCGGCAAATCGAAGCCGGTCAGAAAAGGCGCAATCACCGAAAACCAGAATTCCTGCTGAAACTCCACAAAATCGTCCGCGAAGTCGCGGCGGTCGTCGGCATGGCCGACAATGTCCAGATACAGCATGCGCGGCCAGTCCGGATACCGCTCCTGCGCTTCTCGCATCGCTTCGAAGACGGCCTGGCCCGCACTGGAAAAGTCATCCTCTGCCTCAACGATAAGATAGATTGACACGGTGTTGTCGAAATTCATCCAGATGCCGGGCGCATCGGGCTTGTTGTAGGTCGGGATTAGAGGTGGCTCCATGGCGGGAAGAGGTTTGCTCGTTCGTCGAACGATGCACGTGTCCGCTTCGATCCAGCATGGATTGCCGCACCAACTAAACCTTACGGGCTCGACGCGCATCTCAGAGACAGTTGCGACCCGCTCTTCCCCTTACATCCATTATCGGTAAGACCCATGTACAAAATCCTTGCAGTGGCACTGCTTGCTGCCACAACTGCCATAAGCGGTGGCTTTCAGTTGCGCGTCGAAGAGGCGGGCGAGGGCTCAGATGCCCATATACTCGTACGCACCTACCGCTGCAACGAGCCGGAGCGGGCAGAGGTGTCCGCGACGGCCGAAGGCATCGTTGACGGCAAGCGCATTTCGAAAGACCTCACCCTCCGCACCGTGCGGCGAGGCGTCTACGCCCTCAACCAGACCTGGCCCCAAAAAGGACGCTGGGTACTTGCGCTTTATGGCAAATACAAAGGGCAAAAGGCAAGCACGCTCGTTGCGCTGGACCGTGCCGGAGGCATAGCGCGAATAATGACGGACAAAGGCGAAGCACCGGATGTGCGCATATACGATCACTTCCTGTCCAGGGCCGACATCGACCACGCGCTCCAGGAGCATGTGGCGGAGAGCGACTAGGGATTACGCGATCGCATTCGGAAATCAGCAGGATATCAGGGGTCACGCCGTGCGGCGTGACCCCTGATGCGTCTGTACGCGCGAAGTGCAGATGACGCGGTGAGGATCTGTCTGGCTGGATACTCTCCTGAACCGTGTTCTCAATTCCCGCAACTCCGCGCCGATCATAGCAGGCAACAGAGCTCGCACCACCTTCGCTGGCGTCCTGCTCCCGTGAGGCGAATTTGCTACCGGGGTGTTGCGCAGTCAGTTTTCTTCTGTCCCTCGCAGCGCGGACACATTGGTCGGTCCGGCCGGGCCACCTTCTCAATCCACGTGCGAGCCGTCTCCTCGTTCGGAAACACAATTGGAAAGCGCACGAAGTGAACTCCCCTTGCGGCCGTTACGGCCCGGCGCGATACCCGTGTTCAGTGTGGGCATGATCTTGCTCGCTTGATCGTATGCAGCGGGGACGGAATTAGGATTCATCATCCTTGTATACTCTTCTTTATTGTGATGATCACTGATCGTACAGGGCTATCATTCTGACACTTGAACATTTTGAAACCGCTATTGATGGCACGTGTTGACGAGCCACCTTTGAGGCAGCCACTCGCCACGCCCCGGACGGGTAGCATCCATGCGGCTTTTGCCGGCAACGATTGTGTACAATTTCCCAACTTTACACCTATCTTACCGGCTAGCCAACTATTCTTCTATTTCTGTAGAATCTGGATATGAGACGGCTTCCTCTGGCAACACGAGTATTTATTGCTAACTCTGCCCTTTTGACGTTGACCATTCTGGCGACGTCTGTCAGTTTGCTGTACAATGCGACCACAGCGGCACAAGACCAGGCACAGGCCAGCGCGGAACAGTTGGCCGAGTTGATATCGCACAAGTTTGCCGATATCGGAGAAATCTCCCTGACGAACGTCATTCGCACCGTTGACGCAACGCTGGACGACCCGATGACGGCGCAGGCACGCATCTCGGCGCATTTCACAGAGGCCGCAGAAACCGCCAACTACGACGTAGACACCATCAATGACATCCTTACGTCGATCACGGACGAAACCGTACTGGACGAGTTCTGGATTACGGATGACGAAGGATTCTCCTACCTGACTAATGTAATTGGCGGGAATGGCCTGCCGGTTCCCTTTCGGTTCAGTCCAGATCCCACCGTGCAGCCCCAGGCGTCCAAGTTTTGGGTGCTGTTGGATGCTCCGCTTGATGGCATGGAAGTAATCACGCAGCCGGCACAGGTACGCGAAATAGATAACAGCGTGTACAAGTATGTGGGTGTCGGCGGCACAGATCACTCCAGAATCGTACAGGTAGGAAACGAATTGGATTTCGGAGACCAGGAGATTCTGAGCAGCACGTTCACGAGTCAGCGTACGGACGTCTCCGCCATTATCGAGGGTATTCTCGGCAAGCATATGCGCGCAGAGGCCGTGATCCTTGACCGATTCGTCGGCGCCGCAATAGATGCTGGCTGGTCTGCAGAAGTGATCAACGACCGGCTCCGCCTCATTGCGGCTACGACCAACATCGGAGAAATCCGTGTCCTGGATACTGATGGAGAGTTAACCCACACCAGCATGGAGTCCGGCGAAGCCGCCAGCAACATGCCGTATGCCGAAGATATCGACCTGCTATTCGGCGAAGGGAACAGGGTGATTGAATATGCCACTGAGCCTCACGCAGCAGACAGCACTGCCTATAAGTATGTATCCATCCTGGGCCGTAACGATGCGCGC
The DNA here is from genome assembly GCA_963665975.1 of Rhodothermales bacterium. GTDB lineage: Bacteria > Bacteroidota > Rhodothermia > Rhodothermales > Bin80. Next base: position 1,274,123 of record OY762508.1, read on the forward strand.
GTGGTGCAGGTGGGCGTACCCATCGAAAGCAGCTCCGGCAACATCCTGTATGCGGTGTACCAGGAAGAAGCTGAAATATTGATCTCTTCTGGCAATCCGCATGCGATCTGGGTGGCTAATCCGGAGCGTGACGTCGCCGCAAGAGCCTTTGTGGACGGACAGTCGGAAGAAGAGATAGATGCTCTCACGCGCTCCTTCGAAAACCGGGCGCCCGCGCTCCTGGACTCCATTGACGCCGGTGGCACGGTAATCACGACAAACCTGGGATTACTCTCCAGCGAGGACCGTGGCATCTGGGTGGCATCTCCGTTCATTACCTCCGGCGGAATTCAGATCGGTGGCATCGTGTTTTTTGTAGATCTGGACAATATAGCGCAGTTGGTCTACAGTGAGGCCCGCCAGACCGCTATTATCGCCCTGCTCCTGTTGGCGTTTACGGCTTTCGCCACATTCTTTGGCGTGCGGCTTCTGACGCGGCCCATTAAGACGATCGCGGCCGCGGCCCGAGATGTGGAATTGGGCAATCAGCCCAATCAGGAGGCCATGGCCCCGGTCATCCGCCGAACCGACGAAATCGGCAGTCTGGCCACGGTATTCCTTGACATGTCTGTGCAGGTCTTTAATCGGGAAGAGCAGTTGGAGACCCTCGTGTCGGAGCGCACCAAGGAATTGCGTAAAACATTGCAGCAGCTAAGCCGTGCGCACGATGCCATCCGGCAGGATCTTGAAATGGCCAAGCAGGTTCAATCGGCTCTTGTGCGCGAAGGCAATGTGGATCTGAAGACGTTTTTGGCCAGTTCGCGCATGACGCCGGCACAACGGGTCGGCGGGGACTTTGTAGACTTCCTGGAGCCTTCGGACGGAACGCTGTTTATCGCCATCGGTGATGTCTCCGGCAAGGGCGTTGCCGCGGCGCTGTTTATGGCGGCGTCTCAGGCAGCTATCAAGTTCGCCGTCGCCGAGCGTATCGAAACCATTTCTGCTATCGCGGAAGAGGCCAACAATCGCCTGTGCAGCCAGAACCCGATGGGCCTGTTTGTAACCTGTATCCTCGCCATGGTTGACCTAAAGCGTGGCACTGTCGATTATGTCAGCGCGGGACACGAATCCCCGTTCATTATTGACAACGATAGCAAGCTCCGCTCAATTCCGCTGACAGGTGGAGTGGCAATGGGGCTGATGGAGGACTTTCCCTATTCCAGCGATAGTATTACACTGGAACCTGGAGAAACGTTATTTTTGTATACTGATGGCCTTACGGACATGGTGAACCTGGACGGGGAATTGTACGGCAAGGAAAGACTAGGCAAGTCTCTCGACAGTGTGTCCAAGGACATACCTGAAGACATCGTTAATCATATATGGGCGGATATCGGTAGTTTCTCTGTCGGAACCGCTCCGGCTGACGACATGACCTGTCTCGTGCTACACCGCAAAGAGCATTCTGATCATGCCTAAATCCCTGGATGTCAAGCTACATGCCAGATTGTCCGAAGTCCGCAGCATGGCTGCCTTGGTCGAGACGTTTGGTGAAGACAACGATCTTCCCATGCGAACTATTTTCGTCATGAGCCTGGCGCTGGAAGAGCTGATTACCAACACCGTAATACATGGGCGATTTACGGAAGTTGACGAACCCGCGATTATCGTTAAGATGGACGCCCACCCGGACGTCGTGATTCTGGTGATGGAAACCAATGGGGATCGCTTTGACCCGACGATGGATACGAATCCAGACACGAATTCGGAATTGGAGTCCCGCTCGGTGGGCGGCCTCGGATTGCATCTGGTGAAAACCTTGGCCGACCGTGTGGCGTACGAGTACGTTGACGATGTTAACCGGCTGACTCTAGAGTATGATCTTGAGTCGGAATCCGAATAGGGGTCCGACTGAATACCCCTTAATCAAGCAGGAGGTAACGCAGTGGAAATCGAAATACTGGAAGAACGCGAAGGTACAACCTTAATTCTGGTGCCAATCGGAAGACTGGACAGCACCAATGCTCGTGCATTCGAGGATGTGGTCCTGGACCATGTGAATAACGGGGAACAACACGTAATTGTTGACTTCAGCCGCCTGGTTTTCATAAGTAGTTCCGGGATGCGGGTATTGCTGATTGCCGCCAAGCGGCTGCGTGCGAATGCCGGCAAACTCGTGCTATGCGCCATGCAGGCCAGCATCCATGAGATCTTTTCCATTAGCGGCTTCGACAAGATTATTCCAATCGTTGGAGCGCGCAAGGCTGCCCTGGACGCATTCTAGATGCGGGCCCGATGACGGTGGCGTTTTCAACAGGGGGAGTTCCGCCCCTGGTGCGCAGTATACTTTGTGGCATCAGTGCGCACACGAGAATTGGCTATGTCCGCTGCCGCTGCCTGAAGTCACCTGCACGTTATGCGCGCGTCGGCGGCATGTCCACACTCTCAGTTCCGATCACCTCTCCCCCTCCTCAAAGTCGTCAAACTCCTCCGGCATCAGGACAAATTCCGGATAGGCCTCTATTCCGAGCTCTGCCACATCCTGTCCCAGTCTCTCCACGTTCCTCGATACGCGGACACCCATCACCATTTCGAGACCCATCCACAGTAGCCACGAAATTCCGAAGGCAAAGGCGCCGATAGAGACGATACCCAGCAACTGCACACCAAAATTGGCATCGCCGGTGATGCTTACCGCAACCGTGCCCCAAATGCCGGCGCCCAAGTGGGCGGGCACCGCTCCGACGACGTCATCGAGCCGAAAGATCTCAAGAATTTTTATTCCCCCCACACACACTATTCCGCCGATGAATCCGACGCCTACGGCCCAGTAGGGTTCTATCATGTCAGGACCTGCTGTGACGGCCACCAGGCCGGCGATGGCGCCATTCAGTACGGCAAACAGGTCCAGGCGCCCAAGAATCGGGCGAGAGGCCATTACGGCCGCAATGACTCCCGCGGCCCCGGCAAGGTTTGTATTGACGAGCACAAGGCTCATGGTGACTGCGTCCGAAACACTGCCGAGCGCGAGTACCGAGCCACCGTTGAATCCAAACCATCCGAACCACAGGATAAACACACCCAGCGTCACCACGGGGACACTGGATGGTGGCGTGGGCCGCACGGTCCCATCCGACTGAAACTTGCCCCAGCGCGCGCCGACGACCATGATTCCGGCAAGCGCGGCCCACCCGCCGGTTCCGTGCACGATAGTGGACCCGGCGAAATCCGAAAAGCCCATTGCATCCAGCCAGCCTCCTCCCCACGTCCACGCCCCTACTATCGGATAGATTATGCCGGTCAGTGCGATCGTGAAGACGAAGAAGGACCATAGTTTAACCCGCTCCGCAAGTGCTCCCGACACAATAGAGGCCGCCGTGGCCACAAAAACCATCTGGAAGAACCAGTCAGACATCACGGAATAGCCGTTTTCCGTGACTGCCTCCAGACTGTCTGCATTCCCGCCCAACAGGGCGATTTCGTCGGAAGACGGGCCGTAGAGCAGGGAAATAGAGCCTATCCAGCCCTGCACGTCCACATACATCAGGTTATACCCGATAAAATAGAAGGCAAGCCCGGCGATTGCGTATAGCCCGATATTCTTCATGCAGATGGTCGAAGCATTTTTCGTGCGCACCGACCCCGATTCCAGCATCGTGAAGCCTGCCGCCATCCACATGACCAACCCACCCCATATGAGGAAGGAGAAGGTGTTGAAAATAAATTGGACTTCACTGCTCATAACAGGAGGGATCAAGGGGCATGTTGACGTGCCGTTCGAGTAGGCATACAGGCCTCAGGCATCCAATAACAGGCTCCCGGATGAATGGATGTAGCATGCACCCAATTGGGTGACGCTTCGGCTTAAGTGGGGGTGACAACCACGCTAGAAACGGAATACGACCAGTAACTGTGCGGTGTTATCGTGGTTGTCCGTACCGAGCTTGTTTCGCCAGTACTGATACTCAATGCCTACATGCAGATGGTTGGCATACTTCAGGTTGGCGCCCAGATCCCAGGTCAACTGCGGCTGGGCCAGAATCCAGGCGTTGACCTTGTTGCCGAGTTCGTCGGTCGTCTCGCTGATATACTCGGCATGCCCCGTAAAGGCAAACCCCTGTTCGCCCAGTGAAAACAGCACCAGCCAGCTCACGTCAAACATGAAGTTGTTTTCCGTGGCGGGCGCGCCGCCGCGCGCAAGCCCGTAATTATGGTCCACGATGGCGGTAAAGTCCGTATTCAGGAAAATGAAGCCAGGGATCTGCCAGCTCAGGCGCCCACCCGGCATAAACTTGAGGACGTTTGGGTCCCCGCCAAAACTTAATCCGGCTATCGCTCCGATGTCGCGGATGGGGCCAATCTTGATTTCGGACCCGGTAACCTTGCCCAGACTAAGGGTCGGGTACCATTCTCCGTAGAAGTCCAGGTCATTAAACCCGTCTGTCCCCTCGTCATTGAGGAAATCGAGGAAGATGAAGCTGTCACCGTATTTCCACTGCTGGGCATGCTGCAGTGTCAGAATCTGCGTGGTGGCCTTTGCACCCGAAAACGGGTTGGTCAGCCGGCCCAACTGATATTGAAATTCAAACTGGGCTGCTGCAGGGAGCGTCACGCACGCTACGAGAAGTACACTCACAAACCGGCGCAGCAAGACGATGGTTGTTCGTTTCATAATCATAAAATCCCTGTTGCCCGGGGACTGGTGGTGGATTTGCTATTCTGTGGCCCCCTGCTGACACTCACGGATGTCGCAATGTCAGCTCGCATCACGAGCACGCAAGCCGCCGTTACGGCGGTGTTGCGTCAGCTGAGCGCCGCTTCACGAAGAATATACAATTCTATACGAATAATATAGCTACCTGTCGCATTACTCTCGCCTTCTTTCGCACTGGTCTATTGCCCCACTCGTGTTGCGGATACGCGCAACGGGGTGAGATCACCCGTCGTATATTGTCTGCATCCCTGCAAATGACCAGTTTGATTAACGGATTAACTCATGCCCAAAGCCACGCTCATTCTTGACGATCGTACCTACGAATTGCCCGTGGTGACAGGCACTGAGCACGAAGTCGGTCTTGATATCGGCCGGCTTCGTGCTGGAAGCGGCGCTATTACACTCGACCCGGGTTACGGCAATACAGGCTCCTGCCAGAGTGCGATTACCTATATCAATGGCGAGCAGGGCATCCTTCGGTATCGCGGCTACGGCATCGAAGATTTGGCCGCCCACGCTTCGTTCGCAGAGGTGATGCACCTGCTCGTCTACGGCGCGCTGCCAAACCAGGGCGAACTCAACACCTTTGAGCGGCAGTTGACACAGCACACGCTACTGCACGAGGACATGAAGAAGTTCTACGAGGGCTTCCCGCCAAGCGCCCGTCCCATGAGCGTGCTGTCCACCATGGTAGCGTCTCTGTCGACCTACTACGCGCAGAGCGAAGACGAGGTAGATCTCAATATCATCCGCCTGTTGGCCAAACTCAAGACGATCGCCGCCTTCTCTTACAAGAAGTCCATCGGTCAGCCTTTTATCTACCCGCGCAACGACATGGACTTCGTGAGCGACTTCTTGCACATGATGTTCGCGGTGCCTTCCGAGCCGTACGAGGTATCCGACGTGGTGCATGACGCGCTGGACATGCTGCTTATTCTGCACGCTGACCATGAACAGAATTGCAGTACTTCCACGGTCCGCATGGTGGGCAGTAGCGGCGCCGACCTGTTTTCGACGATCTCCACCGGGGTGAGCGCACTTTCGGGACCGCTGCACGGCGGCGCCAACTTGGCCGTCATCACCATGCTCGAAGGCATCCGCAACGACGGCGGCGACTACGCCAAGTATATCGCGAAGGCAAAGGATAAGAATGATCCGTTTCGGCTCATGGGCTTCGGCCACCGTGTCTACAAGAAGTTTGATCCCCGGGCCCGTCTTATCAAGGAGGCTACCGATCGCGTGCTCGGCGAGTTGGGCATGAACGACCCGCTTCTGGAGATCGCCAAGAATCTTGAGCGCATTGCGCTGGAGGACGATTATTTCGTCCAGCGTCGGCTCTATCCCAATCTCGACTTCTACAGCGGCATCCTGTACCGCGCCATGGGCTTGCCGACAAGTATGTTTACGGTGCTCTTCGCGCTCGGAAGGCTTCCAGGCTGGATAGCCCATTGGAAGGAAATGCGCGAGGCGCGCGGTCGCCTCCATCGTCCCAGGCAGATCTACACAGGATCTCGCGCACGTTCGTACGTACCGATTGCGGAGCGGTAGGCAGGGATATGCGAAAACGTCCCTGGGAGTCCGGTATCGGCGTCGCATGCCTGGTGATTCTTGCCACGGCTTCCTGCACGTCGGCCGAGGAGGAGCAGCATGTGCGGCAGCTGCTCCGGGACCATGCCATGCGCTACCCGCGCATGGAGGCCCAGGACATCTACAAACTCCTGCACCAGGCCGCTCTAGGCAGCGAGCACGCCATGAGCAGTCCGGAGGCCGCCCGCGAGTGGCTGGCGTCCGAGATCACACAGCTCTCCGCAGGTCCCGACGATCCGCTCATCGATCCATTGCGCCCGGATAGCATGGTGGTCCGCGTCCACTTGCGCCCGTTCCTGGCGCAGGACGGCGACACAGAAGCGCTGCTCGGCGCCTTCGTTCACTCCTCCAACACGCCGGTAGGATCTACACGCACGCTGAAGCGCTACCTGCGATACGCCGCGCGGAGTAGCGCCGCCGGCGAGATTCCGTCAGATGCGGATGCTTTCACCGTGTATGTTGCGCAGCAGGCCCGACACGGCTATCCTCCCGCGCACCACTCCGAAGCGTACGTGGCAGCGTATGCGCCCGCGTATCGGGTGATCACAGCCTCTACTTGCGCTGACGGCGCCACGACCCCGCCTACTGTCTCGCCGCATCCACCAGCGCAGCAAGAAAGGCAGGCAGCACCGGCGCAGCGCGCAATCCAAAAATATTCCAGCTGTTGACTACGCCGACCATGTCCAACTCCGGCAACACGATGAGGTACTGCCCACCGAAACCCAGTCCCGCCCACACGATGGTGTCAGCCGTGTCGATGCGCCACCACTGGTAGCCGTAGCCCCAACCGCGCCCATTGACTGCGTCCACGATGCGGCTCGTCGCCGCTTGCGAGTACTCTTCTGACAGGATTCGAAGGCCATCCCAGACGCCACCCTGAAGATACAGGTATCCGATCTTCGCCAGATCTTCGGCCTCGAGGTACAGCCCTCCCTCCGTGTCCGGCAACCCCTTAGGGGTCGTTTTCCAGTGCGTCTCCTGAATGCCGAGCGGCCCGAAGAGGTGCTCCTCCGCATAGGTGTCGATCAGCATCCCCGTCGCGTGCTTGATCACCCCCGACATGAGATGGCTGCCGCCGCTGTTATAGACCCATTTTGTGCCCGGCTCCGCGTCAGACGGCTGGTCCAGCGTAAACTGGATCCAGTCCTCGCTGCCTTCCAGCTGCAGCGTGGTATTGGTTTCGTCAAAGGGCCGGTCCTGCTCATGCCACTCGATGCCGGTGCGCATGGTCAAGAGGTCCTCCAGTGTCGCTGCATGCAGACGCACATCGACGCCACTGGTGTTGTAACCCGGAAAAAACGACAACAGCGGCTCCTGAAGACTCGCGATGGCTCCCTGGTGCAGGGCGATGCCAATGATCGTGGAGGCCACCGACTTGGTTACGGACTGCAACGAATGAACGTCGCGTCCAGCAAAGTACGGGTGCGAGTCAGGGTGGTAATAGTTAAACGGATCGGATTCCTCCCCATCCGTACAGGTTTCGGCTCCACAGCCCAGACTTCCACTGTGTCCTTTGCTGATGGCGTAGTAGTCTTGCGTGTAGCGCTCGCTGGCGACCAGAAAGCCGTTCCGGATTACAACGATCCGGTCAATGTACCCGTAGCGGCCCTCGAGAGCAGCGTCGTGCAACTCCCTCAGTGGGTCCGCATCTAGGCCCTGGCTCTCAGGTGTGGCCACCTCCCAACCCTGTGTAGGCCACCGGACACTCTCCTGGGCAAGGGCGGACGTGGTGAGGATTTGGGCGGCAACAAGCGCGCAAACAAGTCTGATCGTTGCCATGGCGACAAACCCGCGCCAGAGCATGGCGCGAAACCCAACAAACAACCCGCTCCACTCCTCCTTGTGAGAAGCGGACTCCTGTGCCCGGGACTGGAGTCGAACCAGCACGCCCATCAGGGCACTGCCCCCTCAAGACAGCGCGTCTACCTATTCCGCCACCCGGGCCGCGAAGCGCTCGGCCTTCGCTCTTGCGCGTGTGATCCCGCCAGGGCTCGAACCTGGGACCCTCTGATTAACCTACCACACCGGCTTTCACCGGCCGCCCATCGGGCGTTGTAGTCTGGACCATCTCTTCACCCTCCCCGACATTGCGGGGGTAGGGTGGGCTGCGTATGGCCTCTGAGGGCTCTCCTTTCTTGCGGAGTGGAATCAAGGCCGGTTGACCTTGGCCACTATCCGGGAAAACAGGGCGTATGCCGCTACGGACTGCCCTCGCCAATCGCCACGCCTGGTGAGGGGCCTGTAGCACGTACTGCTTTCGATCAGGGTTGCCTGCTGATTACCCATCTATCCCTGACATTGTCACGTGTGGCGACGTAATCAGGGCTTTAGGGCGTCCCAGCATACAGCAGCCGACACTCACGCGATTCCCCGCGTGAGGCTCCGAACTGAAGTCAGATGCTCTACCAACTGAGCTACGGGATCATCATGTCATAGAACAGGCGCAAGCGGCTCAAAGATACGGCGGCCCCCTTCGGTCTGCAACCGCAGAGACGGGCACCTGCGCTGTCTTGCCCGTACGCCAGAGGTCCTGCATGGGATAGCGCAAAACGAGCGTCCCGGCCATCAATCTCCGATCGAAATTGATAAAGCCGTGAGCCATGTATACGTCTTTAGGGCTGCAATGATACAGCAGTTTCATTTCGCGATCCCGGCGACGATAGTCCTTTGTCAGGATAAGACCCACCAGGCCGCTCTCTGCGCTGCCCACGAAGACATCCACCTCCTGGCCATCCGAACTCGTTGTACCGTTTACATATCCGTACGGCATAGGATAGATGATGTTCGGAAATTCCGGGTGTGTTGACCGATAAGGTCGATCTATAGTCACGCCCTGGTGGGCGATGAGGCGCTCCCAATCATCCCAGCGAAAACTGTTGGCAACAAGTTCGGGGTACTCCATGGCGCATGGCGCGCCAGTGACAGCTCCATCCCGGTCGTTCGGGCAGCTGTCGTTAGGCGCCTTCAGTTTGCATGCCTGGCTTGAGCGCAATGTGCAGATCCCCGAGTTGCTGCGCGTCCACAGCTGCCGGCGTTTGCGACATCAGCTCCTGGGCGCTCTGCGTTTTCGGGAACGCGATTACGTCGCGCAGCGAGTCCGAGCCCGTAAGCAGCATCACGAGACGGTCCAGCCCGAGCGCAATGCCGCCGTGCGGCGGAGGACCATAGCGAAACGCATCCAGCAGGAAACCGAAGCGTTCCTGGGCTTCCTGCTCCCCAAGCCCCAGAAGTTCGAACATCTTCCGCTGCATGTCCGGGTTGTGGATACGGATACTGCCGCCGCCGACCTCGTTGCCGTTCAGCACCAGGTCGTAGGCGCGCGCACGCACCCTTTCAGGGTGCTCCGTCATGGCGCCCATGTCCTCAAGGCGTGGCGACGTAAACGGATGATGCATGGCCGTAAAGCGCTCCCGTCTCACGTCCCACTCAAGCAGGGGAAACTCGGTTATCCAGGCAAAGCGCCAGCTCTCGTCACAAACCAGGTCGAGCTCGCCCGCCATGTGCAGACGCAGCTGACCCATCTGCGTATATACGGTCGGCACATCCCCCGATAACACGAGCAACAGGTCTCCCGCGGCAGCGCCGGCCCTGGCGATGGCCCTGTCAATGATCGCTCGCGGCAGCACGTGCTCTTTCACCGACGATAACGGGTCCGAGCCGTCCGACGGAAGGCGTACGTGGATCAGGCCTGCTGCGCCAATCTGTTTTCGCGCCACATTCTTGTCCAGACGATCCATGTAGCCGCGCCCGCGGTCGCCTAATCCAGGTGCCACGAGCCCCAGAACCGCCCCTCCCCGCTCTATCGCTGCGTCGAAGACCCGAAACTGTGAGCCCTTAAAGGTATCGCTGAGATCCTGGATTTCCAGGTCAAAGCGCAGGTCGGGCTTGTCAGACCCGTAGCGCCGAAGGGCGTCGTCGTAGGTCAGCCTGGGGAACGGGAGCTCCAGGTCAACCTGTTTGATCTCCTTCCACAACTGCTGCATAAACCCTTCGATGAGTGCATACACCAATGCTTCCGTGGCAAAGCTGATTTCGACATCGATTTGCGTGAACTCCGGTTGCCGGTCGGCGCGGAGATCCTCATCGCGGAAGCACTTTACAATCTGCACATAGCGGTCAAAGCCCGCCACCATTAGCAGTTGCTTGTAGGTCTGGGGGCTTTGTGGCAGGGCGTAGAAGTGGCCGGGGTGCACGCGGCTGGGGACCAGATAGTCACGCGCGCCCTCCGGCGTAGACTTCATGAGCGTTGGCGTCTCTATCTCGAGAAAGCCGTGCGCATCAAAGTACCGATGCACACACTGGTACAAGCGGTGTCGCGTCAGGAAATGCTGCTGCAGTTCGGGACGACGCAGATCCAGGTACCGATATTTCAGGCGCAGGTCTTCGCTTGCTAGCCGCCGCTTCTGGCCGTGTGCCGATACCGCGAACGGGATCACATCGGACTGGCTGAGGATCTCCAGGCTGTCCACACGCACCTCCACCCGCCCCGTCGCCAGATTGGGGTTTACCGTTTCCTGTGAGCGATTGCGCACGTATCCGGCAACCGAAACCACATACTCGCTCCGCAGCCCCTCCGCCAGACGATGCGCTTCCGCATCGTCCTGAGGAGAAAAAACAATCTGCGTCAATCCATATCGATCTCGCAGATCGATGAATATGACACCACCCAAATCCCGCCTTGTATCCACCCATCCCTTGAGCACCACACGGCTGCCGACATCCTCCGTGCGCAGTGCGCCACAGGTGTGGGTTCGCAGGCTATGGGTATCCGACCGTACAGACGAGGCAATCATGGTCCCGAGTAGCAATTACGTAGCAACAAACGACAAACAGGCGAATCGCCTTATACCCTTACACCCGCCGGATTTGATTCTGACTAATTCTGAAGATTGCATTTAATTGAGCGTTGGTGCGTATCCTGTTGTCATCATGCCACCAAGCTGATTATGCTCCTGCAGGCCTGGTCTGCATCCATAAAAGAACATAACTCAACACCTCTTATGAGCGCCACAGAAAAACAATGGTTCGGTCATCCGCGAGGGCTTGCCACGCTTTTCTTTACTGAAATGTGGGAGCGCTTCAGCTACTACGGCATGCGGGCGCTCCTGGTGCTGTTTATGACTGCTGCTACCGCAGGGGCCAATCCGGGCCTGGAATTCAGCGTGAGTACGGCAGCTGCCGTGTATGGACTCTATACATTCTTCGTATATGTGCTCGCGCTTCCAGGCGGCTGGGTCGCCGACAACATCTGGGGGCAGCGCAAGGCCGTGTTTGTCGGAGGATGCATTATCGCCGGCGGCCACTTCACCATGGCCGGCCCGCTGATAGGGCTCCCGGACCAGCCGTGCTTCTTCCTCGGCCTGCTTTTGATCGTAATAGGCACGGGCCTGCTCAAGCCCAATGTCAGCACGATGGTGGGTGACCTCTACCCTGAGGGTGGCGCAAGGCGGGATGCAGGCTTTTCGGTCTTTTACATGGGAATAAACCTGGGCGCTTTTCTGGGCCCGATCCTGACCGGCTTTCTTGGCGAGGACTACAACTGGCACTGGGGATTTTCGCTCGCCGGCATCGGCATGATCCTTGGGCTCGTGCAGTACAGGCTGGGACAGCGGCATCTGGGCACCGCCGGTCTCCTGGACACGACCGACCGCGTTGCGCTTGCGGCCAAGACGCGGCGATTCTATCAGAGCGCCGGCGGCGTATTCGGCATCATCACCGTGGGCGGCTACCTGCTGCTGCAAATTGTCTCGCTGGAGCGCCTGGCGGCGTGGCTCGGCTATGGCGTCATTATCGTTGCCGTGGCGTATTTCGCCTACCTGTTGCTCTTGGCCAATCATACAGCGCTGGAAAAGCGGAGGCTCCTGGTCATCTTTTGGCTATTCATTTTGGCCGCCATCTTCTGGTCGGGATTTGAGCAGGCTGGCTCGTCCCTGAACCTGTTTGCGGCCACGCTTACTGACCGCGTTATCGGGTCATGGGAGGTGCCTGCAAGTTGGCTGCAATCGATCAACGCACTGTTTATCATCATACTCGCGCCAGTCTTTGGATCGGTCTGGGTGTTCCTGGCGTCCATCAAGCGAAATCCGTCTATTCCCGTGAAGTTTGCTCTGGGCCTAATGGGGCTTTCCGCCGGGTTTTTCGTGATTGCCTGGGGCGCCGCAAATGCCAGTCCTACGTCACTGGTATCACCCGCCTGGCTAGTGGTAATGTATTTCCTCCACACTGTCGGCGAACTGTGCCTCAGTCCGGTAGGGCTATCGTCCATCACGAAGCTTGCACCCGCGGGCCGCGTGGGCCAGATGATGGGCGTCTGGTTTATTGGGACTGCCCTCGGAAACCTGTTTGCGGGGCTGGTTGCAGGGCGTCTGGAGGACCTCTCCGCGAACGCCCTCTTTGGCAGTGTGGCCATGATAATCGGCATTGCAGGCGTTGTCGCGCTCGTTTTCTACAAGCCGATACGGAAGCTCATGGGCGATGTTCGGTAGGGTCCGTCCATCCGCTTTCCGCCCACTGAATCGCCTCTACAAGGCCGTCCACCATCCGATCGATGGTCAACTCCTCCCTGGCCGTAAGCCAGGCGTGGCGTGAAAAGCGCTCCTGATCCGCCAGAATGGTTTGCACGGCTGCCAGGAGCGCCTCCGTGCTGTTGTGGCGTGTAAGGATTCCGTTGTAGCCCGAGCGAAGAAAGTCCACTTCGGGACTGTGATACCGAATCGCAGGATCAGGCGACTGCTGGGACACTACCGGCACGGCAAACGCGAACGCGTGGTTGACGGCAAGTCCCAGATAGCCGGGCATGAGCATGATATCGGAGGCAAACAGGTAGGGCGCGGACGACGCCCTGTCGGGCATGGCGCCGAGGAAGTGAACGCCCTCTATCCCTTCCTCCTTGACTCGGGCCCGCATGGCTACTCCCTCGCTTCCAGCGCCAATCACGAACAGCGTCGCCGGCTGGTGCACGCGCAATGCACGGAAGACTTCGAGCAGGCGGTCGGTGCCCTTCTCCGGGATCAGGCGCCCTATAAACGTCAGCACTGGTGCGTCGACCGGCACCCCGATGCGCTGGCGCACGGCGGATTTTCCTTCGGCGTACAGCGCATCATAGAGCGCAAACAGGGTGTCGGTGTCCAGCGTGTTCGGGGCGACAAACAGCTGTCCGTCGGGCACGTACGCGCGCAGCATGTCCGCAATGCTCTCAGTGTAGCACACGCAGCCCTCAACGCTCCGCGCAAGCTTGATGCGGTAGCGATCTGTCCAATGCTCCTCCGAGAATGCGCGGTTGTTAGACGAAAAATGTCCCCACAAGAGGCGACGGATACCACGTTTCTGAGCGTAGCGAAGCAGTAACGGCAGCGTGACGCTTCTGGGGGATTCTTCCGCAAGTAGCACGCGGGGCGTCCCGTACTTCCGGAACGCGCGCCGAAACGGCTGCGCATGCAGCAACTCGCCACGCAGCCACAGGTTTTCAAGGGCAATATGGCGGTAACCCCGGGATCCGTGGTCGGTAAGCGTACGGAGGGAGGATGTGGGAGGAGGCATGCCTGATCCCACTACAAGGCGTCCGTCCAACCGCTCATTCAGCCGCTCCAGGATCGGACGGCGGTATGCCGGAATGATACGGGCCAGGTACAGGACATGACTCATTTGGCGACTCCCGCAAATACGTCTAGAAACCTGTCGGCAATACGCGTGATGTCAAAGGTCGCCTCCGCGTAGGCGCGTGCGCGGCTTCCCATTTCCGCGCGCATCGGGGCGCTGCGTGCAAGCAACGCCGCTGCGTCTGCAAATCCCTGCGCATCGTCCGGGGCCACCACGCTCCCGGCGCGGCTGTGAGTCACCAGGCGGGCGGCCAGATTCGTTGGGGGCACCGCCAATAGTACAGGTCGCTGTGCGCACAGATACGTCAGCACCTTCGAAGGTACGGAAAAACTTCCGGCATCGGGCTCCAGGACGGCAAGCAGCACATCGGCAGAACCCAATACGTCGGGCAGCACTTGTTTGGGCTGGTATCCCATGAGTATCAGGTTGTCCAAGCCGCCGCCACGGCGCTGCAAATAGTCCATCCCTATTCCCTGTGAAATCACCACAACCCGGACTTTGGCGTCTTCCTTCAGCGTGTGCGCCAGATTCAGCAGGAGATCCGGGTTGTGCTTCATGCTCAACGTGCCCGCATACAGCAGGCATGTCTTGTCCGCAAGGCCGTGCGCCTGCGCCCAGTCGTTGGCCTTGGGGCGCACAGGAAGCTCGTCCAGGTTTGCCCAGTTTTCGATCACTGTCAGGCGGTGCTCTGATGCGCCGCGCGCGCGCACGATGGGCAGGAAGTCTTCCGTAATGCCTACCACGGCAGCGCTGCGGCGGAGAAGCCGCCCCTCCAGTTGCCGGTAGTAACGACCCACGGTTTCGCTCAAAAGCGTGTGCTTGTTGCGCAATATCCGGTACGTGGCGACGCCCAGCAGGTCCTGCAGCCAATAAACAAACGGAATGTCCGCCCTGCGGCAGGCCCGCATCAGCATGGCCTGCGCACTGAGCGGTGCATTACCCGAGAGCACGATATCCGGCTTGAACGCCTGGCAGTGACGCACAACAAGCCGGCCGAAGGCGCGCTCCTGGCGCCACCGCGTCACCAGGGCATACTTATTGAGTGGCGCGGAGAGCTTCAGGCCTGTCACGGTGAGTGTGGCGGGAAGCGCGCCGGCACCGGACACTCCGGGCGGCGTGGTCTGGAGCGACGCGCAGTAGGCATGGCTGACGGTATGCCCACGCCGGGCCAGCGCACAACTTAGCTGCAACGCGAAGGCGTAGCCCCCAAAATCATGAACCAGAATACGCATGAAGCCCTGTCGACGAGTCCTGCGGAACGTAATTCCTCACAGAATGCGCCCGGTGTCCGATGCGGCCTGTGTGCCGCGATCACGCATGTAGGCCAGGCCACCACTTGCCAACGCTGCCCACAACCCAATCATGAGCGCACAGTCTGAAAGCAGGAATGGATTCGCCGTGTTGGCGACGACGGTCTGCGCAAGCAGACTTATGGCCGCGCAGAGTCCAGTCAGCCGTAACAGGACCGGCGCCGACTCCATCCGGAAAAGACGAATGCCATTGTAGATCGACCGCCCCCAAAAGACAAACATGAGGACGACGCCCACCAGCCCATACTTGAACCACAGGCCTGCGTACCCGTTGTGGATAAACGTCCAGTCACGCGTAGCGTCCACGATGATGTGGAAGTAGTGGTACGACGCGCCCATGCCATACCCGATGATCGGGTTGTCCCGGATATAGTCGCTGACGACGGCGGTTTCGTAGAAGCGGTTGACCAGGCTCAGGTCCTGCGTAATGGCGGTGCCGAGAGACGTGAAGCGGTCCAGAATGGCTACGGAAATAATGGCCAGTGAATCGCCAAGAAACACGACCGCCAACACCGCCGCAATGCCTATTCCGCTCGACAGGAACACCAGTGCGCGAACCTTCCTTCTCCGGTCTATCAGGATGAACAGTACCATGATCCCGAACAAGAACGCAGCCCAATACCCGCGACTCTGCGTAAGGATTAGCCCAAGAAATGCGCCACTGAAACAGCATGCGAGAAAAATGATGTTCCACCACCTTCTGGCGTAGAGCAACAGGACGACAAAGCCCAGTGCGGACATCATCAGGATGACTTCGTTCAGCGGCACGCGCCCCAACATGATATGGTGGAGTTGCGTCGCTGACTGCAGCGCCACCAGGTACTCCAGCACATTGCGAATACTGGCGAATATGGCGAACCATACCACGATCGCCAGGACTATTCCCGTGGCGCGCCTCGAACGCGCGCATGCCTCTTTGATCGGAAAATAGAAAACGAACATGATCAGCACGAGCGCCTCGCCCATGATGTCCTTCAACTCTGCGCCGTACAGTAATCCCCATGAAACCGACACGACGGCAAAGAGGAGGAAGCACATGAGTGCCGTATCCTCTGGAGTCTGCAGAAACCGGTAGGTCCGAGAGGCGGCCTTGCGCACGAACCAGTAGGCCAGTGCGGCAATAAAGTACAGGCCATAGATCGCCTCGTAGACCTGCAGGCCCTCGCTGTATCCCGAAATGACCACGAAGGTTGCCAGCGCCACAAATACGTTCAACACGGGACGCTGGAAGAGCCAGATGATCACTGCCACGCCTGCCAGCGCTATGGGAAGCGCCCAGACGAACGCCGACAGTTTCCAGGCAATAAGCGCCGTAAGGAGGAGTCCAAACGCCAGGCCTGCCAGCAGTGCGCATTGACCCCACGCCCACAATGGGGGTACGCTCACATGCGCCTCGGAAGGCCGGAAGGGTATCTGGAGTGACAACCGCACGCCTGTTCGTGATCCTTATGCCAGGTCTCTGTAGGCAGTGTCCAACTTGTTTCCGATCATGCCTGCGCGCCTGCGCCACCAGACGGATGCCAGCACATACATGGCTGCCAACAGGAATCCCGATATCGTCGAGCTAACCACAATGAGTGCCCGCCATGGCCGCGCTTTTTCGACTGGCGGCACGCCCTCGTCTACGACCTGTACGGCCTCCTCCTCCCGCTCTTCCTCCAACAGGGCCTCTTCCAACGCCGGACGCAAGACTTCGAGCACTTTCACCTGGACGAGCCGATCGACTTCCAGTGCCAGAAAGCTGTGCGTCAGGTCGGCGAGGCTGTCCTGCGATATGGGCATCAGGCGCTCCTGGCCCGCAAGCAACGCTTCATAGCGCCTGTTGGCCATATCGATTGCCCGCTGGCTGCTTTGCACGACAGAGTTCCGGTCACCGTACAGATAGCGGAGGCGTTCGTAATCGATTTCCGCTGCGTGTACTTCGAAGCGCCACTTCGTGGCGCCTTCGAGAAAGGCCTTCGACTGCGCCGTCAGATCGACCACGCCCGATTGCGCCTGCAAATCGCGCAGCACCTCGTTCAGTGAGTCCAGCCTCGCCTCCGACGCAAAGTATCGCTGCTCCACCATCCTGCGGTAGGTACCGGCATTCTGAGAGGCCAGCTTCGTGTTGACCCGGTTAAGCTCATCGACAAAGAAATTGGCCATTTCGGCCGCCCGATCCGGATCCTTGTCGTAGACCTGTATGGCCAGATAGTTGTATTCCTCATCAACGACGAATTCAATGTTGCCGCTAAGTATCTCCACGGCTTCAAATCGTGGCGCCTCGGCATCCTCGAGCTCATAGACCTGTTCGAGATCAAAAGCCTCCACGAGGCTCTCTTTCACTGTCCTGCTGTCCAGGATTGCAAGATAGCGCTGGTAGTCCCCGGACACGTTGCCGAGCAGCGACGTCGCTGACGCCGGCAAACCTCCGGAGGCGAGTCCGAAGAGCAGCCCCGATCCAGATTTTCCAGGTAGAAGCAGGCGGGTTTCCGCCATATACCAGTTGCTGAGCAGGAGGCTGATGATGATGGACAGCACTGCGGCGACTCCCGTAAGTATGGCAATTAGCCGGCGATGTTGCCAGAGTGTGCTGAGAGTTATCCAGATGGCTGCCTCGGCGTCTGCGCGCTGCTGCTCTGTTTCGCGCAGGGCGCCCGCTTCGGACGCCGCGTCTCCTTCGAGCGGTGCTTGCATGCGGCTGGGTACCTCATTATTGTTTGAAATTCAGGATCGCAACAACAACAGTAACGATTCCCGTAATAGCTGTTACGCCCGCCACGATGGCCTGCGTGGTCATGATTTTTGTCTGGCGCTGGCTTTGCCTCTCAGTGAGCATCAGTTGGGCGATTTCGGGCGATTCGGTGAAATCCTCGCGGTTGATGAATATGGTGTCACCGGTGTGGACCCGTTCAGGATCACCCTGTTGCAGAGAGTGAATGCCGAGCCTACGGTCGACGAATATGGTATCTCCGGCGCGGACCTGCTGATGTTCGCCGGTGCGGATGTCCCCGGTACGGATGTCGAATACGTACACTGTACGACTGCCCTTGCCTTTGCCGCCAACGCGGCCGATGTAATAGCCTGCTGTCCGCCCTGCTTCCAGGGGTACGTAGCCGGGGGTCTGTACATGCCCGTAGACATGTACCATGGGTTCATCGCGGGGTACCACCAGGCGATCCCCGTCAAACAGCACGATGCGATCGCTGTCGGAGTCGGAGGCTATCGCCTTCTCGATGTCTACTATAACGCGTGTCGGCCCCTGCATTGCGGAGGAAAGGACCAAATCTTTGCTAAGGAAATCACGATCGTCCTTCTGGTCCATTTCGTAAGACTCCAGGGACTTTGTGCGCTCCAGGAAAGCGCCGGCGAGATTGGCATCGTCTCTGAGGCTGCCTGCCATGTCGATAAGTTCGCGCAGCGTGGTGCTACCGTCTTCGATGCGGTAGGTGCCTGGATAGGTAACGCGTCCCTGAATGACGGCCGTTGCCACCAATTGCACCCGCACATGGATATAGTCGCCTTTCTTGACTGGCACGGCTGGCGCATTCCCCGCAATCACGTCACGCACGTCAATGTCTATTATCCGCTCCGCCTGACCGGTATCGTCCTTGCGTGTCAGGCGTACTCTGTGAATGTCGTCCAACCCGTCCGGTCCCGCGGCGAGCGTGAGGTGTTCGAGTATCGTGTCGCCAGGCCGTAGGTCGTGCGTACCGGGGTAGGCGATTTCGCCGGAAACCCGTACCCCATCGCGGCGGAAGTGGTAGGCGGGAACGACAACCACGTCTCCGTCTCGCAAATACGGATTGTGCTCCGTATCACCAGTCGTGTAGTAGCGCATGAGGTCGATCGACCGTTCCGTGCCGTCACGATGTCTTATGCGAACGTTACGTAGCGACGGGCGGTAGTCGCTGCTGATTTCGGAGTGTTCCGGCGCTGCCAGCGAAACGAAGCGCGGCGCCACACTTGAGCCTGGCGGCCCGGTCTCGACGAATCGGGAGGCAAACGCTTGTTGAATGACATCGTCGACTCTGGAAATCGGCATCATAAGGTAGCGTCCCGGATCCGGCACAGCCCCGGATACGTGGACGTAGAACATGCGAGGCTGTGTCAGGTACAGTTCAATCGGCACATTGGCAAATTGTACCCGGAGCCTCTCGATAGCATCTTCCCGCACGTCGGCAAGCGTGCGGCCGGCGGCCGGTATGATGCCGACTTCCGGAAGCGCCAGGTCGCCAGACACGGAAACGGCCACCGAATGATTGTTCGCCATGATGCCGCCCAACGTGATCGTGAGCATGTCACCCGGGCCAAGAATGTATTCCTCCGACGCCAACGCCCCCTCCATTGCCAGCAGGCTGTTGGAGGCCGTCATTGCGCTCATACGCTCTTGCAACTCGATAAGCGGATTAGACGCCGGAAGCTCAAGTAGTGAGGAGCGTACCTGTTGATCTTGTGCCTGCAGACTTCCTGCCAATGGCGAAGCACAGAGCACCACCAGAAAGGCTGCCGGGCACAGCCCGGATATGCGAATTGTTTTCATATGCCGGTTTACTGGTAAGAGTGAGTCTCAAGGGTGCTGGTAGTGGACCAGCGCAAACGAGCACCGGTCATGATGCCTGGCCAGAGCACAGCAGAGTCCCTGTTCCGGCACTTTACGTTGATTGGTGTTCCGCGTACCTTCACTCCGTTACACAACGGAGCCCAGCCTGTTGGAATTTCCATGTCGGCGCGAACGAATTCCACCTAAGGGAATCGAACTATAACGTTGTACAATAAGAGCAGTAGCGGTGGAGCGTAAACGCGCTGGCAGCTGGATAATGCCGTTATTACAACGCGCGCACGTTTAGGATCCCGCCCTACCTCTCCGTTCTCATGGGCCTATCGCCACCTGTGACACGCCGGGCTTTCGCCAAAATCAACCTCGGGCTGCGCGTATTGCGCAGGCGACCAGATGGCTTCCACGATCTGGAAACGGTGTTCTATCGCATCCCGTGGGGCGACACGGTGACTGCGCATCGTGCGGACGGCATCGCGCTAACATGCAGCGATCCGCGGCTGGAAGTGGATGAGTCAAACCTGGTAATGCAGGCGGCTCGCGCTCTTGCCGCCGCGTGCAACCCTGGCGGGGGCGCTGCGCTGCACCTGGAAAAGCGCCTGCCGTGGGGCGCGGGCCTCGGCGGCGGCTCCAGCGACGCTGCCGCCACATTGCGTTTGTTGGTCGACCTTTGGAATTTGTCCATGTCGGAGACCGCATTGCACGCACTGGCGTGCAAGCTCGGTTCTGACGTGCCATATTTCTTGGCGTCCCCGGTGGCGTATGCCACAGGTCGCGGAGAACATCTCACGCCCATGCCCGACTATGTCCTCCGCCATCCCATGGTCGTGGTCGCTCCTTCCGTCAGGGTCTCCACGGCGAAAGCGTTTGCGGGCATCCAGCCGCGCGTTGCGCGAGATTACGACCTGCGCGCACTCGTCCTGTCCAGCGACCTGCGCCTGTGGCGCGAGCATCTCAAGAATGACTTTGAAGCTACGGTCTTCGAGGCTCACCCCGTCATTGCAGAGGCAAAGGCGTCCTTGATGTCGGCGGGCGCAGGCTACGCCAGCCTCACCGGCACCGGGTCGGCCGTCTACGGTATTTTTGAAGACCTGGCGTCGGCACAGGCAGGCAGACACAAGGCGCTGCAGTCTGGACACACCGTCTGGGGCCCACATGTCAGCGCTTGAATTTTCCGTTACCGCCACAACACCATACTAATGACCCACGCTACATCCCGAATCGGAGCTCGCGGCCTCGCCATGCTCTGCGCGGTACTGCTGGCTGGCTGCGCCGCCCCCGAGCGCCCCCCGAATGTGGTAATCCTGCTGGCGGACGACCAAGGCTGGGGAGACCTTGGCTACAATGGCAACCAGAACGTGCTGACTCCCAACATAGATCGCCTGGCGCGCGAGGGCGCGCAATTGCCGCACTTTTACGTAAGTCCCGTATGCTCCCCCACCCGCTCGGAGATGCTTACCGGACGCTATCATCCACGCAGTGGCGTCACTGCAACCAGTGCGGGCCGGGAGCGGATGGACCTGGACGAGACTACCCTCGCGGAAGTGTTCCAGGCGGCCGGATACGCTACCGGGGCATTTGGCAAATGGCACAACGGCATGCAGCCTCCCTACCATCCCAACGCCCGCGGGTTTGACACCTTCTATGGCTTCGCCTCCGGCCACTGGGGCAATTATTTCAGCCCGCCGCTTGAGCACAACGGCGAATTTGTCCGCGGTGACGGATACTTGCCGGACGACATCACGGATAAGGCAATCGCCTTTATGGAAGCCCATCGCGACGCGCCATTCCTCGTATATGTCCCGTTCAACACGCCGCACAGCCCGATGCAGGTACCGGAACGGTTCTGGGAGCGATTTGCTGACCATCCGCTGGGCCAGAGGCACCGGGAGCCCGAAAAGGAAAACATCGAGCACACCCGCGCCGCCCTGGCCATGACGGAGAATATCGACTGGAACGTAGGCCGCCTCTTGGGCGGGCTGGAACGGCTCGGTCTGCAGGACAACACGATCGTGCTCTATTTTTCGGACAACGGGCCTAATGGCGCACGCTGGAATGCCGGCATGAAGGGTCGCAAAGGCTCCACTGACGAGGGCGGCGTACGCTCCCCGTTTGTTATCCGCTGGCCGGCAGGTATTGCCTCCGGATCCACGATGCGCGAAATCGCCGCCGCCATTGACCTACTTCCAACGTTGGCTGATCTTGCGAACATCGAAGTGGTGACGAAGCACCCTCTTGATGGCCGCAGCATAGCTCCGCTTCTCCGCTCGGGCACGTCCACTTCCCTGGACCGCTTTCTGTTCAGCCACTGGCGCGGCCGCACCAGCGTGCGCAGCGCGACCCACCGCCTGGACCATGAAGGGCAGCTCTTCGACATGACGGCCGATCCGGAACAGCGCACGGATGTGGCGGCGCAGTTTCCGGAGGTGGTCCGCGCAATGGATGAGGCGCGCGCCGCGTGGGAGGCGGATGCGCTGGCGGAAGCTTCTCCAGAAGACAACCGGCCATTTACGATCGGGCATCCCGACTTTGCCTTTACGCAACTCCCGGCGCGTGATGCAGCGGCGACAGGCCACATCACACGCTCCAACCGGTACCCAAACGACTCCTTCTTCACTAACTGGGTCAGTGCACAGGACTCCATCACATGGAGCGTGGACGTGCTCGCTGGCGGCGACTATGCAGTTGCCTTACACTACACCTGCGAAGAGGGCTCCGAGGGCAGCCTGGTAGAGTTGAGCCTGGGCGACAGCCGCCTGTCCGCACGAATTAAAGAAGCCCATGACCCCCCGCTCACCGGCATGGAGCATGATCGCGTGCCGCGCATTGAGTCCTACGTGAAGGATTTCAGGTCGATGGAGATGGGCACCATAACACTCCGGAAGGGGGCTGGTACGCTGGTGCTTCGGGCCTTGGACATGCCCGGCAGGCAGGTCATGGACTTTCGGCTGCTGATGCTGCGCCGAACAGAGTGACGCCTGACGACTGTAACGAAACAGTGAATAATACTCCTCGATAGCAACACAAGGACGGCTACTGATCCACCTCTCGCACCACTCCGCCAGAAGAGCACCCACCAAGCGACTCGCCGAAGCCTCCATCGGTAGATCCTGCTTACCCGCTCCCGACGATGGATCTCCTCGCTCAGGCGCTTTACCGTGTCTGTCATGCGCAGATGCCGACGAATCGATCCGGCAAGGCCAACACTACCGCATCCAAACCAATATTGTGAAGCGCAAACAGAGATGTATAAGAATTAATAATGACAGCTTAATTCATAAGAATTGAACTGGAGAATTGCAGCAGGAATATGCCCACGCAGTTGGCCAATACCGCCAGTTCAAGCGACAATCTCTTTTCGGACTGGTATTTGTCAGGTCCACGTGTGGCCTAGGAAGCCGCTGCCGGAGTCGCAATCAATGCCCATCCAACGGAGAAGCTCAATCTCCTCTTTATCGATCGGAGGCAGCGGCGATGGCGGTTTCGTAGGTTCGAGACCCGTGTCCAGGATATTGCCAATCAAGAGACGGGACTGCGATGCATCGTGGTGCTCACTCGATTCAAACCAGTCACGCAACATGATTCCTTCACGGCTCGGCCAAGGGGACTTAAGGATGTAAAAGGCCTCGTTTACACGATTGGCGGATATATCACGCGGCGGATATCTGCGAGTAAGCGCGACCACCCGATGATTCAGTGGTCGCACCGGCGGCTACAATTCCGCGAAATAGGTCTCACGCGTCCGATGTGTCCAGATATCCTGCTGAGCCACTTCCCGGAAGTCATACACGCGCTCTTGAGACCCTCTGGATGCCAAGTGTGGGTGTCTGACCCACATTCGATAAGGCGAAGGCAAGTCCCGAGTGCGCATAT
Source organism: Rhodothermales bacterium (assembly GCA_963665975.1). Taxonomy (GTDB): domain Bacteria; phylum Bacteroidota; class Rhodothermia; order Rhodothermales; family Bin80. The sequence continues at coordinate 1,297,722 of OY762508.1, forward strand.
GATGGTACTGCTTTCGACTGCGAGTTGCCAGTTGCCCGTTGCCGGAATGAAGGGCAAATACATACATTTATATTATATCTACAGTCATCCACGCCTACTGCAGCCTGCTGTTGCCAGAACTTAACCTGTCGATAGAGTAGCACCATGAAAAACGAGGATTCCAAATGCCTGGAAGACGGTCGTGCCTCCGGAGCAGAAGGACGGCGCCTCCTATTTGGCTCCTCGTTACCCATTCCGGCCCTCCAGCAGTCTCCTCCGCAACTCACAGGTGGTTATCTTGTCACAAAAACGGCCTGTTCTGACGCTGAAAACTCCAAACTTAGAATTGCTGAAATTCACTGGTATGCCAGTTGCTGAACCCTTGGAAGAGCACGATTTTTCAACTTCCAACTACCCGCACTGAATCTGGAGCCCACAGATCCCCACCCCCAATTGACTCCCAACACCAACTATGCCAACGCTCAAGCCGCTGAGGCTCGCGACCTCTCCACAGGAGTAGAGGACGACTTCCATCTGATCGACGATCCCCTGGAACAAGAAGGAGGACACCCTGGATCGGTAGCAGCCGCCGTCGCTGAATGCGACGAAGCGCCCGAAACAGACGTAGCGGAGCCTGGCTGGGCAGCTCGATCGCGAGGTGCTGTAGGCTCTGCGAAGAGTGCGCTTAGGCGTGGTGTGGGCCGCGCGACCGCAGTGTCTGCCCGAGTGGGACGTTTGGCCTCCGATTGGCGCGGGAAAGTCCAGGTGCGACGCCTGTCCGAGCCGATGATGTCGAAGGCAGCGAGCTTCGGCAGCGCACTACTTGCGACCGATGTCGCAGTGAGACTAGACCAGTGGACGCGGACTGTGTTCGCATCCGGTCCGGCCACGCGCTATGACAAGGCGCTGGACCTCACATACAACACACTGAAGCAACACGGCGGTGATCACCGCATTTTTGACGGCAGCCACGACCTCGTCGGGGCGTGGAATACTATCGCGAAGACAATGCCCGAAGAGGAGTGGCTTCAGCGGGCGGAAGGGTATGTTTCAGCAATATGGAAGGACATGGCCACACCCAACGGATTGCCGGTGGTCACTTGGGACAAGCAAGCCTTCGACACCGTTGCTGGATTCCTCAACGAGACCTTGGGATTGTCGCGAACCTGGGCGAAGGACATGGTCACCTTCACGGCTACGGAATTCACCGGCGCAGTACTGGGTGCCCTAGCGCTGGTTCTTAGCTGGAACAGGGCTGAGATCCGCCGATTCTCGGAGATCGTCGCGAGCTTGGGCCTGTCCGCACTCGTAGGCGCGAATCCGCTCATGGTCCTGGTGACTATCGTCGGGCTTGCCAAGTGCTTTCACGAGGCCAGACATGGCGCGGGATTCAAGCGGCTCCTGAGCGGCGGCGGTCGAGGAATGGTCGGGACAACGGCACTGCTTGGCGCCTCGCGCCTGATTCCAGCACCCGCGTGGGTAACATTGATGCTGGGCGTGGTGAGCTATCTCGTGGCAGCCAAGCTCTACGACAAGGCGGAGCCCAAGGCTGAGGAAGTAGCCCGCATCGTCCGCGATTGGTTCGGATCGCAGGAATGGACCGAGTCTTGCTCCGAACTTGCCCGGAATACGTACCTGCGAGGAAAAACCGTAGTTGGCAGCGTTAGTGAATCGGTGCTGGTCAGCGACGTGGCCAACACGGTGTCGGCGTGGTCACGCGCAAGCGCCGGAGCGATCGAGAGCGGGTGGTCGACGGGGTTCCGGAGCACGATCAGGGTGGCTTGCGCCGCGGTGCCGCAGTGGGAAACTGCTGGACGGTGATCCGTAATTGACTACAGGAGCACTCCCGTTTCCCGATTGACCGTCAGCCGCTCTTCCTGTATTCGGCGACATCGAGCAGGCGGTGGAATGGTAATACAGCAGGTCGTTGGACCGTTGACCTTCCGCCTTGTCCACCTACAGCCAACGAGGGGCGTGAAAAGCCGATGCGTCACAGTGGAACAATGAAGGAGCAAGTATCACGTCCTTGTGCCGTAAAGCGCTTACATAACGCAACTTACAGTTGTTTCAAAAGCCGAGTCACCGCACGTGGCCGGAGACAGCCCATGGCAGCAGGGCGTGTCGCGGCGGAGGCCAACTGTGTAAGGTAGCCGCCCCACGCCCGGTAAACCTCGGCCGGGGCGACCCGGCTCGGCTACCAAAAGAACGCGCTCTGCAACAGCCTGTTCAATGAATTGGATGGGTTCCCGAGACAGTCGGAGCCAAACCCTTGCATTGTTGGTGGGACAAGCCCGCTCCCCGGCCGAATGGCGCGAGAAGTGGTGCCAGACGGGCGCCATATTACCATCAAGAAGTAGTGGAAATCGAAACAAACGCAGGCTCCAGCACTCGCCCTCCGAGGCTCGGCGGGGAGCCTACCGTCCGAGCAGCATGAACCCTGACCAACGGAAGACAATTTGAATTCACAGCACTATGGGACTTAACTCGGCGGTCAGTCAGATGCGAATCCGGGTAGATTCAGGTCATTTGGAATTGAATTCCTTCTATGCACCCGGGTTAGCATATCGAGAACAATAGCCTGATTGGGCGTATATCTTGCCGGAAACCCCTGCGCCGCTTTCCCCTCTGCTCAAGAATGGCGACATTTTGTACCGATCTCAAGGGATCACATTAGGCGATTTGTCTCGTAAATTCTTAGCATTAGGCAGGCAGGGGTGTCACACTACACGTAAGCCTGCCATTTGTGGTGCATACCTCCACATGATCATGCTCACGGACAGCCTATCGTTGTTTTCCCTTCGCCCGTCGAACGGCATGAGCGTCTGGCAGGCCCTGCCCCGCCTGCGCATGGCAGTACTTGTCCTGTGTCTCCTGGCGGGATGTTCGATGGCCCCGCGCCTTGAGGCGCCGGAGGCAACCACTTCCTTGCCCGATCGGTTCGAGCATGCCACGGAAGCCGCCGTCGCATCACAACACCACTGGTGGCGCACCTTCCGAGATCCGGTACTCGATCAACTCGTGGACACTGCGCTGGTGCGCAACCTGGATCTGCGCGTTGCTGTCGCCCGTGTCGATGAACTGCAGAGCCAGTACCGCATTGCGCGCGCAGAACAGTTGCCACAGTTGCAGCTCAACGCCGGCCGAGACGAACAGGACACGCCGGCCAACGTCGGACTCGGCGGCGAGATAGGCGATGCGGACAATATCCCGGAGGGTTTCCTTCCGGATCGGTTCGCGTTTACGACCTACACCGCTTCCCTCGGCTTCTCCTACGAAATCGACTTCTGGGGCCGCGTTCGCGGCGCCAAACAGGCCGCCCTTCGGGAATTCTTCGCTTCCCAGGCCGACATGCGCACAGCGACGATCGGAGTCATCAGCGAAACCATCGTTACCTATTTCGAAATTACCGCGCGGGAGCGCACCTTGGCACTTACCAGAGAGAGCATAAACCTGCTGGCCGAGCGCTACGCGCTCACGGTAGAACGCTATGAACGCGGCCTCGTGTCTTCGCACGAACGGTATGGCGTAGAGCAGCAATATGAAGAGACGCAGGCTGGCCTGCCGGTCCTGGAAAGCCAACTGCAGGAAGCACACGGACGCCTAGGGATATTGCTGGGCCGATACGGTTCTCCCCTGGACTCGGTCCGCGCACCCGCGGTGAATATCCAACCGGATCCTGTTCCGGCCGGATTGCCCTCGGACCTCCTCCGAGAACGCCCGGATGTGCTGGCGGCTTTTGATCGCCTGGAAGCGGCCCGGGAGCGCATAGGGGTCGCGCGCGCCGCGCGGTTCCCGAGTTTTTCGCTCACCGCAGCCGGAGGCGTGCAGTCCAGCACACTTTCCGACCTGGTAAAGACCACGCAGAACTTCTGGCTATTCGGCGGTGGCCTGACCGCACCCATTTTTAACGCCGGGGCCATTGGGGCAAACATACGGGCATCTTGGGCTCGCTATGTGCAGCAGGCCGCTGCGGCCGAAAAGACCCTGCTCACGGCTTTCAAGGAAGTGGAGTCGGCGCTCATTGCCTATGACAAACACGCCGAGCAGTTCAGATTTCTCGAAGCGTCCCTGCAGGCTGCCCGCGATAATGCGGATGCTCAAGAGCGTCGCTATGCACGTGGACTCGGCGACTATATGGCGATGCTTGATGCCCGGCGCAATGCCATCCGCTCAGAAATCGCACTGACTACATCCTGGCGTGCACTGGTCACCACGCGCGTAGCTGTACACCGGGCACTGGGCGGTGCCTGGTTGTCCTCCATGTCCGAGATTGCAGACGCAGGGTCGCGGGAATCCGCGCTGCAGGAGCCCTGACTCTGAGGGAGTTGTGGAATAGTGTGGTCGGCAATCCTGCAAGGCTGTCGGCAACAACTGCGCCTGATCAGGATCATAGGCACGAACGCCCATAGTATGGGACGGCATCAGGAATGAACCGCAGATAGCAAAATACACCCAATGATCACATAAGTGTATATTGCTTATGCCTATACCGAACCCATAACGAATAGCCGCGGCTACCTGCTATTATAATATACCGTACTTTCTGCGGCACAGGCTCCTGAACAAGCCTCCAGCAATTATGCTTCGCAACATTCCCGTACGCTTTCTTACAGGACTGGGCATCCTCGGGGGCGCCATACTCGTTACGATGCTCCTCGTTATGCTGCGCCCGGATCCGCCTACGGTCGAATCCGTGCATGTGCCTCCGCTGGTTGCGGTCACCGCGCCAGCCGTGCACCACGGCCACCTCACCGTGGGCGGCTACGGAACAGTTCGGTCCGTGCGTGAAATCACGCTTCTTGCCGAAGTCGCGGGCAGAATTACCTGGGTCTCCGATCGTCTGGTCACAGGAGGCCGGTTCCGCAAGGGAGAGATATTGTTGCAGATCGACTCCACCGATTACACGAATGCCCTGGCCGTGGCCGAAGCCGAAGTCATCCAGCGCCGATTCGCCCTCGTGACGACCGAAGAAGAAATGGTCCTGGCCCGAGAGGAATGGGAGCGCCTGGAAGCGCGCCTCGGCACCAGGCAATCTCCGGATACCACGGTACTTGGAAGCCTTGCTCTCAAGGAACCCCACCAGAAGGCCGCTGCCGCTCTATTAAGGAGCGCCGAAGCCCGCCTCGCTAACGCCCGCGCACGCCTGGAAAGAACACAAGTACGGGCGCCGTTTAATGGCCTTTTACATGTCAAGACTGCTGACCTCGGGCAGTACGTAGGCCTGGGCCAGGCACTCGCAACGTTCTATGGCACCGACACCGTCGAAATCCTCGTGCCGTTGTCGTCCCGTGATGCAGCCCTTCTCGGTGATGTATGGCGCACTACCAGGCCACACGCACAGGCGACAGTCACGGCCGCCTACGGCGGGCGAATCCACACATGGGAGGGCTATATACACCGTATTGAGGGCGCCGTGGATGAAAACACCCGGACGCTTGGCGTGGTTGTGCGCGTGGACCAGCCGTACGCGACAACGGAGACGCGCCCACCCCTTTGGGTAGGCACGTTCGTCTCCGTTCAGTTGGAAGGGATGGCGTTGGAAAAGTACTGGTCATTGCCGCGGGAGGCGCTCCGCGAAGGAAATATGGTGTGGGTCGTCAGGAATGGCCGTCTCCGTACGGTCCCGGTGCAACCCATACAGGAAGTGGAGAATACCGTCTATATCACGGAAGGGATCACGGAAGACGACACGGTAGCCACGAGCACGCTGCTGGTCGCAACCGACAGCATGCAGGTGCGCACGGCGGGCAATTGAGTCGCCCTTGCCGGGCAGCAGGCATAACGGATATCTCGACATGAGAAACGCCATTGCCTATATGGCTCAGAACGGCATCGCGGCAAACCTGCTGATGTTGCTCATTCTGCTCGTCGGAGTTCTCAGCTTTACCCGCATTCCGCAGGAGGTCAACCCTGAAATCAGCCTCGATATCATAAAAATCCATACCAATTATATAGGGGCCTCCCCGGAAGAAGTGGAAGTTGGCGTCGTGCGGCGCATTGAAGAGGGTATAGAATCACTTGACGGAATAGACAGGATTTCTTCGGTTGCCGCCGCGAATCTCGGCGTAGTTTCGGCGCGGCTGAGGCGCGGCGCGGATGCAACCACGGTACTAAACAACATCAAAGCCGCTGTTGACCAGATCACCACATTCCCGGAAGAAGCAGAACAGCCGCAAGTGCAGGAGGTCACTTCCCAACGGCAGGCTGTGCAGTTGGCGGTGCACGGAAAGGCGACCGAGAAGGATCTCAAGGAGTTGGCGAACCGCATCAAGGACGACCTGACTGCACAGGGGCTGGTCTCTCTCGTACGGATCAACGGCGTGCGGGACTATGAGATTTCCATCGAGGTGGCGGATGTTACCCTGCGCGCCTACGGACTGAGTCTTCTGGACGTGGCGGCAGCCGTACGGCGTGGCAGTCTGGACCTGCCGGGAGGCAGTGTGGAAACACGCGGGGAGGAAATCCTGATCCGCTCCAAGGGCCAGAACTACACGGCCCGTGACTTCGAGGATATCATCGTCCTCGCACATCCCGACGGGACCTCCCTCCGCCTTCGTGATATCGCCCGGGTCATAGACGGCTTCGAAGACGCCGATCTCATCACGCGCTTCAACGGGGATCCTGCGGCCATGGTCGCCATCTATCGCACGTCTGACGAACGGGTGATAGAAATCGTGGAGGCGGTCGAGGAATATGTCGCAGAATTTCGCAAGACCTTGCCGGAAGGGGTCGCCGTGGACCTGTGGCAGAATGAGGCAACCATCCTCGATAGCCGTCTTGGACTGATGCTGAGCAATGGCGCAGCGGGACTGCTGCTCGTGCTACTCATCCTGGTGCTGTTCATGGAGATTCGCCTGGCTCTCTGGACGTCGCTCGGACTCTTGCTTTCGTTTGTAGGGGCGTTCGCTGTAATGAGTTTCTTTGACGTCTCCGTCAACCTGCTGTCGCTGTTTGCCTTCATACTGGCCATCGGCATTGTAGTTGACGACGCGATCGTTATCGGGGAGAGCATCTTTGTGGAGCACGAGCGAGGCGGGCCACCCCTACAGAACGCCATCCGGGGAGTGACGCGACTGGCCAGACCCGTAATGTTTGCCGTCTTCACGACGATCGTGGCCTTCATGCCGATCCTGTTCCTGCCCGGCGTCGTCGGAAAGTTGCTCCGTGACATTCCGATCATTGTCATTGCGGTGCTCGTCTTCTCCCTGATCGAATCGCTGCTTATTCTCCCCTCTCATCTGGCGCATATTCGGCTTGACAGCCAACGTACGCCCGGTTTCATCAGGAACGTTCAGGAGGCCGTTGCACGTGCGCTGAAACGATTCATCAGCGGCCCGCTGGACATGGCGTTGCGCTTCAGTGTGCGTCGGTACGGGCTGGTCATCGTGTCCTCGATTGCACTCATCATTCTCTCCATCGGAGCCGTGGCAAGCGGAATAGTCGGCTTCAGCTTCTTGCCGGACGTCGAAGGCAACCGCGTCACGGCGCTCATTGAAATGCCCCAGGGCGCATCGGCTGAACGCACGCGCCAGGTTGCGGCACTCGTTGAAGAGCGGGGGCGTGCTGCAGCCGCGGAGCTCAAGGCCGAGCTACCGAACGATCATCCGCCGCTCATTACAAACGTGCTTTCGACAATCGGCGACCAGCCGTCGCTTTTGGACTCGCCGGAAGGCGTTGAAAACGCCGGAATCATCCAGTCGCATATCGCCGAGGTCAGCTTTGAAATGGCGGATCCCGAATTGCGGGAGCTTCCGCTCGCGACTTTTGAGCAGGTCTGGCGCCAGAAAGCCGCCACGATAGCGGCGGCCAGGTCGATCGTGTTCCGGTCGTCGCTGTTCACGCTGGGTAGCAGCGTCCAGGCGGAACTATCTGCCCCTACGCCGACGGCGTTACAGGAAGCGACAACGCGCTTCAAGGATGAAGTCGGTCGGTATGCCGGCGTGTTCGATGTGCAGGACGACCGCGTGCCGGGCAAACGCGAAATCCAACTCTCCCTGCTTGCACAGGCTCGCACCCTCGGCATTACGCTGGAAGACATGGCCCGACAAGTGCGTGCCGCATTCCACGGAGTGGAGGCACTCCGGCTGCAACGTGGACGCGACGACATCCGCGTAATGGTACGCCTCCCGGATACCGAGCGCAATGCCCTGGCCGACGTGCAGAATCTGCACATCCAGACTCCGTCGGGTGACGAAGTGCCCCTGGCTTTCGTAGCCGAGGTCCACCTCGGATCTGGTCCCTCAACCATTCAACGGCGCGACCGGCAGCGTGTCACGACTGTCACCGCAAACATCGACGAAAACGTTGCCGCGTCGGACGAGGTGATCGCGCATCTGGAGAAAGAAGTGATCCCCGTAATGCGGCGGGAATACCCCGGACTGCGCGTGCGCTTTACGGGAGAACAGCAGGAGCAGCAAGAGACACTGGAAGCACTAGCGTGGGGATTCATTATTGCACTGTTTGTGATGTACGCCCTCCTCGCTATCCCCTTCCGATCGTACACGCAGCCTTTTATCATCATGGCGACGATTCCGTTCGGCTTCATTGGAGCGGTCATAGGACATCTGGTGATGGGGATAGACATAGGCATGTTGAGCCTCTTCGGGATTGTCGGCCTAAGTGGGGTGATCATCAACGATGCATTGGTCTTGATTGATTTCATCAACACGCGCCGGCGTGCCGGCGTGCCGACAGCAGAGGCCATTCGGGAGGGTGGCAAAGCACGATTCCGGCCGATCATGCTTACGTCGGTCACCACCTTCTTCGGTGTGACACCCCTGATTCTGGAGCGCAGCCTGCAGGCGCAGCTAGTGGTACCAATGGCCGTAAGCCTGGGCTTTGGAATCCTCTTCGCCACAGCCATCCTCATGATGCTCGTGCCGGCCCTGACCATGCTGCATGCCACGGTGGAACAGAGGCTCCACAAAGCACTTTAGCATCATAATTCGTCTCTGGCGCGCGCCTCCCTATGCGACCGAGCCTCATGCTGTCGTTCACAACCTTTTAAGGTGCCTGACTATCGCTTGATTGCCGCCCCCATGGCGAGACAATCATGTTCGACCTTCTCGGGAGCCTGCACACGGTTCCCATCACGCGTAGGGCAGCGACGCCGGGCATTCGACAACCAGCTGCATTACCATCCAGATGGTGACGAGCTACTGTTCGCCAACAACCGGAGCGGCAGCAGCAACGACATAGGATTTACCTGGAGTTGCCCCGTTTTCACGGACGTTTAGTTCTTGGGGTTGATGGTGAATGACTTGGTTCTTGTTGTCTCCTCTGTACCGGTGAGAGAGGCAATGCGGGATCTGGACGAAGTGAGCAGACCAGAAAGCTTCGGCCACTCCAGCTCCGCAAGTGCGCATCAGGCTGCATGCAAGCAGGCATGGAAGTCTTCCAGGAGTATGCTCAGCCCCATCCTGGAATCCACACATCCATAGGTGTTCGCGCCCGGATAACAATCGGTGACGTGGAGAATTTTCGCGATTTGACGCGCCTGTTGAGCCGCTGGCGCCTTACCACACTTCGCGCTGGTTCTCGCGATTGCGCCCGGGCGACTCGTAACCAAAGGCTTCCGGGGGCGGAAACCGCTCCGCCATCGTCAGACCAACCTCTGGAGAACCATTGGCACGCTGCAAGTAGTCACCAACCACGAACAGAGCGTTGTGCGCGCCCTGGCCCCAGAAGGTAGACCGAAATGTGACGCGCCGATCATTGAAGCCGACCCATGCGCCGGTTACGAGTTCCGGGTGCATTAGCATAAACCACCCGTCGGCCCCTTCCTGTGTGGTGCCGGTCTTGCCCGCAAAATCGTACCCTGCCTGTTCAAACTGCCACCGAATGCGATAACCGGTGCCATATTCCTCGTTGACCACATCGCGCAACATGTCGATGACTACGGCGGCCGTCTCGTCCGAGAGCGCCTCTCCCGGCGCGGACACCGCCTCGTATAACACGGTGCCGTTCTCGTCCTCAATGCGCGTTACAATAACAGGATCATTGCGAATGCCGAGGTTGGCGAGCGTACTGTACGCGGTTGCCATTTCAAGGAGCGTCACATCGCTGGTGCCAAGCGCCAGGGACGGCACCTCGTCCAGAGGACTCCTGATGCCCATCCACTCCGCATAGCGCGCCACCGTACTGGGCCCAATGTTCAGAATCAACTGACCTGATATCGTATTCAGCGAGCGGGCAAGTCCTTCGCGGAGCGTGAGCCACTCGCTGGAAATCTCCCCACCCGAGTTCTGCGGACTCCAAGCCTGATCCGTATACTCATCTACGTATGTGAACAGGGTGTCCTGCAATTCTTCCCATGGCTTGTGGCCCACATCAACGGCCGCCGTGAATACGAACGGCTTGAACGTAGAGCCGGGCTGGCGCCGGGCGATCGCCACATGGTCGAACCAGTCTTCGGCAAGGTCACGTCCTCCCACCCAGGCCTTGACATGTCCCGTTCGGGGATCTACCGAGGTGAGTCCTGTTTCCAGCCGCGTCTTTTCCGCCTTCAGGGAATCAATAAAGGCGGGATCTCCACGTAGGGCGGCCAACGCCGAATCGGCGCGCATGCCGCGTCGCCGCAGATTCTGGAAGCGATCAGATTCCCGGATAAACGATGTCAAGAGGGAGGCATTGCGCTGCCAGAAGTAGGCAAAACGGTTTTCCGACTCGGTATGACATGCCGCTTCCCGGTGTGCTGCCAGGTCTTCACCGAAGTGGACGCGTGCGCCTTCACGCAGCCCCCACTCGCAATCGGCGACAGCCTGAAGGCCTTGCATTGTATGCCTGACGGCCTCCTGCGCGTACGTCTGGAGACGGGAATCCAGGGTGGTCCATACCCGCAGGCCCTCGCCGTAGATGTCCACGCCGTGTTCCTTGCCCCAGGCCGAAAGCCAGTTGCGCACGTACTCTGCGAAGTACGGCGCGAAGCTCTCGGTCACATCCGCCGAGCGAAAATTGGTTGCCGTAAGAGAGTCCCGGTACGTCTCGTAGAATGCGGTGTCCAATAGGCCGCGTTTGATCATCTGCCGCAATACCACGTTGCGCCGATTCCGGGAGGCTTCCGGGCTGCGTACGGGATCATAGCGCGTCGTTCCCTGGAGCATGCCGATGAGCGTTGCCCCCTCGAGTGTGTCGACCTTGCTCACCGGCTTCCCGAAATACGTCCGCGCCGCAGCCTCAATACCGAAGGCGTTGTGACGAAACGACACCGTATTCAGGTACATTTCGACGATCTCCTCCTTCGTGTAGCGCCGCTCCAGTTCGACCGCCGTTACCATTTCCTTGAGCTTCCGCTCGACAGTGACGGCAAACCCAATCTGTTCATTATACAGATTGCGTGCCAACTGCTGCGTGATCGTGGACCCGCCCTGGCGGCTGAAGGGCAGCCCGATCTTCCAGAGCGCCGATTGGCTCGCGGCCGAGGCGGTGCGAAAAAGGTCAATCCCCCAGTGCTGCCCGAACCTGTGGTCTTCGGTCGCAATCAGCGCATCCTTGACGTGCTGCGGGATACTGTCATATCGGACCGAGGACCGGTTCTGCCGCCCGAACCGGGCCAGCTCCACGCCGTCAGCGGTATAGGCTACGGTGGCAAGCTCCCATTCGGGGTTTTCGATCTGCTCAAAAGAGGGGATATCCCCACGCAGGCTGATCATGTACCCGGTGATGACTACCACCCCCAGGAGACCCAGTATCGTCGGAATGGACAACACGCGAACGGCCTGGGCGAGTCGTGGATTCTTCACACGCCCTTCCACGAATCCGCGATACCCGCGCCGCCTGTTCCCCTTGTTCTTGAAATACTCCTTGTATTCCTTATCCGAGTACTCCGGCATTATGCATGCGGATTATAGAAAACAAATTGCCGGGACATCCGGAGTAACGAGGGCGAGCTCTGTTATGTTACAAGAACGGGTTCGGCCTGCGTCCCGTTCCACCGCATAAGCCCTACGTCCTGGCCATCGAGGACCCCAAACGTACGGCCGTCGAGCCAGCTTCCCGTGTTCAGATAGATCCCTTCTGGCCAGGCTAACTGTTCCGCCACATGCGTGTGGCCCATCACAACCAGGCTGGCCGAGGAGTCCGCAAGAATGCGCCGGGCGCGCCCGCGCAAAGCGCGGGCAACCTCCAGATCTGGCGCGCCACTTTCAAGGCGACGGTTCACCCATTGCGCAAGGGCCAGACCCGCGTCCCCAGGGATGAGGATGCGATAGAGCCAGACCGGCACAGGATGTCGCAGGACTGGTTTGAGAAAGCGGTAAAGGGCGCCCCGCTTGGCAATGCCATCGCCATGGTGCAGGTAGAGCACGTGACCATTGACCGCTTCGACAACCGCATCGTACACGATGCGGACCCCTAATTCCTTCTCAAAGTAATCGCGGTGCCATGGGTCATGATTGCCTACCAGGTAGGTAACCGGGATGCCACGGTCGCTCCATTCCGCAAGGAGTGCAAGAAACCGCGTACACCCTTTCGGAATCAGCCGGCGATATTCGATGTAGGCGTCGAAGACGTCGCCTAACAGGTAGAGCCTGGAGGCCTCCCGGGCATGAGTGCGCAAACAGGAGATCAGGGCATCCTCGCTCGCGCGGCTCGCGCCGCGCCCGAAGTGCATGTCGGAGACAAATAAAATCATGGGCGTGTAATCACCGGGTCATACCGCCGTAGGGATCCATCCGTTTCCCAACCGCCATGCCCGCAACCTTAATGCCCGCCACGCGCTATAAGGGGCTCCTGATTTCCTGGCAGAACCCGTCCGTGTATGTACCAGCAACCCTACCGGCCTTCCGCCCTCTTCGGGGCTTTCCCACCTGTAATAAAGAATCTGCTGATCATAAATGGGCTGGTGTTTATGGCCCAACAGGTCCCCTTCATCAATCAGGAATTGTTACGATGGTTCGCGCTGTGGCCCAATACATCACTATTCGGCTATAGTACGGTGGCGACATTCCTACCCTGGCAGCTGGTCACATACGGGTTCCTGCACGGCGGTTTCACCCACCTGCTGTTCAATATGTTCGCTCTGTGGCTGTTCGGTATGCGCATCGAACAAGCATGGGGCTCCAGGCGGTTTGCAATCTACTATTTCCTGTGCGTTATCGGCGCAGGACTCGTACAACTCCTGGTTGCCACTGCCAGCGCTGCAAACGGACAGGTATATCCGACCGTAGGTGCGTCGGGAGGCGTATTCGGGCTACTCCTCGCCTTTGCCATGCTGTACCCGAACGAGTACATCATCCTGCTCTTTCCGCCGATTCCGATAAAGGCGAAGTGGTTTGTGATCATCTTCGGCACACTGGAGCTCTTTTACGGAGTCACCGGCACACAGGTGGGCGTGGCCAATTTCGCTCATCTTGGCGGCATGGTATTCGGCTACCTGCTCATCCAGTACTGGCGCGGCAAGCTGCCGATGCAGCCCAAACGCAGGATGTACACCTGACGGGGGAAAGAAGCGCGCGGATCCGGAGCGAACGAAACGCGGCGTCGCGGGTAGCATTACACGTCTTGAAGCGTGATGCTCCGCCAGACACCCAGCCGTGCCGCAATTCCAACTTTGGTACCGTTCACTTCCTCAGGCCCTCCGCTGGCTACTGACAATTAACGTAGCCGCCTACCTCCTTTGGGCCATCGTGTTTTCGCACTTCGCGGTGACGGCAGGGTTCGCCTTGTCGCATTTGGCGTTCCATACGCCGTGGCAACAATTTCTCCTGGAGCCCTGGCAGCTGTTCACCTACAGCTTCGTGCATCTGGGGACACCCGGCCTGGGTCTGGGCAGCCTCATGCATGTCGGCTTCAACATGCTCTGGCTCTACTGGATCGGGCGAGAATATGAAGCCATGCACGGCCCGGCGCGACTGCTCGGCGTGTACGTATGGGGTTCGGTGGGTGGCGCCTTTCTGAGCGCGCTTGCGTACGCCCTGCTTCCCGCCACATTGCTGGGATCCCCCGGCGCTATCATCCATGGCGCCTCGGCGTCCGTCCTGGGCGTGCTTGCCGCGGTCGCCTTTACCTATCCCCAGAAGCGGATCGGCCTGCTCTTGATCGGCAACATTCGACTAGTCCACCTTCTGGCCGCCTTTTTGGTCCTGGACGTACTATTTCGTCTGGGTGGCACCACAGCCGTATTTGCACATCTCGGAGGGGCACTGGCAGGACTGCTGCTCGTCCGCCTGCAGCAGCGCGGCGTCGATTTGACCGCGTGGTTCGAAGTATTTTTCTCGCGAGCATCCGGTAGACGATCCGAGACTGCTTCCGGTAACCGGCTACGGGACTGGCTTACCCGCACGGAGCAGCGCATCGCCAGCAAACGCGCAACGCCTAAAGAATCCGTGCGTACGGAGCGCACACGCCGGGGGACTCGGCTCTCTACTCGGGCAGAGGACACCCGGCCATCCCTGGATAGCGAGGTCGATCGTATTCTCGACAAGATCAGCGAACACGGCATGGAATCGCTGACAGACGAAGACCGTGAGTTGTTGGAAAAGGCTAGTCGCATCTCTTGATGCCCGGGTTGCGGGACGAACTTTTCCGGTTGCCACGTGTTGATATAGTGGCGGTTGTTACAACCTGATTATTACAAACCACCCACCTTCTATTATCTCTTATGGAACGCGTCCGCCGCAACTCCAAGGCAGTACAGGTCGGCCCCGTACAGATCGGTGGCGGAGCGCCCATTTCCGTCCAGTCGATGACCGTGTCCAAGACCTATGACGTGGCCAAGACACTGGGCGAAATCGCAGGTCTCGCGGAAGCTGGCGCAGATATTGTACGCGTGGCCGTGCCGCGGCCCGAGGATGCCGACGCACTGGCGGACATCGTGCAGGGAGCGACGGTACCCATTGTTGCTGACATTCATTTCAACTACATGTACGCCTTGAAGGCCATCGAGGCTGGCGTAGCTAAGGTCCGCATCAATCCGGGCAACATTGGCAAGGAAGAGTGGGAAAAAGAAGTGCTGCTTGCGGCTAAGGAAGCCGGAACGCCTATTCGCATCGGCGTGAACGCCGGATCGCTGGAACGCGACATCCTGGACAAGCATGGATATCCGAAGCCGGAGGCCCTGCTGGAGAGCGCGCTTCGGCACGTCGAAATTTGCACCCGGCATGGCTTCGATGATCTTGTTATTTCGGTCAAGCACTCCGACGTGATTTTTATGATTCAGTCCTATCGGCTGATCGCAGCCCGGACCGAGTATCCGCTTCATCTGGGAGTCACCGAATCGGGGTCGGCCGTCCCAGGCACCATCAAGAGTGCCATCGGCATTGGTGGATTGCTTGCCGATGGCATCGGAGACACGATTCGCGTATCGCTCACCGCGGACTCCATCAAGGAAGTCGAAGCGGGCCACGCCATCCTGAAGTCGCTGCGCCTGGGGCGACCGGGCGTCAATGTTATCGCGTGTCCTACCTGTGGCAGGCTCAACGGCGATTTGTTTTCGATCGTCGAGGAGGTAGAGGCAGCAGTCAAGGCCCGCAAGTTCACCAAGAACCTCACGGTGGCGCTTATGGGCTGCGCCGTCAACGGCCCCGGGGAGGCGCGCGGCGCCGATCTGGGCATTTCTCTGGGGCGTGGCCGGGCTCACCTGTTCAAGAACGGCGAGGTCGTCGGCACCACGCCTGAAGAGGACATTGTCAGCACGGTCCTCCATGCCATCGAAACATGGGATTCAGAGGAGGAAGCCTGATTGCAGCCGGCAGATGCTCCACAACGGCCGTCGGTACATGTTGTAGGCCGCTTCCCACCTCCTGTCGATGGGCAGACTCTTGCGACCGCGCGCTTGACCGCTCTATTGGAGTCTGCCTACCGGGTGCACCGGTTCGATACAGCATATAAGGATCAGGCGCTCCTGCCGGCGTCGTGGCGCCAGCGTTGGTACACCCTGCGCCACTACCTTCGCCTGCGCCGCCGCCTGTGGCGGGCCCTGGCCCATGATGCCGAAGCCCCCGTCTTGTGGTGCTCCGCATCGCCTTCGGTGGCCGGTCACTGGCGCGACATGGCACTCACCGCGCCATACTTCCAGCGGCGGCAAGCCGTCTATGCGGTTATCCACCGGGGACACTTCGACCGCGTTTTTCGGCGCACGCTGACCGGGCCAACCGCGCGGCGCCTGGCGGCGCGCGTCCGGGGCTTCGTCTTTCTCAGCGAGGCCCTTGCTGCACAGGTGGATCGCTGGGTACCGCCCGAAAAGTTGTTCGTAATTCCCAATACGATCGATCATGCGCTCGTGTGCACGAAAGAGGAACTCGCACGGAAGCGCGCGAACAAAGCCGTGCGCACCACGCTGCGCTTGCTCTTTTTGAGCAACATGATTGACTCCAAGGGCTATCTGGACGTACTGCAAGCCGTACATCTGCTGAACCAGCGCGGGATCCCGATCCACGCGACCTTCGTGGGACGCTGGAATTCCGATGCCGACAGAAGCGCGTTCCTGCGCCGCGTGGAGGCCTGCGGGGCGCAGCGCGTCGTCACGCATCTGGGCGCTCTTTCGGACCGCGCACAGATAAAGAAACACCACCTCGCCGCCGATGTCCTGCTACTACCCACCTACTACCCGGAAGAGGCTCAGCCCCTCGCCCTGCTGGAGGCGCTCGCCGCGGGCACGCCCGTCATTGTGACTCGGCACGGCTCTATCCCTGAAATGGTCCGCGACGGCCGCGAGGCCCTGTTCGTCGCGCCGCGCGCTCCAGAGGAAATCGCACGCTGCGTAGAGCGATTTCTGGTTACAGAAACGTGGTTGCAGGCCTCGCACGACGCGCGCCAGCGGTTCGAGAGCCGCTTCAGCGCATCGGTCGTCCGCGACGCGTGGCTTGCGCTACTGCGCAGCTGATGCCCCGACGCGCAGGAGCATCGCCTGCCGCCACTTTTCTATGTCCCTTTGAAACTCCGCAGCCAAGTCGGGATGACTGGCGATCACATTGTGCTCCGCGCCTGGATCTGCATCCATATCATACAACTCCGTGTGGTCGTCGCCTGTGGTCCAAAGAAAATGCCATCTTCGCGTGCGCAAGTAGTAGCCCTCCGCCCTGCGACCCATCACGTCGGTGTCTGAGCGCAACTGGGTGACACGGCCAATCAGGGCCTCCCGTGGCGACGACGACCGGCGCTCCACGATCGGGCGCAGCGAATAGCCCGGCAGCTCCTCCGGGACAGAGACTCCCGCATAGTCCAGCATGGTGGGAACGAGATCCACACTGCTTACCAGATCCTCCGCAAACACCTGCGGCCGGATTTTCCCCGGCATGCTCAGCACGACGGGTGTGCGGAAGGCTTGATCATGCAGTGAGAGCTTGCCTCTGGGCCCGCCGTTCGCGTACAGGATGGGGGCTCCCTTGTACTCCGCAAAGGGAGGCTGCTCCCAGCCGTTGTCGTTGACATATACAAACAGCGTGCGTTCTGCGAGCCCGAGCTCCTTCACATAGCGCACCAGTTCACCAACGCCTTCGTCAAACCACGTGCAATTGCCGTAGTACTCCGTCGCAGACTCAGAGAGACCGGTGTCGATGTACGGGCGAAGATGCCGCGCGGGTGGATTCAGCGGCGTATGCGGCAAGGATGGACCGTACCACACGAAGAACGGCTCGTCCCGGTGGCGTGCGATGAAGTCCTTGACGGGCTGCATGGTTTCACGGCCCAGCGTCATCCCCTCGCCGCCCATCATGCTGCGAAACCAGCCGGGCTTGCCGCGCTGGTCTAGGGACCACGCATTTGACATGCCTTCGGTGAATCCTCCGTTCTCGAAGGAGCTCTCCCACCACTTGCCCCCCTGAAAACTCACATAACCATGCTTGGCAAGCAGCGCAGGCAGCGTCTCGAACCGGCGCATCACCTGCGCTCGGAAGAGCACGTCAAAATCGCGGCGCTCTGGTGGAGACGCTCGCTTGTATTCCTCGCTGTCGCGCGTCGCTTCCGTATGGTAGCGGTCTACGAGTGCCTGGTATTGCAGCGGGTAAAGCCCGGTTACGAGCGTCTGCAGCGAGGGGCGACAGTGGTTGTCGGTGACATGCCCAAGCAGAAATACAGCGCCGTTCTGGGCCAGACGATCCATGTGCGGCGTGTGCACGTGTTCGGATCCGGTAAATCCGAAGTACGGGAATCCGTGGTCATCCCCGATCAGGAGAATGATGTTGGACGGGCGATCTCCGTCTGGTTCCTGGGCCTTCGCTGCAATCGTGAGTGTGCATGCCAGGAGTACGCTATAGGCGATCCTCGTCATCGCTTCGCAGGTGTTGGATCAATCCATGTCGGCGATAACATATCAATACTTGAGCATTGTATATGATAGCAGCAAACGATTCGGGTCTATCCCGTTTGATAGTGGGTAATCTCTCCTGCAGACGGCTTATGGCGCAGCGTCGTCAGAGAATAATCGACATAGCGTGATGCTATTGCGCGAAGTGGAAAAGAAGCGCAACGTAGTCGGTCGCCTCGCCGAATGTGTTACGATCATCGGGATCCACGCGGAATCGCGCATTCCTAAAGACGTCGGCGGAACAACGAGTCTTCCGGTCATGCCTGGGCTACGAAGACGGGAACGGTCATGATCGACTCCGGGACGATGCGGTGTTGCTCCGGGCGGTCGGGTTGGGCATCTTCGAATCCGACGGACGTGAAAGTATGGTATGGGCGGCAATCGTAGCTGGATCGCAACAATTTCCGGATTGCAGGATGCTCCACCTTCGTTAGCTTGACAGAAACCGGGATGGATAACATCACCCCTGATTGCGTATTATGCACATAAGAATGCCGCATCGGCACGGAGTTCATTAACGATGCCCTTACCAATGTTTGATACTCTGAGCGTAAGTCGCAAGCTCACCGCTGCCGGCTTTGATTCGAAGCAGGCGGATGCGTTGGTGGAGTCTATGGCGCATACCATGGATGACACGGTTGCGACAAAGGCGGACGTGGCGGAACTCAAGGCGGATGTGGCGGAACTCAAGGCTAATCAGGCCGGGATCGAAGCGAGCATCACCGTCATGCAGGGTGATCTCACGCGCCTTTCCGAGACCGCTGCGACCAAGGCTGAGATTGCCAGGCTTGATTCCAAGATGGAGACCGAAATTGCCGGGCTTAAGGTCGAAATGGCACAGGGTTTTGAAGAGGTCAACAACCGAGTAACGCGTACGGTGTTTGGCGTAGCCGTGATGCTGAGTGCGGTTATCGCCCTGCTGCGATTATTGTTGTAGAGGTCTCTTGCAATCCCCTGAAGTGAAGATTCTTTTTCTGCTTGTGAAGAAGACTGTGGGTGAACTAGCGCCCGCCTGGAGCAGAACGGTTGCGGATTACGAATTCGAGCAGGCCTCGTACAGTTCTCGAAAGAGATAGAGAGTTGTATCCACACTATTGGAGGGCATAATTTCATTGGAGTCGTCCGGCTTTGGCAACCGGGCCGCTATCTACTGCGTGCTTCGGCAGGTGCAAGAAAGGCTGCAAGGGAACCACGCGGTGATCGCCGCCTGGGAGCACCGCGTGGTGCGGGAGCGGCAGGAGGGCTTCAGCACCGGTGCCCAATCGGACAGGCGAGGAGTTACGGCCTGGAGCGCGGCGACTACACCGGGACGGTCCGGAGGAGCTGCTGGCGCAAACTGATGGCAGGATCACAGCGCGGTGGCGCTAGTTTGCGAGACGGCCAGCGCATGGATTCACACCCGGTGCTCAACCAGTCCGACGACTTCGACGCTCGGATTGACCTAGGGAATGTCGGATCGAAGTACTTGATACGACAGCGTCGCAGGAAAACCCAACGCCAGTCAACGGCGAGCGATTAGCATGATTGATGACAAAAACAGCGCGGCACTGGCCGCACACATTATGGAGCTGATAGCCAGCGCGCCCTGGCGCGAGGCCGTCACGTACCGGGACACGTGGCAGCACGAGTACGTGGTTATCAAGCGGGATGGACAGCAGGAGCTGCTTGCTGCGTTTTGCGAACGCATCAGCCGAGGCGAGGGTGTCCAGGGGCAGTTTTTCAACCAAAAACGCAGGTATCTCTTCCTGGGCGACTACAAGTACTGGACTGTGACGGAATGCCCGGATATCGATCTCGACACCGACGACTATGTGCTGAACCGCGCACTCCTGTACCGCGACCGCCGGGATTTCGTGATCAGCCACGGAGACACGGGCAAGCGGGCGACATAGGGAGGCCTGATCGGGGCATGCCTACACCGCTGCACCTATCACTCATGGGATAACAACGATGGCGAAACTGGCAGTCTGGCGAGTAGACGGGCGGCATGCCGAGTCCGCCTCCCGGCAGCCCGAACCGAAGAGAGTCGGGCGCTCTCACATTGCACTGGAGAAGCATCTCGAAGACTGGATTGTGAACGACGTGACGTTGATCGCGGAGGGATTGACGCTGGTTGGTCGCCAGCTATCGCTTGACGACGGGCGACTCGATCTGTTGGCCATAGACTCGCGGGATCGCTGGGTGGTGATTGAAATCAAACAAGGGGTGCTTGACGCTCGCACGTTGACGCAGGCGCTTTACTATGCCTCGTCTCTCGCGCGTCTCAACGCCGATGATTTGTCCCGGAAGCTCGAAGTCCAATTCAACGCGGTAGGTGACGCGAAAGAGTTGTCAGAGAAAGTGAAGCAGCAACTCGACAGCGAAGGCAACGAACGTGAGATAGCCGTACTACTCGTCGGCGCCGGTATCCATCCCGGGTTAGAGCGCATGAATGAGTTTCTAGGTCGCTTCGACTTCCCGATCGCCATCGTCAGCTTTGGCGTATTCAAATTGGAGAGTGGCCTCCAGTTGTTGATTCGCGAAGTAGTCGACGAACCTGCCAAGCCATCTCTACCGCATCGCCGGCTTACTGTTGACGCGATCCGTCGCACGGCCGTGGACGTAGGCGTGGGCGGACAGTTCGAACGCTTCGTACGCATTGCGGAGCAGGCTGGTCTTGCAGTGCAGCCGCAACGTGCATCTGTGAGAATTGCACCGATGGCCAACCGCACCCGGTTTTTGATGTACGCTCGACCACGCGCGGGTAATAGTGGTGGCGAACTGGGTATCTGGGTGGGCCCGAGTCAATTCGCTGAGTTTTTTGATCATGTAAGCGAAGAGGCCGCCAACGAAGTGCTTGGCAGCTACGACGACGGCGGGTTTCTGTCCGGCAAGAAGCTCGATGAGCGACTCGACAAAATCGAACAATTCCTGACCGGCACACTTCGACAGTCCGTTGCCGACGGAGAATTGCGCTCTCGCAATGCCGCTGAGTAATTTCGATGCGAGAAGCGGCCGGGCGCCATGTGCGAGCCGGGGCGGATTCGCCTACTGAGAGTTTCCATCGGACTGCAGTATCCCATTCGTAGCGTGGGTAACAACGACGGAAACACGGTCGGACTACGCACAGCAAGCCAATTGTGGTACTGTAGGGACTATTTGCGCGCCGGCTATGAAGGTTGCCTAATGCGTAACCTGATGCGCGCGCATGCTGGTACCGTTCCGGGCTGCCGCCAGGGCGTTTGACCTAAATGGCCTGGCTTTGCTGTAGCCTGCATTTAGCCTCGAACCGATCCTTCACACGCTGCCCAGACCCTGGGCTTGTGTGCAACTGCCGGCAACAAGATCAAAGTGTCCGGGTCTTACTGGCTGGCAGGGCCCCGCAGGATGGCGACAAACGTGGCGAGGAATGGCTGCAGTAATGCTCCGTGGTCCACGTTTGACATGCAAGATGGCGTGAACGGAATCCCTGTACTTACTTCGTCGGGTACATTTCCCGTACGCTACTGTGCCCTGAACCAGACTGGAACGCCATGACGGCAGCTGATTGGTCCGCAGACGGCGTACCCGCTCGACCGATCTACCAGGACCGCGTCGCTGCGTTGCCGCGAGGCATGCGCTTCAGCCTGCTACCACCAATGAACCGGATCTCGACATGCGCTTCACACTGACCTCTGCGTGGGGCACACTGTGCCTCTTTCTATGCCTGGCGTGCCTTCCTACCAAGGCCCACGACGTGGTTGCACAGGTCAATCGTGGCACGCATCATCCGACACGCGAAAACATCCCCGAAGCCACGGATCCGAGTCTGGTGATTGACATTTCCGACGATGATCGCTGGCCCGTAGGGCCTCATGTTCCGGATACCAGCGGCATGAAGACGGCAGTCTTCGGGCGTGAAGACGGCGAAATTTACGAGCTGTTGAGTTGGGTGCGGGACATAGCCTCCGACGGGCACGGGTCCATCTTTGTCCTGGACGCCGACCCGCGCAGTAACGCTTCATCGAGCCTAAAGATCGTCCACATTATCGACAGCCAGGCGCGATACCTGGGCAGTTTCGGAAGCGCTGGCGAGGGGCCGGGTGAATTTCTGCATCCCGACCACATATTGGTGGACGAGAAGGGTGAACGCATCCTGATCGCAGGTCGCGAACGTGAGATAGATTTATTCGAGCGAGTTGATAAGGGTACGTACCGGGACGTCAAGTCCTGGGATACCAAGGGCGGGGTAGATGACGCCTGCATCATGCGTGATCACGTGTATCTTCTGTATTACGATGCCGAAAGTGGCCACATCATACACAAGTACACCGTTGATGGCGAGTACGTAGCCGGCTTCGGCGAGCCCTACAAATCGACAAATCCGATGGTAGTCCAAATATTCTCTGGGAGCGGATCGCTTTCCTGTATTGCGCAGCCAGGCGTTGTCGGGTATATCGGTGAATTCATTCCGGTGCTAATGGCCTACAGCGAAGATGGCGCATTGCTATGGCGCCTGAAGGTGGAGGGCATCAAATCGCCTGTCGAAGTCCTGGAGACGGTATCGGATGGCCGCCCATCAATTCGTTATAACTCCAGCAAGCAAAACGAAAAAGGTCGCGGACACATCACGGCATCGGGCGCATACGGTGACGGTAATTTTTACGTCAATGTAACTAAGTCACTTGGCGACGAAGAGCGCCGCGAGTATGTATTCCGAGTCGATGCCCTGAGCGGCGCCTATACGCACATCGGTCATGGGTCTGTCCAGCACGTAACCGAGCACGATCTGATTGTGCGCCTGCTCTGGGAGCGTGATGCGGCGCCACAGGTGGAAATCCGATCCAGAGAATAACATCAGTCGCAAAACGGCAGCCGAATCGGCCTGCAGCCTCCGGCTACTCGGGACGCGCGCTCGCATGACTGTTCTTCGAGATTGCGGGAGGCAGTGGAATTTCGGGTTGGATTCAGGCTCACGGCGGGTGTCTGGCCGAGAACACTGGGCTTCCGGACATGTTTGCGGACTGGTAAGTCGCGGCGCGCTTCACTCGGCAGCTAAAGACTTCCCCGAAGCCGCAAACACCAGCCTCGTCATCAACCTTTCCGACGTTGATTGCCAGGCGAATGGGGCTTTCGCCCCAGTCACCTCAGACCGGTAAGCGGCAACTAATTCAGATTACTCAATCAAGAAGAGATGGACATGTTCTTCCCCTTTAGGTCAAACGCAGGACCGCTGTGCCTTATATGCCTATTGTGTTTGCCATCGGCAGTCCAGAGTGCTGCCGGTCAGGTGAACCGGAGTACGGTCCATCCGACATCCGAAAACATTCCCGAGGCCACGGACCCAAGCCTGGTCATTGATTTGTCCGACATTGATCGCTGGCCGGAAGGGCCCTTCGTACCAGACACTACCGGGATGGAAACTGCGATCTTTGGACGCGAAGACGGCGAAGAATACGAATTGCTGATCCGGGTTCAGGATATCGCAACCGACGGGCAGGGTAACATCTTTGTCCTCGACGCGGACATCACAGCTATGCCCACCTCGGATAGCAAAACCGTGCATGTAATTGATACCGGGGCGCAATACTTGACCAATTTCGGGAGTTCGGGTGAAGGGCCGGGGGAGTTCATGTACCCTGCGCGCGTCCTGGTTACAGAAAGTGGTGAACGTATTCTGGTCGCGGGTCGCGATCGCGAGGTCGAGGTATTTGAGCGAACAGGACAGGGAGGTTATCGCTACTTGAGGTCGTGGAAAACCCGAGTGAGCGCTCACGACGCCTGTATCTTACGTGACCATATTTACCTGTTGGCTTACGATCCGGCAAGCGGGCATGTGATACACAAGTATTCCTTGGACGGAGAGTACGTGCATGGATTTGGTGAGCCCTACGCATCCACAAATGCGTATGTAGTCTCGCTCTTGTCCACCGAGGGGTCACTTTCGTGCATTGCACAGCATGGAGTAATCGGGCATATCCGAGACAATATTCCTGTATTGGCGGCCTACAGTGAGGATGGCGCACCGCTGTGGCGGGTAAGAGCGGAGGGAATCAAGCCGGAAGCCACTATCTCGGTGGATGTTAATTCGGACGGAGAATTTCAGATAGCCTTTCTTACTCCGTACCCGCCGAAAAAAGGCAGTGGACAGCTTACCGTATCGCAGGCATACGGCGATGGCCACTTCTATCTGGGCGTCCGCAAGTCTCTGGGTGACGAGGATCGCCGCGACCTGGTGTTCCGGGTTGATGCCCTAAGTGGTGCTTGGACGCATCTCGGTCATGGAACCATGCCCCGCATTACAGAAGATGACTTGATAGTATCCTCGCGGGGAGGCAGGAAGACAACACCGCAGGTAGTTGCACGGTCTAGGCACTAGCCTGAATCTCCATACAGACGATCCAGAATACCGCGATACCTGATTGTTGCTGTCTCACGGGCCACTTCGCGCCTATTGTGACCCAAATTGGTCCGTGTAATAGTTTTTGCCACCGTGTTTGTATCGTGAACGGCAAACTGAATCCAGTTGGATATCCTGACACGGTAAGCCATGTTTGGCAATGATTTAATCCATTCTTCCACCTTTTCGATGCGTTCATGCGTTTAATCGTCTCTGAATAGACGATGTTAAGATCACGTTCTCCGGCAGGTGTGGCGCTTTTGCGTGATTGTATCGGACAGAGCCCGCTATCGTGGCCGGAGCAGCTCAGCCACGGTGCCGGATCCAACTGCCTCAATACCCTATGTGGAAGCGCCACCAGCATGCCTCGCTCTGGTCCGTCCTTGACATTTACAGGGTGCTTCCTCAATTTTGCCGTCCCTTTCGCACAATTCACATCGCCACAGAGCGCCTGCCTTGATGCCATGGTCGATCCTCGTCTGATGACCCGGAGCCGTGTTCTCTGCATCGTATTGGCGGGTGTCGGCCTGACGGCAGCGTTCGCCATTGGCGCCGATCGTGTACTACCCCTCCGGGACCGGGCAGGCCATACACCGCTCGCCCGCGCCGGCGATGTGCAAATCACGAGTGAGGAGTTTCGGGGCCGGTATGTCGAATACCTGGTTGCCTCGGGCGTGCACGACGATCCCGCACTGCGTCAGCAGTTTTTGGGAGACATGATTGCCACGCAGCTCCTCGTCCAAGAGGAGCGAAAGGCGGGAATCGCGAGAACGGAGGCCTATCACACTCGCAAGCGACAGCTTCGGCGCAAGCTTCTCATCGAAGTCTTCCTGCAAGAGACGGTGCTGGACACCGTGCGGACCCGCGACATGGAAGTGCGGGCGATGTTTGTGCGCGCCAATACGGAACTCGAGGCTTCGCATCTCTTCGCCCGCACACGTGCGGAGGCGGACGCCCTATACGAGCGCTTGAAACAGGGGGACTCCTTTGAAGATCTTGCGCGCGAGAATTTCGAGGATCCGGCACTGCGCGACACCGGAGGATCGCTCGGCACGTTCGGCTGGGATGAAATGGACGCCGCCTTCGAGGATGCGGCCTTTGCGCTGCCGGTGGGCGGTGTTTCGGAGCCTGTGCGCACTGCGCAAGGATGGTCTATCATTCGCCTCGACGACCGCTTCACCAAGCCGATCCTTACCGAAACCGAGTACGCGGAAAAGCGACCGCTTCTGGAAGCGTATGTGCTCCGCCGCAAGCATGAACTCGCGCGCCGCGCATTCGCCCGCATCGTTGCTGACGAAAGCCGGACTACGTTCGAGGAGGATGCCCTGACCGGGCTGCTGGACCAGATCACCGGCGCGAGGATATTGCACCGTGAAAAGGACATGCTACGGCTTCTGAAGCAGCCCCTTCTAACCTTCGGTCCTCCGTCGGCGCGCCGCACATGGACGGTAGAGGAGTTTCGCGACCGCGCCGGACAGACAAGCGACAAGCAGCGCGCCCGTGTGCGCATGCGTCAGGACCTGATTGATTTTGCGAGCGGACTCGTAACACGCGACGTGCTCGTCAGCCGGGCGCAGGCACTCGGCCTGGAGGATACCCGCCGATTCGCCGAGGCGCTCGCGGAAGCATTGGACCAGTACATCCTGGACCAGATCCGCACGCGGTTTCGCGCAGAGGCAACGGTACCGGAGGACTCCGCACGGTCGTACTATGCGCAGGCTCCCGCCACGGAGTTCGTCCGCGAGCCGCAGGTGCGCATAGCGGAACAATACGCGCCGTCACGGGCGGTGCTGGACGCTAGCGACGCCGCATGGCGCGATCGCGGTTACCGTTCGAAACGGGAACTCGGCGCACATGGCGACGCAGCCTTTGCCGCCACGGCCGGCGCCGTCATCGGCCCCGTAGAAACACCCGCGGGCACCGTCTGGCTTAAGGTCGGAGACAACCGGCCGCGCGCTGCGATGACCTTCGAAGAAGCGCGCGGACAGATCGAAGCCATGCTACATTTGCGCTACGCCCGCAATAACCGGCGCGAAGCCTATGAAGCGGTCCGGGCCCGCTACAATATCGACATCGATGAAGCCTTGCTAAGCACTCTCTCCCTTCGCCATGCCGGGTAGTCGACCGCTTGCCATTTGTCTGCTGTGGGCCGCACTATGGCTGCTCGCCAGCCCCGCGTCTGCGCAAACGACAGGCAAGATTGCGGGCATCGTAACGGACGCTACAACCGGCGAGTCGATCCCTGGCGTGAACATTGTGCTTGATGGCACCACGCGAGGCACGGTGACCGATAACGACGGGCGGTATGTCCTAATTGGCGTACGACCGGGGACGGTTACCGTCGTTGCCTCCTTTATCGGCTTCGCTACCGAGCGGCGCGAAAACGTGCGTGTACATGTAGACCTTTCCACAGAGGTGGACTTCGTACTGCGCGAAGAGATCTTCGAGGGAGAAGAGGTTCTCGTTGTCGCAGACGCGGTGCGCGTACGCATGGACCTCACCAGCTCAGAGGCGCGCGTGACCGCGGAAACCATCGACCGCCTCCCCGTGCAGGAATTGGGGCAAGTGCTCGCCCTGCAGACCGGAGTAACCGAGCGTGATGGCTTTCATATTCGTGGCGGGCGCAGCAGCGAAATCGTCGTCATGGTCGACGGCGTGCCCGTCACAGACACCTTCGATGGCTCGACGGCGCTGCAACTCGAAAACGAAGGCATCCAGGAGCTACAGGTGATTTCCGGCACGTTTAATGCCGAGTACGGAAACGCCATGAGCGGCGTTATCAATGTGGTGAGCAAGGAGGGCCGGCGCGATCGTATCGGCGGCTCCGTAGAAGCCTACACCGGCTCCTATCTGGTTCCCGGCACGGGTGGCGCAGACCTCTTGCGGGGTGCGAATCAGGAAGAACACACCAGCCCGGACGGGTTTCCGTACAACCAGGCCGATGTGTACTCCTACCTGCCCTTCGCCCCCACGCACTACAACAACTTTAGCGCCACGCTGGACGGTCCCCTCCTTTCCAAGCGCGTGACGTTTTTTGCCCACGGCCGCTATTTCCGCAACAACGGCTGGCTATACGGGGCGCGGCTATACAACACTGACGGCACATTGGGCGATGCGGAACTCGTTCCGATGAACACGTGGGAAAAGCTGAGCTGGCAGGGCAATCTGCGCGTCCAACTGACTGGAAACATGTTCGTGAACCTGATCGGGCTCGGCTCGACCAGTCAGGCGAACGACCTCGGCAGCAGCGGCGGCTACCAGAACTTCCGGTGGAATCCCGGCGGCGTGCCGACCATTCTTGATGACGGTATCGACCTGAAGCTCAAGTTCACGCACCTGTTGAGCGCCAAGACGTTCTATACGGTGAACGTAGCAACCTTCCTCAAGAAGGCAAGACGACGCCTCTACGAAGATCTCACCGACGGAGGCTATAATGACTTCCTGCTCAACCCGCCGGATTCTGTAGAGGTTCGATCTGGCGTGTGGCAACAGGTGGAAACGGGCGGCACCCGATTCGCACGCGGTGGGACCGATCTGAATCGCTTTCGGCGGCAGACCCGAAGCTGGTTCGTCAAAGGGGATCTGACAAGCCAGATTGCCCGGTACCATCTTGTCAAGACGGGCTTTGAGGCGCGCATTGATCGTCTGTCCTTCGAAGAGTTTAACCTGATACCCGCCGTAGCCGATAACGGACAGGTTATCGAACCCTTTGTGCCGGCCGCGCCGCCGCGGGAGTCGTTTCGCTTCCGCAGCTTCGATGACGTGTCGCCCATCACGCTCAGCGGCTACCTCCAGGATAAAATTGAGTATGAGAATTTCATCGTGAACGCGGGCGTGCGGTTCGACTACTTTGACGCGCGCGCCCGCGTGCCTGCCGATCCGGAAGATCCTAACATTTATAATCCCTTCAAGAAGATCAACCGATTCCGGGACACCGACGGCAACGGAGTTATCACCGACGAGGAGGAAGGAGACAACAATCAGCTTACAGTTGCGGACCGGGAAGGCTACTGGTGGACAGACTCCGCACCGAAGCTTCAGGTGTCACCACGCCTGGGCGTGGCCTATCCGATCACGGAAGAGGGTGTGATTCACTTTTCCTGGGGCCACTTTCTCCAGATCCCCACGCTTAACCGGCTCTTTGACAATTTTGGGTATAAGCTCGCGCGCGAATCCGGACGCTATGGCCCCTTCGGCAACCCGGACCTGGACGCCCAACGCACGGTCATGTACGAAATCGGCGTAAAGCAGGCAATTGGCCCGGTAGTTGTCGACCTGACCGCCTACAACCGGGACGTTCGAAGCTGGGTCTCCACCTCACGCCTCATCGAATCCGAGCTGCCAGGCGTCACCTACGTCGTATACGCCAATCGCGACTATGCGAACACGCGTGGGGTTACCCTGTCGTTGTCGCGCGCGTTTGCGAACCACTACGGGTTTGACCTCAACTACACATTTCAGGTCGTAGACGGCTCCAACTCTGATCCTGCAGAGGAATTCTTCGCCGCCGGCAGAGAAGAAGAGCCCCGCCTGGCGCTCTTGCCGCTCGCCTGGGACCAGCGTCACAAGGTTGCCGGCTCGCTGTATGTGGGCGGCCGCTCGTGGGGAGCAGCCGTGCTCGCGGTATGGGGCTCCGGCTTCCCCTACACCCCGACATTCGAGGAAGCGGCGCGGTTCGGGTCGGATGTAGAGCCGGAATTTCCGACACACGCACGCCGGCAACCTGCATCGTTCCAGGTCGACCTTGACATCTACAAGGAGTTTTCGATCGGTCGCCTGCGGCCTCGCATATTCCTGCAGATCTTCAACGTGTTGGACCGGCGCAACGCCCTGTCTGTCTATGGCGACACGGGAGCCCCCGACGTTACGTTTTCGGCACCGCTGGTTTCGGCGGATGCCGGCTATTTCACGCGACCCAACTTCTTTTCAGAGCCCAGGCGGATCCATCTCGGCCTGCGGTTTAGGTACTAACACACTTCATGACAGGCTTCTCACACAAGAGAATAGTTGAGATACTGACAGCCTTGTTGGTGCTGATGCTTGGCACGCCAACGGTCGGGGTTGCGCAGGGCATTATCGATCGCAACCACGTGCCGAGCAAGGAGCGTACGGATCCGCTGGAACGCCGACGCGATGACATTGACGGCAACAATATCCGGGCCACCATTACCAATTGGACGCAGACCGCCCAATCCGGAAGCCCCTCGGATTTCTGGTACGAGTGGCCGAAGAACACGAACCGCCGGTATGTCGCACTCACGCAGCTCTGGGTAGGCGCGGAAACAGCCGTGAACCTCGGCCCGGACGCCGGCGCACCGCTGTGGCTGTTGGACGTCGCGGATTTTCGGGGCAACACGCTGGGCGGCAATTCTTCCTGGACATTTGAACCCATCGGAGGGTACGCCAATCCCGCAGGGAGTGAGTATGGGATTGCGCAGAGCGATGAGCCGGACAGCTGGCCGCCATACTGGCCCGACAAGCAGGGCGACACCGTCGATCCTGGCTGGTCCGGGTCCTGGAACGGGTTTTTCGGCAAGAACATCTACAACGCCGACCAGGAATTCTTCTATAAGGCCGGCGACGACCAGTACGACCGCTTTCGAGGCGTTTACCAACCGGACGCCACCGATCCGTCCCGCTACGGGCTTGGCCTGGTGGTCAACACGCGCATCATGGCGTGGACACAGATCCTGATCGACGACGTGGTGTTTCTGATCTACGGTGTCAAGAATGACGGCACCGTAAATTTGAGCAAGGTCTCCATCGCGATATGGCTAGCCGACTGCGTGGCCGGGGACTGCGGTGATGACATCATCTTCTTCGATCTTCTCGAAGATGTCGCCTTTATGACCGACGAAGACGGCGTGGGCGACCAGACCTTCGGCACGGATCCCGCCGGGCATGTCGCCATCGCCTTTCTGGAGACGCCGGGAAACGCCACCGACCGTATCGATAACGACGGTGATGGTACGGTGTCTGACGAGTGCCCGGCGAACAACGGCGAGTGCAACAGCCCGGTGGTGCAGGAATCATTCCTTCTCGGGGAAGATCCCGCTAATGGCATCGATGACAACCTGAACGGGCTTGTGGACGAGAGCCAGGCTCACGTTCCGTTCGGAGAACAGAGCGGTGTCGGCTATGCGGATTATATCGACAATGACATCGATGGCGAACGGAATAGCCCGACGGTGACGGCAGATATGATCACTGCGGCCAGCGGCGACACGTGGCAGCGGTGGCCACCCAGTCCGCGAACAGATCCGATGCAGCAGGGGGCAAGCGGCCCCGTCGTTCACCTGATCACCGTTAGCGCCGACGTACTCGGCCTGCCGTTCAGGGACAACATCGACAACGACGACTCCCATGTGCAGGCGACAGCGGCCTACCCGTACCTCACCGAGCCCGGCTCGCCGACCGTCACACAGGAAATGATTGACGGCGCCGCGGGCGATCCCTATCGGCGCTACCGGGTGCCGGAGACCGACATTATTCTCTATGACCTTGGGGCTGAAGATCTCGGCAAGGGCTATGCCGACGGCGTCGATAATGATCTGGACGGCGCCGTGGACGAAGGCATTGACGAGGGATTCGACGAGATGATCGACGAGAGCCGGGCCGACGGCATAGACAACGACAATGACTGGAATATCCTGCAGAACGATACAGGACTGGACGGTGTCGGGCTGAGCGGAGATGGCGGCGACGGCGACGGCATGCCGACCTCCGGAAGCGGCACGGATTTTCCGGGGGAGAAGAACATTGACGTGACGGATGTTTCCGAGTCGGATCAGATCGGCATCACCAATGTGCGGCTAATCGGAGCGCAATCCCTGGGCATTGGCTCATCCTCCGACCGCTTCATGTTCTACAACTACCTGTTTCCTGGCACCTTCGATACAGAGAAGCCGGACCCTGGAGACAATGACCTGACCGTGTCCAGCGGGCTGTTTCCGCTGCAGGCCGGACAGACAGAACGCATTTCGCTGTCCATACAGCTGGGCATTGGCACCGAAGAGGTGCTCGCCGCGCGCGATAACGCGCTTGATGCCTATGCCGAGGACTACCAATTCGCGCAGGCCCCGATCACTCCAACGGTGACGGCCGTGCCCGGTGACGGCCGGGTAACACTGTACTGGGATTCCAAATCGGAAGAGTCGATCGACGAATTCCTGCGCAGCATCGGCCAGCCGTTTCGAGACTTTGAAGGCTATCGCATCTATCGGGCTACCGACCCGGCCTTCCTGGACGCCCTTGTGATCACCGACGGTCGCGGCAATCTGACGTTTCGCAAACCCATCGCACAGTTCGATCTGATCGACGGTATCGGAGGATTCCATCCCGTGGCGATCAACGGCGTCAGCTTTTACATGGGCGATGATCGCGTTAGCGGCAACGAGGGTCTCAATGGCCTCGCCCACTCGTTTGTGGATTCCACAGTTACCAACGGCGTACAATACTTCTACGCGGTGACAGCCTATGACTACGGCGCCATCTCGGCGAATATATCGCCAACCGAAACGCCGATCCGGCTACGTCGGCTGGCCGATGGCACCATCGAAACAGGAATCAACGTCGTCGCGGTCACACCGACGCCCCCTACTGCCGGCTATACCGAGGCATATCTGGAGAACGTGGACCGCTTTCTGCCACGTGTGCAGGGGTCGACGAGCAGTCGGATAGGGTTTGAAATCATCGACCCGCAGGTTCTTAAGGACGGCAACCGGTATCGCATTACGTTTGAGGACACGCTGATCGTAGGATCATTCGTGGTCCCGGACACGCTGACCACAAAAAACTTCTCGCTGATCGATCTGGATGCCAACAGAACACTGATTACGCGGTCGACGGCCTTCAAGCCGAACGATGAGTTTCCGGTCCTGGATGAATTCGGGGAGGCACTCGGCTTCAAATTGATGTTTTTCCCGGAGACTTTCGTCCAGGTGAACAGTGCACAGACCGGGTGGAACGACGAAGCGATTTACCCGATCGCCCTGAGTCCCTACAACTCTCCCGGTTTCGTGCGTGGACTCCGCAACCCGGCCGACTACCGCGTGGAGGTGGTCGGGCCGGGAGAAGGCCATTCGATAGAAATGCAGGTCACGGTGCGCAGGTCACTGCCGGCCCGGCCCACCAACGTGAAGGTATACCGCGTAGGAACCAGCGGCGCCGACGACGTGGAGGTCGACTATGCCTTCTGGGACCTGACCGGACCGGACTTTGTCAGCCCCACCTCCACAGAGCCAGCCTCTTTCTCCGCAGACCCGGCGATCCGCGAAAGCGATCTCATCATCCTTCGCGAGCCCAAGGTTGGTGACGAAACAGGGGCGCCCACCATTACGTGGCGCATTACGCTCAACTTCGTAGCACCCGATCGCATCAACCCGCGCGAAGGCGATGTCGCCAATATCCTGACAAGGAAGCCATTCTTGCGTAACGACGTGTTCGAATTCAGCGCCGTCGGCCCCAAAACGGTGGCTCTGGATCCCGACTCGCTGATGGACCGCATTCGCGTCGTACCCAACCCGTACGTCGCCACGAACCAGTTCGAAGCGCTCAATGCGTTTTCGACAGGCCGTGGCCCTCGGGCGATCAAGTTCATCAACCTGCCTCCTCAGTGCACGCTGCGGATTTTCAGTGTGAACGGTCGCCTGATTCGCAGCCTGCAACTGCACGAAGGTTCGAACGACAACCTGACGGCAGCAGACCTCATGAACGGCACCCTGACGTGGGATCTTATGTCGGATGACCAGCTCACCGTTTCTTACGGCGTGTACCTCTATCACGTGGAAGCGCCAGGATTCGGAGAAAAGACGGGCACCTTCGCCATCATCAAGTAAGCGCACTAGCGTGACCTTTAGGAGAACAGTCAGTTGGGGAGCAAGCGCAGGACGGCTAATTGCCGCCATTGCCGTTCTATACGCGGCTGACATGCCCGCACGTGCACAATTCGCCAACGAAACGCGCGATGTGTCAAGGGGCGGCACGACGGCTGCGGAATTTCTCAGCATTCCCGTTGGGGCGCGCGCTACGGGCATGGGGAGCGCCTATGTGTCCTTCGCCGATGATGCCACGGCCGTGTTCTGGAATCCTGCCGGCCTGGGAAATCTCGAGAGTACCACCTTTGCCGCCGAACATGCCGGATGGCTGGCCGGCATCCAGTTTAATTTTGCCGCCGTCGCAATGCCAACGCGGCTGGGGACCTTTGGTGTCGGCGTCACCGCCCTGCGAACACCGGAGATGATCGTAACGACCGTCGCAGAGCAGAATGGTACCGGCGAAACCTTCGATGCCGCGAGCTATGCCGTGAGTGCCTCCTTTGGACGCGCGCTTACGGATCGGTTCGTCTTCGGCATCACGGGAAAGCTCATCACGGAACGAATCTGGCATTCCCGGGCCTCCGGCCTCGCAATTGACGTGGGAACCGTCTTTACGACGCCGTTCAGGGGCATCCGCCTGGGGGCGTCGATCAGCAACTTCGGTACAAAGATGCGCATCCGCGGCGATGACCTTCTGGTGATCGCCGATGTGGATCCCACCATTCGGGGGAACAACGAAAGCAACCGCGCCGAGCTGCGTACGGACGCGTTCGATTTGCCGCTCACCATGCGCATTGGATTGTCAGGGGAAGTCTTCGACTCCCCCAACGGACGCCTGACACTAGCCGTAGATGTGCTCAGTCCCAACAACAGCGACCAGTTCGCCAACATTGGCGCTGAACTCGGATTTCTGGGTGACCTGATCATGGTCCGGGCAGGATATAGCGAGCTTTTTCTGCAGGAAAGTGTGCGATCCTTCACCGTAGGCGGCGGGATCCGCTACAGCTTTGCGTCCGTGGGCCTGGTGATGGACTATGCCTTTGAAGACCAGGATTTTTTCCAGGGCGTCCATCGCTACTCGCTGGCCGTGCATTTTTGAGGAAACACCCTTCGTACTGCTGTTATGGTTGCAATAACATTAATGCCTCTTGCAAAACTACCCAGAGCGATTGGCGGTAGCAATGGACCGAGCGGTTTGATTCTATGCAAGTAGCTCGGATTACGTGGGTAACCAACACCGTTGCGCAGTCTTCCACCAATAATATAGGCCTTCCACCACCCCTGCTGTCTCGTCGCGGCGGTTTCGGGTCGGAATGCCTACGGCCCGCACACAGCTGTCCCTGGCACCTGCTCCACAGGAAGCCTTTCCCACGCAACCATGGCGAAATCGTCCATCAAGATTAGGCGTAGCAGTTGATCTACGGTGAGCGCGGGCATCCCGAACTTCAGGTGGCATGTCACCTTCATATGGCCACGCACAAGACGGCCGCAAAAGTCGTCCTTGAGTCGTCCAAAGTCGCGCTCCGCCGTCGAACGCTCCTTGAAACGTGCTAGCTCTGGCCGAACATATCTGGCCTACGCGCCCTTGCCTCGCGGTGCCGCTCCGCATTACCATGGCTCACGGATTACCGTCTATAATCGTTATATGGTCCAAGCGTTCATTGTATGCGCGAATCTCCTCGGCGTCATACGCGCTATCCATCAGGTTGCAACTTCATACCACGGGACTTGCACCCGCTATATCCTGCCAGCTTCTCCTGGCGCACTTCTTTCGGACGCTCCTCTCCCTTACGAGAACACCCCAGCATGCGATCTGGAACGCTTGGCAGAACGAGCTCGACACACCATCTACAACGCCATCAGGAGCTTCTTGTAGCACCCGGTCACAGGGTCAAGCACCTCGTCCATCAGAACAGGCTCCCGTTGGCAACGGATCCAGAAACCTCGCGCAATTCAGTGGATTTTAAGAAGCTCCTGCGATTGCCAGAAAAGCGAACGATGCCAAACGCCCCTGCTTCGAGACTACAGGACCGTCTGCTTTGTGTTTGTAGAGCATTGGTTCTTGTAGTTGCTGGTATCCCGGCTATTGCCCGGGCCCAGGAGCAGCCGGTCTATGAGGCCCACGTCATAGTCGTGCAGTTTGAACCCGGAATAATCATTGGGGAGGGTGCCGCCAAGACGGGGCTGGAGCTCTTCGATCGCGTGGCTTCCCGGTACCGCGCACACACGGTTGAGCGCGCGTTTCCATTTCTGGATCACGTGCAGCCGACGCCGAAGACCGAGCAAAATCTAGCCGCGCTTCGCCGCACGTACTATGTGCGTTACAGTGCTGACGCTAATCCCGCCCTCGTGGCGAAGACGCTGGCTGCCGTGCCTGGCGTGACCTATGCCGAGCCTATTGCCATCCCCCGTCTTTCGGAACTTGACGTGGCAGCAGAGCCCAATGATCCATCATTCAGTGACCAGACGTATCTCCGGCACATGCGCCTGCCAGAAGCCTGGGACATCGTCAAAGGAAAAGACAGCAATCCACCGGTGGTGATCGCGATCGTGGATGGTGGAGGGAACTGGCGTCATGAGGATCTTCTTGCGAACGTATGGACCAATCCGGACGAGATTCCGGACAATGGCATAGATGACGATAGTAACGGCTTCATTGATGATGTGCATGGGGCTAATTTATGCGACGCAGATGACACGAACAACGACCCATACAATCCAGAGGATGGCTGGCATGGCACACTCGTTGCGGGTGCGGCTGGCGCCGTGACCGACAATGGCACAGGACTGGCCGGTGCTGCCTGGAATGCCGATCTCATGCATATCTGTGGCAACTACGACGGCATCCTGTATGCGGCCGCCAACGGCGCCAGCATCATAAATACCAGCTGGTTTACACCACGCTCGGATGAGGAACGTAGAATGGAAGTGCAAATCCTGAACCTCGCCACGGACATGGGGGCCCTGGTAGTCGCAGCAGCATCTAATGGCGGCCGGAATGTCGATGAATTCGCACACAATCCTTACGCTCATTCCCGGGTTCTTTCTGTAGGCGCGACTCGCAAAGATGCGCGCACCAAGGCGAGTTTTTCGAATTACGGAAAGCGGGTAAACGTCTTTGCACCTGGCGAAGGCATCATTACTACTGCA
Source organism: Rhodothermales bacterium (assembly GCA_963665975.1). Taxonomy (GTDB): domain Bacteria; phylum Bacteroidota; class Rhodothermia; order Rhodothermales; family Bin80. The sequence goes on from OY762508.1 coordinate 1,334,269, forward strand.
CATGACGGCGATTACACAATATCAGGTGGTACCTCATTAGCGGCGCCGCTGGTAAGTGGGGTGGCCGCATTGGTCAAGACCCGTTTCCCCGACCTTTCGCCAGATGCACTGCGCGAGCAGTTGCGGCTATCGAGCGAAAACATGGACGGGGAAAACCTGCGTTATGAGGGATTGCTGGGACGTGGATATGTCAACGCCGAAGCGGCGCTGAAAACGCCTGCAGTTCCGGCCGTACGCGTCAAGCGTTGGTCGTGGACCGATACCGACGGCAACGGCCAGATTTCTTCGGGAGACGACGTAAGGATCCGGGCAACAGTAACCAATTACCTGGCCGAAGCCCGGCAGCTGACCGTGGGACTGATTGCGGCCGAATCGTATCCGTATATAGATATCACGACGGCGGGGCATGCCGTAGGCCTCCTGGCAAGCGGAGACTCCGCCGAGGTCCGCTTCCAGTTCAGGGTGGCTTCCGATGCGCCCGTAAATCGCAGAGTATTTTTCCATACTCGCGTCCGCGATGGCGCATTCGTTGATGAGGCCGACCTGTTTTTCTTTGTTATTAACAGGCGGCTTGATGTGGTGTACGCAGTACTCAGTGCACTGTACGCCTCTACGGATGGCTACAACTGGAGAAACAATTATGGCTGGGACTTCACCCGGGTTCCCACGCCGGAGCAGTTGGAGGGGTGGTTTGGAGTCACGGCCCGGGAGGGAATAGTACAAGGGCTCCGTCTGAAAGACAACAACCTAACGGGGCAGCTACCGCCCGAGGTGGGAAGCCTCTCCAATCTCCTCAGCCTGGAACTCGCCAATAATTCGCTTGCCGGGGAGATCCCCCGGGAACTGGGTAACCTCTCGAAACTGACATGGCTGGATCTGAGCAACAACGCTTTGTCCGGGAAGCTACCGAGGAGCCTCATGCAGCTCACGAATTTGTACGGGCTGTTCATTCATGGCCAAGGCCTTTGCGTACCCTGGGATTATGATTTTAGGGCATGGCTGGATGGAATTCCGATTAGGAGATTCAGCAAGTGCGTACACCTAACAAAGGACGTTGAAGATCAGACGTTTACGATGGGAGGAGCTGTCGCCCTTCACCTACCCGGAGCTGTCCAAGGCGCGGCCCCCTATTCCTACACGCTCGATCCGGCACTGCCGCCAGGACTGATCTTTAATGGCGCCACCCGTACGGTTAGCGGCGTACCGACTGAGACCGCCAACCAAGTAACGTACACGTACACGGTTACCGATGCCAATGCAATTACAGACAGTCTGACCTTTGGCATTGAGGTGGTCGCAGGCGTGTCCTTTGCGGATGTGGTTGTAGATCAACTGTTTCTGCATGCACAACCCATTACGCCCCTGGTCTTACCCGAAGCCGCGGGAGGGGTGCCGCCAATTGCCTATACGCTAACCCCCACGCTACCTGCAGGATTGGCCTTTGACGCTGCGACCCGCTCCTTGAGCGGGTCGCCGACGATGGTCACCGCTGGCGCCACACCGTACACGTACAAGGCCACCGGCACGAATGGATCCGCCGACAGCCTGACCTTCAGCATAGAAGTGGTCGCAGGCGTGTCGTTTGCGGATATGGTTGCAGATCAATCATTCCCGCGAGCGCAGCCCATTACGCCACTGGTCTTGCCCGAAGCCGCGGGAGGGGTGCCGCCAATTGCCTATACGCTAACCCCTACGCTACCTGCAGGATTGGCCTTTGACGCTGCGACCCGCTCCTTGAGCGGAACACCGACGATGGTCACCGCTGGCGCCACACCGTACACGTACAAGGCCACCGGCACGAATGGATCCGCCGACAGCCTGACCTTCAGCATCCAGGTGTATTCCCCGGTGAGCGCCGAGCAGGAATCCTTGCCTGAAGCATTTGCAATGCATGGCAGCTATCCCAATCCCTTCCGGCATGCCACTCGCCTCGTGTTCGATCTGCCCTGGCCAGCCCGTATGACGGTGGAGGTGCTGGATGTCGTGGGTCGGCGCGTGCTTAGCGTGCCCGGGACTGATTTGGCGGCAGGATGGAAGCAAAGCATTGAACTCGTCGGCGCTGGAATGCCCTCAGGACTATACCTGTACCGGGTACACGCGTCATCGCCCGAGGGCAGTGCAGTGCATGTAGGTCGCTTCATGCGCATCCGGTGAAAGATGCAACCGGGAGTCACTCGGCTACAGCAATGGCCTTCGGAATCTTGCGTCGGCCTGTCCTCCTTCAAACAAAGCAAGCGGGGCATTAATTTTTTTTTTACTTTCGCCTGCCGGAGTGCGGGCGCTCTCCTCCATTACCCTAACTAACACGAGGAATACTTCATGCGAATTGCTACAACTGCTCGCGTGGGATTGCTGATGCTTCTAGTCTGCCTGGCCACCAGCGCCTATGGGCAGACCGGACGCACGGTGACACTCACGCTTAACATGGCCACTAACCCGGACACCACGCGGCTGGATGACCTTATCGAAGTACGGGGGAACGCCAGTGGAGTCGCTCCCGCCACGCTCAAGGACGGCAATGTGATTTCATGGGACGATGCCAGCACCCTGGAGCCCATGAACGTCGGGGGTGATTACTGGAGGATTCAGTTCGAAATTGCGGACACCACCGAACTCACCTTCAAGTTCTTCTCCACGCAGTCTCAGGATGCCGGAGTCAATGGATGGGAAGCGGATCCCAACCCGGTCATCCCGCCGGGAACCGGCGACACCACGCTCACGCTGCATTATTTCGAGTCGCAGAGCGAGTGGCATGGTGTCTCCGGTGACCGCGGCGACTATGACTGGCGTCCGTTCGCGTCCAAGGAAGACAGCGTTGCCGTGTGGTTTCGCGTAGCCATGTTCGGGACGGAAGCCGACGCGGACGGCTACGATCCGGCGCTGGGAGATACCTCGCAGGCCATCGGCGTACGGGGAGCTCCGCTAGCCAATAGCGACAGCTCGGCCTTGGGACCCGTCGACTGGGGCTCCTCCAATGTTGTGCTGAACAGGGAATCCACCAACGAGAATGCCGTCGGATACCGGTTGTATTCCGGCGTCGCCTACTATCCTAACGCCCTGGTCGGATTGGAGCAGGCCTACAAATTCGTCCTTGACGCCGGCGGATCCACCGGATGGGAAGAGGGCAACCTTGCGGGCAACCGTACATTCACCGTTCCTGCGGCCGACACTACCTTGCAATGGATGTACTTCGGCGATACGCCCCCGGTTGCTGTTGATCCTGTGACCAGCAACGTCGTCTTCGGCGTCGATCTCAGCGCCTTCGAAACGGCGGGAGTGTTCGATGTGGCGCGTGGTGACACCCTATGGGTGTACGGTGACTTCAACAACTGGCAAAACTGCAAGACGGAGTCTCCGGATCGGTGCCTGATGGAAAAGATACCGGGAGAATCAGAATTCGGGATCGCCGTACCGATTACCAAGCTTCCCAATATCGAATTTCAGTACAAGTATTTCCTGGATTTCAACGACGAGCGATTCATGGACCAGTTCGGTGTGCCGCCGCCAAGTGGATGGGAGGAAGGACACCTGACCGGGATAAACCGGCGTAATGTGTTTGCGGGAGACCAGCAGCAGATTCTGCCGCTCGCCTACTTCAACGATGTCACGCCCCAGAACCTGATCCTGCCCGGAACCTCCGTCGAAGTGGCGTTCTCGGTTGACATGACCGGGACGCTGACAGACGATGCGCAGCCGTTCAATCCCGCGGGCGGAGATACGGTCAGCATCCGCCTGGGAGATCCAATCTGGGCGCATACGCAGGGCATCGACGGGACTGACCACGACATCCCCCTTACGGACCTTGTCCAATTGACGGATCCCGATGGTGATAATATCTACACGGGCACGTGGACGATAAGCGGCCCCACGTACAACGTGATCACCTTCAAGTACATGTACGGGCAGAGCGGCACGTTCGTAAACGAAATGGGATCGGACACCGGTACGCCGGGCCGCAACCGTGCACGGTACATTCCCAGGAATGCCGACGGCTCCTGGCCTGCATCCTTTGCACTCCCGGAAGCCTCCTTCGCCCTCGACCCGGGACCCTTGCCGCATGACACGAACCCCTTTATCGGCGTTGGTATCGAAGAGGTTTCGAGTGACGTCCCAAATGAAATCTGGCTGGGCGGCAATTACCCGAACCCGTTCAACCCGACGACCACGTTCGAGTACAGCCTGACGCAGGCCGATCATGTCAAGATCCACGTCTACGACGTGCTGGGCCGCCGGGTGGCAACGCTGGTTGACGGCGTGCAGCACGCGGCCACCTACCAGATCACCTTCAATGCATCGGATCTGGCCAGCGGGGTGTACTTTTACGCACTGGAAACATCGACTACGTCGCTAACCAGACGGATGCTGCTCATCAAGTAGCAGGGTTCGCATATGCAGAGTCTTTCGGGGTCGGCGGGGTGTGCTCCTGCCGACCCCGCGTTATATTCTGACGGGTATGAAAACCTCCAGAACTCTACTGTTGGCGCTATTGTGCGCAGTAGCCTGCGATCTTCCGTCGTCGGCGCCTGTGACGCCGGATCCTGCGTCACACGCTCCGCAGGCCAGCGAGACCGTTCTGTACGAGATCTTCGTCCCCGACTTCACGCGCGAGGGCACTTTCAGCGCCATCATTCCGCGCCTTGAAGAGTTGAGTGACCTTGGCATTACCACGCTCTGGCTGATGCCCATCCATCCCATTGGCGTCGAAAAGCGCAAAGGAGCGTTGGGCTCGCCGTATGCCGTGCGTGATTACTACGCAGTAAATCCGGCTTATGGCACAAAGGATACCTTCCGGGAGCTGGTCAATGCCGTTCACGAGGCGGGGATGTATATCATGATGGATTTCGTGGCGAATCACACGGCGTGGGATCACTCGTGGACGACAGAGCATCCGGACTGGTATACGCCCGGCGAGGATGGCCCTCTCAGCGTGCCGGCGAGTCCGGATGGCACGCCAACGAACTGGACGGATGTGGCGGACCTGAACTATGACAGCCAGCAGCTGCGCGACGAAATGATCAACGCCATGCGGTATTGGGTGTCGGAATTCGACATCGACGGCTATCGGTGCGACGTGGCCGAGTGGGTACCGTATGACTTTTGGGCCGACGCTATCCGCGCGCTGCGCGCGGTCAAGCCCGTGTTGATGCTGGCAGAGGCCGGCGACGTTGCCCTGCATTCCGCAGGGTTCGATATGACCTATGCCTGGCCCTTCTACGGCACGCTCAAGGCTGTCTGGGAGGGCCAATCTGCGCGCACGCTCGGCGAGCTGACCATCCGCATCGAGCGCGCCATGCCCACCAGTACGCGACGGCTGCGGTTTACCACCAACCACGACGAAACGGCCTGGGACCGAACACCGCCCCAGATATTTGGCGGCCAGCATGGCGCACGCGCGGCGTCACTGTTGGCGCATACCATGCCTGGCGTCCCCCTGCTGTATAACGGACAGGAAACAGGACGCACCGCACCCGTACCATTCTTCGAGAAAACCGTCTACGACTGGTCGGCACATCCCGAAATGCGCGCCCATTACACCCGCTTCTTTTCATTCCATGCGGAAAGCGCCGCGCTCCGCGAGGGAAGTTTCCACCTGTTGTCGCAGAGCGATGACATCCTGGCTTTCGCGCGCGAGACGAACGCGGAGCAAGTGCTGGTCATCGTGAATGTGCGGCCGCGCAGTGCTGTGTTCACCATTCCAACAACGCTGAAGGGAGACCGCCTGACCGAGATCTTTCGGGATGAGGGATACGTGGTCGGGCAAACGCTCTCGCTCTCCCCATATGACTACAGACTGATTCGCGTAGAGTAACCGCCAGCCGATGACCACCCTCCGCCGACACAGCTTCTTGTTGGTCCTGATACTGATCGCCAGCTCCTGGCCAGTGTGTGGACAGGATATCGATGTAACCTTCCGGTGGCTGCCCACGCAGGGCGACGGCGTCGTTCGCGCTTTTCTGCCTGGAGAATTCAATGGATGGGGACCAAACAGTGGCGGCCTTATCGCACCGAATGCAGCCTCGCTCATGACGTATGATCAGGACAGCGACCAGTGGCAGTATACCGCACGGCTGCGAGCCGATCAAACCTATCAGTACAAGATCCATTTGCACTACAACGCCAGTGGCCAGGCGAATTCCTGGATCTCTGACCCGCTAAACGATCGCATCAACACGAATGAACACAATAACTCGGTCGTCACCATCCGGAACCCGATGGTCTTTCAACTGGCGAGCAGGCGGAACGGCGCGGGCTTGATCACGGAAGTGTCGGCAGGCGTGTTTGGATCCGAAGCGTTCACAGCGCTCACATTTGAGCTAAACGGGGAGTCGCATGATGGCATGCCATATTACGAAAACGGCGTTTTTCGGTATGTGCTTCCGGAGGCATCAGCCTGCGGTTTACAGTTCAAACTGACCGCAGAGGACGCCTTGGGGCGTGTGGCGAGCGACGAAATGGGCGTCACGCCACCTGTGGTGACCGACGCGACGCGCCCGGATGGTCTGCAGGACGGCATCACGTATGCCGCGCAAAATCCGGCACGGGCGACGCTGTCGCTGTTTGCGCCCGGAAAGTGCTTCGTGCACGTAATCGGGGATTTTAACGACTGGCAGCCAAATGACGCCTATCTCATGAAGCGTGACGCCGCGCGTCCAGACAGTGTACACTGGTGGCTGGAACTGGACGGCCTTGGTCCGGGCACAGAATATGCCTTTCAATACCTGGTGGACGGCGAATTGCGCATCGTCGACATGTTCTCCGAGAAGGTCCTCGACCCGACGCACGATGCGCAGATATCAGAGTTGACTTATCCAGACCTGAAGCCTTACCCGACTGGCAAAACGCAGGGCATGGTTTCGGTGCTGCAGACTAGCCCGGAGGAGTATACGTGGACCACTGCTGACTTTACGCCGCCCCCGCAGAGCGAGCTGGTAATCTATGAGTTACTGGTCAGGGATTTTGTCGGAGCGCACGACTACGCCACGCTCATCGACACGCTTGGCTATCTGGAAACCCTTGGTGTCAACGCTATTGAGCTCATGCCGGTGGCCGAATTCGCGGGCAATGCGAACTGGGGGTACCAGCCTCAATTTTATTTCGCGCCCGACAAGGCGTACGGGCCAGCGCGGGATTTGCAACGCTTCGTTGACGCGGCGCACGCACGGGGCATCGCAGTGATTCTTGACGTCGTTTACAACCATGTTGACATCCCCTCCCCACTGGTAACGCTATACGGAGCAGCGAATAGCAATCCGTGGATCAACATTCCCCCGCGCCACACCTACAACGTATTCTTTGATCTCAACCATGAGCACCCCTATACCCAGTACTGGCTCGACCGCGCTAATGCTTATTGGCTCTCCAAATACCGGGTAGATGGGTTCCGCTTTGATTTATCCAAGGGGATCACGCAGCGAAACACCCATAGCAACCCGGGGGCATGGGGCGCCTACGACCCTTCGCGCATCGCCCTGCTTACCCGCATGGCGGACCACATTTGGACCGTCAATCCGAAGGCGTACGTCATTCTGGAGCACTTCGGCGGGGAGCGGGAAGAAAGGGAGCTCGCCGCCCACGGCATGGCCCGGGGCCTGCCCGGCATGATGGTGTGGAACAATGTTAACCATCCGTTTGCGGAGGCAGTGATGGGATACCACACCGGCGGCCGGTCTGATATTTCGCGGGCGTACTACGGGCCCGGCGGCCGTGCGTGGGAGCTCCCCCATGTGATTTCGTACATGGAGAGCCACGACGAGCAGTGGCTTATGTATTCGATGCTCCGCTACGGGGCATGCGACGCCTCCCCGACAGGCGGAGCGGCGTGCGGCGACCAGCGGTCCACGTACAATGTGCGCCGGCTACCGGTTGCGCTGGACCGGTTAAAAATGGCGGGAGCATTCTTCTTCCTGCTTCCGGGTCCACGCATGATGTGGCAGTTCGGAGAGCTGGGATACGGCTATGGAGAGCGCGGCGAGCAATGCCTGCGACCAGGCGCGTGCCCGTCATTCGCTCCTTCCCGCACTGGTAGCAAACCCATCCGCTGGGATTATCGCGTCGATCCACTGCGCGTCAAACTTTATGACACCTGGTCTCACCTGCTGGCCCTGAGGCGACACCATCCCGTGTTTCGCAGTACCGATACCCGCGTTGCCATTCAGGGTGCCGGGCCTGTGAAGCGGGTACGGCTGTCCCATCCCACCATGGAGGTGGAAATCATCGGAAACTTTGGCGTTCGGCCCGAGCCCAATCGCACAAATCTGACGACGCCCCCACGATTCTGGTACGACTATTTTTCCGGCGACTCCCTGGATGTGACCGGTACCCAAGCCGCGGCACTCGAGCCGGGCGAATTCCATGTGTATACCAACAAGCGGCTGGCTCCGCCGCCGAGCGGCCTTATCACCGTATCTGCGGAACCACCGGAGCCCGCCGGGCCTGCGCTTGCGCTGGAGCAGAACTACCCCAACCCGTTTACACGGGCCACCGACATACGGTTTGCGCTCCCGGATCCCGGTCCGGTGCGACTCGAAGTCTTCGATGTCCTGGGGCGCCGCGTTGCCGTGCTCGTTGACGCGGACCACCTCCCCTCGCAGGCGCACACGGTGACTTTTGAGCCGCGTCACCTGCCGAGCGGGTTGTATATCTATCGCTTGCAGGCGGGAAGCCGCGTGGTCGCGCGCGCAATGATGCATCGACCCTAAGGATATCCTCATGGAGCCGCTCCTTACGCCCGGCAAGCGCCGCATCTTCGTCGCCTTGATGTGGCTGACGCCCCTGCTATTCTTCGCGGTGCTTGAGCTCGGACTGCGCGTCGGGGGATTTGGAGGCCGCTATCCTCTCTTCGTTCCCGTTCCGGCCGCTCCTGACTACCTCGTGCTTAACAATGAGATGGCGCGGCGGTACTTCACCCAGCAGGTGCGCGTGCCCACGGGACTGCATGACGTGTTTACGGCTGAAAAGGACAGTTCAACCGTGCGCATTTTTGTCCAGGGCGCCTCCAGCGCCGCCGGATACCCCTACTATTACGGGGGCAGTTTTTCGCGCATGCTGGAGCAGCGCCTGCAGCAGACCTATCCGGAGCGTCGTGTTGAGGTCGTCAACACCGCCGTGGCCGCGGTGAATTCCTATGCGCTGTTGGACCAGTCCCGCGAAATTCTCGCCCACGCCCCGGACGCCGTGCTTATCTATGCTGGCCACAACGAATTCTACGGCGCACTGGGCGTGGCGTCTGCGGAGTCGCTGGGGCGCAGCCGCTGGGCGGTAAACCTGTATCTTGCACTGCAGAAATTTCGCGTCGTCCAGGCGCTTCGCGCCGCGCTCGGCCGCATCGCGGGGATCTTTGGCAGTCTGGCGGAAACCGCCGGAAGCGCCACGCTCATGGAACGTATGGTCGGGGAGCAAACCATTCCCTACCGGTCTGCGCTGTATGCGCAAGGCCTGCGCCAGTTCAGAGGCAACCTGCGCACCCTTCTTTCGCGATACCAGGCGCGCGGCGTACCGGTATTTATCGGGACCATAGCCAGCAACGAGCGCGCGCACGCGCCATTCGAGGGCGCTCTGTCTCCCGGCGCTGACGAAATGGCGTGGAAGAATGGCGTGCGCGAGGCCATGCAACGGGCGCGCCTCCGAGACCCGGACGGCGCGCTGCGCGCCATGGATGCTGTCATCGCTCTGGACTCATTGGCCGCATCCGCGTACTGGACACGGGCGAAGATTCTTGATGCGGCAGGACGGTTCCCGGAAGCGCGGAAGGCCTACCAGGCAGCAAAAGACCGCGACCAATTGCGGTTTCGCGCATCCGAGGATGCCAACGCCATTATCCGTGAGGAAGCCTCGCATGCGGGAGCCATCCTGGTGGATGCGCAGGCCGCCCTGGCGGCGCGGGCGCGCGATGGCATCATCGGGTCCGACCTGATGCTCGAGCACCTGCACCCGAACGTGGAGGGCTACTTCATCCTCGCGGATGCATTCTATGAGGCTCTGGAGACCGAGGGACTGGTGGAGACTTCCAGCGCCTTTATCCCGCGAGGCGTCGCTCGGAGCGAAGTGCTGTTTACCGCCGTAGACTCGCTGTACGGCGCCTACCGCTTACAGCAGCTGTTGGGGTCGTGGCCGTTTCAGGAGCCGGGCGTTGTGGTGCATGTAATGGATACGGTGCAGGCGAGAAACCGCGCCGAGGAGATCGCACTGGAGCTCTACCGTGAAAACACTTCCTGGTATGAGGCCACGGCGACACTCCGGGCGCATTATGCCACAGAAGGGCGGTGGCATCGCGCCCTGCAGGCAGGTCTGGCCATCATTCAGCAATTTCCGTATCTGCCCCGCCCGTACGCCGAGGCCGGCGATATCCTGGTCCGCCAGGGACGCCTTGGCGAGGCGCTCACATACTTTGAGGTCGCCAATGACCTGGAGGAGTCCAGCCGCGTGCACTTCATGATCGGCGGCATTCATCTGGCTGCACGGCGGGCAGCCCCTGCGATTAGCCACCTGGAGCGGGCAACCGTGTTGGAGCCGAAAAGCCCGCCCATGCTTTTTCAGCTCAGCCAGGCGCACTTATTGGGGGGCGACGTGGGCAAGGCGAAGGTAACCCTGGAACGCCTACTGGCTGTGGCCCCGGATCACCCACAGGGCCGACGGCTTGCAGAAGCCCTGCGCACCCACGAGTAACAGGCGTACTGGGTGAGGCCGGATTGCATCTGTGAGCGCACCCCTCCTTGAACAACTGCCTGCGTGCCCGGTAACAACGGGGCACTGAATCGGAACACTATGGAGATCCGGTATACGGCCTGGGATCCGAAGCGCCACGGAAAACCCTCCTCCACGTTTGAGCGGCTCCTGGACATCTTTCAGCAACTCCTGCAGGTTACTGCCGGTGACGCGGCAGAGGCGCTGCATTGGCTTACGCAGCTCGACGAGCGGTACAAGCTGACCGATGACGAAATGGGGATTGGTGACTTTATCCAGGAGCTCAGGAATCAGGGGTATATCCAGGAAGATCACGCATCCCGAACCATTCGCATTACGGCGCGAACCGAGCGTGGGATTCGTCAACAGGCACTGGAAGAGATGTTCCGGCAACTGCGCAAGGGCGGGCGAGGCGCTCACAAGACTCCGCATGCCGGCGCCGGAGACGAACGTCTGACCGAAACACGATCCTGGCGCTTTGGTGACGATCCACACCTCCTGGACATCACGGGCACGTTGTCGAACTCGTTCCGCCGGGCTGGTATACAGCAGTGGGACCTTGCAGAGGATGATTTTGAGGTGCACGCCACCGATCACAACACCCGAAGCGCTACGGTACTCATGATCGATCTCTCCCATTCCATGGTGCTATACGGAGAGGATCGCATCACGCCGGCACGCAAGACTGCAATGGCACTCGCCGAACTCGTCATGCGACGCTACGCCAGTGACACGCTTGACATTGTGGCCTTCGGCAACGATGCATGGGAAGTTTCCATCAAGGATCTGCCGTACCTCAATGTCGGTCCATACTATACAAACACGCGCGCAGGTCTCCAGCGCGCCCGCGACATCCTGCGGCGACGCCGTAACCGCAACAAGCAGATCTTCATGATCACCGATGGCAAGCCCAGTTGCCACATCGAACATGGGCGCACGTATCGCAACGCGTTCGGACTCGACCGTCGGATTGTCAACAAGGTCCTGGACGAGGCCGTGCTGTGTCGCAGGGAAGGCATCACCATTACCACGTTCATGATTGCGCGAGATCCTTATCTCCAGAGTTTCGTCCGCAACCTTACGGAGGCCAACCAGGGGCGGGCCTATTATTCCAGCCTGGACCGTCTGGGAGAATTCATCTTTGAAGACTATGTGCGAAACCGGCGCAAACGCATGCGATAGCATGCGTAGCAATGGCCCCTGCACCCGACATTCCGGTGGCGCGACCCTTCTTTCCCAAAAAGAGCCTCGGACAGCACTTTCTCGTTGATCCGAATACGGCTCGCAACATCGTCGGGGCCCTCCGGGCTCCGAGCAGCGGCGCGATCATCGAAATCGGATCGGGAACGGGCGCCTTGACCCGCCTGCTCCGCGAGCAATACGACACCATTGTGGCGTTGGAGATCGATCCCAGGGCCGTGCAGTATCTACGTGCCACGTTTCCTGGTCTGCATGTGCGCCAGGTAGATGTGCTCAAGTCAGACTGGGGCGCCATGGCGCAAGAGCATGGTCAGCCGCTCTGGGTTATTGGCAATCTCCCCTACTATATCACCAGTCCCATTCTCTTCGGCCTGCTTGCGCAGCGGCAACATGTGGTCGAAGCCGTGCTAATGGTGCAGCGCGAGCTTGCCGAGCGCATCATCGCGCGGCCGCAGACCAAAGAATATGGCGTTCCCAGCGTGCTTGTGCAGGTCTATGCACAAGCCGAGCTCCTTTTTCGCGTGTCCCGAAACGTCTTCTCCCCGAAACCTGCCGTGGAAAGTGCAGTTATTCGGCTTGCTTTTGCGGAAGGGCCTGATATCAGCCAGGCCCTACTTGCCCAGGTCGTGCGCACGGCGTTCAATCAGCGCCGCAAAATGCTGCACAACAGCCTCGGGGCGTGGACGCGCACGCAGGGCATCGCACTGCCGCACGGCTGGGGGCGCAGGCGCGCCGAAGACCTGTCGCCTTCGGCATTCGTCGAACTGGCGCACTATTTGAACGAGCATACCGACGCATAAAGACTGATCCGACGGAAGCGGACTCGCCACCGAGGTTGTGGCGGCTCCAAACACAGGTGACGCATGACGAGGGCGGCTGCCATAATAACGGATCCTGAATTCGACGCGCAGTTGATTGAGGTGGTCTCATCGCTGGTGAACGCGAAAGCACGTGGAGACGCGCTTCGCGTCATTGCTGAACTGCATCCTGCCGACGTGGCGCGGCTTGTTTCCCAGCTACCCCGTGACGAAGCCCACGTCCTTTTCGACTGGCTGCCCGCCGAGACTGGTGCCGAAGTACTGACAGAACTGGACGACTCCCTCAACGCCGAATTGCTCGAAGAGGTGGCGCGGGCGCGCATTACAGCCCTCATTGATGAGTTGGACACCGACGACGCAGCCGATGTCCTGGCCTGTCTGGATGATGATGTCATTGAGCAGGTACTTCCCATGTTGGAGGACGCCGACGACATCCAGAAGCTCCTCACCTACGATGAGGAGACCGCCGGCGGCATCATGGGAACGGAGCTGGTGGCCGTACCACCCGATTGGACCGTTGCAGAAGCCACCGAGGAGGTGCGACGCAACGCGGAGACGGTAGAGGAGCTGTTTGTCGTCTTCGTCGTGGATGCTACGGAGCACCTTATCGGGTTCGTCTCGCTCAAGCGGCTGCTGCTGTCGCCGTCCGAATCCCTTATCGGCTCGGTGATGAAACCGGACGTGCTGTCGGTGACGACGGAAATCGACCAGGAAGAAGTGGTCCGCATCATGGAGCGCTACGACCTCGTTTCCCTGGCCGTCGTGAACGACGACGGCCGACTCATGGGGCGCATCACGATCGACGATGTCATCGATGTCTTTCGTGAAGAAGCCGAAGAGGACTACCTGCGTCTTAGCGGCATCACCGGCGACGAGGGAGCCACCGACTCCATTGCGCGCATCACGCGTGGGCGGCTGCCGTGGCTGCTCCTCGGCATGGTGGGCGCGGCCATTGCCGGAAGCGTGATTGGCGTCTTCGAAGAAACCATCCGCAGGGTATCCATCCTGGCCGCATTCATACCCGTTGTGATGGCCATGGCCGGCAACGCGGGTATTCAGAGCTCTGCCATCATGGTGCAGGGCCTGGCTTCCGGCGACGTGTGGAGCTCTAACCTGATGCGCCGTCTTGGCAAGGAGGTCGCCGTAGCGGTGGTCAATGGATTGGCTCTCGCCATTGTCATTGTGGGCGTGGTCATCTTGGTATTTGCCAGTGGCGCAGAGTTTGCCCCCGAGATCGTGCGCCCGACACCAGAGCCCATGCGTCTGGCCATCACGGCGGGACTGTCATTATTTGTGGTCATCCTCCTCGCGGCAAGCATCGGAACCGCCATTCCTCTCCTGCTGGATCGCGTTGGCATCGATCCTGCCCTTGCGACGGGCCCGTTCATCACCACCAGCAACGATATTATGGGGCTGGTAGTGTTTTTTGCGTTGGCAACGTTCCTGTACCTGCCGTTTCTACCATAGCATCCAGAGCGCGCTCGTTGTTGTATTTGGAAGGGCATTTCATAAGGATATGCTCAGCCTCGAAAATGTCGTTCTCCAGGCGACCTTCGACGACCAGCTTTTCGGCATCCTCAAAACTGGCCGGTTTCGGGTTGGCATACCGCACCTGCCGCACGGCGCCCTGGTCGTCTTTCATATAAAACGTGAACACGTTACTGTCCCGGTCGTATGTCGTGGCCTTGTCGGCGACCCACGTACCAACAACGTGGGCGCGCGCATTCGTCCGGGCGGCTTCCTCGAAGTCCATATAGCCGCCAACCTGCTCGCCAAAGCTGAACAGGAGCACCGAGGAGAACGCCAGCAGGGCGAGGATTCCGATAATGGTCTTGGGTTTCATAGTCGGCTGTACAGGTAAATTCATCTGGATTCCTGCTCGTCCAGTCTACGCTCTAACTGGTCCAGCTTTCGATCACCTCGGTACAGGAAGAGGATAATCCCGAACCAGATAATCAGTACAACGGCCATGACCACGAAGAGTTTATCGTTCGAGAGCATGGCTTCGTCGAGGCCGGATGCAGCCTGCAGGATGAAGGTTGCCTGAGTCATGCGTTACAGTATCGGTTGGTGGAGTGCTTCGATGCGCTCTTCGATGACGCGAGCCCGCACGCGCTGCGTGTATAGGAGCCAGCACAGGCCGATGAAGCCAACAATTGCAGGATAGAACACGATACGCATGATGGGGTCGGTTATTTCACTGAACGCCGGGTTGCCTTCCGCCCCGGGATGGAGGCTCTCCATCTGTCGCGGCAGCACATACAGCAGAAAAGGAACCGTGACAAAGGCGAACAGATTGTAAACGGCGGCAATGCGGGCGCGTTTCTCAGGGTCGTCCAAAGCTGTGCGGAGTGCAAAATATGCACCATAGATTAGCACTTGAATAGCCGCCATGGACTGCTTGGGATCAAAATTCCACCAGATATTGGTGCCTTCGTACCACGTGTAGTGCGCCCAGGTGCTACCGGTAGCCAACCCCAGCAGCCCGAAAACGACCGCCAGGAGCGCCGCCGTGCGGGCCCGAATGTCCCGGATCGCCTGACCCGTTTGCAACAGCCGCAGCGAATGGTAGGCTGACACGAGCGTGATGGCCATCATCGTAAACCACATGGGCACGTGGAAATACAGATTACGCGCGGTGTGCTCAAGCATCTCAATGCGCGGAATGGCCAGCACCCATCCCCCGAAGGAGAAAGCACCGAGGATAACGACCGTCATCCAGATCACCACAACGAGCCGGATCACGCGATACTTCGGCACGCGTACCCGGGGCGACGCAATCTCCATACTCAGTCGTTCCATACGTAGTCAAATAGAAGCACGGAAGTGGTAATCACCACTCCGGCGAAGGCGAAGAGGGCTAACAGGGGATTTAGGGATGCTTCCCATCCCCCCGGGCCTCCCAGGCTCTGATGCGTGGCATCGATTGCGGAGAGCAAAAGCGGCATGAGAAGCGGAAACAACAGTACCGGAAGAAGCGGCCCACGCCGCGTAGTGCGCGCAATGATGGCCGCCAGGATCGTGGTTGCGCCGGCTAGTCCCAGGGTCCCCAGGCATAGTGTCAGCATCAGCAGCCAGGGAAGGGTTACCTCTACGTTCAAAAGTAGCACAAAAACGCCGAGAGAAAGCGCGTTCACCCCCAATCCTACCACAAAATTGAAGAGCAGCTTTCCTGCGTACACCATGCTTCCAGTCGTATGGAGACGCAAGAGCAGCACCGTGCCCTGCTCCTCTTCGGTGACAAAGCTTCGCCCCAGGCCGACCGCTGCGGCGAACAGGATAACAATCCACAATAGCCCGGCCTGCGCCTGGGCGCTGATATCCTCGCGGCCGACCGCAATAAGCACGACAAGGAGCGCCGAAAGCACGAACACCATGAGCACGTTCAACGCATAGCGACTGCGCAGTTCGAGCTTCATGTCCTTTACGAGGACTGCCAACGCGCTGTGTAGCCAGACCATCGCAGAAAGGATTAGGTGGCGCCAGCCGTCCGCATGGCGGCCCGCTCCTCTGCGGTCACCAGTCCCGGCGGGCGCGGCAGAAAAACGGGATCTCCCGCAGTGGGAGGGTCGAACTCGCCGATAAAGTCGATTTCGGTCTCGAGGCGATACCCGGTTTCGCGCTCGACTACCGTGCGGACATACTCGATAAGGGCCAACAGGTCGGCGCTCCGTCCGCCTCCCTGGTTGATCATAATGTTTGCGTGGCGGTGCGTAATGGTTATCCGGCCGAACGACGCTCCCTTTAGGCCGCATTCGTCGATCAGGCGCCCTGCCCCGATGCCTTCGATCTTCTTGAAGATCGATCCCACACTGGGCTCCGTGTCCAGCGGAGGATGTCGCAACGCGCGCCAGTTCAGGTTCGCATGCATGATGGCGCGCATGCGCGCCTCGGTCTCCGGGTGCAACCGAAACGTTGCCGAAAGCACAACGTCGTCACAGTCGTGCAGAATGGATTTGTCGTAGCCGAACTCAAAATAGTCCACTCCTACTGTGCGCATCTCGTTTTCCTCGGTGAGTAGGTCTGCTTCCTCCAGAACTTCTTCTATGAACATGGTCCGGGCGCGTTCTGGGGGCGGCGACAGGAAGTGCAGGTTCTGCCATAAGGCGCCGCCGACCGTCGACGGTATGCCCACATAGTGCTCGAGGCCGGAAAGGCCTGCTCGGACGGCCTGCTCAATGAGGTCCGGGTAGACGATGGCGCCGCTTTCTGCGCGCAGCAGGCATCGCTCCGCATCCAACGTAACGCTGCGCGCGGCATTCCGGATGACCAAGCCGCGAAACCCGCGATCGCCAATCACGACATTGGCCCCGAGGCCGAGCAGAAAGTAGGGAATTCCGTGCGTGCGCGCGCAGCGGAGGGCTGCTACAAGTTCTTCCGCCGTACGAGCTTCGAAGAACAGGTCTGCTGGCCCACCGAGCTTCATGGTCGTGTAGGAGACCAGTGGCGTGTCTGTACGCAGGCGCCCCTTGCCCACCGCATTTTCGAGGGTGCGGAGCAATATCCGGCTGATCGGCATGGCTGTTTGCTGCGCTACCAGAATCAATTCATCAAAACGCGCTTACAAGACCCCAACTTCCAGAACGTTCCGCACCACGTGTGCGTTACGCCCGGACGAAGACACCACGACCCAATCCTCATAGAACACAATAATCGATGGCTACCTCCTATCCCAACCTGACACGCATGATTTCCCGCGCGGCCATTGGCGTGTCCATTTTCCTGGTTATCTCCGCATTGGCGACCGGGTGTATGACAACTACGATCACTTCTGGCCATGCCGGTGTCCGGTATACTCCGTTTGGGGGCACGGATCTGGATCGCACCTATGGAGAGGGGCTCAATGTTCATGCGCCCTGGGTGGATGTTATCCGGTACGACGTGCGCGTGCAGGAGCAGTTGGAGAAGAACGAGGCGCTCTCGTCCAACGGGTTGTCGATCGGGACAGATGTAAGTGTGCGCTGGCGTCCCGTTACCAGCGAGTTGCCCCAGCTTCATACCACGTACGGCGTAGACTATTACCGAAAGCTCATACAGCCCGAACTGCGCAGTGTCGTCCGTGAGGTAATCGGACAGTTTACGCCGGAGCAGCTCTACTCCAGCAAGCGAACCGAATTGCAGGAGGAGATATTCTCCCTCGTCAACAGGGGTGTTGAAGATGACTTTGTGCAAATCGAGGCTATCCTTATTCGTGATGTGCGGCTTCCTGAGCAGATAAAGGGGGCGATCGAGGAAAAGTTGAAAGAAGAGCAAGAGGCCGAGCGCTATGAGTACACCATCCAGAAAGAGCGTTTGGAAGCGGAGCGCAAGCGCATCGAGGCGGAGGGCGAAGCGGCTTACCAGCGTATTATCACGGCCAGCCTCACGACGCAGTTCCTACGCTTCAAGGGCATTGAGGCCACGCAGGAGTTGGCTAATTCTCCCAACAGCAAGACGGTAATCGTCGGTGGCGGTGGTGACGGGCTGCCGCTGATACTCGGCGGACAGTAGCATCGTTCGCCAAAGCTATGGCCGCTGACCCTGTCGGAGTGCGATGGCCCAGGAATCCGAGTCTCGCGGTGATTTCTTCCAGCGCGTGTGGGATGTCGTGGCGCTGATTCCCCGGCAGCGTGTGACCACATACGGCCACATTGCAGAGCACCTGGGTGCGCGCAGCGCAGCGCGCAGCGTTGGCTGGGCGCTCCAGGCAGCCAAGCACACCGGGCTTCCGTGCCACCGCGTGGTGAACCGCTTCGGTGGGCTGTCCGGGGCGAGGCATTTTGGAGGACCGCACATCATGGAGGACCTGCTCCGCAACGAAGGCATCGCCTTCAACGACGACGGATGCGTCGATTTGGACCGGCACCTCTGGGTTCCGGGCCCGCAGGATTCGTAGGTGTTTCAGGAGGCAAGTCTCTCCAGGTCTTGCCAGAAGGCGGGATAGGATACGGCTGCCGCTGCTGCGCGACGCACCGTAGTCGCGCCTGCGGCAACGAGGCCGGCAATGCCCATGGCCATCCCTATACGATGGTCGCCGAAGCTATCGACAACCGTTCCCGTCAGCGGCTGCGGACCTGTTACCGCGAAGCCGTCCTCAAACTCTTCGACGACGGCTCCAAGCGCCCGCAGGTTGGTGGTAATGGCGTGGATGCGGTCTGTTTCCTTGACCCGCAACTCCGCTGCGCCACGGACTTCCATGCGCCCTTCCGCGCAGGCCGCGGCGATGGCCAGAACCGGTATTTCGTCGATCAGGTTGGGGATAACTGCTCCCCCAATTGAGACGCCGCGCAACTGTGCTGACCGTACGGTCACATCGCCAATCGGTTCGCCGGCCTGCACGCGACGCCTGCGTATCCTGATATCTGCTCCCATAGCGCCCAGCACCTCCAAGAGTGCGCAGCGCGAGGGATTCAGCCCTACTCCGGGCATGGTGACGATGCTGTCCGGCGCCACTGACCCGCCAACCAGAAAGAACGCCGCAGCTGAAAAGTCCAGGGGGACTTCCCTGTCAACGGCCGGAATATGATGCCCGGGCTCAATGTGAATGCGCCGCGTGCCGGCGTGGTTCTCTACAGGCAGTCCCAACATGCGCTCGGTATGATCACGGGAGGCGTGTCGCTCAACGACAGTTGTGGTCGAGTCTGCGTACAGCCCCGCCAAGAGTACGCAAGACTTGACCTGCGCCGAGGCGACGGGTAATGCATACCGGATTCCTGCCAGTCCGTCCGATGGCGCGATGGTGATGGGCGCGTGCCCGCCTGAAAGCGTGAGCGTTGCCCGCATTAGGCCCAACGGCGTAGCAATCCGCTCCATGGGGCGTCGTGTCAGCGAGGCATCACCTGTAAGCGTACTGGCAAAGCGCTGGCCAGCCAGTATTCCCGCCAGAAGCCGCATCGTGGTGCCGGAATTGCCACAGTCCAGCGGCGCTGCTGGCGGCTGCAGGCCGTAGAGTCCCTTGCCCACGATTGTTACGCGACCGGGCTCTTCTTCGCGCATTTCGACGCCCAGTTGCCGCAAGCAGGAGAGCGTCGAGCGGGGATCCGCCGAGATCGGAAAGCCGGACACAACGGACGACCCGCCTCCCAGGGCCGCAAACAGCGCCGCGCGATGCGCAATCGACTTGTCGGCGGGCAAGATGACCTCGCCGCGCAGGCTATCTGCTCTTGTAACCGTCTGATCCATGCCATCCTCCCATTCTGCCATCGCGTGAAACCAGCGAGGCGCAACGCTGTTCTTGTTTGTCCGGGTTTTCCTCGCGGAACCGGGTATCCTGCCATCGGTACGACCGTTGCAGCAATTCTCCAGCATACCATATGAGGAGTCGCCATGGGAACGCTAGGACCTACCGAAATTATTATCATTTTTCTCCTCTTCCTGCTCCTCTTCGGAGCCAAGAGGATCCCGGAAATGGCTCGGGGCCTTGGCAAGGGGATTCGTGAATTCAAGAGTGCTACAAATGAAATCTCCCGGGAGCTGACACTTGAGGACAAGCGGCAGCGCTATCAGACGCCTCCCCCCTCCTACCAGCCCCCGGTGCAGCAGCAACCCACAGCCCCTCCTCCAGCGACGCCGGCTTCCAACCCCGCGACGGAACATTCTGACCCGTCGGTGCAATCGTAGTGCCGGAGCTTGTAAGCGGGGCTGTCCCGTTTGTGCCATGTCCTATTTGACGTTTGCCCGCGCCCGACGGGCGCTGGCGAGCGAAGAGACCAGTTGCCAGGAACTGGTCTCTTCGTTTTTGGACGCTATCGCTTCGCGCGACGACAGCATCAATGCATTCACGTTTGTCGATGACGAGGGGGCCCGCGCCCAGGCTCGCCGTCTGGATGACGCAAGGACCCGAGGGATGTCGCCGCCCCTCGCCGGACTGGTCCTCGGTGTCAAGGACCTGCTCTGCGTTAAGGACACCGACACGACGTGCGCCTCACGCATATTGTCCGGATTCCGGCCGCTGTTCGATGCTACGCCGATTGCCAGGCTGCGAAAGGCCGGCGCCATCTTTATCGGCAAGACAAACTGCGATGAGTTCGGAATGGGGTCCTCCAACGAGCGATCCTGCTATGGGCCGGTGCAGCATCCGCACCGCAACGGCTTCGCGCCGGGCGGGTCGTCCGGCGGATCGGCGGCAGCCGTGGCGGCCGGACTGTGCCATGCGGCGCTCGGAACGGACACCGGCGGCTCCATCCGGCAACCGGCGGCGTTTTGCGGCGTCGTCGGAATGAAGCCGACCTATGGTCGCGTAAGCCGTAACGGACTGGTTGCCTATGCATCCTCGTTTGATTCTGTCGGCACGCTGTCACACACGATTGAAGACGCAGCCATCGTGCTTGAGGCTATGGCCGGAGTGGACGCCATGGATGCGACGAGTGCTCCGGTAGCCGTCCCCCATTATACGGATGCGCTGAACGGTGAACTTCGCGGCATGCGCGTCGGGCTTCCTGCCGAATATTATGGGGAGGGCCTGGATCCGGACATCCGCTCGATGCTCGAGGATCTTGTGGGGGCACTCCGCGAGGCAGGCGCCGAAGTCCGGCCGGTCACGCTGCCGCACACGGAATATGGCGTCGCCACCTATTATATATTGGCTACCGCAGAAGCTTCCAGTAACCTGGCGCGCTTTGACGGGATCCGATACGGCAGGCGTTACGCCGGAGAGCGGCATGTCGACATCGGGCAGTTATATGCCCGGTCGCGGACGGAAGGATTCGGGCCCGAAGTAAAGCGCCGGATCATGCTCGGCACGTACGTGCTCTCCTCGGGATACTATGATGCGTATTACGGCAAGGCACAGCGCGTACGGTCACTGATCCGGCAGGATTTTGACACTGCATTCGCGGACGTTGACGTGCTATTAACGCCCGTGACACCCACCCCGGGCTTCCGGCTGGGCAGCATGATCGACGATCCGCTCAAAATGTACCTTAGTGATCTCTACACCGTGAGCGCCAATCTGGCTGGCCTGCCGGGGCTCGTGATTCCCGTCGGAACGCATCCGGGCCCGGATGCATTGCCTGTTGGCGCGCAATTTCTGGCGCGGCCCTTCGAGGAGGCCCGGCTTCTGCGTATCGGGCAGGTGGCCATGGAGCTGGCCGCAGGATAGTGCTTTTCCGCGTCCGGATTCGCGTGTATCTTACGGGCCACCACTTCCTTACAAAACAACTACTGGTATGGGCATACTCGTTGGAAAGGACACTCGGCTGGTAGTCCAGGGATTCACCGGCAAGGAAGGCACCTTCCATGCCGGACAAATGATGGCTTACGGGACTGTGATCGTAGGTGGGGTAACGCCGGGAAAAGGCGGGCAGATCCATCTTGACCGGCCTGTTTTCCATACCGTGCAGGATGCCGTTGACAAGGAGGGGGCGAATACGTCGGTGATCTTCGTTCCGCCGCCCTTTGCAGCAGATGCGATCATGGAGGCCGCCGCGGCAGGCATCGGACTCATCGTGTGCATTACGGAAGGCATCCCGACCAGCGACATGATTCGCGTCTGGCATTATGTCAAGGAGACGGGAGCGCGCCTGGTAGGGCCGAACTGTCCTGGCGTGCTATCGCCGGGCAGCGCCAAGGTTGGCATCATGCCGGCAATGATTTTCTCGGAAGGCCCGGTGGGCGTCGTCTCCCGGTCCGGCACGCTGACGTACGAAGCAGTCGACCAACTCACACGGGAGGGGTATGGCCAGAGTACGGCCATCGGGATCGGCGGCGACCCCATCATTGGCACGCGGTTCATCGACGCGTTGCGGCTTTTCGAGCAGGATCCCGCCACGGAGGCGGTGGTCATGATCGGCGAGATTGGAGGAACCGATGAGGAAGAGGCGGCCGCGTACGTGAAAGAGCACATGACGAAGCCTGTCTTTGGCTTTATTGCTGGCGCTACCGCCCCACCGGGGCGACGCATGGGGCACGCTGGCGCGATTATCGCAGGTGGCAAAGGCACGGCATCCGAAAAATTCGCGGCTCTTGAGTCCGCCGGCGTGGTGGTCGTCCGGAATCCGGCGCTAATCGGACACGCTGTGCGAGAATTCGGATTGTAGGGTGTCATGATCATTCGGAACGTCCGTTTTGTGAAGGGCGCTGCGGCATGGGAGCACCTGCCGACGGACGGGCGATCTGAGTTGGCATTCGTTGGGCGGTCGAATGTTGGCAAAAGCTCGCTTCTCAACATGCTCGCGGGACGCAAGAGCCTTGCCCGTACCAGCAGGACGCCGGGCAAGACGCAAGAGTTCAACTGCTATCTCGTCAACGACCACTTCTGGTTTGTGGATCTGCCTGGCTACGGATATGCACGCGTCATGCGGTCCAGGCGCAACGAGTGGACCAGACTGATTGTGCGCTACCTGACCGAACGGCAGTCCCTGCGAGCGATCTTTCATTTAGTGGACTCCCGCCATGCGCCAACGGAGCGCGATGAGGCGGTTATGGAGCTTTTGCGGGAGAGCGCCGCGCCACACATCATTGTCCTCACAAAGGCGGACAAATTGAGTGGCAATGAACGCACCAGGAGTATGGCAAGAGTGCAACGAATGCTGACCGGCCTTGCCATTGAAACCCCCGTCGTTGTTACCTCGGCGAAGACAAAACGAGGGCGGGAAGACCTGTTGGCTTGGATCGGAGACTTGATTCCATGACGGGCGCCGTTTAGCGGGCGTTTTCGTCCCGGCCTGCTGCACAGACAACGAAGACAGGGCGACCATCCCAAGCCTGGTTCGCACCATGCACCCTGTCATGCCTCCCCGCTACTAGCCTATACTGTGGTAAAGCATGCCTTGCCGTACTCTTCAACTGGTTCCGGGAAACGCAACCAACATGCACCGCATCGTGGCAATGCCAGACAAATCGGGGAATCGCTGCAGTGCCAGATCAAAGCGGTTGCCTGCGACGGGGTTGGGTAGCTGCAGAAGAACAGGAGCTCTCTCTATATATTAAGGAGGTGTAGGAGAAGACACCGGGCCAGGGATGAGCAGCCTGCAGAATGATGAACTTGCCGAAAATTTCTACCATTAATTTCCGCCTCACATGGCTGATGGTCCCATTTGCCAGCATGGCGCGGCGTCCGGGGGGCAAAAAAAGTTGACCTGTCAGGCCATGGGTATCAAGAAATGCCTCCTTCGCAAGAACAAATTCGGCGCCATGACCGCTTTTTCTGCCTGAAATGGAAGCATTTCTTGTGGATTCATTCGCCGAACAGGTTGCACGCCTCGTCTATTTGCTGCGAAGAATGTTACTGCCTTGACAATTACAAATATTCCCGTCTATATTAATATTGAAATCGGATCCTCGACTCACATTATGTCGGAGGGGCTTCTATCGGGAATTTGCTACTGCCTTTCTTAAGCTCTGTCCGCAATCGCTGTCCTGGCGAGCGCGGTTCTCGTTTCGAGGATTTCTTCCGGGAATACCAAGAGGAATTCCTGTATCCAGCCACACAACACACTTTCATGGGAGGTTGAGTATGCTACGCAAATGGAGTGCACTTGTGCTCGCGCTGCTAGCGGTGCCAGCAATGGCGATTGCCCAACACACTGGTAAAATCGCGGGGCAGGTAGTGGACGCTTCCACCGGAGAAACTCTTCCGGGCGCGGCGGTGGTTATCGCCGGCACCACGCTGGGCACCGCAACCGACATTGATGGCAATTTCTACATCATCGGTGTTCCGGTAGGTGATTATAACGTGCAAGCCTCGTTCGTTGGTTTTCAGACGGTAACCCAGGATGGGGTTGAAGTGAGCGCTGGATACACCACGCAGTTGGATTTCTCTCTGTCGCCGGGCGTCGAGCTGGATGAGTTGGAGATTACGTATGAGCGGCCGCTGATCCAGAAGGACGCCATTGGCGTGCCAAAGATCGTCAACGCTGAGGAGATCGTCAGCCTCCCGGTGCGTGGCGCCGCCAATGTGGCGAAGATTCAAGCCGGCGTTGTCAGCAAGGAGGGCTCTGGCACGCTCAACATACGAGGTGGCCGTGGATCTGAGGTGACCTACTACGTTGACGGCGTGAAATACGGATCCGGCGGGGTCACCGTGCCGCAGAGCGCTATCCAGTCTCAGGAAATGGTGATCGGAAGCATCAATGCACGCTACGGTGATGCCATGTCCGGCATTATCAATATCACCACGAAGTCCGGGGGACCCAAGTTTTTTGGTTCGCTGGAGGGTCTGACCTCACAGCAATTGGATGAGTACGGATATAACCTGGGGTCGGCGACATTGGGAGGTCCCATTATCGCGGACAAGTTAAGCTTCTTCGTCTCGACCGAGTATGTTGCGCAAGATGACCGCAACCCACGGAGCATGCCGTGGGCGAGGGTTTCGGATCAGCTGTTGGATGACCTGCGAGGGGCCCCGGCAGGATTCATGGTGACAGACAGCCTTGGAAATTCTTCGGTGGTGTCCATTCCGGCTGGAATGGCGGACGGAGTTCAGATGATAGTTGACAATAATGGCGACCCGGACCTGTCCGGAGGCGGCATTACCTTCAGCGACGGCACCGTATTGGCGGTTGGTGCTGGAAGCTCGGTTGCGCTAAATCCAGTGTCACGCGCCGAGCAGCTAACCGCCGACGACTTTACTGACAGCTTCATCAAGCAGTCCACCAGTTCAGAGAACCTGTCCATCACCGGTAACCTGACGTGGAACGTATTCGAAAGTGGGCGTCTGCGCCTGGGTGGTAGCTACAACAATCAGAGGTGGGATGATCTCAGCAGTTTGAGAGCAATTTTTGCGCCTGAGACGCGTAGAGACGGCAAGCAAGCTAATTATCAGCTATACGCAACGTGGACGCAGTATCTGTCGAACTCCACATTCTACCAGTTGCAGGTAGACGCTTCGAACCTCACAAGGGAATACTCTGATCCTCGCTTTGGCACCGGATGGGCGGATTTGCTTCGCTACGGAGATATCCAGGATCCTGTGCATTCCGCCCTCCGCGGCTACAAGAACGTTTCTATGGTCAGCGAGACGCGGACGGATGACCATGGCACTCCCGATGATCCCTCTGACGACACGGAGATCACCGTTCAGGTGCCGACGATTGTCGACCG
The DNA here is from genome assembly GCA_963665975.1 of Rhodothermales bacterium. GTDB lineage: Bacteria > Bacteroidota > Rhodothermia > Rhodothermales > Bin80. The sequence continues at coordinate 1,359,990 of OY762508.1, forward strand.
GTACTCTGACGGCCTTGCGATTTCCAATGAAACGACGGCCGGTCTGGTTAGCCTCGTCGGCGGCAGTGGCAACGGGTACAACAAAACCCGCAATTCCAATTTCCGGTTACAGGCTACGGCCACGACGCAGTTGGGCATCAACCAGGTCGAGTTCGGCGCGGAATACGAGCAAAGAACGAACCGGTACTGGGATGTCAATGCTTCGCGTCTTGCGCGCTTCGTCGCAGACGGAGATCCCGAGCAGATTGCTTCCGACGCCACGGATCTGAATCCGGAGGGCTATAGCCGGTACGAAGATATCCCGACGTTCATTCTGGACGATTATGTCGGTTATTACGGATACAACGTGCGGGGCACTGCGGAGGTCGATGAGGAGAATTTCGAAAAGTTCCTGTCCACCGACAAAGGCAAGCCCGACGCTGACTACAACATCGCGCCGTATCAGCCGATCTATTACGGTGGCTATGTGCAGAACAAGATTGAATTCCGCGACATCGTGCTGAATCTGGGTCTGCGCGTAGACGTCTTCGACAACAACCAGCGCGTATTCAAGGACAAGTTCGCGCGGCGTCCGATTGTCCGCGCCGGTGACGGAGGCTCGCATCCGGCTGGGATCGACAACGATTATGCCGTGTACTTCAGCGGAGACGATGTCGTCGGTTACCGCGACCTGGACGGCAATTTCTACGACACCGCCGGACAACCAACAGGCGCGGGAGATGTCCTGCTCAATGGTCTTGTGAGATTAAGCGATACGCAGATCACGCAAGACATGTTTACCGACTACGAGCCGCAGGTTACCTGGATGCCGCGGATTGGCGTCAGTTTCCCTGTGACCGACCAGGCGTTGTTCTTTGCGAGCTACGGCGTGGTAGCCCAGAGGCCGAGCGATCGGAATTTCGCGTCAATTAATTCGCTTCAGGGCACCGGCGGCGCGAATAACAACAGTCTCAAGCCGGAGACGACAACGAAGTACGAACTCGGCTTTCGCCAGCGCGTAGGCGCCAGGAGCGCCCTGACGATCTCCGGGTTCTCCCATCAGATCAATAATCTGATCCAGATTCGCAACCTTCGTGAGGCCAGTCCAAGCGGCTACTCGCGATATGAGAACGTGGACTTCGGCACCGTCAAGGGATTGGAGTTCGGGTATGACCTGCGGCGAACGAACGGGGTAGCTTTGAATGCCAACTACACGTTGTCCTTTGCCGACGGCACGGGCTCCGGAGACCGCACTGCCCGGTTCATTGTCTGGATTGACGAAACACCACCGAACTTCATCAGCCCGCTTAGCTTCGATCAGCGGCACAAGCTGAACATTTCGGCCGATTATCGTCTGGGTTCCGGTGAAGGACCCACGATCATGGGATCGAAGCTGCTTGAGAATTTCGGGTTCAATGTCCTGATGACTGCCGGTAGCGGGTTCCCATATACGGGCATCTTGTTTCCGTTGCCTGTAAACGCTGCTCGCGCGCCATTCCCCTCCGGAGGAATCAATAATGATCGCATGCCCTGGTCGAGTCGTATCGATCTGCGCATCGATCGCCGGTTCGTGTTGAGTAGTGGGACCAGCGTGACCGCGTTCCTGTGGGTCCAAAACCTGCTGAATACGACGAATACCCAGGGAGTCTGGCGTTTCTCGGGCTTGCCTGATGATGATGGGTTCCTGGCCACCTCCGGTGGTCAGCAGTTCATCGAGAGTGCTGTGCCGGCTTCTCAGAGCATGTATCAGCACCGGAACCGCAGCTTGGGTAATGTAGGCCTTCCGCGTCTGACACGGATCGGCGTACGCCTGGACTTCTAAGACCACCGGTCTGACGTGTAGCAAAGAAGATCCCCACACTTACTTGGAAGGATAACCATGCGAATTCACACACCCGCTTTGTTCCTGCTCTTGGCGCTCCTGTTGGGAGTGGCTACCGAGGCGCGCGCTCAGGTTGGCAACTGCGAACCCGCGCTTGGTGAGGCTTACCTGGACATCAACAATGTCCGGGCGCGGCTTCTGAATAACGGCAACCTCTTTTGGCGAGGCGACCCCTTCGTATACGAGGTGCCCAAGGGGGGTGGCGCAAATGCCATCTTCACCTCGGGTATCTGGATTGGTGGCCAGGTCGGCGGCCAGCTCCGGGCAGCCGCTGCTCGATATGGAGCGTATCAGTTCTGGGGTGGCCCTCTGGACGATAGTGGCAATCCCCCGGCAGACTGTGCGCAGTATGACCGTTTGTACAAGGTGTCTCGGGACGACATTTCCGAATACGACGCCTCCGGGGTTTCGTCGCCAGACTTGCGCGACTGGCCCACCGGACTGGGTGCGCCTACGCTTGCCCCTCCCGACAACGGCGTTGACGATGACGGCGATGGCACGGTAGACGAGGATGGTGAGCAGATCTTCGTGCTTGACCAGCCGGTCTCGCAGCGGCTGACCCGCACGATTGATCTCGCGGGCGGGGAGCGTCCTGCCATTCTCGGCGATCAGTCCATCTGGTGGATCATGAACGACCGGGGCAACGAACACCTGGCTAGCGGTGCGGACACGCCGCCGATCGGCCTTGAAGTGCACGCCCTGGCCTTCGCCTTCAATGCCGGAGGCGACATCGGGAATGCGACGTTCTACAAGTACGACCTGTTCTACAAGGGGGATGTGCCGCTGACCGATACCTATATCGGCCTCTTCTCTGATCCCGACCTGGGCAACTACCAGGACGACTGGGTAGGCAGTGACACGCTGCGGGGCATGGGCTTCGTCTGGAATTCGGATAACGAGGATGAAGGCAGCGACGGGTACGGCATTCCGCCGGCAGCGGGCTACGACTTCTTCCAGGGTCCGATTGTGCCATCGCCGGGTGATACCGCGCACGTCAGCGGGACGCCGGTTCCGGATTTCAAGAATCTGAAAATGACCCACTTCGTGTTTTACAACAACGGTGGCGGTGTAACCGAGGACCCTGGTAACGGGCAGGACTATTACAACTATCTGTCCGGCCGTTGGAAAGACGGCAAGCGGATCACGCTCGGAGGCAACGGGCGTGACTTTTCGGATATTCCCACCGACTTCATGTACCCCGGCGACCCGGGAAGCGGACCTGCTAGTTGCCAGTACTGGTCGGAATGTAACTCCGACGATGCCGGCACGGCAATCGAAGCCGCTGACCGGCGGTTTGTGATGTCCTCGGGACCGTTCACAATCAACCCCAACGACTACCAGCAGGTCGTCTTTGGCATCGTTTGGGCGCGCGGAGAAAACAATTTCGACTCCGTGCAGAAGCTGAAGATCGCCGACGAGCTGGCGCAGGCGGCCTTCGATGTGAACTTTGATATTCCGGGTCCGCCCAATGCCCCCAACGTGACGGCTACGCCGCTGGATGGGCGGGTCATCCTGGAGTGGACCAATGCGGCGAACGCCAACAATTATCTGGAAGGCTACCGCGTCGAGGATCCGTTCGCGCCTGTGGGCAACAACGAATACGTCTTCGAGGGGTACACCATCTACCAGTACGACAACGCACTGGACCAGGTTGGCAGCGTGATTGCCACCTATGATACGCCCAACGGCATCACCCGCGTCATTGACGGGATTCCCGGCGAGCCTACGATGGTAACGGCCAGGGGCACCGATGCCGGCGTGCAGCCCTTCCATACGGTAGGAGGCCTGACGAACTACACGACGTACTACTTTGGCGTACAGGCATATGCCTACAACGACGTCTCGGCCCCGAAAATTTATCGTGGTCCTGTCGCCCGTATTGAGGTGACGCCGACCCGTTCGACCAAGGTGTTGTCGGACGCGGCGCTGGAGGCGGCAGCGAGTGCCGAGGCCGACCTGGAGGCAACCAAGGTGGGTATTGGTGACGGGGTGGTCTACGCCAGTGTCGTCAATCCCGGAATTGTGCAGGATGGCACCTACACCGTGGAATTCTACGAGGCGGAGTTTGGCAAGCGTCCGGATGGCGCGATGCAGGAAGAGGGCGACATCATCGATCCGCTACCTGCTGCCGAGTTGCAGAAAGCAGCGGCCACGGCTGCGACCGTTGGCATCACCTATGATATCAAGCGGGATGGCACGGTGGTCTTCGACGGATCGGAGGGATCTTCGCCTGCGCCGCAGCGGCAGAATATCGTTCTTGTGGAAGGGTTGCAGTTTTCGGTACTTGGTCCGACGCCCGGGTTCAAGGATTTCCAGACGTCGGCCAATGCTGCCGGTCCGCTGGATCCTCCGGACTATGGAGCGTTTGGCTGGGCAGGCTTTCCGGATCCGAGAGGACTGGGAGCTCCGGAGCGAGGCCGGCAGCAGTCGACCAACAACTCCCGCTGGGGCTTCCATGCGGGCGGCGCCAGTTCCGGCTTGTTTGGTCCGAGATCAGATGGCTCCACATTCCTAGGTCGCTCTACCCGTGCGGGGTTGGATGTGATCGGCATCACCGACTACGAGATGCGCTTTACGCAGCGCTGTGTGGATGGCGTGGACGGGGTGTTGGCGCCTGGAGACTGTCTGGCCTGGCTGAGATTCCAGGGTGGCGGTCTGGTCGAGGTGCCCTACGAGCTGTGGCAGACTGGGGTAAGCACGCCGGACGATCCGAGCGACGATATGCGTATGGTGCCTGTGCTGTTGGATGTGAACGTGGAAGGGGTCTACGACATCGGTGGAGACCATGCAGGCTCTTCCTCGGATGACGATCCGTTCACGGACTGGACGTACTGGATGCGTCCGGAGGATGTCAGTCCGGGCGAGGCGGGGCATGATGCGTTCTTTAGAGGGGAGGGATCGGCTATTGAGGTGTTGGCGCGCACGGTGCTCGTTGTCCACAACGGGGGTTCGGCGCCGCCGTACAATCCTTCTCTGCCGGAAACCGGAACGGTCTTCCGTCTGGTGACCAACAAGCCGAATCAGCCGGGGGATGTGTTCACTATGTCCACGGTCGGTATGGGAGCGCAGGAGCCGGATCAAGCCGCGAAAGTGGCGCGGCTGGACGACATCGGCATCGTGCCGAATCCGTACCGGGGCGCGTCGGAGTACGAAGTGAGCCAGCTCTCAGACCAGGTGCGCTTCACGAATATGCCGGATGCGGCGACGATTCGCGTCTTCACGCTGAACGGGACGCTGATCAAGACGATTGAGAAGCAGTCTCCAGGTGTTGCGACGATTTCCTGGAACCTGACTACGGACCACAACCTTCCCATCGCCAGCGGCATGTACCTGATACACTTCGATGTCCCGAACGTGGGCACGAAAGTACACAAGTTCGCCGTGGTCAAAAAACGGATCCAGCTGAACGTCTACTAGGCAGGCCCACCCTGTGAGTCCGTCACTACGGTCTTGACATTTTTCCTGCAAAGCAAGGAGGATCATTCAAATGAACGCACACAAGTACACAGCCTGGTGCCTCGCGCTGCTTTTCATGCTAGGGTTCGCTGCTGCTCCGGTCTTCGCGCAAGGCAGCGGTGGTGCGGGTACGAACCAAGCGGACCAGAACCGCATCGGAACATCGGGCGCCGTGGAATTGCTGGTGCCCGTTACGGCTCGGTATACGGCGCTGGGTAATGCCACCACGAGCAGTCTGGCCGACATGAACGGTCTGGAAGCCCTGTACGCCAACCCTGCAGGGTTGACGAACAATACGGGAACTACCGCACTGTTCAGTCGCCTGAACTACGTCGCCGACATCGGGGTTAACTATTTCGGCATCGGTCAGCGGATCGGCGAAAATAACCTGGCCTTTACTATTACGGCCTGGGATTTCGGAGACATTCCGCGTCAGACCGAGCTTAACCCGGAGATTACGGACGTAACCTTCGACGTCTCCTTCATCACGGCAGGTCTGAGCTATGCACGTTCGCTTACAGACCGTATCGCCGCCGGCGTGACGTTCAAACTGGTCAACGAGACCATCGACGACATGACCGCCACTGGAGTCGCAGTCGACGCGGGCATGACCTACGTGGTCGGCGAAACCGGATTGCGGTTGGGTGTGGCGCTGAAGAATATCGGCAACGAACTTCAGTACCAGGGCACCGGACTAACGCGCCAGGTGCGACTTCCGGGCCAGCCAGGGAATGCGTCGAACAACGCGGTCGATATTCAGTCGGAGGCGATGCAATTCCCGACACTGCTGAATTTTGGCGTAGCCTACACGCGAAATCTGATGGCCGGATCCACCGTTACGGTGTTGGGTAATTTCCGGTCCAACAGCTTCGACCAGGATCAGTACAGCGGCGGTCTCGAAGTAGGTCTCCGGGATATGATCTATGTCCGGGGCGGCTTCGAATTGTCGCAAGATACAGACCTGACCTTCTACAAGGGGTATTCGGTAGGTGCGGGGCTCAACCTGATGTTATCCGGCACGCGCTTGACGCTGGACTACGCCATGGTTCCGACAGAGTACTTCGATGACCTCCAGTTCATCACCGCTTCGGTGACCTTGTAGGATAACTCAAGATTGTTATCAGACAGGCCTTACAGGCAGTCTGAAATGGTCGTGTAACGGGGTGGCTTGCCATGTGCGGGCCACCCCGTTTGTAATTGGGTGCTGATTGGCGCAGCTTTGCCAACGTTCAGACGGCCTTGCAGGCCGCGATCAAACCCGTAATCTACTAGCAGCTTCCTGGCGCCTTGTCCAATCCAGGCGTCGAGACCACGATGCTCAGCCGGCGGGCACCTCTTTTCTATTGTAAGCACCCGTAAATAGCACGGGCTGCATCGCCGGGACATACGTCCCATCGATCCACCTCACCTCTGTCCTTTCGAGCCAAACAATGACTGTCTGATCCTTCTGCTGTGCGTGGGCATCTGCAGGCTTCCACAAGCAGACGATCTCCGGTCCGGACACTTCTGCCGAATTGCCCTACTTCTGGCATACACCCATAGGAAAGCCTCATGTGTTCACCCAGGGACATACCCTGTCGCCATCAACATGTAGGCAGCACGTGTGCTCTGGAAATGATCCGGTTACTCTCGTCCTATCCGCTATGCCTTTCCCCAATAGGCGACTGTGCAGTTGGAATATTCACGCTTCAGCAGGCAGAGCCGCAATACTTAGATGCCATTGACACTTCCGCCGAGGACTGGTTAATAGACAAAAAGGCCTGCCCCGACGCTCGGAGCAGGCCTTCCTTCGAAGGGGTGTGTACCCTAGTGTACAAACAGCGTGTCGCGGTAGATAGGGAGCGTCCACAGGCTTTGCGGCACGACTCCCTCCAGCCCATCAACACTCTCCCGAACGGCCTCCATGGCGGGGATTACATGATCTCTCTTGTGCCTGACCGCTGCATGCAAGTCATCCTGGTGCACGTTGTTCTGCTCACTGAGGTTGTCAATCGCTTCACGCAGCGAATCTATCAGCGTACGCACTTCTACGGCCGTTTTGTGGACGCCTGCTACCTCGTATCCTGCGCCACTGGCATTAACCGTTGTCTTGATGAGGTCTGACAGGTAGGAAATGGCCGCTGGCAGCATGATCGTGCGAGCTATGGATTCGGCGGTTTCGGCCTCGGTGTTGATTGTGATTTCGTACTGCTCCAGGGCTACTTCAAGGCGGCTATGAACCTCATCCTCGCTCAATACACCGCAATTTGCAAAAAGCGCCAGGTTCTTGTCATTGGCGAATTCGCCGAGTGCGTCTACCGTGTTGCGCAGGTTCAGCAAGCCACGTCTTTCTGCTTCCTGGTGCCACTCCTCGGAGTAGTTATCACCCATAAACAGGATAGGTTCGGCCTCAGTTGCAACCTCACGAAGAACGCCAAGAACGGCGGTGCTAAAGACCTTCTCATCCGACGCATCCTTGCCATCGAGCGCTGCCTCAAGCATGTCAGCCATCTCACTGAGCACATCGGCCACAATTACATTGAGTACGACATTCGGGAACGCCACGGACTGGGCGGAGCCTACGGCGCGGAATTCAAACTTGTTACCGGTGAAGGCAAACGGAGATGTTCTGTTGCGGTCGCCCGCATGACGTGGCAGGATCGGCAGAACCGAGGTGCCAAGCGACATTGCACCACCCTCCCTGCTTTCCAGTGCACTCCCGCTTACGAGTTGCTCGTAGATGGCTTCGAGTTGCTCACCAAGTGACACACTCATTATGGCCGGCGGGGCTTCATTGGCACCCAACCGGTGATCGTTGCCTGCGGACGCCACCGAAATCCGCAGCAGGTCCTGGTGCTTGTGTACGGCCTGAATTACCGCCGTGCAGAAAAAGAGGAATTGTAGATTGCTATGCGGCGTATCTGTGGGCTCCAGCAGATTGAGTCCGGTGTCCGTCGCCATACTCCAGTTATTATGCTTGCCCGAACCGTTGATGCCTGCAAACGGCTTTTCATGCAGGAGACAGATCAGCCCGTAGCGCCGCGCTACCTGCTTCATGGTGGTCATGATAAGCTGTTGGTGGTCCGATGCCAGGTTGGCGTCTTCGAAGACCGGCGCGATTTCGTATTGGCTTGGAGCTACCTCGTTGTGACGAGTCTTGACGGGGATTCCCAGGCGGAACAGTTCCCGCTCCGTTTCGAGCATGTAGGCGAGCACGCGCTCTGGAATCGTGCCGAAGTAATGGTCATCCAGTTCTTGCCCTTTTGGCGGCTTGGCGCCGAAGAGCGTCCTGCCGCAAGCCAGCAGGTCGGGACGCCGATAGTAGAACTCCTCGTCAATCAGGAAATACTCTTGCTCCGTACCGACGGTCGTATACACTTTGCCAGCCTCGACTCCAAAGATTCCAAGCACGCGAAGCGCCTCTTTGTTGAGGGTTTCCACGGAGCGCAGGAGTGGAATCTTGTGGTCCAGTGCTTCGCCGGTCCAGGACACAAACGCCGTAGGAATGGCGAGGTAGTTTCCGTTTCGGTTTTCCACGATGAACGCTGGCGATGATGGATCCCACGCCGTATACCCTCTTGCTTCGGCTGTAACTCGCCGACCACCACTCGGAAAGCTGGAAGCATCGGGTTCGCCCTGAATCAGCTCCTTGCCAGAAAAATTTACAGTCGCCAGGCCACCCCCCTGCGGAGAAATAAAGCAGTCATGCTTTTCGGCTGTGGCACCTGTCAGCGGCTGAAACCAATGCGTATAGTGTGTCGCACCATGCTCCAGCGCCCAGTCCTTCATGGCCTTGGCAACAATGTCGGCCACCGCCACATCAAGCGGGGCCCCATTTTCGATGGTTGCCATTATGCTCTTGAAGGCAAACTTGGGGAGGCGGCTCTCCATTTCGGCAATGCTGAAGGTTTTCTCGCCGAACTCTGCCTTGATGTCCATCGGATTCTGCCCTTTACCTCCGCCAAATGTCCGCGTCTTGGCGGCCGCAACAAGGTTGTAATCGTTTGTGGTGCTCATGGAGAAAGTGGAAATTGGGTGAACAGTTGTAGACAAGCGAAAAAATACGTAACTCGCGATGCATTGTAACCGAGAAAATGCCTTTGATACAAGATTTACAGGAAATGCATAAATTGAAAGGAATGAGTGCCCTCAAACCAAAAAAAGGATCAATGCAAACGTCGTACGCCTTATTTTTTTCGTTATTACTCCTACCCGGCGTACTACCGCCGGAGGATGATCGGCCCAACATTTTGTTCGTTATTGCAGATGACTGGTCGTGGCTGCACGCTGGCGCCTATGGAGACACGGTGATCCAGACCCCCACGATTGACCGAATGGCCGGCGAGGGCGTGTTATTTGAGCATGCCTACGTGGCCTCCCCATCCTGTACGCCTTCGAGGGCGTCCGTGGTTACGGGCCAGTGGTTCTGGCGCCTGGGAGCAGGCGCTAATCTGTACGGCCCCCTGCCGCCCGAGCATCCCGTCTATCCCGATCTGTTGGAGGAGAGCGGATACCACGTAGGCTACACGCGGAAGGGATGGTCTCCCGGCAACCTGGGAGCACGCGACCGCAATCCCGCGGGGGATCGGTACGCGTCGTTTGACGAATTTCTGGCGGCGCGTCCGGACAATCAACCGTTCAGCTTCTGGTTCGGAACACACGATCCACACCGCGTCTATGAAACCGGCTCTGGGGCTGCCAGTGGCATTGCGCTGGATGCCATCCAGTTGCCTGCAATCTTCCCGGACAGCCCTGAAGTGCGTGGGGACATTGCGGACTACTACTATGAGGTGCAGCGAATCGACACGGAGCTTGCAGTATTACTCGCGCGCATTGAAGAAATCGGAGAGATGGACAATACCATGGTTGTCATCACGAGTGACAACGGCATGCCGTTTCCGCGTGCGAAGAGCAATTTGTACGACATGGGCGTACGTGTACCTCTCATTGTGTGGTGGCCATCCCGGGCGCCCGGCGGACGGATCGTCAGCGATTTTGTAAGCCTTACTGACCTTGCACCCACCTTCCTGGAAGCGGCTGAACTGGCTGTTCCAGAGAACATGACCGGTCGGAGCCTCTTGCACATCATGACGTCAGGCGGATCTGGCCGTATAGACAGCACGCGGGCGCAGGTCTTTTTCGGAAAAGAGCGCCATGTTCCCTCCCAGGAAGCCCCGGATGGCGGAGGCTATCCTATGCGCGGTGTGCGAACAGATGACTATTTGTATATCCGTAATTTTCGCCCTGACCGGTGGCCGTCCGGCACGCCGCACCACGAGCGCAGCTTTATCCAGCCTGCCTGGTATGCCGATACGGATGGCGGGCCGACCAAACATTACATGATCGACTATCACAACCGGGATTCGACGCACCATGCCTTGTTCGAACTCGCATTTGCGAAACGCCCCGGCGAGGAGCTCTACGATTTGAGGAAGGATCCTGATCAACTACGCAACGTGGCGGCGGACCCCGCCTATACGGCTGTCAAGCGTCAGTTATGGAACGACCTGCTCGGAACCTTGCAGACTACCGGCGATCCTCGCGTGCGCGGAGCTGGCGACATGTTTGACCTCCAACCCTACACAGGCGGCATCGTGCCTGTGAGGAAATAGCTGTCACCGGGCCTTTGGCTGTTTTTTCGTGGGCTTCAAGTAATGCTTGCGTGCATAGTCGGCATTAAACCCGACGGAAGTCCCCTCAACGGTAAGCCATGGCCAGGCGTCGTCCGGCATGGCAGGCTTTAGCGCTACCATGGCGAACGAATTGCACTGCTTTTTGAAGAGCATCGTAACGAGTTTGATGAACGGCCCTGCAAGCCTGATGGCCCAGAGCTTGCAGCGGCCTATCTTGTATTCTGCGGTTTCGTAGGGTAGGTTGAGTCCATAGAAGAATCGATACTGATGTCTGCCCACAGGATTGAATGCTTTGATCACTTTCTTGAATTCCGCCTCCGTCCAGCGGTATATGTAATTCGGAATAGGAGTATTGTTGAGCCCTCCGTAGGCAAAATCATTGCCTACTACCGCTTCGATTTCATATTCGGGTGACAATCCCAAGCGATTGGCCAGGCGCATGAGCAGGCCATCGCGACTCTCGACGACGATTACGCCACATCGGGCTACGCGGTACATTTCCAGGAGGGCGCGATGGGGACTCTGGCAATGGTGTAGGCCATCGGCGACAAAGGCGACCTCAAAAGTATCGTCCTCGTAGGATAGCGCCTGCGCGTCCTGGTATTCCCAATCATACGGGGCGAACTGGTCTTTTCGCATGCGGTCATCCAGATTAGTAATGACCACATTAGAGAAGCCGAGTTTTACAAACAGGTCACGCTCGGCGGCGCCCGCGCAGACTGCTAACACCGAGGTGGACGAGTCTATGATCGTGCCCCGAACGAGCGTGTTGAGCACGGATTCCACGAAGTGCGCACGCATTGACGCGCCGGTTCTGTGGGGGTTGTAAATACCACCTGCTCTGGCTCCGCCCGTATCCCGTTACGGCGCCGGGCTGTCAACTTCCGCACCTTCCGGGCGCACAAAGAGCGTGGAGTCGGGGCTTGCCGCTTCTAGCGTCACGTTGCTGAACGAGACCCCTCCTCTGGCGTCGCCAAACTGTTTCCGCTCATCATCCCACTCGTACCACTGCAGTCTTCCCGGAAGCGTAAGCCCACCAACATCCTGCCACTCTTCATAGTGCAGTGCATTGTATGCTTCCGACGGCTCTCCGCTGAAATAGGTCGCTGTGTACAGCACAAACTGCAATCTGTGCGTTTCCGGGTCGAAATGCGCGATATAGTAGTCGTCGGGCGAACCGCCGATTTCGGCATCGAAGGAGACCTTGACCGCATCGTATTCGGTGCTGTCTACGATAACGCGCCCCAGCACTTCGCGGTTGGTTCCTGGATCGGCAAGCACGAAAGGGATGCTGAAGAAGTAAAAGTATAGCCCGTTATAGAAACTCGGACTTCCTCCGAAGGCCTCCTTGTTGGGCGTAATCCAGACTTCAGTCCCATCGTAGCCGATCTCGAAATCCTCTGCAATTTGCAGCGTCATTCGTTTGTGCAGATCGATCATGTGGCGCTCGGTCTCTTCTCCGCGATGCATGTCATACACAAGCATGCCGTAGGACTGCCATTTTTCGATGCCTCCGTGCGCAGCGATGCCTCGGTCAAGCGCATCCTCCACATCCTCAACTATGGTTCCCTCGTCGGGAGCGATTTCCTGCGCTGGCTGGCAGGCCGCAATTGACCAGCAGAACACAGCAAGTGCCACGATTCGCACGCCATCGAGACTTGTCATAGTCGTATTGGATTGTCGTTGCACATGGCGCGTGTACAATAAAGTCACCTTTACTGCGCGAGTCGGGGTGGCGGGATTTGAACCCACGACCTCTTCGTCCCGAACGAAGCGCGCTACCGGGCTGCGCCACACCCCGAAGGAAACGCCGGTATACGCAGCGCCGGTGTGCAGGATCCGGCAACAGCCGTGCACCGTTGTGCCTTTGCACGCATCCCTGATCCTGATTCCCGACTCTTCCTGGATCACTACAGAACGGATTGCGCTATCTTCCGGCATGCACGTACTCAACTTTCCATGTTACGATTTCGCCATGCGCCGGGTCAGAGGTAAGCAGTTGATCCTTGACCCCTTGCGTAAGAAGTACGTGCCACTCACTCCGGAAGAATGGGTACGGCAACATCTTGTACAATACCTTCTCCGCGAGAAGGCCGTCCCGCAGTCCCTCATGACTGTGGAGCAGAGCTTCCTGTATCAAGGCATGCGCCGGCGCGCGGACCTTGTCGTGTATGATCGCAACGGCCGGGCGCTCCTGGTAGCGGAGTGCAAGGCGCAGGATGTCCGGGTACACCAGGATACGTTCGATCAGATCGGCCGATACAACAAGACCATTCGTGCCCGGTACCTGCTGATCACCAATGGTCTGGACCATTATTGTTTTGTCGTCGATCACCAGGCGCACACGTATCATCGCCTGGATGACATCCCAACGTATGAAGCCTTGCTGGGGGCAATACGGCATAATGACTGAATCAAGGTACGAGAAGGAGCAGGCCATCGCGGTTGTCGCGGTTCGCGAGGCAGCGCGCCTGTGCGCGAATGTCCAGGCACGCCTGGCCATAACCCGGATGGAAAAGGATGACCGCAGCCCTGTTACGGTGGCGGACTACGGCAGTCAGGCCCTGGTGTGCCGGCAGATCCGAGAGGCCTTTTCCGACGATCCAATTATCGCCGAAGAAGATGCCTCTGCGCTACGACGGGCGGAGTATGCCCCTCTTCTGAATCGCACGACCCACTACGTGCGGCAGATCCATCGCGCAGCCACTTCCGATGATATCCTGCAATGGATTGACCATGGTGGCGCGGATGCCTACTCCGATCGCTTCTGGACTCTCGACCCGATAGACGGTACCAAGGGCTTCTTGCGTGGCGAGCAGTATGCGGTAGCCCTCGCGCTAATTATAGAGGGGCAGGTGCAGGTCGCCGCGCTGGCCTGCCCTAATCTTGCAAATGCTGCGCATGCCCCGGGATGTATTTTTGTAGCGGAGCGAGATCGCGGCGCCGCAAGCTATCCGCTAATTGAGCATGGCGAGGCGCAGCCGGTCCACGTCAGCCGCATTGCCGATCCCCGGCAGGCCCGCTTCTGCGAGTCCGTCGAGTCTGCGCACAGCGCCCACGGACATGCCGCCGCCGTTGCGCAGCGCCTGGGCATTGTCAGGGCACCCAGACGTCTGGACAGCCAGGCCAAGTACGCGGTTGTCGCTCGCGGCAATGCGGATATCTATCTCCGGCTGCCCACGCGCGCCGGCTACGAGGAAAAAATCTGGGATCATGCTGCGGGCGTCCTTATAATGGAGGAGGCGGGCGGTGTGGTGACCGACATTGCCGGGCGTGCGCTGGATTTTACTCGCGGTGTCACGTTGCGTGAAAATTCAGGTGTTGTCGCCACCAATGGGCATCTCCATGGCGCGGTGTTGTCGGCTCTGCGTGCTACCACTCACTCTCACATGAGCGCGACCTAACCCTCTAGCCCACGTGCTGCAGCGTGTCCTCCGTTTTGTGGTGTTTCGGTTGGTGCGGCTGTTCTATTCGCACATCGAGGTGCGCGGCAGCGAACATCTGCAGCCGGACCACCCGGTTGTTTTTGTGCTCAATCATCCCAACGGCGTCCTTGATCCGATCCTTCTAATGATGGCATTGGACAGGCCGGTCACATTTCTGTCCAAGAGCACGTTGTTTGCCCATCCTGTGCCCCGATGGGCTGCGCAGACGTTCGGGGCTCTCCCCGTCTACCGGAGCCGTGACATCGGCCGGCGTGGTGGCGCCAGGGATTCCGAGGACATGGCCGCGCAGAATGGCAAGACCTTTGCCCGGTGCCGAAGCTTGCTTTTAGAGGGAAAAGCCATTGCGCTGTTTCCCGAGGGCACCACGCACTCCGGGCCTCGCCTGCTGCGCCTACAGACAGGGGCTGCGCGCATTGCCTTGAGTGCAGCCGCAGAGAGCGACTGGAGCACGGACCTCGCTGTTATTCCGATCGGACTATGGTATGCCAGCAAGACGCGATTTCGGACGCCCGTGCTTCTCGTCGTTGGAGAGCCGCTTCCCTTGCGCGCGTATGCGGAGCAATACACCGCGGACGCGTGGACCACAACCCGAGAATTCACGGATCAATTGGAAGAGCGCCTTGCGGCCGTGGTGCTGCAGGCCGAAAACAGAATGCTGCTGAGGAGCATGCCGGCGATTGCCGCCTGGACCGCCCCGGAGGGCCAGGATGCAGGCCTGGGGGATCGGCACGCATGGGCTGCAACACTGCTGGCCGCCTATGAGCAGCTCCAGCGGTCGGACCCGGAACGTCTGGGGCGCATAGAGCAGGAAGTCCGGCGGTACGCGTCTTTGCTGCGCTCTCTCGGTATTGCTGATCCATGGCAGCTGGAGCGCATGTCCACGCCATCCTGGCGCGCCCTGAAGTTGGCGCCAGTCCTCCTTCTGTTGGGCCCTCCCGCTCTGTTGGGGGTGCTTGTGAGCTATGTTCCGCACCGATTGTCCGGGCGATTGTCGCGAGCCATCGGTCGGGGAGACCGCACGCAATCCAGCCTGTTAAAGCTTCTGGGAGGCACGGTCCTGGAAATCGGAGCCTGGCTTGTGGAGGCTGCCTTGATTGGTATGTGGTTTGGGGCTAAGTGGGGTGTTCTCCTGTTTCTTGTCGCACCCTTCTGCGCTTATTCCGCCGTTCGTTGGCGCGAACTGTGGAAGACTTTCCGTGACGTGGTTTCCGTACTCCGGGTACGGGGCCGCACTGGTGGCCTGGCGGCCAATCTTGCTGTGCGCCGGCAGGCACTGGCCAGACAGGTAATGGAGGCGGTGGCGTCTGTGCAGGGAGGTGCGCCGGGCTATGCCGAAGACCGAACGCTGTAAGTTGCTGCTGCACACCAAGCCTGCATGAAGACTCGCGCCGCCGTCCTCTTTGAACCTGATACACGCCTGGAGGTGGTGACGCTGGACCTGGAGCCTCCTCGTGCGCGGGAGGTACTCGTCAAGATGGCCGCGGCTGGAATCTGCCGCAGTGACTGGCAGCTATGCAGTGGTGCCACGCCGCACCCCATGCCAGTCGCCCTGGGCCACGAGGGCGCCGGACTGGTGGAGTCGGTCGGAGACGAGGTGCTGGATATCAGCCCTGGCGATCGCGTAATCCTGAATTGGGCAGCAGGATGCGATCGCTGCTTTTATTGCTTGCGCGGGCGTCCGGGACTGTGCCAGTTCTTTGTGAAGCCTATCTGGCAAGGCACACTTGCGAACGGAACAACCCGTCTTTCCTTGAATGGAGCCCCCATTCACCATTACTGCGCACTGTCGTGTTTTGCAGACTATGCCGTCGTGCCCGCAGAGGCCTGCGTTGTTATTTGTGAAGACATACCCGACGCGGTGGCCGCCCTGATAGGGTGCGCCGTGACGACCGGTGTGGGGGCGGTCCTCAATACGGCCAATGTCCCTCCCGGCAGCAGTGCCGCAGTATTAGGGATGGGCGGCGTGGGGCTCTCCACTCTTATGGGGCTGCGCATTGCAGAGGCTTCTCTCGTATTGGCTGTCGATACCTTGGATCACCGGGAAACACTGGCGCTCAAATTCGGCGCTGACACCTTTATAGCGGCGCATCAGGACGTGGTCACTATCATCGGTGACTTGACCGGGGGACGGGGCATAGACTATGCGTTTGAGGCTACCGGGAGTCCTGCGGTGCAGGAGCTGTGCCTGCAGGCCATACGGCCAGGAGGCACTGCAGTATTCATCGGCCTGGCTCCCATCGGAAGCAGCACCAATCTCCCTGGCGCGATGATTACTCGGCAAGAAAAGACGGTAACGGGATCGTACTATGGCAGTTCACTGCCGCGGCGCGATTTCCGAAAGTATGTGCAGTATTACTTGCAGGGACGTTTAGCGTTGGACCGCCTGGTCACGAAGACTTATGCGCTTGACCAGATCAACGAAGGCTTCGCCGATCTGACACGCGGCTCGCTCGCCCGCGGCGTGGTGCTATTGTAGCGCAATTCGAAGTAATGTCTGCCTGTGGCATCTTGCCACTATTTCTTGGCACTTGTAACGCTACGTCCTTTATCCAGGAATCCTATGCATGTGAGACCGTGCCGGTTGCACCGTAGTATGCTGTTCGGAGCATCACTTGGAACGGTTAGCCATAAACAATGAATATTCTCGTACTCCAACCGGCGTATCAACATCAAGCGAGCAACACATCTTGCAACGCGGGCTTAGTGGCATGTGCGAGTAACCACGCTTTCGGTAGGATCGTATCAATTCAGAAATATCAATGGCGACACTACTCGGATTCTTAGCTTGTACCAGGGTTGTATTATCAGCGATAAATCTCGCGAGAGCGATTCTGATTCAGAACGCACGCTATGTGCAAGCCTCGGCAATAGCCTCACTAAGCAGTCTAAAGCTGTGGGATCGACTTCGCTCCGGATCGATATGTTTGCCGATAGCTTCTGCCACTTCACGTTTTCGGAGTCCTTGGCTGAAATAGCCAGCTTTCTGCATTATGCGTTCGAACGCCTCACAAGTCCCACCACGAACTGCATCTGGGTTACGATAGCGAGCCTTTCTAGTAACATTTGCAGAAACTCGCTCATACGCCGCACTGACTGCCTCCCAATCACCGAAATACCATGCCTCCAGTTCCTCAACGGCAATTCTGGTTACGACTTGCCAGTCTAAGCCGTCGGCCCTCCGCCTTGACAGCAGTCCGGTGTCCTCACAAATCTTTTCAAGATCGGATTTGAGCTGCACACAATCGTCGTTGTCGCGGTCCACGATTACGATTATCCGACGATTCGGCGGCAACCATCTTGAGTAGCCTTTAAGGCGCTTCGCCAGCTTGCTGAGCAGATCCGCCTTACCTTGATGGGCGTAAACTTCGAAAGCACACTGTTCTGGCAAGTAGTCGTCCAGCCAAGCCACAAGAAATGATCTCATCGATTCCTCTTCTACGAGGATTTCGAGAATGACATCACTCATATCAACTCAGTAATCTTCGTGACGAAGGCTGCCCACCACGGATCAGGGGATCGCCAACCCCGAAATGTCCCTCCATCCAAAGATTACCCAGCAGGGCCCCAGCGTCCATGAATGCCTTGACTTTATCATTTTTGTCGAGTTGGTGACATTTAGTATAGCCAAGCTCGTCGCGCCATAACACCCGCACCTCGGAGGGTCGCAGCGCGTCTACAAAAAACGGTGAATGTGTGGTGACGAGAATCTGCGTTGACTCAGTTGCCTTCCTACATTCCTCGGCCAAGCCATAAAGCAGGCGGGGATGCAAGAAATTCTCAGGCTCCTCAATGCCGATAAATGGAGGCGGAAAGGGGTCTTGAAGCAATACAAGATATGCGAGCATCTTCAGCGTACCGTCCGACGCAAAGCGTGCCATGATTGGCCTGGAAAAAGGCGCGTCCTTGAGTTGAAGAAGAAGCCTCCCGTCGGGCATTTGGTCTGTGGCTACGTCCTGAATCTTGGGGACCCTGGTCCTAAGGTGTACAAAGATGCTCTGCAAGAGTGCAGGGTGCTCTTCGGATAGATACTGAATCACATTTGCAAGGTTATCTCCGGTCTTACTGAGACGCTCCTCTGGTCCTGCTTTTGGCTGTCCGCGCGCGTCTTCAGACGAGAGGTAGGACACATGCCATCCAATGATGAAATTGCGGAGCGCGACGACACGGGGGTTTTCTGCTAATTGTCCTAGTGCGTTGACGGCGAGGGTGTCTGTAGAACTTAGAGGAACTTCGATCCTTTCATCGTTTGCATTCGGCACTTCGCCTGTGACTACCACTCCTCTTCCATTCCGATAGTCGAGAAAATGGAAGGGGCCGCCCCAGCTATGTCGCTTCCATCGAAGCCATTCCCTAACTACTGCAGGTCTTCCTTTTCGCTCCTCAACCTCGAGGTGATAGGTTATCAAGGGTGTTCCCGGTTGCTCGCGGTAGGCAATTTCGATTAGGATCGGGCCGTTTGAATCACGCGACTTTAGTTCACTCGCCCGACCTCGTTTCTCCCATGCCCGCCGCAATCCGCTCTCAAGGCACTCGGCCAGAAATGCAAAAACATCGAAGACTGTCGACTTCCCACTGCCATTCGGTCCGACCAGCACGGTAAGTGGCGTCAGATTCTCCAAATTGACATCTTTCAGCGCACGAAAATTCTGAACCTTGAGACGCTCAATGCGCGGAGGCGCTTGGTCAGGTGATTCCCGGGTCGTGCCGGTAATTGAATCCATTTCAGGCTGTCGATTGCGCGTTGCGTGCTAAGTTAAGTGTAGATTAGGGGATTATTGGATTGCTTCACCATACTCGTTCAGATAAAACGACGGCACCGGTTTCTCTGATGCCGAGAGAGTATGGATGAATTCGTGGCGTCCACCGGCGCTATTCCGCGTTGGTTCACCCGGCAACAATCGCCCCTTCGACACCTCACGCACAGTGTATTGTTCCCGAAAGCAAGCCAGCTTCATCGTACGAACACCCACAGGGCAGTGACTGGCAAAAGCAGATTGCCGGTACCCCAAGCCCCGGAGGGCACGCCGATTGTCCGTGGTCTGCACACTTCGGAGGGCTAAGTAAAAGTACGAGGAGCCGCCATGAGAGCGTCCACACCAATAGGATGGGCCCTTGTACGTATCGATATAGATTTACCTTGTAAATCTGGCATGTAAGTCCGATATTGCAAGGGTTATAGACAGACATTTATAAGAAGAACATACTATAAATCATGCATCTATAGTGTTGTTATCGTGCAGGCACTATTCCTAAGCTCCAATCTTCTTCTGTCCCGTCACATGACTCGTCTATCCCATGCCTGACCGTATTTTCAACGCCATCAACCTCGGTGTAGCGTGCGTATTTGCCTTATTTCTGTTTTTCCAGTTCAACGACCCGGACTCCCTGTTGTGGTTGATGGTGTATGGTCTTGCAACCCTCGCGTGCGTGCTCTTCCATCTCAAGCGCCTGCCTCCTAGTGCAGCACTAGGCTACGCCGCCATCATGGTGGTGGTGACCGCGTACTATGCGTGGAGCGTAATCAGCCAGCGGCAGTATTTTTTCTACGAAGAGGGGCGTGAAGCAATGGGTTCTATCCTTGTCGCTTGTTGGATATTCATGCTGTACGTTCGTGGCAAGAAAGTGGGCATGCAATAGCGGCTTCCGATCCATACGCTCCACGATAGCTGCTTACACCCGACTGCAGTGATTCACAAGCAGAGGCTGCGTCCACATTGTATATTGGTTCGTTTCGAACACCTCTTATAATTCGTAGAACAGGCACCGCCGATGTCTCGTGACAGGCAACCTGCCACCGGCAATCTTTATTCGACGAAGACTACTGGCCGGTCCTTCAAAGATCGTGCGCGCTATCGCTCCACCATAAAGGCGAGCACTCTCAAGGTCACGGAAAGTAGAATTATCGCCCGTTTGTTGCTATGTGGCGCAAGCGAGCAGGAGTGGCGCAGGGCGATCCTAACAGACAATATTCTACAGTTTCGAAGTAAGTCATATGCCGCGAAGATGGCGCAATTGCTCCGTGCAAGGCTCGCGCTGATGGGTCCTGAGCTCTGGGAATTGGTCCGAGACGACTCCGTTTTGGTGGCTACGCATGCGTGTCTTGCCGCAACGGTAAAGCATAGCCCACTTCTCGGCGATTTTCTTGACATCGTGATACGCGACCGGTATCGCACATTTCAGGCAGAGCTTTCCGCGCAGGACTGGGAGCATTATGTCGAGGACTGCCATCGCCGTGACCCGTGTATGTCGGTTTGGAGTGAAAGCACTATTGCGGGCCTTCGCAAGGTCGTATTTGCGATTCTTGAGGAGGTGGGATACATCGATAATGCGCGATTCCGCAATCTTCAGACTGTGTACATCGCGAAAGAGGTTCTCGCATACCTCCGCAAGGAACGCGAAGCATATGTGCTTCGCTGCATCGAAGTGCAACCATGAATGACCGACTGAGCGAAAGACTAAACAAGATCGGACCGCGCCTTATTTCAGACGACTTTCTGGAATCACGTGGCATGGGCAACGAGATTGGCTTTTACATCTTCGATTACTTGCCCGAGGAAGAACTCAAGGTTCGCGAACACATCGATTTTCTGGTGCCCAGCCTTCCAATGCAAAGACAGGGACTGCGCGTGGCCGCGATCAATCTATTCGAACTTTTGGTCAATCATCTCCGGGACCAGGGGCTATTGCAGAAGTCAATCGGCATGCAACAGGAGCGGGGAAGCGAAGCACTCCAGAACGCTCTTAAGGGTGTTTTGGACGCGCAAAATTTCGCCAGGCATTTCGCCAGTGTTGTCAAGCCGGGCACGCATCATGTGGTCTTAATCTACGGTGTCGGAAATGCCTTTCCGCTCGTGCGGACCCACTCGTTGCTCACTAACTTGCACGCACTCATGGGGAGGACACCGCTCGTACTGTTCTTTCCGGGCCAATACGACGGAGCCGCCCTCCGGCTCTTCGGCGATTCTCGTCAGGGAAAAGCTCACTACTATCGCGCCTTTAGGCTCATAGACTAACACAGACGATCCATGCTGGTACGGGACCTGTTTCAGAAAGACATTGCGCGACCGATCAATGGCGTCGTGAAGGCCGATCAACTCGACGCATTATCCGTGTGGCAGGAGTTGGACGAATTCGTGGTCACTAACGAGTTAGACAAGCACTTTCGGACGTTCTATTCCAATTTTGTGGAGTCTTTGTCTCGGGCGGGAGATCCTGACATTGCCGGAAAAAATGGAGTCTGGGTGTCCGGGTTTTTTGGTTGCGGCAAGTCCCACTTTATCAAGGTGCTGTCCTACCTGCTCAAGAATGACCACCACACGTTCAAGGAGCGCGTCAGGCCAGCGGTGGAATTCTTTGATTCAAAGATCCGGGACGCGATGCTGCTTGGGGAAATAAAACAAGCGGCGGCATCGCTACCAGACATCATTCTTTTCAATATCGACACCAAGGCGGATCACACGAAAGGACGCGACGCCATCTTGCAGGTATTCATGAAAGTCTTCAATGAACATGTCGGCTACAGCAGCCATTTCCCCCATATTGCGCGTCTGGAACGCTACCTCGAAAGCACAGACAGGCTTCAAGCATTTCATAGAGAGTATCTAGCGGAGACTGGGGAAGAGTGGGTGGAGAAACGTGACGTGTACGATTTTAATCAGGACCAGGTCGTCATTGCACTGACTCGGACCATTGACCAGACTGAGGAATCCTGCAGGAAATGGATTGATAGCGCGGCCGATGACTACTCCTTGACCGTGGATCACTTTGCCCGGTGTGTCCGCGATTATCTCAAGGGCAAAGGCGAAGACCACCGTATCGTTTTTCTGATTGATGAGGTGGGACAATTTATCGGCGATGATGTCCACATGATGCTCAATCTGCAGACGATTACAGAACAGTTGGGCACAGTCTGCGGGGGGAGGGCTTGGATTGTTGTCACATCGCAAGAAGACATAGATGCGACACTTGGCGGGGTGATAACGTCCAAGGCGCATGACTTTTCGAAGATTCAGGGACGTTTCCGAACGCGGCTTTCGTTGTCTAGCGCCAATGTAGACGAAGTCATTCAGAAACGCCTCCTTGCCAAGAGGGAAGTTGTCAAAGAACACCTGAAGAAGGAATATGTCGCAGGTGGCGACATACTTAGAAATCATCTCACGTTTCGGGACGCAGGAATGACGATGGCCACCCCCGATAACGAAGAGGATTTCACATTGAATTATCCGGTGATACCGTATCAGTTCAAGCTGCTCCAAAAAATCTTCGAATCTATCCGCAAGGCAGGCGCCACGGGCATGCACCTTGCACGGGGAGAGCGATCACTCCTAGACGCTTTTCAGGTCGCCATTCAATCAGTTGCCAACCGTGAAATCGGGGTGCTAGTCCCACTGTATCGGTTTTACCCGGCAATTGAGAATTTCCTGGATACCGCCGTCAAGCGGACGATAGACCATGCAGCGGAGGACCCGAATCTACAGGGGTTCGATTCTACACTTCTCAAAGTATTGTTTTTAATACGATATGTTGATGAAATCAAGGGAAACGTTGATACGTTGGTCGCACTCTGCATAGACAATATCGATGCGCCTCGTTTGGCCTTAAAGCATCGAATTGAAGAAGGTTTGCAACGGCTGGAGCAGAAGACACTGGTCAACCGCAACGGGGATGTCTATTTCTTTCTGACTAAAGAGGAGCGGGACATCATTAACGAAATAAAGAAAACAGAGATCGATAGTGATGACGAGATCAATTTCCTGAGCAAAGCGATCTTTGATGGGGTGTTTAGCGGGAAGAAGAAGCATCGATACAATGCCAACAACAAAGATTTTCCCTTCCACCGGATGTGTGGCGGCCACCCATTCGGTTCACGCGCCGACGGTGATCTGATTGTTTCCGTCATGACGCCATATAACGACAGTTACGAAGAATACGAAGATGTTGCCAGGTGTATTTACAAGAGCGCTGAATACGAAGGCATCATATTCATTCGCATGGCTGACGACAGGAATCTCGGGAACGAATTGAAATATTACCTCCAAACGGAGAAATACCTGACCACGAGAACAAGGGGCACGATGGCCCCTACCACCAAGACCATTTTACGCGAACTGAAAGATGAAAATCGTCAGCGTGGCGATCAGTTGACCGAACTATTGCGCCAGGAGCTGATTGACGGCTCATACTATGTGAGTGGCTCGAAGCTGGAAACTCCCCGTAAGGATCCCGTTCCGATTCTGGAATATGCCCTGGATTACTTAATCCAGAATACATTCACGAAGATGGATCTTTTGGATCAGCCTTCCTCCGATCCCATCAAAGACCTTCAGGCCCTGTTGAACCGGCCGCATGACAGACAAACCAGCCTTGCACCAAGTATACCCGCACGCAACATGCAGGCTATAGAAGATGTCGGTGATCACATCAACCTGAGCACGAGAGCGAATAAACGCATCCTATTGACGGACCTGCTTGAACGCTACGAGCGGCGTCCTTATGGGTGGCCAGAATACCAGGTAATGCTTCTCTTGGTCCGGCTTTACTCGGAGGACGCAGTGCGTTTCATTGAACAGGGCACACCACTCCGGCGAGATCAGGTCAGCGATGCTCTACTGGGGTCGAGGAAAAGGCGGAAAACAATAACGGTACGTCAGACGCAGCGTGTCGATCGAGAAATTATAGAAGAAGCCAGAACGCTTGGACGCGAAATATTTCTTGAGATGGGACCGGATGGTGAAGAGGCTTTGGTCGAGTTTCTACGCGATGGCCTCTCCGAATGGCAATCAACGCTGGTTGGGTTTCGGGACTTAGTGCAGGTAGGGCGTTTCCCTGGCGGCAAAGAGATTACACACGGTATAGTACTCCTAAGTAAATTGCTCGCTCCAGCAGGGAATTACCGCTTTCTGTCTCGGTTCGTTGGAAGAAAAGATGGTACGGAACAGCCTGATGGCGAACACGCTACCAAGGTGGAGCTGAAGAAATTTGCCAATGATTACCGGGAAATACAGGGGTTTCACCAACATCAGCGGTCGGTGTGGGACAAGCTGCGTGTAGCATTGGGGCAATTTGAACAGAATCAAAGAGAATTGGAGCAAGACGAGAATGCTGGTCCTGCATTAGCGCACCTTCGCGAGATTTTTGCTGCGGACAAGCCATATGGTTTCTTGCAAGAAGTTGATGGACACATCCTCACCGTTGAAACGGTTAACGATCGGCTGGTGGACGCGCAACGTACCAACGTGGAGGAGGCCGTGAGAAACGAAGAAACCAGAATTCAAGACGAGATAGCCAAAGCCAATCCGAATGAACAGCAAGTGATTGAAATCCAGAAGCGGGTAGCCCAACTGAAAGAGCGCTTGACCAGCCAGCGCAGCTTGGCACACCTAGAGCAGACTAAAGCAGAGGCCGAAAGTCTGCGACGGTGGGCTAATGAACAATTGTTACGCGGCCAGTTTTGCACCATTAGCCCGAAAAGCATTGTTACATCCCCGTATCTGACATCAGAGGAAGATGTCGATAGATTCATCAACGAGCTTAGGAGTCAGCTGGAGCAGGCACTGAAAGACGGTAAGCAAATCGAGATAGTTTAGTTTTGGGGATGGCTATGAATCTAAGTGCTATCAAGGCGTATGCCCAGCAGGCAAGACGTGATTTCATTGCAGCGGTCAAGGCCCGCGCCGCCATCTATAGGCTGACCACGGATGGCGCGGAGCAGACGAATCAACGCCACGTCATCGGCTCCCGCCCTGCGACGCGGCGCGAAGTCGAACATCGCGACAGGCTGGCCCGGCAAATGCGGCAAGAGGGCTTTGATTATGTTATCGAACAGGTCGCCTATACGTGGTTTAATCGTTTCGCTGCCCTGCGCTACATGGAACTGAAGGGCTATCTGGATCATGGCTACCGGGTGCTAAGCCATCCAGAAGGCCTGCGCCAACCAGAAATCCTTGATCATGCGGCAGATGTCTCATTGCCCGGCCTCGATAGAGACGAAGCTACCCAACTAAAGCTCGATGGCGCCCGCGATGAAGAGCTGTACCGCTTACTGCTCTTGGCCCAATGCAACGCCCTGCATCGGGCTATGCCGTTTCTCTTCGATTCCATAGGCGGCGAAACAGAACTGCTACTCCCCGACAATCTGCTGCATTCCGACTCGCTCATCCGCAAGCTAATCGGCGGCATTGCGGAGGGCGCTTGGGAAGAGATTGAGATTGTCGGGTGGCTGTATCAGTTCTACATTTCGGAGCGGAAGGACCAAGTTATTGGCAAGGTCGTGGCTTCTGAGGACATTCCAGCGGCCACGCAGCTTTTTACGCCCAAGTGGATTGTCCAGTACTTGGTCCAGAATTCACTTGGTGCGCAGTGGATGGCGACATACCCTGATTCTCCGCTTGAGCGTACGATGGACTATTACATCGCGCCAACGGAGCAGAACGAGGATGTGCGTGCTCGACTCCGCGCGATCACGCCAGCGTCTTTGGATCCCGAGGAGCTGACATTGATGGATCCTGCCTGTGGCTCGGGCCACGTTCTGGTGGAGGCCTACACGCTTTTCCGGGCGATCTACCTGGAGCGCGGGTATCGGCGCGAAGACGTAGCGCAACTCATTCTTGAGAAGAATTTGTTCGGTCTGGATATCGATCAGCGTGCGGCGCAACTGGCGGGGTTTGCAATAATGATGAAGGGCAGAGAGGATGACCGCCGTCTGTTCGAGCGCGACGTGCGTCTACGTGTGCTGGCAAGCGTGGACAGCACCGATGTTGCTACGGAGGAGTGGGATCGAGAGACTGACGGTCTCACCGACGGCGACATGCGAGCATTCAAGCAGTTGTTCGTCCACGCGTCGACATACGGCTCGTTGATTCAAGTGCCGGAGCGTTTCAAAGAAATGCTGCCAGCATTACGACAAAGTATTGGGGGCAGTCTTGTTGACCAGGCTGCCCTTCTGGCACGGCAGTACGATGTGGTCGTAACCAATCCTCCATATATGGGGAGTAGGGCCATGAATCCCTTGTTGAAGAAGTTTGCGGAGCGCATGTACCGTGACGCAAAGAGGGATCTATTTGCCTGTTTCATAGAGCGTGGCTATACGCTTGCGAAGCCTAATGGCCACAGTGCTATGGTCACGATGCAGGGTTGGATGTTCTTGAGTTCGTATGAGGCATTGCGTGTACGGATGTTGCGGAAGAAGACCATACGTACGATGGCGCATCTGGGGGCACGGGCGTTCGGAAGTATTTCCGGTGAGGTGGTGCAGACTGCAGCGTTCGTTCTGATAAACAGTGTGCACAACGGATACAGGCCAGTATTCTTGCGACTCTTGGATGGCAATGAATCGGAGAAGCGGAATGCATTGACGCAGGGCCTACATCGTTATGATGCGACGGTGCAAGATGCCTTCCACACCATCCCTGGCTGTCCCATTGTATATTGGCTAAGCGATCGATTCTGCGAGGTGTTTCGTCGGGGTACACCGCTGGGAGCGCTTGTAGAGGCAAGGAAAGGATTGGACACAGGCAACAATGATCGCTTCCTTCGGCGGTGGCATGAGGTAGATTCAGAGAAATGCGGCTTCGGAATGAAAGACAGGGAGATTGCTCTTCGATCAGGCAAGAAATGGTTTCCATACAACAAAGGTGGAGCCTTCAGAAAGTGGTACGGTAATCTGGAATACCTGATTAACTGGGAGCATGATGGGCGCGCAATTCGAGCATATGGAACAGAGAATGGAGAACGGCCGCGATCAAGAGTGCAAAATACAAATTGTTACTTCCAGGAAGCGGTGACTTGGTCGGAGATTGGGAGTTCACTCGCGTTCCGGTTTATTGAACAAGGCGCCATTCATGATAGTAAGGGGCCTTCAATATTCGACGCGACCAGTATTGGACGATCCCTACTCGCAGGTTACAGCAATACACCAATTGTAAGAACAATGTATACGTCCGGTGAAGTGCATCTTGCTTTGAGTCTCTGGCGGGTCGGAGTTTTGGTACTCCTACCGTAAGAGCCCAAGCACAGCCTCCATGCACAAGCCCAGACGCACCGCGGAAGAGATGTTTCCGTTGGTCGAACAATACCTGCAAGGGCGTCAAAGCCTGAAGGCCTTTTGCGCCGAGCATGCCATATCCGCGAGTCAACTCTACTACTGGCGCCGTAAGTATCGCAAGCAGCCGCAGGGCGAGGCCTTCATAAGGCTTGCGCCGCCTGCTGCAGGCGAACGCGCGGTGCTGGAGATTGTCTACCCTGGGGGAGTGCGTCTGCGTCTGTTCGCTCCGGTATCTCCTGCATGGCTTACTTCTCTGCTGCAGAGGGAGCGGGCATGATTACGTTCGGTTCTTCCTACCGCTACTATGTGCATCGTGCGCCCACCGACATGCGCAAGAGCTTTGACGGGCTCAGTGGTCTGGTGCGTTCGCAACTGCATCGGGATCCGTTGTCGGGGGATGTTTTTGTATTTTTCAACCGGAGGCGCAATTTGGTAAAATTACTGGTATGGGACAAAGACGGCTTTGTGGTTTATTACAAGCGATTGGAGTCGGGTACGTTTGAGTTGCCGCCAGGATCTACGCCGACCTGGATGGATTTGGCGCATGTGCTGGAGGGGGTCTCTTTGGCATCGGTACGGTATCGGAAGCGTTATCTGTTGCCGGTAGGAAAGAATGGTTAAGAGGTTGTATTTTCTACTGTATGTAGGGAACCTTATGGTTGTGTTCTGGTTTGGTTTGCATGCCAGCCACGCACCCGAAAGATGCTTCTTCTGCAGCGCTTCTTGCGCAGAATAATGCCCTGCGGCAGGAGAATGAAGACCAGCGTGTAGCGCTCGAAACGCTGCGTGCGAAGCATGCCAAGCTTGTGTTCGAACTGAAGGAGCTCAAGCGTCTGCTCTATGGGACAAAGAGCGAGCGGTTTGAACCGGACTCCACGCCCAGCAACCAGCTTGAGTTGTTTCCGGATCAGGCTCCGCCAGTGGAGGAGCCTTTGAAGGCCACGACCGTCACGGTGACGCAGAAGACGTCTGCTTCGAAGCGCACCCCGGTGCGGCAACCCTTGCCGCCTCATCTGCCTCGCGAAGTGATCACGATCGAACCGGAGGGAGACATGTCTTCTTTCAAAAAGATCGGAGTGGAGGTCACCGAGACGCTGGATTACGTGCCGGGCAGGTTGCGTGTGATTCGCCGGGAACGTCCGAAGTACGTGGATCCTTCCAAAGAAGACGACGGGGTTGTCCTTGCAGCACTTCCGGCGCGATTGATCGACAAAGGCATTCCAGAACCGGGGCTGTTAGCACATGTGATGATCGAAAAGTACCTGGATCATATGCCTCTGTATCGACAACGGGAGCGCTTTTTACGCGAAGGCATCGTATTGCCGAAGTCCACGTTGGGCGATTGGATTGCGCAAACGGCGTGGCATCTGACGCCGTTATATGACGCGCTCAAACAGGAGGCGCTCGAGAGTGGGTATCTACAAGTGGATGAGACGACGATTCCGGTGCTGGATAAGAAGAAGAAGGGGAAGACACATCGCGGGTATTATTGGGTGTATCTGGCGCCAGAGAAGCACGTGGTGGTCATGGAGTATCGCAAGGGTCGGGATCGGGATGGTCCGGTAGCCTTTTTGGAGAGTTTTGCCGGTGCGTTGCAGACAGACGGGTATGCGGCATACGACGGGTTTGATGCGGTGCCAGCAATCACAACCTACGGATGTTGGGCCCATGCACGGCGACATTTTTACAATGCGCGTGACAACGATGTCGAGCGGGCCACCCATGTGCTGGAACAGATCAAGCAGTTGTATGCGATAGAGCGCCAGTTGCGGGAAAAGGATGCTTCCGCAACGCACCGGGTTCAGGTGCGTCAAAAAGAGTCGGTGCCGATACTGGAGGCCTTGAAGACTTGGCTGGAAGCCAATATGGGATTGCCGAAGAGCCCGTGGGGGCAGGCAGTGGGCTACACGCTGACGCGTTGGAAGAGGCTTGTCGGGTACACCGACGCCGGCCGCATCGAACTGGACAATAATCTGGTCGAAAATAGTATCCGTCCAATTGCTTTGGGCCGTAAGAACTACCTGTTTGCAGGGTCACATGCGGCAGCGCAGCGGGCGGCGGTGATCTACTCGCTTCTCAGTACGTGCAAGCAGCATGGGGTAAATCCCCAGGTCTGGCTTACCGACGTGCTGAGCCGTATTCCGACACATCCCATGAAGCAGGTCAGCGCCCTGTTGCCGCATCATTGGAAGACGCTGCGCGAAGACGCTTCTGCAAAGGCCGCATAGCACGCAACAAGATCCACGTACGGCACAGACTACGCTGCTAACAGGTAGCTTCAGTCCAATGCAAGGTGTAGTTTACCGGACGGATACAGAACAATCGTACGTGCAACGAACCCGACACTGGCCTTCGGAGTTGGCTACTTCGTGCGCATCCCGTTTTTCAAGGATGTCGCTGAAATTATCCGTCACACCGTAACACAGAATGTAGAGCGGCTACTACACATCACACGCCAGGATTGGAATGCATTCGAACGCTCGTGGGAATTCCAGACGCTCCCCTTTCTTCCGGAATCTTACGATACGGCGCCTACACTCGCATCCTCCTTTGCTTCATGGGTTGAGCAGAATACTCAATGCATTGCCGAAATCCAGAGGCTCGAAGAAGAAAACAACCGCCTTTTTATCGATGCCTACGGACTGGCCGACGAGTTGTCATCCGATTTGCCTCTTCATGAAGTAACCCTCACCGTCAACCCTGCTTATCGGTATAAGAACACAGGAACCGAAACCGACCAACAGACGCGGTTCCAACGGGACACGATGGCGGAAATGATCTCCTTCGTCATCGGATGTATGATGGGCCGCTATAGCCTAGACGAACCGGGCCTAGTATACGCGGGGACGGAAGGCAAAGGCTTTGATCCTGCCCGCTATGCCTCGTTTGCGCCCGACGAAGACGGCATCGTGCCTATTACCAACCAGGAATGGTTTCCGGACGATGCCGTGGTACGGCTTACCAAGTTCATGAAGACAGTATGGCGCCCAGAGGACCTCGAAACAAACCTCGCCTTCTTGTCGAGCAGCCTAGGACCAAAGCGCGGCGAAACCGCCCGCGCGCACTTGCGCCGGTACTTCTGCAAGGAATTCTACAAGGACCACGTGAAGATCTACCAGAAACGTCCGATCTACTGGCTATTCTCCAGCGGGCGCTTGGGAGCGTTTCAGTGTCTGGTCTACCTTCACCGGTTCCGCGACGGAACGCTGGCCCGCATGCGCACCGAGTACGTGATGCCGCTTCAAAGCATGATGGCGCATCGCATAGAACTATTGGATGGAGATATAGGCGCCACCTCCTCTACGACACAACGCAAGCGGCTGGAAAACGAACAGAAAAGGCTTCGCAAAGAACTGGCAGAGGTTAGCGACTTCGACGATCGGCTGCGCCACTACGCGGACGCGCGCATTCGGCTTGATCTCGACAATGGCGTAAAGGTAAACTATGGCAAGTTCGGTGATCTATTGGCTAAACTGTGAAGACGCAACGGAAGTCAGGCCAGACGTATGGATACAGTGAGTATTGGTGACAATCTAACGCGGCTGTTCAATGAAAAGAACGCCCGTATCGTCTTCTGGGACGATCCTGAAGGAAACTTTGTTGGTACCCTGCCAAGCATTTCGCTGGACAACGTACATGTGATCAACCTGTCGGAAATCGCATCGCTTGCGGTCAAGGTTCTTATTGAATTGGAAGATCCTACCGGCAAGTATCTGTTGTATGCACCGTTCGACTCAACCAAGCAAGAGGAGGACTGGCTACTCGACATACGTTTGTACAGCCATCGATTTAAAGCAGACTTGACTCATATGATTTTGCGGAATCTTGGGCTACAGGAAGAAAGCCTGATACCAATCATTGAGCGTCACTCGATCTTCTTCAGGAATAAAGAGCGGATGGCAAGATTAAAGAGATCCATATTGCCTGAAGACACCGCAGATGTGTTGGAACGAAAGTTGCTGACCGTTGTGACCAAAGCTGACCACCCCGATGTATTCAACATAGTGCTCACACTATTCCATACCGCTGCCAAAGGACAGGGGTTCGACCCGCCTGCCGAGCCGCCATCTTGGCCTGCCATCAGGAAATTCAATCTTGAAACCCCGTTTTGGAATTTGATCGAGGCGGAGTTTGGATTCGTAGCAGAAAAACCAAGCTTTCAGAAATTAATAATCCAGATCCTTGTCTCCGATCTCCATCATTCTCTGAAGGCGGAACTTCCGAGCTCCCTGAAGGAGCAGGTGCTGCCACGAACTAAGGCTCGTAATAATGCCGTGGTATTTGCAGCGCAGTGGAGAGATAGCAACACGAAAAGCTGTAGCTACAATCAATGGGCCGATTGGGTATGGAATAGCACAAACATGAAGGCCTTGTTTGACTACTGTGACTACGAAGAGTTACTCGATGTTGAGACCTTTGCCCATGTAGAGAGGATTATTGCAACCGGATTGTTGCGTTGCGTCGAAGCCATGGCCACGGTAATTAATCCCGAGACCGTCCGTAGTATCGTTGTCCAAAGAAAGACTAAACACTGGGTGGCGTCCAACTCGATATCTGAGGAAACACGTAACGTACGACGGTCCGTCTATGACGCTATCATGGCAGCGGCGGAGCTACTGGACCTGCGCAACACCTACGAGAGAGGCTTTGATTACGCGAACGCAGTGTCACTGTACAAGGCCTACGAATCCGAATTGTATCGCTTCGACCAACTCTACAGGCACTTCTGCGGGAACGCTGATATCGCCGAGTCGCGAGGTCTGGACATCCTCAAGCCTCTCCGAGAAAACATTGAAGCATGCTATGCCAATTGGTACCTGGACAAGATTGCGCTCGCATGGGGCGAACATCTGGAACGAGACATCCTAAGGCGATGGTCGTTGGATCGCGTGCACAATCAATATAATTTCTTTGAACTCTACGTTGAACCGTGGCTGAGAAGAGGACCTGACCGACGGGCCTTCGTTATCATAAGCGATGCCCTTCGCTTTGAAATTGCCGAAGAATTGACTCGAAAATTGAAGAATGAAGACGGACTCTTGGTGGCCGCCGAACTCGTATCACAACTTGGCGTCCTACCGTCCTATACTTCCCTCGGCATGGCAAGCCTGCTACCACATTCAGAACTGACGTATAACGCCACCGGAGATGTACTAGTGGACGGCAGGCCGACCGGATCTCTCAAGCAGCGAAACGCGATACTGGCGGCCAAGGCTAACGGCAAAGCGATTAAAGCAGATGACTTGATCGCCATGAGCAGGGAGAAAGGACGCGCCTTTGTAAAGGGTGCAAGCGTTGTTTTTATTTACCACAACGAAATTGACGCCCGTGGGGACAAGGCCGCTACGGAAGGCACCACTTTCGATGCCGTAAGAGATTCTCTCCATTCCTTGATTACCCTGATACGTCGAATTATAAACTGCCTGAACGGCTCGTACGTGCTAGTGACAGCAGATCACGGGTTTCTGTATACGGAAACCAATCCGACCATCATCGACAAGACGACGCTAGGCTCCGAACCTGAAGGCGCGGTCAAGGCAAAGAAACGCTATCTCTTGGGCAAGGGATTGCCCAAGCATCCGCACGTATGGAGTGGCGACACTGCAGTCACCGCAAAAGCGCAAGGCGGGATGCAGTTCTGGGTTCCCAAAAGCAGGAACCTGTTCCACTTCGTTGGTGGATCCCGTTTCGTCCATGGTGGTGCCATGCTCCAGGAAATTGTCGTGCCGGTGATCAAAGTGACCGAACTGACAGGCAAAGGGCGCCAGAAAGAATATCGCTCACGGCCCGTACAAGTACTGGTAATTGGTGACAGGCACAGAATCACGTCACCCAAATATCGCTTTCATTTCCAGCAAATGGACCCTGTCGGGGGGCAGTTCGCGGCCGTGACCCTCAAGATTGCTGTCTATGAAGGCAATGAGGCCATTACTAATATTGAGACTGTTACATTTGACAGCATGTCCTCCCACATGCGAGATCGATCGAAGGAGATTTTCCTGACCCTTCGAGACAAACAGTATGATAAGCGAACACGGTACCGTCTTGTCCTCCGGAATGTAGACCTTGACACCATTATCCGTGAAGTCCCCGTCATTATCGACAGAGCAATCATCGATGATTTCTGACAACACTGTCATCGATTCGGATCTGGATGTGCTGCTCCATGAGCACTTTGCAGGACGCGTTGTGCGCAAGGATCTAACCAAGTTGGTCAAGGAAGGTGCTAACGTACCGGTCTATGTCCTTGAATATCTCCTGGGTAATTACTGTGCTACGGACGATCCAGTCGTTATCAATGACGGGTTAGCCACGGTTAAACGTATTCTCGCCGAGAACTACGTGCGCCCCGACGAAGCCGAACAAATGAAATCCATAATCCGCGAGCGTGGCAGACTGCGGGTCATTGACAAGGTGTCGGTCAAGCTGAATGAGAAACGGGATGTCTATGAAGCATCGTTGTTGAACCTGGGAACTAGAAGCATTGAAGTCGACCCAACAACTGTTCGCAAGTATGAGAAGCTTCTCGCAGGAGGTATCTGGTCTATTATCACTTTGCAGTACTATTATGATGCTGGCCAGAAAAGTTCCCCGTTCGTTGTGGAGCAACTCAAGCCTATCCAAATGCCGAATATGGATATGGAAGAGTTGCTTGCGGGACGAAGTGCATTTACCGAGAACCAATGGATTGATATACTGCTGCGCTCCAGCGGGTACGAACCCACGCAGTTTGATGAGCGCGCCAAGTGGCACATCTTGTGTCGCCTCGTCCCATTGGTGGAAAATAATTTTAACGTCTGTGAGTTGGGACCGCGTGGCACAGGGAAGAGCCATATCTACAAGGAAATCAGCCCGTACAGCATACTCGTGTCCGGTGGCCAGACCACCGTTGCAAACCTGTTCTACAACCTGTCATCGCGGATGGTGGGACTCGTCGGGCTGTGGGATGTAGTCGCATTTGATGAAGTAGCGGGAATCAGCTTCAAGGACAAGGGCGGCGTGCAGATCATGAAGGATTACATGGCATCTGGCTCATTCGCCCGAGGCCGCGATCAGATCAACGCCCAGGCTTCCATGGTCTTTATCGGCAACATTAACCAGTCCGTCGATACGCTTGTCAAGACGAGTCACCTGCTGTCGCCGTTTCCAGAGGCGATGATCGACCCTGCATTTTTCGACCGTTTCCACGCCTATATCCCGGGCTGGGAAATACCCAAAATGCGACCGGAATTCTTTACCAACCAATATGGGCTAATTGTTGACTATCTGGCCGAATTCCTGCGCGAAATGCGAAAGCGCAACTTTGGTGATGCTATAAATAAGTACTACAAACTAGGGCGCGATCTAAACCAGCGTGACACCATCGGCGTCAGGCACACTGTTTCCGGCTTATTAAAGCTGCTTTATCCGAACGAGCGATATACGAAGGAATCCGTGCAGCGCTGCCTGGAGTATGCCTTGGAGACGCGGCGCAGAGTGAAAGAGCAGCTCAAAAAGATTGGTGGAATGGAATTCTATGATGTGCATTTCTCCTACATCAATCAGGAAACGATGGAGGAACGCCATGTCGCGGTCCCGGAGCAGGGTGGCTGCGCCCTGATTCCGGAAGGCCCGCTGGCACCCGGTGTACTGCATGTGATCGCCACCGGCAATCGTGGACACCTCGGCGTCTATCGGATCGAAACCCAGGTCACTGCAGGGTCAGGCAAATTTCGGGTGTCCGGCCTTGGCTCCAATACAAGGGCCAGGGAGAGTATTCTAATTGGCTATGAGTATTTCAAGGCCAACGTATCCTCAATCAGCGCTTCGGTTCATCCCAAGGACAATGATTTCCATGTGCAGGTAACTGATCTGCAGAACGCTGGGCCGACGACCGCAATGACGCTGGCGGCCTTCCTGGCGCTTACCTCAAGCATCCTGGGCAAGCCCATCCGGTCTCAATTGGTTGCGCTCGGGAATATGAGCCTCGGTGGGAGCATTACACCGGCCGATAATCTTGCCGAGTCCCTCCAGGCGACATTCGACGCGGGCGCGACGAGGATATTGCTACCCGCATCCAGCGTGTCAGCGATCGCAACGGTGCCTGGGGAATTACTCGCAAAATTCCAGACCAGCTTCTATGCAGATCCGAGGGATGCTGCTTTCAAGAGTCTCGGTCTGTCATAGGGACCCTGCTGACAACCCGTCAGTCTCCCCCCTTTTCAAACAATACATTGCCTCCTACTATCGTATAAAGCACCTCAGCGGACGGAATTTCGTCTTCTTCAACTGTCATGATGTCCTTCGACAGCACTGTAATGTCAGCCAGTTTGCCGGGGGTCAGTGATCCCTTGATATCCTCTTCGAAGGCCGCGTACGCGTTGTTTAGCGTGTAGGATTGCAAGGCCTGCTCACGAGACAGGCGCTGCGTTGGGAAAAACACGGTGCCGTCTTTCAATTTGCGCGAGACCGTCGCATAGAAACTTGCTATCGGATCCACATCCTCGACTGGAGCGTCGGTTCCATTGGTGACGATCGCTCCCGTATTCCAGAGATCCTGCCATACGTAGGCGCCCTCCTCCGCTCTCTCGTCGCCCAGCCGGTGGTAGACCCACGGCCCGTCCGAAGTGCAGTGGACGCCTTGCATGGAGGCGATGACGCCCAGGGACCCGAAGCGTGGAATGTCATCCGCATGAATGTGCTGGGCATGCTCAATGCGCCAGCGCAGGTCCTGGGGATTCTCAACCGTTGCGTATGCCTGCTCAAAAATATCCAGCACCTCACGATTGGCTCGGTCTCCAATCGCGTGAATGTTAACCTGATACCCGTGTTCGAGCGCCAATTCTGCCGCCTGAGCGATTTCCTCCGGCGGCACGGTGTTGAGACCGACACTGTTTGGCATGTCTGCATACGGTGCCAGTAGCCATGCCCCGTGGGAGCCTAGAGCACCATCAATCGAGCGTTTAATCGAACGCACCGTAAGCACGTTATCACCGTAGCCAACCATGCGGTACTGAGCCATATTCTCGGCCAATTGGTCATTCGACGTGAGAATCATGACATACAACCGAACAGGCAACTCCCCCTCCTCGGCAAGTTTCTTGAAGAGATCGATGTCTCCAAAATCCGCTCCCGCATCCTGGAACGACGTAATGCCATTGGCAAGACTCTCCTCTATTGCCAGTCGGGCCTGCGTACGCGCCTCGGTCTCCAGCTCCTCCGGTGTCATGGCCTCGCGCGCCCGGGCAAGCGCCGCTCCGATGAGGTTTTCCGCCGTCTCTCGAAACAGGCCTGTCAGCTGACCACGGGCATCGCGGATGATTTCGCCTCCTGCCGGATTAGGCGTTTCGGGACTTACGCCTGCACGCCACATGGCCTCGCGATTCGCAAACGCTGCATGACCACTGGCATGGCGCAATAGCACCGGATTGTCCGGCGACACAGCACTAAGGTCGTGGTGCGAAGGCACACCTTCCACTGCCCCCTCCGGAACACGGTCCCACTTTTCCTGATGCCATCCGCGTCCGGTGATCCACTCGCCAGAATCTGCCTCGCCCACCGCCTCAGCCACCATGGCTACGATGTCCTCCCAGCTCGAGGCCTTCGTCAAGTCCAGGATCATCTGCGCCTGGCCAAGACCCAAGAAATGGCCGTGACCTTCTATGAAGCCCGGAATGGCGAGTTTGCCATCCAGATCAATCACCCGGGTATCCTCACCGATGAAGGCAGCGATTTTCGCACTCGCGCCCACCGCCACGATCGTGTCTCCCATTACGGCGACGGCTTCGGCCTCAGGATGCTCGGCATCGACGGTGACTACGCGGCCGTTTGTCAGCACCAGATCCGCAATCGAATCGGGTTGGGTCACGCTGTTGCAACTGGCGAGCACCGCCAGGATCATGATGGCTGCTACTTGCTTCATGGCTTGCCCCTTGTCAGGTAATGGGTACGGCACTAACCGCCTCGCAGCAACGAATGTTGCCCCGGTCCCCTGCGTCTGGTGCGCAATTGCAGACTTACTGCTCCGAATCTTGAACCACGGCAGCTAATGCCAATTTTTTGCATCTTGCCAGTTCCTTTTCACTCAAGTGTGTTGCTGCCATGGACGAACACCCGTCTGCAACGCTTTACCGATGGGACGACATGCCCATCGAGGCCGTCAAACCTCTTCTCGGACGGCGTCTGATCACCGGCGAGCGCATGATGCTTGCACACGTCTATCTCGACAAAGACTGCGTAGTCCCGTGGCATAGTCACGACAACGAACAACTTACCTACGTATTGAAAGGAGCTCTACAGTTCTGGCTGGGGTCGGACGACGGCGAACAGGTCGTCGTGCACGAAGGCGAGGTGTTGGTCATACCATCAAATCTCCCACACAAGGCTGTTGCCCTTGAGGACACCATTGATGTAGACATCTTTTGTCCACCGCGCCAGGACTGGCTGGATGGTTCGGACGCCTATCTGCGATAAGCGCAATCTGACTGCGATTGCTCTCACCTGCACGCTCGATGTCGCTACGCCCAATCTTCGGTATTCTGCTGCTTGTAACGGTCTTTGCCGGCTGCGGCATTGCACCGACAGAATCATCGGACGATTCGATTCCGGACACGCCAGCGTGGTCGCACGATGTCGTATGGTACCAGATCTTTGTCGAGCGCTTTCGAGACGGGGATCCGTCGAACGATCCCACACTGCACGACATCACGGGATCCTGGCCTCACCACTTGCCGCCTGACTGGGAGCCTACTCCGTGGACGCACGACTGGTACGAACAGGAGGACTGGGCACAGGCCACCGGAAAGCACTTCTACCATACTGTGCAAATCCGGCGCTACGGCGGAGACCTGCAGGGCATCCTGGACAAGTTGGATTATCTGGAAGACCTCGGTGTCACTGCACTGTACCTGAATCCAATCAACGATTCGCCGTCGCTGCACAAATACGACGCCCGTCACTACCGGCACGTGGATCGCAACTTCGGCCCCGACCCAACAGGCGATGAAGCCATAGCCGCCGCGGAAGACCCTGCCGACCCTGCCACATGGCAGTGGACAGCGGCAGACAGCCTGTTTCTGGTCCTGGTGCAAGCCGTGCACGACCGTGGCATGCGCATTATTCTGGACTATTCATGGAACCATACCGGGATGACTTTCTGGGCCTGGCAGGATGTCCTTGACAAGCAGCGCACGTCTGCCTTCGCCGACTGGTACGACGTAGAGTCGTTCGACGACCCGGCAACACCTGACACCAATGAGTTTTTCTACCACGGCTGGTACGGCGTAAAGGAACTGCCAGAGTTGAAGAAGGTGCATCGTACCAAGCAGGGCACGACATACGAAGGCAATCTGTGGCCGGAATTCAAGGAGCACGTATACCACGTAACCCGGCGCTGGCTCGATCCCAACGGCGATGGTGATCCCTCGGACGGCATCGATGGGTTCCGATTGGACGTAGCAGATCTGGTCCCGCTGGGGTTTTGGCGGGAATACCGCCAGTTCGTGCGCGGCATTAACCCGGAGGCCTATCTCCTTGGGGAAGTCTGGTGGGAGAGCTTCCCTCATCGCCTGATGAATCCGGAGCCGTGGCTCCGAGGCGACGTCTTCGACGCGGTAATGAACTACCGGTGGTACATGCCTACGCGCAGCTTCTTCGCGGATGCTCCGCCCCATCTAACGGCTTCGCAATATGTAGCACATCTCGACTCCATTGAGCATAACATCGGACCGGATTTCCTGAAGGCCATGATGAATCTGACTGCGAGCCATGATTCGCCTCGCTTCGGAACGTCTATCTATAATCCAGGCCTGTACAAGTATCAGGGAAACCCCAATCAGAACCCCACGTACCGGATTGACAAGCCCGATGCCCGCACGCGGAAGGTGCAACAGATGATTCTCGTCCAGCAGTTCACGTATGTCGGCGCTCCACACATCTGGAATGGCGATGAAGTTGGCATGTGGGGAGGCGATGACCCGGACATGCGCAAACCGATAGTTTGGGAGGACCTGTCGTACGATGACGAAGTCGCGCATCCCGGCGGTCTTCCCAGGCGTCGCGATGTCGTGCGCGTAGACACGGCACTGCTCTCGGTATACCGTCAACTCATTGCATTACGCAAAGAGCACGTTCGACTGTTTGTGGACGGCTCCCACACAGTAGTCGTTGCAGACGATGACCGAAGACTCTTTGCATATCAGCGAACCCTGGATGATGCCCAGGCAGTCGTCGCCTTTAACGCCTCCGGCACCGTCCAGACAATGACTATTCCTGCACGTGGCGGCACCTACTACGCTGCATTCCCCGCCGGTGCAAACGTGGACGTCACCAACGACACCATCACGGCAACCATGGATCCGCTGTCTACGCGGGTCTGGATCAATCGATAACATGCCTTTCCACGCCAATTGGCATCCAGTGCTACTGTCCAGGCTTTCATGGCGCCTTCTGGCGATACTGCTCCTCTGTGGCGCCACTAATGCACAGGCGCAGACGACCTCTTCTGAAACTGTTGAGGAAATCCTCCGCAAGTCTGATAGTCTGATGCGCGGGGATACGCAGACCGGAGTGTACAGCCTCATTATCGTACGGCCAGACTGGCAACGGACGATTGAGTTCGAATTTTGGAGCGTGGGAACGGACCGGGCCTTTATTCGAATCACGGAGCCTGTAAAAGAGCGCGGAGTGACCTTTTTGAAGATAAAGCGCGAAATGTGGCAGTATGTCCCTCGCATCAATCGGGTAATCAAGATCCCGCCGTCCATGATGCTTCAATCCTGGATGGGGTCCGGCTTCACCAACGATGACCTGGTGCGAGAATCAAGCCTTATCGACGATTACACGCACAAGTTGCTCGGCGAAGTGGAAACGTCAGATGGCCTGGCCTACCACATTGAGCTGACGCCCAAGCCGGAAGCACCCATCGCCTGGGCGCGCCTTTTGTATTGGGTGCGCAAGGCGGACTACGTACCGCTGCGCGCCGAATTTTTCAACGAACGCGGAAGCCGTGTGCGCACCGTTGCGCACAGCGACATACGCAACGAGGGAGGACGCACCATTCCGACCCGTCTCGAGCTTGTTGAAGACCGCTGGCCGGACCGCAAAACGATCATGATTCTGAATGACCTTACGTTCGATCAAGCCATCAGCCCGTCGGTGTTTACGCAGTCAAATCTGAGGCGCACGCGATAGGGTATGCTGGCCCATACAGACCGATGACCAGACTCTTCAAGCTCGCGTGGCGGGACATTTGGAGGAACCGCAGGAGGACCTTCCTTACGATGGGTGCGATCCTGTTTGCTGTCCTGCTGATTTCGCTGGCGAGTTCTGTTCAGTCCGGCACGTACGATGCCATGGAAGAGTTGCTCGTGCGCATGTATTCCGGGGATGTCCAGATTCATCGCGAAGGGTTCCACGCAGAGCAGACCCTCTCCTATTCCATGGAGGAGGACGAAATAGACTGGGCCTCCCTGAAAGCCCGGTATCCCTGGGCATCGGCCGCCTCCAGGCGGGTGACGGGATTTGGGTTGGCGAGCAGTGACTCTTCCAGCGCCGGCGCCATAATCGTCGGCATAGAACCCGAAGCCGAACGCGAAATCAGCATCTTTGCTTCTACTCCCTCCGAAGGGCAACCGCTTACCGGCAACCGCGGAGCCGTCCTCGTCGGGGAAATGCTCGCACAGAATCTTGGCGTCACAATTGGCGACTCTATTGTTGTCTTGACGCAAGGGTACCGTAATGTGATGGGAGCAGAGCTCTACGCCGTAACCGGCCTGCTTCGAACCGGGAGCCCCGATATCGACCGCTCCATGCTC
Source organism: Rhodothermales bacterium (assembly GCA_963665975.1). Lineage (GTDB taxonomy): Bacteria > Bacteroidota > Rhodothermia > Rhodothermales > Bin80. The sequence goes on from OY762508.1 coordinate 1,401,200, forward strand.
GTCATGTCGCTGGTTGACGCACAACGCCTCCTTGCCATGGAGGGCAGGATTACGCAATTGGTGATACGCACCGACGATTTCCGCAAGGCGGTGTCCTACGCAGGGGTGCTGCACGCTGATTTAGAGGACAGCGATGTTGAAATCATGTCATGGCGGGCCATGATGCCGGAGCTGGAACAGATGCGGACGCTCGACGATGCAGGCAATTATGTGTTCTATTTCTTCCTCGTGCTCATCATAGCCTTCGAAATATTCAACACGACTACGATGAGCATGATGGAGCGAGTGCGCGAATTCGGCGTGATGATGTCCGTCGGAATGAAGCCACACCAGATCAGCATTCTGGTTGCACTGGGACTTGCACTCAAGGTCCTCCTGGCCCTGTTGGCAGGCCTCGTCCTTGCCTCTCTGGCGCTTGGCTATCTGGCGCAGAATCCGATCCCACTGCCCGAGAATATGCAGGAGATGTACCAGGATTTCGGGTTTTCCATGGATAGCGTGTCGTTTTCGACAAATCCGAAGATCTTCGTATTCCCGACGGTGTCGGTGACGGCAGCAGCCTTGCTCTCCATGGTGTACCCGATCCTGCGCATGCGCCGCTTTTCGCCCGTAGAGGCGCTGCGCAAGACGTAACACATTGTCATCATGGCATTACTGGCCAAAATTGCCTGGCGCAACATCTGGCGCAACCCTCGCCGTTCGGGGGTGCTGATCTCCGCACTTGCCGTGGGGGTGTTCAGTTTCCTGGGAGGTATCGCATACATAGACGGATTCTCGCTCCAGATGGTAAACGCCGCCATTGAGCGGCAGGGTGGGCATATTCAGGTCACGGGCGCGGGGTATCACCAGAATCCCACTATTCGCTCCTATGTGGATCGGAAGGACGAAGTGGAAGCCGAACTCTTGGAACTACCCGACCTCCGCTTTGCACCTCAGGTGCGGACACCGGGCATGATTACCAGCGCCGACCAGAGCGCAGGCACTGTTATCATAGGAGTTGACCCTGACCGGGAGCGCACCGTATCCGGCATCCCTGTCTCTATCGTGGAGGGTGTCTACCTGTCCACCGACGGCGCCGACAATGAAGTTGTGATCGGCGAGGCTCTCGCCCAACGGCTCAACGTCCTGCTCGGCGAGCGGGTCGTACTCATGGCCAACGACCTGGACAACGAAATCAGCGCTGGCGCCTTCCGCGTCATTGGTCTATTCCGCACCAACAGCACAGATTACGACAAGGCGCACGTCTACCTGCACCAACGCCAAGCCCGGGATCTTGTAGGGTATGGAGCCAATCAGGTCTCCGCTTTCACCGTGCATCTGGATGCGGGACAAGACCTGTCTGAGGTGGCTGCGCAATTGCGGGCATCCCTCCCCACGGAAGAATTGGAAATCCTGACCTGGAGAGACCGGTCGCCGCTGCTTGTCATGATGAGTGACTTCATGAATGTGGCGAACGTGATCCTCGTCATAATCCTGTTCTCGGCTATCGCGTTCACCCTGGCCAACTCATTTATCATGGTCATTTTCGAGCGCATTCACGAGATCGGCATTATGGCGGCGGGCGGCATCCGGCCCGGCCAGATCCGTCTCATGCTCTACCTGGAGGCCTTGTTCATCGTGGTCTTGGGGATGCTTATCGGGGGAATTCTGGCCTTCGCCCTGATTGTCTGGTGGAGTAGCGTGGGTCTGGATCTGACGAATTTTTCAGAGGCCATGCACTCCTTTGGAGTCGCGGCCGTGCTCTATCCATACGTGGACTGGGAACATGTGGCTAGCGGATTTGCAATGATCTTCATCATGGTGTTGCTCTCCGTCCTGTATCCCGCGATTAAAGCCAGCCGATTCAAAATCGTAGACGCCATGCATCATGTCTGAAATGCGTTCCGAGACATCAACGAGTGCGCTCGTGGAAACTGATCGCCTTGTCAAAATTTACCAGGACAAGGGCCATGTGCCCGTAGAGGCGCTTAGCGACGTCAGTTTCCGGGCTACGCGGGGCGAATTCACCGCCATTGCCGGGCCCTCTGGATCGGGCAAGACCACGCTGCTAAACCTAATCGGGGGCCTGGACAAGCCGACATCGGGATCCGTCACGATAGCAGGACAACTGCTCAACGGTCTGGACCGTCGTGCACTCGCCGAGTTTCGGCTGTACAACCTGGGATTCATCTTTCAGGCTTACAACCTGATTCCCGTGCTGTCGGCCGAAGAAAATGCTGAGTTCACCCTCCTTCTGCAAGGCGTACCTGCTCGTGAGCGTCGCGAGCGCGTCGTGCAAGAGTTCGCAGATCTGGGCATTGAGGAAGAAATCATAGGTAGAAGGCCCAATAAACTCAGCGGTGGCCAGCAGCAGCGTGTCGCCGTCGCACGGGCACTGGTTTCTCGCCCGAAGCTGATCCTGGCCGATGAGCCAACGGCTAACCTGGACTCCAAGACGGGTGCTCGCCTCCTCGACAAGATGCGCGACCTTAACGAGCGCACGGGCATCACTTTTCTGTTTTCCACCCACGACCCGATGGTCATAGAGCGCGCCCGCCGTCTGGTCATACTCCGTGACGGACAGATCGTGGGCGACGAAACGCGCGCATGAGGTTCCGACTTCCCTCGGGCGCGTTGGGCTGGCAATTGCGGGCCGCGCTGCCCCTGCTATGTAGTCTACTCCTGTGTGGCAACCGGTCGGCGTCGGCGCAGACGACGGTTGGGTTTCACGGGTATGTCAAAAATCTCGGCATCGCATCCTCATCTACGGTAACGGGCAAACCGTACTATCTGGATGTGGGTCGATTTCGGGCCAAGGGGCTCCTGCATGCAGGCTCACGCCTCAGCGCAGAGATCTGGGTGGATACCGAGGTGCTGTTCGGCAGCTTTCTGGAGACGGACGAGTTTGCTCAGTCTCGCGCCCTCAAACGGCCACGATTGCTGGACCTTGACTGGCGAATCGCCTCTGGGAGCTCCATAGAGATACGCCAACAGCTTTTCCGCGCCTTTGGCACGTTATACGTCGGGCAGACGCAATGGACACTTGGTCGGCAACGCATTGCGTGGGGTACGGGATTCGCGTGGAATCCAACGGACATTATCAATCCATTCAACCCTGGCGCCATAGAGCTGGGTGAGCGCGCTGGGGCAGATGCTGTGTACGGAGCTCTGCAATTGGATACGGTATCGCGCCTGGAAGTGGTGGCCGCCCTTGGCGATCAGTTCAGACAGTCGACATACGCCACGCGCTTTGGAACACATTACGGGGAATACGACCTGTCGGTGATGTGCGCCACGACGGCCGGCGACTGGATAATTGGCGGTGATTTTGCTGGATACCTGGGCACGGCAGGCTTACGCGGTGAGGTCGCCTTTACGCAGCGCGATGAAGGCCGAGGGTTCGTCCGGGCCGTCCTGAATGCCGACTATTCGATTGCAAAGGGGCCCTACATACTCGTAGAGGTCTACTATAACGGCCAGGGCCATGATGACCCGGCAGACTACGACTTCGAGGCCTTGATCCGTGGCGAATCCTACAACCTGGCCCGCCGGTACGCGGCTGCATCGCTTGCCGCCCCCTTTACTCCGCTAGTAGGGGGCGCAGTATATGCGCTTGGCAACCTCGACGACGGCAGCATGCTGATGGGGCCGTCGGTAACCGTATCGGTCGCTGAAAACATGGAGCTGGCTGCAAGTGCCTACTTCTTTCTCGGTGCGGACGATACGGAATACGGCGCCCTACACCATGTATTCTTCGCCTCCCTGCAGTGGTACTTCTAGCCAGTCGCGTGTGGAGTCTGAGCGCCTTTGTACCGCATTGCATTGTCCGAATAAGTCCAAGCTGACACGCTGACATACGATTGCCCACACGTAGCGCGTGTTGCAATAGACCACAGGTCATCAAGATCAACACAGGTTGCCAGCTCTCCGCCATAAAGCATGCGCTTGGCCATTGCATGACAGTCTTGGCGTCCATACCTCGGCTGCCGCGCAGGTCGACTCCAATTTGGAGGATTTGGAGCCGTACGTCGTAGCCCGCCTGTACGGGGTAGACGATCTTGATCTCGGATCGAAGGTTGGGCGTCTTTTTTTACAGCCCTGGAACACACGGATCAACCGGGGCAGGCCGTATAGTATCCAGATACTCACCAGCGGCGCGTTCTGAACGCATTTCTATCCTTGAACAACCTGGCCATCATCTCGACGGATGTCATAGTCCGATCGTTGACCGCGGGTCTGTCGGCGGGAAAAGGGCCGCAGCAAGAAACGCCTGCCAACCGTGGTCGCTGTATCAAGGAGGCGTAGTACGCAGGATACCGCCGACTACGCTACCCGAGCAGCGTCGCAGAGAGATTGATCTCTGCGCCGGTGAAGAGGCGCGAAATTGGACAGCCGACTTTCGCCTCTTCGGCATGCGTCATGAAGGTAGCCTCGTCACAGCCCGGCACCTCTGCCTCCATTACCAGATCAATCTTCGGAATCCACACACCACCTTCCTCCAATGGTTCAACGTATAACGTGGCCTTCGAATGCACACGCGTCGGGACATGCCCATTCATCGACAGAATATGCGAAAGCGCCATCGAATAGCAGCTCGCATGCGCCACCGCCGCGAACTCCTCAGGACTTCCTCCCTCACCACCCTCAAAACGTGATTTAAATGTATACGCGCCCTCCCAGACGCCGTCACCGACCGTCATGTCGCCGCTTCCGGAGTGGAGGTCGCCTCGCCATTCAGCCTCTGAAGTGTGTGCAGACATAATTGAAATCCATGTTATGTGTTTAAGAATCGACAGGTAGCAACCGGCGCGAGCAATGAACTGCACAGGGTGCGGCGCCGCAAACCGGATCTGGCAACATAAGACCGGATCCTGCCGATCTGTGTTCCAGGACGCTCTTGTAATACCGATTAGTCCAATAAGTGCCAGCAGTGATCCGGCAGCATGATTCTGTGCGGTTGACTCGGATCATGTGGATGATTGGCAGTTCGACCATCTCCTATGAATTACAGGCCCTGCACCACCAATGAGGTCTCGCCGTGACGGATTCCGTCTGCGACGCCTGCGGCGCGTATACAACTGCTCCGACTTCTGCCTGAAAGGAGGCATGTAACACGCAGCGTGTGGGCTACGATGAACGCCAGCCTCTCGAATACCTCATGGCCCGTGGCGTAACGGTCCCAAACGGGCCCGTATATCGCCCGGTGCTCCATCTGTAGCATTCGGTCAACAAGCCAAGGGTTTTTCGAAGAAGAGAAAAGCTCGAAGTGACAACGGATCCGGGTACCCCATACCCTGCTTGGCGAGAAATATGGGCGCACCCGTCCTTCCCACCTATTGGCCGCTCCGGTGGTGCAAAATCGGGGTGCCCACTGCTTACCCCACACAAGAAAACTCTCCCTCTTACCTGCGGGTCCAATCGAATAGCCCAGCTTAATATTACAGATCAAAACGATCACCATTCACGGAATATGACACCGTAATGGTCGCCGTTTTCTCCAGGATCTTGGCCACGCTGCAGTACTTGTTGATGCTAAGATCCACAGCCCGCCGCACCTTCGCATGCTGCAGATCTCCAGTGAACAGATAATGCACGTGGATCGTTGCAAACAACGCGGGTACTTGATCTGTCTCACGCGCATAGTCGATTTCCACACGGAACTTCTCCAGGTCCTGTCGACTCTTCTTCAGAATTGATACAATATCGATTCCACTGCATCCGCCAAGGGCCATGATAACAGCCTGCATGGGACCTGCGCCCTGGCCGCTTCCTCCCTCCTCCGGCCCCGTATCCAGATGAACCTGGTTGCCAGCCTCGTTAGTGGCCAGAAAATGCACGGCATCATCGAGACGCTCCAATTGAATTCTCATGTGGGCAACAGTTAATCGTGAACGGAAAGGTCGGCTGTGAAACGCGATAACAGAAAGCCAGGATTCCTGCGCCGTATCCGCGTTCTAAGCCATACCCCGGCAGTTGCACTATGCAACATGCGCGCAGTTTCCCCGTAGCCTGATAGATACCGGTTGTAAGACAAACATCCAAACGGCCCCCGCTATGCAAGCTTCCGTGCAGCGTTCCCGCCAGTTTCTGATCTTTTCCTGCTTGTTGCTGGTCGTTGCTACGGCACAGGCCCATTACCCGGACCCGCAAGAGCGCGATGTCATCAAGAAAGAGTATGACGTACGTCCAGGAGGCACATTGCATCTCGACCTGGACTATGGACAGGTGGAAATAGAAACATTGTCGGGTAACAAGGTGATGATCGAACTGGAGCGTACGGCGCAAGCCGAAAACAGGGAGACTGCAAAGAGCATCCTGGAGCAACATGAATATGGCTTCGACAAGAAGAATGATGATGTGCACATCCGGTCCCGATTCAATAAAGAGCGCGGCCTGATCAAGTTGCGCAAGCGACGGAAGCTCCGCATCAAGATTGCCGTACGGGTCCCTGAGCACTATAACGTGGACTTTTCCAGTGGCGCCGGCAATATCGAAATCGAGGAAATAGAAGGCCACATCAAAGGCTCTACCGGCGCGGGTAACATTATCATCAACGATGTTCGTGGCGTAGTCGACGTATCGGCGGGTGCTGGCAATATTGAAATAACAGGAGATATCAAGCGGGCGAACGTGAAATCTGGTGCTGGCAACATCAACCTGTATGGGCTGCAGGGATATGTGGACGCCGGGACAGGAGCAGGTAATATCCTGGCTGTCATTACGCAGCAACCGGAGCAAGACTCCAAGCTCCATTCGGGAGCGGGCAACGTTATCGTCGAACTGCCCGATGACGTGAGCGTGTACGTAGACGCAACGGCTGCCTTGGGCTCGGCCCAGTGTGACTTTCCTCTGAAGGTGTCCAGAAAAGGACTAAGCAAATCCTTCGCCGGAGAAATCAACGGCAAAGGACCAGAAATCCGGATGCGCGCTGGCGTAGGGAACGTTACCCTGCGACGAAATTAATCATCCTTCGTGGCGCAGGTTCGTCCATTGCCGCCAGGATGTGGTAGAATGATTGTTCCGCGGTGGGTGCGCCATCGGTGAGATTGCTTCATTCATTGCGGTCTTTTGGCGAGATTGCTGTAGATTCCGTGTATATAGTCCGGTTGTGATCAGAAGCGCTTTCGGATTGCAGCAGAACCGGTAACTGATAATCCATGCCATAAACATGCCCCTCTCCCCGTCACAAGCCAACCCTCACAGGCCGTTTCTGACCGCCGCAGTCCTAGGCGCTGGCACCATGGGTTCCCAGATTGCCGCGCACCTGGCCAATGCCGGACTGCGCGTCAGCCTGCTCGACATGCCTGCCCCGGAGGGTCCGGACAAGAACGCTGTCGTAAACCGATACTTCAAGGCAGCCACCAGACTCAAACCCGACCCATTCTTTACCAAATCCGTGAGCCAGCGGATACGGCGCGGGAATTTTGAAGACGATTTTGCATGGGTCGGTGAAGCTGACTGGGTTATCGAGGCCGTTATCGAACGCCTGGATATCAAGCAGCAGGTTATGGCGCGCGTTGAAGCAACAGTCTCACCTGACGCCGTCATCACCACCAATACAAGCGGCATCCCGGTGGCTGAAATCGCCCAAGCCTGTGGTGAAGACTTTCGGAGGCGCCTCCTGGGTGCACACTTCTTCAATCCGCCGCGCTACCTGAAGCTGCTCGAACTGATTCCGACCGAGGAAACAGACCCTGACGTGCTTGATCGCGTCGCCTGGTTCGGACGACTGCACCTCGGAAAAGGCATCGTTGTCGCCAACGACGTACCGTACTTCATCGGCAACCGGATCGGTATGTATGCGGTCATGGGGGCCATCGAAGCATTCGCGCAAGGCGAATACTCCATCGAAGAAATAGATGCCCTGACCGGTCCCCTGGTAGGAAGACCCAAGAGCGGCACATTCCGTACTGCGGACGTCGTGGGACTTGACGTCATGCGTCTCGTCGCCGGAAACCTGTACGAAAACGTCCCGCATGACGAAAGTCGGGAGCGGTTTCGGCCACCGGCAATCCTTGACGGCCTGGTAAAGACGGGAGCCCTGGGAGCGAAGACGAAAGCCGGTTTCTACCGCAAGGAAGGCGGCGTCATTCGGTCGTTTAACCCTGCCACCGGCGGCTACGAGGATCCAAAACCACTCGATCTTGGTGACCTCAAGGCCCTGAGGGCGGCCGGCGGGCTCGAAAAACGCCTGCGGGCCCTCTATGACGACGACGGACGAGCAGGAGCATTCTTCCGCAATACTACGCTGGATCTGCTCGCCTACAGTGCACGGCGTATCCCCGAAATCACCTCCAGCCCGGCTAACGTGGACCGCGCACTATGTTGGGGCTTCGGATGGCGGATGGGGCCGTTCCAAATCTGGGACGCACTGGGGTTCGGACAAGTGCTCAAGGACATGGATGCCCGAAGCCTGGTCTTGCCTGCCTGGGTGCGCGATATCGCCGCGAGCGAGCAGGCATCGTTCTATCGCGCCGCAACCAGCGGGACGCAGGTTGTTGCGCCAGGCGCGGGACGATACGAAGCGGTAGGCATGCACGCGGACGAAATCAACCTTGCCGCGGTATGCGCGGATCCCGCAACTACACTGTGGGAAAACGAAGAGGCAGCCCTGCTGGACTTGGGCGAGGGCGTCGCCCTGTACCAATTCCGTTCGAAAGCCAACACGCTGGGACGCAGCGTCATCACCGGACTCATCGAAGTAATCGACCACGTAGAAATCAGCGGCTCCCTCCGCGGTCTGATCATAGGTAATGATGGCACGCACTTCTCGGTAGGCGCTAACCTCATGGAAGTGGTCACCGCCCTGCAAGGAGGCCAGTTCGGGATGATCGATGCGTATATCGCCACGTTCCAACAGGCCATACAACGTGTGCGGTACGCGACAAAGCCCGTCGTGGCAGCCGTCCACCAGCGGGCGCTCGGCGGAGGGTGCGAACTCGTTATGGGCTCCCCGTACCCGGTGGCTGCTGCGGAATCATATCTCGGACTCGTCGAACTGGGCGTGGGACTTATCCCTGCGGGTACCGGCACGATGCGGCTGGCTGCACTGGCTTCGGCGCAGAGTGTGGGCTATGACAACGATTTGCAGGCCTTCGTGCGCAAGTATTACGAACAGGTCGCCATGGCCAGGGTGGCAACCAGCGGTCGTAACGCCCAGGAAATGGGTCTCTTGCCGTTGCACACTCCCATCGTCATGCATGCCGACCGGCGTTTCCATGTTGCCAGGCAAGAAGTCATCCGCCTGTCCGAGCAAGGCTACCTGCCCCCGGTCGCCACCCCGATCCGCGTCCTGGGACGAGGCGGCAAGGCCGCCCTCGAAATGGGTGTCTACCAACTCCATCAAGGCCGCTACATTAGTGACTACGACCGCTTCCTGGCAGGACGCCTCGCCCATGTGTTTACCGGAGGGAACCTGAGTGCTCCGCAGGAGGTGCCGGAATCATATCTCCTGGACCTTGAGCGCGAAGTTTTTCTTAGCCTCCTCGGCGAAAAGAAAACACAGGACCGCATTGTCGGACTTCTCAAAACCAACAAGCCCGTGCGCAACTGACTACCAGCGGCGCGCACCCAATACACGCAATTTCATGGGAGCACAGAACGAAGCCTACATCGTTAGCAGCGTGCGCACGGCGGTCGGCAAGGCCAAGAAAGGTGCGCTACGCACCATCCGTCCAGAACAGATGGGAGCGGTCGCCGTGCGCGAAGCCATCCACCGCGTAACGGGACTCGAAGGCGGCCAGGTCGATGACGTGCTGATCGGCTGCGCATTTCCAGAAGGCGCCCAGGGCATGAACGTAGGGCGTATCATTGCGGGCGAAGCGGGACTACCCGACACTGTGCCCGGCGCCACCATTAACCGGTTCTGCTCATCCGGCCTGCAGGCGATCGCCATGGCCTCGCAGGCCGTCGTAGCGGGACACGCGGAGTGCGTAGTTGCGGGCGGCACCGAGTCGATGAGCCTGGTACCAATGAGCGGGTATTACTTCCAGCCTGATCCCGACATCGCCGCCGCGCGGCCAAACGTATACATATCGATGGGCAATACGGCCGAAAATCTGGCCGAGAAGCATCACATCAGCCGCGAGGAACAAGACCGGTTTGCCCAGCAGTCCCACGACCGCGCACTCGCGGCCATTGCCGGCAACCACTTTGTGGACGAGATAGTACCGATCTCCGTAACGCAGCGCTTCTTTCATGACGGCAAGGCGCACACCACATCGTCCACGTTCGCCGTCGATGAGGGGCCTCGGCCGGATTCGTCCCGCGAAGCACTCGCCAGACTGCGCCCGGTATTTCGCAATCGGGGCACGGTAACAGCCGGTAATTCGTCTCAAATGTCCGACGGCGCAGCAGCGTCCGTGATAATGGGCGGCGCCATGATGCGCAGTCTGGGCATTGACCCGCTGGCCCGTATAGTCGGCTTTGCCGTGGCGGGAGTAGCACCGGAGATTATGGGCATTGGCCCGGTAGGCGCAATCCGCAAGGTGCTCACTCAGACCGGGCTGGCTCTGGGTGACATCGGCCTCGTGGAGCTGAACGAGGCATTTGCCGCACAGGCGCTTGCCGTCATCAAGTTGGCTGGCCTTGACGAGGACATCGTGAATGTGAACGGTGGGGCTGTGGCGCTGGGGCATCCCCTGGGATGCACGGGCGCGAAGCTCACAGCTACGCTGATTCATGCAATGAAGCGGCGCAGCGTGCGCTACGGACTCTGCACCATGTGCATTGGTGGCGGCATGGGCGCCGCTGCCGTTATCGAAAACATGATGCTCTAATCCTGCCAGAGGAAGCCGCCTATGTCGGAGTGGCCACTGTTTAACGCGTTTTCTCACCTCCCCTTGTGGATCAGTGCCAGCGGAGCGGCGATCACTGTTGCCATACTGGGCTTTACCGGCAGCCGCCTATGGCTCTGGACCGCCGTTGGCCTGTTATTGGCATACGGATTCGGCACACCCCTGCCCTGGTTGGCGCTTGTTGCGGCGGTCACCCTGCTTTTCATCATAGTCCCGATTCGACGTACCGTCTTCACCCGGCCTCTTATGCACATCCTGAGAGCTACCGGGATGTTGCCAACGATTTCAGAAACCGAACAAACCGCCATCAAGGCGGGGACGGTATGGTTGGAGGGAGAGCTATTCTCTGGACGCCCGGATTTTCGCCGGATCCTGAAAGAACCGTACCCTGCACTCACAGCCGAGGAGCAGGCCTTCCTGGATGGTCCGGTCGAAGAACTATGCCGTGTGACAGACGACTGGGACATATGGGTGCACCGCGAACTCCCCGACGAGATCTGGGATATTATCAGGCGCGAGAAACTCTTCGGGATGATTATTCCCAAGGAGTACGGTGGTCTTGGGTTTTCCGCCATGGCGAACAGCGCGGTTGTCCTCAAGCTTCAGTCCCGTTGCGTGCCGCTCGCCACAACAGTAATGGTGCCCAATTCCCTTGGACCGGCGGAACTGCTCATACACTACGGCACGCAGGAGCAACGTGACTATTACCTGCCCCGGCTTGCCGATGGCTCCCTGATTCCGGCCTTTGCGCTCACCGAGCCAGCCGCCGGCTCCGATGCAGGAGCGATCACATCGGACGGGGAAGTCTTCCGGGACGCAGACGGTGTTATTCGGCTGCGGCTGAACTGGCAGAAGCGCTATATCACGCTTGCCGCCATTGCGGGAGTGCTGGGCCTTGCCATTAAGCTCCGAGACCCTGACAACCTGCTCGGCAAAGGCGAGTCTCCCGGGATTACGTGCGCCCTCATCCCTACCGACACGCCAGGCGTGATCCTCGGCAAGCGCCACGACCCCCTGGGCGTTCCGTTTGTCAATGCCCCCACAGAAGGGCACAATGTCATTGTGCCGTTGAATGCCATCATCGGTGGCGCAGACGGCGCGGGGCAGGGTTGGCGAATGCTGATGGAGTCCCTGGCGGCCGGACGTGGAATTTCGTTGCCTGCAACTGCCGTAGGGGGAATCAAGGTGGTGCTGCTAGCAGCCTCGGCGCATGCCACCGTGCGCAAGCAGTTTGGCGTGTCAATCGGCCGGTTTGAAGGCATCGAAGAACCGCTGGCCCGGATTGGAGGCTGGACATACCTCATGGACGCCGCCCGCAAGATCACGCTTGGCGCCATTGACCAGGGTGCCTCTCCGGCGGTGGTTACCGCCATGATGAAATACAACCTCACCGAGCTTGGGCGCTCGGCCATCCAGGACGGGATGGACATCCTCGGAGGCAATGCTATTTCGGGTGGCCCCCGCAATTTGCTGGCTCACGCCTTTGTCAGTAACCCGATCGGGATAACCGTAGAAGGGGCGAACATTCTGACACGCACACTCATCATCTTCGGACAGGGCGCAATACGTTGTCATCCGTATGCATACGCTGAAATCGAAGCTGTCGGCAGTGGTGACTTGCGCGCCTTTGACAAGGCCTTCTGGGGACATGTTGGACACGTCGTGCGCAATGGCTTTCGCTGCGTGCTGCTCAGCCTGTCACGTGGCTGGCTTGCACGGACGCATGTTGGCGGTATTAGCGCATCTTATCTCCGCAAGTTGGCATGGGCTTCTGCATCATTTGCATTCATGGCGGATGTTGCCATGGGCGTACTGGGCGGCAAACTCAAGCGGAAGGAGAAGCTGACAGGCCGCTTTGCAGATATCTTCTCCTGGATGTACCTGGCCATGGCAACCATTCGGCGCTTTGAGGCTGAAGGCCGTCGCACGGAGGACCTGCCGTTCGTCCACTGGGCTGCGCAACATGCCCTGGCACGCATGCAGCAGGCCTTTGACGGAATATTCCAGAATTTCCACATTCCAGGTCTCGGGTGGGTGTTCAGAGGTCCCGTCGCCCTGTGGTCACGACTGAACCGCCTGCACGCGGGTCCGTCTGACCAGACCGGACATGCCGTCGCCCGCCTGCTGCAAACTCCCGGGGAGCAGCGCTCCCGCATGGCGGAAGGCACCTATGTGCCTGACGACCACACACAAGCCCTCGGACGCCTGGAGCATGCATTCTTGCTCAGCGTACAGAGCGAGGCCCTCACAGCAACCCTCCGCAAGGCGGTCAGGGCGGGGACGCTGCCACGAGGACCGTTACCGGATATGGTAGCCCGCGCCGTCGCAGCCGGTATCCTCACCCCTGCCGACGCTGCACTCATCGACCAGGCGGAAGCCGCTCGATGGGACGCCATCCAGGTGGATGCATTCGAGTCCGATCAATATCTCCGACACCATCAGGAACACGCCCGGACCTCTGTCCAGGTGCATGCATAACGCCACAGCCCTTGAATCGTGGCCTTCACATATGAGCATGGCGCCCGAAGCGTCTGGACATTTCCAGCTTTCCAGATCTCGAGTCGTTGCGACAGATCAGGTATTGGACAGGATTGCCGGTCGCACAAGTCAGTCGGCGCCATACATCCAGACCAGGCACTAGCCCCTTTTTACAGGCTGTGCATCCGATGCGTGCCGAATGAAGGCACGATCAGGGTGGGATTTCACTGATTTTAGGTTTTTGATCCTGCAGGATGCGTTGTTCCTTGTTACAATGAAATTGCATCAGGCGTCTACAATAAACTGCCATGGCTCTTCTCCATACGACTCTTATCCTGTGTCATATAGTAACGGCCGCGGCCTGGTTCGGGATGGCGCTGCGGCTTGGCGCACATGCACGCCTGGTAGTCTCCCTGCAGGGGGAAGGGGCTCTGACCGCCGCCAATGACGGTGTAAAGGCCATACGCTGGATGGGCGTTTGGATCCTACTGACGTGGCTGTTTTCCATCGGCAGTCTGATGCTGGGAGGGGGATATCCTGGACAGTATCAGTATCACACGGCAGCGATGCTGATTTTCATCCTCGTCGTTGTCCAGTACTCGCTCATTCGGCCAGCATGGAATGGATTGCGCGAAGCCGTTGTTGCAGGCGCAGAACGCAAGCCGTTCGGCAAGCGCGTAGCTATCACCACAGGCATCGGACACCTGCTCTGGTTCGTGCTGCTACTTCTCATGTTCTGGAACCGTTTCGCTGCTGCGTTGTAGATATGCCTGAGGTTTTCCCACCGTTTGTACATGTAACAACACGGAGACTAACATGGCCACCCAGAGGATGAATGAGAGTTGGAGTCAGGTTAGAAGTCAGATCGAATCCATTTGGAGCGAGACAGAATTTGGGGACAAGGAAATGAAAAAGGCGCGCGGAAATATGCGCAGGATGGTCAAGCTCATCCACGAGAAGACTGGCGAGCCTCAAAAAGAGATTTTTCAGAAAATTAGCGCCATTATATAACAGGACCCGCCCGTCCTCCAAGACCAGTAATTGCGTGCTCGTGTGAACCGCGCTGGCGAAGCTCCGTACATAGCTGTGTACGCTGATCGCTATCGCGCACCCGCACATGCGGCATTTCTTCTTCCAGAACGCGCTGCTACTATTATTCCTTGTCGCCCAGGCAAGCGCCCAGACATCCTCGGCGCCAGACGTTTTGGCTGACGCTCGCAGTGCGTTGCAGGAAGAGGATTGGTCGCTGGCTACCCGAATTCTGGATGCCTATCTCGCCGAGGAGGATGGCGTGCTGGAAGCCCGGTATCTGCGTGGCATTGCCTACGGGGAGCGGGGCAAGCATTTTACGCTTCAAAGCCGCATGAAGCGGTTTCTGGAAAGGAGCGAAAATGATTTGGCGTACGTGGCTGCGCGTGACTCCCTGTATCGGGACGTGCTCTTCCAATATGCCGTAGTGCGCCAGTATGCCGGAGAATTGGAAGACGCCATCCGATTGGCCGAAGACCAACTGCGGCTGAAGCCGGCGCTCGCACATGCACGTGTCGGTTTGCATCGCATGTACTGGCGATTTGTCGTCGAACACGAGCCCCTTGATGCCCGACGCTGGCTCAGGGCACAGCCCGGATACCGTGCCCAGCTATTTGTCGGCAGAACATTCGAGCGGCAGGGCCTGTACCGCGCAGCGGAGGATATCTACAAGTCTCTATCCACGACGGAGCTCTCCCGCGTAGCGCTCCTGCTGGCGCGCGCCCGCGTGCATTTCGCGTGGGGTAAGCCGGTAGTTGGCACGGAATTCATGCGTCAGGCCATCAATGCCATTGCAACAGACACAGACGCCCACCTTCTCTTTGAGGACATCAAGACAATCGTCAGTCCGGCTGAGATTGCGTTCTTCTCCCACCTGTTCACATCATCTGCCTATCGGGATTTCTTCATTGCCTTCTGGGCAAAGCGCGACCCCATGCCAGCGGCTCCATATAACGCCCGCCTGGTTGAGCATTACCGGCGGCTTCGCATAGCCGAGCGGGACTACCTGTTTTACGGGTACCGCGCCTGGTATCGTAGTCCATTTACACACCAGACCGCACTGTTCCCGCCAACCTACGCCCTGGGACAGGACTTTGACGATCGAGGCATCACCTTCATACGGCATGGGGAGCCCGACGACTATACCTTTGGCGATGCCAATTCGTGGCTGTACATGGATTCGCTGTTGGTCCTCCACTTTGCCCCTACATGCGTCCGTGGAATCTGCAGTGTGAGCACGCATTTTACGCCCGTTCCGCAGGGCGAAACGCTGAGCCCACAACTCGTCGGCTTGGACATGCTGGAAGCGGAGCGCAAGAGTGCCGAGTACCTGGCTCAGGGATTGACCACCGACCGTCATCGGTGGCCGGAGTCCACGACAATTCTGGAGTTCCCCTACGTAGTGGCCTCATTCCGAGGCATGGATCGCAAAACGCTCGTTGAGGTCCACTACGGAATTCCATTCGAAGACCTGGATGTCGAAGAAGGCGCCGTAGTCGTTGAGGTCGGCATGGCCGTACACGACGATGCCTGGCGGCAGCAAAGCCTCTTCCGGGAAATCAAGCAAGTCTCGGAACCGGTCACAGATCGTTTTCAGGTCGACCTGCCCGTCCAGGATTACAATCTGGCACTCCATATACGCTCCCTGGAAAGCAGGCACCTGGGGGCCTACACCCAGGCCTATCGCCCACTCCGATTCGACGGAGCAGGACTGAAGATGAGTGATATCCTGCTCGCGGACACCGTCATCGTCCTCGACGATGTTGCTACGCCAACGCGGAATGACCTGTATGTCGAGGTGAATGCCTCCCAGGAATTTAGCACGGCCGCTCCCGTCTACGTCGTCTATGAACTCTACGATCTGGTCCCTTCGCCGGATACCGTCACAGAGTACGATGTGGCCTATACCCTGGCGCCGTTGGATCGATCCGGGAGGGTACAGGAAGACGCGATCACGCTGCGCGCGAGCACGCAGAGAGGGTCTGCCTCGTCAGTCATCGAATATATCGGCATCGACGTAGCCGAAATTTCGCGCGGGCGCTACGAGCTACGCATCACCGTAACCGACACCCGTACGGGAGGCACCGTCACGCGCACGCGGCGCCTCACCCTGGTCCGCTAGTACTTCCACTCCTCGAAGACCAGTCCCAACTGGTGATCCCAGGCGTCAACCGCCGCCTCTTCAAGACGCAATACGCCAGCTGTTGACACTCCGTCCGGCGCTGCCGTCAACGCTGTGAGCCGACGATAGACCCGGCTCCGGTCGGTCGGGCGCACGGTCTGCACAAGCCGCCACAGCGTGACCACATCCGTGGTCGTGGCGCGCACAAGCACATCATCCAGTGCATCCGGCTCGGATGAAAAGTCATGCCGGATCAGCGCCTCTCGGAATTCCGCTGTGGAGTGTTCGGAAAATGGCGTACCCGGCCCCTTGCCGGGCCTGGTCAGACACATCGATCCCGCAGGCACAACAGCACGTCGGTCTTCATGCTCCAGTGCTACGTAGCCAAATTGCACGTGCAACCAACTGCTGCCAGTACTGTCTACCGATAGCGTATACTCACACCCCAGATCAATGGCCAACGCGGAGGGTGTCTGCACGTAAAACAGGCGTGGCGGCGCCCAAATGCGCGCGTGGATGGCACCCGCCTCCAATGTGAGGCGATGCTCCTGCAGGCCGCTCTCGACGAGTTGCACACGCGTGTTCGGCGCGACATCCACCTCTCCCAGTTCCGGGACGATGAGCGCGGCACGGGACCGGGCGTCCGTTTCTATCCATTCTCCCTTATGCAGCCGCCCTGTATCCAGAAGCGGAGTCTCACCAACCACAGGGGCTCCTTCCGTGCGGGCCACGTCCCAGGATACGTCTGGCTGGCGCTGCATGAGCCAAACGGCGGTCGCCAGTGCAAGGACCAGAAAAACAGCAGCCACTCGCCACACCCGTCGGGTACCACGCTCGCGAACACCCGCTCCGGATTCGTCCGCTAGCCGGGCTGCAATGTCGGGCCACAGGTCGCGGTCCGGCGGTCGGGATCTGGGCAGCGCACGTGCCGCAGCGCGCAAGCGAATCGCAGCACTACACCGCTGACAGTGCCGCACATGGTCCGCCCTGTCGGCGGCGGACCACTCGTCAATACGTAGTAAATCTCCCGGACACTTCATTGTTCGAGCATCTGCTGCAACAGCTTTCGGGCGCGAAACAGATGCGCCTTGGACGTACCCGGCGCAATATGCATAGCGTGGGCTATTTCGTCATGCCGATAGCCTTCGATTTCGTGCAATACGAACACCATTCGGGCCTTCGGGGGCAGTGCTGCGATCGCCTTCTCCAGGTCCATTGCCTCTCCGGGCGTCGCAGAGCACCCCACATCGTGGACTTCAGCGCGCACAAAGCGCGCTTTGCGACGCCGCTCCGTGCGCAAGGCGGCAAGAACGACATTGACCGCTACGCGGTAGAGCCATGTGCCAAATGCGCTCTCGCCCCGGAAGCCCTCAAGCCGCCGCCATGCGCGGACAAATGCGTCCTGCGTGAGCTCCTCAGCCCATCCGATATCCGCTACCATGCGCAAACAAATAGCATAAACCCTGTCCACATGCGCCCGGTACAGTGCCTCGAAGGCCCGCGTATCGCCCGCCTTTGCCTGCTCGGCCAAGGCGTTGTCGCTCTGGGCTACGATTTCTGTGGGTCCCACGTCGGCTGCGGGCTCAGCGTACATGCCTTATTAGATGCCGCCGCCAGCATCGTGGTTTAGCGGCGACAACATTCAAAACGCATATGACCCCATTTCCACTCCGATTTCGGTATCCGCGAAGTGCTGGCGGGCTTCCAGGAGGTCGCCATCGGATAGTCCTGGTGACACGTGCACGAGCAGCAACCGCCCCACGCTTGCGCGCGCAGCGATCCTGGCGGCCTCGACCGCGCTGGTGTGCCCCGCAGACGAACCCGTTGCCTCATGCACCAGGATGTCCGCACCGGTTGCCAGTCGCGTGATGGCTGGAGAAGGGTGCGTATCACCTGAAGCCACAACCGCACGCTGCGTCTGTACATGTTGCACGCGCATGCCGATCACCGGGACGGGATGGATGCCAGGAGCCGCACGTACATCCCACGTGGCCGTAACCAGCACCATGCTCCCCTCTTCCTGGGAGACTGGTCGCCAGAAGATCTCCGGCACATCCACCCAGTCTGTAGTATCGAACGCCTCAAACGACCGACGGGCCTGCGCGAGCGCCGGCGCCAGACCGTAGACCGGGATGGGATCGCGACGGCCGGCAAGCCACATCTTTTCCATGAACAGCGGAAACCCGCCCACATGGTCAATATGCTCGTGCGTTAGCAGCAGGCCGTCTACTGTATCGAGGGCGATGCCCGCGGCCAGGAGGCGCTGCACCACATCTCCGCCACAGTCTATCACCAATGTGGACGAACCATCGGTGACCGCCAGCATGGTAGTCGTACGATGGGCATCACTGAGCGCCGCTCCCGTTCCGAGCAAATGCAGGGTAGGCATCTAGCGCTTGCGGGCAATCACGTATTCGGCGAGATCCGTCAGCGCGTCGCGTGCTGGCGTGGGTGGCAGCATGGCGAGCATCTCCTGCGCGTCGTGCACGAATCCAACCATTCGTTCCCGCGCATAAGCCAAACCGCCGGTTTCGTCTACAAACCGTATCACGCTCTGCCGATCCGTGCGGCTCTTCTTCGCCTTGCGGATAATCTTCATCACTGCTGCGCGTCGCATCGGGTCGGTAGTGCGCAGCGCATAGATCAGCGGAAGCGTCAGCTTCCTGCCCTGCAGATCAACGCCCAGGGGCTTTCCAATATCAACGGCGCCGTAATCGAATAAATCGTCCCGAATCTGAAAAGCAAGTCCGAGACTCTCGCCCATCACCCGCATGGATTCGATCCACTCGGGATCGGCCGATGCGCTATGCGCACCGCATGCTGCACACGCAGATATCAGTGACGCCGTCTTGTCGGAAATAATCCGGAAATAGGTTGCTTCGTCGATATCCATGCGGCGGGCCTTTTCGATTTGTAACAACTCTCCTTCACTCATCCGGCGCACGGAATCGGACAGGATTCGCAAGGTTTCAAAGTCCCCATGTTCGAGAGAGAGCAGCAGGCCACGGCTAAGCAAGTAGTCACCCAGCAGTACCGCTGTCTTGTTCTTCCACAAGGCATTCACCGAAAAAACGCCGCGACGCGTTTCCGCCTCGTCCACGACATCGTCGTGCACCAGCGTGGCGGTGTGCAACAATTCGACGAGGGCGGCCGCACGGTAACTGGCTTCACTTATCCCACCACACGCCTGAGCCGACAGCAACACCAGGGTCGGCCGGATTCGTTTCCCCTTCTGGCGCAGCACATACTGGACTACAGTATTGAGCAGTCCGACCGGTGAGCGAACCGCTCCGCGATAATAGCGCCGAAACTCCTGAAGCTCGTCTGCTACGGTATCCTGGATGGCCTGCAGCGTGGTGAGCTTTGCTCTGTCTTTCTCGAAGCGTTGCGCTATCGCTGCATCCTGCATCAGGCCGTGTACGGAAGCATGTAGAAGCGGATTAGCCTATACGTCAGTATCGGCTAAGGGTTCACCCCCATTTCCGGTTGGCTCTCTTCTTGCAGGTCTTACCCGTAGCCGTATTCATTGCGCCGCAGAAGGAAGAGAAAAAACGGGACGCCACAGATCGCCGTAATGATGCCAACAGGCAATTGCTCCGACGGCAAGAGGGCTCGGGCGACCAGATCGGCCCAGAGCAAAAACAGGGCCCCAGCCACGAAACAGACCGGCAACAGACGCCGATGGGTCACTCCGACAATGGAGCGTACGGCGTGTGGGATGATGAGTCCGACAAATCCGATCGCGCCAGAGACGGCAACCAGCACCCCGGTCACCAGTGCGGCCAACAAGATCAGGATACGCTTGATAACCTCGACTGGCACTCCCAGATTGGCGGCTGGTTCATCTCCCATCAACATCGCATCCAGCGGGCGTGCCAATACCAGCATGGCAAACAGCCCCAACAGCGTCACGATAGCCGGCAGTGGCAATGCCGACCATGTGGCGGTATGAAGGGACCCGAGGAGCCAGAAGAGCACTGCGCGGAGTTTGTCCGGGTCCGGCGACGACAGCGTGATAAAGGACGTAATGGAAGCCATAAGCGCCGCCATGGCCACACCGGCAAGGAGCAATCGCGCAACAGACAGGCGCGGCCCTTGCGTGCGCGCGACCACGTAGACAATGGAAATGGCCATCAGGCCTCCCAAAAAAGCGGCCATAGGCATTGACAGCGCTTTCGAAATAAGCGGCGGCAAGAAACCCAGATAAAACAGGGAGGCGCCTGCAGACGCACCGCTGGAAATACCAAGGATATATGGTTCCGCTAGCGGGTTGCGAACGAGCGTTTGCATTGCCGCGCCGATAATGGACAGGCCGCCACCGACCAGCAGCGCCAACAGGACGCGCGGCATGCGAAGCTGCCATACGATCCGGTCTGCAGTAGCCTCCGGCGTCCACAACGTCCCAAAAGACAAGTGGTGTCCAAGTACGCGCAGCACTTCACCGCGCCCCAGGTCCACGCCGACCGAAACGCCAACGACAATGGAGACAAGCCCCGCGAGGAGTGCCAGCGGCAAGAGTATATGGAACCGCTTCATGGCGCCTGCCGAAACATGGAGGGATGTAACCGCGCTGCCAGGCCCCACGCACCCTCTACCAGGCGCGGACCTGGTCTCAGATACAGGTGGCCATCCAGACCGTACACCTGGCCATTACGAACGGCGGGAACGAGATCCCACGTAGGATGGATGTGTAGTAGCCGGGTTGGGTCATAGTCCTCTCCAAAGGCTCCAACAATCACATCGGGCCGCGCCAGGAGCACGTATTCGTCGCTGAGGATTGGTGCGCGATTTGAAAACGATGCGGTAAGGCTTTCCCCGCCGGCAAGTGCAATCAGATCGTGTATGTGGCTGCCCTTGCCGAACGCATAGAGGACTTCATCCCCGATAAGAAACAACGTTGTAGGCCGGGACGACGCGCCAGCCATGATCGTGCGCAAAGCCTTCATCGAACTCTCCAGAGAATCCGCCATCCGATTGGCTGCGGATTCTGTCGCCAGTAGCAATCCTGCCCTGCGTATTGTCTCCGGCAATTCCTGAAACGTCTGGACCGCCAGAAAATAGACGGGTACGCCGAGGGAAGCCAGCGTAGCGGCATCATTTGGATTGTTGACCTGCTCGGAGGCAATGGCAATATCAGGCTCCAACGCCAGAATGGCCTCAAAGTCCAACGGCAAGGCATCAAAGCGCGGCAGTGCCTCAATCTCCGGCGGGTAATCGTCCACGGTTGTCACGCCGACGAGTTTATGGCCGGCACCAGCTGCGTAGACCAGCTCCGTAACGCTCGGAGCGAAGGTCACGATGCGATCAATAGACGCCGGAACTTCCAGCTGCCGTCCGATATCATCGGTCACCGGCCGCATAGCGACATTCCCGGAGGGAGCGCGACACGCACCAAGGAGGAGCACACCGCAAAGCAAGGCGCAGCAAACAATCCGGCTCAGGGTCATGGGCCTGAAAATGAGACCTTCGTGGATGGTTGTCAAACGAATGCGTAACGCATTCGATGCAACGCTGCGTTCCCTTCGTGCTTCGAATTGCGTATTTTCCCGCACATGGACACCGTAGACAGGATTCGAATCACAGAGCGTCTCACGACCCGGACTGGTGCTTCCGAGAGTGCGGGAGACCACTATATACGCGACGCGCTTCGTGGAATGATCGATGCCGGGGCATCGCGCATCGGGATACGTGCGGACGAACCGGCCGCATCTGACGGCAGCACCAGCGATCTGGCGCCGCTGCTTGCCCGCATGATTGACCACACGGCATTAAAGCCGGAAACCACAGAAGAGCGTATCATAACACTCTGTCAGGAAGCCGAAGAGCACGGCTTTGCGTCCGTGTGCGTAAACCCGTGCTACGTGGCATTGGCTGCACGGTCTACCCGCGACGTGGCCGTATGCACCGTGATCAGCTTTCCGTTCGGGGCCTCTGTACAGGCGATCAAGGCCTCCGAAGCAGAGAGGGCCATACAGGACGGAGCCTCCGAACTTGACATGGTGTTAAACATCGGAAAGCTGAAGAGCGCGCAATTCACCTACGTGGAAGAGGACATTCGTTCCGTCATCGCAGCGGCGCAAGGGCATGCGGTCGTGAAAGTGATCCTCGAAACTGCCCTGTTAACCGAGGAGGAGCGGGTGATAGCCTGCGTGCTCGCCCAGAATGCCGGGGCCGACTTTGTCAAGACCTCTACCGGTTTTGCGCGTGGCGGCGCCACCGCCGCCGATGTGGCTCTCATGCGGAGAGTGGTGGGACCCGACATGGGTGTCAAGGCCTCCGGTGGCGTGCGTACGCGTCAGGACGCGGAAACCATGATTGCGCATGGCGCAACCCGCATCGGGGCGAGCGCCTCGGTGGCCATCATACGTTGAGCAAGTGGCATGACCATTGACCCCCGCTGTATCGTCGCGCTACTGCTCCTGGTATTGGGTTGCTCTGGCTCCGGCACGCTTGCCGAGTCCGGAAACAACGTGGCCACGCCCGGGCCGGAATACGACATCCCGGCCGACTACGAAGAATTTGACGCCACGCCGTATGAAGAAGAGCCACCCAGCCTCGAACCTGTGATCGTCCACGATGTCCCTGAAGTCCTGCTCGGCGCGCCGAGGGCCATGCAGTCAGCGTCGGGCTTCCGCATTCAGATTTTCTCTACGCAGGACAAGATTGCGGCCGATTCCGTTGTTGTACTCATGGAGGCCTTCTTGAGCGATCTTGAGCACCAGGGCGCGATGGAAAACATCCCTGGCACCCCACCTATCTACCAGGACTTTCGTTCGCCTTACTATCGCGTTCGTCTCGGAGACTTCCTTACACGGGAGGACGCCAATCAAGTGCTCATCGTCGTGGAGCGCAGATTTCCACACGCCTTCATCGCCCCTGCAGCGATCCGCATTGACGAATAAAGCCTAGCGCAGCGCCATCTCCAACGCGGTCGCCGCGTTGGTCCTCGCATCGCGATACTTGACGATGACAGGAGTATAGAGCGAAAGGCCGTGTGCGGCGCCAAACGCGGAGCGCGCCCGGCGTGCTCCCGGCACAACCACGGCGTACTCCGGCACTTCGAGGATCGGCTTCGGCTCAATAATTCGACTCTCCACAAGGTCGTAGATCCGAGTAGATCCCGTAAGCACGACACCCGGCGCCAGTACGGCACCCTGACGGATTACCGTTCCTTCGTAAATGCCGCAGCCGCCCCCAATAAATACGTCGTCCTCTATGACAACGGGGACAGCGCCGACGGGTTCAAGCACGCCACCAATCTGGACTGCCGCCGACAGGTGCACACGCTGGCCAATCTGGGCGCAGCTTCCTACCAGGGCGTGTGAATCAATCATGGTGCCTGCGTCTACGTACGCGCCCGTATTGACATACATAGGGGGCATGCAAACGACGCCCGGCGCGAGATATGCCCCCGTTCGCACGGCCGAGCCGCCGGGCACCACGCGAACGTTGTTGTCAATGGCCAACGGCTTGAGCGGATAGGTGTCCTTGTCGTAGAAGGATCCCGGCTCGGAGGGCAGCTCCTGAAGACGGCCAAGGCGAAAACCGAGAAGTATACCCGCTTTTACCCACGCGTTGGCTTGCCAGACACCATCAGCGGTTCGTATCGCGGAGCGCGCCTCGCCCCGATTCAGCAGCCCGATCAATTCCCGAAAGGCCTCCAGTGCCTGTTCGCGATCCAGTGCGGAGACATCGCGCGCCGCGAAATCCAGAATGCGACGTTCAAGATCGTTCGACGGTGACATGGGTAGGCTCGTTACTAATCGCGCGCGTTAACGCCACCCGACCTGCTGTGATCCAGCACGTGCTACCGTGCCTTTAGCAGCGTGCGTGCTGCACTCGCGGCCCCAATGATACCCGCCTCGTTCTGCAACTGCGCAAGCACCAGATCCGCGTTCGTTTTCAACAGGTGCAGGTATTTCTTTGCGCGCTTCGGACGGCTGACTCCGCCTCCAAGGATTATCAGATCGGGGGCGAACAGAAACTCAACATGGTCGAGATACTCTTGCACCCGGGCTGCCCACTCAACCCATACAAGATCATTCCTCTTGCGTGCGCTGTCGGCGGCGTACGCCTCCGCCTTGTTCCCATGCAGAATGAGATGGCCCAATTCCGTATTTGGAACCAGGCGGCCGTCAATGAATAGCCCGGAACCGATACCGGTTCCGAAGGTCAGCATAAGCACGACTCCATCGCGCCCCCGGCCACTGCCAAACGTGAGTTCCGCCACGCCCGCGGCGTCGGCATCGTTAATGGCGCGAGACGGGCACTTGGTAACCTTGCTGAAGAGGCGCTCCGCATGCGTGCCAATCCAGGCATCATCAATGTTGGCGGCTGTCAGTACGATGCCATTCCTGACCCGGCCAGGCATTGTAATCCCCAGCGGTCCGCGCCAGTCGAGGTGTCGGACGATCTCCCTTACCGTCAAGGCGACAGCCTTCGGCTTTGACGGAATAGGAGTCGCCAGACGAATTCGTTCGGCGACAAGCGCTCCGGTCTTTATGTTTACCGGGGCGCCTTTGATACCACTTCCTCCGATATCAATGCCGAGAATGTTCACGCGATTCCTGATTTATGGCGACGCACGAGCCGGCAAGATACGCACTGCCTCGGAATCGAATCGGCGCCACGTTCTTCATTCGTATATTCCGGGATAACAATTCACCAGCCATAACCTTGCCATGATTCGCCTTTTATTGGTCGCCAGTCTACTCTGTTGCCTGTGCGTTAGCGCTTGCCAGTGCTCAGAGAAACCCGATGTGGGGCCTGTGGAAGAAAGCACGGCGTTGCACTTCGCCCCGTGACGCAGGCTGCCCCCACCCTTGTCCATGTATATTCCCGATCACACGATCGAAGAAATACGCAGCGCATCCGATATCGTAGATATCGTACGTGACTACGTGCAATTGAAGCGCCGGGGATCCAACTTCGTCGGCCTTTGCCCTTTTCACAATGAAAAGACGCCGTCGTTCACCGTGAACCCCGGCATGGGAATCTTCAAGTGCTTCGGATGCCAAAAGGGGGGCAACGTATTCCAGTTCGTGATGGAATTGGAGTCTGTCAGCTTTCCGGAGGCGGCCCGGACACTGGCCAAACGCGCGCACGTCGCGCTACCTACTGCGCCAGATGCAAAGATGGATCGCGAAATAGAGGCGGTCTATCACAGCCTGCGCTTTGCTGCAAAATTTTTTCACGCACAACTACTGTCTGATTGCGGCAAAGAGGCGCTTGACTACCTCAAGGGCCGGGGCTTTACGGACAAGACGATTCGCAGATTCGGTCTGGGTTATGCGCCGGACCAGTGGGACGCCCTCATCAAGGCCGCGCAAGCACAGCATATTGATCTCCGCTACCTTGAACTGGCGGGAATGCTTGTCAGGCGCCAGGATGGCAAGGGCTGTTACGACCGTTTCCGGGGGCGTACTATATTCCCCATCTTCTCTGTGGCAGGCAAGGTTATTGGCTTTGGTGGACGTGTACTGCATCCGTCCGACGATAGTCCCAAATACATTAACTCTCCGGAGACCAGGGTCTATGCAAAGAGCAAGGTGCTCTTCGGTCTGTCATTCGGCAAGGCCGCTGTGCGCAAGGCGGAGGAGGCAATCCTGGTGGAAGGATACACTGATGTTATTTCGCTGCACCAGGCGGGCATTGAAAACGTGATCGCCTGCAGCGGCACGGCGCTAACGCCGGAGCAAGTCCGAGTGCTGAGTCGTTTTGCCAGACGGATTCTCCTGCTCTACGATGCCGACGAGGCCGGAAACCGCGCCGCGGCGCGCGGCATTGAGACCGTGCTCGCCGGCGATCTATCTGCGAGCGTAGTCGCGCTGCCGCAGGGTTCAGATCCTGACTCTTTCGTGCGCGAGCACGGAAACGAGGCGTTTCGGGCCTACGTTGCTCAGCACAGGGAAGACGCCATCGCATTCATGTACGCATCCGCGGCGCGCCATGGTGCCCTGGATACAGCGGATGGCCACGCGAAAACCGTGCGTGCGACGCTTCAGGCCATACGACGGGTACCCGATTCCCTGAAGCGAGAGCCACTGTTGCGACGCGCCAGCGAAGTCTTCGGCATCCCTGATTCGGCACTCCGCGAAGCATTCAAGCGCCTGGAGGGCTCAAGGCGAACACCCCGTCGCGAACAGCGTCCAAAGCCCGACGCGACGCCGGAAACGTCTCCCCCTGATCGGGCCCTGAGCGCAGAAAAAGCGCTCCTTGAACTCATGCTCACCAAGGGGGCATCCATGGTGTCGCTCGTCATGCAGTATGTGAGCCTGGATGAGTTTACGGAAGGACCGGCGCGTGATGTTGCGACCCGGATCTTTGACACCGATCGCGAACACGCAATCCACGCACAGGAATTCCTTGACGGCCAATACCCGGAAGATGTGCAGAGCCTGGTGACCGAACTGCTCCTGCCCCGGCATGAAGTGTCCCGGAATTGGGAAAGACTCAAGATCGAGGTGCCCCGCATCAACGCTAACGAGAGGGAAGCAGTTCTTGGCGCCATCAAGCAACTCAAGCTTTACAGGATCAACAGTGCCATTGCCGAGCATCGAAATGCAATGTTCAAAAACCGTGACCACCGCGAGGCTATGCAGCCCGAAATGATGCGCCTGACGCAAGCCAGGCAGCAGATCGTTAGCGGCGCTTTCTTACAGTAGCCATGTGCAAGCCTGTGCTCCCATGCCAAAAAGAACCCGTGTGCATCTGGCCACCGCAACGCAGCCGCGCAAGGTCCGCGAGCAGGATGCCCTGGACCACCCCCATCTGTTCTTCAATCGGGAGCTGAGCTGGCTGGACTTTTGCGCACGCGTATTGGCGCTGGCATTTGACGAGCGGAATCCCCTTCTCGAGCGCGTCCGCTACCTCAGTTACGCCAGCGAGCACCTTGACGAATTCTTCAGCAAGCGCGTCGGGGGCCTGAAGCGCCAAAAAATGGCGGGCGTGCGGGCGCTGTCTCCAGACGGCCGTGCGCCCCAGCAGCAACTGGGGTTGATTCGCCGGGCAGCGCTCCCCCTGTACAGAGAGCTGCATCGCGCCTGGGAGGATGTCCTGGAGCCCGCGCTGCGCGCGGATAGCCCAATCCGAATCCTGAACTACGAAGACCTGGACACGCGGGACAAAAAGACACTCCAGGCCCTGTTTCAGGAACACATCTTCCCCATGCTGACGCCACTGGCGGTCGATCCAAGCCATCCGTTCCCGTTCATTTCCAACCTGAGCATCTCACTCGCCATTCTGCTGCGACATCCGGTGCGGGGCACGCCGCATTTTGCGCGCATGAAAGTGCCCCGCGAAAGCGGGCGCTGGGTGCCACTCGGTGACAGCCTTGCGTTTGTTCCATTGGAGCAAGTCATCACCAACAATCTGACCAACCTCTTCCGGGGCATGGAAATTCTGGGCACGCATGCCTTCCGCGTGACACGCAATGCGAACCTGGCCAGACACGAGGAGGAGGCCGATGACTTGATCGCTTCGATCGCGGATGAGCTCCGCGAGCGGCGCTTCGCGCCGGTGGTCCGCCTGGAAGTGGAGCGCACCATTCCGCAACAGGTTCGCGAATTCCTGATGCAACGCCTCGTTCTCAGCAGCGCCGACGTCTATGAAGGCGGGCGTGTCATCGACCTCTCAGACTGCTTCTATTTTTCAACGCTGGACGCGCCAACTCTTCGTTACAAGGCGTTACATCCAGTCGTTCCCGCGGCATTTACGCCTGCCCGGGATGTGTTTGCCAGTATCCGGGAGCAGGATCGGCTCGTCCACCATCCTTACGACTCGTTCGCGCACAGCGTGCGCAGTTTTATCACCACGGCTGCGCACGACCCGGATGTTATCGCCATTAAACACACCCTCTACCGAACAAACGAAGATTCATTGATCCTGACAGCGCTGATTGCCGCCGCACAGAGTGGCAAACAGGTAACCGTCGTCATCGAGGTTAAAGCACGCTATGACGAAGAGCGCAACATCACATGGGCCCAGCGCCTGGAGAAGTCCGGTGTAGAGGTCAACTATGGTCCGACAGGACTTAAGACGCACGCGAAAGCCACGTTGGTGCTGCGCAAGGAGACGGGTCATCTACGCAGCTACAGTCACATCGCCACGGGCAATTACAATACCGACACGGCGGACTGCTACGCAGACGTAGGACTCTTCACCTGTGATCCGGCTATCGGCGCCGACCTGTCAAAACTGTTCCACTACCTGACCGGCTATGCTCCCGATCAGGAGTACCGCACATTACTTGTGTCGCCGCGCCAATTGCGTACCGCGTTCACCACCCTGATTGATCGCGAAATCACACACCAGCAATCACAGGGCGGTCGGATCATTGCCACCATGACAGGCCTCGACGACGTCGACATGATCAAGCACCTGTACCGCGCCTCCCAGGCCAACGTTACTATTGACCTTATCGTTCGCGGGCACTGTCGCCTCCGACCTGGTCTGCCATTCCACAGCCCCACCATTCGTGTCATGAGCGTGGTGGGGCGCTTTCTCGAAGACCTGCGCGTCTTCTATTTCGGTGGCGGCGGAAACCCGGAGGTCTATATCGGCAGCGCCGATTGGATGCGGCGCAACCTGGATGAGCGTGTGGAGCTCGTTGTCCCTGTCCAGTCGCCCATCCTGAAAGACCGTCTCATTCGGATTCTCCAGGTCATGCTGTCCGAACAGCGCCATGCCTGGGATTTGCGGTCGACAGGCGCGTATGTCCAGCGCGCCCTTTCCGGGGATAGTCTTTACACCCTGCTCCGGCAGGAGGCCGCAAAGGCCAGCGTCTAATAATATTTCTCCAGGCGCTCTTTCTGCCCGCTCTTGTCAGTCCTGGCAATCCAGTAGGAATCCGCGCCGCGATCCCAGGTACGATGCATCGGGTCGCGGCCGACCAGACGCATAAGTAATCCGACCGGCGTGATGAGAAGGAAATAGACTACCGTAAGGATGACGCGCGTCATGACATAACCCAATGCGAGCGCGAACGCCATCCAACCACTATGAACACCTCGTAGGAGCCGGGGCGCGGCAAGCCCAACTACGCACAATGTGCCACCTACTCCTGCCAGTATCACGGCGGGCAGAGGCGCATTCCACCACAGGATGCCCGCCCCGACGAGCAGCACGCCTCCCACCAAACAGCCGAAAGCTCGCAATGACCGCCGATCATGCGGAACGGCCTTGATTTCCTCCCATAGTGGGTGTTGCATCAAAGGGTCCCTCTATTCCGGGGTTCGCAGCCGATTGCGCGCCTTCATCGTGGCCGCCAGCCCCGCCATGTCTGTCCATCCCTGGAAGCTCCATAGTCGTTCGTGATGATGGATGATGGCAAGTTGCCGTTTGCGAAACCGCGTGGGCGATTCATCCGCAAGGCGCTCGAATTCCGCTTTAATGGTGCGCAGCTCGTCAAGGCGGGCCAGATTGAACCCGAATGCGAACGTCTCCGCAACCACTTTCCGATAGGTGTCGTCCCAGTGGGTTACTTCGGATTCGGAGGGGAGTTGAAATGTGGTCTCATCAAACCGGAGGGATGCCTCCTCGTCGATGATGTCGAGGCCCTTGGCTTTCAGGATGGCGACCGCACGTAGCGGTAGGAAAAACCGTACCGGGTGGTTACTACTCGACCTGCGCAACCGAACGTTGCCTCGTGCCGGCACCCCATCGGCCGCTGATAGTCGCACGAGGGAGATGTGGGGATTCAGTACGCGGAACCGCTCATAGAGGCTCGACGACGACGTGCCAGCAGGCCACTGGAGTGTGGAACCCTGGAGCGCTGTAAGCAATTCGCCCAGGAAGATCGATCTCCCCGGCTTCAGTTGCACGAGCTCGGCCTGCAGGGTGCGTGTGGTGTCGATGGGGAGCTGTTCGATAGCCCGAAGGGATGCGTAGCCGGCAGGAATGTAGCCGCGGGAAGCGGAGCGGAATTTCGTGGATCGCTTGACGGTGTCAAAGCCTTCGGTAAGCGCCCAGACATATGCGTCCAACACGGTTGTTTCCGAACCGTGAAACTGCTTGCCGTGTTGCAGAAACATCGAAAACAGCCGGAAAATCGTGCCTGGTCCCGTGTGGTAGGCCGACAACCCGGGGATTTCATGCCCTACGGCATTGGCGTAGGCTCGCATCCAGATGAACGCTGGCTCCATTGTCAGCAGCGGGTGTAACTCCTCTTTTACCGACACCTTCCTGCCATGGCTCGTATCCAGCTTGTAGCGATGGATGTCGCTCTGGCGCAATGCGTAGGGCAGCATCTGATACCGGCCGCGCGCTCCGGAGCGCGATACCAGCGAGTCCACGTTAAACGTTTCCACCGTTCCGATTTCGGCGGCCAGAAGACTCAACCCCAACAGACGGGCGAGGCGAACCTCATACAGCACCGTGCCCAACTCCCTGCGATGCGCCTGCCGAACCTGGTTTCGCCGACCCCATTTGGCTGCAATGTGCTTGCGCGGAATACCCATCTGCTCATACTTGTCGACCAGGCGCGTGGTATGTTTTCGGCGCTGTCTGTCAATGGCCTGCCAGTCGGCTTCGCCGGTCTGCTCGAATGCCGTCCGCTCGCGCGCGAGCGTGAAGACCTCCAGCGTTTTGGCCCGTTCCCGCATGTCGTAGACGTGAATGGTGAAATTGTCGTCATGGACCTGCCGGTTCAGGTAGATCTTGAGAAGGGACTGGAACGAGTCGGCGAGACGACTTCGTGCCGCATCCGTCGCAACGAATTCCGCGCGTTGGGTGAAGTACGATGAAAAGAGCCGATCGGGATGTATGGCGCTGTTAACAAGCCGAATGTCTGGCGCCGGTGCGCCTACGCGTGCGCGCGGCGGCGCTGTCTGCGCCCACGCGGCGCTGCCGTTCCAGACCCAGACCAGGACCAACAGTATTCCTGAGGACCATGCAAGGCGTATTTTCTTCGGTTGCAGTTGAATAGGCATCGGTCGCGAACCAGTATTACGCAGTGGCATTGTCCTTATACCCGCAACACTGCCTCTTGCGCGTAACGTGACGCGCGATAAATCAGGTGCTGGAAGAGTGGCTCCATGGCCGATCCCATGCGCTCCGGGTGAAACTGC
This sequence comes from Rhodothermales bacterium, assembly GCA_963665975.1. Classification (GTDB taxonomy): domain Bacteria; phylum Bacteroidota; class Rhodothermia; order Rhodothermales; family Bin80. The sequence goes on from OY762508.1 coordinate 1,432,669, forward strand.
ACGCCAATTCTCGTTCCTGTTGTGTCTTCGATGGCTTCGATTACTCCATCCGGAGCCGAGCCTGACACCGTGTATCCCTTTCCGGGATCCTTGATTGCTTGCAGGTGCCGCGAATTAACCTCAAGCACGCGCCCACCCAATATGCGGCGCAGGTGTGAATCCTGGGCGACCAGGAGCCCATGTGTCGTTGCGCCGCGCTTCTCGCTATGCGCATCAGAGTCGGGACGCTGGCGCTGCACGTCCGCATAGATTGTGCCTCCGGCCACCGCATTCATGAGTTGCATCCCGTAGCAGATGCCGAGTACAGGCTTGCGCCGATTGCAGCATGCTGCAAGCACGGCTTTGTCAGAGGCCAGCCTAAGCGGATCGGCGTCCGCGAGCCCCTCAGGCAACTCGCCGAAGAGCCCATCGGAAATCCCCGGACCGCCCGGTATCACCAGGCCGTCAATCATCTCTGCGAACGCGCGGACCCTATTCGGTCGCGTGAGCATGGGTACGACTACAGGAATGCCACCTGCGCACTCGACAGCGCGAACGTAGCGGTGATCCAGCGTCTGCTCCGAACGTTCGAACGAGGTTGTTATGCCGATGCGAACCCACTCCATAAAACACCTAACCAGGAAATCATGCGTGCGGTTCGCTCAACAGGAAGGTGTCAAGCCACTCCCTGATCTGATCGCGCACTTCTCGAAACGCGGCCAGCTTTTCGTCGTCTGAGCCGCGCACGGCAGAGGGATCCCGAAAACTCTGGTGCACATTCCGCTTGCGGGAGACTACATGCGGACAGCTGTCGCGTGCTGAATCGCACACCGTAACCACATAATCCATTAAAGGCGGCGTAACGTCATTGACGTGCTTTGACCGGTGATGCGTTATGTCGATTTCCAACTCATGCATGGCAGCAATCGCAAAGCGATTTACGGTAGCGGGTTCCGTACCGGCGCTGCAGGCCTGAAAGGTGTCTCCATAAAGCGCATTTACGAGGCCTTCGGCCATCTGAGAGCGGGAAGAATTGTGCGTACAAACGAACAGGACGGAAGCCTTTTTCATGACGTACAAGACGGACTACAGTACGAAACGCATATAGGACGCGAAGGTAGCACATCCATGTTACGCAAAGATGAACCCTCGCACGCCTACGCTTCCCCTTCCACCCTGACATTATCCGCACCAAAGATCCGGGCCAATCCCTGCATTACGATCTGGTTGGACTCAATCACATAGGAACGACTGCGAATACGCTGGCGTCCGCCCGGCAACTTGTGATCCACTATATCGAAGTACAACCGGCACGATCCCCGATTGTCGTTGCACAGCACGCGCAATTGCTTAATGGCGTTCAGTGTCACCCGATCCTGATCGATGTTGACGACGATGCTGCGGATGAGATTCTCGCGCACCTTCCACATCGGAGTTACTTCCCGTGTGAGAATCTTGACGTTGCCACCGCGAATTTCCACCTCTCCGCGGACCAGTACGACTTCGTCTACTTTTAGGTACTGCTCGACCCTATCGAGGATGGTCGCGAAGCACACCATTTCCGCCTGGCCAGAGAAGTCTTCAAACGCGGCAAACGCTATCGGCTTTCCTTTTCGCGTCGTGCGTTTTTTCACATCTGTTATAATACCGCAAAAGGCATGCACCGGCTTGCCGCTTTCTCCCCCATTGCGCTGCGGGTTCGCTGTCTGTGCGAGCATGGCTGCGACGCGGCCCAGCTCCACCGTGGCGAACGCGCGCACTTCCGGCTTGAACGCCTCCAGGGGATGTCCGGAAATGTAAAAGCCAATCAGTTCGCGCTCTTCCTTCAAGAGGCGCGCCTTGGACCAGGGGTCCTGCTTAGGAAGCGACGGTTCGTTTATTGCCTGGAATTCCGGCAGGTCGCCAAAGAGCGAAATCTGACCCGACAATCGATCCGCCCGCTCCCTCAGGGCGAACTGCACCGCGCCCTCAATGCCGGCGACCAATTGCGCGCGGTGCCCCTCCAGGTTGTCCATGGCCCCTACTCTAGCGAGACTCTCCAATGCCTTCTTTCCGACCTTATGGATATCAAGCGTCTTGGCAAATCCAAAGAGTGTGCGGGCGGGCTCATTCTCCGCGCGCGCATCCACGATCACCTGGATTGCCCCAAGCCCGACCCCCTTGATTGCACCGAGGCCACATCGAATCTTGCCATCTTCTACCGTGAAGCTGGCCCGGCTATGATGAATGGACGGGGACAGCACATCGAGATTCGCCTTGCGGGTTTCCTCCAGCAACACGGCGAGCTTCTTCGAATTTCCCATCTCATTGGTCATGGCTGCCGCCAGAAACTCGGCTGGATAATTCGCCTTCAGATATGCTGTGTGGTAGGCGACCAGGGAATAGGCGGCGCTGTGGCTGTTGTGTACGATGAGGCCATTCGCAACAAAGTTATGGTCTGACTCCACCGTGATATCATAGGTCTCCTGGACACCGAGCGGCCTGATACTGACCACCGTATCCCAGATGACATCCCCGCGGTCTCGTGCGCGGGCGGCGAGACAGGCATGCGCAGACGGTTCCTCTCCCCGCATGTAGGGCAACAGTACGTGTTGATGGAGCCGGCAGGCATCCGTGCCTCGTACGCAAACATTGGCGGCCCCGGTGACCGTGCTTACGACTCCCAGACGCAGCAGCAACGCCTGAGTCTCCAACGCAGCTTGCTCTGACGTAGCCTTAAACCACAGTCGCAGCGTTGTGGCATCGTCCATGAATCCGCGCCGCGCGAAGAGTCTATCGATGCTCCGTGCTACATCCGTCGCCCTGGCTATTTCTGATGCGACGCTTCCACCTGGTGCAGGGTGAAGTGGTTCTCCCGACATGTCTTCTGCCGACAGATCATATTCTGTCAGGAGCACCGACGGCGCTCCTATGCGGTCGCCAGGGGAAAGCCGCTCCAGCGGCGTCCATCCACCAGTTGTCAAGAAGGGATGATTGGCCGTGGCAACGATGCGCTTGCCCAGCCGGGTGCGGAGTTCGAATACGGACCTCCACCCGTTCCAGACGATGTCCGTCACACGTCGAACACGGAGTCGTCCGTCTGGACTTAGCGCATGAACGGCGCACGGCGCGCGCGAAACAAACAGGTGCTCCAACGTTACGTGGCGCCCGGTCCTGGCATCCATGATTTTTGTGGCTCCCACGAGGCACTTGTTGAATCCGTACCCTGCGAACTTCGCCATCATGTCGAAAACCTCATTCGCGGTGCCTTCCTCTACCGCACGCTTGCGGGCGCCTTCGACGAAGATTGCCCGCTGTTCGTCCATCTCCTTCTGCTTCTTTTTCCCCATCGCACGCCGCAAGAGATCGGCTCTGCCCAGGGTATAGCCGCCCATCACCTGCGCCATCCGCATGACCTGTTCCTGGAATACCGGGATCCCATACGTACCCTCCAGAACGGGCTTGAGCATTGCATGCGGATAAGACACCTCCTCCTCTCCATGTTTACGCTTGATGTAGTTCGGGATCAGATCCATGGGACCTGGTCGGTACAGCGCGTTCATGGCGATAAGATCGTCGATTCTGGTTGGCTTTAGCTGCGTGATCCATTCGCGCATGCCTTCCGATTCGAACTGGAAAATGCCAATCGTGTCGCCCCGCTGAAAAAGCTCAAAGGTCTTGCCGTCATCCAGCGGGATGGCATCTATGTCTATTTTCGCGCCATGGCCCTTTTCGATCAGTGAGAGCGTGTCCTCGATGACCGTGAGCGTCGAAAGTCCGAGAAAGTCCATCTTCAGCAGACCGAACCGCTCCACCCAGTTGCCGTCGTATTGGGTGGTGAGCACCTGGTCGTCCTTGTTCTTGGCGATCGCAACAGGTATGAAGTCGCTAACGGTGCCTGGTGCGATAATGACGCCGGCCGCATGTACTCCCGTGTGGCGAGCCGACCCCTCCAAGACCTGTGCATACTGCAACAGCTTCTTGATCTCTTCCCTCGGATCCTCCTTCAGTGCGCGGAAATCCTTTACGGTGTCCATCGCCATATTGAGTGTCACTTTCGGTCCCTCCGGGATCAGGCGTGCAATGCGGTCCGCCTCTGCGAGGGGAATGTTCAGCACTCGTGCCACATCGCGGATTACGCTGCGCGCGCCCATCGTGCCGAAGGTGATAATCTGGCAGACATTCTTGCGTCCATATTTGTTGATTACGTAGTCGATCACTTTTCCCCGGCCACGATCATCGAAATCGATATCGATATCCGGCATGGAAATACGCTCCGGGTTGAGGAATCGCTCAAAGAGCAGTCCATACCGTAGTGGATCAATATTCGTGATACCAAGGCAATAAGCCACAGCGCTGCCGGCCGCGGACCCACGTCCTGGTCCCACGGCAACACCCAACTCGCGGGCGGCCGTCGTAAAGTCCTGAACGATGAGGAAATAGCTGGCATATCCCATTTCACGAATAATCCCGAGTTCATTCTGCAGGCGCTCGACGACGCTCTGGGACATGCCCGGGTAGCGTAATTGGGCTTTCTCAAACACCAGGTGTTCCAGATAGGCGTCAGCATCGGTGCCAAAGTCCTCCGGGATGGGATAGTGTGGCATCAGGAGCGATCCCATCTCGAGTTCGAACTGACACTTGTCAGCAATCTCTCCGGCGGTTGCCAGCGACTCATCAACGATGTCGCTATCTATGCCGGCCATCGCCGATTTCATTTCCGGGGCCGTTTTCAGATAGAACTGGTCATTCTCAAAGCGCATTCGCGTGGCGTCATTGTAATCCTTGCCCGTCTGGAGGCACAACAGTACGTCCTGGGCATCCGAATCCGCCTGCTCCACATAGTGGACGTCGTTGGTTGCCACGACCTTCACACCATAGTCCTTTGCATACGTTAGCAAGACCGCGTTTACTCTCCGCTGATCGTTGATGTTATGGTTCTGGAGTTCTATGTAGTAATCTTCGCCAAAGATGTCGTAGTACATTTCAAAAACTCTCCGACCAGCGGTCTCGCCTCCTTTCAGGATATTCTGCGGCACTTCACCCTGGAGGCAGCAGGTCGTGGCGACCAGACCCGCACCGTACGTCTTCAGCAATCCATGGTCAATCCGTGGTTTGTAGTAAAAGCCTTCGGTGTACGATAGTGAGGACAGCCGCATCAGGTTGCGATACCCTTTTTCATTCTTGGCCCACAGCACCTGGTGGAAACGCACGCGGTCGCGCCGATTGCGCCTGTCCTCCGCCGTCACATAAAATTCACATCCTATAACGGGACGCAGTCCTGCCTTGCGCGTGGTGGTGTAGAATTCGGGGACGCCAAATAGATTGCCATGGTCCGTAATGCCGAGTGCGTGCATGTCCAGGTCCGCTGCGCGTGCGACCAGTGCATCGATGCGGGCGGCACCGTCCAACAGGGAAAAGGACGTGTGACAATGAAGGTGGCAGAATTCTTTCATGCGCGCTCGGCCTGTGATTGTGCGGGACACGCTAAATATACGGTCGAAGCCGGGTGTCCGAACAGAAGTTAACCTCTGCCACCCGGCCCCGGTTACCAAAAAACGTACGAAATCCCCGCCTCGGAAAGCGGGCGCGAACCGTGGTTCTTGACCTCTCCGTATCCATGGTCTATCTTGCGGCGCGGTCTTTTAAGGACGGCAGTTGTTTCCCACCATAACCATACAGTAGCATCATGTCCAAGTTTGATGACCTGAAGGGCTTCGTTGATGGTCTTGAGACAGACTTCAACAAATTCTACAATGACGGCAACAAGGCTGCTGGCACGCGTGTCCGCAATGCCATGCAAAGCCTCAAGAGTATGGCCCAGGCCATACGTGTTGACGTGCTGGAGAAGAAGAAAGGCTGATCAGTTTTTCTTGTCGCCAGGTCTTTAGAACCTGGCGTGTCCTGTCCCGTAGACGAAGCAGGAGTTGTCGACTTGCGTCGAGCACTGAGCGTATCCTGACTCTTCGGGTGGCGGTGTAATGAGACCGCGCGCACCTGTTCTGGCACTGTTTCTCTACGGCGGGTTGTGTGTGCTGTTCTACGCAGCTCCTCTGACCAGTGTGCTGCATGCTGAAAGCGCAGCGATCCTGGCGGCAAGCGCGTATTTCATTGCGGGATTGTCATGCCTGGCGCAATTCCGGGCAGGGGTCCCCTTCGCTCCGGTACTTTTGCAGTCACTGGCGGCATTACTGTTGCCGTGGCTGCTTCTAACCGTATCCCTTTTTTGGGTACCCAACTGTGGGTACCTGCAGGGATTGGTACTCTTCGTCCTGTTTGTACCGGTGAGCGTAGTGCTTGCCGTCTCCGTGGCGTATGCACTCACGGGACTTCAGCGCAGGAGCCGTTTCCTGTTCGTGGCTAGCGGGCTGGCTGTCCTCGTGGCGGGTCCATTGTACGACCTGGGGTGGCATCCCCAGTTCTACGTCTACAACCACATCTTTGGTGGCATCCTGGGCCCTCTCTATGACGAAGAGCTGGCTCTCCGCCCGGGACTGGTGGCGTTTCGCGTGCTCACGCTCTTGTGGGCATGTCTTTTTTGGCAACTTGGCCGGTGGCTTCGCACGCGACGGATCCATCCCACCTACCTCTTCGCGACCGCCTGTATCATCGGTCTGTGCTACCTCCTGTCGGTGCCTCTGGGCTTCAATACCTCCGAGCGACAGATCCAGCGGGCCCTGGGCGGCCATCTGGCAACTGAGCATTTTGATCTGTACTACGCTCCGGAAACGCTGCACGCAAGAGAGTTGGAGCTGATCGCCCAGGATCACGAATTCCGGTATGCACAGTTAGAGGAACAATTGGGCGTGCGTGCGCCTGGCCGCATAGCCAGCTTTCTCTATCCCGATCCCGACACCAAGGCCCGTCTTACGGGCGCCCGAAGAACGAATATCGCCCCGGTCTGGCTGCGCCGCCCACAAGTGCATATCCTGGCGTCCTCATACGCAGCAGTATTCCCGCACGAGCTCGCCCACGTATTCTCGCGCGCGTTCGGCCTGCCGATATTGCGCGCTTCGCTTTCCGTTGGATTGATCGAAGGCCTTGCAGTGGCCCTTGAGCCACCCAATGGCTTACCTACGCCGCATGAACAGATAGCCGTGCACATGGCGAATGGCGACGAAGTAAGCGGAGTCGCCGATGACCTGGCCAGCCGATTGTCGCCCCTTGGGTTTTGGACCGGCCAGAGTGCTGCTTCCTACACCATGATGGGTTCGTTCGTGCGCTATCTCCTGGATGCCTACGGCGTGGAGCGGCTACGCCGCGTGTATGCCTGGGGTGATTTTGAGGCCGTCTATGGAAAATCCGCGCATACCCTGGCCGGTGAGTGGGAGCGCTATGTGCTGAGCCTTCCGGCATCCGACCGGGCGACCGGGGAGTGGGTAAGCAGGCAATTCAGTATTCCGTCGCTATTTGACACCGCGTGCCCGCACCATGTGCCACGGTACGTGCGTCGACACCGCGATGGATTGCGCGCCATGACCGACGCGGACACCACACAGGCGCAGGCTTTCTTTGCGGCTTCTCTACGGCTGCACCACGGGTACGAGCCGGCGCTGAGCGCGCTTGCCGAGTTGGAGGTGCTTGCCGGGAGGCCTGAGCACGTGACGGCGCGCCTGGACACGCTTCCTTCCGAGCACTGGACGGCCGCCGTGTATTGGCGTCAGGGCGATGCTTATGCCGCACTACGAAAGCTTGAAAAGGCCCGCGCAGCCTACGAGGCTGCTCTGGATCTCTTACCTGCGGTATCTCGGGAGGCGACCGCCCATCTGCTACTGAGACAGACCCTCACGGAGATTCCTGGCGCGCTCCCCACTGCCCTCGTGGGGCACTCGCGCAGCACGCGTGCGCGGCGTCTGCTCGCGCTGGATTCGACTTCTGTGACCATACGTATGATGGCGGCCGTATTGCTGGCCGGGGACGAGGAATATGCGCAAGCCATCGGCTTATTGCGTACCATACGGACCGTGCAGCGGGACGTTTTACGGCGACACCGCCTTGTGTGGCTTGCCCGCTGGAACTCTCTGGCAGGGTCACGAGATGCGGCTTCAGGTTATGCCCGGGAGGCCGCGCGTGAGTTTCGCGCCATCGGCGCATGGAACGCCGCGGCGCTGCACACGGACTTTGCCCGTGGTATGACTCCCTGACAGACCTGCCCATGCACGTTACTACGACACAGACCTGGATACTGGGGCTGCTTTTCCTGGGAGCATGCTCCGGGTCCGTAGAAACGGTGGAGGAATCCCGTCCAACCCGACAACAGATCCCGCATTTTGGCCCGATCGACAACATACAGACTGTACAGCTCTACGCAGAACGCGAAAGTGCGCTGCCGATTCTTATCATGGGCAGTGGCCGGCCGCTTACGCTGGAATTCGATCTCATGGAGCACACGGGGCGGCCCCTTTCCATCTATTTCTCCCATGCCGACCGGTCCTGGCGACCGGATCTGACTCCCGGTGAGGCATTGACGTCATTTCACCGGGATGATCTATTCGATTATCGGATTTCCAGGAGCACACAAGTCCCCTATACGCACTACACGTATACGTTTCCGAACAGAAGCATTGACTTCCGCATCAGTGGCAATTATATCCTGCGCGTGACAGAACAGGGACGCGAAGACGACGTGCTCTTCGAGCGTCCATTCTTCGTGGCAGAGAATGTCGCTCCCACGAAATTTGGCCTGGAAAGCCTGCTGGTCGGAAGCCGGAGCTTTCCCTCCATCCAGCCAATTCTGACGTTCACGCCTCCGGGCGACCTGACAGGGAATGTCTTTGACTATAACGTCTGTTTTGTACGTAATGGCGACTATACGCGCTCGCGATGCAGTAATAAGCCACTACTGACGCAACAGCCCGACCTGTTATTCTATCTGGAGCCTGACGATTCCTTCGTCCCGCGGGAGGGAGATTACTATATCGATCTTAGCAACCTGACCGCAGGGATTCGTGTCGAACACACCGATCGCACTGTGTCGCCGTTCGAAGTATTGTTGTCCCCGGACTATGCGCGCTTCCCGAGCAGCGGAGTGGAGCCGCTGCTTAATGGGCAGCCCGTGATTTCAAGCGCCGACACGTATGTCGGGGACGCCGACCTGGAGGCCGAATACGCCAATGTTATTTTTCGCTATGTCCCTCCGAAGGAAACGCCGCTTCCTGGTGGCGTGTACGTGGCGGGAAGCTTCAATGGCTGGGGGTTTGATCTGGCCAATGCGTTAACGTGGCGGGCTGAAGATAAAGTGTACGAGGGCGAGGTCCTAATGAAGCAGGGCCAGTACGAATACCGCTACACGTCTCCGGATCCGGATGTGAGGAGGCAACTGGAGGCGCGCCTTCCGCGTCCGGACAACCTGTACACCGCTTTTGTCTACTTTTTCGATGTCCTGTCGGGTACCGATCGCCTCCTGGCGTTCCGGCAGGCGGTTTCCCGATAGCCTCGTACACATGGACGGTAATCTAACGAAGAAAACCTCGAGACTCAGCCTGCACTGTTGACCGAAACGGTCTCCCTTTCCCAACGTGGAAGGAATTCCTCATCCGGGCCCAAAACCCATAGCAACTCCTCGATACGCTATCAGAGACACCATGGTGTTAATCCACCGGTAGTGGCCGTGCAACGGGCGTGGTGTGCTTATTCCGACGAATTCGGCCTTTTCACACACAGGGACCGCGTTTGGCGTAGCAACTACGAACTTGCAAACGTACTTTTCTTTCCCCGTATTCGCTCCTAAACTCCTGCCAGGACATGCAAACAGCACGACTCCTCACTGCGTCCCTCCTCATACTCTTCCTGCTTGGAGGCTGCGCCGCCTCCCAGAAAACTGCAGAAACTAAGCCTGATGCAACGGCTTCCGCAGACGAGAAGCCGGATAAGGACGAGGACGAAATGAAGGCCTATAAGGATATCATCACCGATAAGGCGGTCAGTGATGACGGCCTGTTTACGGTCCATGAAGTGGACGACAAGCTTTACTACGAAATAGCCGATTCACTGTTGGACAGGGAGATGTTGATGGTCAGCCGTATTGCGGCGACGGCCAACAACATTGGCTATGGCGGGATGAAGACTAACACGCAAGTATTACGCTGGCAACGGCACAAGAATAACATCCTGCTGCGCATCGTTTCTTACGAGAACGTGGCTGATGAAGACCAGCCCATCTACCAGGCGGTGCGGAATTCGAATTTCGAACCGATCATCCGGTCGTTCAAGATTGAGGCATTGAACGAAGACTCCACCGGTTCTGTAATAGAAGTCACGAGCCTGTTCACCGAGGACATCCAGCCCCTTGGACTTCAGAAATTCCAGCGCGACCGTTTCAAGGTGCGCCGACTGGACAAGGCGCGGACCTTCGTCACTTCCGCCAAGAGTTTCCCGCAGAATATCGAGGTTCGCCATGTCTTGAGTTACGATGCTGCGGAACCGCCGTCCAACAGTAGCAGCGCGACCATCTCGCTTGAAATGAATCATTCGATGATCGTGCTCCCGGAAGATCCGATGCAGCCACGGCTGTGCGACCGGCGCGTGGGCTACTTCAGCGTCACCCTGACGGACTACAGCCGCGACGCGCAAAAGGCTGACGAGCGTTGCTATGTCACGCGCTGGAGACTGGAACCGTCCGATTCTGCCGCCTATGCGCGTGGCGAGCTCGTAGAGCCCGTCAAGCCTATCGTCTACTATATCGACCCGGCCACACCCATGAAATGGCGCCCATTTCTTAAGGAGGGTGTTGATGACTGGAACAAGGCCTTCGAACAGGCGGGATTCAAGAACGCCATCATGGCGAAGGACCCGCCGTCTCCAGAAGAGGATCCGGAGTTCAGCCCTGAAGATGTGCGCTATTCTGTCATCCGGTATTTCTCGTCCGACATCCAGAATGCATTTGGTCCCCACGTGCACGATCCGCGCACGGGAGAAATCCTGGAAAGCGACATTGGATGGTACCACAATGTCATGAACCTGTTGCGCAACTGGTTCTTCGTGCAAACGGCGGCCGTGAACCCGGATGCTCGCGGCGTATCGTTCAAGGATGAGGTCATGGGACGTCTGATTCGTTTTGTATCCGCACACGAAGTCGGACATACGCTTGGACTTCCCCACAATTGGGGATCAAGCGCGGCTTACCCGGTGGACTCGCTTCGTTCCGCCACCTACACCGACACCCATGGCACGGCCCCATCCATCATGGACTATGCGCGGTTCAACTATGTGGCCCAGCCGGGAGACGGTGTGACGAATCTCATGCCTGACATCGGCATCTATGACAAGTGGTCCATCAAGTGGGGCTATTCCGTGCTGCCTGATGCGACCTCCCCGGACGACGAGCGGGCCATGCTGAACGCATGGGTAGTCGAACGGGCCGGCGATCCCCTCTACTTCTTTGGCCGACCTGGACCACGCATTGATCCCCGTGCGCAGAACGAAGACCTGGGAGACGATGCCGTGGCGGCCAGCAGCTATGGCGTCGCCAATCTGAAGATCATTTTGAACAATCTGGTAGAATGGACCGCCGAGGACGCCAAGGACTACGGGGACTTGTCGGAACTGTACGGTCAGGTTACCACACAGTGGAATCGCTATATCGGCCACGTAGCACGCAATGTCGGCGGATACTATGAGACTTTCAAGACGTACGACCAGGACGGCCCGGTCTACGTACCCGTTTCCGCCGATAGACAGCGGGCAGCCATGGGGTGGTTGAACGAGCAGGTATTCGCGACTCCCGACTGGATGCTGAACGATGACGTGCTGCGCCGCATTGAGGGCGTAGGCGTAATGGACCGCGTCCGGCGATACCAGGTGGGAGCGGTCAATACGCTTCTGGATCCGCAGCGTCTGTCTCGCATGATTGAAGCAGAGGTCATGTTGGAGGCCGACGCCTACACGTGCTCCGATCTGCTTGCCGATCTACGTTCCGGTATTTGGGGAGAACTGCAACGCGCACAGGCCATCGGGCCGTTCCGACGTAACCTACAGCGCGGCTATCTGGAGCGCCTGGAATGGCTCATGACCGAGGAGCCACCGCCCACGCCGTCCTTCCTTGCCAGTTTCGGACTGGTAAACATCGATGTCAGCCAGTCCGATATTCGCGCGTACGTGCGTGGCGAACTGCAGACGCTAATGCGATCAACTGCGCGCGCAGCCCAGCGCACCTCTGACCGCCTGACGCGGCTGCACCTGGAAGATGTCCAGGCTCGCATCAAGGAAATCCTGGACGAAGACGACTAACCGCCGCTCTCATCGCACGAGTGTTAGTTGCCGCGCCTGAATCCTGCCGTTCGCGGTCAGGCGATAGATATATACGCCGCCGGGAGCGCGCGCGCCGGAATCGGTGGTCCCGTCCCATGTCACGGTGTAGGATCGGGCGGCTTGTCGCGCGTCCACAAGCGTAGTGAGAGAACGGCCCATAAGATCCGTAATGTCAAGCCGCACCGTGGCATCGTCCGACAGGGCATACTGGATAGTCGTAGCCGGGGTGAACGGGTTGGGGTAGTTGCCGTCCAGCGTAGCGAAGGCCGGGCGGTCCTGCAATTGTTCGGTGCTGGTGTTTATGTGCGTGATCAAGACTTTCGCTCCTCCGGTATCATACCCGGTGAGCGTTAGCTCCGCGCCTGACGTCGTATCGGCACCAGAGATAGCAAAAACGAGGGATTGCCTGTTATAACCCCGCATATCCACTCTTACGAAGGCGAGCACGCGACCGTCCGTGGACGATATGAATTCGAAGTTGTAAACATCGAAGGGAAGTCCCAGGTATATGCCATATCCGCCATACTCGAGCCGGTTGTACAGGAGTCCAAGTATTTCTCCCGTGAGTACATGGTAGTAGCGAACGTTGACGGCGCCAACATTCGCCGCGCCATGAACAAGGAAAAATTCGACCTGATTCGCAAAACTCTGTTCGCGTACCGAATCTCGCCATTGCAGGCGGCTATCAGTCCGATTGCCGATACCCGCTGCCACGTAGCGCATTTCTGCCAGGACAACTTCCAGCCCCTCCAGGACAGGGTCGCTTCGCACGGAGTCGCCTGCCAGGTAGTAAGCGATCCTGTGTGGGCCATGCGGGATGGGTAAAAATGCCGATGCGTCCCGGTAATCAAGACTATCCAGAATCCGCCTGTTGTCCACATACACGTCCAGGGGTCCAGTGTCTGCAATCACGTGAATGAACTGTACAAACCCAACGATTCGCGGCGAGGCAGGCGGATCGTGCGTAGAAAGCACTTGCGCATGCGCAATTCCCACGGTGAAACCGAGGAGCCATAGTCCGAATACGCGATGACGGATGGTGTTATCACGAGCTGTTAACGTAACCATATGCTGCATATGCACGACCACAACAGTGCAGAAGGCCGGTAGCATGCTCCTGGGATTTTCCTTGTGCGGTGTCATATGGGATAGTGGTCGTTAGCGGCAGTGGTCACCGGAAGCACAACCGCGTCCTTGACGAATAAACCCCCATCCTTTGTTGTTGCGACCGCATGGGCAGTACTAGCCAAAAAGAAGGAGTACGACATAGACCGCCGCAATCATCGCGAAAACATCCGCGATGAGCCCGGCGGGCACTGCATGACGCGTTTTCTTGATACTGACAGCACCAAAGTACACAGCGATGACATAGAAAGTCGTTTCGGTGGATCCGAACATGGTGGCCGCCATCTTGACCAGAATTGAATCTTCGCCAAACTGGCCGATCATGTCAAGCACTATCGCGGCCGAGCCCGAGCCGGTCAGCGGCCGAATGATCCCCATTGGAATTACCTCTGCAGGAATGCCAATTAGTCCCAGCATGGGACGAAGTCCATCCACCAGAAAATCCAGCGCGCCGCTTGCCCTAAACATGCCAATCGCAAACAGGATAGCGATCAGGTAAGGGATAATCATCACGGCCACGTTGAACCCCTCCTTTGCTCCATCTACGAATACTTCATAGACAGGCACCTTCTTTAGCATCCCATAGAGCGGGAATCCCACGATGATGCATGGCAGCACAAATGCGGACGCGTAATCAATGATAAGCCGGATAACTTCCATGGTCAAACTAGGGGTCTAAGCTGTGTTACGGTTGGGATCACTTCCGCGATAGCGCTTCATCCGACCAAGCAGCCTCGTCGCCGTCACAGCAACCACGAGGGACAACCCGGTGGTAATCAGGATTGAAAAGAACAATTGATTGATCTGCAGGCCCATAATGGCCACCAGCAAGACGGGTGGGACTATTTGTACACTAGCCGTGTTCATGGCCAAAAGCATGACCATCGGATCGGTGGCCGTATCGTCTGTAGGATTCAGCGTCTGTAATTCCTGCATCGCCTTGATGCCTAACGGAGTAGCGGCATTGCCAAGGCCGAGCATGTTTGCAGTCAGATTAAGAACGATCATGCCAAGCGCCGGGTGGTCGCGGGGCACCCCTGGAAAGAATGGTCTGAGCAGGGGTTGTGTCACACGAACGAGTGCGAACAGGATGCCCGATGCTTCGGCGATCTTGAGAAGCCCCATCCAGAGAGCAAGTCCACCGATCAGGCCCAGTGCGATGGAAACCGCCGTTTCCGCAAAGTCCAGCGCCGCGCCGGCGATCGCATTCATTTTAACCCACCGGACGGGATCGAAGGTAACGGCGGCGATCCACGCGCCTCCTTCCGGCTTCGGACGCATAGCCGTCAGGGTTCCCCGCAAATCATTGTCGCGGCGCGAGGTGTGCCCCCGAACAGTGACCAGGGGAGCCGGCAAGGCAACGTCCTGGGCGAACCGCAACTGCCTTCCTTCTTCATTCTGCAGCAGTATGCCGTCGTAGCTGTCTGCCGGACGCTCGTCGACACCATAAAAATCGACGTACCGCTCCGCCGTCAGGCGCACCGTGACCGTCTGGCGGCGCGCTTCCGGATCATAGCTCTCTGGAAAAGCTATCTCCACCGGCAATGGCTCGCCGTTGCGATACGTATCAGCCGCGAAGTCGCGGATGTCATAAGCCAGCGCGAACACAAGGCTGACAACTATCAGACCGCCCCAGATATAATTCAACATAGCTTGAGCCGCCGGCAGCCCTCCCTAATCCGGGATGATCGGTGTAGCAAGAATCACGTCTTCTGCGTTGCGACGATCCAGGAAGACATCATCGTTCATGAGCCTACTGCGCGTCAACAGAAATGCCGTGATGTCCCAGTACTGTGCTTCGGTAAGTATGCCGCCTGCATTATAGGGCATCTTCTCCTTATTGTAGGTGAACAATTTTGCCGCCGTCAGGCGCGTGGTCAGCACTTGCGGTGTCAACCGCGGCCCGATACCCTCCTCTGTGTCGTGACAACTTTCGCAGTAGGCGGCATACAGTACCACCCCGCGTGTTCGTTGCTGTTGGGGCGATCTGGTGGAGCACTCCGCAACCACAAGGATTGTGCATGCGCCAAGCATCACCCGTCCGGGCCTCCATGCCATAACAGGTTCAGGTCACTGTGATCGGGTGCGGCAGCGGCACATTGAACAGGTACCCTTTCTCATTGTATGGAATGGTATCCGGTTGCGTGTTTCCAAGCCGGTCCGTTGCGCGCGTCATGAGTCTGTGCTCACCGGGAGTGGCCTCCCACTCGATTTCAAAGCGCTCCCACGCGTACTGCATGGCGGAGTCCATCACCCGCGCATCCCTCCATGTCGCGCCGTTGTCGAGACTCCACTGCACGGCTACAATAGGGGCGTGCGGCGAATGGG
The DNA here is from genome assembly GCA_963665975.1 of Rhodothermales bacterium. Lineage (GTDB taxonomy): Bacteria > Bacteroidota > Rhodothermia > Rhodothermales > Bin80. The sequence goes on from OY762508.1 coordinate 1,448,329, forward strand.
CATAGCCGCGGATTCGATGGCGGCCAGCCTGAAGAGTTGCTCCCCAGGAAAGTGCCAACGCAGTCTTGATGGACTGCTCGATCACGACCTCACCGCTCTCGGGATAGGCATCCCCAACAAGGACGTACGAGGTCGTGTTATTCCGACCCCACACCTTCTCCGTGGACACCTCTATGCGACCGAGCCACTTGATGTTACTGCTTCCCACCCATCCTGGCACAATGGCCCGGACAGGATACCCGTGATCGCGCGGCAACGGGGCGCCGTTCATGTGCGTGGCCAGCAATGTGTCCGGATCCATCGCCTTCGCAATCGGAATCGGTCGCCGAAATCCTCCTTCAGGCGCTCCCGTATCCAGGCCGATCAGGTGTACATCTACCGCATTGTCCTTTACGCCAGCCCGACGAAGCACCTCGGTCAGCGGCACGCCCGTCCACACGGCCATGCCAATCGCGCCGGTGCCCCATGGTGTCCCACGCGCCGGCCGTCCCATAACGGCGCCGAAAAATGCGCGGTGATTGCCCGCGCATTCGACGATGGAGAAGACCGTACGATGAGGCATGGCGTGCAGATCCTCATAGGTCAACATCAGCGAACTCGCCGCAGCGTCGCCAGCGACTTCCAAGCGGTACGACGCCGCATCCAGGTCCAGACTGACATCGTTATTACGTACAAAGAATTGCTCGACCGGGGTAAGAAATCCCCCCATATTCTCCAGCCTTGCCTCAAGATTCCCGGCGCCGTGCGCAATAAATGGCGCGGTGTCCTTGAAAAAGGCCGACGCCTCTGGCTCCCTATCGGGAGCATCCATGATGTCGCATCCGGGCAGCATGGCGCCTGCGCCGCTTGCCGATAGCATCTTCAGAAACCGTCGGCGTTGATCCTGGGAATGTTTCAAGGGTGTCTCCGGTTAGTGGCGGGTTGCCACAAGCGGCCCGCTCTGTTGCACTGGCTCTGATTACGGGTCCTGTTCCATGTATGCACGAATACGTTGCGCCGCCTTGGGCCCCACCACGCCTGCGAGATCCTCTTCGGAGGTCTCCCTGATCCGTCGAACGGAGCCGAAAGCCTTTATCAGCTTCTGCGCGGTCTTTTGCCCTATGCCTGTGATTGCAAGGAGTTCGGAATTGAGCAGGCGATTCCTGCGTTGCTTGCGCTGCATTTCGACCGCAAAGCGGTGCGCTTCATCTCGTACACGCTGCAGCAGTTGTAGGGACGCACTCTGTTTGGCAATGTGTCTGGGGTCCGAGTCACCCGGAAAATACACCTCCTCCAGTCGCTTGGAGAGCCCGATAATGGGAAACCGGCCATACACGTCTGCCTCCTTGAGCGCTTGCACGGCGCTGGAAAGTTGCCCTTTGCCGCCGTCAACGACGACAAGGTCCGGCCAGGGGCCATTCTCTTTCCGTACCCGACGGTAGCGGCGATTTACCACCTCTCGCATAGACAGGAAGTCATCCGGCAACCCGTCTTCGACGCTTTGAATCTTGTAGGACCGGTACTCGCGCTTGCGTGGCTTTCCCTTGTCGAACACTACGCACGAGGCCACGGTCCCCGTGCCTCCCAGGTGGGAGATATCAAAACACTCGATACGGAGTGGCAGATCGCGCAGCCGCAAGTCGTCACGCAGGGCCTTTACCGCGTACGGAATACGCTCCTCGCCCCGCTTCATCTGCTGTAGCTTCCAGTCTTCCAGAAGCAGGCGGGCATTCGCTTCGATCATTTTCATGAGATCGGCCTTCTCACCGCGCTGTGGCGTCTTGAGCAGGACTTTTCGACCGCGATTCTGTCGCAGGAAATCCTCCAGTGGCTCTGGGTTGGCCGTCTTTCCTGACAGGTACACCTCGTCAGGAAAGAACACGGCCTCCGTGTAGTAGTGCTCCAGCCACGTCTGCATGAGATCTTCATCAGGGCGTCCGGCAACAGGCCGCAAATACTTGTGCTGGCGCCCAATCACCTTGCCTTCACGAACTTTGAAGAGTACGGCGGCTGCGACATCCTCTACCCGGTCCGCGCATACCGCGAACAGGTCACGATCCACATTCTCGGTGGTGATAACTTTTTGGCGCTGCGAATACTTGCGGACGGCGGCGATCTGATTACGGCGCTGGGCGGCTTCCTCAAATTGGTACCGCTCTGCAGCTTCGCGCATAGACTGCTCCAGGAGCTTAATCAGGGCTGTGGTATGGCCATTGAGCAGCTTTTCAACTTGCGCGATCGTGGCGTCGTAGTCTTCTCTAGTCTGATAGCCTACGCACGGAGCGGCGCATTTCTGGATGTGGTATTCCAGACAGGTCTGGTATTTGCCAGCGGCGATTGGCTCGGGCGCCAGATGCAGTGAGCAGGTGCGCAATTTGAAGATCGACCGGATCGCACGCAGCGCGCGCCGCATATTCTTGACATCGGTATACGGACCGAAGTACCTCGAGCCATCCTTGTGAATGCGCCGAGTCGGAAAGATGCGGGGAAACGGTTCGTTCTTGACACAGATATAGGGATAGGTCTTGTCGTCCTTGAGGTTAATGTTGTAGCGAGGCTTTAGCGTCTTAATGAGGTTATTTTCCAGGATCAGCGCCTCTCTTTCGTTGTCGGTGACAATAATGTCCACATCCTCGGTTTTCTTCACCAGTAGCCGGAGCCTGCCTTCTACGTGGCGGCTGTCGCGAAAGTAGGACCGCACACGGCTACGAAGGCTCTTCGCCTTCCCGACATATAGCACCACGCCATCGGCGCCCTTGAATTGGTAGACACCCGGGCGCGTTGGGAGCATTCCAAGCTTTTGACTAAGTCTCTCGGTCACCGCGATACCCACAAGATTCTCTGTCGAAATAATGTTGGAATTCCAGCAATGCTCCGGAGGCTCCGTTAGACCTCCCTGTAATGGCGCACGAGGATCTGCGCAAAGTGCGCCAAGAGCCTACCTTCCAGGGCATGGGTGGTGCCAGGCAGGATGGTGAGCCTGCTGCCTGCAAGCGCCTCATGCAGGTCCAGTGTGACGCGGGGCAGTAGCATCTCGTCCCGGTCAACACCGGCAACCAGTGCATCGTGCGTTATAGCGGACCAACTCTGGCCGCCGTTTCCCGGTGGCATGCCAAACAGGGCCAGCCTGCGCACCCGCAGGGGTTGATCCATCGCACACTGCAGGGCAATATGACCACCGGCGCCACATCCGAATACATGCGCGCGCGAAACGGAGCGCGCATCCAGTAACGAAAAGACCAGGTCTGGCCCGCTTTCCCGCGCCACTATTGCTTGCCTGTCCGGGATGTGCAGTGCAATGACGTGAAAGTGTAGCTCAAGATGACGCACGAGCGTAGGCACGTCAACGGACGGACCGGCTCCAATACCGGGAATTACGACCACGCTACTGTGCGTGCGATCGCCCCGTTCCCGGAATGCAAACCGCTCTCCTTGATGAAGTATGGCGGTATCGGCAAGAGGTATAGGTTTGCTTTCGCAAAATTCCAGAAGTATGCCCGCCGTCTCTTTGGGATGCAAAAAGAAGATCAGCTTGTCGTCCGCACCCGGAAGGGCCTCCTCGGTAAGTGGCGTGAACCCCAAACTGCGCACGAGGCGCATGTGCTCCGTGATGTCGGAGACCTCGAATGCCAGATGGTGCAGTCCCTCGCCGCGATTTTCTAAAAACCGCGCCACAGGCGAATCCGAACCCAGCGCCGCGAGCAATTCGAGTTTTGTGCCGCCAGCCGACAAAAAGTGTGTCTCCACACCTTCACGTGGTATGCGTTCGCTCTTGTACACACGCAGTTCCGCCAGCGATTCGAATAGGCGCTGCACAGCTGCAGCGTCGCGAACGGCCAAACCAACATGTTCGAGGGTAATCATGCTCTTATTGGGTCTATCCCCTATCGGGAATAATCTACATTCCCGGCAGGAGAGTTCCTTGCTACGCAGATTGCTCGGGAATCCGTTCCATCGGCGGTGCGTGCAATGCGCGTGAACCAGCAGGCTGAGATCGTTATGTACAAGGAAGGTCCATATATATTCTGTGGGGCCTATGCCAACTGAGACAAACATCCGGCAGTTGGCGGCAGAGAGCCTGTGTCGCATCGAGGTGGGCGGCGCGTTTGCCGGTCTCACAGGCCCGTTGCAACGCACCTCTGACGCCCGACTTTCGCGGCAGGCCACCGAGTTGATAGCGGGCGTGACCAGGCGCCGACGGTATCTGGATTTTCTGATTCAGTCCCTGTACTCGGGTCGCTTCGACAAGATGGAGCCGCTATTGAAGCAAATCCTGCGGGTGGGATTCTACGAGCTCCTGGTAGCGAAGAAACCGCCTCACGCAGTCCTGTATGAGGCTGTTGGACTGGCGAAGCGGATGGTGCGGCCCGGTGCCGGTCGACTGGCGAATGGGTTGCTACGCGCATTATTGCGTGCGGATGATGCGCTACCGGTGCCGGATACAGCGGACGTGGCCGACTATCTTGGCATCCTGCATTCGCATCCCACATGGATGGTCCGGCGGTGGCTCGACCGCTTCGGCCAAGAAGAGACCGAAAGACTGCTCCACTGGAATAATGCCCGGCCTGTTTACGGCGTCCGCTGCAACTCCTTAAAGACTTCACCCCAGGACTTTCATACGGCGCTGGATGCCGCAGGAGTTTCGTGGGAGCATGGTCTTTATATGGAGGATTTTGTTCGCGCAACGAAGCTGCAACCGCTCCTGCGTGGTAGCCTGCTCCAGGCCGGAGTCTGCGCCATACAGGACGAGAGCGCCGGGCTGGTCGTGCGATTGCTGGACCCGCAGCCAAAAGAATTCATTATCGACACGTGTGCGGCACCCGGTGGGAAGGCCCTCTATGCCGCCCTGATGATGCAGAATCGAGGACGCGTCCGCGCCATTGATACGCATGCGGCCCGGCTCACGCTACTACAGCGCTCCGCACAGTCCCATGGGGTTACGATTGTGGACGCTCACGTCGAGGACTTACGGTCCTACGCAAAGAAAACGGACATGGCGCAGGCTGACCGCGTGCTGCTCGATGCTCCGTGTTCTGGTCTCGGCGTGCTAGCCAAGCGGGCGGACCTGCGCTGGAATCGCACAGTGGAGGACCTGCAGGAATTGACGAGTTTGCAAGACGCGCTCCTTGATCACGCCGCCCTGCTGGTCCGGCTCGGCGGCTTGTTAGTGTATAGCACATGCTCGACCGAACCGGAGGAAAATGAGCAGCGCGTCGCCGCCTTCTTGCGACGGCATGCAGGCTACCGCCTGGAGCCGCCGTCACATGGTTTGCCATCGGAGGTCATTACGCGTGAAGGGTATCTCGCTACGCTGTCACACATCCACGCTGTCGATGGGGCCTTTGGCGCCCGACTGCGGAGAATCGCATAGGACGAACCGCCTGTCTCTTGGTTACAAGGATGGCCGGTATCGCACGCGAGCCGAGGTCTACAATGACTTTCCGGGATCCAATCCTGCGATGGCTTTAACCAATACGACAACGATATGCCCTCTGGGGTAGACTAGTCCTGCCATCTCTCATGACCCTAGTAGCTTTCTACTTTTATGTCAACCGAAATCGTGTCCTACGATTGGGATACAGTGTAGTGCGATGGCTGCGCAGGAGATATTGCTATGAAGGAATTAGCAGCCCTTATTGTGGTCGCGTCAATGGTGTTCTTGAATGTGAACGTCGCGTGGCAGAACTACACTGTCAGAATGTCTGCTCAAGAGACTATCGCGAAGGAGGAGTGCACTGGTTGTAGCACCTGCTTTGGTTAGGGAAAGAGTTGTCATGATTGTGATGACGACTGTTTTTGCGAAATGATTCAAAAGCAGGGCTGCTCTGCTTGCGAGTATATTCTGTTTCATTGGCCAAACTTCTGGTAGCGGGGCTTCTATCTTTCGCCCCGGCTACATCACAGGATGGGGATGATCAGGATGGTGCGTCTGACGTGGTATTGGCTCTTCTTGCTGCTGGTGATTGCTTCGTGTTCCAGCAATCATACTAATCAAGAAGAGGGCGATTTTTTTTCGAAGCGTGAGCAAGTGAAGAAAGAACGCCGGGTCACAGCACGCATGCAGGCCGTTGACAGCCTGAACCTCTCTGGCTACGGAGCATATCGAGGATCAATAGTGAGAGTGGACGACCAAAGGATTTACGTCTCTGACAGTGATCTGGGAATGGTGGTCGCCATTAACAAGCGCGATCCTTCCTCCTACTACTTAATCGGCAATGGCAAGGGACAGGGGCCTGGCGAAATATCCGGCTTCAGTGACTTCGCTGTGGACGAACAGCACATTGTTTTCCCCAGGCCGCACCGAGTCATTACGTGGTCAAAATCGGGAGCACTGGTCCAAGATATGCAGGTGGATCCCCGAGTCCGCAGGCTCAGGCCTTTGGCCAACGATCGTTTCCTGATCTTTTCTACGTTGACTATGGACTACCTCTTCAACATTTTAGATGGGGAGGGTGCGGTGGTGCGGAGCTTTGAAAAGGCGGGCCGGGAAGCCTCCCTGTCTCTCAAGTATGAAGGCCGGATCGACGTAGACGAACGCTACGTGTATTATGCAGGGTATTCGGAGTCGCTGATCAGGAAGTATACGCTGGAGGGTGAATTAGTATATTCGGTCGCCACAATAGACAACTATCCGAGTGAACTAAACTATGTAACCTCCGAGGCAGGAGGAAACAGCGTTTTGATGGGCTATGCACAAACGGCGCTGTATGCTACTCTCGGAATTGCAGTTTACGGTACCTACCTTCTGGTCCACCCCGCTCCAGACAGGAACCAGGATGTTCCTGACCTTCTGGCCTTCGATGTGTATGATGCCTCCGACGGCAAGTACCTTGAGACCTACAATCTGTCGGGACTACCCAACTCGTTTGCTGTTGATGACGATCATATATACACCGTTGAGACCGACCGCAACTTTGCCACTGGGGAAATCGGCGATCGATACGTCATGATCTATGACAATGTCTTGCGTGACAAGCAGTACGGAGCGGCTTACCAAGAATGAAGAAGGGATACTGGTTGCTTCTGGGTTTCCTGGTCTGCTCGAACGAGTTCTTGTACTGGCAAGTGCGAAAAAGCTACCGCATCTTGGACGCACCCTGAAGTATGCGACCGAGACGTCATAGGCTATTCCATTCGCATACCGCGATTCTGGTACACCGAATGGGATGATGGCTGCGCCGGCGGAGAACTGCAGGACTACGCGGAGGCTCCCTGGAGATCAGCAATCCGGCTAACGAGTCCTCGGTTACGGAAACTCTGGCCAATGTGAAGCGATTGCTGAAGCTCCGAAAACAAGCTGTGCGGCAAAAATGCAGCCAAACTCACTTTCTCGCCGCGGCTTTCTGAAAGGATTGGGGCTATCTGCGCTTGCCATGCCGGCCAAGTACGCTAAGACCCATGTGATCACGCTGAGCTTTGACGACGGATTCCGGAAATCGAGTATCGATACAGCGAGGATTTTCGAGAAGCACGGACTGTCGGCCTGCATCAACGTCATTGCCACAGCCCATCACGATGACTTCGTTTTGCCCGACGACTTCCATCGGTATCCGGTGGGCGATTTCGGATTGTGGAATGAACTGGTCGCACGAGGCCATGAAGTCATGCCCCACGGGTTTGTGCACCGTAATCTTACGGAGGTGCCCTTGCAGCAAGCCAGGGACCTGATCTTGCGTTGCCTGGATTACTTCAGCGATACCCTAAACGGCTTTGATCCACTGCAGGCTATATTCAACTTTCCCTACAATGCGTCAAACCCTGCAATCGAAGAGTGGCTTGCAGATCAGGTAAAGGCTTTTCGGACGGGCTACGCACAGATCAACCCACTTCCGCACGCCGGACAGAAGAAACTGATTTGCAGCAGCCACGGTCCCGGCAATATTGACGCGTTTCTGACGCGGGAAATTGACCGTTTCCTGGCTTCACCTGGTGGATGGTTCATCTTCAACGCGCACGGTCTGGACGATGAAGGCTGGGGACCGCTGTCCTCCTCCTGCCTGGATGGACTGCTTGCTAAATTGACAGCGTTGGAGTCCGTCCTCGTGATTCCCACCGGACAAGCGTTGGCTATCGTATGATACATCTTGCGCTACTTGCTGAAGATCGACACAACGCCCCGACCAAGAGGACTTGCCAGGATGTGGCGACTTACGATCTGCTCTGCTGGAGTGCCAGAATCTGGTAGTAAGGCTTTTGTCTACGTCGTGGAGCGTTGACTGCTGAGGTGAAAGAGTGCTTCTACAACATACCCTCCCACGATGCGCGCAGTCGGATTGACGTGCGTTTACAAGTGTGCGGCGAATCCCGTCTTTTTTCGAGACCATGGCTGCTGATCAGGCGGAAAGACTTCGCCATCCGGCGCCACCGGCTGCTGGAGAATCTACAGCTTCTACAAACCTTGACTCGCATCACCGCCCGGAAACTGTGCACTTCCCAAGTACGATAGCCCGCAGTTATATTACAGCCGTCTATCACAATCCACGGCCAACCACCGCGTTTTCGCGGATTTCAGCAAATTCTCACCCATGTTCAACAACTTTCAACCCCGCCTGCGCACGTTCTGGTGGCTCCTACTCCTGATCATCCTTCCGGGGACTCCCGTAGGAACACCTGGAACAGACGATCCAATTCAGCTGCGGATCGAACACAGCGCCGACGACGCCTCCCTCTCCGTATTCAAAGAAGGTGAAACGGAACCCCTCGTTACGCAGAATGCAGCGGCGGATTTCCGTCCGTTTCTGCACCCCATCCAGTCACCGGATGGCCATGGTAGCGTGACACAGTTCAGCCCGGATCACCACCGTCACCAGACGGGCCTGTACTGGGGATTCACTCGTCTCAACGGGCGCGACTACTTCCACCATCCAGAAGGCGACTACTGGCGGCGGGATACGGTCCGTGTACTCGAGCAAGAAGGCGCCATCGTACGTTGGGAAACCGTGTACGACCTCCTGGACGAGGCGGGCAATACCGTGCTTACGGAAACCCAGCGCTGGTCCATGCAGGCCACGGAGACGGAGTTTGTTCTTGACCTCGAGTGGCGTGGCCGCGCAAACGTGGATATTACCATCGGTGAATTTGACTACGGCGGCCTGTTTCTGCGCATGCCCTGGGTACCCGGCATCAGGGGGCGCGCCGTCAATGCCGCACGTCAGCGCAACCAGTTTGCGGAAGGTAAACGGGCCATGTGGCTGGACGTTGGCATGCAGCTCGAAGGAAGAAAAGACTTTGCGCATGTCGCCATTTTCGACCATCCCGATAATGGGGGGTTTCCGCAACCCTGGCGAGTTGACGGACAGCTTGGCGTTGGTCCCGTCCGCGCACGGATGGGAGACTGGAGCATCGCTGCCGGCGATACGGAAGTGATTAGCCATCGGCTCCTCGTCTACACGGGAGAAATGAACGACCTGGAGCTGAGGAGCAAGTGGGAGTTTTATATCGGACAGGAAGGGGCCACCTATGCCACCGCATCGCTCTGGGGAATTGCCCAACAAGAAGCACTGGAAGCCGAATTTCTTACCGGAGAAGAGGCTGCCCGTCAGATGACTCTCCTGGATGGATACGCAGTCGACGCCTGGGCATCCGAGCCCATGGTAACACAACCGATGGCGTTTGCGTGGGACGACAGGGGGCGCCTTTGGGTGGCCGAAAACCGCGACTACGAATCACGGGACCGCGGCTTCTCCAACTCCGGGGACAGTCGTGTGGTAATCCTGGAAGACACGGACCGCGATGGCACAGCAGACAAGCGAACGGTCTTTCTTACCGGTATCGCATTCCCGTCCGCGCTGGCGATAGGGTTCGACGGCCTGTTTCTCGGCGCGCCGCCGCACCTGCTGTTCGTGCCAGATCGGGACCGGGACGACAAGGCCGACATGGACGACATAGAAGTTCGTCTCACCGGCTGGGGCATCCGCGACAGACATGAGACCATTAACAGCCTGCACTGGGGACCTGACGGATGGTTATATGGCCTGGAAGGCTTCGCTACCCCCAGCAAGATCCGGAAACCGACTGCCGAGGAGACGCGCTTGTACCAGCACGGCGACCCGTTCCCGGAAGACCTGCTGGAGCACGATGGCATCGACATTAATGGAGGTGTTTGGCGGTACCATCCCACCAAAGACCGTTTCGAGGTCGTCGCACACGGTTTCAGTAACCCCTGGGGTATTGACTACGACGCAAAGGGACAGCTCTTTATCAGCGCATGCGTTATCCCACACCTCTTCCATGTCATTCCTGGCGGAGTATATCAACGGCAGGGCGGGCGGCATTTCAATCCTTACATCTACGAGGACATCGGTCCGATCGTGGATCATCGCCACCGCTCTGCGCACGGCGGTGCGCGGGTGTACCAGTCCGACGCGTTTCCGGCTTCGCAGCAAGGGCGGCTATTCATGGCCAACATACACGAACACGCTGTATTGACCGATGTGCTGGAGCCGACCGGGTCAGGATTTGTGGCTCGGCACGGTGATGAATTCCTGCTCGCAAACAATGCGCAGTGGATCGGCTTCAGCGTCGAAATAGGACCAGAAGGGGCGGTCTACGTCCTGGACTGGCACGATGCGGATATTTGCGGAAAGGAGGTCCTCGACAAGGATACGGGCAGGATTTTCCGGATCACATCCACCACTTCTCTGGCGGAGGACTGGGAGGGACGCTATGCGGACCTGACCACGTTTTCGGACTCACGTCTTGTCGCATTGCAGGAAAGCACAAGCGACTGGCACGCGCGTCGTGCGCGTGTCATTCTTCAGCACCGGGCTACGCAGCGGGTGTTGGACGAGTCTGCGCAAGACGCGTTGGTGGCTATGTTTGCTGGCGCAAGCGGTACAGATCTCCGCCTCAAGGCCATGTGGACGCTTCACGTCACGGGGCTACTGTCCGAATCCATGCTCCTTGGCGCCCTGGAGGACGAAGACGAGTACGTGCGTGCGTGGGCCGTACAGCTCCTCCATGAGGATCCAGGCAGTGCCTCATTACCCCGACTCGAAGAAATGGCGAGGAGCGACACGTCGCCTGTCGTACGCAAGTATCTGGCGGCGACGCTGCAGCGCCTCGCGCCGTCAGATCGCTGGGGCATTGCCAGTGGCCTCATAGCACGCGCGGAGGACGCGGTTGACCACAATAACCCCACCATGATCTGGCTCGGAATTGAGCCACTTGTTGCAATCGACCCAGCGCGTGCACTGGACTTGGCCGGAGCAAGCACTATACCGGCTCTTACGCGCAATATTGCGCGTCGCATCGTTGATGCGGACAGCCTTGGGGTTCTTGTCGCAAGACTTCCCGAGGTGCGGGATCAGTGGCCGGATCTGCTTGCGGGCATGCTCGCCGGGCTCGAAGGGCGCCATGATCTGGAAACCCCGGAGAACTGGCCCGAGGTGTACGACATGCTCCGTGGCAACCAGGCCACCAGGCCGGTCGCCCTCGAAATCGCTCAGCACTTTGGCGACGCCGAGGCCATCCGTGAGCAGCTAGCTATTCTCCGCAACACCGCCACTGCGACAGACGTCCGGCGTACCGCCTTGAGAAGTCTCGCAAACGGCCAGGCTCCGGGACTGCTAGAGACATTGCCGGCTCTGCTTGAGGATGAAGGCCTGCGTAGAGAGGCCATACGAGCTGTTGCCGCCTTCGAAAGCCAAGAGTTGGGACTCCTCCTTCTTTCGCGCTATGCCGAGTTGACACCGAATGAAAAAGCCGACGCCATACAGACGTTGGCCTCTCGACCCGTCTACGGCTGGATGCTTACGGATGCACTGGAAAAAGACAGCGTGCCGCGAGCCGATATTCCGGCCTATATCGCACGCCAACTCCGGCGCGTGGTAGGCAATGGCTTCGTCGAGATATGGGGGCCCATTGATCAGCTTCCGGAAAGTCAGCAAGACTCCTACGAGGCCTACCAGGCCATGCTTACGAATGACGCTTTGCAGTCCGCGGATCTCGCGCATGGGCGCGTCGTCTTCGAGCGCACCTGTGGCGTGTGCCACCGCATGTATGGTCAAGGCGGTGCTGTGGGTCCGGACCTTACCGGGTCGAATCGGACGAATCTGGATTATGTGCTGAGCAATGTGATCAGTCCGGGAGAGGTTATGCAGGACGACTATCGCATGGTGATCGTGACAACCCGCGGAGGCCGCACATACATCGGTACCGTTGCTGCGGAAAACGAGCGGCAGGTTACGCTGCGCGTGGTGGGACAGGATACCGTCGTGCTGAACCGCTCAGATATCCAATCTTTGGAAATCTCCGAACAATCACTCATGCCCGAGGGCCTTTTTGGTGCGCTTTCCGATACCGACGTCCGCGACATGGTGGCCTATTTGCGCACGCCGGAGCAGGTGCCATTACAGGAGGAATAGCCGCAAGGCATGCAAGAGAGAGCGACGGAACAGTTGACGGGCAGCCTGGAACGGAACAGGCTTGACCCTGTTGAAGAGCGCTATTCCCTTCCTGTGTCTGTAACCCCTTGCCTGTGCGTCATTACCGTTACTGATTGTGTCCTTCGCATTCTGGAGAAGCGCAAACAAATGAACGGTTCGCTCAGGTGTCGCTATTGGCTTGTGGTCCTGCTGGTCTTGGCTAGCGCCATGAAGTTCCCGACAACGGCCCTGTGCCAGCGGGTGGCAAAGTATGGTGCTGACTTCCTTGCTGGCGGCGTCGGCGCGCGCGCGCTTGGGATGGGTGGCGCGCACGTGGCCCTCTCTCGGAATGTGAACAGCGGATACTGGAATCCGGCCGGACTCAGCCACACCGTGTACCCCGAGGTGGCCTACATGCACGCAGAACGCTTTGCGGGCATTGTCACGTTCGATTACGCAGGCGCCTCATTTCCGGTCAACGCCACCTCAACCCTTGGAGTCTCCTTCTTCCGCAGTGGGGTCAATGACATCAAGAACACCCTCAATGCGTGGGATGTCGAGCGGAACCAGCCCAAGCCGCGCCCGGAATCCCATATCCAGACATTTTCGGCCGCGGACATGGCGTTTTATGTCAGCTATGCCCGGCAGTTGGGAACCAGGCTCGCCGTCGGCGCCTCGGCCAAGATCATTCGGCGATCCATCGGCGATTTCGCCGATGCGTGGGGATACAGTGTTGACATCGGCGTGCAGTTTCGTGCGCGCCGGTTCCTGTTTGGAGTCAATATCCAGGATGCATCAACCATGCTACAGAGCTGGAGCGTTAACGAATCTGCATTCGCCATTCAGGGCGTGCACCCGGAAACCGGTGAGCAGTTGACATTCCAGGATGTGTTCAATCAGGAACTGCCGACCGGTCAGACCTTCCTCGTGCTCCCTGTAGCCCGGCTGGGTTCCGGCATGATATTGCCCATAGGCTCCAACAACTCGATAACCACCGGCATCGATCTCGATATTGCGTTTGATGGTCAACAGGCCAATGCCATAGGCACGGGCGGAATTTCTTTGCATCCGCGTGCCGGTGCGGAATTCAATTTCAAGAATGTGGTCGCCCTTCGCGGTGGCGTGAATCGCGTCACGCGGGATAACTCCGGCTTTCATGTTACCCCCTCTATTGGCGCTGGTCTCCAGATGTGGGCGTTCACTGTCGATTATGGCTTTGGTGATTTTGGCGGCTTGTCCGCCGATCTCGGGTATTCTCACCGCATTTCCGTTTTGCTAAGCCTGGAGCGCTCCAGCCTAATGCGTGACGGACCGGAATAAGACGCGGCTGGAAGATTATGAAACCCCCTCTCGAATGGCGTCTGCGCGGCGATTTCGTTGCACTACTCGACCAAACGAAGCTGCCGGAGCAGGAACTATGGCTTGATGTCCGAACACCAGCCGCTATGGCTGAGTGCATTTCTTCGCTGAGGGTGCGCGGTGCTCCTGCGATCGGGATTGCAGCTGCCTACGGCGTTGTCCTTGCACTTCGTGAGCATCAGGCCTCGCCCTACCAGGCCGCCCGCGACGCAATGCATCTCCTCGCTGGCACCCGTCCTACGGCTGTGAACCTCTTCCATGCTATTCAACGCATGCGCGCAGTCACAGACCGGCGCCGTGATACGCCACAGCAGGTCTTACGCCAGCATCTGTTGCAAGAAGCACGCACGATCGAAGAGGAGGACCGGGCCGCCGGACGGTTACTCGGCGAACACGGGCTTTCGGTGCTCAGAGACGGCATGTCGGTGCTTACGCATTGCCACACCGGAGGACTTGCCACTTCCGGGTATGGCACGGCGCTCGCGCCGCTCCTCATGGCTCCTGAACGCGGCATCTCCATACGGACGTTTGTGAATGAAACCCGGCCGCTGCTTCAGGGAAGCCGCATAACTGCATGGGAATTGGACAAAGCAGGCGTCGCGGCCACCCTCATTACAGACTCCACCGCAGGTCACCTTATGCAGCAGGACCGCATCGACGCCGTCATCGTCGGCGCCGACCGCATCGCCGCCAATGGTGACGTGGCGAACAAGATCGGGACCTATGCACTGGCAACCCTGGCCCGTGCCCACAACATTCCCTTCTACGTCTCTGCTCCCCTGTCGACTGTCGACTTTGCGACCGAAACAGGTGATGCCATCGTTATTGAAGAACGCAGCGCAGAGGAAGTGACGCGTGGCTTTGGCCGCCAGACAGCTCCGCACGACATTCCCGTGTACAACCCTGCGTTTGACGTAACGCCTGCCCGTCTGGTCACGTCAATCGTTACGGAACATGGAGTACTCTGTCCTCCGTATAGGGAGCATCTCGCCGCATTGCGACAGTAGGGCGCGCAGAGAGAGGTCCTTCGCCCCGCCTCGTCAGCATGGGCCGCCCCATGAAGCGTAACGACATTTACGGCCTCGGTTTCAGCATTCTGCTTCACCTGCTGGTGCTTCTTTTTCTGGCACTCATGCAGTTGTCTGCGGTCGAGCCAGAGCCCCTGGGATTTCTGGAGGTGGAATTCGGGCCGCTCGCGGAGGGGCAGCCCGTGCAGCAGCCTGCGCAGCAGCAGCCGGCACCCGAACCAGACCCCGTAGAGGAAGTCCAGGAGGAAGTAGCCGCCCAGGAAGAAGAGCCGGCGCCTGTAGACTTGCCGGAGAGCACGGACGAAGAGCGCATACAGGCGCAGGAGGAAGAGCCTGATGCACCGCCTGAGGAACAGGAGCCCGAAGATGTTGTCGGGGTCGATGCGGAAAAAGTTGCCGAGGCTCCAGAAGTAGAGCCCGACACGCTGGGCGCACCTGTCGATCCCGGTCCGGGTGAAGAGGAAGAAAGAGCCGCCCCGTACGACATCAGTGGGCTTGAGAATCGAAGCCTGATTGCGGGTCCGCTGCCCGACCACACCGATAATGTCAGCGCCGTCATTCGGATGCGGATCACGGTCGATCCGACCGGCCGCGTGACGCGGATCATACCTGTAATGAAAGGCTCACCGGCCCTTGAGCGGGAAGCACAGCGTGCTCTTCAGCGTTGGCGTTTCAACGCGCTTCCCGCCAGTGCGCCGCGCGCCGATCAGGTCGGAATCGTGACGTTCCGGTTCATCATTGAATAAAGCGTGTAAGCATACGCGCTTCCAGGGCGCGTACCAATTCATCCTCCCGGATAATAATCCCAATCCTTTGGTCGTGGATCGCCGGTTCGGTGGAATTGCCATACCAGCGACACGAAATCCTTGAAATCCGTACTTACCTTCGTAAGTCGGTCGCAGGTTGCCCAATCCACCTCACTCTTTTCCTTGGCAGGTATGATTATCTGGCTGTCAACAGGATTATCGACATTCAATTTGATCAAGCCGATACCGTGGAGAGAACACAGGATACGCAGTTCCTTATCGGCCTTCTTATCGATTTCAGCCGCTACGAGATACCCGTAATTGGCCCACGAGGAATTAGAAACTGCCTGAAAAAACGATTCCCTAACCGTTCCCAAACTTAATTTTTTCTTGACTTCGAATGACCACAGCTTTGCCCTTGTAGCAGCGTATGCCTTTACCAGGTTCTTGACCTCCGAATGCCATTCTTGTCGTAAATCCTCCATGCCCACCACGTCTGGAAACAGCCACTTGTTACTACCCTTAGAGCTGGATCTGCTGGTGGTTTTTTCTCGTCGATCCGTTTCGAATAGACTCTGTCTTCAACCCAGAAATACTCCGAAAGGAGAGGGTACAGATTAGCCTCTCTTATTGATCGTCTGGAAGACGGTTGCGGCTCTTCATCGTCGGATTTGTCACCCGAGGGCTCTTCGTCTGCCGTCCAGTAATACCGGCGCGGACGGTCCTCTATAACTCCTATTTGTGGATGCTTCTCCTGGAACTGAGATTGATTCGATTAAATCTCGCTTCGTATTTGACGCTGGAGCTTGTCGTCTGTCTTTATTGTAGTCCTCGCCTTTTTCGCCTCACATACCTCAGGAAATGACTATAGAAACCATTCCGCTATCTGCAACGCAGTATCGTCAATCCCAGGACGCTCGCTTAGAAACTTGGCAACGTTCTCTCTGATGTGTAAACCCATGATTGCGTGCGATTAATGTTGTTTTCGGAATAAGCTAACAATTGCATCCAATTATTGCTGTAATATTCTTCACACATAGGAAAAGCCTGATAAATCGTCATCCCGTACATTGCCAGGAACAACTTACACTCAATCATCCGAGGCTCCTTATGATTATTCCTGACCGGTGGACCGCGGTGGCGGCAAGCGGTATCGTGTTCGGTTTCTTGATCACGGTGGGATGCGCCGAAAAGGGCCAGACTTCGGACACTGCACAGTTTGAGTTGACCGAGATTCTGCGCATCGGAGATGAGGCGCAAGAGGACACCATCTTCTTCTCCTGGATCACCGGTTTAGACGTCCATGCTGACGGCCGCATCATTGTCGCAGACAGGGAGACAGCCGTATATGCCTTTTCCGACGCAGGACATCTTATCCGCGTCATTGGCGGAAATGGCAAGGGGCCGGGAGAATTTGAATCTATCGACGGCGCGTCAGTCGGTCCAGGCGATTCGCTGTTTGTGCTCGACAGCGATCTTGGCCGCCTTTCAGCTTTCGAGCCGGAAACTCATCAACTTGCCTATACGGTACCCGTTGCGGGAAATTCGCGCAGTGAGCCCTGGGAGTTACTCGGCGTGACGGATGCGGGATTTCTTATCGAATATTCGTCGGCATTTTGGGCTCCCGGATCCGGAGAAGGACTTGGGCTCGACGAAGAAAGACGCGCCATTGTAAACCTCGTAAACAAACGGGGTGCAATCGTGAAAGACTCCGTGATAAGTCTGCCGGATCATGAAAGGATCGTAAACGCCTCCGGCGGGGGCATATCGGTTGCATCAATGCCTTTTGGACGCACCTATTCCTATGATGTCGGAGCCGACGGATTACTGTATTCGGGCTGGAGCGACGCTATCGACATTGCAATGAGCACCGCCAACGGGAGTACCCAGGGAACGATTCGTCGTAATCACCAAGCCGTACCCGTAACGCAAGAGGACATCGACGTCTATTTGGCAGACGTAAGTGATTTTGGCAAGCAGATGATTGCCAGCGCAGATTTGCCCAAGACCATGCCCGCCTACGAGACATTCACCGTAGATGACCAAGGACGTGTCTGGGTCAAGGGCTATTCGACAAAGGATGCACCTACCACAACATGGTCGGTCCTGAGTAAGGAGGGTGCGGTAGTAGCCGAAGCCGTTTTGCCCGCAAACGTAACTTTGAAGGTTATCAAGTCGGACCGGGCCTATGGGCGCGACTCCGATTTAGAATGCATCATCGTGTACGATATTGGCGAATTCTAAGGTCGCCGCCGGGATCGTGATTCCTTTCCGCAGTCGGAGCCGTGACGGCCCTGTCGGTGCCACAGAAAATGGGGCCTCATTGCAGATCGGAAGCTTGGTGAGCGTGCTTGAGAATAGCAAGACGATCTTCCGCACTCATCCTGATTCAATCTCGCATCGCGAATGACTCTTCAGGCTTCCTGCGCCTGTCAGCGACCGCTGCTTCTGACGCCGAAAAAGAACTCGGCATGGAAATACAACGCCATATTCGTAATCGCGCCCGCCGGATGCGTGCGATGCTCCTGATTCAGCATGTTGCGCAGCGTAACACCCATGCGGAGGTGATCCCGCCAAAAGCGCTTCTTGGCCGTCACATCCAGTAACCACGCCGCAGGCACATAGGCCATATACCGGCCTTCGGAATCCTGCGCCGCTACTCGATATCCTGCCCAACTTGACGAGCCATCCACGCGCAGCCGCCCATACAGCGTGAAACGCCCGTCCGGAGCATAGCGGATGGTCGCTCCCGCGCGGTAGCCCGGGTGGCGCCGCCATACTTCCCGAAATACCACATCCCCCGACATAACGCCAAGCCGGGTGTACACCAGACGGAGGCCAAGCGAGGAATGAGGCTGTATGTCTGCTGCCAGCCCAAACCGGACGGTGCGGCCTGACACTCCCGTATGCACCGTCGTCGCCGTCTGGAAACCGGTAGTCGCGGCATCCCATCGCGCCGTACGCGTGGTGAGCGTCGCTCCATCAATATTGCGCACGCCGGCGGAAACCGTCACGCGCGCCGCGTCGGAAAAGGAGCGGGAAAGCCGCAGATCCGCAGTGACCGTACGCGAGACGCCGAATTCCGCAGGCATGGCTGCGCCTGTTGCCCCCGGCGCCATATATCCTTCGCGGATCCAGTACCAGATGCCTTGTTCTTCCTCCAACTGCGCTAGCGTGCCCGTTATCTCCGCCATTATGCCACCGCCCAGGCTCCCCGTCAGCGTCACCAGGCCGCCGTAGCCAAACGCTCCACTCGCCATGCTCCCTGCAAACTCGCCTGTAACGCGGGCCCGCCGTCCAAGCAACCGGTGAATGCTCCCGTGGAACCGGAATACTCGCAGCGCATGCCGCCCGCTCTGACCTATAAACTGCGTACGAAAGATATCCATACCGGTACCGAACGTGGTCTGCCACGAGCCATGGCGCAAGTCGAGTGCCGTCATCCCGCTCATGCCGTCCTGCTGCCAATACGCACTCACGCCGCGGCGATTCTGCCGGTCCGCAACCTGTGAACGAAACCCCATTGCACGATAGCGTGCGGCAATCTTGGTGCCGGAGCCAAATCTGCCCGTAACGCCACCGCGAAACTGGTTGTGATTGGCCGGCAGCTCCAGTCCCAGGGGATCGAAAAACAGTAGATCCTGGAAACGGCTTATTGCGCCAAAGATTCTGTGGTACCCACGCACACCCCGGATCTCCGCATCCGCCCGGGCCGACTTGTGCAGCAGTCGCGGAGCCCGTACCCCCTCATAGAGCGTGAACACCCGCTGCCGGATGCGCTCGTCGGTGGCATGGTGTTCGTCCGCTTTGCCCTGCACGCGCAGACCCCACCGGGAACCTGCCGCCGAGGCAGACCCCTGAAACACAGGACCGATCCTGTCCACATTCGGCGTCGCCAACTCCGTGTACCGATACGGTCCCGGATCTCCCGTCTCATTGCCGCCCGACACGTGCCCGCGAACCTCTGCACCCATCAAGGGTCGCCGGGTGTGAATATGGACCGCGCCGGCGGGTGCGAAGCGGCCGGCGATAATGGCTGGCCTGCTGATTACCGTGATCGAATCCACCTGTGTGATTGACAGAGCCAGCGTATTGATGTTCTGCCTGCCGAGCACGCGCAGGTCCATGGGAACATCATCGATCAGGAGTAGCCACGAAGCGTCCTGGTACGGCGCAAGTCCTGCCGCTGACACATCCCAGGCATAGCCGTCGGTCGAGATTGCCGTCCAGCTGTCCAGCAAATCGAATATGTCACTAAGGCGCGCCACACCAGCCTGTGCGATTTCCTCGGCCGTTATGACCTGCACCTGTGCGTGCAGCACGCGCACGGGTACAAATGGGAACGACAGTGCAACAATCCAGCACGCCACTACGCGCATCCCGGCCTTGCGTCTCATCGTCATCGAAGAAAGGTCTTCAGGCCCTCCGGGGTGCGCAGCTTGTACCGAAGCCCAGCCGCTGCAAACCAGAGTGAAAGGCGCTGGCGCGTGTACACGCGTATGTGGCCTGCCGATGCGATTATCGAAAGCGGGCCGCTAATCTGCAGATCTACAGAGGAGGCAAACATGCGTCCAAGCTCACTCTCGGTCAGCACGCCCCTGAATTCCGCCTCCTCATCGTCGAACGTCATGCGATAATTACCCAGGCGTGCGCTGACGGATACTCCGAACCAGTCGGCCACCCGCAGGCGGCCGCCCCAACCCGCATACAACCACAACGCGGTAAGGCCTGGACGCCCCACTCTGGGTTCGTAGCGATGCACTGCTGTGCCCAATTCCAAAAAGCCGACAGGTATTGGCGTGGCGAATGCCAGTTCGAGGCCATTTCCCAGGTTCCAGTGTGCATGCAGGGCGCCACTGTGCAGATTGGTGACCTCCGACAAACGCACCTCTATCACTGAGAAGGACTCTGCGCGTTGGGCCGTGGACGTAGACGCGACCATGGCAGTCGCGCCCAGCAGCAGCACCAACCTCACGTGTCGGAAGAACATCCCCATGCATGCTACCGAAAGGATAGCCGAAAGGCGCGATCCAGGCGAAGGCGGAGCCCTACTTCCACGAGCCCTACAAATCGCGACGTCTCGCGCCCCGTAACATGGCCTTCGTTACGGGTGACATTTACGCCTCCGTCAAGGCGGACCCACCACCGTGGTGACGGCTGATAGACGAGTTGCACGGCGGGGCGCATCGTACGAGCCACCACGCCATCCAGAATGTTATCCAGAACCTCCTCGTTCTCCGGGAAACGATCGCGGATGTCCCGCTCCCCCTGGAAGAGCCAGTCGAGACGAGGCCGGAGCAACAAACCGGGGATCATGTGATCCAGGTATAAGTCGGCAAACGCGGCGACATGAACATAGTCGCTGAACTGCGTTCCCAGACCGCGACGAAGGTATACATACTTTCCCTCGGGCTGTGGAGCATTGTACGCCCGCGCAGTAACTGCCTCTATGGTAATACCCAGATCCACCGATGACAACGCGTACACCAGAGAGCCAGCAAAGGAATAGGTGATCGTTTCGTTTCCCTTTCCGCGCTGCACATTGAGGTCGTCCACCAGTAGTTGGCCATGCACCGTGAGTCGCCGGATCTGCGCCCATAGCACGGCTGCCACCGTGGCGTTGTTCTCGTCGTTTTTTGGGCTGTTGTCCACGACGACCAGCGCCGGGTGAAGCGGATTCAGATACTTGAGCGATACCCCTGCGTTTGATCCTGAATAGACGACGGATTCCATGATGCTGAGCACCACACTCCGGGACGGCCGAAAATCCAACCGATGCGCCGCAAGAAAGCGACGCCTACTCCCCACGCGAACCGTGTCATCACCAACACGCCCTGTGAACCGGCCGTCGTCGGTAATACTGTCGAGTTCGCTGAGCGTGGACTGCACGGATAGCCGACGACCGCCAAACCGGAGACTCACCTGATCCTGACTCCGCGCGTTATCACTTAACAGGACGCCTGCCTCGCCATGCACACTCCAGTGCTGACTCCAACGGCCGACATAGGCAGAGATCAAAGGCGAGTGGAAACCCACGTACGTGTCTTCGCTACGCGCCATCAGCCGCAATGCCGTGTCCAGACCGTCCGGATCCTCGTCGTAATACCGATCCTGCCTGATTCCGAGCGCCGCCACCATGGATCCTGCGTCTGCATACACCTGCACGGGGGCTCCGTACCAGTAGATGTGGGGCTCGTCGCCCAAGGGACGCAGTACATCCAGTCGGTCGCTGTTGATCACGCGTGCGCCAGCTTCGAAGGCGTATCCCACGGCTATGGCGTCCCCTTTCGTGTCTACCGGGCGCACAGTCTGCCGCAGTAACGCAAGCCGGTGCCTTCCGGCAGGGCCCAACGCCATGGTGTCAATGCGGCCAAGCGCGTCCCACACTTCGCCATAACGATACGGCAGCGATGTGGGATTCAACTCCAGAAGATGTCCCCGGCGTTGCAGGTAACCGATGGCGTCGTAGGCCACATCTCCGGTTGGCAGCAGCCGGTTTTCCTGCGCCAGAAGGGGTGCCCGGCTGCCAAGAACACCTGCCAACAGGACGATCATGCAAAGGGCGACACAGGACCTCTTGGGCGCAAGCAGGCAATATCTCATAATAGCTGGGGATTCTCACGTGAATATAAACGTTGCGCCCAGGATATGGTCCAATCACGGATATTGGGATCACAGGTCGGTGAATGGGGACATGCGCGGCCAAAATACGTTTAACCGTGTCTTATCTTGGCCGCACCCCCGCAGATCGCTGCCTATAACGCATGTCGCGACGCACGGAATGCATAGCCTTACTATTCTCCGACACCGTTGCGGCAGCCATTTCTTGCCTGGTGTACTTGAAGATTCACCTCGGGGAGCAGTTCGACTGGCTGGCCATCACGACTCCGAACAACGATGTCGTCTACCCGATCTATGCCGTTGTAGGGTTGTCCCTGTTCTGGGTGATCACATTTCTGTTCTTCGGCATGTACCGTGAGCGGCATGCCGCTAGCCGGTTTGATGAGCTCGTTTCGCTCACCAAGGTGGTCACCGTCGGAGTCCTCGTTCTTGTCTTTGGAATCTTCATCGACACGCTGCGAGCCGGAGCAAGCGCGTCCATACTCCTTATTTACTGGGCATCAGTGCTGGGACTTGTTTCGACAGGCAGAATCATTTTTCGCTCCATCCAAAAGGCACTCATCCTGCGCGGATATGGCATGCACAAGGCGCTTGTCGTAGGCTGGAGCGATCAGGTCGAGCGCCTTCACCGAGACGTCGGCCGCTATCCGGCCGCAGGCCTCCAGATTGTCGGAGCCATCCGACTTGGGCAAAAGGGCGCACACGGGGTAGAGACCCTCCATGCGACATCCGGAGATGGAGCGGGCCTACAAGTGGCTGAACCGATGCCCGCCATTGACGCGTTGCCACACCTGATCGATGAATTGGACGTACAGGATGTCCTGATTGCACTGGGATCAGAAGACCACCGCGAACTGGCGGAAGTGCTCCGGCTGTGTGATGGCAAGGCGGTGTCTCTCAAGATTGTCCCGGATTTTTACTCGGTTATTGGCGGCATGGCGCGTACGGAGCATATATACGGCCTCCCGCTTATCGAAGTATTGCCAGTGCCCATGCCTGCGTGGGAGGAGAGCACGAAGCGACTCATTGACCTCGCGGTATCTTTTGTCGTCCTAATCGTCGGATTGCCCGTATGGATCTCGATCGGATTCTTGGTCCGCATGACATCGCCTGGCCCAGCCATCTACAGTCAGCGCCGAGTGGGGCGCCAGGGTCGCAGGTTCACGATGTACAAATTCCGCACAATGCATCAGAACGCGGAGGCGCTGACAGGCCCGGTATGGGCCACCGAGGATGATCCACGCTATACCGGCATTGGCCGCTGGCTGCGCAAGACACGCATCGACGAAATTCCGCAACTCTGGAACGTGCTGAAGGGGAACATGAGCCTTGTTGGCCCGCGGCCGGAGCGCCCGTACTTCGTGGAACAGTTAATGCAGGAAATTCCGCTCTACAACCGGCGCCACCGCGTAAAACCCGGCATCACGGGCTGGGCCCAGGTCATGTGGCGCTATGACAGCTCTCTGGAAGATGTGCAGCAGAAGGTGAAGTACGATCTGTTCTACATCGAAAACATGAGCCTTCGGATGGACTTCAAGATTCTTTTCCGCACGGTCCGTGCAGCACTTTCTGCGTCGGGACAATAATACGCCATGACACATGCCGACCTGAGAGCCCTGCATCGTGCACTGGAGCTTCCGCGAGCAGTGGAAGAACGCATGCTACGGCTCATTCGCCACGGGCGCATATCGAAGTGGTTCAGCGGATACGGACAGGAGGCAATTGCGGTAGGATGTGCCTGGGCCCTGGAGGAACGCGACGTCCTCTTGCCGCTTCACCGAAACGTTGGCGTCTGGACAACGCGCGGAGTCCCACTTAAGCCGCTTTTCTGCCAAGTTCTGGGACGTGCTGGCGGATACACGCGGGGACGCGATCGGACGTTTCATTTCGGGTTGCCGGAGCACCGCATTGTAGGCATGATTTCGCATCTGGGATCGATGCTGCCTGTCGCCTGTGGCATTGCGCAGGCATCCCAGCTGCGTGGTGACGATGCCCTGGCCCTCGCCTTCTGCGGTGATGGCGCTACTCGGGAAGGCGATTTTCATGAAGCCCTGAGCCTGGCATCCCTGTGGAGGTTGCCGGTTCTATTCGTGGTAGAGAACAACGGCTATGGCCTCTCTACACCGACCTCAGAGGCCGTTCCCGTTGCTGATATTGCACTCGCCGCCTCCGGTTATGGAATGCCAGGAGTCATCGTGGACGGAAATGACGTACGGGAGGTGATCCGCGCCGTAGAGGAGGCTGCGCTTCGCGCGCGTACGCAAGAGGGGCCGACACTCCTGGAAATGAAAACGTTCCGTCGGCGCGGCCACGAAGAAGCCTCGGGCATCAAGTATGTCCCACAAGAGCTCCTGTATGCGTGGGCGGAAAAGGATCCGATTGACCGCTTCTCGCAGGATCTGCTCGCCCAGGGCATCCTGTCCCAGGATGACATTGACACCGTGCGGCGGGAGGTGGCAGAAGAGGTGGCGACCGCAACCAACTATGCGCTGGCGCAGCCATTGGTCAGCAGCGATCCGGAAACAGAGCGCACTGCCGTGTACGCACCGGCAACCACACCCGCTCTGCGGCCTCAGGGTCCAGCGTCGAAAAAGCGGTTCATCGACGCTATCAGCGAGGCGCTGCGGCAGGCCATGGAGCACGACTCCCGCGTGCTGCTTCTGGGTCAGGATATAGCAGAATATGGCGGCGTCTTCAAGGTTTCCAGGGGATTGCTGGAAGCATTCGGTCCCGCACGCGTGCGCAATACGCCGATTATAGAGAGTGGCATCATCGGCGCCGCCGTAGGTCTGGCCCTAGAGGGATACGCGCCCATCGTAGAAATGCAGTATGCCGACTTCATCGCCTGCGGCTACAACCAGATTGTAAACAACCTGGCCAAGACACACTACCGGTGGGGCGCATCACTGAATGTCACCATCCGTGCGCCATTCGGCGGCAACATCGGTGCGGGACCATTCCATTCACAGAGCATGGAAGCCTGGTTCTGTCATGTGCCTGGACTGAAAGTACTCGTCCCCGGTACGCCCCAGGACGCCAAAGGGCTGCTCCTGGCAGCCATTGCAGACCCTAACCCCGTTCTGTACTTTGAACACAAGTACCTGTACCGCTCCGTTCAGGGCTCCGTGTGTGACGCCCCGTTTCACACCTCGATCGGACAAGCCGCCGTTACGCGTGAAGGAGCGGACATCACGCTTGTCACCTATGGTCTGGGATTGCAGTGGGCCCTCGAAGAAGCCGATCACCAAGCTGCAACACATGGGGTGTCGGTGGAGGTCATTGACCTGAGAACCCTGGTGCCATGGGATCGCCAGACCGTGTTGGCCTCTCTCGCGAAAACAGGGCGCGCTATCATTCTGCACGAAGCCACCCTAACCGGCGGATTTGGGGCCGAAGTGGCAGCCAGCATTGCGGAAGAAGGATTCCACCTGCTGGACGCACCATGCGTCCGTGTGGCAGCCGAAGACCTACCAGTTCCCTTTTCAACAAACCTGGAGCAGGAAATCTTTTCGGCACGCCCTAAATTGCGCCCTGCCCTGCAACGTGTGCTCGCATATTGAATCATACCCCGCAGACCGGGGGCATCCGCGTATCGGCCGCACATTCACAAGAAGGTCAACACGAAGCGGGCAGGTTCGCCGTATCATAGGGCCACTCGTCCCGCTCCATCAACTATATCAGACGTCGTCTCATGCCAAACGTAGGAGAACAGGCTCCGCTGTTTGAAGCAACCGCGCAAAACGGCAAGACCATAAAGCTCACAGACTATCGCGGGCAGAAAGTAGCCCTCTACTTTTACCCGGAAGACGATACGCCCGGGTGTACTAAACAGGCTTGCAATCTGCGCGACAACTACGCCCTGCTGCAGGAACATGGCATCGCCATCCTTGGCGTCTCTCCCGACGATGTCGTCTCGCACGATGTCTTTGCCAGAAAATATACCCTGCCGTTCCCGCTCCTGGCGGACCCGCACCATACGATCCTGGAAACCTACGGTGCGTGGGGCGAGAAAAACTTGTACGGACGCAAATACATAGGTGTCAAGCGCTCCACGTTTCTGATTGACGAGCACGGCATGATCCGAAAAATATTCCGTCGCCCTAAAGTGGTGGCACACGCCGAGGAAATCCTGGCCTTCTTCCATCCGTAGAGCACGAAACGAGCCTGTGGGCGTTGTGTATGCCCACACGGCTCTCCTGTATCACACAGCCGATACACATTCAGGTCTACCCGTCCGCACCATGTCGCGCCACGCTTACGAACCGGTGATCGGCCTCGAAGTACACTGTCAGCTTCAGACATGGTCCAAAGCGTTCAGCGCTGACTCCGCCGCCTTTGGCGCCCAGCCAAACCGGCACGTAGATCCCATCAGTCTCGGGCATCCAGGCACGCTTCCGGTCCTGAACAGGCGTGTAGTAGAGTTTGCCATTCGCATGGGGCTCGCTACGCACTGCCAGATTGCGGAGCGCTCCATCCTGGCGCGCAAGCATTATTTCTATCCCGACCTGCCCAAGGGATATCAGATTTCCCAATATGAGGCCCCCCTTTGCGTGAACGGCTATGTAGCCATTACGTCGCGCGGCGAAACCGGCGAGCGCCGCATTGGCATCACGCGGATTCATATCGAAGAGGATGCCGGCAAGTCCATTCACGACCAGGATCCGTCAGATTCCCTGTTGGACTTCAACCGGTGCGGCGTGCCGCTGATTGAAATCGTCTCGGAGCCCGACCTGCGCTCGGCGCACGAGGCCTACCTCTACATGCACAAGATCCGGCAGCTTGTGCGCTATCTCGGCATCTGCGACGGCAACATGGAAGAGGGCTCGCTGCGATGTGACGCCAACGTGTCGGTGCGTCCTCGGGGCGACAGCCGCCTCGGCGTGAAGACGGAAATCAAGAACATGAACTCCTTCCGCAACGTCGAGCGAGCCATCGACCACGAAATCTCACGACAGATCCGACACAAAACGGAAGGCAGCGACATCGATCACCAAACCATGCTATGGGACGCCGGCCGTCAGGAAACCCGAATCATGCGTACCAAGGAGGAAGCCCACGACTATCGGTACTTCCCGGACCCGGATCTGCCACCGATAGTGGTGACGGCTGAGCGCCTGGCGACAATCCGCGAGGCCCTGCCTGAGCTTCCCGATGCCCGCCGCCAGCGCTTCATGCGCACACTCGCCCTTCCTGCCTATGACGCCGCCTTGCTGACGGAGGAGCGCCAACTGGCGGACTACTTTGAAAGCGCCCTCGCAGCCCTCCATGCATTGGACGCCAATGGCGAACTGGCATTGAAGGCGAAATTACTGTCGAACCTAGTCATGACCGATGTGCTTCGCACCCTTAACGAACGCGGCCAGAGCATGGATGCATTTCCAATAGAGGCCGACCGCCTCGCTGGTCTCGCGCTGCTGCGTCACAAGGACCAGGCAAGCTCCAGCGGCGCCCAGGAAATCTTCAACAAGATGTTGGACGATCCCCGGTCAGCACTCGAAATTGCCGAGGCGCACCAATTGCTCCAGGTGTCGGACGAAGGAGCGCTCCTGCCCGTGGTGGAACAGGTGCTCTCGCGCCACGCTGACAAGGTTGACACGTATCTTAGCGGCAAGCATAGCCTGATCGGCTTCTTCATCGGTCAGGTCATGCGCAGTTACGACGGCTCACCCAACCCGAAGCTGGTGCGTAGCCTGCTTGAGAAAACCCTTGCGGCGCGACGCGACTGACCCCGCGCACCGTGGCCTAACCTGCATGCTGCCATGAATGTATTCCGTGTGTTCTTTATTGCTACCGTGTGCTGCGGTCTCGTCTTGACCCAGATCGCCTGCGGACAGGAGGAAGATTCCGAGGTCTCCTTGTCTCGGCAGCTCGCACACAGCCATCTTTCCGGGCGTCTGGTCGTCAGCACCGAGATTGATACAACACAGGACTACAGCGGCTTCGGAGTGCTTGTAGCGGTGGAGAGAGAAGGGGAGCCGGACACGCTGGGGTACGGCGTGACCGATCGCAATGGCGACTTTGCGCTGGACATTACGGCTCCGGCGCGCGGCGTCTATGCCATCGTCATCAGCAGGAGCGGGCAGATCCTGAAGATCGGGGAAATCGCCGTAGCAGAGGGAGATTCGGCGCGGCTGGAAGCAACGTTTCCGGTTGGCCAGCAATTACTTCGGTTACGGTCCCCGGAAAACGGCGCGTGGGCGGCCTACCAGAATACCAAGGCACAGCACAACAACCGCCTCCTGGAGCTCTTGCAGGCCGGCACCTATACAGAGGAGACCGCGCGGGACCAGATTCTGCAGTCCAGCATGATACTGTGGGGCATGCAGGGCACCTTCGCCAATACGATGGGTAGCGAAGCGGCTGCCACGGAGGCCGTGATCATGGCCGCTGGATGGCACGATTCACTGGCTGTGGCCTGGGCGCTCGATATTCCGCCGAGGTATATCAACTATGCCGAGGTGGGGCGCATCGCCCGGCAAGCGCAGGCCAGACTGGCTGGGCAGGAAGCTGCACTCGCCATGGTCCGCGAATTCCAGGAACGCGCGATCGACGACGATCAGCGCGCACAGTTGCAATCAGAACTCGTCCTGGCACGACTGGACAGCCTTGAGCAGGAAGAGGCGCTACAGGAAGCCAGCAGCATGGCTGAAACCTATGCCGGCACGCCATGGGGGCAGTGGGCCGAGCGTGCGATCTATGAAATTGAACACCTGTTGCCGGGTATGGACGCCCCCGCGTTCGCCGTCCGCACGGCAACCGGAGACTCGCTCACGCTTGAAATCCTTCGCGGGCGCCATGTCATTTTGGAATTTTACCGGCCCCAGGATGCCACTTATCAGCGTGAACTAGAGGGCCGAAATCTGTTACTGGAAGAGATCGGACAAAAAGCACTCACAATCTTGTCCTTGTCTCTGGAGCCTGACAGCTTGTTAAACGACGCCTTTCTTGACGGACGTGACATTCCGGGGCACCATGTGTTCTTGACACAAGACGACTTGCTGCGCCGCTACAATGTTAATGTGCTGCCCACACGCTATTTGTTGGACCCAGAAGGAAAGATCGTCGCCAAGTATATCGGCGGCGCCATGGCCGCGCTGCGCGAAGCCGTGCTTGCTCGCCTTCCACAGGACGTAGAATAGAAGCCGCCTGGAGCGCCCTCGCATGCCAGCGCAACGCTGGATTGCGCACCTTAGCCACCACAACCAAGTCAAGACCGATGTTGATTGCCGGAAACTGGAAAATGAATACAGATCTTGACGCCGCCACGCAACTGGCGCGGGAGCTTGTGGCAAGCGTCGGCGATCCGGGCGGTGTGCAGGTCGCCGTTTGTCCGCCGTTTATCAGCCTGGGCGCGGTGGCAGCTGTACTGCAAGGCTCCCCAGTGCGGCTTGGTGCACAAAACATGCACCCTGCAGATCGGGGCGCCTTTACCGGCGAAGTAGCCGCGCCCATGCTGATTTCGGTAGGATGCAGCTACGTAATTCTGGGGCACTCCGAGCGGCGGCAGTACTTTTCCGAAACCAACCACGCTGTCAATAGAAAAGTGAAGCAGGCCCTAGCACATGGCCTGATCCCGATCGTATGTGTAGGAGAGCGTCTGGAGGAACGGCGGGCCGGACGTGAACGAGCCGTCGTGAAGGAACAGGTGCAGGGAGCACTCGAAAGCGTAGCGATTGACAACTCCGATGCGATCGTTCTTGCCTACGAGCCCGTATGGGCGATCGGAACCGGGGAGACGGCCACGCCGGAGCAGGCGCAGGCCATGCACGCCTTTATTCGAACGCTCTTGGCAGCACACTTCGCGGCATCCACCGCTGCCGGTGTGCACCTGCTCTACGGAGGCAGCATGAAGCCGGCCAACGCAGCAGATTTGCTTTCGCAGCCGGACGTCAATGGCGGTCTCATCGGCGGCGCCAGTCTTCAGGCAACTTCTTTTGCCGCCATTGTCGAGGCCGGGCGATCCTGATAGTCGCTTAAGAATCCGTGGGCGCTTTTTCGGCTCGGGATCGGTGAACTCCTATTTCTTGATTTCCGCGGTTTTGCCAAGAATGGGGCCTTCTGCTGGTCAAATTAGTCGCCTCAGTCTGCGGGGCCCAGCGCACCAAGTACCGAGACCTCCCCATCGGGACGAAGAAGGTGGATGCCTTGCCATCGCGCGGTATGCATGCGGGCGGTGCCCTTAGCCCATGAATCCGCCGCTTCCGCCAAGCGGTTCCGGGCGGCCTCCAAGCGGTAGCTGGGGTGATTCATCTCCAAGATCACGCAGTGATGCGCCAGGCAGTCTATGGCCACCGCTGCTGTCATCATCGAGTCTTGGGAGATCTGCTCCCCGCCGGGAACGCCACATTGCTGGTCAGCATCAAGCCGCCTCGCTCGTATGCACCAGAAGCGTGAAGAGCACTTCCATTTTTTCGCGATTGTGCCGCACGTACCCGATATAATCCAGGATGATCGCGTCGTATTTACGCAGCCTCTTCCGCAAGCGATCCAGCGTCAACGGGCGCTTGGCCGCCAAAAGATCCTGCACCAAGAGGAGGCAAGGGCGAAAGAGGATGCCCGACCCTGATGGATAAGTGTGATATCCAAGGTGCAGAGCAAGTGGGTCTTGCCACAGCCCGGCGATCCGTACGCAATTTCGTCGAGGGTTGTGAATAGGCACACGACGCACGACTTTCATTTATACCGTCCACGCCATACAGCTTCCGGGAAAGGTGGAAACAGCGATCCACCCAAGCTTTGGCGTCCTCCAGCGAGCCGAAACGGGTCGGTTAGGTTAGCCGGTATTTCATCGTCTTGAATTGCACATCCGAGGGGGGTTGGGTGATGCCTTGCGCATGGCCCGCGTGGCAGATCAAGAACGCTCACGGGAACTTGATGGACTAGAAGTTGGTGGATTCTATTCGCACGAGATTCTCGTCAAGCTTGCCGAATAGTGTTATCCAGAAACGACCAGAGATCATGCAGACTCGTGTTTATCTCAAGGAAATTACTCTCGAAAAGTATCGGTGCTTCAGCTCAAAGCAGTCAGTGCGATTAGCACCGCTTACGGTGCTAATCGGCGAAAATAGTACAGGCAAGACCTCACTCCTCGCGATGCTAAGGCCGGTGCTTGACGCCGCCCAAGATTACCTTCCAAATTTCAAGCAGCCTCCTTTTGACCTTGGCAGCTTCGCTGATATCGCCCACCATAGGGGCCGTAGGGGAGGGCAAGCCGATTCGTTTACTCTGGCATTCAGGTTCGTCAACGGCCCCGGCGTCAGCGAGGCCCAGGTTCGATCCTACCGCTTCAGTTCGACCTTTGAGAAACGTGGAACCGCGCCTGTAGCAGTTAAGAAAAGTCTTAAGTCTGACAATGCTTGGATTGAGACGTACCTGGAAGACGGTCATCGTCTTTCGGTCAGAGTCGGATATGATGGGCAAACCCTGGAATTCCCGTGGCCGCCTACTCCCAATGAAGGTGTTCCGGATGAGCGTCTGTCTACCATTTCACTTCCATCGATTGTTAGAAAGCTACTTCGCGACGCACAGACAGGAGCACCTAACCCAACCGCCAACGGATCATCCTTTTCTTCGGCAGATGTCGCCATGTTGCTGGAGCTTGCTATGGGACTGTGGTTGTTGGTTGGCCATCAAGTATACGCCAGTGGGCCTGTTCGCTCCCGTCCGCTGAGGACGTATGATCCTATTCAGCCCTATACGGATCCGGAAGGAGTCAGTGTTCCCTCCTATCTAGCAAGTCTCTCTTCGGCGCGGAGGGATGACTGGGAGGTTCTCCAGGGCCGCTTGCAGGAATTCGGACAAAAAGCGGGCATATTTGATGAGATCAAGGTAAAGCGATTTGAAGAGGGAGGGAGCAGTCCCTTCCAGATGCAGTTCCGTAAGTTTGGAAAGCGCTCAAAGGGACCACCGAGAAATATGATTGATATGGGTTATGGCATAAGCCAAGTCTTGCCGACGGTTACCGAACTTTTGCGCGGTGATTCAGGGAACTCGCTTTTTCTTCTCCAACAGCCGGAGGTTCATCTCCATCCGAGTGCACAGGCGGCCTTGGGCAGCTTGTTTTGCGAAATTGCGGCCGATGGACGACAATTAATCATAGAGACCCACAGCGATTTCATTTTGGACCGGATCACAATGGCCGTGCGTGACCCCAGTGTGGCGTTGCGCTCCGAGGATGTTTCAATTCTGTTCTTCGAGCGCAATGACTTGGAAGTAGTTATTCACGAAATTGGCCTTGATGAGCGCGGCAATATCTGTGACGCCCCGGATACTTATCGGGCATTCTTCATGCAAGAAACGTTGCAAGTACTCGGGCTATAGGTTATGTGTGCGATCTTGGATACGTGCGTGGCGAGTCATGTATTCGGGGCAGAACATAGAACCGATGCGGGAACAGTATTCCTCACCTGGGTCTCGTTTGGCAATGGTCGGCTAGTGTATGGGGGCACACTCCAGCAGGAATTGACGATGCGTAAGGCATTGGATTGGTTGAAAGAAGCCAAGCGTCAAGGCAGGGTGAGGTTGTTTGAAGATAACGACGTGAGGAGAGAAACAGATACTCTGCGAGCACGAGGTGTCTGCACTTCAAATGATCCGCATGTGATTGCGCTGGCTCGGATCAGCGGAGCAAGGGTGCTCTATACGAATGACAGAGATCTCATGACGGACTTTAAAAACCGGGACTTGTTGGACCAGCCCAGGGGCAAGGTCTACCCCGCGTCCCACTCTAATACAGTTCGTCAGCTCAAGGACTGGTTATCGCGAAACAGCCGCCTGTGTGCGGGAGGTGGCAGGTAGCTGCACCCCAACTCTTGTGCTTCAGCATTCAAATTTGTCCGACGACCCGCAGCCGGAACGTCATTCGAGAAGGAAGTGACCGCCTGCGATCCGACTGCAGATTGTCAATTTGCATAGCCATCAGGTGATGCAGATCCCGGTCGCGGCGTTTTGCACGCAGCAAAATGTGCGATTCCAGCCAATAGAGGCCTATTTCGTGGCTCACCGTTGCGCAACAGTCGAATGTAGTGCGTGTTTGGTTCTCTCCGTCTGGATTTCACCTCCTTCACAAACCATAGTGCGGGTACTTGCCTTCAATCAATCCACCTAATCTATGTAGTTCCGCCAGAGAGTGCACACGCTCAAAAGCTAAAGAAAGACAGGGATCCGGATCCCTTCCAGTGCCAGATCGACCTGAGTATGGGACTCAAGTCACACAACCATACACACGAAACGCGGAAAACACGACCCACAAGAGTGTAGTGACATAGTGAGCAACGAGGCACTCACTCTCCTGCTGAGTTCGCCAGGTAATCAAGTCCACCACCTGACGCTTAACAATATCGTGGAACCGCTATCACCGTTTCGTATCCCAGCTTCGTGTGCGCCAAGGAAATGTGCACACGAAGCTGGATTAAGAATCCGCGGCCGCCTTTTCCGGCTCGGGAGTGGTGGATTCCTCTTTTTTCGCTGCCTTTTCCGCACCGTTGGACCGCGAGCCGTAGTCCGTCTGGTAAAAGCCGCTGCCCTTGAAAATGAGCCCGGTGCCACCAGAAATCACCCGGCGTACAGGCTGCTGTGTAGTCGGACAGCTGTGGAGGGCATCGTCGGTAATGCGCTGAACAACTTCGAACGTCGTCCCATCCTGACGCCGGTATTCATAGGTAGGCATTGCAGATTTCTTGCCTGTAGTGACTGAATTACAGCGCATCCAAAAGCTTTGCGCGAGAAAAAGGTCCCATTGTCCGCCTAATGGGCCGGTCTGCCAAGGATGGCTTCATAGGCCGCATCCGCTACTGCTGGGCGCACTTTGACATACTTGTAGTTCTCCCTTCTCGGAAAGACGCGGTTGGTAAGCAGAATTACGAACAGCTCTGCATCCGGGTCTATCCAAATTGACGTACCGGTAAAGCCGGTGTGTCCAAAGCTGCGCGGACCAAATAGCACGCCTGCGGACGCCTCCTCGTCCTTCGACCGCGTATCCCATCCCAGCGCCCTTGTATGACTCGAGGTGTCGACAGCCGTGGTGAACAGGCGGATGGTTTCGGACTGCAGAAATTGTCCGCCATTGGCCTGGCCCTGCTGCGTAAGCATGGTGGCGAAGCGAGCAAGATCGGCTGCCGTGGAAAACAGACCGGCGTGTCCCGCATCGCCACCCAGAATCCATGCGGTTTCGTCGTGCACCTCGCCCTGCACAAGCCGAAACCTAAAATAGTCATCCATTTCGGTGGGAACGACCTCCGGGTCCGGCACGCCGGGCTCTCGAAACCCCGTTGCATACATTCCAAGGGGTTCGAATATGTATTCGCGCGCATAGGTCCCGAATTCCTGCCCGGTAATCCTCTCGATTACGAACGCCAGCACGATCATCGAAAAATCACTATACCTGTATTCTTTCCCGGGCGGCGTGTTCAGTGCGAGCGCATATATGGAGTCCACGACCGTCTCGCGGTCTGTAATGTCGATCTGGTGAAAAAAGATAAACGGCTGTAGCCCACTTGTATGGGTGAGCAGATGACGGATCGTGACATCTTGCTTGCCATTTTGTGCAAACTCCGGCAGGTAGCTATGTACGGTCGCATTGAGATCAAGGCGGCCCGCCTCGTAGAGCTGCATCGCTGCCGTTGTTGTAGCGACCACCTTGGTCAGCGAGGCCAAATCGAAAGGAGACTCGGGCGATACGGCCTTGTGCGTCCCATAGGAATAATTTCCGTAGCCTGCTAGTTTTACGATTTGCCCCCGATATCCGACGGCCACGGACGCACCCGGAAACGCCCTTTTGCGGATGGCCGCAAACACCAGGGAATCAATCTTGCCGAGCGTATCGACTCCCTGTGTTATTTGCCGCTCTGACGAAGACTGAATAGCCTCCTGATAGAAGGGACGCGTTCCAACCCATGCTACAATAATCAGCAGGCAACAGGACGCGGCAAGTGGACGCATTATCTGCATATGGAATCCAAAGATTACAACGGACCTTGAAGAGCTTCAGCGAATATAGTGCACCGCCCGGCTTCATGACACAAAAATTGGGTGGCACTATAGCTGGATGCGAGAGTAGAAGGACCCCGCTATCAAACTTGCACCTTGTAACTATGCCTACGGTAACTATTCCTGGCGCAGGCTCTCAAGCCGTCGCCGAAGGTACTCGGCTCGTTCTCGCAGTCAAGGAATGCGGCG
The DNA here is from genome assembly GCA_963665975.1 of Rhodothermales bacterium. Classification (GTDB taxonomy): domain Bacteria; phylum Bacteroidota; class Rhodothermia; order Rhodothermales; family Bin80. Next base: position 1,483,603 of record OY762508.1, read on the forward strand.
TGGATATCGGCCATCGCTGCGGGGGCTACGCCCGGTGCACCACCTGCCGCGTCCGCGTGATCGATGGTGAGCCAACAGCAATGACGCGCGCCGAGCACGACAAACTCGACGAGCGCGGACTTCTCGGCGAGGTTCGACTGGCATGCCAGATCGTGGTCGAATCAGACGTGACGGTTGAGCCGCTAATGGTAGTGTCCGCCATGGGATGGACTGATCCTGGCCCACCACCCGAAGAGACTGTCACTCCCGAGCCCGAATGGATGGACCGGCCTGCGTGACGGCAGGGCGCACCTCGAAACCGCGGGTGCGTAGCTCCGGGCACCGTCTCTTGCCCCACCCGAGTGACGCGCATGGCGCCGAAACGGATATGGACCGCCGCGAAAGAGAGATCGTGAAGCGATCTCCCGAAATGTAATCCTCGCGACTCTTTCATTTTGTGCCGAAGATTTATAGATTTCTTAACACTCCCCTGCCCAACGATTGTCACGAGGCCACCCATGAGAAAGATCGCTACAGTTTCAGTGCTTCTGTTCACGCTCCTGCTCTCCAGCGCACCCGCAGGAGCCCAAGCCCCCGCAAATCATCTTGAAGGTTCCTGGCGCATGGTTTCACAGCGGGCCATCTATCCTGATACGGTCATTGTTACGACCAATCCGCCGCCGTCGATGAAGATTCTGAATTCTACACACTTCTCCTGGGGATACCAGGCTGCTGGCGGTGAGGAAGTATTAGCGGGCGGTGGGCGGTACACGCTCGTAGACGATACGCTGTACACGGAATTCCTGGAATACCATATCAGCGAGGTTCTGGTAGGCGAAGCCCTGGAGTTCACCGCGAAGGTCGTCGGCGACCTCTGGTATCATGCTGGCGAATTTCCAAGCGGTTACCGGCTGGAGGAAGTGTGGAGGCGCATCGAATAAGTACTTACAGCAGGCGGTCCACAACTATCAAGACTACCAGTAGCGGCATATAAAGAATCGACCCCGCCAGCATGCGCCGGGCGTCCCGCGTAGTGCGCGAGCGGTGAAAGGCATACGCGGGGAACAGGAACCACACGCCCAGCGCCATCGCCCCGGCTAAGTACACCCACCCGGTTACACCTATAATAGTAGGCACGGTGCTTGCCAGCATCAGGCCAATGGCAAACAGAAGCGCCTGCCGCGCGGTCGAGTGCCCGTCCGGGTGCACTACAGGCAACATGACGAATCCTGCGCGAGCATAGTCCTTCCGGTACATCCAGGCAAGCGCGAGGAAGTGGGGCATTTGCCAACAGGCCAGAATAAGAAACAGCGCCCAGCCTCCTGCTCCCAGAGTCCCGGTAGCTGCAACATAGCCTCCCAATGCCGGTAGGGCACCCGGGATTGTGCCTACCAGCGTGTTGTATGATGTCCGGCGCTTGAGCGGGGTATACACAAAGAGGTACAGGCCTACGGTCAGAGCCGCAAGCACGCTGGTGGCAACGTTGACGAAGAAGACCACAATGGCCAGACCTGCCAGCGTCAGGCTTGTCCCGAAGATCAGCGCTGCGCGAGGCGATATGCGGCCGGAGGGCAGCGGGCGGTTTGCCGTGCGCCGCATCAGCGCATCATGCTTCCGCTCGATATAGTGATTCAGCACGCCCACGCCGGCCGCGCTGAGGACCGTGCCCAACAACAAGGCTCCCAGAAGGCCGCCTTGAATTACATCCGGTGATCCCAGCAGAAATCCGGCCAGTGCTGACACCGTGACCAGAAAAGAAATCTCGGGCTTGGTCAGATCCCAATAGTCCAACAAAACGGGAGGGTCCGAGCCGCCCTCCGGCATCGGGCGCTGCACCAGGATGCGCTCGGGGCGCAATGGCTCCTGCGCGATGGGCTCAGCCAACTCGCGCGCCAGCACTCCTCCGTGCCCGTTTTCGTTACCTGTATACATACCGTGCTATCCGGTGCTGGCCACGCCTTCTTCCTGTCGTCGCATGAGCAAGAGCAGCGTACACGCTGCTGCGCCGAACAGTACCGCGCCCATCACAAGGTGTGCGCTGTTAAGTACTACCTGCATCGTGCTACGCATGGCCATGCTATGCTCAATCAGAAGCACCGCAAAAGCCAGAAATCCGAGTGTCAATTGCACAAAGACGGCTCCCATCATAACCCATGCCGCACGATTTAGCAACCTGTTCGCAGCAAAATCACGGCGGATGCCGCCACACGTAACCACGATTAATCCCAGGACGACGATAGCTCCCACGATGTGCACGACAGCAAATCCCAGGTGTACGCCGCCGCCGGGGTGTCGGAGCAGGGCGCCGAGCAGAATTTGGCCGATTAGAACGATGACTGTCGCAGCGCTCAGCAAGCGAAGCCGCCGAGTATCTGCGTGCTCCTGGGGAATATCGGTTGCCGCCAACCAGGATGCCGATGTGAACAGGGTCATCGCCAGCAGCAGACCGAACAGTAGCTGGGCGCCAATCGCGTGCACGACGGCAAGGTCCAGCGACACCCACACGACGCGCAGCCCGCCGAGAACGCCCTGCAGCACTACGAGTCCCAGCGCCGCTCCGCTTAGGCGCCGCATCCACGACCGCACTTCCGTGCGCCATGTCCATAGCGCCAGGATCAGCACCCACAATCCCAAGAGCGCTCCCAGTAACCGATGGCCATGCTCTGCCAGGACCGGCGTGTATTGCCACCACCGTGCGTCCGGATCGGTGGGATCACTGAAGCCCGTGGTGACAGGATCGTAAGACCCGAACGAGGTGGGCCAGTCCGGCACGGCGAGCCCGGCATCAATGCTGGTAACAAATCCGCCCCACCCCATCAGGATCACGCAAAGAGCCACGCCAGCCAGGGAAAACCGATGACGCCAGTGCGTTTCACGGCCAGCGGGCCGGGCAGGATCCTGTATATAGAGCCGGAACATGGCCTGGGTGAGAGGCGGGAAATCCACTGCCGAACCGGATGCCGGCAGAGCTGTTCCACGCTCCGTGTTAAGATCCGGTCGAATCCCGCATCTGGCGCGCGTCGCACAAGAACGCGCCGTTATTCAGCTTCTGTATGTCCAAGAAAACACTCATCGAATCGGTTTCGGGTATCCGCGGCATCGTTGGGGCCGGACTTGACGCCTCCGTACTTGTGCGCTACGCCGCGGCATTCGGGACATGGGCCCGTCTCCGGGCGACTGCTCGCGGGGCCGACGCCACCGTTGTCGTCGGCCGCGATGCTCGCGTCTCGGGTCCAATTTGCGCACAGATCGTCATTGGCGCCTTGCGTAGTGTGGGCTGCCACGTGATCAACACAGGCCTCGCCAGCACGCCGACCGTGGCCATGGGAGTGCTATTGTCGGAAGCCGCAGGCGGCATCGTCCTTACCGCCTCACACAACCCCGAAGAGTGGAATGCGCTGAAGCTGTTGAACGAGAAGAGCGAATTCCTCTCGCCGGACGAGGGGCGCGAAGTCATTGGCATGGCCCGCCGTGGCGAGGCGACGCCGGTAACAATCAATGAGCTGGGATCCTGTAACCGGCATGATTTTCTGGACGCGCACATCGATCGCATTCTGGCGCTTGCATTCTGCGCCCCGCCGGTCATTGCTGCACGCAACTTCCGCATTGTGGTCGACGGCATCAATTCTGTTGGCGGCACGGCGCTGCCTCGACTTCTTGAACGTCTAGGAGTGTCCGCGGAGCAGATTCTCGTCATTAACGGTGAGCCAACGGGGCGTTTCGCGCATCCGGCGGAGCCCCTGCCGGAGCACCTGACGCAAACCGCAGCATTCGTCGCGGAATCGAAGGCGGACCTCGGCCTTGTCGTCGATCCGGACGCCGATCGTCTCGTCTGCATTGACGACCACGGAGAAGTAGTCAGCGAGGAGCTCACGCAGGTGATGGCGGCGGACTTTCTGTGGCGTCGCATGCCAGGGCCGTTTGCCACCAACCTCTCTTCCTCGCGCGCCATCGACGACGTCGCTGCCCGATACGGCATGGAGGTACACCGGTCGGCGGTAGGTGAAATCCACGTTGTACGGAAGATGCAGGAAACTGGCGCCATTCTGGGCGGTGAGGGGAACGGCGGCGTTATTTTGCCCTCTCTTCACTATGGACGCGACGCACTCGCAGGCGCCGCAATGATCCTCCAGCACATCGCCGAGCAACAGGCACCCTTGTCTGTCCTGCGCAGGGAGCTGCCGGCCTATGTGATCGTCAAGAAGAAGCTGCCTGTTGGCGAAATGGATCCCGATGTCCTCCTCGCCCGCTTCGCGAGGCGGCACGCGGGCGAGGACCTTACCACCGTGGACGGCGTGAAGCTCAACCTTCCTCGCGGCTGGGTGCATGTCCGAAAATCGAATACCGAACCAGTCCTGCGTGTGTTTGCCGAGGCTGCAGCGCAGGATGCGGCACATGCCCTGGCTGCGCGGCACATGGCGGAACTCACCGCGCTCGCGGATTCGTAGCCGCCTATGGGCAAAGGGGAGGCAATGTGGGCACGATCGGCAGTAAATCTTTCAGGCACGTCTACGATGTATCCCGAAACCTGGAGATGATTGCATCCATTCTTGCTGGGGGCATCCCTGGTGTCAACCAATGATTGATCTTTTTTCCCGTAACGTTGGCGCCGCTGTCACCATTACTGGCCAAGATTAACAGAGCTTGCCAAACATGCATATTAGATCTTGAATCAATGCCAGCCGCATTCCTCGCTTCCATCCAATTCCGAAGGAAGATAAATGACAGGCCGTATCGCAGCCTGTTGCAGCGTACCGATATAAGCCTGCATATCGTTTACCCAATTGGGTGGAGCGCTGCGCTCCTCTTCCAGGCGACGTTCGGTTTGGTTTGATATGCAATTCCTCTGAATACACAGCCTAACTCAATCCGAGGATTATCATCTCTACTCTTCGCACTCCGAAAGTCGTCGAGGTCTGCTAGCTGCGGCTGTGGCATTTACGGGCCTGCTCGTCCTCCTGACCACCATCCAACCGACGGAGGCCGGACAAGAGAAACGCGAACAAGAGCGTAGTATTGACGTCCGCAAGGGTTGTCTATATTCTGACGGAGGATTTTTTCAGACTGCTACCGCGCCTTTTGCGAGCACGAGGCTTCGGAGTTCTCAGAGTGGCCAGGCGCCTGTTTCGAGTCAGAGGGAGGCTACTGTTCATCATATTACGGGCAAATAGGGTATCTGCCTGACATCTGCCTCCACTAGACACACGACCTCGCCCGATGCATTCCCGTCCTAGCCAGCATTACCAGCAGCCAAACCATGGTGTTCTTCTTGCTGGTGCGATCCTTTTGATCGCCTTTGTGGCGCCAGGCGTGCGTGCACAGGATAAACCACCTTTCACGTTGAAGCACTTCGAACTGGTGGAAACGGTCACGTTTGACTTACCGGACACGTTGCTGATAGCGGAAATCTATCAGATTGATAGAGACTCGGACGGTCGATGGCTTGTAACCGACATGGTGGGAGAGCAGATCTTGCTATTCGAATCGGACGGTTCATTACGAGCTTCACTGGATCCAAGGATTTGCCATCCGGGTTTCATCTTCCGCCCGTCGGGCGCCAGGTTTGCAGGTAATGAATTCATCTTTATCCAGAATTCAGGAAACATCTGGGGATACCGTTTCACCACGGAGGGAGCATGCCTGGGTAGCGTGGATCCCGGCTTCACGTCTACATCGTTTTTCGATATTGATCCCACAGGAGAGCTTTATGGCGTCTACGATTGGCCGGACTGGGAGTTGAAACATATGAGTTCCACTGGAAAGACCCTTAGGAAGCTTCCAGTGCCTCCATTCAAGTTCCCCAATGCCAGTAAGCGTTTTGCCGGCGGTGGTCTCATTGCCGACGGGACGCACCTTTTCTACGCTCAGTCACCCGAATTGGAATTACTGAAGATTGCTCTGGACGGTACGCTTCTAGAGAGGATTTCTTTAAAGAGAATTTCGAAACGCCGCTCGTGGTTTCGCTCCCCACGCAAAGATTTGCCGCCTGATATTCCGGGAGTGTTCGCGGCTATGAAGGATTGGTGGGCCACAGCCACATGGAGCCTTTTTGAGCTTACCGATCAAACACTCATGGTGCAATATGTCAACAGACAGCGAGGAACCGGGTATCAGGTCCTTACCAAAGACGGCATGCTGGTTGCCGAAGAACTGGGACTCAAATCGGTGTTCCTACACGGAGAAAACGGACTGGTCTATCGCCCGGTCCAGCCGGATCTGGACAGTCAGGGGGAGCTGCCCAATCCGTATGTGGAGATCTATCGTTTTGTCGCGCCGGAGTAGCAACCGCCCTGTCATTTCCGAATAAAGTCTGAGATCGTCAAGGTCCTGGCCTGACCATGCTCTTGGTGCTGGGCGCCAGATCCAAGCACCCAGTTCGCGCGCCCACACCGTCGCCACGTCTGTCCCAGGACCTGATGTGCCGACTGGCCTGGTCGATACCCGTAGTAATCCGGATGAAGTGCCTTTCCTGTCCGGGTTCCAGCCAGCGCTTCGCAACTATCGGCGCAATCCGATCCATTACCATTGGAATCCCCAGCAGACGCGTACCGCCATTCACTTTAGAGGACGTGATCTATACTCCGAAGGCGTCTACAGGTAAGCGCACCCTCCAAAACGGGAAAATCCGGGCAAAAAAAGAGGGGCGAAGCCTGTGGTGGCTCCGCCCCTCCGAAAACGGTTGCGGCAAGGCCTAGAAGCCCATGCCTCCGCCCATGCCATCCATGTGGCCGCCACCGCCCATGCCTTCGGCTCCAGCGGCGGCTTTTTCGGGTTTGTCTGCCACGACGGCTTCTGTGGTCAACAGTAGACCGGCCACCGACGCCGCATTCTCGAGCGCCGCACGCACAACCTTCGTCGGGTCGATCACGCCGTCCGCCACCAATCGGCCATACTCCTCGCTGCTTGCATTGAACCCGTAGTCGCCCTCGCCCTCTTTGACCTTCTGGGCGACAATCGAACCTTCGACGCCGGCATTGGCAGCAATCTGCCGCAGCGGCTCTTCCAGGGCGCGACGAACAATGTTGATCCCGATGCCCTGATCTTCGTTGCTCACATCGACGCCGTCAAGGACATCCAGGCTACGGATCAGTGCTACGCCGCCGCCAGGGACGATGCCCTCTTCAATGGCCGCCCGCGTGGCATGCAGCGCATCTTCGACGCGCGCTTTTTTCTCTTTCATTTCCGGCTCGGTAGCCGCTCCGATCTTGAGCACCGCGACACCACCGGAGAGCTTCGCAAGCCGCTCCTGCAGCTTCTCGCGATCGTAGTCGCTGGTCGTCGTTTCGATCTGCTGCCGGATCTGGTTCGAACGTGCCTTGATCTGATCGCCAGAGCCGGCGCCATCAACCACAACGGTCTTGTCTTTGTCAATGACCACCCGCTTGGCGCGGCCCAGATAGTTGACCGTGGCGTTCTCAAGCCGGTAGCCTTTCTCTTCGCTGATCACGGTGCCACCGGTCAAAATCGCGATGTCTTCGAGCATGGCTTTGCGGCGGTCGCCAAAGCCCGGGGCCTTGACAGCGGCGACGCGGAGCGTCCCGCGCAGCTTGTTGACCACCATGGTGGCAAGGGCCTCGCCCTCAACATCCTCAGCGATAACCATAAGCGGAGAGCCCGTCTGCGCGATCTTTTCGAGGATCGGCAACAAGTCTTTCATGGCCGAAATCTTCTTGTCGTAGATCAGGAGGTAGGCATCCTCGAGGACGGTCTCCATGTCATCGGCATTGGTCACGAAGTACGGTGACAGATAGCCGCGATCGAACTGCATGCCCTCCACGACATCGAGCGTCGTTTCCGTGCCGCGGGCTTCTTCCACGGTGATCACGCCGTCCTTGCCAACTTTTTCGAATGCGTCAGCAATCAACTCGCCAATCGCCTCGTCGTTGTTGGCCGAAATCGAGCCTACCTGCGCGATTTCGTTACGGCCTTCGATTTCGCGGCTCTGCGTGCGCAGATCGCCCACAATAGCCCTGACAGCCTTGTCAATGCCCCGCTTGAGATCCATAGGGTTGGCACCCGCGGTGACGTTCTTGAGTCCGGCGGTCATGATGGCCTGCGCGAGCACGGTGGCCGTCGTGGTCCCGTCGCCTGCGACATCAGAGGTCTTCGAGGCAACCTCCTTGACCATCTGCGCGCCGACGTTCTCGACCTTGTTCTCCAATTCGACTTCCTTCGCCACGGTGACGCCATCCTTGGTCACAGTGGGTGAGCCGAATTTTTTCTCGATGATAACATTGCGGCCTTTGGGGCCGAGCGTGACTTTGACAGCGTCGGCGAGTTGGTCGACTCCGCGCTTTAGCGCGCCGCGCGAATCGGCGTCAAAGATGATTTGCTTTGCCATAGTCCTTTTCTCCAGGATTCAGATGAGTGTGACGGTTCAATGTGGTCAGACCGGAGGCCTGATTAGCTCTGGATAACGCCCAGAATGTCGCTTTCGCGCAGGATCAGGAAGTCTTCCCCATCAAGGGCGACTTCCGTTCCGGAGTACTTGCCGTAGAGCACGCTATCACCTTCGTTGACCGTCATATCGATCTTGACGCCGTTCTCTACACGACCCGGTCCTACCGCTACCACGGTGCCTTTCTGGGGCTTCTCCTTTGCGGAGTCGGGAATGTAGAGGCCACTCGCGGTTTGCTCTTCCGCATCCTGTGCCTTGACGACCACACGGTCACTAAGCGGTTGGATCATCATAGTGGTGATACCTCCGTATCGTTAGGTGGGATGTTTGGGTTGTTAGCACTCACTGCTGGTGAGTGCTAACAAAACCTCAAATGTGGTTGATGGTTCCAATGATTATAGCCTTGGGGGCCAAATCGCCGTTGTAGTACGGTCCGGGGTTTCAACAAAAAGTGTGCCAGATGATTTGTGTAACCATATAGCTTAGCTAACCATATTCCTTTCCAAATACTTACTGTGTGTCTGACATTGCGTCAGACACACAGACTGGATGGCGTAACCATGACAACAGCCGTGACTCTGTCCGTACCCCATGACACCCGTTTTTGGTGGAGATGGGCGAGTGTGCTCCTGATCGCCTCATTCCTTGTCGTCCTCGCCACGCTACCTCCGCTCGTCAGCCCCGTCTGGCGCGCACTCCTTATGCAGGCCTTCTCGGGCGCATGCCACCAGATCGCCGAGCGTTCACCCGCGATCGGCAGTATTCCGCTTGCCGTCTGCCACCGGTGTTACGGCATCTACGGGGGGCTGGCCATCGCCCCGCTCCTCTATCTGGGAATTGCAACCAGAAGCGCGTTCCTCTCCCGGTATGCGGTGATCATCCTGTTCGGCTCCCTTATGCCTGCAGCAACCGACTGGCTGCTGGGAGTCATTGGCGTGTGGCACAATTCGCCCGCAAGCCGGCTCCTGACAGGCGCCCTTTTCGGCATCGTGGCCGGCGTATACTTGGTGCGGGCGATAACGCAGACGGCTCGCAACAGCAACCGCAATCCACTCGCAATTGAGGAGTAGCTAGGCTATCTTGCCACGTCTCCACCAACGCTTCCATTGAATCCATCTGCGCCATGCCATCGAAAACCATGTCGGCCCTGGTGGGCGGACTCGCAGGCGGCCTCCTGGTCACTGTGATCACGCTGCCTCAAAATGATCTCCTGAATTGCCTGGCCTGCTTAATGTACGCCGGTTGCGGACTCATTGCCGTCTGGCATTACACCGACACCAACGAACTCACCATATCAGGTGGGGAAGGAGTAAAGCTCGGAGCGCTGGCGGGCGTTGTGGGAGGTCTCGTAGTCGGGATACTTGCGATACTTTTCCGGGCTATGGGAGTGCTCCCGGGAGCAGAGGACATCATGAGAGAGATGGAAGAGAGCGGAGCGCTTGATCAGATGGGAGAAATGGCAGACTTCTGGATAAGCTTCATCGAATTCACCGCCGGACCCGGCAGCATCCTGATTGGCATCCCGATCGCCGCCGTTATCAGCCTGGCGGGCGGCGCCATCGGGGCGGCCCTGTTCAAGAAAGGGCGCGGGGAGGATGACGTTGTTGTCACCGACGACGTATAGCGAGCGGAGCACCGAAAATCTCGCTCATCACAAACGCCTTGCGCGCCGCGTCAGAATTCCTGAGCTCGCGCAATTGGAGTTGGAGGTCGGATGCTGGCACCCTCTGTTGTGGCGGCGCCATCTCCTGTTTCCTGGAAACGGTCGGTGACGACACGAATGGCATGCGGCGCGGGGACTCCTCAAAACGGGCATCCGCATAATTTGGTGCGTGTTCGATAAATTCGCTCGACCAGGATTTTTTTGGCGCCGTGTCGGCCAGGCTCGGCCCGTGGCTTCGCATCCGGGAGCGCACCAATTCCGGGGCTGGCATCTTCACTTCCTTCGCAGGCGGCCCGTCCATCCCAAGGGCGTTGCGCAACTCACGCAGCGTATCCTCAAAGCCTGACCCCGCTCCTGGAATCGGCTCAGACGGTAGCGCAACAGGTTTTCTCTTCGGCTGCTTCTTCTTTCCAAGCGCGCCGAACAAGAGATAGACCACCAGAATAACGAGGGTCCAGACCCAGTCGTTCATTTCTCAAGCCGGTTTAGTCAAGCACGAGTCCCCTGACCAGAGATGATACGATGTTTTGCGCCCGGACGCCAACCATCCGGCATCGTAAGCCCCACGGCTCCGGGTCAGTCTCCGTGGAGGATGTCGAGCACACGCCTGTTTGCCCGCGGAAACGCATATTGATCCAGTTCGGAGCGGTCCACCCATTTGAGCGGTAGTCCCCGGTGTGACCGGGGCGTCCCGGTCCAGCGCGCGCACCGAAACGCATAGAGCGTTATGCGGAAGTGTGAGTACGCCTGTTGCACACGGCAGGCGAGCTCGCAATCCTCCACGGTGACCTCTATTTCTTCCTGCACTTCCCGGCGGCATGCCGCCTCCGGCGTCTCGCCTTTCTCGCATTTGCCTCCCGGAAATTCCCAAAGGCCTCCAAGCATCGCCTCTGGAGCGCGCTGTTGAATGAGCAGCCGTCCTCTGTGATCGAACAGGATTCCCACGGCAATATCATAGTGTGGCACCTTGGGCCGGGCTTTCCGAACGGGAAACGCCTCCGGCGTGCCGGCAGCGAACGCCGAACAAACTTCCTGGATCGGACACGCGCCACAGTCAGGACTCTTGGGCCTGCACACCATGGCGCCCAGATCCATGAGTGCCTGATTGAAGGCCCCCGGCCTCGCCCGGTGAAGGACACTGTCCGCCAGTGCCTGGATCGTCTTCCCGCGCGACGGCTCCGCTACGGAAAACACGCGGGACAGAATCCGGTTGACATTGGCGTCGACTGCTGCAAATGGCAGCCCGTAGGCTATGGAAAGCACCGCTCGGGCCGTGTACGCGCCAATGCCCGGCAGCGTGCGCAGCGCCTCGTACGAGCGTGGCACGTCGCTGTCCCAATGCGCGACGATCTCCCGGGCGGCAGCATGCAGGTGGCGTGCGCGCGCATAATACCCCAGACCCTCCCATTCACGGAGCACATCGCCAAGATCGGCGCCAGCGAGCGCGGATACCGTCGGGAAGCTGCGCATAAAACGCTCGTAGTAATCCACGGCCTGGTCGACGCGTGTTTGCTGCAGCATCACCTCTGCTACCCACACGCGATAGGGATCCCGCGATTGACGCCAGGGCAAGTCGCGCCGCATGGCATCGTACCAGGCAAGAAGCCGGTGGCCAAATGCCACGCGGTGAGCGTCCGTTATGGTGGGTGTCAACAGTGTAGCCCGATCGACAAGGGTAATCCTGTTATGTGGAACGGAGTGTTTTGGCGCTCGTTTCCCATGGTGCATTGTTCCTTCAAGACTCCGAGCCGTACGGCAGCTCCGATCCCGATTGGCCTTTCTTCTACGGTTCACCGCCGTTCTCTTCCTGGCCTGCAACCCGAGCATGGTCCAGGCGCAGGCCCTCCGGTGGAGCCTGCAGGCGGAAGATGGCAGCCTTGTCCCCTGGCCCTCTGCTCGCGCCTGGTCCCCTGACAGCGTCCGGCAGGCGGCGCTCGATGCGTTGCACACGCTCCAGGCCGCCGGATATTACTTCGCACGCATTGACTCGCACAGCGTGGACCGGACCGCACGCCTGTTCGCCACACGCGGGCCGCGCGTGCATGTGGGAGATGTACGGATTGAGGGCACGCTCGACTCCCTGGAGCTAAAGCGTCATCTGACCACGCGTCCGGGACGTATCCTTGATCCCGCGGCGTTGGACGCGGATATGCAGGCGCTGGTAGGACGCTATGCCGAGAATGGGTTCTTGCTTGCTGAAATCGATGTCGCCGACATTACCCTGATGGAGGGTGATCCGCCGCGCCTGCGTGTCACGCTCCGCGTGCGCGAAGGACCCGCACCACGGCTTGCCCGCGTAGAGTTGCCAGGGGCGTCGAGAACCCGTCCCGGATACGCCGCACGTGCTGCCGGGCTACGCCCCGGCCACCGCCTCGCAGGGTTTGACGCGGAGACGATTCGGCAACGTCTGGCTGCAATGCCCGTCTTTCGGTCTGTTCAGGAGCCCGAATTGATCCTCGAAGGCGACAGCATGATCGTCGTGCGGATTCCTGTCGAAGAAGAGGCCCCCGGCGCATTCGACCTCGCGCTCGGCTACCAGCCTCCGCCGCCCGGTCAACGTCGGGGACGGCTCGTAGGCAGCGGGCACCTGGTGCTGCGCAACCTGTTCGGTGGAGGCCGCTTGCTATCCCTGGAGCTGAAGAGGCCGCCTGGAAGTGTGAGCAGGCTTGACGCGCATGTGTCCAGCCCTTACGTAGCAGGGCTGCCGCTTTCGCTCGAAGGGCGCTTTGCAGGGCTTCAACAGGACTCGACCTATGGCAAGCGCACCTACGGGGTGGAAATTGGGTATATGCTCAATAGCGGGCTCCATATCTTCGGTACGCTGCACCGCGAAGTAACCCGCCCCGGCCTGGCGGGACTGGCCATAATCGACGGAGTGCAACGCATCGCCCTTGCGACGAGCTTCTTTGCAGGCATCGGGATACGCGTGCGACATCTGGATAACCGCATAAACCCACGCAAGGGCATCGTCGTAGAAACGAGTCTGGAAAAAGGGCGCAAGCGCGGTCAGTCAAGTCGCGCGCAACTGGACGGCGATCCCGTTAGCCAGCACACGGTCCTAACCCAGGACAGGCTCCTGGCTCGCTTCCGATGGTTCGTTCCGATCAAGAGGAGACACGTTATTCTCGTAGGCGGGGAGGCCTACCTGTTGCGCAGTAGCGCGACCGACGAAAGTGATCTGTTCCGATTCGGGGGCGCCAACTCTCTGCGGGGATACGACGAGGAGCGGTTCCGGACGCCATTCGCCACACGGATTCTGTTGGAGTACCGCTACAAAATCGACTATGCATCTTTCGGGCTGGTATTCTTTGACCTGGGCTACGTGGACGCCTCAAAGACGCGCGAAGCGCTCCGCGGCCTGTACCCAGGGTTCGGGTTGGGCTTTCAGCTCGGCACCGACGTCGGACTGATCACAGTGAGCCTGGGGGCTAACACGGAGGATCCTACGCTCGTACGCGCCCATATTGGACTGTCCGTTGGCGTGTAATGCCATGCCGTCGCGCGAAAGACACAACGCCCGAATGCCTGCCACATTTTTTGTCCCGTCCTCGTCTATCAGCGCTGACTCCCGCGTTCTGTTGCCGCAGGATGAAGCGAGGCACGCCGTACGTGTGCTGCGCAAGAAGCGCGGCGACGAAGTCTGTGTGGTCACCGGGGAGGGCGTGTGGTACCGCGTGTGCCTGGAGGAAGTCACAATCCAGCGTGTCACCGGCCACATTGTAGAGACACGCGCGGATGTTGGAGAGCCTTCCTACCACCTTTCCATAGGCCTCGCTCTGCTGAAGAACAGAAGCCGTTTCGAAACGTTTCTGGAAAAGGCGGTCGAGCTCGGCGTCTCGGAAATCATACCCCTGGAGACCTCACGGACGGAGACGTCTCTGTTTCGCCAGGCGCGCGCCCGCCACATCATGATCAGCGCCATGAAGCAGTGTGGACGCAGCCGCCTTACACGGCTTCGCGCTCCTGAGCAGCTCTTGCAGTTACTGGAGGCACCAGCCTGGAATACCGCCTTTCTTGCGCATGAGCAGGCTGACCCTGCCGAGACACTCGCGGCGGCGTTGCGAGGGTGCGCCTCACATGCCAGGCTGCGCATTCTGGTCGGCCCGGAGGGCGGGTTCACCGACAACGAGGTCTTGGCCGCCGAAAATAGCGGCTACCGCGTCGTGTCGCTGGGCCCCCGGCGGTTGCGAGCTGAAACGGCTGCGCTAAGCGCGGCTGCGACGGTAATGATGAGCATGCACACGCCGTCCGCATGAGGCCCCGGGGGCAGAAACACTCAACCCATGCCGGCGTTAGCGGCTACGTCTTTTCCACATCCATTTTCCGCATCATGTTCGTATTCCTCATTGTTCTCATCACACTAATCGCCATTGTAATGACCTTTCTGGTACTGATTCAGGCTGGGAAGGGCGGTGGATTGGCCGGCATTGCCGCCGGTGGCGCCACCACGCAGATTCTCGGCGCACGCCAGGCTCCAGATGTCCTGGAAAAAGCCACGTGGATTCTCGCTACGCTGTTTATCATACTCTGCATATTGACCAACTTCACCATTGGCGGCGATGACACCCAACGCAGCATCATTCAGGGCCAGTCGCAGACCACACAGCAGGAAGCGTTGCCGCAACAGGCCTTGCCGCCCGTTGAGGCGCCTGCGGAGTAACGTTACGCACTGGACTATAGAGAGAAAGGCAGCCCCCGATATGGGAAGCTGCCTTTCCTGTTTCTTGGCGGCGTGCGCCGGCCTGTAAGCCGAATTCTGTCTACCCGCCACAGCCGCCGCCAGGCTGCCGACGAGGAGATCATCATTTATCTGGGACCGCCGTCACCGGCGGCCTCTAGCGGCCTACCCGCACCGCGGATTCGGCGGGCCACCTTATCGCCTTGAACGCCCAGGGCCTTCGCGGCGTGCGGTGCTGTTTGGCCTTGCACCCCGTGGGGTTTACCCAGCCACCTCGGTCACCCGAAGCGCTGGTGGGCTCTTACCCCACCATTTCACCCATCACCTGTGATTCCGGATTTCCGGAATCCATCGGCTGGTCTGCTCTCTGTTGCACGTGCCGTCTCCGCCGACATGCGGCAGAGCCTTCCCGTTAGGAAGCACGGTGCCCTGTGGAGTTCGGACTTTCCTCCGCACCCCGTTCGGGGCACGGCGATGATCCAGCCGGCGCACGTCCGGTTATACGACTAGAACCCGAGATCGGTTGTCGTCTGGTCGTAAAGCTCTTTGTCAACGATAATACGTCCGGTGTGCTCGCAGGCTACAATCCGGTTATGCTGGCGGATTTCGACCTGCCGCTGCGGCGGCACGGCGAACCCGGATGCCGCTCCCCGCTCCAGCATGACCACCGCTCGACCGTCACGCAAACGGCGGCGCAAGCGGCCATAGGCGCGCAAGTAGCGCTTGTCAACGTGATGCTCTGCCTGTGCCCGCAGCTCCTCCAGTTCGACCTGCTCCTGCCGAGTCTCATCAAGGACCTCTTCGAGTTGCGCCTTTTTCGTCTCCACCACCTGCCCTAGCTCGTCAAGCCGGCCCTGCGCCTCCGCGATCGTTGCCTCGTGCTCGTCAGCGGTTCCCTCGGTTTCCTCTATCTGACGCTTCGCAGCAACGATCCGCTGCTTCTGCGCCTCGATTTCCTTGGTCAGCGCATCATATTCGCGATTGTTGCGCACCTGCAACTGCTGCTCGTCGTATTTCTTGATCAATGCCTCGGCCTCAACGATATCACGCTGTGACGAAGTTCGGCCGGTCGACACTTCCTGCTGCTCTTGCTTAAATTTTTCGATCCGCGTTTCGAGACCCGCCTTCTCGTCTTCTAGATCGCGAATCTCTTCGGGCAAATCTCCCCGGAGTTTTTTGACCTGGTCAATCCGGTTGTCAATATGCTGCAAGCGAATCAGGGAGCGAAGTTGATCTCCAATACTTGTTTCGGTAGCGGCTACCATGGGATGCGTCGGGCTAATCTACGGATGATGCGGCGAAGTCGGCCAACAGTACTACTCTGTGCAATGAGCACAGTTTAGGTTAACGCCAGCGGTGACCACAAAGTTCAATGTACCCCCACTACGGCACGAACGTGCGCACGGGATTCGTGCTGCTCGTCGCTCGTTGCCACGATACCTCCGGGAACCGATTTGCGAGCCACTGCCGGACGAGTTCCTCGGCATGGACTTCGGTCTCGTAATGTCCGGCGTCAATTAGCGCCATACGGGGATTCCCGCCGTTGTTCAGCACATCAAAGAATTTATGATAGGTGACATCGGCGGTCACGTAGGCATCTGCTCCAGCCCGGAGGGCATCACGCGTAAAGGCGGAGCCCGAACCGCCACATACGGCCACAGTGCGAATGATGGCCTCCAGGTCACCTGCATAGCGCAAGCTCGGCGCCGAAAGGCGCTCTGCCACAGTGCGGAGCAAGTCCCTGAGTGGCATGGGGGCCGTGCATTGTCCTATGGCTCCGAGACCCGCAGCTTCCCCATCTTCCCGCAAGGTCAGAAAGCGGATCTCTTCCAGTCCCAACTGCTGCGCCAGCGCAATGGAGACCCCTCCAGGGGCCGCATCCAGATTGGTGTGAATACTATAAAGTGCGATGCGGGCTTCAGCCAGACGAAGAGCCAGATTACTCGGAAACGTAACAGGAGTAACATTGCGCAATGGATGAAAGAGTAACGGGTGGTGCGTAATAATGAGTTCGGCGCCAATCCGGGCGGCTTCCTCGAGAATCGCAGGAGTGCAGTCCAGTGCCATCAGGCCGCACTGCACGCGGCGAGATGGGTCACCCACTTGCAATCCTACGTTATCATACGATTCCGCCCATTCGGGGTGAGCCCACGCCTCCAGGGCCTCGCCTATATCCGAGATGGCAGGAAACCTTTCTCGCTCATTCATGGGTAAAGTGGGTGTAAGGAACAGTTTCCGTAGCTTGTCACACCATCATGCGCACTACCATGAAGATTGCCGTCAGCTCAGACGAACACGGGCATCTGGTTCAGGTTGTTCTCGAGGAGCTCCGAACGCGAGGTCACGAGGTCGTGTACTACGGACCAGACGCGAACGGGGACGCCTTCGACTGGCCTGCGGTTACGCTGCAGGCAGTAGAGCATGTCACCCAACGGGACGCCGACGAGGCCATTGTTATGTGCTGGACCGGTACGGGGTGCGCGATTGTAGCGAACAAGGTGGCAGGTATCCGTGCTGCGCTCTGCCACGACGCCGAAACGGCAAAGGGGGCGCGCATCTGGAATCACGCCAACGTCCTGGCGTTGAGCCTGCGCATGACACCGGAAGCCATCGCGCGTGAAATCCTCGACAGCTGGTTGTCGACACCCCTTAGCGAAGATGCGTGGAACCTGGCGCAAATCGAAGCCGTGCGCAAAATTGAGGCTGACCGGAAGTAATCTCATCTTGCGGAGGCCATGGCCATGCCCTCTTTCTCGTTGACACGGTGCAGCAGATAGCAGCCGACGACAAAGAACAGCAGTACGGTCGACACGCCGACGCGTTGGCTGTCAAAGAGCAGGGTGCACCAGCCAAGCAGGAGTGGGCCCATAAACGCGGTCGCCTTACCGGAAAACGCAAAGAAGCCGTAAAATTCCGTCTCCTTTTCCTTGGGTACGAAGCGACCCATTAGCGACCGGCTTGCCGACTGGTTGGGGCCAATAAGGATTCCCATGCCGATACCGGATACCCAGAACCACGTCACGCTGGACGTAAGGACGGCCAGAAGTCCAAACCCGATGAGGCCAACGAGCGATATGTATATGGTCTGCTTGCCCCCCACCCAGTCGTCGAGATACCCCATTGCCAGTGCGCCGATCCCCGCCGCTACGTTGAGCACGATGCCAAACACGATCACCTCCTCGGTGGAGAATCCGAAGGTCCCCTGTGCATAGATGCCACCAAAGGCAAACATGGTGATCAGCCCATCATTGTAGACCAGGCGCGCAATCAGAAAGCGGAGGATTTGCCGGTACTGGCTGCGAATGTTGTTAAAAGTGCCGATGAGTTGCCGATTGGCTTCTCGTAAGATGTTCTCACCCTTGGGACGGGTAGCCGAGGCCGGGTCCTTGACACACAGGAAAATGGGCAACGCGAACAGACCGTACCATACGGCCACCAGCAGATTGGTGGCGCGAATGTTTTCGCCGCCGTCCGTGGAAAACCCAAGTATCGGGGAGTCTGTCTGCACGAATGCAAACAGTGCAACCACCAGACACAAGAGGCCGCCTATGTAACCCAGTCCCCAACCGAATCCTGACACACGTCCTATTTTGTCGGGAGTCGCAATATCCGGCAGGTAGGCATTGTAAAAGACGAGCCCCATTTCGAACGCTACGTTAGCGATCGCAAAGATGGAAAGCGCCAATAAGACCTGACCTTCTCCGGGGAAGAACAGCAAAACGCTACCCAACACGCCGACCACCGTGGAGAGCAGCAGAAAGCGTCGCCGGTAGCCTCCCCGGTCTGCTATGGCACCCAGGTACGGTGACAGGAGCGCCACAATGATGGCGCTCGCGGTCACCGCGAGGGACCACTGCGTGGTGCCCACGGTTTCGTTCTCCGCGATCGCCTTCGTGAAATAGGTCGCGTAGATGAATGTCACGATGAGCGTCGTAAAGGACGAGTTGGCAAAATCGTAGAGAGCCCACGAGAATACCACTTTACGGCTTTTCATCCTGGTAGCAATGGTCATCGCGCCACACGGTTTGTACGAAGGATTGCACGGAAGCAAGGCAATGTGCGTGCTCCCAATCTTCACCCCGGAGCGCGCGCGCGTGCCCTATTTTCTGGCAACAGCTCCTGGCAATCCGAAATAATGTGACCTAAGATACGAATCCGGCAATAGTGTCCATGCTTTTCGTTCAGACCTTCAATTCCGTGTCCAGCGCCGGTCTGTCCCAGTTTCCGGCAGACCGATATACGCTGGGCTCCGCCACCGAAGAGCCGGATGCCATCCTGCTCAGGAGCCACGACTTGCGCGAAACCGAATTACCCGCGTCTGTGAAGGCGATTGCGCGAGTTGGAGCCGGGGTGAACAATATCCCGGTGGAAGCGTGCTCCGAGCGCGGTATCGTGGTCTTCAACACGCCGGGAGCCAATGCGAACAGTGTGAAGGAGCTCGTCATCTGCGGTATGCTGCTGGCGTCCCGGCGTATCGTAGAGGGCATAACGTGGGCGCGATCGCTGGCCACGCACGATGGAGACATCGGTGCAGAAATCGAACGCGGCAAGAGGGATTTCACGGGTCCCGAAATCATGGGCAAAACCCTCGGCGTAGTCGGTCTCGGGGCCATCGGCGTCGCGGTGGCGAACGCCGGAGCCGCTCTCGGCATGCAGGTGACGGGACATGATCCCTTTATTTCGGTCACCTCCGCATGGGGTCTTTCACGCTCCGTACAACGCGCCGAGGATCTGGAGACGCTGCTTGGCGCCAGCGATTATATCACAATCCACGCTCCACTCAACGACCAGACTCGAGACCTGATCGGCGATGCCCAGTTCGCGCGGATGAAACCGGGCGCGCGCCTGTTGAATTTCGCGCGTGGCGGACTGGTGAATCAGCCTGCACTCTTACGCGCACTGAACAACGGGACGCTATCCAGCTATGTGACAGATTTCGTTGATGCCGTGCTGGCGCGACATCCGCGCGTCCTACCCGTGCCACATCTGGGCGCGTCCACCCCGGAGGCCGAAGACAACTGCGCCATTATGGCGGTGCGGCAGCTAATGGATTATCTGGAGCATGGCATCGTTGCAAACTCGGTGAACTTTCCGGCCGTTCTTCTGCCGCCGCGTCCCGATACGCATCGAATTCAGATTGTAAACCGCAACGAGCCGAACATGATCAGGCAGTTGGCGGCTGTTCTTGCAGAAAGCAACATCAACATCGCCAACCTGGTCAATAAGGGGCGGGGTGCGTTGGCCTACAACGTAATCGACATAGGGACGCCGGTTAACGAGGAAATCCTCGCGCGGCTTCGCGGGATTGATGGCGTTGTGCGCGTGCGGGGTTTATGATTCCTGTCTCCTTCGGGTTGGGCACGTGGCGTATCTTGTGCTGGGATTTACCCGCGCACTCCTTTTCTCACCCGGACTGCCATGCCGTTTCCTGTTCTGGGGGAAGCCATCCCCCGGCGGGGCAACCGCTTCTCCCGCCGCATTTGGCAATGGTTGCTGCTTAGCGCAGGATGGGATCTGGAAGGGACACTCCCCAACCGCGCCAAATTTGTCATTATTGGCGCACCCCATACGTCGAATTGGGATTTTTGCGTGGCCATGGCTGCGCTGCACGGCCTCGGACTGGATGCCCGATGGATTGGAAAGCACACCCTGTTTCGGTGGCCCATAGGGGGCATTATGCGGCTGTTGGGAGGCATGCCGGTTGTCCGCACCGAGCGTAGAGGCGTTGTCCAGAGCGTCGTGCAGACATTTGATGCCGCGGATCGTCTCGTAATCGCCATCACACCCGAGGGAACGCGGAAGCGCGTTGAGCGATGGAAAACGGGCTTCTACCACATCGCCGTGCAGGCAGACGTCCCAATCATTCCTGCGTATCTGGACTATCCGCGAAAAAGAATGGGATTCGGGCCACCGATGCTTCCTTCCGGTGACGCAATTGCAGACGTCACCGCGCTGCGCGCCTTCTACGAGCCATACGCCCGAACAGGCAGGAATCCAGAAAACTACTAGGCGCCTTGTGCAAGCAGGAGCCGCCTACGGCTACGGGAATATTCCCAACTGCAGGTAGGCGACGGCGATTTTCTCTATCGAGTTGATAAATGCTGCCGTCCGCAGGTCAATTCCGTGCTGTTTGCTCAGGTGGTTGATCTCGTGATAGGCCTCCACCATGGTGTCCTCGAGCCCGGAGTTGACAAGGTCCACTTCGCTCGCTCCAAAGGCAACGGCATCCACGACCGAGTCCATTTTGCCCGTCTTGAAGTCGGCGCCCGTCAATGCCTGGACGGCGTACAGGATGCGCCGTGCACTGTGTTCTTCGTAGCGCCTGCTCATACGGCCGTGCCGGACGTGAGCCAGGTTGCGCAGCCATTCGAAATACGAAACGGTTACGCCGCCGGCATTGAGGTACATGTCGGGCAGGATACGTACGCCCTTTTCGTTCAAAAACTTATCGGCTGCGGCCGTCACAGGCCCGTTGGCGGCTTCCGCAATGATCTTGGCCTGAATGCGATCTACATTATCTACGCGGATCTGACTCTCAAGCGCCGCTGGGACCAGGATATCACAGGGACGCTCCAGCACCAGCGATGAATCGGAGATGTTTTCCGCGCCGGGATAATCCAGAATCGACCCTGTTGCGCGTCGGTGATTTACTACTCTCTTGATGTCTAGTCCCTTTGCATCGTATATGGCCCCCTCATACTCGGCGAGGCCGACGAGTCGTGCACCTGCCTCCTGCATGAAATACGCCGCATGGTACCCCACATTGCCGAGCCCCTGGATGATTACGGATTTGCCTTCAATGCCCGGCTCCAGGCCTATGGCCTTCATGTCTTCCGGTATCGCACAGCATTCCCTGACACCGTAGAAGACGCCGCGGCCGGTGGCTTCCGTTCGTCCCCGTACGCCGCCCTGCCCTACGGGTTTGCCTGTCACGCACGCAGCCGCATTCAGGGGACTGGAAGAAGTCATGGAGCCGTAGGTGTCGAGGATCCATGCCATCTCGCGCGCTCCCGTTCCGTAATCGGGCGCTGGCACGTCAACACCAGGTCCGATGAAGTTCTTCCGGGTCAACTCATATGTATACCGACGCGTGACCCGTTCAAGCTCTGACTCAGAAAAATCTCTGGTGTTGATGGCTATTCCTCCCTTGGCGCCGCCGAAGGGCACATCCACAATCGCACACTTGTAGGTCATCAGTGCAGCGAGCGCCATTACCTCATCCTCATTCACCGTTGGGGCATACCGTATCCCGCCCTTGGTCGGATTCTTATGGTGGCTATGCTCTGCGCGGTAGGCCTTGATGACCTCGATTTCGCCGTTGTCGCGCACCAGCGGGAATTCTATGTGGTAGACGCTGTTGCAAATCTTGATCTGGTTAAGCAGGCCCGGCGGGTGTTTGACGTAGGCTGTAGCCCGGTCAAACATGATGTTGACCTGATCGAAAAACGAATCTTCGACATGGGAGTTAGTCGACATGGCTTCGGGGGTCTGAGAGTATTAGGATGGCCGCTCAGATAAAGTACAATATTTCACTTTCCGCGTGGTGTGTCGCGTGCGTTTTAAACAACTTGGAATAGCAAGGTTGCAAGCAAATCTATGGACACTCTTTTCCGTCCCGCCGAGCTGCCTCTGGCATGTGACCACCAGGCGTACGATTATCGTGCTATCATTGCGCGTTTCCAGGTGGTCGTGCGCGCCCTGCCGCATTCATCTATTGAAGTCGTGCAGGGACGGATTAGGGCGACATCGTCTGTGACGCTGATTCCCCAGCGCACAATAGTGTCCCTTGCTCCTGGCGGCGTGTGTATGCTTGTGCGCTAACAATCGCCGATGGGTTCTCATTGGTTATCCCATTGCACAAGCGATGAGATCATGAAGCGCGCCGTCAAGAGAAAGCGCGTATATTGCTTCTTCGAATTGCCTGTTGACAAGGAGTAACCACGAACGTGGCAGAGCAAATACTCGTCGCAATCGTAAGTGTGATCGCATTGGGTATTGGCGCCCAATGGCTCGCGTGGCGTATCCGCATTCCGTCTATCCTGCTGCTTTTGATCTTCGGCTTTGTGGCCGGACCCGTGACGGGCCTACTGCCGCCGGAGTCCCTGCAGGGGGATTGGCTGTTCGCCTTCGTTTCTCTTTCGATTGGAATCATCCTGTTCGAGGGTGGCCTAAGCCTGCGCATCTCGGAGCTGCGGGAAGTAGGCAAGGCTGTGGGAAACCTCATTACCATTGGGGTGCTGATCACCGGGATCCTGGGAAGCATCGCGGCCTATTTCGTGCTCGAATTCACCATCGGGCTGTCGATACTCATCGGGGCCATACTCACGGTAACCGGACCAACGGTTGTCATTCCGCTCCTGCGCCATGTGCGGCCTACGGGTCGCGTGGGCGCTATTGCAAGATGGGAGGGGATCACCATTGACCCGATTGGCGCGGTGCTCGCCTTATTGGTGCTGGAATCCATTCTGGTGCTGAATGAGGCTTCCACCGCCATCGGTGAGATATCCGGCGTGTGGAACGCGGCCGCGCACGCCATGGAGGCGCTCCTGCTGACCATTGCCATCAGCGTGGGCGTAAGTGTCATTGGCGCGGGTTTCCTGATCGTAATTCTGCGTAGGCGCCTGGTGCCGGATTATCTACAGAGCTCCGTCGCATTGATGGTCGTCGTTGGTACGTTCGCAATCTCAAACGTCCTCCAGGACGAGTCGGGCCTGATGGAAGTGACCCTTATGGGCATTATCATGGCCAACCAGAAATACGCCCCACTACGGCGCATCACGGAGTTCAAGGAGGACCTGCAGGTATTGCTGATTGCGTGTCTGTTTATCCTTTTGAGCGCCCGACTGGAGCTTAGCGCGCTGAGCTATTTTGATTACCGCGCGTTTCTGTTTCTCGGAATCCTGATCCTGGTTATCCGTCCGATTGCCGTATTCCTGTCGTCGTTCGGCTCGCGGCTCTCCTGGAAGGAGAAGACGTTCATCGCCTGGTTGGCCCCGAGAGGTATCGTGGCGGCTGCGGTGGCTTCGCTCTTTTCTCTCCGGCTGGAGGAAATATACGGAGCAGCAGTTGACAGTCTCGTGCCTATAGTCTTCTTCGTCATTGTGGGCACGGTCACCGTGTACGGGCTTACACTGTCGCCGCTGGCGCGATTTCTCGGGTTGGCTGATCCCAACCCGCAAGGCCTGTTGATCCTGGGCGCGTACGTGTGGGTGCAGCACGTGGCGAAAGCACTGCAGGGACTGGGTGTCCGGGTACTGCTGCTGGATGCAAATCCCAAGAACATCGAACAGGCCAGGGAAAACGGGTTGCCGGCTCAAACCGGTGACGCCCTCTCTGAGGCCGTGATTGACGAGCTGAATCTCAGTGGTATCGGGCGCTTCCTGGCGCTTACCGCCAACGATGAGGTGAATTCGCTGGCTGCATTACATTTCACCGAAGTGTTTGCTCAGCAGGAGGTATACCAGCTTGCCTCCCGGCCGGAGAGCCAACGGACAGGGGGTGGCGAATTGCCTGAGCATCTGCGGGGCCGTCCCTTGTTCGGAGAAAGCACGACACATGCTTCGCTTAGCGGACGCTTCAACCGCGGGGGAGATATCCGTTCGTTCAGTCTTGCGCACGAGGGCTCTTATAATGAGATACAAGAACAGTTCGACGGCGACGTGATCCTCCTGTTTATTGTTCGGGGGACAACGCTTCTGGTGCATGCCGAAGAGGATCAGATTACCCCCCAGGCAGGTGATTCTGTGGTCCTGATGCTTCCTCCGTTCTCGAAGGAGCGTGATCTGGGCGATGCCAGTCTGTTCGAAGAACTGGTGAGCCGTGCACACGTGATTGATCTGTCTGCACCGGCGTCGTATGAAGCCATTGCTTTGCAGGCATCCGAAATATTTGCGCAACGGCTGCCGGTCTCCGCAGAGCGTCTGGCCGGCGGACTGATGGAGAGCATGCGTCATGGAGGCGGTCCCATTGCCCCCGGTGTCGTACTGCCCCACTTCCGCATTTCCAGAATTGAGAAACCGGAACTCATCCTGGTCCGATGCACGAGCGGCGTGGAAGCAGAGTTCCATGCCAGCGCCGAGAACGAGCTAATCCACGCATTCCTGTTCCTGGTAAGCCCTGATCACACGCCGAGCCAGCACCTTCGCACACTCGCGCACATTGCGGCGCGCGTAGATGAATCGTCCTTCCTTGAGGGCTGGCGTGTGGCCGAGGAGCCAGCAGACTTTCGAGCGGTCCTCTCGAACCCCAAGGCCTTCGCCGCAGCTCCCGCCGAGTAACTTCTCACCCTGACCCCGGCTCTGACGACCCCATTTCGGATCTGGTAGCTTTTTTCAGGGCTTGAGGGAGCCGGGAGTCGCGCAGGCGTATCGGCACTGCAATCTTGCGCATTCTGCGCATGCGCAGATTCAGCATTTCTACAAACACGGAGAAGGCCATCGCGAAATAGATATACCCCTTCGGTATATGCGCATCCAGGCCTTCTCCGATCAGCGCGACACCAATCAAAAGCAGGAAGCTCAGCGCCAACATCTTGACCGTCGGGTGCGCATCGATGAACCGGGAGATAGCCTCTGCTGACACCATCATGACGCCGATCGCGATGACGATCGCTGTAATCATGACCTGCACTTCCTTGGCCATACCTACCGCCGTGATGACAGAATCAAGCGAAAACACGAGGTCGAGGATCAGAATCTGGACAAGCACACTCATGAAGGACGCGGCCACACGTGGTCCGTCGGCTCCGTGGGTCGGACTCTCGAGTTTGTCGTGGATTTCATAGGTGCTCTTGCCCAACAGGAATAGTCCGCCCGCGATCAGGATCACATCGCGCCCTGATATGACCTGCGAGAAGATTTCGAAGAGCGGCGCCGTTAGTCGCATGATCCACGCGAGGGAAAGCAGAAGCGCCACACGGCCAATCATGGCCAGGGCAAGCCCGATTAGGCGGGCCTTCCGCTGCTGGCTGGCAGCGAGCTTGTTCGACAGAATGGAGATAAAAACAATGTTGTCGATTCCGAGAACGATTTCCAGCACCGTCAGGGTCAGCAGTGCTGTCAGGCTTTCCGGGGAAGTAATCCAGTCCACGGGGTCGGGTGTTGTTGGTTGAGGGTGACCCGCTTCGTGTTGCGGCGGTTGCGCATGCGCAATATACGGGCATCGCAGGACCAAATGGCATTGGAACCTTCCGCCGTCCGCCGGCTAGACACGCCGTTATGCGCGCCATGATTGCGCCTGCTTGATCTATGAACTCCGGCACCTACACGCCTCGGCTGCAACCCATTGACGCCCGAACGCGTCTTGCAGGCATTATGGGGTGCCCGGTGGAGCATTCCTACTCACCGCTCATCCACAACACGGCTTTTGATGCAAGCGGACTCAACTGTCGCTATGTGGCGCTTCCCGTACAGCCGGAAGATCTTGCCGATGCGGTCCGTGGACTGCGGGCGCTGCGATTTCTGGGAGCAAATGTCACGCTGCCGCACAAGCAGGCCGTGCTGCCGCTACTGGACACGCTCTCGGACACTGCGCATGCAGTCGGCGCGGTAAACACGATTGTATGCCAGCATGACGGGGACACCGTTATCCTCCGGGGCGACAACACCGATGTGGTCGGATTTCTTGAACCGCTACGACCGTTGGGCGCACGTCTGCATGGCACCGGGATGGTGATCCTGGGAGCAGGCGGCGCTGCGCGCGCCGTCGCCTACAGCCTGCTGACCACTTACGCGCCGGATTGTCTTACGCTGGCGGCACGCACGCCTGCTCGCGCGGAGCAACTCGCAGCGGATCTGGCGTCGTTTGACACGCGGGGCGCCCTTGGTGTCCTTCCGCTGGCGGAGGCAGCCCGCGCTATCCGGGCTGCAAGATTAGTCGTGAATACGACGCCTGTCGGCATGCATCCGCAAACAGACGCTACTCCATGGCCGGATGCACGCGACTTCCATGCAGAACAAATGGTCTATGATTTGATATACAGACCTGACCATACGCATTTATTGCAGCAGGCGGCAGCGCAGGGCGCGCGCACGGTGGGTGGCCTGGAAATGCTGCTTCATCAGGCGGCGGCAGCCTACCGGCAATGGACCGGGACACCCATGAATCTTGATCCGGTACGCCAGGCCATGTTGGCTGCGGTTTCCAGTGAATGATGGTGGCCAGCGCTCCCCGGGCGCGCAATACGGGATTCCGGGCAGCGGATTCCGTTGCACAGGACGGTAGCACAACACGGAGGCCAAGCCATGATCACATCTCGCAATTCGCTGGTGTTCTTTCTCGCTTTCTGCGCCGGCAGCCTGCAGGTCTGCGCCCAGGCACCTGAACTCGGCGAAACCGAGTTCCCGAACTCTGGAGCTGCCGACGCCCAGGAGTCCTTTTTGCAAGGCCTACTGCTGTTACATAGCTTCGAATACGAGGATGCGCGCGAGGCCTTCGGAGAAGCCCGGCGCACAGACCCGGACTTTGTCATGGCCTATTGGGGCGAGGCCATGTCACACAACCATCCGATCTGGTTTACACAGAACACAAAAGCGGCCCGCGGGGTGCTTGAGGCCCTGGCCCCAACACGGAAGAACGGCTTGCGAAGGCGCCCACGGCCCGCGAGCGAGACTACTTGCATGCCGTCGATGTGCTGTTTTTCGCCGACGAGGACAAGCAAGGCCGTGACCTCGCCTACCAGGAGGTCATGCATGAGTTGCATGCCGCATATCCGGATGACCTGGATGCAGCGTCGTTTTATGCATTGTCCATCCTGGGATCAAGCCATGGCGGACGCGACTACGGGCTGCATATGAAAGCGGCCGCGGTGGCCGAAGAGGTATTTGCCAGTAATCCCAGACATCCTGGCGCCGCGCACTACCTGATCCATTCATACGACGACCCCGTCCACGCGCCCGTTGGGTTGCGCGCCGCCCGCGTCTACGCGGGAATCGCTCCTTCGGCGGCCCATGCCCTCCATATGCCTTCGCATATTTTCATGGCCATGGGGATGTGGGACGAGGTGGCCTCCTCCAATGAGGATTCCTGGCGGGCGGCAGACGAACGTGTCGAACGAAAAAATCTCGGCGTTAACCAACGCAGTTTTCATGCCCTGAAGTGGCTGTGCTACGGTTACCTGCAGCAGGGACGCTACGACGCTGCCATGGAAACCCTGCACATCGTCGAAAACGACGTCAAACGAAGCAACCAGTCAACACAAACGCGACGTGCGCATATAGAGATGCGGGCGGCCTACGTGATCGAAACGGAGCAGTGGGATTCGGAGGCGGCCAACATGGAGATCGACCATGACGGCCTTGGTCTGGAGGGGAAGACAATCAACCTGTTCGCCATGGGAGTGATTGCTGTGAAGCGCGGTGACCCGGAGTCTGCGCGGCAGCATCTGGCCGGCATCCTCGATCTCGTTTCCGGCGCGAAAGAGGGGCGATCCGGGCTGGAAGCCGCAACCGTCATGCAGAATGAACTGAAAGCCCTTCTGTTGGTGGACGAGGGCCGACCGGAGGATGCCCTCGCATTGCTGAAGCAAGCTGCCGCAATGGAGGCGGCCATGGCGTTCGACGCTGGCCCGCCCGTGCCAATCAAGCCTTCTCACGAGTTGCTCGGAGAATTGCTGCTTGATGCTGGCTACGCCGCCGAGGCGCAGGAGGCATTTACGCAGGCGCTCGCCCGGGCGCCCAAACGAGCCCGGTCACTTCTTGGACTTGCGCAGTCGGCCGCATTGGCGGGAGACGATTTGACCGCTGGCCGCGCTCGCGCCACGCTGCGTCGGGCCTGGCATCGCGCAGATGCAGAAGTCGCTGCCGTTCTGGATACTGGTGCGCCAGCAGGCGCCATGCGGTAGAGCGAACTGCAACTCTCCGCTAAATCCGATGTGTCTACGGCCCTTTGGAGGCTATTGTAGGTCCGGGGTGTAGAGCCCGAAACGCGGAACGTCCTCATTACGCGTTTACGCGTTCTTTCAACGACATATGTCGCTCGGTTTGTGCTGCATCCGATGCATCCACGCACACAGCGCGAATTGAACTAACGGCGATGACTGGCAAGAGGTCAAGGAGGATATCGACGGAAGCTACCCCCGATAATCCAGGTGGAAAGCCCGTCCTTCTTTCAGGTGGCAACCCACAGATCCGAAAAGCGGACGGCGACGCTCCTGTGCAGGCCTACATTGCGGCTATGCCGGGCTGGAAGAGCGATCTCGGGCGCCGCGTCGACGACCTCATCGTGCGCAACGTCCCTGACGTGCGCAAGGCCGTACGATGGAACTCACCCTTCTATGGCATCAAGGGGCAAGGGTGGTTCTTGAGTTACCACGTCTTTACCCGTTACGTAAAAGTGACCTTCTTCGAAGGTGTGTCGCTGCAACCTGTCCCGCCCGGCTCAGGCAAGGACAAAGCCTCGCGATGGATAGATATCTACGAGGGTGAATTGGACGAGGAGCAGTTGGCGACGTGGGTCCGGCAAGCGGCCGCGCTGCCCGGCTGGCGTGGATTCAAACACCAGTGAACAGGGCAAGGCGTACTTCGATCGCTTCCTCGCGCGCGAAGGACGGGACTGTGGTCTCAGTCACATGTGCAGATTTCTTAGCATGTGAGTCGCAGGGGCCATACCTTTGTTATGGGTCTGGTCTTATCATTTATCACATATTTTATATATATATGAAGATTATTCCTGCTATCGTGTTCGCAATAATCCTGTTGGTCGCGTCTGGATGCGACTCCACGGAGAACGAAGTGGACTTTGCAGAAGTCCCGGAGATCGTATTGTCGGCTGCGCGCGACGCCGTGCCTGGCCTCGTGATTAGCCGCGTCGAACGCGAAGAAACGCGGCGTGGGACCGTCTACGAGGTATATGGGACGGCAAATGGGAGGTATTACGAAATCTATATCGAGTCGGACGGTACTGTAATTGAGATAGAAATTGAGGATGACGATGATTGAAATCCATGAACTGCTCGGCGTCCACGACTATGGTTGACACGTGCCACACAACAAGATCGCGAAGCGGCAAAGCTGCTTGGCTTGACCAGGCATGCACACTCCTTGCGTCAATGACTTCGGACTGCGCGCAGAGGCTAGCTGAGATGACGCGGTTTATCGTAAGAACAGGCTTTTTGCTATGCAGCTTGCTCATTCTTTTGGGCCCGCAACGATACGTATTAGGCCAAGTATCCGCTGACAGTCTGTTGTATCAGGATTGGGAGGCGCTGGTCGCTCTGTATGACGCTACAAATGGTGATCAGTGGACGAACAATACCAGTTGGTCTACCGCGGCCCTGTCCTTCCCGATCTCCGAGGCCCAGCTTACAGGCTGGCACGGGGTTACCCTAGCCAACCAGCGGGTTGTCGAGTTGGATCTGACAGCCAACCAGTTAAGCGGGACACTTCCTCCGGAAATCGGCAAGCTGACTGGCGTGACTCGACTGAAACTCAGCGACAACGCGCTTGGCGGCGAAATTCCCGATGAGATCGGAGATCTCAACCAGCTTGTTGAACTCAGTCTGTATCGCAACCAGCTGACCGGCTCGATACCGCCCAGAATCGGTCAACTCACCGAGCTTGCTTGGCTTAGCTTGGCGCGGAATAACCTGAGTGAAGAGATTCCTACTGAAATCGGCAGCCTTACGGCGCTCAACCAACTCTGGCTTAACCACAACGATCTTACTGGTCCTATTCCTGCGCAATTGGGCAATCTCACAAGTCTTGAACGATTAGGCGTACACCAAAATGAATTAAGCGGTGACATTCCCCCAGAGGTCGGCCGACTTGCGGCACTTGTCGAATTCGTTGCCTACCGGAACAACTTTACAGGATCTATTCCGCCAGCCATTGGCGATCTCACTCAGCTTTCGCGGTTTGTTCTGAGCCACAACGAGCTAAGCGGACCTGTCCCACCTGAAATCGGCAGTATGGCAGAACTGACCGAAATCGTAGTAAACAACAACGCTCTGACCGGGCCGATTCCGATGGAAATCGGCTATCTGACGAAGCTGGCTAAGCTCAATCTGTACGACAACGACTTGAATGGTCCTATTCCAGCTGAAATCGGCAAGCTTGGGGAGTTGACCGAATTGGGGCTTCATCGCAATGGCCTGACGGGATTTATCCCGCCGGAAATCGGCAACCTCGCGAAGCTGGTAAGACTCAACCTGTACGACAACAACCTGTCAGGGTCCATTCCAAAGGAGTTCGGCAACTTGGCGGAGCTCACCGAATTCAGCGTAAGCCAAAACGATCTGACGGGCCCCATTCCGCCAGAACTGGGCCAGCTTACAGAGCTCATTTCTCTTTACTTGTACGACAACGACCTGTCGGGGTCCATTCCAAAGGAGTTCGGCAACTTGGTGGAGCTAACCGAACTCAGCGTAAGCCAAAACGATCTGACGGGCCCCATTCCGCCGGAACTGGGCCAGCTTACGGAGCTCACCTCCCTTTACTTGTATGACAACAGCCTGACTGGATCCTTTCCACCAGAGCTCTACAGGCTCACGAAGCTGGTTGAGCTTAGTGTCAGCCGAAACAATCTTGTGGGACCGGTCCTTACGGAAGTCGGGCGTTTGGTCGACCTTAAAGTCCTGCATCTGTATGAAAATGACTTGACTGGCCCCGTTCCTAAACAACTGGGCCTTCTGACGCAACTTGAACGGCTTCGTATAGACGCGAATAATTTTGATGGCTCCATCCCGCCGGAACTCGGTAACTTGACCGAATTGACCATGCTAGGCCTCGGCAGGAATAGCTTGACCGGAACCGTGCCACCTGAGTTTGGCGCCCTGGTGTCCCTCCGAGCGCTAACGTTGGAGGAGAACAAGCTGATTGGCCCACTACCCCTCGAGTTGGCAAACCTCCTGGAGCTCTACACATTCTGGTTCCATGGTGACGCAGAGCAAACACTTTGTGCCCCTCGTGATGCATCATTTCAGCAGTGGGTTAGTGGTATTTCAGATGTCTCCGGCCCAACTTGTACGATGGTCACCATTGCTGAGGACCAGGAGGAACTGCCTGCGAGCTTCTCATTAAAGGGTAATTACCCTAATCCGTTCAGCAATTCAACTCGCATCGTATTCGATATCCCGGTCGCTGCTAAAGTGCATGTCGAGGCCTTCGATTTGTTAGGTCGCAAGGCTCTTGTCACGCGCGCAGACAATGTTCAGCCGGGTGCCCGGGAATTGACTGTTCGAGCAGATCATTTACCATCAGGCGTGTACACTTACCGTATTGTGGCAGATATGCCGGAAGGTATGGTCTCGCGAGTTGGACGTATGTTGCTCTTGCGGTAATAACAATAAAATCTGACACGCGCCCTTCGTAGGCATCTGCCGCTTCATGATACCGCTGTAGTGCTCAGATTGTAGCGCCTGCCCGAGAGACCCTTGCTTCAACGGACGGGGTCTGCAGATAACCCAAATGCGAAACACAGTGGGCTTGGAATCGGGCATTTGGCATCGGCGTTTGCGATGGGCTGATCAGTATTCACAAGTGAGCGCCGATTCTACACCGTCCACTTCACCGGGGCAGAGGTTGCGCACTGCACGTTGCCGACGGCTCGAACGTCGGCCATCAAGGAAGCGGCTCTACAGTTGTGGCGCTATCTCCTCCGTACCTGGGTATACAAGGGCTTGGAGCACTGGTTGTCCTGAGGCATGCGGCGTCGGATCAACCAGATTAAAGCGGCTGCATGAATAGACATCGTAGGAGCATTCTCAATAAACGATCGTCCTGAAGGTGAGCAGCGGCCCTGCGGAAGGCATCAACACTCAAAACGATCAACGTACGCAGTTTCCGCAACAGACAAAGGTTTGCTAACGCCATTTACTTCCATCTTGGAGGGCTTGGCTATACCCTGAATGCATCCGCAAGTAAGGTTACCCACGAAAACGGGGGAAGAACAGATTTAACTTATCAACCGACGCGTTGTGTGCGTGATTCTGCCTCAGTGCACCGGGTGTTTTACCGGCATCTGCACTGGAAGCCACATTTCATTGCACCGCGAGCATACACTTCCGCGTCGGGCTGTGGGATGCCTGGATGGTTGCCGTCCAATGATGGGGCCTCCCGGTTGCTCCGTCAGTCGTTGCCTCCCTGCCTGGATCTGCGTCTCTGCGACGTTATCGGCCCACTTCCACAGGGGTTATCGAACCTGGAGCATGCGGCCTGTCTTTACAAGCGTCCCGGTCGTTGTCTTCGCAATGACGCGGTATATGTACAGGCCGGAAGTCCTAGCGGACAGATCCAGTGGTAGCGAATGGTCCCAGCCCGCGCTCGCCCGCCGCACCGGAGAAGTATAGACTACGCGGCCAAGGATGTCGGAGACCTCCACATGCACGTCCGCCTGTTCCGGCAGATCAATCACAATCCGCGTTGCTGTACGAAATGGATTCGGATAGTTGCCGTGCAAGGACAGATCCACAGGCAATTCCGTGCGCTCTTCGCTCGCCGTGTTGAGAATCACCGTAATGCGAAATGTCACGCGCACTGTGCTGGCGAGACTATCTGCTGCCAGGTAGGTATACTCCGTGCTGCCAACGACTTCCGTGGGTGTCCCGCGTATGATGCGCGATGCGTTGTCGAAGATAAGTCCCGCCGGCAGTGCAGGGGTTACGGCATACGTATAGGGCGGGACGCCACCTGTGGCTTCCGGCAGGATCAGATCCGCATTGGCGTGGCCCCGCACCCAAATCTGATCCTCAACACTGCCCACCAGTCCCAGTGCCGCACCGGTTGTGGCCGTGCCTTTGGCATAGGCGCCGGTCCCAACGGTGTTGAAGGCCGCTACTCGAACCTCGTATGTCGAGCCTGCTATAAGATCTGATATTGTGGTACTGGTTGTTCCGGCAAGCGAAGCTTCCATCCAAGATTCGCCTGGCAACCGGTACTGCACGCTATATCCGGTTATGTCAGCGCCGCCCGTTTCCGTTGGCGGATCCCAGGATACCGTAAGGGACGAGGGACCCGCTGCCGACACGGTCAGGTTTCCTACCGGTCCGGGCGTGCCGATGGTGGTCGTGCTCGTGGCTTCGGCATAGAGGCCGGTTCCCTCACTGTTGATGGCTGCTACAGCCACCGCGTATTTCGTGCCCGGCGCAAGTCCCGTGATCGTGGCCTGCGTTTCCGTACTTGAATGCGGAAAAACCGTCGTGGATTGGCCTGGCAACGCGTACTGCACGTCGTATCCGGTAATGTCAGCGCCGCCCGTTTCCATTGGCGCATCCCACGACACCGTAAGCGACGTTGTGGTCGTTCCCGTCACGGTCAGGTTCCCCACCAATCCCGGTACACTGAATAGACTGGTTGTGCCCGTGGCTTCGGCATAGAGGCCAGTTCCCTCACTATTGATTGCCGCCACGGCTACCACGTATTCCGTGTTCGGAGTAAGATCGGTGATCGTGGCGTGAGTGACCGCTCCCATATGCGGAAGAACCGTTGAGGACTGGCCCGGCAACCCGAACTGCACGTCGTACCCGATAACGGAGCTGCTGCCGGAATCTGCTGGCGGATCCCAGGATACCGCAAGTGTTATGGAGCCCGCTGCCGTCACGGTCAGGTTTTCCACCAATCTGGGTGGGCTTAACTGCCTAAGCACGAAGAAACCGTCATACTGGCTGGTCACGATGATCTTGTCGCTGCCGAAGAAGGGCCACGCACTCCATGCTCCAGTATCGTACCCCACCCCGTCAACGGGATCGGTGTCGAAGTACCCAACCTCACGTGGCGCATCGATGTCCGTGATGTCCAGGATGCGCAGCCCCGCCGTGTAGTTGGCTTGGTAGACGTAGTCGCCGATGACGTAAAGGTTGTGATCCGTGCTTGCGACATCGTTGTAGAAATCGCCGATCAGAACAGGATCATCGAGATCCCCCACATCCCAGAACAGCGTGCGTGGCCTGAAGGTGTCGCCCCGAATCTCATCAAGTTCATCATTCTGAATGTAGTATCGATGGTCCTCAGTCAGCCAGCCCTGGTGGGCATAGACCACGCCGGGATACGTCGCAACCGAAATCGCAACGGGTGCGCTCTTGTCGGTGACGTCGGCGATGCTGATGGCCGTCTCATTGGCACCAATGCAGATTTCCCGGCCCGCGTAGTCTGCGTCGGGTCCCCGGTACAGAACGCACTGCGCGTCGTGGG
The DNA here is from genome assembly GCA_963665975.1 of Rhodothermales bacterium. GTDB lineage: Bacteria > Bacteroidota > Rhodothermia > Rhodothermales > Bin80. Next base: position 1,518,444 of record OY762508.1, read on the forward strand.
TATAGCCACTCAGGGTTCTTCCGGTGCTTGCATCCACGAAACACCCGGCATAGACGGGCTGCCGGGGCTCGCGGATGTCAATCATGTACAGCCCTGCGCATGGCTCGCCTGTTGTCCGGCCCCCTGTCACGTACGCATAGCCCGTCTCTTCATTGATGGCAATGTTATGAGCCCAAGAAATGCCGTCATAATGCGCGGTCTCGGTCAGCTCAAAGGGACGTTTCTGCACGCCGCGCACCTGCGTAAGATCAAAGACCTGCACGCCGTTTGCACCGTCATTGTCGACGACGACGAAGGCATGGTCCTTGTACGTCTTGATGTCACGCCACCAGGAGGCCTCACCGTTGTGCGAGGGCATGATGCCGACGATAAATGGATTAACCGGGTCAGTAATGTCAATTATGATCACGGCATCGGACCGCCCAACCAGTGCATATTCGCGGCCCGTTTGCGGGTCGGTCCTTCCCCAGATGTCGTTGAGTTGTTTGTCGAAGGGATCCGCTCCTAAAGGGTAAAGATCGCTCATTGCAATATGAGCAAGCATGTCCACGCTGCTACATGCAAAGGAGCCAGCCATCCCATCGATACAGGGAACGTGCTCGCCCGTTGAAGAGGCCGATGGTTGAGCGACGGCGGGGTGCACGGCTAGCACGACCAGCACGGCGAAGCAGAGGCGCAAGTGATTACGATCTTCATTCATGATTCGTTGGTGTCCGAATGAGCAACTTGCAATCCTCCTGAGTTGAGAAAACTCTTCGCATGCGAGGAAGAATACGGTGAACGGTTATCCCGCGTATACGCTCCAGGAGCAAACAGAACAGGTGGAGGATATCGGACTGGATTCGACCTCTTACAGCACCGTGAGACAGCAGGGATCCTCTCGTGCAGGACGGCAAAACAAGGGACTGCCCTCCGATATTGGTGTCCCGGCGTTGTGTCACACGCGAGGAAACACGGAAGTGTCCCCGCTCTGCAGCCAGAATTTACGTGATTTGTGGAACCGTTACCAACAGGATCTATTCCCCCGAATGGACGAGGCGTTGGGTCCTGTGGCCGGGCGCCACAAGATATTTCTAACCGAGTTAGAGATGGTGGAGGACGAGTACTTTCTGCCCAGCATTCCGGATCGCATCTCGTCAGCGAAAGCATCGTGCAGCGCTGGCGCGCATTGTTGGCCAAGATGATTCCAATAGTGCATTGACAAGGGCGTGAATGGAACGATTGCGTTCGGGTCCGAAACTTCGACGATTGTGTGGGTGGGAGCGTGCGTGCGATGCGCCGAGAGAGGCGACATTTTGCGCGCGTTCAGGAAGTTTGCGGAGGCTGCTGTACCGGGCGGATGCACGCGGCGTTAATGAAAGCCCTTATGCCAAGGAGATCGTCGGCCAAATTTCGCGATCCTGCGACGACAATCGAGAAGCGGGAGAAGCCGATGCAGGAGGAAACGGAGTTGGTACGCTCGAAGCGGAAGCTGGGCATCCTCGCAAGGAGGAAGAACATCCAAAGAATCGGTCGGAGCGTCAGCGCGCGATGAGTCTGTAGGAGATGCTGGACACGCTGCCGGAGTCGTGTGCTCGGTGCCCAGCGCAATGCCAAGGGTTAAGGGGTTGGTGGACGGGGTGCAGGTTCCACATGGACGTGACCGACGAAGGTAAACAACCAAGCGGCCAATTCTATAGGCGTGGATGGTTTACAACAACCAGGACACAATCCAATTGTGGCTAGTGGGTCGTCCTAGCCTATACCTTCAATAACGAATGCGTGGATAAATTCATACATCTTCGCAATCGTCGTTACACGCGTGTATAAACCGTCCAGGAAAACAGAGCAAGGTTCCGTGCCCGGCCGCTTCAAGCCTGGTAAGGAGCGCCTTGATTCGATCGGTCGTTGTTACGGCGAACTCCTATGGGTCGTCGTGCCGAAAGACCACGCCATCTTTCATGACAAACGACACGCTCCGCAGCGCGCCGAGATCGGTCAGGGGATTGCCTGGCATGGCAATGATGTCTGCGGCAAGACCCTTCGCTATCGCCCCGCGATCATCGCTAAGACCCATTAATTCCGCAGCGTTGGCTGTCAGCATCCTGAGCGCGTCTCGAGCCGGAATTCCGGCCTCCGCGTAATTATCCAGATACTTTAGCGTGAGCGTCCCTCGTGTTTCGCCCTCCTTGACATAAACGACGTCCGAGCCGAAGGCCATCGGTACCTCCAGCGCGTGAGCACGGCGCAACCGGTCGATAAATTGGGCGTGCAATTCGCGCGCCTCTTCGGCACTCGTCCCGTGAAAGGTCTCCCGAATCGCCTCCTCCGTGAACTCCGTGCCGACGAGCATTACGTTCTTTTCCCTGGCAAGACGCAACACCTCATCCGGCATATCCGTCCCGTGCTCTATGGAAGCTACACCAGCCTCTATCGCGTTGCGTGCGCCCTGCTCCGTCCAACAGTGCGCCGCAACCCTCAACCCGGCCTTGCCCGCCTCCTCCACTACAAATCGTATGTCTTCGGCTGAATAGATGTACGGCTGATCATCTACGACGATCTTGATGAAGGTCGCTCCAAAGTGAATATTCTCGCGGATCGCTTTCTTCAGCTCGTCCCGCGTATCGGCATAGAAATATTCGGGATTGCCAAGGTCCCGCTTGTCCTGCTGCAACTGAAATTGCCCTCCATACGGAGATATAATCCGCCCAGCGTTCTGCATGGTCGGACCCGGGACAAGCCCCTCGTCAATGGCGCGCCGAAGATCCGAATCCGCATAATTGCCACCGTTTCCGATATCGCGTATCGTGGTAAAGCCTGCATGAAGCATGTCACGCGCATTTGCCACGCCCTGAATGGCCCGGTAACCCGTGGGATCCAAAAGACTCGTGAAGTAGAAATTTCCGGCGTCTCGGGCATGCCTGACATTCAGGCACATGTGCGTGTGCGCATCAAAAAGTCCCGGCATCACCGAAAGCGCAGACAGATCGATGACCCTGGCGTCCGCGGGTACAGCCAGATCTGCTCCGAGTGCAATAATGCGCCCATCCTCCACCAGGATAACCTGATCGGCCGTGGCTATTCCCAACGCCGGATCAATCAGCTGGCCCGCGAGAATTGCAGTTGCCTGAGCATGGACATTCGCTACCGTGCACAGTGCGGCAAGGATGCAGATACCGAATAATCCAACCCGGTTACGTACCATGGGGACCACCGGTTAGCTGCCCAAAGCAATGAACAGGACCCCCGCCAGGATGCCGCCAATGACCGGCCCCAGGACGGGTATCCATGAATATTCCCAGTCACTGTCGCGCTTCCCGGGAATCGGCAGCAAGAAATGAATCACGCGGGGACTCAAATCGCGGGCCGGATTGATGGCGTATCCGGTGGTGCCACCCAGACAAACTCCAATCACAAAGACAACCAGACCCACAGGCAAGGCATCCAAAGCGCCGAGTCCGACATCGGGGGCTGCTATATAGAGGACGGCAAATACAAGGACGAACGTCCCGATGATTTCCGATATCATATTCGACGACGTCTTGCGAATAGCTGGCGCCGTGCAGAAAACGGCCAATTTGGCGTCAGCGTCGTCGGTAATACTGAAGTGATCCCGATAGTGAAGCCACACGAGAAATGCCCCGATGGCGCCACCGATAAACTGCGCCATGACATACGCGGGAACCTCCACCCACGCAAACTTGCCTGCAACCGCGAGGCCGAGCGTAACAGCGGGGTTGATGTGCGCGCCACTATAGGCGGCCACCGCAAACACGGCTACAAACACTGCCAGACCCCAACCAGCGGTTATGGCAATCCAGCCAGCCTTTTCTCCTTTCGTGCCCTTTAGCACGACATTGGCTACCACCCCGTCGCCTAACAGTATCAGGAGTGCAGTGCCAATAATCTCAGCGATGTAAGGGTTCATGCTATCAGTCCTGATGAAGTAAAGTGAATGGCCTTATTCGGTCTCCCAGGCCTTCGCCCGCTCAAGGGCTCGCTGCCACTGCACCATGCGCGCATTCGCCTCATCCCGGTCCATGGCGGGTTCGAACACGCGATCAATTTGCCACTGGGAGGCGATTTCGTCCAGACTGTCCCAGTAACCCACCGCTAGGCCGGCGAGATAGGCCGCTCCGAGCGCCGTCGTCTCCTTGATGCGTGGACGCACGACCGGAACGCCCAGCATGTCCGCCTGAAACTGCATTAGCAGATCGTTAGCGGTCGCACCGCCATCTACGCGCAGTTCGGTCAGCGCAATGCCCGAATCCGCTTCCATGGCGCGAATCACATCGACACTCTGGTAGGCGATGCTCTCCAGTGCTGCCCGTGCAATATGCGCCGCGGTGCTACCGCGTGTCAGACCGACAATCGCTCCACGAGCGTACGGATCCCAATGCGGTGCGCCGAGACCGACAAACGCTGGCACCAAATACACGCCGCCATTATCCTTCGCCTGGCGCGCCAGCCCTTCCACGTCGCCCGAAGATGCAATCAACCCCAGGCCATCACGCAACCACTGCACCACAGCGCCTCCAATAAAGATGCTGCCCTCCAGCGCATACTGCCTGGACCCACCCAGTTCCCATGCCACGGTTGTGAGTAAATTGTTCTGCGATGCAACGGGCGTCCTTCCGGTGTTCATCAGCATGAAGCAGCCGGTGCCATAGGTATTCTTAACCATACCCGGCTGCGCGCACACCTGCCCGAACAGCGCCGCCTGCTGGTCTCCCCCAATGCCACCAATCGGGATACTGCGTCCCAGCAGGCCGCTTTCGGTGAATCCATACACTTCGCAGGAGCTGCGCACCTCCGGCAATACCGCCCGTGGTACGTCGAGCACTGCCAACAGCGCATCATCCCAGTCTCCCGAATGGATGTTGTAGAGCAGCGTCCGTGAGGCGTTGGAAGGATCCGTGCAATGGCAACGTCCGCCGGTAAGATTCCAGACCAGCCAGGAATCAATGGTACCAAAAGCCAACGTTCCAGCCTCTGCACGTGCACGTGCCCCGTCTACGTTGTCCAGGATCCAGCGAAGCTTGGTGCCCGAGAAATAGGCGTCAAGAACAAGTCCCGTCTTTTCCTTGAAGAGCGCCGCGTGGCCCTCTTCCCGCAGACGATCACAGAATCCTGCCGTACGCCGGTCCTGCCACACGATGGCGTGGCAGATGGGCTTGCCGGTTTCGCGGTCCCAGACAACAGTAGTCTCACGCTGGTTGGTGATGCCAACGGCGACCACGTCGGCCGCGGTAATGCCCGCATGCACAAGGGCCTCGCCTGCGACGGAAGACTGTGACGCCCATATTTCCTCCGCGTCGTGCTCCACCCATCCGGGGCGGGGAAAAATCTGCCGAAACTCCCGCTGTGCCGTAGCCACAATCGACCCGTCGTGGTCGAACACAATGGCGCGCGAACTGGTCGTTCCCTGATCCAGGGCGAGGACGTAAGACATGCGAATAGGGTCCGGGTAGATTGGCGCCAAGGTTGGGTTCGGCAATATACGCCGGCGCGCGACGATTTGTTAAACGAGATATGTGGTTGATTTCGGGTGCGCGAGTGTGTTCCTTGAACGGATTGTTTCCCCTGCCATGTCAATCCCTACAATTATGCTACGGTCATGTGTCGGTATCCTGTTGCTGGTCCAGTGTCTGCCCGCTTTCGGCTGCCAGGCCCAGGTCAAACACGCCGAGGAGCAGATAGGTGGCGCAGTCCTGCCAGCCCCCGAGGAGTTGCGCGAAGGCGCCCGCGTCTACGGATATGCGGAGGATGGCAGCCTTGTATCCCTCCGGGAAGGCACCAATGCATTGACGTGCCTCGCTGACAATCCCGGCGACGAGCAGTTTCACGCAGCCTGCTACCACAATGCTCTGGAGCCATACATGGCGCGAGGCCGTGAACTCAGAGCCGATGGCATCGTTGGCCAGGAATCCCTGCGCATTCGCCACGAGGAGGCAGAGGCTGGCAAGTTGGCGATGCCAGACCAACCCGCTGCGGTGTACAACCTTATGGCGCCACTGGACACATTTGACCCGGCCAAAACCCGTGTTGGCCTGTACGCGGTCTATATTCCGTATGCCACACAAGCCAGCACTGGTATCCCCGAGCAACCGGTGGCTCCCGGCGCTCCGTGGATTATGCGCGCCGGAACTCCGTCCGCTCACATCATGATCGCGCCCACGCAGTAGGCGCCCGACCAGCAACAACCACGGTCGCAATTCGCATACCAACGAAACACGATTGGATCAACGGTTGGTGGATGCAGTGAAAGTAGACAGATCCTCCAATGGGCACGGAGCAGACGCAACACAATACAGGCGCCATCGTAGCGTAGGTCATGTCGGACCCACAACGCGTTAGCACATGGACATCATCTCTCTTCTGACCGTTGTCGCATTCCTCTTGATGGCCGTCAGCATGTCCAGCCGTGATGAGAGTCCCCGGACCATGCTCGCAGGCATTGGACTGCTTGGAGTGTGCGTGTTGAGCCGCCTGTTCGGAGGAGGCGGCTTCTTCGACATTCTCGTACCGCTATTCTTTGACACAGGACTCAGCTTACTTGTCGCAGCAGTCTGGCTGCGCGTGCGAAAGTCTCAAGCCAATCCGCAGCCGTTTTTTGCACTCGGTGTCCTGTCTCTCGCTGCGGCAGGTCTGTTATTGGCCGTGTCTCTGCTGCTGAATGTGATGAAACCCTCGCATACGGTCTCTCTTCTGGTAGAACTCGGACCCGACGACCATATCGAAGAAATAGCCAGCATTCTCGAGAGACACAATGCCACAGCAGAACGGGCATTCCCCACAGTAGACCTTGCCACAGACGAAGATCTGGCGCAGGTCTGGCTCGTGCATGGCGATGCGCAAGCGACGGATGCCCTGATTGCAGACCTCACGAACGACACGGAAAACGTCGATCATGTAGAAGTCAACGTGTCGGTATCCGTCACACCGATCATTCCGAGCACGCAAACAGGGGAAGACACGCGCCAGTACCTGGAAAACGACCCGTACGTGGGCGAACAGTGGGCGCTGGAAGCCATTCGAGGCCATGAGGCGCATGCACTGTTGAGCGAACTCTCTCCGGTGCGCAAAGCGCGCGTTGCTATTCTGGACACGGGCATAGAAGGCGTCCACGAGGATCTGAAAGATGTCCTGGACGCGAGCTCAGCCTCCTCGGATGAGCACGGGCATGGCACGCACTGCGCTGGCATAGCCGCTGCCGCCACCAACAACCGCATCGGTGTGGCCTCGCTCAACTGGAATGGAGAATTCATTGAGCTCACTGCCTACCGCGCCCTCGGCAATGACGGCACGGGATCCCTTGAATCGATCGCCCAGGCCATTGTCGACGCTACGCAGGCTGATGCAGACGTGATTTCGATGTCGTTGGGCAGTGTTGCCCCTGTGGCGCCGCGCGTCCTGGTCAAGGCCGTAGGGTTCGCCCACCGGAATGGTGCTATTGTCGCCGCCTCTGCGGGCAATTCGAACCAGGATGCCTCGAACCATTTCCCGTCGAACATCGAAGGGGTCTATGCCATTGCCGCCGTAGACCAGAATCTGCAGAAGGCCACCTTTTCCAACACCGTTGGCAAGCTAAGCCGCCCGCTGGCAGCACCGGGCGTTGACATCCTTTCCTCTTATCCGGGAAGCACGTACAAACCGCTTAGCGGTACGTCGATGGCCACGCCGGTCACGACCGGGCTGCTCGGTGTCATGCGCGCACTCGCGCCAGACCTGTCCTCCGAGGATGCCTACTCCATCCTCCACGAAACGGGTACGGTCGTAGACCACACACCCCAGGTGGGACGGATAGTCAATGCCGAGGCCGCCATTGTTGCCCTTCTTAAGCGGTCCTCCTGATAGCCTGCGCGCCGCTACTGCTCCACACCAAAGAGTGCGTACAATTCCGTCCGGTCCCACTGCAACCGTAGCGCACCGCCGCCCGCCGCTTCCTCCACAACAACGCGGAATATCTCGACGGATTCGTCCATCTCTGCGAGGGACAGGGTTATCCGTCCGAGATCCCGATCAGGGTCGTAGGAGGTACCGCCCTGTCCGGTCTGCGTGTTAATGATCAGCGTGCTCTCGTCTGCCTCCGGGATAGTAGATAGCGTGTAGGTGCCGGCAGGAACGATAAGATCTCCGAAGCGAAGCGCCTTGCTGGTCGTAAAGTGCGTGGCCCGGTTGGCGCCCGTACGCCAGCGCTCCCCGTACGGCACCAGGCTGCCGAATATCGCCCTTCCCCGCTTTGCCGGAGTCCCATAATCCACCGTGATCGTCGCTCCTTCGATGCTTGCTTCCGTCGTGCCCCTGCCGGAAAGCGCACCGAAGCTGCGACCCGCTTTGTCAAGCGCCGAAAAGCGGGCTGCAAGGCCGGGAATATCTGCGGAAGTTGTACGATCCACCAGAAGTTTGCGCGTCGTGGCTCCGGCATCCAGATGCAGCAAGCGCCCTTCGTTGTCTACCACCACACCCATGGTGCCCCGGAATGGGTGTTGCACCGTCATGGAATCCGGCCGAATCTTTCGGAGAACAAATTCCTGGACGCGCCTACCCGAAAAGAGCGGTTGCGCGACACTACTCTCACCGGAGGCGTACGCCCGCGTTAGCATGACCTCGAAGGGCCAATGCACCATGTCGATAAACGGAAGCATCGCGCCATGCCCGACGAGTGTACGCCGCTGCGCACCGTCACCGCTCTCCGTATTGACAATTAGGCTGTCACCTTCCAGGACGACGACCTGTCTTCGAAGCGGCGGCGCATCCATCGCCTCGAGCGGGTCATGCGTGGTTGCCTCGAAGCGTACCAGACTCCCTGCTTCGGTCATATCCAGCATGTAGCGCAAAATGCGGGTTTGTGGCGTGCGCAGGACCACTTCCGCGTCAACACGTGTCGCGGTGCGCGTAAACTGCTCCACAACGAGGGTGTCCGTGCCTAGCCGCGTGACAAAGGCCGCGGAATACTGTACGGGAGCACCATTCTGGTACGCTCCAAGGACGGCCACGGCTATCAGCGGGGATGCAATAATCAAGCGTTTCATCAGGCGTTGCGGTTCAGGGTTAGGAGTCAATACCGGTCATCATCGCTTGCTACCTCCACCGTCATTTCGATTTCCACGGCGATATTGATCGGCAGGGATGCCATGCCCACGGCCGAGCGGGCATGCTTGCCACGTTCCTCTCCAAAGACTGCGACCATGAGATCCGAATGTCCGTTGATGACATTTGGCTGCTCCGTAAAATCGTCCGTAGCGTTTACCATGCCGACGACTTTAACGATACGCTTGACTTTGTTCAGGTTTCCGATTTCGGCCTTCAGGGATGCCAACAGGGCAATACCTGTCAGGCGGGCCGCCTCGTAACCCTCTTCTGTAGTCAAGTCGCGCCCGACCTTGCCGGTAACATAGCTGCCATCGGCCGTTAGCGGCCCGTGGCCAGCAAGAAACACCAGATCCCCCGTCCGCACGCTTCGCACATAGTTGGCTACAGGCGCCGGAGGTGTAGGCAGTTCGATGCCCAGTGAATCCAGCATGGCTTCCGGATTCTCCCAGGTAGTAGCGTCCGGGGCGCTTTTGGCGCAGCCAAAGAGGAGAATCAGCGTGGTGGCGAGTAGAGCAGGTCGCATGAGTACTACGCGTTACGTGGAGGACAATTGGAAAAATGCCAGGAGTTAACGGATGATTTCGGCGAATTGGTTCATTGCCACGTTACCACCGCAGATGATGAGTGCTACGGTCTTCCCCTCGAACCGTGCGCCGTGCTTGAGCAACGAAGCCACGGTCACACCGGCTGAGCCCTCAATGATCATGCGCTCGTCCTCATGGATCTGCTTCATGGCGTGAGCGATGGCGGGTTCTTCAACCAGGAGCCAGTCGTCCACCAGACTGCGGCAAAGCTCGTACGTTATGGCTCCCTTCTCAATGCCTCCCGCCGTGCCGTCGGACAGGGTGCACTGCACCGGCCGATCCACAATGGTGCCTGCACGGATGGATTCGTGCATGATTGGGGAGGCCTGCGGTGAACACCCGATCACCTGAACGGCAGGCAGCTTCTCTTTGAGATAACCGGCCACGCCTGCTATCAGACCACCCCCGCCAACGGAGAGAAGCACCATGTCAACGCCCGTAATGCGGCGGAGAAGTTCTACGGCGAGCGTGCCTTGTCCTCCGATAACGGCCGGGTCATTATACGGGGAGACATAAACCTGTCCCTGTTCGACGGATACGCGGCGCGCCTCGCGCTCTGCTTCCACCCCATCCTGTCCGTGAAACACAATGTCTACGTCAAACTGCCGCAGTTTTGCAATCTTGTGCTCGGAGGCCGTCTCCGGGAGATAGATCGCGCCGCGCATGCCCAGAACGGAAAGCGCGTGTGCCACTGCGAGGCCGTGATTGCCTGTGGATGCTGTAATGATACCACGCTGGCGCTCGGAGGAGGTGCACGACAACAGTTTGTTCAGGGCGCCCCGGACCTTGAAGGAGCCCGTATGCTGAAGGTTTTCCAATTTCAGGTAGACCTTGCCGCGAATTGTCTGGCTAAGCCGGCTTGCGATCCGCAACGGCGTTTGGCGCACGTATCCGCGAATTCGCGTCTCGGCAGCGAGCACCTCCTGAAACACATCCATCCTAAGGCTCTCTTTTCATAGTAGGTACACCCAGCCACGCAACACCGCTGAAGCCACAATCGTTCTCCACTTACTGACGACTACGCGTTATAGTAAGGCAATTCAAGAGAAGTATACCGAATCACGGGGAGGGATCAATCTGTAGAGCACATGGCATAATCCCAATGACTCTTGAATTGGCAATCAGAACCAACCGATAGCCAATGCCCACACCATCGCAGTAGAACCCACGCCTGTGATGGGTCACGATCAATGAGGAAAGGCGTCTGCCTATATCGTCACAATTGCCGTGTCTATAATTGCTCCAGGAGCATTAGTGCGCGGAATGCCATGCTGACAAGGTCTCCGTAGAACATAATGTATGGCGTCTGTCTACAATTGGAATCACGCGTACCGGCCGGGAGGGAAAAAGCACTCGGCTTCGAGCTTCGAGGCTCTGCCTCGAAGCTCAGCCTCTGTCTTTACGAAATTATAGGTCAAATGAAAAGCGGGTGCGAACTTTGGACTGTTCGCTTCGCTCACTTGACCTAAGCGCTCATGCACAAGCTCCTCTATCTGGGGCTGGACGCCCGTGCACGCTCCTGCGTCTTGGCGGCTATGAATGCTACCGGCCGATTGCTGTACACCAAAGCGTTCACGACATCTCAAGCAGCCCTGATCAGCCATGTGGTGGCGGCGCCAGCTCTCAAGAGACGACTGGTGTTGGAAGAGTCCGCACTTGCTGCCTGGATCGCGGATGCCCATAAACTCTGTCGGCTACTGCGACTGGGCGAATTGACCCCGGTGGACCATTCCGATCAGGGGCACCGCGTCGACTTCAAGATTGCGGTGCAGCAGTACCTGGCCTTCCGACGCAACCAAGCCAGCCTGAAGGTGCAAATCAAGGCCAAGTACCACCAAGCGGGGGGTCGTGTGCGTAGCGGGTACGCGTGTGTTCAGTAACGCAGACCGCATGTATTACCTCAAACAACTGCCCAGCACCGCCCGTCAAGCGACCGTCCGGCGGCTGTACACGCTGCCGGATGCGGCGGTCAGCGTAGAGAAGGAGGCCCGTACCGCCATGATCCACCTGGGACGGCGATACCCGGAGATCCAGCGCTTCATGCAGATGCCGGGCATTGGCGAGGTGGGTGCGCATGTGTTCGGTAGGGTCGGGGCCTGGCGCGCCTATCCTTAGATGGAGAATGTTTGTCGGCGGCTTTCACCTTCGTTGCCGGTGCCTCAATCTCCATCCTGGACCACGTTTCCAGGCCCCGCCTCGGCGAACCTCGGCGTGCCGATTTCCGGCACCGGGCTCTCCTGTTGGCTACGTCTCAAAGTTTATGCGCAGTTGACGTGGGCGTGCTTTCGGCTTGTAGTACCGCACCTGCCACTGGTCATACAACCCCAGTCGATCGTACAGCATCCGCCTACTCCACCGCTTCCAGCCATAGCCTCCGCGTCCTCTGGCTCGCATCATGTGGCGCCTTATCTTGTGCTCAACCCAGTTTCGTACGTACTGGAAGCATTTGCTCGACTGCCCTATGCGGAAATAGTTCACCCACCCCCGCAATATGGGATTAATGCGAGCAATCACCCATTTCACCGGCTGCGATCGAACACGTCGGAATTCCTCCTTGAGCGTGCGTAGAAGCTTCGTCCGTGCCTTCATGCGTGGCACTATCAGAGCGCTCCACTTGCCCCGCCTCGTCTTGTACCGACGAATCTGGAATCCCAGAAACGTGAAACTCTCCCTTCGGATGAGATCCACGCGCTTCGTCTTCTCCACGTTTAGCGAAACATCAAGCTTGGCCAACTCTTCTAGAAGGCGCTTATAGGCACCCTGCTCCAGCCAGTCCCATTTGGGGTGGCCATCGACAAGGATTACCAGGTCATCGGCGAAACGAGCATACTCCAAGTGGTCGTATCCCCGCTCCCGGGTAACCTCCTTCGCTCGCTCCAGCATCTTATCTACCTCGTTGAGATAAATATTGCTTAACAGCGGTGAGATTACTCCTCCCTGTGGCACGCCTTTCTTGCCACCCGACCAGAGGATCCGCTTCAGCAGCCATAGGATGTCGTCGTCGCTAATGCGAGCGGCAACCTTGTCGAGCAGGATGTGGTGCCGGACCGTATCGAAGTACGCTGCCAGATCCACATCAATGACCCGAGTCATTCCCTTGACCACTGCCGTTTCCACCCGATGTACGGCGGCATGCGCCGTGCGCTTGGGCCGATACCCATATGACCCCTCCTGAAAGTCAGCCTCGAAGACAGGCTCCAAAATCAGCTTCAGTGCTCCCTGCACCACGCGATCACGTATCGTCGGAATACCCAGCGTGCGGTACTTGCCCCCACCCTTGGGTATCTGCTTCCTACGCAATGGCGCAGGCCGGTAGCTCCGCGTGACAAGTTCCTGCTGTATGCCTTCCAGAAACTGCTGCACGCCCGCCTCTTCGATGACCTCAAACGTCTGTCCGTCGATGCCCGGGGCACCTCCGTTGCGCTTGGCCATGCGATAGGCTTCCTGCAGCGTCTCCTTCTTGCAGACATGCACGTACATGCCCCAGAAGCAATGCGCTGGCTCTGCCTTGGCTTTGAGGTATATCCTCCTCCGCAGGTCCTGCAGATTGATAGATGCCTTTGTCATGTCATCTCTGCCTCCCTTGTCGAAAAAGAACGTACCAACAGCGCGGCGTCTTCGCTCCGCAGGCGTTACCCCGCATCGTCGCTATTACACGCCGCTCCGCCACCCTCTCGCCTTCGATACACTTCCCGGTGCCACCGGTTATAGTATCTACCTTCCTCCGGCAATTTCTCGCCGGGGCGAGGAGGGCTTCTCCAGTTGCTCGGTGTGTCCTTGTCATCGTGCCATCGCTACCACCCCGCCAAAGTGGAACGGCCGTGTCAGTCAGATTTCGACCTTCCATGCTGCCTTCGCCCAAGAAGTGGGGGCTCGGCCTTTGGAATGGATTCACGAGGCCACCTGTGCGTTCACTTTCGTTATGGCCCGATGACTCGCAACCTCCCTTGCGGAGGCCTTGTCGGTAGGCTTCATGAATTAGGTCTCCCGCTTCCATGCTACCCAAGCTACAGAGCTTCTGATTACTACTCTGGCAGGACTGACTCCTGCCGAACACACCAGCCTTCGCTGGACACACACTTCTTCATATCGTGCATCTCCGGCTGTGGAGTTGCCTCCTTCCCTTTGCGGCCTTGCACGACAGCAAGGCGATATGAAGATCTCTCAGGTCCCGACGGAGTACGTATGTGCGTCCCTGGATTCTCGGACACCGCGGGGCCCTGCTCTTCCTCACCATTACGGTAGAGCAGATGTTGCCTTCACCCATACGGAGAGGCTCGGCACCCCGGACAATAGCGCTTTCGATGCTCATTGGCCCTGGCCACACACATCGCTACCGACGCTTCGGTGTCACCCTCACGAGTGATCCCGCACGGCTCGCGAAGTTATGTGTTTGGTTAGAACTTGCATAACGCGGGACTCGCACCCGCTGTACTCGCGTCAGTTAAGCCTGACGCACCCGCATCATCGCTATTACACGCCGCTCCACCACCCTCTCGCCTTCGATACACTTCCCGGTGCCACCGGTTATAGTATCTACCTTCCTCCGGCAATTTCTCGCCAGGGCGAGGAGGGCTTCTCCAGTTGCTCGGTGTGTCCTTGTCATCGTGCCATCGCTACCACCCCGCCAAAGTGGAACGGCCGTATCAATCAGATTTCGACCTTCCATGCTGCCTTCGCCCAAGAAATGGGGGCTCGGCCTTTGGAACGGATTCACGAGGCCACCTCTGCGTTCACTTTCGTTATGGCCCGATGACTCGCAACCTCCCTTGCGGAGGCCTTGTCGGTAGGCTTCATGAATTAGTGCTTGGCATAATTTATTATAAATATAAAATTAACAGGATTATCAGACCACTCTTTTTATCCCAGTTCCGGAAAAATCCGGCCTCTTTTGCCCTTCATTACACGCAAAACATGCCATCTTCGCTCAATTTACCTCCGGTCCCATCCGCATCGTATTCGACTGCCAACTCGCCTTCGATAAGATTCGCATCGAAGACATTCCCCTGGATTGCAAGAGTCGGGACGATATTGTCGTCTACCTCTACGGGCTGCAGTGCATCTACCGAGACACCGAGACCCGAGAAAAACTGTTTGATCTGCTACGAAAGTATTTCAAACGAAAGACGCGCAAGGACCGAGGACGCCTCGGCATGGATCTATGGCGCACGTTCGTGCTCGCCGGCCTCAAACAGGCCATCAATTATGACTACGACCGGCTCGCTCTCTTGGCAAATCAATTGAAGATCTTGCGCCAGATGATGGGCCACGGCGATGGAGACGAGACCACGTATAATCGGCAAACGATTCAGGACAACGTGCGTGCGCTGTCCTCCACCTTACTTGACGCGGCGAACCAGTTGCTGGTGAAGTTGGGGCACAAGAAGGCGGGACACAAGGAGGGTGAAAAACTGGTCGGTCGATGTGATTCGAAGTTGGTCAAGACCTCCGTGCATTACCCCACCGATGTCAGCCTGTTGTGGGATACGATGCGGTGTCTGATCAGGACATGCGCGGCTTCGGCCAAGGCGTTTCAGTTGTCCGGCTGGCGGCAACACCGGTATCATTCCAAGAAGGTGTACAAGGCTTTTTCGAAGGTGCGCACATGCAGTACTGGCGCAATCGCAAAGGTGTCAAGGCGTACCTGCTGCTGTGCCGTACGGTTGACACCAAGGCCAGGAAACTGGGAACAACGCTGGCCATCATGGAAGCGGCCATGGTAGAGGAGGATGGGCAGGCGGCCATTGCGCGGCGCAACGCGTTGCGTGAGGCGCAGAAGGAGATTGCAACGGTTCTCGACTACCTTGCGCTGTTTACGAGTCAGATAGAACGCCGCATACTCCAAGGCGAAACGATTCCGCAACAGGAGAAGGTGTTTTCCATCTTCCGGCCCTACACGCGCTGGATATCGAAAGGCAAGGCTGGCACACCGGTGGAGTTGGGTGTTCCGGTAGCGATCATCGAGGATTGGCACCAGTTCGTGCTGGGGCATGTGATCCTCTGGGACGGCTCCGACGGAGATATTGCAGAGGAGCTGGTGATCCAGGTCCAGAAGCACGTTCCAGAACTGCGGATCACCTCGTTCGATCGAGGCTTTTACAATCACAACTTGCGTACCAGACTGGATCAATTGCTGGACGTGACGGCGATGCCGAAAACCGGGAATATGACCAAGGCAGAGCGCACGCGGCAGAGCGTCGCGGAGTTCAAGGAGGCGCGCCGTCGGCATCCAGGTGTGGAATCGGCGATGAACAACCTGAATCAGCGTGGACTGGAGCGGGTGCGTGTGGTCAGCAAGGAGGATTTCGAGCGAGTCGTCGGGACCGCTGTGGTGGCTGCCAACATCCAACGCATCGGCGCGTTGGAAAGAGAGAGAGACCGTAAACGCGAGAAGCGCCGACGACAACGGCTTGCTGCATAGCTGCAAGCGCATGTACGGAGCGGGAGATCGGGCGTCCGGCTAACGGCGCAAGGCAGTGGCAGGGCTAACAGGTACGAGATCGGCGTGTATCCACGCATAATCGGGCCGAGAAAACGCTCCGACCGCCCTGTTAAGGTCGGTCGGGAAGCCGATTTCCAGACTCGGTAGCATAACCGACTATTCGACCCTCTGAAAAAGGCGATTCTGGCACGCAAAACACATTTTCTGCCAGGCACGAATTAGGTCTCCCGCTTCCATGCTACCCAAGCTACAGAGCTTCTGATTACTACTCTGGCAGGACTGACTCCTGCCGAACACACCAGGTAATATGAAAAAGCGGACGCCTAATGACTATCATGGGCTTAGCGCATCATACACCAACGCTTCGGGGAGGTCTTCATGCGAAAGCTGGTATACCCTGCCCTAGATGCTCATATCAGCCACTGTGTGCTCGGCGGTATGGACATCTAGCTACTGTTTTGTGAGCGATTTCGAACGTCGGAATCCGCGTTAATCCGTCATACCGTGGCAGTGAACGCACGCAGAAAACTGCTGGTGGTAGAGGAGTCCTCGTTGACCTCGTGGATCGCCGGAACCCTTCGAACATACGTAGATGAGCTCATCGTTTGCGACCCGTGCCAAAATGCGCTGATAAGTCGCAGCACCCAAAAGGACGACACGCATGATGTCTACACCCTATGTAAACTGCTACGACTGGGGGAACTCAAGGGGTGTAGCATACGGAGGACAACCACCGAGCCGTCTTCAAGCGCTCCGTCCAGCACTATCTTGACTTTCGTGACCAACAGCGTTCACTTAAAACAAAAATCAAGGCCAAGTACCACGGTGCAGGTATCCTTACCGTGCAAGGATCCCGCGTCTACGGCAAGCGACATCGCGCGTCGTATCTGGCCTTGATAAAGGATCGCGCAGTACGGATGATGGTGGAGGGGCTCTACGGGGTACTGGATGCCATGGTCGAAGCACAGGATGCCGCACAGCAGCAGATGGTACGGCTTGGCAAGCGCTATCCCGAGATCCAGGAATTCCTGAAGATGCCGGGAGTGGGACCAGTCGGAGCCCATGTCTTTGACGCGTATATCCAGACGCCTCATCGCTTTGCGACCAAACAGAAGCTGTGGCGCTATTGCAAGCTTGGTATCGTCAAACGAAGCAGCAATGGCAAGCCACTGGCGTATCACCGGCTGGATCACGCAGGCAACGGGGAACTCAAGGCTATGAGCTATCGCGCTTGGCTGTCCGCTTTTCGAACGTCCAAGCCCAACGAGGTGACTCGATTCTACGAGCAGTCTCTGGATCGGACGCAAAACGCAACGCACGCCCGGCTAAATACGCAGCGCAACATGCGCAGGGCTAGCGGCGCGCCCCGCCCGCGTTTTTCCGCGTTCCGTATGCCTAGATCGTACAGGGCCAGTGGCAACACCGGTTGTTTGGGGCCGTATTCCTCGCCCGGTCCGAAACCGGGCATGTAGGCTTGCCCGTCGGCCCGCGTAACGGTGTGTCCGGGGCGGGAAAACAGCCGCGCCTGTTGGTGATCCTTGTGCACCATGATTAGCGGCGCGGGTAAGATTGGGTCGCGCCGGGTATTGGCAGGTGTGTCTCGCGGCCTTGACAGGTAACCGCGCGTCAGCGGAGCCAGGGGATGTTTGCTTGAGCCTCCGTTCGTCCGATGCTGCACCCAACGGGCGTGCACTCCACCGATCGTCTCCATGCGTATGTTCGCCAACCCTCGCCTCTTTGCATCCGTAGATCGGGTTTCGGAGACGATCATCGCCACCAGATCGGCCGATGCTGCAACAGGTTTTCCCGCCGCCGGCCCGTCAGTGAATATCGCCCGCGACAGGTCTACCTGTGCCCAATCTGCGACATCCACGCCGTACAGTGCTCGTAACGCCGCACCCGATTTTGCCACTACTTCGTTTCGCACCATTTCGCCCGCCGCCGCCAGGTAGTCCCACAGATCTTTTCCCGTAGGTACGTTCGCTGCGGGACAAGTCACCTCCTTTTCCTCCGACAGTTGGAGCCAGATCAGATCCGAAAGTGCGCGCAGTATGTTGGTTTCCAACTTGGCGGCCATCAACGGGGCCAGCCATTCGTTCTGTGTCTTCATATCGCGTCATGCGGGAAAGAGGTTTTCGACTCCTCTGTTCCCTGGCTGGCAGGTTGGTCCTTCTCCTTCGTCTCCCGCACCATCCATGTCGTCTGTTTCCATGCAGGAAAGGTTTGTAGCAAGTGCACGGATTCGCCGGCGATGGCGTAGTTGGACTTTTCCAGGCGAAGTTCCATGCGCGGCGGATCGGTACCTTCCACGGATTCCAGGATCCACAAGAAGCGGGCCGCAGCCTGCCAGTCCGTGGAACCCGAATACCCGGAGGCCCCTCCCTTCGGTGGGTGGGCAATGATCAGGACGGCGCAACCGGTGTCCCGTGCCCACGCCTCCCAGTCGGCCATGAATGCGCGCACCAGGGGCCGCACGTTTTCATCCCCTCCGTAGGCTGCGGCCAACGGGTCGATCACCAGCAGGCCCGCACCCCAGTCCTGCGCCTCGCGTCGCACCCGGCGCCCGGCCTCGGTCAGCTCTCCGACTGTGGATACATGGCGGCTTCCTTCCTCCGTCGGTCCCCACAACGGGCCGCAGCCTGCCAGATCTACGCACGCTATCCGATTACCGACCTTCTGTGTTACCCAGGGCAGCGGGCCAACCGTTTCCTCCTGTGCATACGTATCCCACTTTCGCCCCATGCGATACGCTCTCCGCATGATCGTTTCCGGATCATCCTCCCAACTCGCTATCACGCATCGCACCGGATTTGCGTCCGGCAAGATTGGCAGGACCGGTTCCTCGGTCGGAATCAGATCGAATGATGGCAGCCAGTCCCCCCTTGCCGCCGCCAGTCCCAGGCAGAGCTGAAGCGCCAGGCGAGATTTCCCGGCGCCGCCCGTTCCGGTCAGTAATCCCACGCGTCCAACCGGGAGCCAGCCTTCGACCAGCCACGACGTTCCCTCCGGACATCGGTCGGGCACGATGCCCCGAATGGTGCGAGGCTGCCGAATCGCTTGTTTACGCAGGAAATTCAAGATGTTGATCAGGTCTCTATCCCTCGGTGCGTCTCCGGTCAGTGTGTCCGCCAGGTGTCTACGCCGCATGGCGGGAAGCTCCCGTTCCAGTGCTGTTATCGCGGCATTCAGATCCGCGTCATCCGCTCCGAGCAGGTAGGCCAGCGCAGGGGCTAGGGCAGCATTCAGCGCCGTCTCCTGTACGGCTTGCTCGTGGGCTGCTAGGACCTCCGTATGACCGTCCGCGCGAGCCTTATTCAGCAGCTCGTTCAGTCCGTTGTCCATCATGTATTCCTCCGGCGACGGTCGCCGCCCTTTTCAGGGTATCGGAAAATGAAATTTATTGCGGACGTATCCGCTCAGGGTTGGCCCAGGTGGGCGCGTAGTTGCACAGGATAACGTCTCGTGCCTGCGCTCGCAACTCTGTCCAGCTCTGCACTAGGTCATCAGCTCTTATCTGGCGGGTCAGGATGTCTGCAGGGTCCAGGCCCGCGTCGTAGGGCACGATGCGCACTGCCCGGCCCTCTCGTGTGAGTCTGTGATAAGCCTCGACACATGCGCGCCGTCCGGGTTCGTCTCCGTCTACATGCAACACCAGGCTTCCCGTGTGTCCGTGCAGCGCCAGGTCGATCCCCTGGTAGCGCGTGCCTCCTACGGCCACCGCAGGGCCTCCAGAGAGCCACCGTGCGGCCAGTGCGGAAACCGGCCCCTCGGCTACGTGCAGCGCCGGATCTTCACCCTCCGCTCCATGTGCAGGGCATGTCCCCGGAGACACGGGCACGCGGAAGAGGCCCCGGCCTTTCGGCCCGTAGGTGCGCCTCCACCGTGCGGAGCCGTCAAACCGCTCTCCTCGTCCGTACAGCGCCTCCAGGCCGACGGCTTGGCAGATACCGTCGACATCCGTGTACGCCCACAGGACGGCTCCCTGCGCGTCAGGCGGGGCGTTTCGAGACAGATGCCGAGCGGGTAGCCAGCGGACGGACGCCGGCAGGGGCACATCCGGTGGCCATACGCGTCGGACATGACGTAAATAGTAGGCGGCAGCCGTTCCCTCCGGGTCTACGGATCGTTGCCACGCCTGCCTGCCCATATCGGCTGTACGATTCTTTGACAGGGTCGTGACTGGCGGCTCCGGCGAAGGCCTCTGCCGGTAGTGACGGAATTCGGGCTCGCCCCACAATCCCAGTGCCCGCATGTGGGCTTCGTAGGTCTCCCGGCCGGAGCCGCAGTGTCGGCAACCGATCAGAAATGGCTTGCCACTGTTCGATGCTCCAGAGGGCGCAATGTGGAACCGATCCGTTCCGCCGCACACGGGGCACGGCCCCTTCCACTCGCTACCTACCCGCCGAGCCCGCCGGGGAAACCGGGATCGGTACGCATGCACCAGGTCGGCATGTGTTATTCTGGTCATACCGGGCACTACACGCCAGGGTCAGGGACCTTCGCCGTCCAGGACTTGGGCCTCGTTTCGTAGGGATGCGTCCATGCGCTTAACACCAGGTGATCGTTCGCAAGTGCTGCTATCATGCCTGATAGTTCTGTGGACATGTTACTATGGTATAATTACAAATTGGGGTATTGAGCATCCAGTGCATCCATCACCAAGCGCTTGACCGTCATCCCGCGCATAGCCGCGGCCACTTTTATTTTTCGCGCATAGAGGACAGGAACCTCTATGGTGATACGAGCGGTCACATCATCGATCACCTCCGCTTGCGCTTCCGCCAGTTTGGGATGTTGTGTCGTTTTCCCTTGGATGTCTGCTAAATCAACGTTCGGCATGAATGAACCTCCGTAATTCGTGGGTGAGTGCCCGGATTTCCTGCACCGCTTGTCCACGTGGGCGATAGTCAAGCCCGGATTGTCCTGCGGTGGCGGCTTCTGCGAAGTCAATCCTCTGCGTCAACCTGGATGTCAATACCGGTAAGGCCATTTGTTCGAGGCACGCCTGAATCCCGGCGGCAAAACGCGTCCCTCGAATTTGTCGACTGACAACAAACGCTGCCTGTGGGTGTCCAGCGGTCAGCGACTGCCTAGTCTTGATGATCTCAACCAGATCGGAAGTGCCCCAGGCATCGAGCCCTGAAGGCTGTGCATGGAACAGCACAAGGTCTGCTATCTTGATGGCGTCAGTGAGAGACCGCTGTTCCATGATAGCAGCCCCATCAATGACGAGGATATCGAATTTGTCTTTCACTTTCGGGATCATCTGCAGGAGACTACCCTGCTGCACACCCAACACCCCTGGATAATCATCAGGATTACGCGCGGCCCACTCCTGAGCCGATTGCTGCGGGTCAAGGTCCAACAACAATACAGTGCCTTGGGATTGCAGCGCCCTGGCCAGATTCGTTGCCAAAGTGGTTTTGCCCGCGCCACCTTTGGGATTCAGGATCGCGATAACCATGCGATTACATTTGTAGCAGAGACGGCAGACATATTACCATTTGACATAATAGTAAACAATACATTGTTTCATGTTAGAGTCGTTTTAATATTACCTCATGAGGCTATTGCAAAACTACCCTAGCATTTGGTGGTCGCAGTGATCTAGGCGGCATGCATTGGTGCCATTTTTCTGGACTATGTGAAGGATCGACGCCTTTTTGCCGTCTCCCTCCGTAAATACAGGCCATCCACTATCGATGTGGTCTCACCGCGTCCGATTCCGGTCGCAATTCTTGCCGTCCGCACGCACCTATCCCTGGCTCCTGCTCGACGAGAAGCTTGGTACACGCAACCATAGCGAAAAACGGCTGCGTTCAGTGCAACAGGCGTAGCAGTTGATCTACCGTGAGCGCAAGTACCCCGAACATCAGGTGGCAGGTCACCTTCTTGTGGCCACGCACACGTACATGACGGCCGCCGAACTCATCCTTGAGCCGTCCAAAGGCCCGCTCAACCGTCGAACGCTCCTTGTAGCGCTCTTGCTCAGGCGAGACAAATCCGGCTGCACGCTGTGCCTTTTTCTCACGGTTGCACTCCGCTTTTCCATTGCGTCACATGGTCCAGGCTTTTACTGTGCGCGTGGATCTCCTCCGCGTCATATGCGCTATCCATCAAGTCGTAGAGGTCTTGCACCCGCTGTGCCGTCATCGTCATGAGTGGAATCGCTGCCTGACTGTCGTGCAGGGACGCAGACGACACGATGCAACTGATTGGGATACCTCCGTCTGCTACATCCATGTGCAGCTTATACCCAACCCATGATTGCTTGTACCCCTTCGCATTGCGCTTAACACCCACCGTACACGGCTTTGGCAACTCCTCCAGCAACTCCTCCAGGTGCATCGTACGCTGACGCTCCAGTCGACTTGGTTCCTTTGGACGCTCCTCCCTCTTGCGAGGACGCCCCCGTTTGCGCTTCGGGCGCTCCGGCTTCTTTTCCTTTGGCGCAGACTTCTCTTGTGCCTCTATTGCCGTTGCATCACGCGAAATATGGCCCACCAACTGCTCCGCGTACCCCTGTTACGCAACATTTCCGTTATGTTAAAGAACATCACTTCCACGCCACTACGTGGCACACCTGATTGATCCAGAAACCGCGCACTTTCTTTTTAAGGGACATGGGTGCCTCCGTTTTCTCCGCGCGTGTGATAACTCCGAAGATAGCGAAATAGGAGGTTACAGTCCCTTGTTTTTTATTCTTATGGACAAGAATCCATACGTCTTGCAGGTGCTGTACAAAGCCTGCTCAAGCTCGCAATCCACAACTGCTCTACGCCAGGCGGGTGCCAGTGCACCCAAGGTCTTCCTCATAAGCAGAAAAAACCCTCAATTCAGGGGTTTTGCAAGAGGCTCTCATGGAAAATATTTTTTCGGCCCACTCTATAGGCATTAATCAATGGTTGTTTATATATTGCCTCGCCTCGCCAGAAAGGGGCGCAAACCAACCTCATTTTTAACCCATCCAACTTGGAGGAGCTTGTTATGAAAGACTGGATCAGTCGTGGTGTAGCTCGGATTAGCCTAGTCTTGTTTTTGGGTCTTTTAGGTCTTACGGCTGGCACCGTGGTGAACAGGACTTTTACCCCTACCGACGTGCTCGGGAAAGCGAAGGATTGCGAAGAGGATATCTGTGTGCCGTCAGGGAATGCTTACGTATGCGATTGGGGTACTATACAGAGAGATTGCGATGTCTCGTCTAATGGGTGTCTCCAAACCCCCTGTTCTAGTTGAGGTCAGGATAGGGAGTCTGCCCAATTTTCTGTGGTCATAAAGGCTATAGAAACAGAGTGAGTTGTTCACTAATTCCTAAAGGCAAGGCGCAACTGTTGTGCCCTACCTTTATGATTGTAAAATACTTATGCACTTGCGAAATCGAAAGCTTGTCGTATTCTTAGTCTTATCAGGATTGCTTCTGTCAATCATTATCATATTAACGTGGAGCAAAACCAGTGAAGATCGTCCAGTTGTTAACCAGAGGACGGTTCATCCTACCGCCGAGAATATTCCAACCATAACCGACCCGAGCTTCATTCTGCGATCGGAAGTAAGTGGACGAGATGCCGAGCGTAGTTTCATGGATAAGACCGACTATGAGGAAATAGTCATTGGCGTAAACGAAGGGGACCTTTCGGAGATGATCGGAAGCATTAGAGATGTAGCGACTGATTACAGGGGGACACTGTTTGTATTAGATAGAGAATACAACCACGTGCGGGTATACGATTATGACGGCTCTTTTATCAGCATGTTCGGTGGACCTGGAGAGGGACCTGGAGAGTTGTTAGGTCCGCAGAAACTCCTGATCGCTGATCAAGGAAGAACCATCGCTGTTCGCGATGGAGGCAGGGCTGTGGATATCTTCGAGCGTCAGGATTCAACCACCTTTCGTGTGCGATCGTCCTTTGCCACCGAGGAAGCAGGATTTGCTGGTTGCGCAATGAATGGCTATCTGTACTTATTGGGGTTCTCTCATGAACTGGAAGGAGTTATCCACAAATATACACTCGAGGGGGAACGGGTGGCCTCCTTTGGAGCCCCTTACAAATCATCCAACCCAATGATTCGTGAAGACCTGTCCACCAGAGGCCTGCTTGCCTGTAGCGAGGAAGAGGGAATTGTTGCCTGGGCCAGAGAGTACATCCCCGTTCTTACCGGTTTCACAGAGATTGGCGAAGTGGCTTGGCAAGTATTCTTTGCTGACTTTAAGTCACACAAGATAATTGAATCTCAGGCAGAGGATGGAACTCCTCAGGTGATGTTCTATCGTCCTGAAGTTGGCGAAAGTATATTCGGGACTCTTTTCACAGATTCATCGGGCAATTATTTTTATGTGGGTTACACTACCATGGTCGATTCCGCTAATTCGAGGTTGCATTCTAAGATACATCTCTTTCGAGTAGACGCACGAACGGGAGAGGGAACATACTTGGGTGATGCTCCCCATGTGTATGCTGTTGACACCAATCATATCATTACGATGGACAATTATCCATTTCCGCAAGTCAAGATTTACAGACACAAAGAGGCTCTCAATTGAACCCGAAAGCGGAACATCGGTCTCTATGGGTAGGCATTAGCGCGATTGTATTCGTGACATGCTCGCTGTTGAGCGCCACAGGAATTGTTCCTGTCCCAGCGATTGAGATCAAGTGGCCAACTAAGCCAGCGTTATCAGCGACTCGATACGTTCCCTCCTATTCTAGAGTCAGCGGTAGAGAGATTGTGATGGTGTATCTAGGATCGGCCAAGTGTCCATTTGCTAATGATAAAGCGTTGCCTAGCCTAATTGAGCGGGTGAAGGTTGCCTTGCAACAAAGATCAAACCAGCACGGGACAACTTTCTCGGCGATAGGCGTAGCGGTAGATTGGCGCATTGCTGACGGCATTAGACATCTGGATAAATTTGGCTCGTTTGATGAGGTCATGACTGGTCGTAAATGGTATGGAATCGGAGCGCGCCTGTATTTCAGAGAAATGCTACCAGGACAGGCAGCCACACCTCAAGTATTAGTCTTTATACGCAATGTATCCCCACCGAATTTGCAGTACCCGGAAACTACATATCGTGTATCTGACGAAACGATGCTTGTTCGTAAGGTTGGTCTGGAAAACATAGATAAATGGCTGGAGCGGGGTTTGCCGCTTCCTTTAGATCTTCTCGAGTTGTGAGTTACAGAATCCCTTATAACTTGAACTTCAGGTATTTGAGTTGCTTTGTGGAGATGGGTGGCTTTCTGTAAACCGGGCTACCAGCAGCGCTTTCATCTTATCAAAGTCGGCCGCTATACATTCAGTCATGCAATGGGCGGCTTGCCGTGGTGCTTGAAAAGCAGGTTTAGGGCGTCTGCCACCAGGTCCTGTTCGTCCTTTCCGGTTTCAATTTTAAGCATCGCTAGTTGCTTGGCAGCATCTGTGCGGATGCGGAAGCCTTTCAGTTTGCGCTCCGAGAATGCCGATGCGATTTTCGGACTGGCGGTTACAGATGGTGCCGGTGAGGCCGACGGCTTCGTAACCTGAAACAGGGATAGGTCAGCGGGTTTCGACATTGGCTTATTGCAGTTGGTTAACGATCCATTTCCAAGAGGCAGTGATTTCCCGGGCGGCCTTGCTATTGGGCCGCAGCTCTGTTACTGCACGTCCATCAATAAATGCATCTTCCAGCGCCGCACGGCGCATAATAGTGACGGGACATACCGGGATGCCGTACTGTTGCAGGACGGCCTTGGCCTTGTCGTTAATGCCCGAGCTGTGGCGGCCTTGGTTGATTACGATGACGCCAGGCGTTTTCACGCTGTTGGTGATGGCGATAGTATGCATGATAGCTTCTATGTCGAGTACGGAAGGACCACACGGTATCACGGACAGATCGGCCACTCGGGCCGCTGCCACGCTGGATTCTTCCACGCGGGGCATCGTATCGATGAACACTAGGTTCACGCCGCTTGCCCTGCATGCCTCCACTGCCTCAGTTACATTGCTCTTGTCTGCCCTTAACAGGAGCGGGAAGTCCTGCCCGCGCCTCTCATACCATTTCGTGGCTGACGCCTGCAAGTCCATATCGATGACTGCGACCTGGCCGTAGTGCTGCCTGTGGGCTTCTACTGCCCAGTGCAGCGTCAATGTTGATTTGCCCACTCCGCCTTTCTGCGCTAGCAAGCTAAGGATCTTCACGCGTAGTTAACTGGATAACATGATAACTAAAATACAAGTTATATAGTTAACTAGTCAATTAATCCAATGATCCAAATATGAAGGTAGCCATGAATACACGAACAGGGTTGCCGGCTTACCGAAACAGATTGAGGCTATATAGGACGAGCTTCATTATGGGATACGTCGAGCTCAATTGATGAACATGCAGAGGTGCGTTAGTGGTTCGCACGGGTGCTGTGAGCAGCCATATAACGCTTTCAACACTGTGGCAAGGGAATCAGAATGTGGTCAAGCGGACGTGCAAACAGGCAGGAATTACAGATGCGGTTTCGCCGTTACGTCATGCCCTCGATCGCGCGCGCCCGTGCAAGTGGTGCAATGATCAGGACGGCATAACCGGTTTCCCGCGCCCACGTCTCCCAATCGGCCATGAATGCGTGCACTAGGGGGTGCACGTTAAATCCCGTCTACGGCGTGTCTATCTATGCCAACAAGCCTGTATCGATGATCTCGATTACCGACCTGATCATTATTCAGTTATGCTGCGCTGCCTGCACTATATCCGGCCAATACACACAAAGCGTGCCAAATAAACGCACCAAATCCTGAAACAGCGCCATCCGGTCTTGTGCATTCCCATCCAGATCCGACGGCAGATAAAAGCCAGTGCCGATCGCTGCCTGTTGCAGCGCACCGATATAAGTCTGCATGTCCTGGGTCCAATAAGGTGGGGCTTTGTGCTCCTCTTCCAGGCGCCGCTCTGCTTGAGCGATCTGCATGTTCAGCATAGTGCAGCATTGCATGCGCACAAGGTCCTCGAACACAGACAGAGGCATCGATCCTATGCTCTCCAGAAAGTGCCCTGTCGCCCTCAGATTACGTGCGCTGTCCTTGGGGAATAATTGTGCACCCTGCGAAAACAACAGCCCCTGGAGGAGATCATTGACCCGAAAGTCAGCGACATGCTCCAGACCCGACCCTGATTGGTGGGAGCGAGCCTCTGGCGGACAGTGTGCGATACCGTAGGGCAAATAGCCCCTGTATGATTGCTGGAAACACGAATGGAGGAGACTGCCGAAAACACCGTCTTCGTTGCGCATCACAGGCATGAAAGGCGGAAGCAGGCTGCGATGGTCAAGTCCAATGTTGATTGTCATGCAGCTTCCGCCTGTTGCTATTGTTGGGCTGGCAGGGATTTTCAGAATCTGCCGTGTCTTCAGGTTGCGCCGATAGTCCTCCAGAGAAGCTGTTAACCGCTTGTGGCTGTCCCCTTTGAAGAAGAGACGCGCCAGATAGCTCTGCATTCCTGTATCCCCCACCGTACCACCAAAACTAACGGCCACCTTTGCCTCGCCACCATGCATACGCTGCAAAAATTCTGACGAAATGTTCTCTACATGCAGATGGGTGTCCACCTCTAGGGAAGCTGCGCACTGCCCCAACGTTTTTCCGAGAAGACGCTCGTGGATACCCAGAAAATCTTCTTCTTTGCCTGAAGCAAAAGCAGTAGCTTCGCGGCTGTCATTGAAAAACCAGAACTCGGACAGATTCCTGGATGCCAGGGATAGACCGGATTGTAAAGACGGGGAAACGAACACATCACATATGGTGTCGTCATCGACCTGCAGGGATACCAGCCCAACCGTATGGAGGAGCAAGGCGTTGCGGCAGGCGCCGTAGCTGTGTGCGCAGCGTGCGTCGCCGAGCAAGGCGAAGCGTGTAACAGAGGTCGGGATCCCCGCCGCTTGGGCCAGCACGTCCGCATACTCAGCACGTTGCGTTCGATTCGTATAGTCTATACCGACATCATAGCACTGCCGGAGCGTTTCGATTGCCTCAGCATTCCGTTGTTGCGTG
The DNA here is from genome assembly GCA_963665975.1 of Rhodothermales bacterium. Lineage (GTDB taxonomy): Bacteria > Bacteroidota > Rhodothermia > Rhodothermales > Bin80. The sequence goes on from OY762508.1 coordinate 1,546,560, forward strand.
CCTGGATGTTCGGAATTGTCTGCGACCAAATAGCGGACTTCGCGCCCGAAACGTTGATTGTTTGTGATATAGCTGGCGAGGCACCGATGCAGACTGTCGGTACGATTACGGGTGGGAATCCCTACGGAAGTGATGCGTGCTGGTGAAGCTTTTTCCTGATCACGTAATTTCCCAAAATATGTGCGGATGTCCGTGTCCGAAATAAGGAATCCGTCTTCGGCGAAAGCGACTAGTTCGCGCACGACAGAATCTAATTCCGCTTTCCTGATCGGCAGCTCCACACTTGCGCCGGTAGTCCTGGTTACAACCCAGCGTAGCAGTCTACCGATGGTGGAGTGGCGGTTTGCGAGATGCTCTATGTTGCGTTGTTGGACTTCCCGGCAGTGCCTGGTGGCATGACCATCCAAAGAATCAAAGTGTCCGCAAGAGAAAAGGAGTTGGGAGAGAGATGGAGAAATCAGGCGGGTCTGCCCCGTTTGGTTGGAACGGACTAGGACTTGTTCTTTGCCCATAGACCAAGCCGTTACATTAAGATAGCGGTAACGGGAAAACGTAGGCATGATATCTAGCGTGCGAATTCTTTACCAGTCCTGTATACATTCAGTGTTGAGCCAGGTTCGTTTGAATAATTGTGGCTCTTTTATATATGGGTACAACGTTGGATGCAGTTGTAACCAAAATGAGACTGAACTTGCATACTTAATCGGGCTCGCTTATCATTGGCTGGCGTACACAACCACTATAGAGGAGATGCTGCTATGAAAAAGATTCGCCTGTATGCTTTCGGCATCGTTTCAACGATGCTATTTGCGATACCGATAATGCTGGGTTCATCGGCCAACGAAGCCCGGAATCTTTCGGTAGATGCCTGTGCTGTAAGTAATGGTGGGCCAGGGTCCTGCTGCCCTAGGAACGCAGTGTGTGTAACACCAGGAGGGAATGAGCATGATGGCAAGCATTGGGTACCAAATGGTAGTTGCTCGTAACGTCAGATGGAGCAAGTCGAGCGGGCAAAGGTGTGCCATGCCGGCGGCAAGTTGAAAGTACTTGCGAGGGCCGAGCAGTGCGGAACTGTGATCGGTAGCGTACGTAGCGGTGGGGTATTCTGATGCATAACGTCGAAGAAAGCAGTGCGCCGACATCAGTGGAGTAGTAGGTCGTTACTGAGGTACTGCAGATTGGCTCACGGAGCGGGCACACAGTTTTCTGCGTCGCAGAAGAATCTTAGAGGCTCGAAACTACGCAGATGGTGAAACGCAGCCCAAATCTGTTGTCGGTCTGCTTGCTCTTGTTTGCCTGCGCAGGGTGTTCTCCCAAAGCGTGGAATGGTGACGAAGCCACGGCTTGGTTCTCTGCGGACACATTGATTACGTTTGAGTTGGACGGTACCATACTGCCGCGAGCAGATTCGTTGGGGGATCCGAATGCTCTTGTCGTAGCCGGTCAGTACCTTCTCGTGGGCGACAGCAAGGCTTCTCGCCCGCTATTGGTCTTTGACCGGGATACCGGGGACTATGTCACGGCTGGCGGAGCGTTGGGAGAAGGTCCGGGAGAGATCACGACCACATCCCAATTCATTTTCCAGCCGGGCCAGAAGCACGGCTGGATCCTGAACTACAGATCTCGGTCCCTTCAGAGCATTGATGTTGATTCCTTGGTGCTTACGGGGGTATTACCGGACCATCGGATTGGTCTGGAATCCGACGGTTTGGTAATGAGTGCTGCATGGAGTGGTAGTGACAGCATTCTCACAATGGGTCTCCATAATGGAGGACGGTTGGCCGTGTTTTCAGCCGACGGTTCATTGGCACGAATGACTGGTCTGGTCCCTCCTGGTCTGGTCAAGACGCCTGAACATGTGCGTCAGCACGCGTACCGGGCTATGCTTAAGGCTACAAGCGATGGGAGGAAAGTTGTGGCTGCCTGTAGGCACACAGACCGGATAGAGATATACGAGGACCGAGAGTTGACGCATTTGATCCGAGGGCCCGGCTTCCATGATCCCCAGTATAAGGTGTATCACAATGAGAACGGATCGTGGCTGGGTTTCGAGCCAAACAATATATCGGGTTATCTCAGCGTATCGGTTACTGACGACCTGATTTTTGGCTTGTATTCTGGGGACGAGTGGGGGGCGAGCCAGTTTGATACTGCGGCCTCTGTTCTGGTCTTTACGTGGGATGGGCGCCCCCTTGCTGTATTACAGATACGGCCCGGGGCATTTATAAGTGCAGTATCGTCGGATGCCCGCGAACTATTTGTTCTGTACAATAGCCCCGCTCCCCTGATAATGCGTTATGCAGTGCCTCCACTGATGTAAGTGGATTCGGTGTAACTAGAATGAGAATGTGGCGGCTACACGCAACTTAAGACCCTGTGTTGTTGCAGCTTGCACACGCACACGTTGGGTATAGCAAAAAAAGTCATAAATAGGCTGGTGGCACCGGCCAATTTGGGCCGAACACAGAGTCACAGGTTCTCTGGACGATCTGCTAACATGGAGACATTGCAGTACTAGCAGTCCGTGGATAAAGTCTTGGGTTGCGGCGTTTAGGCAGGGACAAGAGTACACCTACACAAGGGCAAAGTCCGACGGCAATGGCATTAGGCAAGCGATGCAAGGCAGTGCAGCAGCAGTTGTACGTGGCGACCGACAGTATTCGGTCGCTGGACAACGTGTTTTACCGGTCGTTGAACGGTTTGTTGGAGGAGCACGGATTTGACGATTTTGCGGAGGAGGCGTGTCGGGAGTTTTACGCGGATACCCGTGGGCGTCCGGGGGTGCCACCGGTCATAGTGATAAGCGTCCTGACAATCGAGCACCGGGTCATGAGCGCTTTCTGGATTTTTTTGACAGCGCCCGGTGAAGGCCGCTGAAGTGAATGCGCACACTGAAGTGTTCGCTAATGAGTTCGGCGAGTTTGCGGATGCTCACATCGCCATGTGTGGCTCGGTAGCTGTCGGCAAATTCCAGGATCTCGGGAGTAATCTTGCGGGGGCCACGCGCCCCGGAATCAAGCCGTGCAGGCCCCCTTCCCGGAAGGCGCGTTTTGCGCGCACGCAGGTCGGAACGGACATGCCGTACCGAGCGGCCGCCTCTTCGAGGGTGGTGCCTTTCTTGTGCGAGCGTATCATCTCGTAGTGGACCTGCAGGTGTGGGCGGCCAACTCTTTCACGTGGCATTGCCGCCTTGTAGTTGTGCCACAGCTGTCGGGTCGGTGATATCTATTGGGAATCTGCTAGCGCAGATGGATACGTCGATCTAAGTAGGTATTGACATATGATGATATCATTTGCTATCATTATAGCATGAAACAGTCTTGGATAGGCACCGATCAAGCCACCGAATACCTCGGAATCGGTCGCACGAAGCTTTACGAGCTTACTAGGAAGGGCCGTATCCCCGCAAGACGCCTCGGTAAGAAATGGATGTATAATCGCGGGGAACTCGAAGCTTGGATACAGGGCCCTCGGCGTCTCGAGGACTTTTTTCAGGTCACACCTGTCAACATAGAGGCTAATACGGCCCTTCGAGAACCACAGCGTGACGCCTACCTGCAAGCTGCGTCCTACTTCCAGCGTGGTGGCCAGAAAGCGCTGATTCAGCTCCCTGTCGGGTGCGGAAAGTCCGGCGTAGCGGCCATCCTTCCGTTCGGGATTGCCAAAGGCCGCGTCTTGGTAATCGCGCCGAACCTTACGATCAAGGAGGAACTCTGTAGGGCCTTCGACATCACTAATAGACAGCAGTGCTTTTGGTGGCAGCGTGGCGTGGTCGAGCCTCCGGACATGACACACGGACCATACGTCTGCACACTCGACACCGGTAATCTCTCGGTGTGCGCAAAATCACACATCATCGTGACCAACATTCAACAACTTGGCACCAACCCGGATAAGTGGCTGCCCAAGTTTCCTAAAGATTTCTTCGACCTTATCATCGTTGACGAGGCACATCACAGTGCGGCTGTGAGCTGGCAGCGAGTCTTCGAGAGGTTTCGAGATGCGAAGGTCGTCAATCTAACTGCAACACCGTTCCGAACCGACCGGCAGGAAATTGAGGGTGAGCTCATATTCCGATACCCGTTCAAGAGTGCCACCATCAAGGGCTACGTGAAGAAGCTGAAGGCCAGCTACGTGGCCCCTAGCGAGCTCACCTTCACGATGAACGGAGAGGAGCAAACCTTCACTCTTGAAGAGGTTCTCAGGATGAAGGAAGAGACCTGGTTCAGTCGCGGTGTAGCACTCTCAACACCGTGCAGCGTCTCGATTGTGGACAACAGCCTCGAGAAGCTGGAGCAGCTCCGGCAGACCGGGACTAAACACCAACTCATTGCCGTTGCCTGCTCGATTAACCACGCGAGACAGATTCGGTCGCTCTACAGGGAGCGGGGCTACGAGACCGCTATTGTGCATAGCAGGCCAGACAAGCGAGCCAACGAGAAGGCAAATGAAGAGGTCTTACGGGACCTTTACAGCGGTGTCCTAGACTGCATCGTTCAAGTACAGATGCTCGGTGAGGGATTCGACCATCCCAAATTGAGCGTTGCAGCGATCTTTCGTCCCTTCCGGTCCCTCGCGCCCTATATCCAATTCGTGGGTCGTATCCTGCGGGTCGTGGTCCAGAATGATCCGACCCATCCAGACAACTACGGTCACATCGTGACCCATGTCGGGATGAACTTAGACGAACTCCTTAAGCGTTTCAAACTCTTCGAAAACGATGACCAGAAATTCTGGGAGGAAGTCGCAGGCGGGAAGGATCCTGATCCACCTAAAGAAATTCTTGAAGGCAACGCTCGAATGAAGCTTCACGAGGACATGGTGGTCAGAAGCGAAATCGTAGAGCAACTGTTCGAGGAGGACTTCTCGACTGCCGACGACGCTGATATTCAGCGAGACCTTGAGAATAAACTGGAGTCCTTGGGACTCGATCCCCGCTTAGCCCATCAGGTCGTCCGGAAGAGCCGTTCCAACACACTCGGGCCCGCTATGGTGCCCGCGGCACAGCCTTTCAGCAAGATCCCCGAAAAGCAATGGAAGGAGGCGAGGAAGCGTTTGGTCGAGGAAGCGCAGCGGACCGCGAAGGTCTTGCTCAACCGCGTCGGCCTAGAACCCCACGGCATCGAGATTCCACGCAAGCTCAAGATCGAGATTGGGGCACAAAACAACTCCATCGCGGCCCTCATAATGGTCAATCAGGAGATTGCGAAAAGGGTTGGAAACGGACGCAAGAGACCAGAGTGGTCTCTTGAGGAGTTTGTTGCTGCTACGAAAGAACTCCCCGAGATATTGAATGCTCTTGTTCGGGAGCTCAAGCAAGCACAGAATGCCTAGGGGGAAGACTCCATCGCTGATTGGATCGTCCCTCGGACGTCCTGCCAAAAAGATCTGCGGGCGCATGACACCATGTAGCCGCTGTCAAGTCAGTATTCCGAAGGGAGACATATGCTACGACGTTCCACAGCCTCGGAAACAACACTCAGCCACACGACGATTCTGCGTGAACTGTTTCAATGAGGTACTCAATCAGAGTCGTGAAGATCTCAAAAAACTTGAGTGCTCTTGATTGGGATCACCCGTTAGGGCAGGGTATCACTAATAAATGAGCGTCACGCAGTCGATTCAGACGTAAGCCGGGCCTTTAATGTGTCTCCAACAGCCTGGCCACGGCATTCTGGCCCGCCCTTGCACTGCGGGCATACGTCGCCGGCATGGACGGTGATTTCCAGCAGCCGGCCTGCTGCTGCTTGACGAGACTGGCACCGCGTTCGGCTAGGCTGTGGGCCGCTCCCGTGCGGCCGCTGTGCCCGGAATACTTGTCCATGAGGCCGGCAGCCCGTATTCGCTGGGATATCTGCCGCGCGCAGAGCCCGAAGATCGGCATGTCGGGAGTATGGTGAGGCGTCCCCAGACGCGTAAGCGCAGCCACCGTGGCGCGCGTGAGATAGGCCGTGTGCGGCTCCTGCCCTTCTTGGTCCGTATACTGAGGCTCATCCTTCCGCTGCCGTCCGGCTCCACGCGGATGTCAGCCCACGTGAGTGCTTCCGCCTCGCTGCGGCGAAGGAGCGCATGACGCGGATGAGCGCGATGTTCAGGTGCCCGCGGCTTCTTGCCTGGGTCTCGGACTCGAGGTGGCCGCCGCGGCCGATCTTGGGCTTGGTGGCCGTGGCCTCTATAGCGGCAATGACCGCTTCCGTCAGCGGCGACGCCTGGCGCGGAGCCCTGGGGTTCTGTCTCCGGAGGCCTTTCAGTGTGCGGCGCACGCCGGCATGCGCGGTGGGAGACGCCAGGCCTGCCTCCTCGAAGACGCCGGTTATGGCGGCCGACGCCAGCTGTGGCTCTTGTCAGCTCCCGGACCCGCCAGGTAGTTGGCCACGTCAATGGGCGTGGCGCCTAGCACATCTTCCCCCATCCACGCTCCGAAGGCCCGGACGTGCATGGCGTAGATCCGACGCGTTTCCGGAGCGAGGGCGGATAGCAAAGCCTCGCGCGTGGCCTCGGAGACGTCCTGCTGTACAAGGCTTCGGTTCTCTTCCGGCGAGGAAGCCGGCGCAAGGGCCGTATCAGCGTCCGTATTCATGGCAAAACCCGTCTGCGGGTATGGGCGGGACAGCACAAAGAGCCGTTAAGGGTAATTAACGGAAACGTAGATGCGATAACTCGTGGCAGCTTAACCCTTCTTGCGTGGATCAACAGTACCGACCTTATGCCGTGCACTGTCTCCCCAATATTCGTGCAGTTGATCTTGTTTTACCTTTGTAATATAACATTCATGCACCTATCTTATAACACGGTGTACAGACATGGCTCAAGGCGCATCAGGCAGAATAGTCATCGAGGTGGATCCGCGACTGTAACGGCAACTATACAGCGTACTGGCCTCCAAAGGATCGACGCTTAAGGTTTGGTTCATAAAGGCGGCCAAGCGCTACGTAGAAGAACGTACCCAGCCTCGCCTCCCATTTGACCGTCCGTCCGGTGGAAGTGCTCACAAACCGGCGCTGTAACGTTGCAAATCCCGGAAATCCGCATCCTTAACCTAATCCAGCGCGATTTAGCGACCTCTCCACCCAATCACAACTGCTTGAACCCACGTATGCTGCTGTTTTCCGACCGGATCGAAGCCGACGCGCTCACGGTCGATACCGAAACGACCGGCGTTAGCTCCCTACTGCAGGTCCCGTCAACGGTTCTAACGCTGTTAGCATAGGGTTGGTCAGGCGGGACAATCCTACGCAAGACGTCAGCCGATCTTGTTCACCGCACGGTTACGTATATTCGGGGACAAGAAAGCCTCATGCTGCGGAAGAGATCGGATGGGATTAGCGGGTTGTTCTAAACATTAGAGAGATTAGTATGAAGCCTACGTTTCCGACAGTGGTCACCACGATTCTAGTAATCTGTGCAGTAATCGTCACGGCTTTGTTGGTACGACGGGAGTTCTTTTTATCAGGTGACATTTCCAAGCCGGACCCAAGTCCGGTACGACAGCTGGATGTCACTGCTTGGCAACAAGCGTCCGAGAACGGTCTAATCCTGGGGTCCCATACAGCGAAGATCAAGATCGTAGAATTCTACGACTATGAGTGCCCTTACTGTCGCAGAGTTCAGCCGACCGTGGATGAGATACGCCAGAAATATCCGACTGATATAGCGATCGTTTATCGGCATTTCCCTCTCTCATTTCACGCTACTGCTTACTCATCTGCTATCGCAGCCGAATGTGCCAATTATCAGGGGCGGTTCGAGGCGTACCACGAGGCATTATTTGAACGCCAAGATCTGTCTGCAAGTCCGGATTGGACAGGCTTGGCACAGACTGTTGGGATGCCAGATCTGTCTCGTTTTAGAGAATGCGTGGAGCAAGGTGTTCCTTCTGAAAAGGTGGACGCCGACACACGGTTGGCCGATTCTCTGGAGATCAACGCTATACCTACTTTGATAGTGAATGGAAAACTCTTCCAAGGGGTGCTCAGTGTAAATGAGTTGGACAAAATCGTTCAACAAGCCCTTCGCGATAGCGAGTGACTGTAATGGTTCCCTGGTATAGGAGGACACTATGTCAAGTTAAGATTGCATAAGGCATTTGTGTCTTGACTTATGGAGAAGAGGCCAGGTAGCTTCGACGGCGAATCATTGGCTCCCATACCGCTATTGCCGACTCTGTCGGCAACGGTGGCGGCACACCAGGACAAGAGCCGGTCGGCTCTCGGGGTCTTGGTGTGTGAGCAGTTCGGCTTTTTCGATGCGCGTGGCCGCGAGCAGCGTGCATGAAGGCGTTGCGGGTGCTGGAAGCCGAAGGGCGGATTACATTGCCACCACCGCAGTGTGCTGTTCCGGTTTCCAGCCCCCGGCTGTTGGATGCCCCGGTGTCGGAGGCGGTGGACATGCCCGAAGATGTGCGCCAGATTGAGGACTTGGAGATCGTTCTGGTCGAGAGCAGGCAGGATCGTGTCATCTGGAACACGCTCATGGACCGGGAGCATCCGCAGGGGGTGACCACGTTTGCGGGGGCGCAGTTGCGCTACTTGATTACGAGCGCACACGGTTATCTGGGTGCGGTCGGTTTTTCTGCCGCCGCCCTGTATCTGAAGCCACGAGCAGCGAGGCGCCCAGCTTCACCGCATAGTAAACCTGAACCGTTTTCTGATTCGTCCGGGTGTGCAGTGCAAGAATCTGGCGAGCTACGCTCTGGCGCGCGTGTTGCGGCGTCTGGTTTCCGACTTCGAGGAACGCTACGATTATGCGCCGTACATCGTGGAGACGTTTGTGGGGCCGGACCATGCAGGGACGTGTTTTCGGGCGGTGGGTTTCCGATATTTGGGTGTTACCCAGGGGCGGGGCCGGCATGCTCCCAACGGTGCTGGTCAGGTTTCCCGGAAGAAGGTATTGGTCTATGAGTTGGAGCCTGCGTGGCGCACGCTTCTGGGCGTGCCGGATGTGGAGTTGCGGCCCCGGCTGGAGGTGGGCGCCGGGCTGTGCAGCGCCACGTGGGCACAGCAGGAGTTTGGTGCTGCGGAGCTGGGAGATGTGCGACGTAGCGTCCGTTTGGTCAAGAGCGCCGCATTGGTGGCCAACACGATGGGAAAGCCTGTGACGGCGACACCAGAGCGAGATCCTGCGGCGGTACGGGGCTACTGGCGGTTTATAGAGAAGGCGGACCAGTTCGGGATCACGCCGGCGAAGATGCTGGCGCCCGACCGTCTGCGTACGATCGAGCGGATGCGTACGCAGGATACGGTCTTGTGCGTACAGGATGGCACGGACATCACCTTCAGCACGCGTCCGGAGTGCGACGGTCTGGAGGTCATCGGTCGTAACCAGACCTCGGCCAAGGCCCGTGGCGTGCATCTGAATGCGACGCTGGCACTAAGCGGAGAGGGGTTGCCGCTGGGCGTGTTGCGGTGTGCGTACAGGAAGAAGGAAAAGGAAACGAAGACGCATCAATGGATACACGGGCTGCGTGACATAGACAAGGCTGCAGAGACGCTGCCGTGCAAGACACGCGTGCTGTGCGTGGATGGACCGGGAGGCGGACATATTTGCGCTCTTTGCGGCGCAGCGTACGCTGAAGCGGACGCATGTATTGGTGCGGGCCAAGCATAACCGGAGTCTGGGCAAGGACCAGGATCGGCTGTTCAAGGCGATGCGTAAGGGGCCGGCAGCGGATGTGCTGGAGTTGTCGGTGACGCGTCTGAGTCGTCGGGCGAAGTCGGGTCGGGTTACGCACAAAGGCCGCGAAGCGCGTACGGCGCGGATGGAATTGCGTTTTCGCCGGGTGACGCTGCCTTCGCCGGAATGAGGGAAGGCCTTTTCACCTAGAACGGTGCCGTCGGCTCCGAGAACGCAGACATGATGCGACTGGGAGCCCCAGTCAATGCCAGCGAAACACGGTGGGGAGAAGAAGAGGACATAGGCAGTTTCTGCTCCGGCTTGTGGTTGACTTCGAGTCGCCGCGACGTTCCATCAGTCCCTGTATCGGTGCTCCAAGGCACAAACTCCCTACGGGGGTATGTCACAGCACTCACCCGGGCACAGATCCCCCCAGGCACTCAAGGTACAGGGGGCACTTGGTTGCTCCCGGAGAGTTGACTCGTTGTGACGCGACGCAAGAACGCTCTCGGTGATCGCAGGATCGGGCTGGCCAAGCCCCGGATTAGTGATTTGCAACAATGACTGTCGCAATCCTCACCCTGCCGACGTACCCAATCTAATGTCATTGACAAGATACAGGATCACCTTACCGAGATACACCATCTAACGTCATTAACAAGATACAAGGGGGACTTGTGGGTGCTTGCGTCTGCGATGGCTTTGTGGGGTGACACCTTTGATGCGTCTACGCGTGCCCGCATTCGGAAGATCACCGCACTTTATTTGGACGGTCTGCCGGAGCACTATGCAAGCTCATGACACCCTATAGTAACGTTTACGCCCACCATTGATCTGGCCTTTATGCTCGGTGGTGAGGATCTAATGGCCAAGGTGCTGGCCCGGGGTGCCAAAGAACTCCACTTTAATAACGAAGATGATTTCTTGGGAAAAGATTTACGGGCTCGTCTGGCTGGCATACCGTCGGCGACTCTCGCCACGGTGCAGAGGGATCACGCCCACACCCGTCACGACAGGTAGGCGCACCCCAACCGGCGTTGCGTCCTTTGAGTTTGGCGGGCGAATCCTGCCAACGGGGGATTCGGCGGCATGCATGGACTGGAAGGCGTTGCAGATGTGGCCTGTAATCGAAAAGATTGGCTCGATTCGGGTAAGAGCTTTGCTAAGGCGGTTTCTGCGTAGTGCTTACACGGGGAGATATTGCGCCAGTCCGTCTGTAGGCCGAGCGTGGGTGTAGCGGCTGGTGGTGGCCAGGCTGGCATGGCCTAGTGTCTGTTGCACCACATGGACGGGCGCGCCGCGATCGAGGGCATGGCTGGCCGCCGCGTGGCGCAGCCAGTGCGGCGAAACCGCATCTGTAATCCCTGCCTCTTTGCACGCCCGCTTGACCACGTCCCACAGGCCCTTGCGCGTGAGCGGCCCACGCTGGCCCCGGAACACGTGCTTGTCTGCCGATGCGAAGTTTTGCAAATCCAGAAGCGCTTGCCACGTAGCGCGGCCTATGAGCACGGTGCGGGTTCTTTCTCCCTTTCCGAAGAGCGTCAGCTGCCCGCCCTCCTTGCGCTCCTGGCAATCCCGCCACCGAAGGCCGGCCAGTTCGGATACCCGTGCGCCGGTCGAATAGAGCACCATCAGCAGCGCGTAGTCCCGTGGTTTCGTGGCCTGATGAATCATGCGCAGCACGTCGGCTTCCGGCAGAATCCGCTCCGCCAGGCGGTTTCGAACTTTCGGCAGGCGGACCGCGGCTCCCACGTTAAAGGACAGGTACCCCGTCTGGTGTCCGAAGGTGAGTAGAGACTTGACTGCAGCCAGTTTCCGGTTGCGACTGGCGGCGGCCAGGTCCTGATCGCCTAACCGATCGGCGAAAGCCTGCACGTCTTCGAGCGTGCAGCTCCGCAGGCCGCCGGGAAGCTGTGCCAGAAAGCCGGCAACGTCCCGGCGGTATGCTTCCTGCGTGTTTGGCGACTTGCCGTGCAACCAGAGGGCGATCACATGGGCATCGGTGGTGGCGCGGGTGGGCAGGGCGGCCGCAGATCCGGTGCGTGTGAGGGCGGTTTGCATAGGGGTTTCCCGTAAGACCAACTAGTAACATAAGCATATTTATGTTACGAGTTGTGGGAACCCTTGTAGACCCATTTTTATGAGCCCTGGAACGGTTTCCCGGAGCTGCAGGCGGCGAGGGGAACCGGTGTGTGGATACGCGTCGTAACATTGTTATGGCTGGCAATGAACCTGAACACTTACCCACCCGTCAGGTACCCACTCCGCCATCGGATCGGCTGATGACCGCACATAGCTTTACGACATCCTGACCCGCGCCGGCCTTCAAGGCCGGGATGCGCACCTGTTCACGCAACTTGTCGAAGAAATGGTCTCCGCCAACCTCATCCACCGCTTCGAAAGCAAACTCGAGGTGGTGAATGCCAAATTCAACCTCCTGCTCTGGTTCATCGGCATTGGCTTCATTGTGATTGCCGCTCTTGTCACACTGATTGGGATTTTCTGAGTACCAAGGCGGGGATAACCGAAGCACGGAAGGAGTGAGTGTCTACCCCCATCACCGAGGGATGCAGTCAGCCCTAGCCGATACCGCTGACTTTTTCAGGATAGATGCTTCCAAGAAGCTAGATCCGAAGGTGCGCGGCAGGCTGGGGCAGTACATGACGCCGGCCCCCATCAGCCGGTTTATGGCCAGTTTGTTCAGCGATGTATCTGGGGATGTGCGCGTGCTGGATCCCGGGGCGGGGGTGGGGTCCCTGACATCCGCTTTTGCCGAGCGCTGTGTGCGCGCTGCGTCCAAGATCAGGTCCGCTGCCCTGCATTGCTACGAAATCGAACCTGCCCTGATTGGCTACCTAACAACGATGCTCGATGATGCGCGGAGCTGCGGTGAAGCGGCGCACATTGACATAACCAGCAAGATCCATGTAAAGGACTTCATCGAAGCGTGCGCACGGCCACCCCGGAAAGACCAGCTCTCCCTGTTCAGGCAGGAGGGGGAGCCATCCTTTACTCACGTCATAATGAATCCGCCATACAGAAAGATTCATTCCGCCCACCCGCATCGCGCAGCCCTCCGCAGCGCCGGCCTGGAGACGTCGAACCTCTACACGGGCTTTCTTTTCCTTGCCGCGATGCAGCTCCAGACCGCCGGCGAAATGGTGGCCATCGTGCCGCGATCGTTCTGCAATGGTCCCTACTTCCAGAATTTCAGGGACAAGTTCCTGCAGATGATGGTGCTGCAGCACATCCATGTATTCACCAGCCGCGACGCGGCCTTCAAGGGTGATGAGGTCCTGCAGGAGAATATCATTTTGCATGCCGTCCGGGACGCCGCTCCATCAGTGGTGACAGTGACGACGAGTCAGGGGGCAGATTTCCACTTTGATGCGCGCTCAGGAGAATGCACAGCCGAGGACCTGACACAGCGGGTGGTCGATTACCACTCAATCATCCGGCCTGGAGATCCTCGCAACGTTGTCCACCTCGCCGTGAACAACCTGGAGCAGGCCATCATGGATCGAATGGCGCACTTCAAGACGTCACTCAGCGAATTAGGTGTCCAGGTATCAACCGGCCCCGTCGTGGATTTTCGGCTACGCAAGGAGCTACGCGCGTGGCCAGAGGGGGGTGCGGCCCCGCTTCTGTACCCCGCCCACTTTCGGGGTGGCTGCCTGAAGTGGCCAAAGAAGATGAAGAAGCCAAACGCCATCGCTGTTAACGCGGCCAGTCGGAAATGGCTCTATCCGAATGAGGGGCATTTTGTGGTCACGCGTCGTTTTTCGTCGAAGGAGGAGAAGCGACGCGTGGTGGCCTCTGTCTGCCCGCCAGAGCTGCCCGGAAAACTGATCGGCTTTGAGAATCACCTGAATGTCTATCACGCCAACCGCAAGGGTCTCCCTGAATTACTGGCATTAGGCCTAAGTGTCTACCTGAACAGCAGTTTGGTGGACCGCTACTTTCGCCAGTTCAGCGGCCACACGCAAGTCAATGCCACGGACCTAAGGTCCCTCAGTTACCCAGCGCGGGCAGTCCTGGAGCGCCTCGGAAGGAAGGCGCGCGGAGCCCAACTCTCCCAGCCGGAAATCGACCGTCTCATGGAACAAGAGAACACCCCAATGACCGACAAGGAGAAGCCAATACTTGCGCAGGAACGGATCGACCAGGCGCTGCAGATCGTTAAGGCGCTGGGTATGCCGCGCGCACAGCAGAATGAACGCTCGGCGCTCACCTTGCTGGCGCTGCTTGGCCTGATGCCCGATGCGCCGTGGACAAACGTTGCGCGCCCCCTGATGGGCATCACTCCAATCATGAACTTTTGCCGTGACCACTATGGCACGGACTACGCTCCCAACACGCGCGAGACGTTCCGCCGCCAAACGATGCACCAGTTCGTCGAGGCGGGGATCGCCGTGTACAACCCGGACCAGCCCGACCGGCCAACAAACAGTCCGCGTGCGTGCTATCAGGTCAGCGAGGAAGTTCGGGGGGTTATCGCGACATTTGGCACGGGCACGTGGCCCGCAAGACTGGAAGCCTACCTAGAGCACCAGGGGACGCTGGCCGACAAGTGGGCGCGGCAGCGCTCGATGCAAATGATTGCCGTGGATATTCCGGGAGGTGGGCAAATAAAGCTGAGTCCCGGGGCCCACAGCGAGCTCATACAGCAAGTCATCACTGAGTTCGCTGCGCGCTTTGTGCTGGGGGCGGAAGTGATCTACATCGGCGACACGGGAAACAAGGCAGGGTATCTCCAGGAGCAAAGGCTGGCAGAGCTCGGCGTGGCGATGGATCTCCATGGGAAGATGCCGGATGTGATCCTGTACAGCCCCGAAAGGAACTGGCTGCTCCTTATCGAGAGTGTCACGTCTCATGGCCCCGTTGACGCCAAGCGGCGCAACGAACTGGCCAAGGTGTTTGCGAATGCCGACCCGGGCATCGTGTATGTCACTGCCTTTTCTGACCGCAGAACGATGGCCAGGTATCTGGGCGCAATCTCCTGGGAAACAGAGGTGTGGTGTGCTGATTCACCTACGCATCTCATCCATTTCGACGGCAAGCGGTTCCTTGGTCCTTACGGACTGGAATGACGGTGACAGGGGCGGTGCTGCGGGAAGCCGCGGATGGTAAGAGACCGCCGCCGCACAGGAGGCGCGATTCCTTGGGAGAAGACTTGAACAATGACTGGCATGGATCACGTCGTCCCTGAAGAAGTACTTCGGGTTATAGGGACGACGTAATGCACCCTCAATGGACAAAGCAGATGACAATAGAAGGTTCGTCGCCCTGTGGGAAGAGTTGCAGACATCGCACGGCCTGATCAGGGCGGGCTTCGGACACCTGCAGGAGATTGACGGGGGGAATGACTTTTACCATTTGCCCCATCTTCTATTGGCGAGCGGCATAGAGAAGTTCATGAAGTGCTACATCATGCTGGTTGAATACGCTCGTACTGGCTCATACCCTGGTGTCAGACGGATGAAGGGGTTCGGGCACAATCTGGTGAAGATTCTTGATACGGTTTGTGACAAGTATTATGATGTCAACACATCTCCGATCCTCGCGGCTGAACTGGCATTTCTAAAGAAGGATCGAACTCTCAGAGACTGTGTGCAAATATTGTCTGACTTCGGCGAGCAGGGAAGGTACTACAACCTTAATGTTGTCGCAGGTGAACGTCTGCCACCCATTGATCCTAAGACGGAGTGGCTAAAATTGGAGAACAGAGTGGAGGACATAGCACCTTATCTGGAAGAACAGTCGTAAGCGTCCGGTCAAGTACAGGTTAAAGGCAACCTCGGCTGTGCCGAAGAGTGCCGGACGGGGAGGCAGGGAACTGTTGGACTTGGCGTTCCCGGGACACTTGTTATCTGGCTATTATGCTGCTTTGCCTCTGTCAGCTTTCCAGGCCTTCTGCCAATGATGGGGCAGGAGTTCTGCGACGCGTTTGGCAGGATGCGTCGGGATGCGCTGGAACACGTCCGTGAGCCACTCCTGGGGATTGACGCCGTGGAGTTTGCACGTGCCAAGGAGCGAATAGACTACGGCTGCCCGCTGGGCTGCATCATGCGATCCGGCAAACAAGTAGTTCTTCCTTCCCAGAGCCAACGGGCGCAGGGCATTTTCGATCAAGTTGTTGTCCGGCTCGACACGGCCCTCTTCCAGGTATCGGATCAGCCTTGGCCACAAGCCGAGCGTATAGGCCGTCGCCTTACCCCACGGGCTCTTGGGCAGCCCCCTGTTCGCCTCCAGCCAGGGCTTCAACGCCTCCAGCACAGGCCGTGCGTTTTTCTGACGCACCGCACGCCGCCGAGCCGCATCGGCACCTTCCTCACGCAGCGTGCGCTCCACCGTGTAGACGCGCCCGAATTGCTTCAACACATGCTCGGTCTTCTCCGGCTCGTATGTGCGGCAGTCGTAGAACTTGCGACGCGCATGGGCCATGCACCCGTACAGCGTAATCGAGGGGTGCACATCGAACGCCTCGTAGGCCACATACCCGTCTGTCTGCAGCGCTCCTATATACCCATGCAAAAACGCCGCCGGGCCTGCCCGCGCACGGCTCCGACGATATTCCATCACCAATAGCTGCGACTCCGGGGCATGGTAGGCCCAATAGTACCCCCGATGGGTCTCGCCTTTCTTGTTGCGATCCTGCACCCGGATCGGCGTCTCATCCGCTTGCAGATACCCGCTCGTGAGCGCCTCCTGCTTCAGCGCCTCATACAGGGGCTGAAGATGCCACGCCGTCTGGGCTATCCACCCTCCGAGCGTGGACTTCGGTATCTCAATACCTGCCCGCCGGAATCGCTGCTGCTGCCGGTATAGGGGAAGGTGGTCGGTAAACTTATCGACCACTACGTGCGCCAACAGTCCCGGCCCGGCCATCCCCTTGTCAATCAGCCGCGCCGGCAACTCGGCCACAAGCACGCCTCGGTCCTCATTGGTTGGATCCACGTACTTGGGACGAAGATACTCGATCACTTTGTATCTGCCGGGCACGTACTCCAGGATCTGCGTCCGTTCCGTACCGATGCACTGGAGTCCGGTGGTGTCCACGTCCGGTTCGATCGTAATCGTCTCGCGGGGTAGGTGATCCGGCAGATCATCGAAGTCCGGACGCCGCTTGGGCTTGCGCCGCTTTCGCTTGGTCTGACCTGTTTCAGGCTCGGGCGGAGGCAGAGGAGCCTGGACCTCCATGTCGGGAAACAACCAACCCTGCTGCGGATCCGGCTCTACCACGAATCGTTCGCTTTTCGGGCTAAAGAGCAAGCGCTGGAGTACATCCAACTGCCGCTTCAACTCGTCCACTGTCTCACGCAGATCGCTATTGTCCTCACGCAGGCTGGTGTTCTGCTGAAGTACCTCGGCAAGCTGCGCACGGAGGACGTCAGCATCCGCAGAAGAGAAGGAATTCTGTGCTTCAGGCTGCATGATCATACAACAAATCATGCACTTAGATTGTTCCCCATTGTACCGGACCAATCACCCCGATTTTCGGCCTTCTACCGCATACCGGCACCGATATCTTGCCGACTTCAGAGACACTCCCTCCAACAACATTACCATCTGTGCCCAAGTCGGCGTCTCCGCTTTCGGCAACTCGAACGTACCCGCCTCAAGTCGCTTGTAAAAGATCGCAAAGCCGTTCCGATCCCATGTTAAAGCCTTCAAATGGCTCCGCCTCCGGTTAACAAACACAAAAACATCCCCCGACATCGGATCCTGCCTCATGCCGGTACGCACCAAGGCACTCAGACCGTCAAAGCCGTTGCGCATGTCGGCCGGCTGACAGTAGAAAAAGTACCGGCGCGAAGGCCCTAGTCCGATCATGACCGCACCAGTTGTACCAAATACGACGCAGACACCGGAGCAAAGAAGCGCACACACATCCCAGAGGGATACCGCACTTCCACGCGCGCCTGATCGCCTGTCGCAGGGCTGCTTATCTCCACGAAACTGCCCGCTGACACAACCTCCCGGCGATACTTCCGCCGCCAGTAGACCAGCTGCGCATGGGAGATGCCGCTCTCAGCACAAAAGGCCGCTGCCGTCTGGCCACTCTCTTCATACAGTTCCACGAGTGGATACATCTCTTTCGCCGTACGTCTTGGTGCTCCCATGCGATCCAGACTTTGAGTTCTCGGGTCCAGGAGTAATCTCCACAGAACGCGTCACTCAATCCAGATGGGGTTCACCGCACGGTTACGAACAGTCAGCTCAATTGCACGAAAGCTATCCAAGGGTCAACGCCAAGTTGATCTCCGTACTGGAGCGCATGGTGCGGGCCATTGCGCTCCAGTTTACGCTTGGGCGGGATGCCAAAGACGGCAGCCTGATCAAGCAACTGTCACCAGTCTACATGGACTTCATTCGTGTGGCACATGAACGGATTGGGACGGTGGACTACCGGCGGTCGGTGGAAATTCTGAGGCGCGATAGGCATAAGTGGATCAGGCGCTCTGAGCGGCGCGTATTGAAAAGTAAGTGGCCATCGCGTGTGCTGCACAGGCGCGATTTCGGAGACGAATGGCCATTTAGGGTGGATCGTGTGATTGTTCAGCGCAAACCCAGTTTTTTCTATCTGGTGTACATAGACGGGTACATGTTTGCTTTGAATGGGGCGGCTAGAAGTCGTTTTAATCTGCCCCACCCATTTGAAGCAGGAGAAGCTATTTTGGGTAAGTCGATCGGTCCGTTTATCGACATTGCCCAATCTTTGTGATCTCGTAGGGGTGTGCCCCGCAGCGCTGGCGATGACGTCAACATCTGCAGCGGGGAAACCTGCAATCATAACCATTCAAACAGCGAACGATTCTAATAGCTTATGTGCGATCGTGCATACGCGTAGAGGGGCGGCAAAGCCGAATCGATTACCTATTCCGTCATCATTTTTGCCAGCCGTGTCGGAGGCTTCATGCACCAATCCTTGCACAAGTCCGCGAACTGTGTCGGTTAACCAGACTGGATGCAGATTAGCCTCGCGCTGCTGACGAAGCGCCTTTAACATAGTTGTTGCAGGTAACGTTCGAAGGCGACTAGAGGGTGTTCGAGTCTATTTTGATACCTGATAAAGTCGTGGTGCAAGTGCACGAAATCGTTACTTACGCTGTCAAACCATTGAGCAACATAGCCTTGATTTGGCAGTTGGTATAGCAGTAAGAACACACTTCTTTTGGCGTCCGCGGATATCGCCTCTCCGTAACATCCTTTTTTGCGCCGGGACGGCGAATCAAGAATGGAGTTAAGTCGCTTGAGGAGACTCATATTCGCCGAATCATCCCGGCACTTGGGCTGTTGCCGGGAATTACTGTGGCGGAAGTGTTTTGACAGTGTCGACTATGTTGACCGCCAATGGATAAATTGAGGGCATACGGGTGGTTTGCCACTCTTCATTGTTACTCCGCCTAAACCTCACGGTCAGTGTGTTCTCTGTCGAGGGGCCAAGCCGACAGTCAGAGCCACCCCCCATGAAGAAGCCGCTCATGAACGCTCGTTCAGCCGCGCGATTTGCCCTAAGGATTGGGATGTATTCCCCTCGAGCCACAGCCGTAGCGATGGCCAAGGCGTGCGCGATCACTTGCCCCGAGGTAAGCTCCGTACCAGTAGTCGTTGTTAAGTGGCTGTGTACGTAATTGAAATTCTCACGAGCGTCTTTGGGTAGCCGGATGTGGGAAGGCACGTTGTTCATCGATATTAAATGACCTGTTTCCAATTGGAACCAGATGGAAACGGGTCGCGTTCGATTGGTTCCCGGTAGCTCTCTCCTATAAGTGTCCCCGCACAGCGCCCGTACCAAGCCTACAATTACGCCTAATCCCATACACTACCCTGCCTATCTTTTCGTGACGCGTACTCCGCACGAAGCCTTGGCGCTATAACTCAACATATCTGCGTTCCACCCTCCCAGCAATAGAGCACGAAATGTCCAGCGCGAATCGGTCGGTCTTGAGTCAAGAAGACCTCGAGCATAGGCGGGAGTGGTTAGATGACATCAGCCGCGGCAGCGGGAATTTTGGTGCTGCCGTAGATCGCTTGGAAAACAAAATAGCGGGCGAGATCAACGCTGCAGGCGTACCCCCGTTGCTTAACCACCTCCGCCTCTGTGGAGCCATCCCCGAACGCTACGGTCGCGACAGTAGCGAAGAGAAGCTGTATTCCAAATACACGGACATTGTCATCCACAGGGCCTTCACAGCCATAGGCCTGTCCAGTAATGTACTCAGCGAGCGAGCCGACTCCGCAGATGTTGAATGTGCCTGCCCGGAATACGAGTTTGTCGCCGATGCCAAGGCTTTCCGGCTAAGCCGTACCGCGAAGAATCAGAAAGACTTCAAGGTGCAGGCCATGGACAGCTGGAAACGGGGGAGACCTTACGCGACCGTCGTGTGTCCCGCCTACCAACTTCCCAGCCGCGCCAGCCAGATATATCAGCAGGCGGCCTCGCGAAATGTGTTCGTGTCCACATATACCCATCTGTGCGCACTTGTGCGGCTGGCGAACGTCCGGGGCACTGATCTAGCCCTTGCCAGCCTGCACCAACTGTTCAGGGCCGTAGAGACGATGAATCCGTCCAAGAACGCTGTAGCGTATTGGCAAACGGTCAACAGGACCTTACTGGACGCTGACGCCACCCTCTCGTCGATATGGCGTGAGGAAAAGATCGCGACAGTGAAATCGATTTTGATGTCCAAAGAGGAGGCGCTGAGGTTTCTCCAAGAGGCACGAATGCGTATCATGCGTATGTCGAAGCAAGAGGCGGTCACCGAGCTCTTAAGAGCCTCGAAGCTGGACAAGCGTGTCACCAAAGTCAAGTCTGTAAAGCCCAACGGGTTGCTGGACATTACGTAGAAGTATGAGTAACCGGAACTACATCAACACTGTCACTCTCGGTGATTGCCGACTGCATCTTCCGCATCTGGACGACAACTCGATTGAGCTGTTTCTCTCTGATATTCCCTACGGTATCAACCTGAACGAATGGGATGTTCTACATAATAACACGAACTCCGCCTTGCTGGGCCAGTCTCCAGCACAAGCCGGTAAAGCCGGATTTCAGAGGCGGGGAAAACCCATTAACGGATGGGCGCAGTCGGACAGGAATATCGGACAGGAATATCAGCAATGGTGTTTTTCATGGGCACAAATGGTGTACCCGAAGATGGTAACAGGTGCGTCCCTCTTTGTATTTGGAGCACGTCGAACGCTCCATAGAGCGGTGAATGCTTTCGAGGATGCCGGTTTTCTCCTCAAAGACATGCTGGTGTGGATGAAGAGCTCCGCGCATCACAGGGCACAGCGGGTAAGCGTCGTACTCAACAGGCGGGGAATGTCCGAAGAGGCACGGCGCTGGGAAGGATGGCGCCTAGGCAACCTGGCTCCCATTTACGAACCTGTAGCGTGGTTCGTAAAGCCCTACAGGATCGGTGGCACCATAACCGACAACATTCTTGAACATGGTGTGGGCGGCATGAACGTCGGGGCATGCCGCATCAGGGGAATACGCCCCACAAATGTTCTGCAATTCGGTTTCGAGAAGGACGAAACCAAACTGCACGAGGCGCAGAAGCCTCTGCGCCTTTTCGAGTTACTCATTGACCTTACCACGCGCAAGGGCCAAACCGTGCTGGACCCCTTTATGGGCAGCGGCACGACCGCAGTCGCTGCGCAGAGAACAGGCCGCCACTTCATAGGATTCGACATCGTGCCCGAATTTCATCGTGTATCCCTAGCAAGATTGGAAGCCTCCAGGAAGTCTCCCCAGCAGGCTACAATGTCCTTCACCGGTGATTAGCTGCAAATACCAAGTGGTGGGGCATCCGCCTTTCCTGAGATGGCCTGGAACAGCTGGCACTATAGCGGTGGAAAAGGTGGCGTCATACACGCTTCTGCGGTGTTCCAGGCACCGGATTTGTACCAGCCCCAGTTCGTAAACCAACTGTATTGACGTTGATCACTCCTGACATGGCCGAATGGGCTGACCAGATCAGGCTGGATGGCAACAACGCTACGCACGAAGGTCCTTATTCGGAGGAAGAAGCGCGCAGCATGCAGGCATCCACTAAACTACTGCTCATGTATCTGTTTATCCTCCCCGGTATGCTACAGAAAGCTCGCGGCGATTCTAAAACGGCTCATCCCTAATTGCGCGCGGTTATCTCGGCCGCCGTACAGGTAGCCTTGCCGGTCATTCATTACCGTTTTCCGGGACCTAAGAGAAAACAGTTCTCTACGCAGCCCCAGGTCCCGCCCTATGTTCCCTGCCACGGCCCCGCAGAAGCCGCATCGTGGCCGTTCTGCAGGCCGCCTTAAGCCGTGTCACGATCGAAAGCCTATACGCTGCGCCTTAACACCTACGCGGCGTGGGCGCGAGACAGTGGCCGCCCCTGGAATCACGCGCTCACGCTCCTGGCCTTCCTCTCCGGACCGGCCAGCGCGCGTCCGTACGTTTGGCGACAACAACCGATTGCCGCGAAGCCAGCACCGCCGATTGTGCGCGCGACCCCGCTATTGTCCAGGCCATGCAGGGCCTGCGGCGGAAGCGTCCCCAAAAGCCCTCGCAGGTCCCTGGGCTCACCTGCGAGGTGGTCACCAAGATAGTAGTCACTGCCTGCGCTCCGCGGAGAGGGCGTGGCCGTGGGCGCTGCATGGAGTCCGCGGCGGCCGCAGTCCTGCGCGGACATGTGGCTACCTCACGCCCGCCTGCAGCGCATCAAGCCCACCGGCGCGCGGCCCAAGAACAGGATCCTTCCCATGTCCGCGCGCAACCAGCCAGCCGGCCTGGGCGCCGTCGCGAAGTATCTAACGTAGACACCGGCCCGATTGAGGACGAGATGGACCCAGAAGTGTACTGCCCGGGTGGTGGCACTACCCGTGGTCTGTGGACGGCTGCTACGGGCTCTGTGCGCGCCCTACTATGCGTGAAAAAAACACCTACTCCGCGCTAAAGCGCAGAGAATCGCCATAAAACCGCTCTCAAGGACACGTTTGACACAGCCAGCGGGGTCCAGAATCGCCGCAAATGACGTCTAATCGGGTATTTACCAGACTTACGGCGATTCTCGCTATCTGGCCGGGGTACTGGCGCGGATACGCCGCCCTATGGGTCCGCGAGCAACGCTCGATACGGTTTGGCAGCCCTAGACGTCTCGGGGGTAACCTCAGTCTAGAGATTGGCGAAATCGTGTCCAGCAATTAGGATGCGTTTCACTGAACGGGATCAACTGGCCAGAATTTGGTGTTGCACGTTGCGAAATATGCAAAGGTAATTCCCCAGCGATTCCTCAAAAGCGTTGAAATCAAAAGCGCCAACTCGTCACCACTACATTCCGCAGTTCATTTTGAGGAATTTCCGTAACGAGTGCGGCTGCCTTTGGGTATACGATCGTGTGCGTGACCGCGTCTATACTCAACTTGCAAGTCCACGGCCGAGCCGGTCTTGGGCGTCTTCGAATAAGCGCTAGGCATTCGACAGTTGCTTATGTGTGAATTGGAGACTGTAGAGGGCGCATGGACATCGGAATGCACCGAGCTTTGAGTGCCTTACATCAGAATCCTCCAACTCGGAGCCCGTCAGATGCGAAACCAGTCACCGTTCCATTCCCCGCCCAACACCGCTTTTTTGCAGCACGGCCCGAAGCACCGGATGCCCGGACCCGAGCGCCTGCCCCAATTGGATAACCTGCTCCGATGTCAACTCCTCCAGGCGTTGCCGTATCCGCATGAGCAGCGTGCTGCTGCCAGGACCTTGCCCCATCTCCCGTTGTAGCGCATCCGCCACTCCCGTCGCGTGTGCAAGCTCCGCTTCCATGCGCGTGTGCGCCGAAGCGGGAAGCCGATCACACAATACCTCCTGGTAGCGCCGGCCAATGGTACTGGCAGAGCGCGCCGCATCGTACGACGCCGTCTTGTCCCACGCAGTAGCCAGCCCCATCCAGATGCGTTGCCGCTCCGCCAACACCGCTCCAAACGCCTCCGGACGGTGATGCATCTCCTGCACAGCGTTTCCTAATCCCACCGTCCTCACTCTGGCCTCAAAGGCCTGGCGCGCCGCCACAGGATCCCTGTACGCCTTGCACAACTCCCCGTCAAACGTCTCGGACAAACCTTGTATGCGCAGGTCCTGGTCCCTGGCGCCCTGTAACCGGTGACGGAGCGCATGGCTCGACTGGCGGGCCTTCGATAGCGCCCTCTCCTGCTCCTGTACCGCTTCGCAGATCCGCACCTCCACATACAAACCACGCAAAGGGCCGTCGTCCGCAAACAACTGCATCGCCATGCGTAGCGCGACCTCCTGGATCCACTCCATTCCCCGACGCTGCATGGCGTCCGACGCATCGCGGTGATTAGAGCCTGTACGCACGATGGACCGGCCCGCCCTGGAGCGCCGCGCATGACTGCGACCGGCCACAGGCTCCCGGTCACCTGCCAAAAATGACGGCAACGTCTGACCATACCGGCGCTCCAGCTGATAGCGGCTCAGCGCCTTCGATACGCGCGAGGCCGCCACGTACCGGTAACCGTCCGTGAGCACCATGCCGCGAGGACGAGCCTCCATGCGCAACCCGACTTCCCTCAGCCGCCTCGTCAGCTGCCGCCAACTGTTGGCGTCTGTCACGTTGGACTCGCCTGCCACCTCCCGCACCAACAACACAAAGGGCACCTCTCCCGTGCGATACGCCTCTCGCACCTCACCTCTGCGCAGCGTCTGCGAACGATCCGCACGCTCCGGCACGCGGCGATACCCATACCGCTCCTCCAGCCGGCGTAACGTATGCTCGAGCTTCCGGTAATCATGACTCCTGCTCCACGCCCTCCCCGTCTCCGGATGCACCCGGTTTACCATCATGTGCACGTGCGGATGCCGAGTGTCGTTGTGCGCCACCAGCAGCACCTGATGCCCCTCCAGTCCCAGGTCCTGTAACACCGCATCGCAGGCCTCTTCCATCTGCGCACGCACAGGATGATCCTCCGTGGCAAACGACAGGCTGACATGATACACCGGCTTTGTGCATCGACTCGACAGCCCTGCCGTCGCGCGCATTTCGCGTACCACCTCCTGCGCATCGCGACTTGCCAGGCGGCGCGTACTGGTCCACGCCACACGATCCTGGTCTTTCGTCAGATAGGTCCCCAGTCCGGAAAAACTCGCACCACACGTCACCTTTCCGATCACACTTCCCTCCCCTATAACAGCCTGCGCATCGCGAGCAACTCTTCTACCGCCTCGCGCAACAGGCGCTCTTCCGGCACACGGCGCGTACGATTGGCTACGCGCGCCAGTTGGTTCATGTTGACGCCAATACGGGACAACTCGCGGTACACGCCGGCGTTGACGCGCGCGCCAAGCCGGGCGCCCAGGGCAGCCTCCCGCGCGTAGACGCTCACACTGAGGCCGGTCACTTGCGCCTTCTCCGTGATCACCCGCCATTCCTCCTGGTGCGCACTCACCGTGATGGTGCGCGTGCGGCGTTTCTCCGGAGGAAGGGTTGGCCGGCCCCCGCGCCTTTTATCGCCCCCATCCCGGGGCGAACAGGAACTCGTTGGGCCGACAGGCGCAACTGTGGATGAGTTTTCACCCCGTGAAAACATTGCTTGCTCCCTCTCCCAGATGACTGCTCCCATCAAGGACGCCACCACAGAACCCGGAAAGCGCTGCTGCTCGCTACAATCCGGCTACGATACGTCGCGTTGCGGGGAGCACCCGTCCATCCAGACTGCAGGGCTGGCAACGCACCGCGCCGCCCTCCGGCTCCTTCTGGTCATCTCGGTGCCTTCCGGTCCGTCCTAGAATCCACCTTAACAACCTGTCCACAAACACTGGGACCACCTAAACGCATCCACAAGCAACATGCCGCTTTTCCGCGGCGCACTTAATCGCCCGGGGTCAACCCATCAGATGTGGCAAATCCTTCCTGAGTTTTGATGACAGCGAATGTGTCGGAAACCGTCGTATCGCTTCCCTCCAAGTCGACACGGCACCTGTGTTGTTTCCAGAATTCCAGTATACACCGCCGAGGTTGAACAAGGCGAGAGCGTACGCTTCATCCAGCGCCAAAGCCCGCTTGTAGGCGTCAATGCATCCATGAACGTCACCGATTCCCTGACGGGCGACAGCTAGCTGGAACCAGCTCATGGCGTCCGGTTTATGTTCCGTCGCTTGCGGCAGCAATACGTCGACCGCTTCCTCGTACCTCCGCAAAAAATTCAATGCGGTCCCTAGGCAATAGCCGTATTCGTTCGGCGACAGCTCGAAAGCTCTGCGATAGCCCGTCTCGGCCTCAATCCAATCTTCCGCTGCCTGGGCCCAGTGCCCAACCCTATCCCACAGAAATGCCGCGGCTGGGTCTCCATCAGCAATTGTCGTCTCGACCGTTCGTTTGAACCGATCGTAGTCCCATCCGGTGTATTCACCGTTATCGTGAAGATAGTAGACACAAAGGAGCCTCTCCTTCTGGGCTGGAAGATTGTACGCGAACTCATCTAGGTACATGCTCCAGAAGGAGAGCGAAAACTGCGCCGCCTCGACAGATGATCTCCCGTGCCTCACCGCGAGACTTGCGCACCACGGCCATACCCATGCCAGCTTAGGCGCAGAGTGGAGCAGTGTGTGAACCTCCCGAACCGCCTCCTCAATCCTTCGTTGTTTGAACAAGATCTCGGCGCGCCAGCCCTGCACCGGCGACGGAGTTCCCGCAGAGCTCTTGGGCCATACAATTGCGTCCAGATGCTCCAAGGCGCGATCGAGATCGCCATCTCTGTGTCGGTAGTGCCAAAGGCCTAGCGCAAAATGTGCTTCTGCGAGGTTTGGGTCTAGCTCGAGCGCCCGCTGGTAAAGGGACCGGGCCGCATCAGGGTGATTCAACTTCGCTACAGTGGTCCCCAGATTCTTGCAGCACCGGGCGGCAACACTTGAGGATTCAACTAGAAGACACAGGGCAGAATTGTAGGTGTCCCTTGCCTTCTTGTACTCCTTGAGCGCAAGCCAGCCGTTTCCAATGGCGTAGAGAATCGCGCCTGGGGAACGTTGTCCGCCATGGATGGCCTTACGTAAGGCGTCGATTCCTTTACGGATGCGAGTACTGTCAAACTCCGTCCCGTTGATTCCGAGGTTAATTTCTGCCATGTACGCCAGTAGGAACGTCTCATCCGAAGGATCCAGGACCGCGCTAAACTTGTCGAAGGATAGGCTGATGGCCCTGTCGTCGCCGCCCTCGTATAGCTCGACCAACACCCTGTTTGCCTGCGTCGGATCAAGGGGGACCGGAATGTCGATTGCTCCTTCCTCTCGAACTATGCTTAAAGTTTCGGGGGGAAGGGTCGCCAAATTCAGACGACGATTTCTTGCCCCCTTTGCGGACGCAACCACGTATTCTTTTAAGGCTTTCTGAAACCCGCAATCAAAAGTTTCCTTGAATCGCACCGTGACGGTTTGTTGATCGTGCCAGTCGGCGCCACAGTGCTCGTGTTTGCTTACAACCTCATCAACCCTCCGCACCAACAACCGCTCCGTCGGGATATGGTAACAGACGTATATGGAGCCCGGCTGCATGCAAAGATAGTTAACATTGGTTCTGGCGACGGACACTCCAACGGAGCCGTCCGAACGTGCCTCACAGTTAGTTCCCTTGACTTGCACATGTACTCTGATATTTGTCATTTCTCCAGCGGCCATTGCTTCTATCACAAAGTCAGTGCCGTAGTCGCACACGTCGGATTGAATGGCGAACTCTTCACACTCGGATATCGCCGCGCGGAAAACGGTCTTGGATTTATCCTCGATCCGATGGGTCGAGTCGCGCTTCGGAAGATCATCAAGATGGGACATGTGGTCGCATTTCGGTCAGAGGGTTGAGCCAGCTTGGACGACGGCCCGGACATCGCCATGCTGGACCGGCATTGCGGACACCATCGCCACCACAAGCGCGCCGAAGAGCAGGATGGGACAACGGCACGGTGCAGGTACGTCCGGAGCTAGGAGAAGTTTAGGTGCCGTCACTGCCATCTGCCCGCTCACGGGCCCAGCACCGGGAGTGCTCCACGGCGGCGCGCCGTCTCCCTGTTGTAGCAGTCCTTACAGCGGGAGCTTTGCCACCAGTTCCGTGCTTGCTGGGGTCGCAGCGCCCGTGGTGCTAGACTGTTTCTGTGCTAACCTAGAACGGAGGCCGTCAGCTCCTAGGGAGGTGTCTAGCAATCAAATACCTTGCACTTCACATGCGGTGTGTTATATTGTGCGCATCTGCACAAATGCATAGCTGCACAACGTGGCTACGGTCATAGCCGTACTAAACAGCAAGGGTGGCTCGGGAAAGACCACCCTTGCCGTCAACATAGGCGGGTGTCTCTACAAACGGGGCCATAGCGTGCTGATCGTGGATTCCGACCCGCAGGGATCAGCGCGCGACTGGTACGAGGCGCAGCCGGAGAATGCTGAGCTGCCGGCCGTCGTGGGCGTGGACCGCCCTATTTTGCACAAGAACATTCCGGCGATAGCGAGCTCCTATGAATACATCATCATCGACGGAGCCGCCAGACTGGAAGAGATCACGGCCTCTGCGATCCGCGCGGCCGATTTTGTGCTTGTTCCAGTACGTCACGCCGGCTTCGATCTGTGGGCCGTGGAATCCTTGGTGGAATCCATCACGGCCAGGCGTGCGCTGACGGGAGGGAAGCCGGGCGCTGCTTTTGTGGTAAGTTGCCAGACGCAGGGATCACGTCTCGCAAGGTCTGTCGATAGAGCACTGGCGGACTTTGATATACCGGTCATGGAAAGCCGTACCACGCACCGCGTGGCGTACGAGGAAGCCGGCGGCTTCGGGCTCACGGTACTGGACTTGAAGAGGCGACGCAAGGCCGCGGCCGAAATACACGCTATCACTCACGAACTCTTGGGGATGCTAAACCATGCCGACGAAGTTTGATCCGGAGGCGGGCCAGTCACTGGGCCGCCGGGCCAAGCACCGAAACCCGGATACGAAGAAGGTGCTGGACATACTGCACCAAGAAGAGAAAAAGCGCCTGCACGTGCACTTGCCGGCGACGCTGCACAAGACGCTGAAGCTGCGAGCTGTGGAGCAGGACAGCGACATGACTGCAGTTGTTGTTGAAGCACTGCAGGAATATCTTAAGGGGTAGCGTGTGCAATTGCACAAGAACGCAGTTGCACATTATTGAATTGGAGACAACACCTTATGGCCAGAACAGATCCCGTTCCCGTTGTTAATTCCACCGGCACCGGACGTCGGGTGGCGTCGCAGCAATCTTTTTGTCGTTCCAGGAGGCTGATAGCATTCGGATGGTATGGGGGCAAATTCTCTCACCTTAATTTCATTCTCCCTCACATTCCTCAAGACGGTCGCCATTTTTGCGACGTCTTTGGAGGATCCGCTGCTGTTCTCCTGAACGTGCCTCCCTTCCAAGTTGAAACGTACAACGATATCGACGGGGAACTGACAAACTTCTTTCGTACCCTTCGGGATCAGGAAGAAGTGCTGGTCAAACTCATTGGCTTGACGCCTCCAAGGTCTCAGCACAGGGCTTGAACGAAGCCGATGCAGCGTCTGGAATGCCCGGAGATATCGTATGCTATGATGACGATGACAAGATCGTCTTGGTCGTAGAGGTCAAGGATCGGAGCCTGACATTGGTTGATCTTCGTGACGCCGCAACGAAAGCCCTTAGCAGCGGACAAATCGAGAACTTGCTGTTTGCTGTGCCGAGGTTAGACGAAGGTGACCTCAACTCTATTAAGGCGCAGATTGAAGGACAATGGGCGTCCGGACTCAATATCTATCACCTCGACATCCGGGCCTTGGTTACAGCGGCATTTGTGCTGCTGGATGAAGGTTGGCGCACAGAACTGCTTAGGGAGATTGGAAAGGAACTTGATGACCGAGGAGTATACTCTTCGCGCGAGCAGTGGAGGTTCTTGCTGGCAGGACCCGGAACTAAGGAAGGTACCCAATGACCGTACTGGATATTATCACAGACATTTTCGCGATTTTGGGCAATCTTGCCTTAGTTGTCTATTCCGACGATGTCGATCACCTAAACCGAGCGATGTCGATCACTTTATTGGTTCGTTCACCGCTGTTGATTGTTAACGTTGTGAGTGATCGCTTTGGTTCGTTTCGTCTGCCATTGTGGCAAGGTGTTTCCGCATGGAATCGCCGCTTAGAGCGATGCGATGCGCGTTGTGAATGAGCCGATCCAGAATAGCGTCGGCCAGGGTTGGGTTTTCCATGGTTTTGTGCCAGAGATCAAGCGGGAATTGGCTGGTGATGATCGTGGAGCGCTGCTGGTGGCGATCATCGAGTACTTCAAGAAGGTCCTGTTGTTGGCTTGCTGTGAGTGTAGTCAATCCCCAGTCATCAAGTACCAGCACGTGCAGCCGCGCCATCTGCTTCAGGATTTTCAGATAGCGTCCGTCGCTGCGCGCCAGCGCCAGATCTTCGAGTAACCGTGGAAGCCGATAATAGCGTGCGGAGAAGCCTTCGAGACACGCTTTGTGCGCCAGTGCGCAGGCGACGAAGCTCTTGCCGACGCCGGTGGCACCGGTGATGAGCACGTTTTGCTGGCGTCGGATCCAGTCGCAGCCCGCCAGTTGGAGCATTGCATAGCGATCCAGATGCCGATCGGCTCGGTAGTCGAGATCCTCGATACAGGCTTGCTGGCGCAGGTGGGCGCGTCGCAAACGGGACTTCATACGTGCGTTTTCGCGCGCAGTAGCTTCTCGATCGACCAGAAGGCCGAGCCGTTCGAGAAAGCCGAGCTGTTCGTTCTCTGGCTGGGCCAACTGTTCGCGCAAGGCGTTGGCCATACCGTAGAACCGCAGCTCCTCGAGTTTGTGGAGTGTGGGATGGGTTAGCATGTGGGCTTTTGGTTGGTGGGAGCAGGGGTGGTTTCGGAAGTGTAGTATTCCGCGCCGCGGATATTGTCGTGCAGGATCGTCGGAGGCGGTACGGAGGCTGTTGGCAGAGACTGTTGATCGAGGCCTGCTTTCAAGAAGTATGCGATGCTTTGGTACCGGTAGGTTCCCAGCGCAATCGCCCGTTTGGAAGCGGCTTCCAGGCGTTCTGGTCCATAGGCATCTCCCAGGCGCAAGATGCCGAGCGTGGCCCGGTAGCCCTGTTGAGGATGCGAGCGGCGCGCCATGATCTCGGCTACGACTTGCTCCGTCGCCGGTCCGGTGCGTGCCGCCCAGTCGCGCATCCGCTCTGGCGTCCATTTGGCGTAATGGCGATGATTGGGAGGCATGTGGGCTTTCACTGTAGTGTGTCCTCCGCGCACCCAGCTGCGCAGATGCGAGGCAATGCGGTCTCCCTTGTAGAAGCACTCCACCGTACTATCGGTCACGCGTACATCGACTTGTTGCTTCACGAACCGGTACGGAACACTGTAGTAGTGCTGATGCACTTCTACGTGGTAGTCGATGTGAACCCGTGCTTTCTTCCACTCGGCATAAACGTACCGGTGTTGCGGCAACGGACGCATGGCAGGGCGATCCTGCGTCTCAAACCAGGATCGACGACAGCCATCCAGCTTCTGAAAAGGTTTGTCGTTGAGCTCCTCTAACAAATATCCCATGTGTTCATTGAGCGCGTCGAGACCAAAGAACTGTTGGTTTCGTAGACGAGCTAAGACCCTAGATTCAACATGCTTAACTCCCTGTTCGGCTTTAGCCTTATCCTTCGGCTTTCTGACACGAGCGGGCACAATTGCCACGCCATAGTGCTGGGCCAGATCCTGGTAGGTCCGATTGATCTCGGGATCGTAGCGGTGCGCTTTCTTTACACCACTTCGCAGATTATTTCAGACCACAATCTCCGGAACAGCCCCAAAGAACTGGAAGGCGCGGGCATGGGACATTATCCAATCTTCCAGCTGCTGTGTCCATGTAGCCTCCGCATAGGTGTAATTGGAACATCCTAGCACGGCCACAAAGATCTGGGCGTCCCGCACAAGGCCCGTCTCCAGGCTTGTGATCGGTACGGTCATTCCCGCATAGTCCACAAAGAGCTTCTCCCCTGCACGGTGATCCTGGCGCATCACCACGTCAAGCTTTCCCCTCCAGGCCCGGTAGAAGTCGCAAAACCGGCTGTACTGGTAGCCGTCGGGATGGGCGGCTATGTACTCCTCCCATAACAACCGAAGCGTGACACCCTTACGCTGGAGCTCTTGATGAATCGTATTCCATACGGGTAGGGGACGACCAGGCCGGGGTACGGTGGGCTTGGGAGCGCATAAACGTTTGAGTTCGTCATCCCGTACGGTCTCGGGCAGAGGCCAGGTCAAGCCGGACTCGCGAGCACGACGAAGATACAGGCTGACCGTGCTCTGAGAGAGCTTGAGCGCCCGTGCTATCTGACGCTGACTGAGTTGAGACTCCGTATGAAGACGGAGCACCTCGCGGAATGTGCGCATGGAAATTGCTTGTGCCGGCATAGGGGACCTCGTCCGTTATGGGTGAGGTCGAATATGCCAGCTTTAAAGAACTTCCAGCGGTGGTATCGTGGACGAATGGTCTCACAGAGACCGTTCAAATGAAGTCAGTCTGCCATTCCGACAGTATGGCCAAAAGTGATCGACTTCCGTCGGAATGGGTGATCGACTTCCCTCGGAATATGCATTAGTCGCTGTGTCGGTCATAACTCTTGTCGCGCGGATGAAGGGAGCAGATCTGCTCGGCATTCGTCCCGATATAGATAAGCTGAGCAAACGACTGAGAAGACTGGGTAAAAACCTGTCAGATGTGAAAGCCGATTTGGACGAAACCAGCGACAGTCTTTTGAAGATCCTGGAGATGGATACGGAATTGGACTCTATGCGGGACATGGAGTTGAGGGACATGGACCGGAGACTTGAGGTCATCGAAACAAGGCTTGACATATAGCACTAGGACGAGAAGAAGCGCCTGCACGTGCACTTGCCGGCGATGCTGCTCAAGACGCTGAAGTTGTGTGTGTAGTTGAGGCGTTGAAGGAGTATCTGGAGAAACATTATGCACAACGACACATTTGAGCAGTTGCGTATTTGCACATCAATCAAGCACAACAGCCCGGAGGGGCAATGATAATGGCTGACAGGAAGATCGAAATCCAAGGTCAATTCAAGGGATCGTTCACGAAGAAAGAACGGTCTGATATCAAGCACATGTGCCGAGTTATAGCTGACATAATGGACTCTCAATCGCCAGGTCAATTGGCGCTGTCGCCATGGTTGGAAAGCAATTTCAGGGTGTTCATAGATGCGATCATGGAGAAGCCACAAGGTGACAAGTGACACCGGTGTCCGGGCGGTGAAACCCTGCTGCCAGCCTCGGCCATCGGTGCCGCGCTGTTGAACAAGGCATTTAGAGCATTGAAAGAATGGGAGAAACGGTCCGGGGCGTAGCCTTGCATGGCTCCCTCCCACTGCAAACTTGGTTCAGTTTGGCCGTGTAGGTAGGCGTTTTCGTGGCCGGTATCGGTTTCACGGGAGCGCTATATGCGAAAAGATTGTGTCTGATCGGGTTTGTGGTGCGGTTAGGCGGATTCTACGGTTCCGTCTCCGTCCTTTTGGTGCCCGATTTCCTCGTATGAGTAAGCGAGCATGGCTTCTGACAAATCCCCACGGTATGGTGGAAATGGAGATGACGGCGGCACATGTGATTCCAGTGTGCATTTCTGCGATCTCCCAAGTTGATCGACAGGGTTCGGAGCGTTTGTATTTGTAATCAGGTAGGGGGAGGGGGACCGGCCTCAAGCCGCACGCCCGCTCCCCCCTACCCCCCCTCCCTCGTAGAGGTAGGGGTAGTAGTAGATAACAGCCGCTAAAAAACAAATACTTACAGAAAAAAACGTTACCCCTTATCACGTAAAACGTTACCCCTTATCACGTAAAACGTTACCCCTTATCACGTAAAACGTTACCCCTTATCACGTAAAACGTTACCCCTTATCACGTAAAACGTTACCCCTTATCACGTGGATTAATCTTCGGCAGTGCACCCTTCGTACCCCACCCCGCCCAAGACGGACCGGGCATAATGCCTCCTTCGGGGTTTCGCTGGCAGAACCCGATCTGTTCCAGGAATGCCAGAGCCTTTCGAGCATCGTACCTTCGTTTTCGGCGCGCCGAGTCCGTTACCCGTCCTCCAGTGGGGTACGCCAATTGCACCAGCTCCACATCCGAGACGGGCGGATACAATTCTTCCTTGCGGACCTGTCGGTATGGTCCGTTGCCGCCCACGGGCCTGATAAGCCTGCCCGGGTTATGCCACAGGAACGACAGTCCAAGCAACAACCGATATGCTGGTGCACTTTTCAACCCCGCCGCCCGCAACGCCAGCCGGTCAATTAGCGGCCCCAGTTCGCTGCCTGGCGGTAATCTCACGGAGAATTGTACGTAGTCATCCAACCGACCCTCCCGTGGAATCACCACGGGCGTTACGACACGCATCGACCCGCCCTGCCCTGTCTTAGTGTCTTCCCACGGAATTCGCGCTTCGTGACTTTCCAATGCTCGAAAGGCTTCCAGCAGGCGGGGCCAGTGGGTGGACGGACGATACTCCCTTGCACCCTTCTCTCCGTACAGCCAAGGCAGAATGCTCCGCAGCGTCAACGGTTCGACCGTATGCCCGAATCCATATATATCCAGCTTCCGTTCCAGCAGCGGTACGGACAATACTGCCTCCACGAAAATGCTCGCAGTGCTCTGGAGCATCTGGAAACGAAACAAAGCCTATACGTCCGACCTCTTTCTCAGACCGGCCCAGACCGCAGCGTAGGCACGCGATCTGGCGGATCGGTTGCGTGCCCGCAAAACCGGGGTTCGCGGATGAGGGTAGCTGAGCAAGTCTCCATGCTAAGGTTAGCTCCGACAACAGGAAGCTCTACACCAGGTTAGACGCTCGGCCATCATGCCCCATATGACCGTAGACACAATCTCCTATTACACAGAGGTTGGAGTCTCCTAAACGAGTATGGCTGATGATGCCCTGGTTGAGGTCATGCGCATTTGCACCCAGACTCCGGTTAAGACGGACGCAATGACAGATCGCCCACGGAACGCGCACCAATTACGTACGGTGGTGGCAGAAAGGCGTCCTGCAAAAGCAACCCAATTTTGCAGGGTTAGGACAGGTATGGCTTGCTTTTATTTTTCAAACGAGCCCGTGGAAGCTGTGTGCGCAGCGGCTGACCCATAGGGCCCTGCGACCACCGCCCGCGGATTCGGGTAGCCGGGACATGCTCCAGCGACATTTTATTGCTCCACCGTATGGAAGCTCGAATTTTAGGATAGCACCCCGGCCCTCATGCCCCGTTTGACGCTAGCGCCCACGCATTCGGGACGCTCACAAACGAGTATGGCCACTGAGACGCTTTCGCTCAAGTCGTGTATGTCCGCATCCAGGCTGTGGGTCACTTGGCACAAGATTGGATAGCCCAGAGCGCACGTCAACTCCCCCGCTCACCACGCGCCCTGCAAAATCTACCGGTTCTGCAGACAGGAGACGTACGGGTGGAACTTGCCTTTTCCAACGAGTTGTCGTCGACCAAGAAGACAATTGACGTTGATCAGTTGCAAGACAGGTCTGTCCTAGTAGGCATGGCTGCACAGGATTTCTATAACTCGGGAAAAGCCTCAAATGGAGTTAGGTACAAAAGCTTCAGCTGTGACCGTTGGGGACCGGGAAGGGCAATGGGCACATATTGCCACTTCCGTTCTTTAGGCAGCGTTACGAATCTGTTGGGGTATCCACGGTCGTACTTGACACTGTGTCACGGACACTTAATCAGAAATCATGTTTGCAAGGGCCGCGGCAGCACATCAAGATGCAGATGCCAGAGTCCTTGCACGAGACTGTAATCTCTCTATTGGTGTGCCGAGACCTTGAAATCGGGTGGAAGATTCCACCGGGCTGACTAGTCAATAAGACGGCATTGAAAGTCTGAGTGATGGCACCTGCTTATTGCCTGCCATAAGACTTCCAGAAAAGCACGCATCCATTCCGACTATCCCCAAGCATCTCAGGTGGTAAGGCATTGAACAGATTTTGTTCAGTGGAAGACGAGCACGGGTGGGTGGCTTCACAGTGAAAGTGAAAGCGTGGACGAATTCACTGGACTTTGCAACACTGTCTTTCAGGGAATTGACATCTTGGCACGTGAATTGAAGAGATGGATGAGATAAGCAGTTATACAATAGATGTGTCTATCACTAACACGGATCAAAAGAAACGCAATTTACTGACACTTGCATTCAGCAGTTAAACAGCGGGACTTCGGCCACTCCTCGCGTGAACGGTTGCGGGTCGTCACAAATTCGACCACGCCGTCAACTAGTGATTTTTCCGGGGTCTTTCCGATGCAACATTCCCAGACTACTCCTATTCTCCAACCGCACGTCGCAAGTTGCATTAGATTCTTCCGATCTCTTTGGACATTATCTTGAAATTTCCTTTCCCAGAATGCCGTGTTTGATGAAGGCGTGGTCGCTTTGGGACAACCTGCATGTCGATGCCAGAAGCACCCGTGCACTAACAGAATCGCGCCCCATTTTGGAAGTACGATATCGGGTTTTCCCGGCAATTCTTTTACGTGAAGGCGAAATCGAAATCCCCGGCCATGAAGAGCTCGTCTCAATGCAATTTCCGGTTTTGTGTTTTTTCCCCCGACACGAGACATTATGCGAGATCGAATTTCTGGTGCTACGATATCTGCCATGTAGTCCTCCGACCGTATAACGACCATCACACCGCCAGACATTAATGATACGGGTTGTCGGAAACTTCGTCTTGCAATTTGACTCGCCATCGGTTCGAGCGGGCTACTCGGTCCAAAATCTATGTGCCCTGCATATTCCGAGGGAAGTCGATCACCCATTCCGATTGATGTCGATCACTGATTCCGAGGGAAGTCGATCACCCATTCCGACGGAAGTCGATCACTTTTGGCCATACTGTCGGAATGGCAGACTGACTTCTTTTGAACGGTCTCTGTGAGACCATTCGTCCACGATACTACCGCTGGAAGTTCTTTAAAGCTGGCATATTCGACCTCTCACATAACGGACGAGGTCCCCTATGCCAGCACAAGCAATTTCCATGCGCACATTCCGCGAGGTGCTCCGTCTTCATACGGAGTCTCAACTCAGTCAGCGTCAGATAGCACGGGCGCTCAAGCTCTCTCAGAGCACGGTCAGCCTCTATCTTCGTCGTGCTCGCGAGTCCGGCTTGACCTGGCCTCTGCCCGAAACCGTACGGGATGACGAACTCAAACGTTTATGCGCTCCCAAGCCCACCGTACCCCGGCCTGGTCGTCCCCTACCCGTATGGAATACGATTCATCAAGAGCTCCAGCGTAAGGGTGTCACGCTTCGGTTGTTATGGGAGGAGTACATAGCCGCCCATCCCGACGGCTACCAGTACAGCCGGTTTTGCGACTTCTACCGGGCCTGGAGGGGAAAGCTTGACGTGGTGATGCGCCAGGATCACCGTGCAGGGGAGAAGCTCTTTGTGGACTATGCGGGAATGACCGTACCGATCACAAGCCTGGAGACGGGCCTTGTGCGGGACGCCCAGATCTTTGTGGCCGTGCTAGGATGTTCCAATTACACCTATGCGGAGGCTACATGGACACAGCAGCTGGAAGATTGGATTATGTCCCATGCCCGCGCCTTCCAGTTCTTTGGGGCTGTTCCGGAGATTGTGGTCTGCGATAATCTGCGAAGTGGTGTAAAGAAAGCGCACCGCTACGATCCCGAGATCAATCGGACCTACCAGGATCTGGCCCAGCACTATGGCGTGGCAATTGTGCCCGCTCGTGTCAGAAAGCCGAAGGATAAGGCAAAAGCGGAACAGGGAGTTAAGCATGTTGAATCTAGGGTCTTAGCACGTCTACGAAACCAACAGTTCTTTGGTCTCGACGCGCTCAATGAACAATTTGTTAGAGGAGCTCAACGACAAACCTTTTCAGAAGCTGGATGGCTGTCGTCGATCCTGGTTTGAGACGCAGGATCGCCCTGCCATGCGTCCGTTGCCGCAACACCGGTACGTTTATGCCGAGTGGAAGAAAGCACGGGTTCACATCGACTACCACGTAGAAGTGCATCAGCACTACTACAGTGTTCCGTACCGGTTCGTGAAGCAACAAGTCGATGTACGCGTGACCGATAGTACGGTGGAGTGCTTCTACAAGGGAGACCAACTCGCATCTGCGCAGCTGGGTGCGCGGAGGACACACTACAGTGAAAGCCCACATGCCTCCCAATCATCGCCATTACGCCAAATGGACGCCAGAGCGGATGCGCGACTGGGCGGCACGCACCGGACCGGCGACGGAGCAAGTCGTAGCCGAGATCATGGCACGCCGCTCGCATCCTCAACAGGGCTACCGGGCCACGCTCGGCATCTTGCGCCTGGGAGATGCCTATGGACCAGAACGCCTGGAAGCCGCTTCCAAACGGGCGATTGCGCTAGGAACCTACCGGTACCAAAGCATCGCATACTTCTTGAAAGCAGGCCTCGATCAACAGTCTCTGCCTACAGCCTCCGCACCGCCTCCGACGATCCTGCACGACAATATCCGCGGCGCGGAATACTACACTTCCGAAACCACCCCTGCTCCCACCAACCAAAAGCCCACATGCTAACCCATCCCACACTCCACAAACTCGAGGAGCTGCGGTTCTACGGTATGGCCAACGCCTTGCGCGAACAGTTGGCCCAGCCAGAGAACGAACAGCTCGGCTTTCTCGAACGGCTCGGCCTTCTGGTCGATCGAGAAGCTACTGCGCGCGGAAACGCACGTATGAAGTCCCGTTTGCGACGCGCCCACCTGCGCCAGCAAGCCTGTATCGAGGATCTCGACTACCGAGCCGATCGGCATCTGGATCGCTATGCAATGCTCCAACTGGCGGGCTGCGACTGGATCCGACGCCAGCAAAACGTGCTCATCACCGGTGCCACCGGCGTCGGCAAGAGCTTCGTCGCCTGCGCACTGGCGCACAAAGCGTGTCTCGAAGGCTTCTCCGCACGCTATTATCGGCTTCCACGGTTACTCGAAGATCTGGCGCTGGCGCGCAGCGACGGACGCTATCTGAAAATCCTGAAGCAGATGGCGCGGCTGCACGTGTTGGTACTCGATGACTGGGGATTGACCACACTCACAGCAAGCCAACAACAGGACCTTCTTGAAGTACTCGATGATCGCCACCAGCAGCGCTCCACGATCATCACCAGCCAATTCCCGCTTGATCTCTGGCACAAAACCATGGAAAACCCAACCCTGGCCGACGCTATTCTGGATCGGCTCATTCACAACGCGCATCGCATCGCTCTAAGCGGCGATTCCATGCGGAAACACCTTGCCACAATGGCAGACGAAACGAACCAAAGCGATCACTCACAACGTTAACAATCAACAGCGGTGAACGGACCAATAAAGTGATCGACATCGCTCGGTTTAGGTGATCGACATCGTCGGAATAGACATGCCTCAAACTTCAGTTATCTGCACGACGTTCAAGGCGAGCCGGCAGCAATGCTAGTTGCCTGCGGCCTTGTATTCCAAGCCGAACCTGCCGCAGCAATCTCTATCACGCTCAACAAGTGGCTTCTGTGATCCAAGGTGTTTGGCCTCAACAAGCTTTTTTTACCATCACACACCCACTGTCGAAAAACGCAACGCACGGTTCCATAATTGAGGTTTCAGCAAATATTTGCAAATGTTCCGGGGCCACGGTGACCGATTTGTCAATTGACACACGCAAGTGCAGATTTCTGTGAGGAGCCTATTGCCCTGGTGCTTTCAATCAATAGCTCCGCTAGCGGGGGTGTGTCAGCGATTAGGGATTGATGATGAATTTGCATCTGGATAAATACTCAGTCGCTGCTTGTATTTGCCCTAACCATGTAGGCGAAGAATTGAAATAGCGTTGCAAATCAACAGAACTTGGACGGAATTGTTGGCGGTGCCCGCTTTGCTGGTAAAGCGGGAATCGTGATTCAATAGTATGTGGGCTACGCGAATTTTGACTCCTTCAGACGTGGACCTGTGAATGGCGGGCAAGTCCTGGCAACATTAAGATTACAATAACATCGGAAAGCACGGTTTATTGGGGGCTATTGCCATAGTTGAGTGAGTGGCCCAGGTAGTCGAACACCAAATCATTTCTGGTCGACAGCCGCGTTTATTCAGGCCTGTGTGTACGGCAAGCACCATCTCACGTCGGCATCTTATAGAGATGTGATGGCATAAGCTCATCAGGGTTATTGGCGAAAGATTTCAGAATGATATCCACCTCCTTCACCAGATCAAGGTGCTTGAGAATTCTGGAACGGACCGACAGCAATTCCATGATGTCAGCCCGCTTGAACTTGGATCTCGTATGGGCATGTGAATGGAACTTAAGCCACTGGTCGAGAATCTTGTGTCCTCCGACACGGAATGTGAGGACTTTTGACTCGAAGTCGGAGATTACTCGAAATTGTCCTGCTTCGCCCCGAAGTTTAATCATCCCCGAGACTGTGTCAATCTTGTGGCTCATTACTTTGAAGTCTTCCCATCTATCAACAAGTACACGATTTTTCTCGTCAGGTGCAAAGTGTCTGGACGGCTTCTCAAGTTCGGCCAATTTTCTACCCAACTGGACCAAAATCAGAAACTTTCCCCTATTCTCGGGAAATGGAATACGCGGCCATTTGTTGATAGAGTATAGAATGGGTTCGAATCGCCTCAAATACCATCTAGAGCACAATACTGCATAGCAATAAAAAACCACGGCGGTTTCCGAAGGTAGCCCATCCGTGCAATCAGTCCCAAGTGCTTTGACAAGCGTCGGGTTGACGTTGGAATTTGGCTCGTCAGACCAAACACCAGTTCTTGTCTTGTACTCGGGAAAAAAGTTGCAGAAAACATGAGCATTCCCTCGACGACTCAAGTCATTGTCAGGTAGATTCCAGCAGAATGACGCGAACTGGGCTAGGTCACCCGATAACTCCTTCGGAGAAGGCGCGACCGCCAACCCAATCACCTGTTCATTCCTGAAAGCACTCATGACTTCTGGCCTGGACCTCGTGCCCCCACCAGGAGCATTCCTCAACGCGTGCAAAAGATCTGGCGTCAACAGTACACACATTTGGAGAAATGGCCTGTAACTGTAAACATGCACGGCGCTAGGATTGGTCGCAGCATTTCCCAGGGCTTTTCTGACCGCTTCGGTCAACTTGTCTCTGGCGGGTGGTCTCCGCTGTCCCGCAAACCATTCGCGTCGTATCGCCTCGTAACCATTGGTCAGACGCGCCACTTCTTTCGAACGCCTGAGGAGAATCGGTCTCTTAGTGTGCACAAGCAAGTTTGATGGAGCTAACTTCAGTCCGGAGCAATGGCGCGCAAATATGAACGGTTTGTCATCATCCGGAGGACTGTCCTCCGGACAGAGCGGCCAAAATGTGTCATACAGGAACTCAAGCTCGCACGAACGAGGCACCGGCCGAAAAAAGAAGCCGGGGCCTGCGACTCCCAGTTTTCTATAATCGGTCAGCAATGGTGTAAACTCCTTCTTATTGCTGAGATACCTAAGCTTCTCATGCTTCGATAATGCCGCGATTGTAGCAAACCTGACAGAGCAAGCAGCATTTTCGGCATTGACTGGCTTTCGAATGCCAATAAGCAGACACCTTCCCTGCTGTGTTTCGAAAAGGTTTTCACTGCTAACCCCGCGTCTCAAATCGGTGTCGATCTCGAGTACCCAAAGTCCATGGAAATGATCAATTAACCAGTATCGTGCAGGGGCATAAGAGGGATTTTCAAGAAACGAACTGGGAATAATGAAGCTGAAAATGCCTACGCTTGAATCGTCCTCCATCTTGCTGCAGGCCCACCGGAGAAAAAACATGAATTCGTTCCGGACTTGCTTCTGAACGTTCTGGCGAGCACGTCTGTCGGTTCTCGGAGGACGAAAGTCATCAATGAGTCGATCCATGTTCTTGAAATTTCTTGCGTCTCCCTTTCGTGGCGAGTCGGACGACGGAGGATTGCCGATTATCAAGATAAGAGATGGCTTGGAAAGCTCTCGGGCACGAATCTGTTCTTTGATGATAATCTGCGTCGCAGCACTTTCCGCTTCCACTGGATAGCCAAACTGTTCAAGCGCATCGCTGAGTGTATTCGTCAAGACTATGCTAGTCTGTTTAATTGCAGCCGGATCCACGTCCAATGTTGCAAGACGATAATTAGCCAAGGCATAGGGAGCCGGAAGAATTTCGAAGCCTGCAATTCTGGGAAATGTCCTTGCCCTTGATGCCGCCTGGACAAGCAGTTCGAGATAGGTTCCAGTACCGCAACAGGGGTCTATTATCTTGTTATCGGCTTCGAATAGCGACCGTGTTGGAAGACATTCATTAAGGATAGCTTCAGAAATGCGGAGGGCATATTGGGCTAGCGGCTTGGGCGTGCAAAAGGCGCCATAGTCGAACTTCGCGTGGCTGTCAAACTCGTCCAGAAAATATTCATATAGTTTGTGAAAGTCCGGTTTCGCTTGTCTGGTGACCCCAAGATCGGTATGCGCTAACATCAATCGGCAATCTGAGTACCACGTACCTATTCGTCCCAATGACTTTAGCTCGTTCCCCAACAGACTGGCGAGTGCTGAGAAGGGGCTTAGTTTCCGCGCATGGGCCGTGAAAACGGCGTCTGTCCAGAACTGTTGGATCTTAGCATCCCGTAACTTTGGCGTATCTCCAGGTTCGCTCACAACACGGTAAGCATAGAGCAGTCCGAAGATCAACACTTGAGATACAAACTCCGCGAAGTTCTGGACGCTGTTCAGGGTTTGATCATGGTGACACTCCAATACATGCTTGAGATCATGCAACGCCGTGATCGTGTTCTCTTCCTCCGCGGTGAGGCCGGAATCGGGTGGCATTTCCACAAAGGCTTCCACGTCTCTTGCCAGGTTCCGTGCTCGCCTTGCGCATTCTCTAATCAAAGCGGTTTCCGAAAAGATCCTGAACGACGGCTCCTTAAGGAATTCGCGAAAGGCCCGATCAAGGTCCGAGTTTAAAGTTGCCTCCGACAACTGAGATACTCCAACAGGTTTGGCAATAAGACTAATGACCTCTGGTTTTTCGGATCCTGACTCGAAAAAGGCGAAATCCAGTCCGTCGGTCAGAATCACCTTAGCATCCAAACTCAAATACTTGTCAAGCTGATCAGCGTATCGGCTTACCTGAAGGGAATTCGCGCAGTCAATAGGCTTGCCTTCCACATATCCGTAGAGACCATAGTTTTTCTCATTATAAATACGCCAATCCGGCCTACCCGCACTAGCCTGCACTTTGGGCTCAAATACGACTCCAGCTCCCTCGCATATCTGCCTGCAGAGGGCTCTGATGAATTCATCGGTAACGGGTCTGTACGAGAGCTCTGGAGTAAACTCGGCAGTCTCAGAGGCCTGCCTGAGATTTCCTTGAAGCTTGTTCAGATAGCTTCTCGCCAAGCGGTCAAAGCTCATGGGCTCTCAATTCGCTAACGCCAAACACCGCAGAATCTGGATTCCGAGGCATTTGGCAAGAACCGGAGGTACAGCATTGCCTATCTGACGTGCGACATCTACTTTATTGCCTTCGAAAATGTAGTCCTCTGGGAAGGATTGTAGAAGTGCACCCTCACGCAATGAAATCGTTCTATTTTGCACGGGATGTCCAAACTTGCCACGTGTAAAACTGTCAAACCGAGCCGTGATGGTCGGGGAGACGTCTTCCCACTCCATCCGTCCGTACACACCTCGATGACCGATTAAGGAAGCATCCCGTTTATGGCATTCGGCCAGTAGGTCAATTGGAAGGTCCTGACGACTCTGTCCAGGCTGTAGGTATTCGAGTCGCCTTATGTTGATCGGGGATAGCCGATCTCGGCGATGATTCGGTATCACTGGATGCTCGGATCCATCTTCTGGTGGAGGCGGCAAGTGTCCGATCACGTCTCGTACTGTGAGCCGCGAATCATGGGACGTCGTCGGGGAGGGGAACCGGAAACACTTCAAGCCAAGGTCAATCCTTTCTCCAACAATGAATACCCTCCGTCTTCGCTGCGGAACGCAATAATCGGCCGCATTCAGGACGCTTTGGTGAATCCAATACCCGAGCCTAGCTGCACGATCCATAGCTCTTGACAGAATCATTTTGCCTCGCTTGCCTAGCACTCCGGGCACATTCTCAATCAAGAATAGTTTGGGGTAAACTTCAGCTATCAGATCTACGAAGAGGAGCATCAAATCATTCCTGGCGTCTTGGTCTTCGCCGATTCGCTGGATCGAAAAACCCTGGCAGGGGGGGCCACCAGATAGCACCACAAGGTCTCCCTTGGCTAAACCGAGCATGTTGAGAAGGCGACCGCCAAGCATATCTTGGATTGAGGCATGCACCACCTTGTGTCCCGGTGTGAAGTAATGCGAGTTCCGTCTTTGAGTAGCAACGCAGAGCGGGTCATTGTCAAAGCTTAACAATACCTCAAGTCCTGCTTGGTTTAGGCCGAGGGCCAATCCTCCCGCCCCGGAGAAAGCATCAACACACGCAACGTTCATCTCTTGTTTCTCGAAAGTTTTATGCCCGCAATTACGCTTGAGAATGAACTGCTCACTGGGACCCTAATTGACTGTCGTGCAGAATTACATTCGCCGTAGGAAGGGACCTCCGAAAGAAGTTCGACCAATACGTGCGCGGCCACAGCACAAGCGAATTTCGGAGGAACCGCTTCGCCGATCTGTCGGAATACCGAATCGAAACTTCCTTTGAATAGGTATCCGACGGGAAAACTCTGAAGCAGGGCAGCTTCCCTCATGGTCAATCCGCGATCCTGATCTGGATGCACGTATCTCCCGCTGGCAGGATTCCTGGCGTAATGAGTGATCGTAATCGCAGGGCTGTCCCACCGCAGTCTTCCATAAACGTCATAGAAACCCTTGACTTCATCCAAACACCGCGGGCCCACTCCTGAGGGGCGGCTGCCGCCGTCCTTTGGTACAGCCTGGATAGTTCTGATTGTCTCTGGTCTATGACGAGCGCAGCGATGCAATGCATCACTCGGGTCGGGTTCACCTGGGAGTACTGCCGGCAAATGCCCGATAGCATCTCGAACGGTAAGGAAATGCTCAGGTGAGATCATCGGTTCCAAGAGCAAGAAATCCTTTCGCATCGCTATCAAAAGAGCCCTGAATCGTTCTTGCGGAACCCCAAAGGAAGCGGCGTTATAAATTGAAGCCTTTACTTCATACCCGGCTCTCTCAAGAATTCCTTTTGCCGCAACGAAATGTTCCCAATACTTATGC
This sequence comes from Rhodothermales bacterium, assembly GCA_963665975.1. Classification (GTDB taxonomy): domain Bacteria; phylum Bacteroidota; class Rhodothermia; order Rhodothermales; family Bin80. The sequence goes on from OY762508.1 coordinate 1,591,482, forward strand.
GACAGCAAGTCCGGTACATTTTCGGCTATAACGCACTCGGGGCGGATTACTGCCGCTAGTGAAGCGAATAATTCAAAGAGCCCATTCCTTTTGTCGAGTTTGTGCCAGTGCTTCTTACGCAGAGATGTGAAACCCTGACACGGAGCGCATCCGATAAGAACCGTGGGACGAGATAAATCGTAGCCGCGAAGCCTTCCGAGAAAGTCTCCTACTTTGGTCCGATCCGGATCTATCTTCTCAAGGTCTTCGGTGACGCAGGTAGCACCGAAATTGGCCTCGAAACTGGCTGCTGCATCCGGGTTTATGTCGCATCCGGCTACGATCTTGAAACTGGGGATGACAGATCCCAGTGCAGCAAAGCCCGCCGACATCCCACCGCAGCCGCTAAAAAAATCGATGACTTGAAACGGCGCACTTTCTGAGAGCTTTGTAAAGTTGCCTGGCTGCCAGTGAGCCAGCGCTTCCTGGGCTTTGGCGGCCAACTCCTTCACGCGCGCTCTGAAAGAGTTAGTCTTCCCGAATTGGATTGAGTCAATTCCAAACTCGGTTTGGTTGTGCCGATCAATGGCACGGTCGATTGATTCTGTCCCGCTGGCAAAACCGATTGACATCTTGTCAGCTCTCAAGAACATCCAGACCTCAACGTACTTCACATTGAAATCGTAACCGCTAATAACCAGCCAGCTCTCGCACCTAGCCGGACGACACGCACACTCCGTCTTGAAGCAGTGCGCGTAACGGTCAAGAAATGTGGGCACCATGCAAATTAACGGATCATAAGAGCAATTTCAAATGGCTTTATGGCGTGTGTCACTAATCTAGCTACTGCTTGGACGCTTGGGCCCGCCAAGAAGCTAGATTCTTCACACCAGTCATAACAACTGCCCCCTAGCATCAAGCCAGATCGCCTGACGAGTAATATCACCAGCCGGACTGTTTGTCGGTAAGCGACCGACGAAGTACCTCTTGCGTTTCATCGTGACAAGCCATTCGTCATTACAGGCAGCGTGCAATCTTTACATACGGTCCGAGTATTTCGGGTACTCTTTAGGCACGTAGGCTTCCTCGCGGCAAGCCATCCCTGGCAGAGTGGCTTACTCCGGCGCCTGCTAACGATGCAGCAAGAGCTCGCTGACCTGCTTCATGGGATGCGTCGGGATACGACGCAGCATGTCGCTAAGCCATGCCTGGGGACTTATACCATGCTGCTTGCACGTACTCAGATGCGAGTAGATCACCGCCGCCCGCTGCGTGGTCGCATGTGACCCAGCAAACAGGTAGTTCTTGCGCCCCAGAGCGAGTGGGCGGATACTATTTTCGACCAGATTATTATCCTTCGGCTTTCTGACACGAGTGGGCACAATTGCCACGCCATAGTGCTGGGCCAGATCCTGGTAGGTCCGATTGATCTCGGGATCGTAGCGGTGCGCTTTCTTTACACCACTTCGCAGATTATCGCAGACCACAATCTCCGGAACAGCCCCAAAGAACTGGAAGGCGCGGGCATGGGACATAATCCAATCTTCCAGCTGCTGTGTCCATGTAGCCTCCGCATAGGTGTAATTGGAACATCCTAGCACGGCCACAAAGATCTGGGCGTCCCGCACAAGGCCCGTCTCCAGGCTTGTGATCGGTACGGTCATTCCCGCATAGTCCACAAAGAGCTTCTCCCCTGCACGGTGATCCTGGCGCATCACCACGTCAAGCTTTCCCCTCCAGGCCCGGTAGAAGTCGCAAAACCGGCTGTACTGGTAGCCGTCGGGATGGGCGGCTATGTACTCCTCCCATAACAACCGAAGCGTGACACCCTTACGCTGGAGCTCTTGATGAATCGTATTCCATACGGGTAGGGGACGACCAGGCCGGGGTACGGTGGGCTTGGGAGCGCATAAACGTTTGAGTTCGTCATCCCGTACGGTTTCGGGCAGAGGCCAGGTCAAGCCGGACTCGCGAGCACGACGGAGATAGAGGCTGACCGTGCTCTGAGAGAGCTTGAGCGCCCGTGCTATCTGACGCTGACTGAGTTGAGACTCCGTATGAAGACGGAGCACCTCGCGGAATGTGCGCATGGAAATTGCTTGTGCTGGCATACGGGACCTCGTCCGTTATGGGTGAGGTCGAATATGCCAGCTTTAAAGAACTTCCAGCGGTAGTATCGTGGACGAATGGTCTCAGAGAAACCGTTCAAAAGAAGTCAGTCTGCCATTCCGACAGTATGGCCAAGAGTGATCGACTTCCCTCGGAATATGCATTCCACCACGGCTTCTAACTCGGAGCCTAGCGAGGCTATCCCCCTAGCGGCCTTCTGCCCTATCACCAGCACGCTACGTTTCTTCACATTATCCTGGGGCATCGGGCACGTTTTCGTAGAGCGATAGCGCTACTTCTTAGAGCCAATTGACGATCAGTATGACACGCGATCCACCATTGCAACGAATTAGAATCCTGAGGACAAGTGGCATGAAGCCATAGGGGATCCTATCTTGGGCCGATATCGTATTCAATCAATTTAGTTGATTTATCCACAACGCGCACCTGATCAATCTGATGAAGCTGTTTCACTATCTAGAAATCAAGAATTTTAAGTGTTTCGGTGATCAGCAACGCATTGAGTTAGATCATCCGGCGGTGTTCATCGGCCCGAATAACTGTGGCAAGACGACAGCCCTCCAGGCCATCGCGCTCTGGTCACAGGCCATCAAGACCTGGTTTGACGCGAAAGGCAAGGCGCCACCCAAGGCTCGCACGGCTACATCGCTCAACCGACTGCAGCTTGTTTCGGTGCCCGTCCAACGCACGCGCTTCTTTTGGCACAACACGGTCGTGCGCCGGGGCAATACAAGTATCTGGATGGAGATCACAATCGGGATGTCGCATGACCATAAGGTCGAACCCGTTACCATGCGTTTCCGCTACCAGAACAAGGAGGTGATCTACTGCACGCCTGATGTCAACACGCTTGCGAAGCGCGAGCTCATTGAAACGGCGGCGCGGCTAAGCGTCCATCTGCTGTACCCCATGTCGGGTCTTGAAACCGAGGAGCCGATTCTCCAGCAGGGACGAATTGATGTATTGCTTGGACAGGGTCAAACCGCCCAGGCATTGCGAAATCTATGCCTGCTCGTATTCAATAATGCTCCCGCGAATTGGCGACGCATTGCCAGCTTGATAGAGCGCCTGTTCGCAGTCAAGTTAGACGATCCGCAGGAGACCACGAGAGGCAGTATCAATCTCAATTATCGCCAAACCGATGTGAAGGAGAAGCTTGGAATCGCGCTAGCGGGGCGCGGGTTGCAGCAGATACTCCTCATTTTGGCATATCTCTATTCCCATCGGGGTAGTGTGCTCCTGATAGACGAGCCGGACGCACATCTTGAAATCTTGCGCCAAAAGCAGATCTATGTGCTGTTACGTGATATTGCCTCCGAAAACGAGTCGCAGGTCATCCTGGTCACCCATTCTGAGATCATTTTAGAGGAATCCCTTGAGCAGAACCTCACACTACTACTTGATGGACAGGCCGATGATCTCGCCAGGAGATCAGATATCCGAAATGCGCTAAGGCATTACGGCACCGAGCACTACATTAGGGCCAGACAACGGGGTTATGTGCTCTACGTCGAGGGACGTACTGACTTGGATATCCTTCGGGCACTGGCGAAGCGTCTAAATCATCCTGTCGCAATATCATGGGACCAGCAAATCAATGCATACTTTGTGCAGGACAATTTCCCGAACCAGACCCTTGACTCGGAAATTGAGCGCGTAGAAGGAGGCTACGGCATGACGCCCCGAAGCCATTTCTCTTCCCTGCGCGACATGGTGCCGGGAATCAAGGGGCTGGTGATACTTGATAACGATTCCCATCAGCGAGCAGACACAAACGAGGGTGAGCTTACAATCAGGTACTGGCACCGGTACGAAATCGAGAATTATTTCATCACACCCGCGGTCCTGCGAGATTACGCCCTGGAAGAATATTCTAACATGCCACGCGTTGCCCAGTCGATTGACGCAGTTCTGAACGCGTTGATGCAGGAGAGAGTCTTCTCGAATAAAGCCGCAGATTTCGAGACGTGGCAGCAGCTTGATGATAACGCAAAGCGTCTGCTATGGGAACAGGGCACGCGGCACATTAAGTTGAGCGACTTTGGAGAAACCTTCTTCCGCAGGCTTGCCGAGCAACTTGGCCACGCCATGTTGCTGCGTAAGGGCGATTTGTATCGTCTTGTGGATTTTGTCAATCCAGCATCGATTTCGGAAGAAGTTGGCGAGACTCTTGACCTGCTCCAGGATCTATTTGATGGAGGAAGATCGTAAACGGCTCCCGCGTCGCCGTCGCGCCATAACAGGCGCGCCGGCCTAAGGGATGCCGCACTCGTAGCGGTAATGAGCGACGGCATGTTACGGGCGTCGGAATTCTGCGCCCTGCTGTTGGTGGACAACGCCCGCACCGTACATGCGAACTCCCGTATTGTTGCACGCCGCACTACGATGGGGTTCGCCGCACGCTTACGACCAAGACACGCGCCTGCTCTTCCAGCCGCAGCCAGCAGAATTCTGGATCACGGGTCGATCTGGGACTACGACCGGGCATGTTTCTCCGTGTGAAGGGTTACCTGTGACGCTGGATTTCTTTATATATTACACACTAATGCGTTGCGCACAAATGCGTAGTCAGATTACCCTGCCGAGGTACACAATCTAACGTCACTAACAAGATCCAGGAGGCTAGGAGGGGTCTCGCGAATTGCAATCATCGTTCTGTAATAGCATATACGGCGACGTATGGACCACTATCATAGTCGTAGATCACGCCATACGCAATCCCTGCCTGGATGACTCGTATAGCCAGCCTGCGAGGCAATTCGACCTCTCCCACAATCTCACCCTCTGGATCGAGCACCGTCCACGTCATTTCAGAGGGTTCTGGATCCGCAAATAGATCGTAATACGATCTGACCCACACACGTTCCTGGTTATCGACTACGAACGATGTCCAAGCGGGTTTTGTATCAGCCAACACAGTACGGAGCGTTCGCCAGTATTCTCTCTTGACATCTGCAAATGCCGCATCAATGTCCTTCCGAGTAAGACGTATGGCATTGTGGGGATGATGTATTGTCTTTCTCGCCTCGCCATCAGCGGAACTGACCTTGATGTCCACAGATTCGTTATATCCCCCTTATAACAATCCATTAGCGGCCAATTGATAGTGGTACCGGCGGCCATAGGGCAGCATGGCAACGGTGATTCCTCCACGATTATTGGTGATCACCAGCGACTCATTATCCGGTAAGGTCATTACCTCTTTTGCTATCGCACCGGATCTGTTTACTAATTTCGCGGTCGCGAAACGATCTGCGTCGGGTCCAAGTGCCGCACCTCCCGCTGTATAGAAGGATGACTGGTATACCATCAAGTATCCTTTTTCTGAGACACCAAGCAAGTAGTATGGCGAGCTTTTTGCGTCTCCGTGAACGGATACACTGTATGCGAACCGATGGGTCTCCGGTGCAAAGACAGAAATGCGTCGGAGGTTAAAATCAAAAACGAAGAGTGAGTCCTTGTCGCCGACAAATATGCCGCTGGGTATTATGAATTCTCCCGGACCCTCTCCTTTTCTACCAATCGAGGCAACAAAGTCACCAGAGGCAGAGAAAACATAGACAGTTGGCACACTCGCGTCTGCAACGTAAATGTGTCCCGTCCTACCAATTGCCATGCGTCCTGTCGAGCCAAGCAGAAGCGAATCACGACTGAACGGCTTGTGTCCTATACGGAGTTTTTCCGTTAATTCGAACCGTACAATGCTCTTTTGAGCATTCGCGGTTTCGCTGGGTCCCATTGAGATAGTCAGCGATAACAAGTAGAGAGCAGCTACGCGAAAGTTCTTCATCTTGTCAGTCATTCTGCACTGCATTCGGTTCCTTCGGTTTTGCAGGCCTCCCCACAATATTTCTTGTAAATTGTTGTTCCACAGGGCTTTTGTTATTTTCTCACAGCACATTTCTTGTAACATGATTGCTGATGAGCAGGTGTTGTGACTGATGACGTGAGAGATCCCAACGCGATTACGGTGGCCAGCCGCTTGAGCGAATCAGGAAAGGAAACCTGCAAACCTGAGCATCCCGCATTCACGGGTCGCATCTATTCGACCATTCCCGCAAGATAGGCCTGTCGTGTCGGCTCCGGGAAGCGCTCAATAGCGTACCTGAGCATCGTCCGCGGCATGGTGCGGTAGTGGCTACGCAGGAATGATTCCTCTATCTCCCTGTCGCGCTTGCCAACCTCGCGTAACATCCATCCCACGGCTTTGTGGATCAGCATCTCAGGGTCGCACAGCAGTAGCCTGGCTATGGCCAGGGTGTCCTCAAATTGGCCTAGGCGGATGTAGTGCAGCGTGGCGATTATGGCGATCCTTCGCTCCCACAAGGACACGGACTGCGCAAGCACATAGAGTGGCTCCCGGTCACGCTCCTCGAGATACGGTCCCACGATCTTGTGGGCGGAGGCATCGACAAGGTCCCAGTTATTGATCCACCGCGTATGGCCCAGGTACGTCTGGTAGATGGCGCTCTTCGCCTGATCATCCCCCCTGGCAAACGCCTGAACCAGAATCAATAGTGCCAGGAGACGGTCTTCGTGATACGCAGACGTTAGCAGCGCAAGCACTTCCAGTCGCGGCAGTTGGCGGTACCGGCGGGCAAGTTTGCGCAGGACCGGTACGCGAATACCCCGAAAGACATCACCCTCTCCATATTCTCCCGGACCGGTCTTGAAAAACCTCTGCGAGTGAGCGGCAATGTCCGCATCACCCAGTGTACGCGTAATCTCCTGGATCTCAGCGGCCGTCATACATGCTCCATGCTTTATTGACTACATCCCGCTCCTGCGCCTCAACTGCACCATGCGGGCCCCCGCGCACGCGAGGAAACTATGGACTGCCTTAGGAAATGACGAACCTTGGGCCGCGTTCCCGCCAGGGGCGCGAATGGCCTCACCGCTACCCGAACAAGGCGGCATCTCTGTCAGAACCTGCACCAGCGGAACACGAACGTAGCAGTGACGTGTTGGAAGGCTGCCAATTTATGGAGCTACCGACTTTACTGCCATGGACCAGCCCGAGGCCTTCATTCCCGAGGGCTATGATCCCCAATTATACAAGATCCGGCACTCGGCGGCGCACGTCATGGCGCAGGCCGTCCTGGAGCGGTTTCCGGAGGCGAAGCCTACCATAGGGCCGCCCATCGAAGATCGCTTCTACTACGACTTCGATATGCCCCAGGCGCCGTCGGAGGAAGATCTTGCCTGGATCGAAGACCGGATGCGGGCCATCTTCAAAGGGCGGCATCCGTTCCATGTACGCGAGGTCAGCGTAGAAGAAGCCCGCAAGCTCTTCCAGGATAATCCCTACAAACTCGAATTGATCGACGGACTCACCCGCGGCGCGCACGACGAATTCGGGAACGCCCTGCCATCGAACGAGCAGGTCCGCATCACGGTCTATCAGCACGACACGTTCGTGGACCTGTGCCGCGGTCCACACGTACCGCACACGGGCTACATCAAGCCGAATGCCGTCAAGCTCATGGCCGTTGCAGGGGCATATTGGCGTGGAGACGCCAGTATGCCGCAGCTTACGCGCATCTATGGCACGGCATGGCGCAACCGCACGCAGCTCGACGCCTATCTGGAGCGGCTTGCGCTGGCCCGCGAGCGGGATCACCGCCGTCTGGGGCGGAAGTTGGGACTCTTTACGTTCAGCCAGGAAGTAGGGCCCGGGCTTCCGCTGTGGCTCCCCAAGGGCGCCATCCTTCGCGAAACGCTCACCGCGTTTCTGAGGGCCGAACAGTTGCGCAGAGGATACCTGCCGGTTATGACGCCGCATATCGGGCGGCTCGACCTCTACCGGACGAGCGGGCACTATCCGTATTACCGGGAAAGCCAGTTCCCGGCCATGTTACTCGATGACGAAGAAGACGCGGACGGCTACCTGCTAAAGCCCATGAACTGTCCGCACCATATCCAGATCTATGCCGAAGGTCGCCGTAGCTATCGCGATCTGCCCATGCGACTGGCGGAGTTCGGGCAGGTCTACCGGTATGAAAAGACAGGAGAACTGAGCGGGCTAACCCGCGTGCGAGCCTTTACCGTTGACGATGCCCACATTTTCTGCCGGCCAGATCAGGTAAAGGAGGAATTCACCAATGCGATCGACCTCGCCCTCACCGTGCTCGGCGCGCTGGACTTCAAGGAGTACCGCGTACAGCTTTCGCTGCGTGACCCGAAAGACCGCGACAAATACACCGGCGAGGAGGATGCCTGGGATGCTGCGGAGGCTGCCATTCGCGCAGTCGTACACGAAATTGGGATCGAGGCCTACGAGGCTGTCGGTGAGGCGGCATTCTACGGCCCAAAGGTAGACTTCATGGTGCGCGATGCACTGGGCCGGGAATGGCAATTGGGGACCGTGCAGCTTGACTACAACCTGCCGGAACGATTCGAGCTTTCCTACATCGGCTCCGACGACAAGCGGCACAGGCCTGTCATGATCCACCGGGCTCCCTTTGGTTCCCTGGAACGCTTCGTGGGCATCCTGATCGAACATTGCGGAGGGGCGTTTCCCGCCTGGCTCGCCCCCGAACAGGTGCGCATCCTGCCGATCTCGGACGCGCAAAATGACTACGCCGACACCGTGCGCTCTCAGCTCGTGGAGGCAGGCCTGCGCGTGCACGTAGACGGGCGAAGCGAAAAGGCAGGCTACAAGATCCGCGAAGCACAGCTCGACAAAATCCCGTACATGCTCGTTATCGGCCAGCGGGAGGCGGACCAGGATGCCGTAAACGTACGCCTGCGCACCGGGGATAGACTGGGGGCGATGCCAGTGGCGGCATTTCTCGAAAAAGCCAGGGAGGCTATCGCCGAAAAGCGCACCCTGTAACGGACCGTGCTACCCTTCCTAGGTCGGCGCGAGTGCGACATCGCGAGCGAGATCGTCGAAAAGCTCCTGTGTGGCGGACTCGACTCGCTGCACGACTGCGTCCATCGGAATAATCTCTCGTTCACGGGCTCCCCGTTGGCTGAATTCGATGCCCCCTCGCTTCAGTGACCGCTCCGAGATGGTTAACCTCAGCGGCATGCCGCGCAGATCGGCGTCAGCAAACTTGATCCCTGGACTCACGTCCCGATCATCGAACATCACTTCCACTCCTGCCGCCAATAGCGTCTGGTACAGCTCCTCGGCCTGCGCATGCACGGCGCCGGTGCGCGCCAGCGAGACCAGGGTGACGTGAAACGGCGCCACGGACACCGGCAGCCGCAAGCCGTGCTCATCGTTGTACTCTTCGGCCACACACGCAAGCAGGCGGCCTACGCCGATACCGTACGATCCCATGACGATCGGATGGTCCGCACCGACTTCGTCGGTATACGTAGCACCTAAAGCACTGCTGTAGCGTGTTCCGAGCTGAAAAATATTCCCCACCTCTACCCCGCGCACAATGCTTAACGGCTTCCCGCCGATCGGATCCAATGCTCCGGCGTAAGCGGCTGCAATAGCGCCTATGGTGTCCGCTTCATAATCACGTCCGTAATTGGCGCCGGTATAGTGATAGTCCTTTTCGTTGGCGCCCACTACCAGATTGGTCGTACGCGCCACAAGATCGTCCACAACAACGACAGACTTGGACCGGTCGATGTCGCGCGCGGAAGCATAACCGGGCACCGCGCCGACGGCGAGGATTTCTTCGGGCTCGGCCACGCGCAACTCCTGCGCACCCGCCAGGTAGGTGAGCTGCAGCACATTGACATCCATGTCACCGCGCACAACGCCAACAACAAGCTTTTCCGGTGCACCCTCATCGAAGGTGCCCGTGTAGAAGACCATCTTGGCTGTCTGCGCCTTCTCCACGCCAAGAAAGGCGGCCACGTCGGCAATCGTGGGGCAGCCGGGCGTGTGCACCTTTTCCAGCGGTTGCGGCTCTCCATTGTCGATGGGCTCCTTGACGAACTCCGCCACTTCCAGGTTTGAGGCGTAGCCAGTCTCCTCACAGATGGCCAGTGAGTCCTCGCCGATCGGGCTGACATACATGAATTCGTGCGCGATCTTGCCTCCCATCATGCCAACGTCGCTCTGCACTGCCACCAGTGACAGGCCGACGCGCGCACCGATGCGGTGGTACGCGTTGTAATGGCGGTAGTATTGCTCTTCGAGGCCCTCCTGGTCCCGATCCAACGAGTAGGAGTCCTTCATCACGAACTCGCGCACGCGGATGAGACCTCCGCGTGCGCGCAGCTCGTCCCGGAACTTCGTCTGGATGTGGTACACCATCTGTGGCAGCTGCCGATACGAACGGATTTCCGTCCGGCACAGATCTGCGACCACCTCTTCGTGCGTCATCGCAAGCACCAGGTCGCGGCCTCTGCGGTCCTGAAGCCGGCCCATCGTATCCGCGATATCGTACCAACGCCCGGTCTGCTGCCAGATTTCCGCCGGGTGCACCACCGGCATGCAGATTTCCTGGCCGCCAATGGCATCCATTTCCTCGCGAAGGATCTGTTCGATCTTGCGCAGCGACCGCTGAGCCAGGGGCAGGTAAGAGAAGATGCCCGCGGCGAGCTGGCGGATATACCCCGCCCGGAGCAGCATCTGATAGGAGACGGTATCTGCTTCGGCAGGTGCTTCGCGAAGCGTATGGCCGAAAAAATTGGAAACGCGCATAGTAGATAGGACGGGCAATTTGAAGACACAAAAGGTAGGATGCCGCATGTGCATATACGACAGCGAAGCCCGCAATGCACCGGCATTTCACACCTGTACGCAATGCGCGGGAAGATTTGTAGAATCTTGTGGCATAAACGGATCTATTATTTATATTAAATCTAAATAGACGCTCGCAAGAGAGCCATCTGCTAATGGATTACGAAAACGCCGTTCCGCTGACCGCGCTTACAGAGGGAATCGATGTGCTCGTAGACACCGTCTGCGGCCATGCGGCGCATCGGTTGCGCGACGTTGGCCTGCGGGAAGGTGCTCAAGTCGCCATCGTGCGCAACACAGGAAATGTAATTGTACGGGTCGAAGGATGTCGGATCGGCCTGCGCCACGAAATTGCGAGGCAGATTCTGGGCATACCGATTGGCGGATGACTCTGCGAGAATTGAGACCTGGCGAGCGCGGAACCATACGGGGATATGCCTTGCAAAATCCTCCCGAGCGTCTCGTCGAAATGGGTATGCTCCCGGGTGTGATCGTTGAAGTGCTTCGCCTCGCCCCGCTAGGAGACCCGATGGATTTGCGGCTGCACGGCTACCGGCTCTCTATTCGATTGAAGGAGGCAGGCCTAATCCTCGTAGAAAAGCTCACATAGGATACCCGTCCCTCCGTGCATTCCGGGGCCTGTAACTCCTTTCCTGTATATGCCCGCTTCCTCCAGCGGTCTGCGCATCGCACTTGCGGGTAATCCCAACGTCGGCAAGACCACCGTCTTCAACCTGCTGACAGGCTTGCACCAGCGGGTCGCCAACTATCCAGGCGTAACCGTAGAGCGCAAGAGTGGTCCGCTGTCCGGCCACGAAGCCGCTGAGGTCATCGACCTGCCCGGGACCTATAGTCTAAGCCCGAAGTCGGTGGATGAACAGATCGCCTACGATATGCTCGCTGGGCGTCTGGAGGGAGAGCGCACACCGGATGTCGTGGTCTGCATCGTTGACGCAGCGAATCTTGAGCGTAATCTCTACATGGCCACGCAGGTCATGGACCTGGGCTTGCCCCTGATAGTCGCGCTCAACATGGTGGATTCGGCCGAACAGGCCGGACTGAACATAGATGCGAGCGCACTCGCCAAGGCACTTGGCGTCCCCGTAATCCCGATGGTCGCAGCGCGACGCGAAGGGCTCGACGCACTCAGGGAGGCCATCCTGAATCCGCCGCCGCCGCCCGAGGCATGGCGATGGCCACTCATCGATGCCGTGGCAACCCCGGCGCGAGACCTCGTGGCCCGCCTAGAACGCGAGTGTCCGGAGCTGTCCGAGCAGCAATGTTTCATGGAGGTGCTGCACGCGCTGGCCAACGATGCGGCACTTGCGCAATGGGAGACCCTTGCGCCAGAATTCCACGCCGCAGTGCACGCCTTGCGAGCGAAGCTCGCCGAGCGCAACGTTTCCTTCCGGCATGCCGAAATCATGGGCCGCTACCAGTGGCTCTCCTCGATATTGGCCCCGGTCATACAGCGGCACAAGGATCCCTCCGAGCGCACGCTGACCGATCGGATCGATGCGCTCTTGACGCATCGCGTGGCCGGGCCCGTGATTTTCATCCTCCTGTTGGCACTCATCTTCCAGGCCGTCTTCTCGTGGGCGGTCCCCGCCATGGATCTCGTTGAGGCAGGCATGGCAAGCCTCGGCCGGCTGGCAAGAGCCATACTCCCGGCGGGCGCTCTCGCGGACCTCATGGTCGACGGCGTAATTACCGGCGTAGGCAACGTGGTGGTATTCTTGCCCCAGATCCTGCTGCTCTTCTTCTTCCTGGGGCTTATGGAAGATACGGGGTATATGGCGCGCACCGCCTTCATCATGGACCGTGTCATGAAGAAGGTCGGCCTCTCCGGTGGATCAGTGCTACCCCTGTTGAGCTCGTTCGCGTGCGCCATTCCCGGCATCATGGCAGCGCGTACGCTGGACAACCAGCGTGACCGGCTCATCACCATCATGGTGGCGCCGCTTATGAGTTGCAGTGCACGACTGCCGATCTACACCCTCTTCATCGCCGCATTCATCCCGTCAGGATTGCTGCTCGGCTTCATCGGCATCCAGGGCTTTGCCATGTTCACGATGTACCTGATGGGCACGGTTATGGCATTTGTAGCCGCCTGGGCCCTGAAACGCTTCATCTTCAAGGGCACGGAATCCTACTTCGTGATGGAATTGCCGCCATACCGCATGCCGAAACTCAATCAGGTTTTCTGGCGCATGATCCAGCGCTCGAAGATCTTCGCAGTTCGCGCCGGACGCATAATCTTTTCACTCAGCGTAGTGCTATGGTTCCTGGCCAACTACCCAAAAGCTGGCCCGGACCCTGCGTTGGAACAACTGCGAGCAGAGATCGAAGTCCAACGCGAACCGGCGTACGCTACGGCGGCCGCCACCGATGGGATCCATGCCGCAGACCGTGCCTACGAAGCAAGCATGCAGCAGCTTGCCGACAGGCAGCGCACCCATCAGATCCGCAATTCCTTCATCGGCATATTGGGACGAACGCTGGAGCCGGTCATGCGTCCGCTCGGCTTTGACTGGAAAATCAGCGCGGGCATCGTGACAGCCTTTGCGGCGCGCGAGGTCATTATTTCCACGCTCGGCATCATCTATAGTGTGGGCGATGCCGACGAAACCAGTGTTGCACTCCGCGATCAACTCAAGGCGGACCGCTATCCGGACGGAAGACCGGTGTACACACCCCTCGTCGCCGTGAGCCTCCTGGTCTTCTTCGTCTTTGCCCTGCAGTGCATGAGTACGCTCGCGATCGCCCGCCGCGAAACCAACTCCTGGCTGTGGCCCGCCGTAATGTGGTGCTACATGACCGCCCTCGCCTACCTCTTCTCGCTTATCGTCTACCAGGGCGGACTGGCGCTCGGCTTTGCCTAAGTGCTTACCCGAAATTACCAGAAGCCATGGGTAACAGGCATGTTGTAATTCATATTTCGTGGTGCCGGTTCTCCGATCTGACCACCCGTTGACTGTCCGACGGGCGCCTTAGCGCACCGGGGCGGTGATGAAGTGGGCAATGGGGAACGGGCTTCGGCTGGACAACCCCACCGGCTAAGTGCTCGGCAAAGCGCTTGGCTGGCACCGGGTCGTAGTCCAGCTCATGAGGGCGTTGCCTCACGCGGAGGTCGCGGACGCGATCGAGGCGGTGCGGACTTCGGCGGCGCGCCCACGACGAAACTCGCTTTCGAGGATTGAGGATCGTGGCCGCGCCGCACGGCTTCCGTTCCAGCCTCAGGGACTGGTGCGGCGAGTGTTCCAACGGACCATCTGGAGTTACCGAGCCATGTTGGACCACATGGTCCGCAACAAGGTGCAGGCGTCCCCTATGCGCGTTCGAACCTGTTCGAGCACAGGCGCCTCCTGATGGACGATTGGGCGGCCTATCTGGCGGGCGAGCACTGACAGCTTCAAGCGGGGCTTCGAGCGCGTCCGCTCGCGGAGCCGACGACCGTCATTTGAGCCATAGGCAGCCAAGTTTTCTACCTCCTGCGGGCACGCTCCACAGCCGAAACAAGCAGCCACCGAACGTCCGTATATTCTCTCATAGCCACACTCGACTCCACCACATCCGTCAGGCATGCACATAATACGAGCCTTCGACCTGACCAAACGCTACGGAACACGCGCCGCGAAATCCGTGCTGGCCGTGGACCAAGTCTCCTTCACCGTCGAGGAGGGCCAAGTCTTCGGCTTCCTGGGACCCAACGGCAGCGGCAAGACGACAACCATCGGGATGCTCGTCGGCATCACCAACCCGACTAGCGGTGCGTTCAGCCTGTTCGGCGCCTCCGACCCAACGGGCCTCCTGGCCGCCCGGTCCCGTGTCGGCGCCACACTCGAGACGCCCAACTTCTACCCATACATGAATGGCCGCGACAACCTGCGCATCGCCGCGGCGGTGAAGGGCGTGGAGCGTCCCCGCATCGAGGAGTGCCTGGAACTCGTCGGCCTGGCCGACCGGGCCAAGCACCGCTTCCGCACCTATTCGCTCGGCATGAAGCAGCGACTCGCACTTGCGGCCACCATGCTGAACGACCCCGATCTAATAATCCTGGACGAGCCGGCCAACGGCCTCGACCCGCAGGGTATGCGGGAGATCCGCGAGATTATCCGCATTCTGGCCGACCGCGGCAAGACGATCTTCCTGTCGAGCCACCTGCTCTGGGAGGTGGAGCGCACCTGCTCCCATGTCGCGATTGTTCGCAAAGGGCGGATCGTCACATGCGGCACGGTGGAGGAGGTGATAGGCGAGGGAAATCTGGTGCTGCTGCGCGCAGGGGACGAGGACACGCTTGCGGGCGCGATGGAACGCTATCCAGAGGCAACTTCGGTGCGCCGCACGGACGAAGGCATCGTCGTCGGCCTGAGCAGCGGCGACTTGGCCGGCGTGACACGCTACCTGGCGGAGCAGGGAATCTACCTGTCTCACCTGGCACCGCATCGGCAGAGCCTGGAGGAGGTGTTTATCGATCTCACCCAGGACGACTTTGATTCGATGACGCAGACCGCATCATGAAGATCCTGAGCATTCTTTTCCGAATCGAGGTGCTAAAGGCGGTCAAACGGCGGGCTTTCTGGGTGGCTTTCGGCGCGTTCACCGTGTTCACCGCAATCCCCGCAGTCGAGGGCGTCCGATACGCACATAGGAATCCAGACTTCGCCTATGCCCTTCCAGAGAGCTGGCCGAATATTCTGGGCGCTGCGACCGGACTCGGAGCGCTGTTCGTCGCCGTGCTGATGATTCTACTTTTCGCCCCCGAGTTCTCCTGGCGCACCGGTCGGCAGAATGTGATCGACGGGCTCAGTAAGGAGAGGCTCTACGCCGGGAAGGTTATCGTGCTCGCCGGACTCATCCTGCTCTTTATGGTAACGCCGGCTCTCATCGGCGTTGGTGGTACGCTGCTCAGTCCGGGCGAAGGCGGCCCCGGAATCATCCGATCGACCGACCTCAGCTACATGGGTGGTGTGGCCCTAACCCTGCTCCTCTGCGGGAGTGCGGGCCTGATGCTCTCGGCGCTACTCCGCTCCTCGGGACCTGCGTTGGGAGTCTTCTTCCTGTACCTCGTCGTAGAGGAGGCGGTGACTGGTCTGATGTCGAGAGCAGGTGAGCATCTGCAGGCCGTCACCGAGTACCTTCCGTTCAACGTACTCGAATTTCTCGGAGACGATCTGGCGCACTACCCGGAGGAGTTGGCCGAGGTGAACACGGTGCGCGCCGAAGGGGGGCTCGAGCCCCGGGAGTTTCTCGATGTCGAGGTGTTGGCCATTGCGGCGCTGACCTACAGTGCCATCTTCCTCGTTACTGCGTTTCTGAGCATGCGCGAGCGTGACCTGTAGATTCCAGGGGGCTGGAGTCAACCGACGCGGACCGGACCCGCAGATGCCCATAACTGGAATGTCTCCCCGTCATCTTCGCGCTCTCGGTATCCCTTGATGGCTCCGGCTTGCCAATCGGTAAACTCTGCCTACGATTCGCGGACGGCGACCATGACGAAGCGGATTCAGACGAGGACGTGCATCTCCTGTTGGATACGAGGGGCGGGGATTCGGAAACGGCTCTGTTGAGCTCGTTTGCGTGCGCCATTCCCGGCATCATGGCCGCGCGTACGCTGGACAACCAGCGCGATCGGCTCATCACCATCATGGTGGCGTCGCTTATGAGTTGCAGTGCACGACTGCCGATCTACACCCTATTCATTGCCGCATTCATCCCGTCAGGATTGCTGCTCGGCTTCATCGGCATCCAGGGCCGCCATGTTCACGATGTACCTGATGGGCACGGTTATGGCATTCGTAGCCGCCTGGGCCCTGAAACGCTTCATCTTCAAGGGCAAGAAATCCTACTTCGTGATGGAGTTGCCGCCATACCGGATGCCGGAACTCAAACAGGTGTTCTGGCGCATGATCCAGCGCTCAAAGATCTTCGCGGTTCGCGCAGGACGCATAATCTTTTCACTCAGCGTAGTGCTGTGGTTCCTGGCCAACTACCCAAAAGCTGGCCCGGACCCTGCGTTGGAACAACTGCGAGCAGAGATCGAAGTCCAACGCGAAGCGGCGTACGCTACGACGGCCGCCACCGATGGGATCCATGCCGCAGACCGTGCCTCCGAAGCAAGCATGCAGCAGCTTGCCGGCAGGCAGCGCACCCATCAGATCCGCAATTCCTTCATCGGCATATTGGGACGAACGCTGGAGCCGGTCATGCGTCCGCTCGGCTTTGACTGGAAAATCAGCGCGGGCATCGTGACAGCTTCTGCGGCGCGCGAGGTCATTATTTCCACGCTCGGCATCATCTATAGTGTGGGCGATGCCGACGAAACCAGTGTTGCACTCCGCGATCAACTCAAGGCGGACCGCTATCCGGACGGAAGGCCGGTGTACACACCCCTCGTCGCCGTGAGTCTCCTGGTCTTCTTCGTCTTTGCCCTGCAGTGCATGAGTACGCTCGCGATCGCCCGCCGCGAAACCAACTCCTGGCTGTGGCCCGCCGTGATGTGGTGCTACATGACCGCCCTCGCCTACCTCTTCTCGCTTATTGTCTACCAGGGCGGACTGGTGCTCGGCTTCGCCTAGAAAGAGCCCAAACGGCAGTACTCGAACTGCCCGTTGTAACGTCCTCCATGTGGGTAAGGGGCAGGGCTCGGCAACAACGGACCATCCCCAGGTGCACATGAGCGCATCCCGCGGGGGCAGAATGTCGGGCAACACGGCACCGCTTCAGGTGCGAATGGACCTGGCAGTGCTGGGACGGCTCAAAGGGACAGACAGATCCGAATCATAATGCACGTGACGCAGTAGTATTTATCATATTATATGACCAAATGTAAAATACAGCTATGATACGGCGTTCGATTTGGCTGAAGAGAATTCAGCGGGCGTGGACCGAAAGGCCCGTCGTGTGGTTGTCCGGGGTTCGGCGCGTCGGGAAAACAACTCTCGTGCGGATGGTGCCGGATGCGGTCTACCTGAACTGCGATCTCCCGTCTACCGTCCGGAGACTCAACGACCCCGAGCTCATTCTCGGCGGGCTCGCCGCTGAAACCGTGCTCGTCCTGGACGAGGTACACCGTCTGCCGGATCCCAGCCTTCTCCTCAAGATCGCGGCCGACGAGTACCCGTCGCTCAGGATCTTGGCCACGGGATCGTCCACTCTGGCGGCCACCGGGAAGTTCCGCGACTCGCTGACCGGCCGGAAGCTTGCGATTCACCTGTGTCCAGTGCTGTGGGAGGAATGCGCCGAGCCGTTCGGACGCGCAGATTTCGACCACCGGCTACTCCACGGCGGATTGCCGGAACCCTTGCTCGCACCGCGGAAGTCGGCGCGGCTGTGCGCGGAGTGGATCGACAGCTTTTACGCCCGGGACATCCTGGAACTGTTCCACGTCCGGAATCGGCAGGGATTCCTTTCGCTGTTTCGACTGATGCTCAGATGGAGCGGGGGACAGGTCGACTACAGCCGTCTCTCCCGCCTGACGGAGCTGAGCCGACCCACCGTCAAGATGTACCTCGAGGCGCTGCAGATCGCGCATGCCATCCACCTTTTGCGTCCTTTCCGCGGCGGCGGGGGCGGCGAAATCGTGAGCCGACCCAAATGCTACGCCTTTGACACGGGATTCGTAACGTTCGAGCGGGGATGGAACCGGATCAGGGATGAGGACCGCGACGTGCTGTGGGAGCACCTCGTACTGGACTCTCTCCGGTCCCGCCACCTGGACGAAGACATATTCTACTGGCGCGACAAGTCGGGCAGGGAAGTGGATTTCGTGGTTCGCCGCGAGGACGGTCGAGTAGATGCGTTCGAGTGCAAGATCAACCCAGACGAAGTTACACGAACCGCAGTCGAGGCCCTCAGGCGGCGCTATCCTCTGGGACGCAACTACATCGTTGTCCCCGCAGCCCGGGAACCCTACCGTATTCGCCGTGGCGAATGCGAATTCACCGTGTGTGGTACCTGCGATCTTCCCATGAGCCTGGGGTGGCAGCCATGAAATCGACCGTAAAGAGCTGGATGGGAATCGTTGCGTCCGGCGTTGGCGCTCGCGCCTTCGCGGCGCAGACTCCCAGCTGACGATCCGGCACGGTGCCATGACCCATCTTCGTCTCGCTGGCGCACATCGGCTGCGTGAGCGGATCCCTGTTTCCGTGCATGACAGGCCTGTGGGCCCAGAGGGACTTGAACCCCCGACCGACGGATTATGAGTCCGCTGCTCTAACCGACTGAGCTATGGGCCCCGGCTGGTATAACGCTCCCTTTGCAGCAGGGTTGCGCAGCGAACCTGCGCGGACGATCTTGTCCATGCGACCGCCCATTGCCTCGACCCCGGACTAACGCCATGAAATTCCTGCTCCCTGTCTGCCTCCTGCTCGTCGCGGCCTGCGCACGCCCGCAGCCTGCCGCTCCTGTGGCGGCCTTTCCCGAGGGCACCCTCGTGGACCTTACTCATGCGTTTGACGAGCACACCGTCTATTGGCCGACGGCCGACGGATTCACGCTGACATCCGACGCGCAAGGATGGCAGGATGCGGGCTATTACTACGAAGCCAACTCATTTACGGCGGCGGAGCATGGCGGCACGCATCTCGATGCGCCCATACATTTTGCCGAAGGCACGTGGACAGCTGACGCCATTCCCCTGGAGCGCCTGATCGGTCCGGCTGCGGTGATTGACGTTTCTGAGGCCGCTGCAGCAAACCGCGATTATCTGGTGTCCGTGGAGGATATCGAACGCTGGGAACATGCGCATGGCCCACTGGTGGACGGCGCCATTGTTCTGTTGCGGACCGGCTACGGACAATACTGGCCCGACCGCGAGCGCTATATGGGGACGGCCGCGCGCGGCGCGGAAGCTGTTGCACAACTCCACTTTCCCGGCCTTGCCCCGGAGGCGGCCGCGTGGCTCGCGCGTGAGCGTGCGATCCATGCGATCGGCATCGACACGCCGAGCATCGATACGGGACAGTCGAACCTTTTTGAAAGCCACCAGCATCTATTTGCGGCCAATATTCCCGCCTTTGAAAACGTTGCAAATCTGGAAGCACTCCCCGCCACAGGCGCCACTGTCATCGCATTGCCGATGAAGATTGCCCGTGGCAGCGGCGGCCCACTGCGTATCGTGGCCATCGTACCGGACGCCTGAATTGGATCCTGGGCATGATTTTCAGGTTTCTATCACACGTTGTTTGAAGCGAGTCCTGCTACGATCATGCCTGCCTTGCATATAGACGAAATCGATGCGAAGATCCTGAATCTCCTGCAGAGCTACGGCCGCATAAAGCGCAAGGCGATAGCTGAGCAGGTAGGGCTGACCGTGCCGTCGGTGAGCGAGCGATTGCGTAAACTCGAAGAGCGCGGTATCGTGCTCGGCTATCACGCCTTTGTCGAAGCCAAGAGTCTCAACTATGACATCGCGGCCTTTATTCGCGTGACCGTTGACACCTCTAGCCATTACGGGAGCGTGATCGATCATTTGTGCGCGTCACAGGAAGTCCTCGAAGTGCATTCCATCACTGGTGAAGGCTCCCATATCGTCAAAGTCCGCACCAGAGACACGGTGGCGCTTGAACGCCTCCTTTCGCACATTCAGTCCCTCACAGGCGTAACGGGGACTTCTACCAGTATCGTGCTTAGCACCTTTAAAGAATCCCAACAGGTAGTTGCCGAACCTACATCCTTGCCGCGCAGGTAGCCCGCCAATCGCGACGCAAATTGCGGCTCCGAACCCTTTTTCCCTTTTCTTGCGTACGGCTTAATGCGCCCGCTCCTGTTTATCTTTGACCAAGCGTGGCCAATTTGACGCCGCCATGAAAGTTGCGGAAGACACGTAGCATGCATTGACCCACAGGGAAGTCCCGCATGCCAGAATCCGAGTCGACACAGGGGCCCTCTCGCTCCGAATCCAGCGAACAAGACCGTGATGTTGTCCAACGGGCCCTACAAGGGGACGAGAGGGCGTATAGCCGACTTGTGCAGAAGTACGAGAAGGCCCTCAACCACCATGTCTTCCGGATGGTACGTGACAAGCGAGAGGTGCAAGACCTCGTACAGGAAAGCTTCATAAAGGCGTTTGCCGCGCTCGGGTCCTATTCTGCGGATTATGCCTTTTCGACATGGTTGTACCGGATTGCCACCAACCACACGATCGATTATCTCCGCAAACGCAAGCTGCCCACGTTTTCCATTGACAAGCCCATCCAGACCAGGGAGGGGCAGCTTGAGTTCGAAATTCCCGATGTTTCCTACCGCCCGGACCGCCACGTCGTCGCAGACCAGCGTCGCGAGCTCATTCAGCACGCCATAGATGCACTACCACCAAAGTACCATCGGGTGATCGTGCTTCGGCACCAGCAGGACAAGTCCTACGAAGAAATCGCAGAAGAGCTGTCGTTGCCGCTAGGCACGGTGAAGGCGCACATTTTCCGCGCACGCAAGCTGTTATACAAGTACCTCCTGGACAAGAGACAGACGATGTAGTCTCACCCTGGTTACCCATATCGACAACACTTGACTGAATGGCAAGGCGTCTGTTGGTTACCTTATTCCCACCTGCGAATTCCTGGATCCGGCACGCATGATCAATCGCTATACGCGCCCGGAGATGAAGGCTCTCTGGAGCGAGTCCGCACAGTTTCAGTCCTGGCTCGATGTTGAGCTGGCCGCATGCGCAGCCTGGGCGGACATCGGGGTTATTCCCCAGGAAGACGTAGCACTCCTCTACCGCGACGCCACCTTTGACGTGGACCGCATCCACGAGATTGAAGAAGTGACCAGGCATGACGTTGTCGCCTTTACGCGCGCGGTAAGCGAGTCGCTGGGCCCCGAACGCAAGTGGGTACACTACGGACTGACCTCTTCCGATGTCGTAGACACAGCCTGGTCGGTCCGCCTGAAAGAGGCTAATGGCCTTCTCCTGGAAGCCATCGATACGTTAATAGCGGTCCTGGCCGCAAAAGCGCGCGCCCATAAGCACACCCTGATGATGGGGCGCACACACGGCGTGCATGCAGAACCAACGACGCTCGGATTAAAGTTGGCCCTGTTCTACGCGGAAATGCAGCGCAACCGGACGCGATTCGTGCATGCGGCCGAAGGCGTGCGCTTCGGCAAGATTTCCGGGGCTGTGGGAACGTTTGCTCACATCCCGCCGGAGGTTGAAAAGCGAACGTGTGCACGCCTGGGGCTTGAGCCAGCGCCGATTTCCACGCAAGTCCTCCAGCGAGATCGTCACGCACATTATCTTGGCGTGGTGGCCCTCATCGGGGCAACGCTCGAAAAAATGGCACTGGAAGTGCGCCACCTCCAGCGCAGCGAGGTGCGTGAGGTGGAAGAAGCCTTTCGGAGTGGACAGAAGGGTTCCTCCGCCATGCCGCACAAACGCAATCCGATTGGCTCGGAGAATATCACGGGCTGCGCCCGGCTATTGCGTGGGTATATGGTGTCGGCATATGAGAACGTGGCCCTTTGGCACGAGCGGGACATTTCCCACTCTTCCGTAGAACGCGTCATTATACCTGATGCGACGACGCTCCTGCACTATGCGCTACACCGCTTTGCGCGCCTCATTGAATCCTTGCAAGTATATCCGGATACCATGCAGCGCAACATGGGGCGTACGTTCGGCCTCTTTAACAGCCAGCGACTGCTGATTGCACTCATCGACAAGGGGCTTTCACGTGAGGATGCCTATGACGCCGTACAGCCGCTGGCTATGCAGGCCTGGACAGAAGCCCGATCCTTCAAGGAGATCGTCCTCGCATCTGAAGACGTTATGCAACGGCTGACGCCGGAGGAGGTGGGAAAAGTGTTCGATGCGCGCTACCATCTTCGGCGCGTAAACCTCCTGTTCGAACGCGCAGGGCTGGGCTGAAGGGCGGCGTGTTCAGCGGGTTTGCTCGTTGCATACCAGAGACCTTTGCCCTATTATATTCTGTAGCTTTCCTGCTTCATTTACACACTTATACACTGTCCGTATGAACGTCGCCAAGACCTTTCATCTACTCTCACGCACAGGGCTTGTCACTTTGGCGAGCCTTATGCTCCTGGTGCCAGCCCGCGCCCAGGACACAGCGGCTACACTAACCGGTAGCATCACCGATGCGGAGACCGGCGAACCACTTGCGGGAGCAAATATTTACATGGCCTCCAACGGGCGGGGAACCACGTCCGCGAGCGACGGAACGTATCAATTCACCGGGTTATCGGTCGGTCAATACACCGTGGTGTACAGCTTTACGGGCTACGGGAATGTCGAAATATCCTTCCCACTCGTCGCGGGCGAAGAGCGCGTGGAAGACATCTCCCTGACTCCCGGCATAGAATTGGATCCCCTGCAGGTCACTGCCGGCAGACAGCAGGCGAAAGCGCTTGACGCGCCCGCATCCATAGACGTAATCACCGCGCGGGAAGTGGAGCAGGAAACCGGACTCTCTCCCGTCAAAGCGCTGCGCAACGTGACGGGTGTCGATATGGCGCAAACAGGCGTCGACCGACACGAAGTGGTCCTGCGGGGTTTCAATAACGCATTTTCCGGGGCCGTCTACTTGTTGACCGACTACCGGCAGGCCTCCGTTGCATCGCTCGGCGTAAATATGCACAGCATTATCCCGAGCCTGGGCGTTGATGTAGAGCGCATTGAAGTCGTACGCGGCCCCGGCTCGGCGCTCTATGGACCTGGAGTCACCCACGGAGTGGTGCACTATATCACCAAGGATCCGTTTACGTATCCCGGGGCTACGATCTCCATTCGAGGCGGCCAGCGATCCATTCGGGATTTTCAGGGGCGCATTGCCGGCGTGATCGGCAGTAGGCTTGGCGTAAAGGTAACCGCTGCCTACGGCTCAGCCACCGATTTTGAGCTCGAGAACTGTGACCCGGCGCTCTTGATGGCGCAACGCTTTGCCGAGTGCCCGGACCCCCACGACGCACAGCAGATCGCCGTCGACGGCGTGCGCGATCCCGCATTCAAGAAGCTGAATATCAACGGGAATGTGGAATACCGACTGGGCAGGAACACGTCCCTGATTCTAAACGGAGGCCGGTCGAGCCTTACCGCGACCTCGCTTAGTGGGATTGGCACGGTGCAGGCCATTGATTTCGGCTATACGTACTGGCAGGGCCGCTTCCAAAGCGGCAATTTCTTTGCGCAGGCCTATGTCAATCAGAATGATGCCGGCGATTCCTATGTCTATGGCGGAGACCGCGTAGTAGATCGGAGCAAGCTCATCAATCTGCAGTCCCAGTATAACTTCTCCCTGTTTCAGGGCGTGGAACAGATTATTCTGGGTGTTGACGTTGAACTGTTGCGGCCGAACACGAAAGGCACTATTCTCGGGCGCAACGACGACAATGACGATATTGACGAATACGGGGCCTACCTGCAGTCCACCACTGCATTGGGCGACCGGCTGGATCTGACCCTTGCAGCACGCGCCGACTATAACAACGTGGTGGACAAGGTCCAGTTTTCGCCGCGCGCCGCCCTCGTGTTCAAACCAGGCGCGACCAGCAGCATTCGGGCTTCGTACAACCGGGCCTTTTCGTCGCCAGGCTCCAGCACAAATTTTCTGGACATATTAGCCGGACAACTCCCAGGCACATCGATCAACATCCGTGCGCGGGGGTTGGCGCATGGGTATACGTGGAATCGTAATCCGGCGTTTACCGCTATCGGCGCGCCCACGGACCTGGTGGCCTCGAGCCTTATCCCTGGCTCGGAAGGTCAGCGAGTGCCGGTGGGACTGACCACTGACGCGGTATACGGATTACTCTACGCGGGGTTAGCAGCGACCCCGGTTGACGAACTCGTGGACCGTCTTGCATCGGTGGGGATATCCCTCAGCCCCGCGACGGTAACCATATTCGTGCAGCTGCTGAACCCGGAGCTGACGCCGGTGACCGGGTTTAGCCCAGGCGCCCTGGGACTGCTTGACCTCTTCACCCAGTCCATCAATATATTACCCACCGACCTGGCGCCCATTGCCCCGCTTCGCCAGACCACGGCGCAGACCTTCGAAGTGGGCTACAAGGGTATTCTTGGTAATCAGCTCCTGATAGCCGTCGATGGCTACTATACCCGCGCCAAGGATTTCATCGGTCCGCTTCGGATGGCTACTCCCTTCGTCCTGGTGCCTGGCCTGCAGGAAGACCTGGCGCGTGACATCGCAACCGGGATACAGGAGAATGCCGTGTTAGCCAATGCGCTGGGCATTTTCGGGCTGACACCCGAGGCAGTCGCAACTCTGCTGGTGCAACTCGGCCTGCAGAGCGGGTTACCGTCTGCTACGACACCCGTTGCGATCGTACAGCCAGCCGAGAATGATCCCGGCGCAAGCAGCACTCCGGAGCTTCTCCTGACTTATCAAAACTTTGGCGACGTCAGCTATTACGGGCTGGATGCATCCGTGCTGTACCTGGTCTCGGATGATCTGAGCATCTTTGGCAACATCTCGTTGGTTAACGATGACTTCTTTGATAATACAGAGCTGGGCGAGGAAAACGAGGCACTTAGCCTGGCGCTCAACGCCTCGAAAATGAAGTTGAAGCTTGGCGGGAAGTATACCCATACCAGTGGCGTGTCCGTGAATGCGTCGGGCCGGTACACCAAGGGGTTTCCTGTTCGGTCCGGCGCCTACACCGGTGACATCGAAAGCTACTTCGTTGTAGACCTGGGAGTTGGCTACGCGTTCAGGAATGCGCTGCAAGGCCTGAGCCTTGATTTGGGTGTTTCGAATCTCCTCGATAACTCGCATCGCGAGTTTATCGGCGCGCCAAAGCTGGGTCGCGTGGCGATCGGAAGGCTCACCTATTCGTTTGATTTCGCCAGATAAACCGGACGCCACTCTCCCTGCCACCACAACCCACAGATAATCTTAATGGGTGATTTCGTCCCGCTATTACTCATGTTGGTGTTGGCTACCGGCCTCGCCCTCACGTTGCTTTTGGCGCAGCGGCTGCTCGGACCATTCCGGCCAAACCGTATCAAGCAGGGCGCGTATGAAAGCGGGATGGATCCCATTGGAACGGCCCGGCAGCGATTCTCAGTCAAGTTCTACCTGGTAGCCATGATCTTTATTGTATTCGACGTAGAGGTTGTTTTTCTCTACCCGTGGGCAGTAAGTTACAGAGAGTTTCTGGATGCCGGAATTGGTTTTGGTGTTCTGGGCGTTGTCACGGTGTTCGTGGTTATCCTCGCCATCGGGCTGGTCTATGACATCAAGAAAGGTGGCCTTGAGTTCGAATAATGCCTCAAGGATGTGCTGTCGATGATGCGCCGCCGACCTACGCATGCCATCGACAGTCCGGAATCGTGATCTGCGGTAAATCGTTTGCTGCTAAACCTCAAGGCCATATGATCACAATAAGCATGGCCAGGGTTCGAATAACCGGCGCGCTTTCGGGACTTCTCCTCTTGGCCCTCCTGGTGGCAAGTGTACCCGCAGCTGCGCAGCAGGCTACAGGCGCGCTCTTTGGAACCATCATAGACGCCGAGAATGGCGAACCATTGCCACGCGCCCATGTCTATGTAGAGACGCTGTCACGAGGAGCCACGGCCAGCATTGATGGCCGCTACCGCATTGAGGCGCTCACACCGGGTACGTACACCATTGCATTTAGCTTCACCGGTTACCAGAATCAGGAATTTGTGGTCACCGTGGCCGCTGGCGAAGAGCGAGAGCTGGCCGTGAACCTGTCACCAGGCGTTGAACTGGATCCGATTCAGATTAGCGCCAGCAGGCGCCGGGCCAAGTCCCTGGATGCTCCGGCATCCGTAGATGTGATCCTTGGCAGTGAAATCGCCCACGAAACCGCGCCATCTACGATCAAGGCCCTGCGCAACATAACGGGCGTTGACATGGCGCAGACTGGCATAGACCGCCATGAAGTGGTCCTGCGCGGATTCAACGATGCATTCTCCAGCTCCACCTATGTGTTGACCGACTACCGACACGCGGCCGTGCCATCCTTCGGCGTGAACCTGCACAATGTCATGCCGACCATAGGGAGCGATGTGGAGCGCATTGAAGTCGTACGAGGTCCCGGATCCGCGCTCTACGGTCCCGGTGTCACCAGCGGTGTAATTCACTACATCACAAAGGATGCGTTTTCGTATCCCGGCGCCACCGTTTCCGTGCGGGCGGGCGGACAGTCGATGCTGGACTTTCAAGGACGAATCGCCAGCGTGATCGGGAAGCGATTGGGCCTAAAGGTGACCGGCGCACACACTGCAGCAAACGACTTCGAATTGGAGCGCTGTAACGAGTCTCTTCTGGAGAATGGAAGATTTGACCAATGTCCCGATTCTCTCGACGCGCGGCAAATCGCCATGGAAGGCATCCGGGACAGCCGGTTCCGAAAACTGAATCTGAATGGCAGCCTGGAGTATCGATTGGGCGACCGGACCTCCCTGATCGTCCAGGGCGGACACTCCCAACTTACTGCAACCGTGCTCAGTAGCATCGGCACCATTCAGGCGGAAGACTACGGGTATACATACGGACAGGTACGTTTTCAAAGCGGGAATTTCTTTGCTCAGGCGTACACCAATCGGAATAACGGGGACAAGTCGTATGTGTACGGCAGCCAACCCGTGATAGAAAAGGGAAAGACATATACGTTTCAGGCGCAGCAAGACCTATCACTCGCCGACGGAAGGCAGCAGCTCATCTTTGGCGCAGATGTTAGACTGACCCGCCCCAATACACTCGGAACAATCTTGGGGGCTAATGAGGAAATAGATAGCCTTGACGAATACGGCGCATACCTGCAGTCCACCACGAAGCTGAACGACGCCTTTGAGTTAACGCTTGCCGCGCGTGGTGACTATAACACCGTGGTTAACAAGTTTCGGCTCTCCCCGCGTGCAGCCCTGGTATACCGGCCCACGCCAACAAGCAGCCTGCGCGCCACGTTCAACCGGTCCTTCACCTCGCCGAATCCCAACACGGCATTCCTGGATCTTATTGCCACCCGGATTCCCGGAGCGAATATCATTATACGCGCCCGCGGCTCCGCGCCGGGATTTACATGGGCGCGTAATCCCGCATTCCGTGATGCAGGGGCGCCTAACGACCTGGTGGCGAGCAGCTTGCTTCCAGGGTCGGTCGGCCAACCTATGCCGATTGGAGTATCTACCGCAGACGTATACGGGCTCGTCTACGAAGGCCTCGCCGCGCTGCCGATCAACGAGCTTCTGGCGCAAATGGAGCAGCTGGGCTTTCGGCTGAACGAAGCGGCGGTCGGCATCATGCTGGATTTGCTTCGACCCGATCGCACACGTGTAAGCGGATTCAGCCCTGGCAGGCTGGCGCTGCTCAACCTCACGTCGCAGCGGATTGGCTCCTACCCGGAGGACCTGACGGATATTCGGCCAATCCGGCAGACTACGTCTCAAACGTTTGAATTCGGCTACAAGGGGATCGTAAACAGCACGATGCTCGTGGCCATCGACGCCTACTTTGGGCGCAAGGAGGGCTTTACCGGTCCACTTACTCTGGTCACCCCGTTCGTCCTGGTCCCCACGCTTGCGGAGGACTTTCAGCGCGACCTTACCATAGCTATACAAGACAATGTTACCCTGGCGACGACTCTTCGGGCAGTCGGTCTCTCCCCAGAGACCGTAGCCGAACTGCTCGTCCAGTTTGCCAGCGAAAACGGCCTGTCGCCGGAGACGCCCGTTGGCATTGTTCAGCCTGTCGAGAATAACCCCGGCATTGGCCAAAACCCGGAGTTGATGCTCACCTACCGAAACTTCGGCAAGATTAACTACCAGGGGATAGACGTTTCCGTACATGTACTGGCCTCTGAAAACGCGCGGCTCTTCGGCAACGTGTCGTGGGTAAGTGACGATTACTTTGATTACCGGGAGCTAAAGGAAGACGACAAGAACATTTCCCTGGCTCTGAATGCGTCTCAACTGAAGGTGAAGTTTGGCGGCGCCTATACCCATGCGAGCGGCCTGTTCATGCAGGCATCTGGCCGGTACACGAAAGGATTCCCAATTGCCTCAGGTTTCTTTGTGGGCGAACTTCAGAACTATTTCGTGCTTGATGCCGGAGCCGGGTACATCTTCCGTAACCGGTTTGATGGCTTGCGTGTCGATCTTGGCGTCTCCAACGTCCTCGACAGCAACCATCGGGAGTTTGTAGGGGCGCCGAAGCTGGGCCGCGTAGTGATAGGTCGCCTGACGTATACCATCGATTTTCACAGGTAGCCGGACACAGCGCCACCGTGCATGATGCGCTCCCGCCTGACGCAGCCACCGGCTTTAATCATGCGCCTTCGATTGAGTAACTTTAGGGCGGATGCTCACCCTGAAATGGCTGGCGCTATCGGAACAGATGCCGGCCGATTCCATTGAAGCTGGCCGTATTCAGACCGCGAAAGCATGGATGCCAATACAGGCTTTTTGACGACCACCGTAAACGCGGTAGTCAACTGGGCACGGTCTAATTCGCTGATGCCCATGCCTATGGGACTGGCCTGCTGCGCGATAGAAATGATGGCCTTTGCGGGACCGAAGTACGATGTTGCGCGCTTCGGAAGTGAAGCGATGCGCTTCTCGCCGCGGCAGGCCGACCTCATGATCGTCGCGGGATGGTGCAGCTACAAGATGGCCCATGTCATTCGCCGCGTGTGGGATCAGATGGCGGATCCCAAATGGTGTATCGCGATGGGGGCGTGCGCTTCGTCAGGCGGGATGCATCGGTGCTATGGCGTTGTCCAGGGAATCGATAATTTTCTTCCCGTAGACGTGTATATCCCGGGATGCCCACCGCGGCCGGAGGCAGTCATCCATGCGCTAATGGATATTCAGGAAAAGATTCGCAACGAATATTCTACGGAGCAGGATTATCAGGTCGGCCTGGCGCAGAAAGCGGCATCCGTGACTCCCCTGGAATTGGCGGGCACAGACCAATAGGCCCGATTGGGTTGTATTATGCCCGAGACGCTCAAGTTTCATTTTACTCCCGTCGACGGGCCGCGAGCCGATACGAGCAATGTGCACGCCAAAGCCTCTACGGAGGTGATGGAGACGGTCGACGCGCTGCGCGCTCGATTTGGCGCCACGATCCGGGATGTTCAGGTATATGCCGGGGAGCATACCGTGTTTGTCGAGCGCCTGCACATCTTGGAGGTATGCAAGCACCTGAAGGAGGATCTCGGGTTTCAATACCTGGTGGATCTGGGCGGTGTCGACCGGTTCACCGAAGACGAACGATTCGAGGTATTCTACAATCTGGTCAATATCGCGAACAGCAAGCGCATCCGACTCAAGGTGCGCGTGGAGGAAAGTGACGCGCACGTCCCGTCGGTCACGTCTCTGTTTCCGGCCGCGAACTGGAACGAGCGGGAGTGCTACGACATGCTTGGCGTCTGCTTTGACGACCATCCGGACCTGCGCCGGATGTATTTGCCAGAAGACTTCGAGCATTTCCCGCAGCGAAAGGAGTTTCCGCTCCTCGGGATACCGGGGTCGTTACCGCTGCCGCCGCAGACTCCGGAAGGGGAGTTGACGACAGACCCGTTTGCCGCCGCGCACGGCAATAAGCCGGTAAAGAGTTACGAAGAGCCGCCCTCCGATACCTACACATCCGGCCGGTAGGCTACCTGTATGGCGACCGCTACAGACATCATGGAGCCGTTCGGCGAAGACTATTTTTCGTTTTGGCCCAGGCACAATGCCGCTGTAAAGAATCGGCTGGAAAGTAAGGATGTCTGGCTGGACGAGGTGCGTGGCCGCAAGCGAGAGCATACTCCGGATGCGCTGGAGCACGAAATGACGCTCAACATGGGGCCGCAGCATCCGGCCACGCACGGCGTGCTGAGATGTGTCGTCAAGCTGGACGGAGAAAGGATCGTCAAGTGCGTACTGGACATTGGCTACCTGCATCGTGGTATCGAGAAGCTGGCTGAGAGCAAGACGTACCAGGAGTTCATGCCGTACACCGACCGCATGGACTATCTGGCGCCATACTCCAACAATGTCGCCTGGTGCCTGGCCGTCGAGAAACTGGCCAACATCGAGGTCCCGGAGCGCGCCCAGTGGATCCGCATGATCATGTGCGAATTGGCGCGCATCTCCTCCCACCTGCTCTGGCTGGGCGCCGGACTTATGGATGCGGGCGCGGTATCGGTCTTTCTGTGGTCGTTCCAGGGTCGCGAGGACCTGTACAATATCTTTGACGAACTCGCGGGCGCGCGGTTTACGGTGTCGCACAGCCGCATCGGCGGCGTGGCAAGCGACCTTTCGCCACGCGCTCTGGAGCTAATCCGGGACTTTACCTCCCGCTATCCAGCCATCATCGAAGGATGGCGCAAGTTGCTGAACCGCAATCGCATCTGGGTGGACCGCAACAAGGGTATCGGCGTGGTCTCTGCGGAAGAAGCCATCGCGCTCGGCCTTACGGGACCTAACCTGCGCGGTAGCGGCGTCGCCTATGATATCCGTCGCTTCGAGCCGTACCTGAAGTACGAGGAGGTGGATTTCACCATACCCCTGCGCACGGAAGGAGACTGCCTCGCACGCTACCATGTGCGCATGGAGGAAATGCTGGAAAGTCTGAAGATCATCGAACAATGCCTGGAGCGCCTGCCCGAAGGGCAGATTCGCGCCGATGACGCCAAACAGGCCTATCCCTCGAAAGACGAGGTGTATTATTCGATGGAAGGGATGATACACGATTTCATGTATACGGAAACGGGCGTGACTCCTCCCAGGGGTGCCACGGCGTACCATGCCATCGAATCTCCAAAGGGGGAACTGGGCTTTTATCTTGAAAGCGACGGGACGGGCAATCCGCACCGTGTGCGCATCAATGCCCCGTCGTTCACCAACCTGCAGGGCCTCGAATCGATGATGGAGGGGCATCCGGTGGCTGACGCCGTCATTCTCATCAGTTCCGCAGACCCGGTCATGGGAGAAGCGGACAAATAGACGCTGTAGCAGTTAGCATGGCGGATTTTATCAAGAACCCGGTTGTAGCGTTACCCCCTTCGGATACGCATTTTGCTGCCGACGAGCTCGTCTTTACGGACGCCGAGAAACAGCAAATTGCACACTGGATCTCACAGTATCCGACGGCCGACGGCGCTATCATGCGCGCACTTTGGCTGGCTCAGGAGAAATTCGGCTTTCTCCCCCCGGAGGTCATCCGTCTGACGGCGGATGAAGTAGGCATTCCCTACGCGCAGGCATACGGCGTGGCAACGTTCTATACGCAGTATTTCAAGGAGAAGAAGGGCGCATACGTTCTCGACGTGTGCACCTGCTTTTCCTGCCAAGTATGCGGAGGCTACGATATTCTGCACTACCTGGAGCAGAAACTCGGCATACACAAGAGCGAGACCACCGAGGACGGTCTTTTTACTGTACAGGAAGTAGAATGCCTCGGAGCGTGCGGCTCGGCGCCGATGCTGCAGGTGTCCAACGGCCCGTTTGTACACAATTTGACGCCCGAGAAGGTAGACGCGCTCGTCGACTCCCTTCGGGAGGGCAACATGCCTCCCTTCGTCTCCGTCACGCTGCCGCAGGACGAAGACGAATTCGGCGGTAACCGCCGCTCCGACGCGGAAGCCGTGGAGTCGTACCAGACGCCCCCGGTAGCCCAGACCATTAGCTGAGACAACCTCGAGCGCACATGAACACCACCGGTGACACAAAAGCGGGGGACTGGCGTGCATTCAAGCGCGTACTCATGCCCCCCATCCGGGACCTTCACACCCTGGAGGTCTACGCTGCACATGGCGGCTATGAAGCGCTCAAGACGGTAGTCCATGGCGGCGACCCGAAAGAGGTAACGCAGACCGTAAAGCAGAGTGGTCTCAGGGGGCGCGGAGGCGCTGGCTTTCCTACCGGCCTCAAATGGAGCTTCATGCCTCCTGTAGACCCGGACGTCCCACGCTTTCTGTGCGCCAACGGCGACGAGAGCGAGCCGGGCACCTTCAAGGACCGGCAGCTCATGGAGTACAATCCGCATTTGATCTTCGAGGGCATACTCATCGCCAATTATGCCATGTCGATCAAGACCTGCTATCTGTATATCCGGGGCGAATTTGCAGACTGGATTACACTCATGGAAGCCGAGCTCGCCAAGGCCTATGCACGGCGCTATGTCGGCCAGGACATCATGGGCTCGGGGTTTTCGACAGACATTGTTATTCACAAGGGAGCTGGCGCGTACATCTGCGGCGAGGAAACGAGCCTCATGGAGTCTTTGGAGGGCAAGCGCGCCTATCCACGCATCAAGCCGCCCTTCCCGGCCCAGCGCGGCATTTGGGGGTATCCGACCACCATCAACAACGTGGAAACGCTGGCATGCGCCCCACTCATAATCCAGCATGGGGCCTCGTGGTTCGCTTCCATCGGGGCCGAAAAACATCCCGGCCCGGTGCTTTACGGCATTTCGGGGCACGTCAACAGGCCGGGCGTCTACGAATACCCGACGGGGATGTTGATTACGGACCTCCTGGAAATTGCTGGCGGCATGCGCGGCGGCAAAAAGCTGAAGGCGCTCGTTCCCGGTGGCTGTAGCGTCCCTGTGCTGCGCGCGGATATGATCGATGGGGTGACCATGGACGCAGATAGCCTGCAGGCCGCCGGATCCATGATGGGAACCGCAGGCATGCTCTTCCTCGACGAAGACACCGATATGGTGGCATTCCTGCGCCGGGTCGCGCATTTCTACCACCACGAGAGCTGTGGCCAGTGCACGCCATGCCGTGAGGGGACGGGATGGATGGAAAACCTGATCACCCGGATCGACGATGGCGAAGGCAACCTGCGGGACCTGGACCTCCTCCTTGATCTGTGCGATCAAATGGAGGGCCGCACGGTGTGTGCGCTTGCCGATGCCGCTGCCTGGCCTGTACGCAACACGATTCACCGCTTCAGGGATGATTTTGCCACCCGCTGCCGGCAGGCCGTATGGGCCGCCGGTTGACCAGGACCACACAAACGGGAACCCCATGAGACGTCTCCTTCCACACCTGATCATCCTGACGCTGCTTGGGGCCTGCCAGGCTCCCGAGAGTTCTTCGCAATACGAGACGTACGGAGAATCCTTTACTGACGAAGGGGCCGTGTTCGTGCAAGCCGTACTGGCAGAGCCTGCACTATATGTCGGCAAGTCCGTCAAGATAGAGGGCACGGTTGCCGCCGTATGCCAGATGGCGGGTTGCTGGCTAACGATTCGCGGCGATGGCCAAGACCATGTGCGCATTTTGGCGCCACACAATGAAGACGGCTCCTACCGTTTTACGGTGCCCAGGGACATCAGCGGCCGGCAGGCCATTGTCTATGGAACCCTGACAGAGGAGACCCTCACTGCAGAAGCAGCACGCCATCTTGCAGAGGATGCCGGACAGGATGCAGACGTGCGTGCTGCGGAACGTGAGTTCCGTCTGACAGCAAGAGGCGTGCTCGTAGCGAGCATCTAACCATCTGGACAACGAAACTACACGGTACGGGGCATGCCACGCTTCACCATTGATGGCCGCGTATTTGAATTTGAGGGGCGTCCGAAGCTGCTTCAGTTCTGCCTCGATCATGGCATCGAAATCCCGCATTTCTGTTACCATCCGGCCATGACGATTCCGGCGAACTGCCGGCAGTGTCTCGTCGAGATCGGCACACCGGTTCGCGACCGCGCCACCGGGGCCCTGCAACTGGACGAAAATGGCGAACCGGTAATTCGCCTTATGCCCAAGCTCCAGACGGGATGCTCCCAGGATATTAGCGACGGCATGGTCGTGTCCACCCGGCGGTCAAGCGAAAAGGTCGATCGAGCGCAGCAGGATACGCTGGAGTTTCTGCTCATCAACCATCCGCTGGACTGTCCAATCTGCGACCAGGCCGGGCATTGTCCATTGCAAATTCAGGCCTATAAATATGGACCGGAAGGGTCTCGATTCGAATTTCGGAAAACGCACAAGCCCAAGAAAGTAAAGCTCGGCCCGCGAGTCATCCTGGATGCGGAGCGGTGTATTAACTGTACGCGCTGCGTCCGCTTTACCGACGAGATTTCCAGGAGCCACCAGCTCACCATCATAGAGCGCGGCGTAAAGAACTACCCGATGACGCCGCCTGGCGTGACGTTTGACGAGCCATACTCGATGAACGTTATTGACCTCTGCCCGGTAGGTGCGCTGACCAGTAGTGACTTCCGTTTTCAGGCGCGCATCTGGGAAATGAGTTCCGCACCCTCGATCACCACCACAAATGCCAAAGGGTCCAACTGCCACTTGTGGGTCCGTGACAACATGGTGCTCCGTATTACCCCGCGTGCAAACCCGGACGTTAACGAGTACTGGCTCCCGGATGAAGACCGGCTTGCCTACCACCGCTTCAACAACAATCGTCCCGAGGGCGCGGAGGTGCGCACCGGCGGCGAGCTCGCAGCGGCGCCATGGGATGTAGCCGTGCAGCGTGCGGCCGACACGCTCCAGGCCGCTGGCGGCGATGCCGTATTGTTCCTCGCATCCGCTTACGCCACTGTTGAGGACAACTATTTGCTGCTCCGGCTTGCCGAGGCCCTCGGGGGAACGATAGCGGGCTATCTGCCTCACGTCGAACCTGGCCACGGGGACAAATGGCTGCGCACGGACGACCGAACGCCAAACGCCGAAGGGTGCCATCGTCTGGGGATACGCCCTGTCGATGAGGCCCTCGTGCGCGCGCAGTTGCAGAGCGGCGCCTATCGGGCCGTCTATGCCCTCGAAGATGATCCTGTCGCCAGTGGCCTGTGTACGCTGCAGGATCTGCAGGACATCCCTGTCGTGCTCCACTACTACAATACGACGAACCGGACGCTCAGCGCCGCCGAGGTGGCATTGCCTGCCGCGACGGTTGCGGAAACCATAGGGACATTCGTTAACCAGGACGGCCATGCCCAGCGCGTGCTGCCAGCCAAGGCTATCCGCGGCGTGTCCCGAACCCTCCGGATGTACATGGGACTCAGCCGCGCGGACCGCCACGGCACCCCGTTCGACCGGTGGCACAACGAAGCGCACCTGATCGATTGCAAACCGAGCTGGGAGATTATCCCCGCCATCGCGCGACGGCTGGATTACGCCCTCGACTATCCGGGCCCCAAGCAGATCATGGAGGAAATCGCCGCTGCGATTCCCGCATTCGAGGGGGCAACCTACGAAGCGATGCAGCTCTCCGGAGTGCGACTTGCGGAGGTAGGCCAGGCTGCATAGGCTGGCCCCTTCCGCCGAATCCTGTCATTAGTACTATGGACGTCCCGCTCTGGCTTCTTGCGATCATCGCCTTCGGTATAATCAATTTCATGCTGATCTCGGCGAGTGTCCTCGTATACGCCGAGCGGCGGGTGTCCGCTGTCATGCAAAATCGTACCGGCCCGGACCGTGTCGGACCGGCAGGGTTCCTGCAGCCCTTTGCAGATGTTTTCAAGCTTGTCTTCAAAGAGGAAATCATGCCGGCGGGCGCCAGCCGGTTTATCCATTCGCTCGCACCGATCATCATGGTGATCATCGCCATGACCGTGCCGGCCATGATTCCGTTTGCCCGTGGCGTCGTCATCGTTGACAACGACGTGTCCGTCCTCATCATCCTGGCGCTCACCTCTGTATCGGTCTATGGTGTAACGTTGGCCGGTTGGAGCAGCAACAGCAAATATGCGCTGCTGGGCGGCCTGCGCTCGTCGGCGCAGATGATTTCCTACGAATTGTCCATGGGTCTGGCCGTCGTGTCGGTGGTCCTCACGGCGGGATCCCTGAGTGTCGTGGATATCGTCGAATATCAGTCCGCGGGAGGAGCAATCCTGGGGTGGAACGTATTTCGCAATCCGATCGGCGCCCTGATCTTCATCATCACCGCGTTTGCCGAAACCAACCGGGCGCCGTTCGATCTTCCCGAGGCCGAGCAGGAACTTGTAGCGGGGTACCATACGGAGTACAGCGGCATGAAATTTGGCATGTTCTTCCTGGCCGAATACGTGAACTGGTTCGTCGCCTCGTTCATCATTGCGACGCTGTTCTTCGGCGGCTACCTGATTCCGTTTGAGGCTCAGCTATTGGCGACGTTCCCCGGTCTGGATGGCTCGTTATGGTTGGGACTGTTGCAGTTTGGCTCCCTGATGATCAAAGTCGGATTCTTCGTCTTTCTGTTCCTGTGGGTTCGCTGGACGCTTCCCCGGTTCAAGTACAACCAGCTCATGCAGATCGGCTGGAAGATACTGCTGCCGATTGCCCTGGTGAACGTCGTCGTTGTTGCGCTTGTCGTCGCACTGTTCCACGGGATATTCTGAGGCGAGCACATGCTCCTGGCCCCCTCAATCCTGTCCGCAGACTTCGCCCGCCTGGAGGCGCATGCGCGCGAGGCCATCAAGGCCGGAGCCGACTGGTTGCACATCGACGTGATGGACGGACACTTCGTGCCCAACATCACCATCGGTCCGCTCATTGTGCGTTCGCTGGTACCGCTGCGTGAAGAAACGGGGACCGTTTTGGATGTGCATCTGATGATCGACCAGCCTGAGCAGTATATCGAGGCATTTGCCGAGGCGGGCGCCAACATCATCACCGTGCATATCGAGGCGTGCCGCGATGCGGGCGCTGTTGTCAGGCACATTCAATCGCTCGGCGTAAGGGCGGGCATCACGCTACGGCCAACCACTGCGATCTCCGCCCTGCAGGAGGTACTCGGCGACATCGATGTGGCGATGATCATGTCGGTGCATCCGGGATTTGCCGGGCAGTCCTACATTCCCGAGAGTACGGCTCGCATTCGGGACCTCAGACAGCGACTCGATGCCATAGGATCGGATGCTTACCTGGAAGTGGATGGCGGCATCAAGGCGTCCAACGCGCGAGCTGTCGTAGAAGCCGGAGCAACCGTACTCGTGGCTGGCAGCGCCATTTTTCGCGGCTCTGTGCCACGAAACGTGGCTGCTTTCCGCTCCGCCGTCTAATGGCCATGTCCGCGGGCAAACCACGATGCACGCCAGGCGTTAGAGTATTCGTCCACCAGCCCCTGTAGCTCAACAGGATAGAGCGACGGCCTCCTAAGCCGTAAATCCGGGTTCGAGTCCTGGCGGGGGTACAGGACATCGCATGCATGGAAGATGTCGGCTATATCGCGCTGGGAGCAAATCTCGGTGACCGTATCGGTGCGATGCGCGCCTCCGTGTGTCTACTTGACGCGCGGAGGGATATGACGGTGAGCCGCACATCTCCCGTCTACGAGGCCGAGGCGCATACCGCCGAGCCTGGCGCTGTCCAGCCACCGTATCTGAATGCGGTTATTGAGGTCCGTACGAGTCTGACGCCGGAGCAGGTTCTTGCCATCTGTCAGGCCCTCGAATCGGCGGCGGGCCGCGAGCGACGAGTGCGCTGGATGTCCCGGACCCTGGATCTGGATCTGCTCACCCTTGGTGCTCATATCCGTCAGGCACCGGAACTCGTATTGCCCCATCCGCGCCTGGAGCAGCGGCGCTTTGTCCTCCAACCCTGGAATGATCTTGCACCGAACCTCTATGTGCCGAAGCCGTTTGAGGCTTCCGTAGGCTTGCTCCTACACAGGTGTTCCGATGCCCACCGCGTGGTTCGTACACATCTAACGTTGCGGAAGCCACCCATGTAAGATCGTCCAAAGTATCATGGCACAGACACCTCGGCGAGTGATAGGAACAGGAGACTCCCGGGCACAACCTGTGGCCGTCCCGGAGCACCTCAGCTATATTGTTATCGAAGGGGTGCTCGGTGTTGGCAAGTCGGCGCTTGCCCGTCTTCTCGCGCAGCGATTCAATGCGCAGCTGGTCCTGGAGGATATTGACGAGAATCCATTTCTCGGCAAGTTCTATAAAGACCGGCAACGGTGGGCTTTCCAGACTCAGGTCGCCTTTCTTGCCAGTCGTTACCGACAGCAGCGCACCATGCTGATGCGCGATCTTTTCCATGACCTCCTCATCGCCGATTATGCGTTCGACAAGGATCGCATATTTGCGCACCTCAATCTCAGCGGCGACGAAGTCCAACTCTATGAGACTCTCTACACGCTCATGGAGCCCAATACACGGCGTCCCGACCTTGTCATCTACCTGCAATCCAGCGTTGAGTACTCAATGAAGGCCATCCCACACCGTGGACGCAGCTATGAGACCGACATGAGTTCCGACTATCTGGCCGCCCTGCACGAAGCGTATACCTATTATTTCTTTCGTTACTCGAAGAGCCCCCTTCTAATCATCAATACGGAGAATATCGACTTTAATAACTGTCCCGAAGATCTGGATGAACTCGTGCGACAGATCGTAACGGGCAAGCATCACGGCACTACGTATTTCCGGCGTAACCACCGCCAGTCCAATCCGGATGTTGCATGACTATCAAGATTCTCATCATGACGGTCCTGGGATATTTCATCGCCCGCGCCACGCGCCGGATGCTCCGGGCAATCGTGCAGGATGTAACAGCGCCTCATACGACCAAGGATCCGCTGCCACACCGCGCCGGGTCGGATGTCGAAGATGCAAAATGGGTCGATGTCGACTGACCGGGCGCGTATCTAGACACCAAATTTGAAGGACAGTTCATGCTGGCTGCGCACCGGCAAGCCGTTGACGCGGGCAGGTCGGAACAGACAGCGTTCTGCTGCGGTGACGGCTGATTCCTCCAGACCATAGCCAAGCTCCTCTACCCGCTGCCGGGGGCCGTTATCTTCGCTCAGCAGAAAGCGATCAATGATGGTGGATTGTTCTACGCGACCATGCCGGTCAATGACGACGGCGACAACGATCTCCGCGCGAATGTTTTTGCGCTTGGCGGCGCGAGTATATTCCGGTGCTGCAATGCGTATGGGCTTCGGGTCCGATTCCGCCCGTACCCTGGTGCCCTCGGTCTCGGCAACATCACCGGGCGTGACTTCGTGCGTCAATCCGAATTCGTCTGTGCGCAGAAAATCTTCGTCGAACGTGAGGTCCTCTTCGAGGATTGTATCGTCGGGGACCACAATCGGAGGCAGCGGGGCCGGGGGTGGTGGCGGCTGAGTGGGCTGGGTGGTCGGCAGAATATCGTCGATTGCGATGATCTCCGGTCCCGAGGTGCTGTAGATGGCCTCACGCGGCGCGTGATCACGGACGACGGGCCACAGCTTGACCGCGCCGATAGCAATGCACAGGCTCGCGGCGATGCACGCAAGAAGGCGGATGATGTGCTGGTCCCGATACTGCGCTTCCGGGCGGACTTGCGGATTTAACGACGGCACGCGCTGTGGGCGGTGTATTTATAGGCCAAATCCCTGCCATAAGCATACGCGCAAGCCCCGATTTTGATTGGTTGACCGCGTACACTGACGCCCGAATGGACCGTTACTCGTTTGAAGGCGGTATTAATCCTGCACAATGCACTTGTGAATGGCGGGCACACATATTAGCTTTGCAACCCCAGAAGGCAGTTCGCCAACTGCACCAGCGCTTCTGGATCCCGCTGCGTTCATGGCGGAGGGACCTTCTCGTTTTTCGGGAGGGTTTTTTTGTGCCTGACCTGCCGAACCCGTACTTGTAACCAACCTCCGGACACATGGCGCACCAACCCGCTCCATGCAAACTGGCTCTGGCCGACGGCACCGTTGCCACCGGGTTCGCTATTGGCGCGCGCGGAGAGGCCGGTGGCGAGCTCTGCTTCAACACCAGTATGACAGGCTACCAGGAAATCATGACCGACCCGTCTTATCACGGGCAGATCATGATGATGACCTACCCGCATATCGGCAACTATGGCGCCATGGACATCGACACGGAGGCCTCGCATCCGATGGTGGCGGGTCTGGTGGTGCGCTGTTTTTCCGAGCAGTACTCGAACCAGCGGGCGGACGAATCGCTTGGACGCTTCATGGAGCGTCACGGCCTGACGGGGATTTCCCATATCGACACGCGCCGCATGGTGCGCCACATCCGGTCTCAGGGTGTGATGAATGCCGTGATTTCGTCTACGGACCTGGACGACGTAAGCCTGGTGGAAAAGGCGCGGCAGTGGCCTTCAATGGACGGCCTTGAGCTGGCCTCGCGCGTATCGGTCGAGTCCGCCTATGATTATAGCATGGGCGCGGGGCCGCGGATTGCGGTCCTGGACTTTGGGTGCAAGACAAACATCTTGCGCA
The DNA here is from genome assembly GCA_963665975.1 of Rhodothermales bacterium. Classification (GTDB taxonomy): domain Bacteria; phylum Bacteroidota; class Rhodothermia; order Rhodothermales; family Bin80. The sequence continues at coordinate 1,632,365 of OY762508.1, forward strand.
CGTTCCGAGATCTGGGTTGCACGCTGCGTGTGTTCCCCGGTCACGCGCCGCTTGCTGAAGTGCTCGCCTGGCAGCCGGACGGCCTGTTTTTCTCCAACGGCCCCGGCGATCCGCGGGCGATGCCGGAGGCCATTGCAATGGTGCAGGCTGCCACGCAGACGGACCTGCCCTGCTTTGGCATATGCCTCGGCCATCAACTGTTGGCTCTTGCACAGGGGATTGAAGTCTTCAAGATGTTCGTCGGCCATCGCGGCGCCAATCAGCCCGTCAAGAATCTCATAACCGGTCATGTCGAAGTGACCACGCAAAATCACGGTTTCGCGGTCCGGCCGGAGGCCGTGGACGCAAGCATAGCAGACGTCACACACGTGAACCTCAACGACCAGACCGTTGAGGGGCTCGCTTTCAAGGCGTTCGCCGGCTTCGGCGTACAGTACCACCCGGAGGCATCGCCGGGCCCTCACGACAGCCGCTATTTGTTCAAGCAGTTTTTGCGTCTCATACCCGACCGCGTTGCTGTGGCCTGAGACGGCAACATTACGTGTATGCCGAAACGTACGGACATCCAGAAGATTCTGCTCATCGGCTCCGGCCCGATCATTATCGGGCAGGCGTGCGAGTTTGATTACTCCGGCACGCAGGCCTGCCGCTCATTGCGATCAGAGGGCTATGAGGTGGTGCTCGTCAACTCCAATCCCGCCACCATCATGACGGACCCGATGACGGCGGACGAGGTCTATTTGCTGGAGTTGGTCCCGGATTCTATCAAGCGGGTCGTTGAACGGGAGCGGCCTGATGCAGTGTTACCGACAATGGGTGGCCAGACCGGGCTCAATATTGCGGACCAACTGCACCAGGAAGGCTACTGGGCGCGCGAAGGCATAGAGGTGATCGGCGTAGATATCGAAGCCATTCATATCACGGAGGATCGGCAGCAATTTCGAGATCTGATGGAGCGCATTGGTGTTGACCAGGCTCGCAGCCAGGTCGCGAAGAGCCTGTTGCAAGCCAAGGAGGTAACCCAGGCGCTGGGCGGTTTGCCTGTGGTGATTCGGCCATCGTTTACGTTGGGCGGAGCGGGCGGTGGCATTATCTGGAGTCCGGCGGAATTCGAGCGGAAGGTCACGCGCGGTTTGGAGATTTCGCCCGTGCACGAGGTGTTGATCGAAGAGTCCGTATTCGGATGGAAAGAGTTCGAGCTCGAACTGTTGCGGGACGCCAATGACAACGTCATTATTATCTGCTCGATCGAGAATGTAGACCCGATGGGGGTCCATACGGGCGACTCCGTGACGGTGGCGCCTGCACAGACGCTAACGGACAAGCAATACCAGCACATGCGCGACACGGCGATCCGCATGATGCGTTCGATCGGCACGTTTGCCGGAGGGTGTAATGTGCAGTTTGGGGTCAATCCGGCAGATGGTCGGATGATCGCCATTGAAATCAACCCGCGCGTTTCACGGTCCTCGGCGCTGGCCTCCAAGGCGACCGGCTATCCAATCGCCAAGGTCGCTGCGCGCCTTGCAGTCGGCTACACGCTGGACGAACTGCCGAACGACGTCACCGGCACGACGAGCGCGTGCTTCGAGCCTGCTATCGACTATGTCGTAACCAAGATCCCCCGATGGAATTTTGACAAGTTCGAGGGTGTCGACGAGGAATTGTCGACGCAGATGAAAGCGGTGGGCGAGGTCATGGCCATCGGGCGCACATTTCCTGAGAGTCTGCAGAAGGCCTGGCAGAGCCTGGAAATCGGATATGCCGGCCTCGGCGCTGATCGGGAGGAAGCCACCAGGCAGACCATTCGCAACCGCCTGCGGAAGCCCTACTGGGATCGCACGCTCCAGATCCGCAACGCGTTCAAGCTCGGCGCGTCGACGGAAGAGATTCACGACATCACAAAAGTAGATCCGTGGTTCCTGAACCAGATCCGCGATATTGTTGTGCTGGAGGAGGAGCTCAGCCAGTTCGGGTTGCACGATCTGACCGCTGATCTGCTGTTTCGCATCAAGCGCAACGGATTCTCTGATGCCCAGATCGCATATCTGCTTACCGGAGAACTCACCGAGGGCGACATACGGGAGGCGCGGTTGCGCCTGGGCGTCAAGCCATCATTTCTGCTTGTTGACACCTGCGCGGGGGAATTTCCGGCTGAGACGCCCTATTACTACTCCGCCTATGAAACGACCAACGAGAGCGTCGTCTCTGACCGCAAAAAGGTGATCATCCTGGGTAGCGGACCCAACCGGATCGGTCAGGGCATAGAATTCGACTATTCGTGCGTCCACGGCGTGTACGCCGCAAAGGATGTCGGCTACGAAGCCATCATGGTCAACTGCAATCCCGAGACCGTGTCGACGGATTTTGATGTAGCGGACAAGCTTTATTTCGAACCCGTCTTCTGGGAGCGCGTGCTGGACATCATCGATCACGAGAAGCCCGAGGGGCTCATCGTGCAGTTGGGTGGGCAGACGGCGCTCAAGCTTGCTCAGCGGCTTGTAGACCACGGCATCCGCATCTTCGGCACCTCCTTCGAGATGATGGATTTGGCTGAGAACCGCGGCAAATTTTCCAAAATCCTCCAGGAACTGGAGATCCCGTTCCCGCCGTACGGAACGGCCCATACGGTATATGACGCCGTGCGTGTGGCCGAGGAGATCGGCTATCCCATCCTTGTGCGCCCCAGTTACGTTCTGGGTGGTCAGGGCATGCGGATCGCCATCAACAAGGAGGAGGTCGAGCGGTACGTGACCAACATCTTACGGCTGATGCCGGGCAATGAGATTCTCCTTGACCGTTTCCTGGAAGACAGCATAGAACTGGATGTCGACGCCGCGCGCGACGGGGACGAGGTCTGGGTCTGCGGCGTTATGCAACACATCGAACCTGCGGGCGTGCACTCCGGAGACTCGACCGCGGTATTGCCGCCCTACTCGCTTTCCGAGACGCTCGTGGACACTATGCGTACCTATGTCACGCGGATCGCGCACCGGCTGGATGTGCTGGGGCTCATAAACGTGCAACTGGTTGTGCAGGGCGACACGGTGTATGTCATCGAGGCGAATCCCCGAGCTTCCCGGACGGTCCCCTTCGTATCGAAGGCTACCGGCGTACCGATCGCGCGCATTGCTACGCAGTTGATGCTGGGGGAGAAGCTGGCCACCTTCCGCGCACGCGGCGAACTGGAGTCGAAGCTGGAAGGCTACGCCATCAAGAAGCCTGTGTTTTCGTGGGACAAGTTTCCGGAGGTGCGAAAGGAGTTGGGCCCCGAAATGAAATCAACCGGGGAGGCAATTGCGTTTGTTGACGCCCTGACAGACAAACACTTCCAGGTACCCTACGAAATGCGCAACCTGTACCTGTCGCGCTAGTTATTTTAGTCTGTTAGCACCGGGCGCTTTCGCGGTCCGACTGATCCTGTACTACTCTGACGCGCCATGGCGGGCCACAATAAATGGTCGAAAATCAAGCGCCAAAAGGCGGCTACCGACAGCAAGAGGTCGAAAGCCTGGGCGCGTGTTTCGCGCGATATCACTATCGCGGCGCGTGACGGAGGTGGCGACATGTCCATGAATGCCCGGTTGGCACTGGCAGTGCAGAAGGCGAAAGCCGAGAACATGCCCAAGGACAACATCGAGCGCGCCATAAAGCGCGGGACCGGTGAAATCGAGGGCCAGGACTACGAAGAGCATGCCTACGAGGGATACACGGCGCTCGGCGTCGCCGTATTCATCGAAGCGTTGACCGACAACACGAATCGCACGGTCGCCGCCTTGCGAAGCATGTTCGCAAAGAGCGGGGGCAGCCTGGGCAAGAGTGGTACGGTAGCCTATCTGTTCGAGCGCAAGGGACTTATTCAGGTATCCGCCCAGGAGCACAGCGAGATGACGCTCTTCGAGCTTGCCGTCGAAGCCGGAGCAGAGGACTTGGAGCTGGATGACGATGTCTACATGATCACCACCGATGTTGCGTCGTTCGACGCGGTGCGATCCGGATTGGAGGAAGCAGGCATCTCGCCCACAGACGCCCGTCTGGTGCGTCTTCCGCATACGATCGTTACACTGGACAAGGAAAAGACGGAGCGGACGTTCGGCTTCCTTGATCAGTTGGAGGAGCACCAGGACGTGCAGGCCGTGTACAGCAATCTGGGAATCTGACCCATTCGCGAGCGTGAGCCGGAGGAAGAACGGATGATCATTCTCGGCATCGATCCAGGATCGCGGTGCATGGGGTGTGGACTTGTGCGCTGCGTGGATGGAACCTTCGAGCTCATAGAGTTCGGTGTGTTTCGCCCGTCGAGCGCGGCGGCGTTACACGAAATCTACGACCACGTAAGCCTGCTCATCGGTGCACAGCGGCCGGATGTGTGCGCCATCGAAATGCCAGTCTACGGGCGCAATCCGCAGTCCATGCTGAAGCTGGGGCGGGCGCAGGCCGCCGCCATGTTGGCGGCCATGCATGCGAAGGTGCCGGTCACGGAGTATTCGCCGAAGGAGGTCAAACGGTCGGTGACCGGAAACGGTAATGCTTCCAAGGAACAGGTATGGTACATGATTCGCAGCTTGCTTTCGATTGCTGACGAGGACGAGACTCTGGACACCGACGCGTCTGACGCTCTGGCCGTAGCTCTCTGCCACGGTCATCGTCTGAACAAGGGCACTCTCTCCTCCTCTTCTGCCGCCGGCGGATGGGCTTCCTTCCTGCGCCAGAACCCGGAGCGTGTGAAGCGGGCATGATACTCTCCGCCTACACGTTCTCGGAACGATTTATTCGTAGAAATATCCGCGTCCTTCATCCCGGACGCGAACGACTTCCGCTACCTCATCAAGTGCCATCTGGTGGCCGCTCAACTGGCCGATCAGGAAGGCGATCTGGCGATCCTTCTGTTGCGCCTGACTCCATTCGGGATGCGCCTGCTCTATAATGCTCACCAGAATGCGCAGATAGGGATAGCGCTCTTCCGGCGTCTGGAATTCGGCGATGGCGTGCGCGAATAATTCCGCGTTGCGGCCAACCTGTCTGTCGAGGATCTTGGTATCGTAGAGCATGATGACACGCCTGGCGAACCGGTCCAAAGAGGGAGATGCCGCGGATATTGTCTTACCCTTGTAGTATAGGATTTCGCGCGGTCCTATCCAACCGTGTTAAGCTGCCTGCTGACGGTTCTTGGGGGAATACGGATCGTGTGTTGGAGCCACAACTATATTTGGCCAGTCTGGCAGGTGGACCGCAGATGCCACTTTGCGCCTTTCGCCTGTCTTTTCTGACTGACGTTGAACGGGTATTGCTAGAGAGTGTGCGCATCATTACGAGTACGTTGGCCCAACCCTTCTCACATTGGTTGTACGAACACTCTGGCAACGGCGTCGGCATCCGCCATATCGACCTTCGGACGGACTGGAGTTGTCCCACTTTCACGGCCATCTTTCCATTTGGGTCAACCAAGGAAGTATGCCATGGCTGGAAGAAAAGGAGAGCGGTATCCGCCCGAGTACAAGGAGCAGATCGTAGCTCTCGTGCGGGCCGGTCGTAGTCCCGGGGTCGCTCGTCCGGGAGTTCGAGCCGTCTGATCAGACGATCCGGAACTGGGTCAAGCCGGCGGATCTGGACGAGGGTCGTCGCAGTGGCGGGCAGACGACCGAGACGCGAACTCTTCGGAAGTCCTAGTCCAGCCTAGAAATATCCCAGTTGGTGATTCCCGGGGAGGATGTGGCGCGCGAGTGTTCCTTGAATACCTATCGGGTGTAGCATGGATAGCATGCCCAGAGTGAATCGTTTGACCTCAGAACAAGAGCTCCAAGGAGACCACGCGATGCCAAAGCGCGACCATCTCTTTGGGCAAGCACACCTTGAGAGCGTTGGATCCCGCGAGGAAAGAAGCTAGGCAGAGCGACCTTCACGCAGAGGCCATGTGAATCCTTTACCCTCGTTCAGGAAGCCACCAGTGACAGAAGTCGCGATCGCCGTGCAGTTCGGCGAAATCCGCGGTTTGACTGGCCCGTTCATGGGTTTGCTGTGGCAGCGATACCGTACGTCGTTTCCGAAGCTGCAGGTGCATCCCGCCCTTGTTTCGCGCTCCGAGCGATCCGGTCCGGCCCAGGAGGAGAGGGTTTACCGTCAAGCCCGAGACTGTCCCTGCACCTCGCGTCTGGTTCATCGGTAGCAACGAAGAACATCTGGTTCAGATCCAACAGGACAAATTTGTCTTCAATTGGCGCAGGATTAAAGGCCAGGATTACCCCTGATATGAGCGTATGTGGGCGTCATCTGACAAGAATCTCCATCTTCCGGGAATTTCTGTCGGATAAGCAATTGGATGAGCCAAGACTGAACCAGTGGGAACTCACCTACGTCAACCACATCCCGGCTGGGGATGGGTGGCAACGGCACGGTGAACTCGGCTCGGTGGTCCCATTGTTTGCCGGATGCACGAAGGGCCGTCCCCGGCCCAACCTGAGAACATCGCGGTGCGGGTTCGGTTTCCAATGTCGGACGGAGACGGAGTCGTATCTCGGCTATACGTCGAGGCCAACCCTGGATTCGACCCGTCTTCCGGCAACCCATTCATCAGACTCACACTTACGGCCCGGGGTGGGTGCGACCAGGGTACCGAGGGATCGCTGGGGGCTCGGTTGGATATGGGTCGCGAATGGATCGCACGACGTTCTGCCGAAGTGACTTATAAGACGATGCACCAATACTAGGAGCGAGAGAGATGATGACTCTTCAGCATGTTATGGGGCCTCAGACCGATTCATGGTCCAGGAGCTTGACAGACTCTGCAGTTTTCCAGACCCAGCGCATCCGAATCACCGAGCCGCCGGCAACTAGCCAATTCCTGACCGCGCCTCGGCTCTCGATGTCTCCCGAGCCGTCACCGGAATTCGTTTGGCTTGCCGACGTCAGGAACGAAATGCGGAGCTACCTGGAGCTCGCCCCTGATTGGGATTCATGCGGTGGTGGGCCGGTGCGGAAGGAAATCGTGGACAGAGCAGTCCTGATTGCGGAGATAATGGCCAGATATGGTTTCTCTCGACCTGTAGTCTGCCCGGAGTCTTCGGGTGGCATGCTCCTGGAATGGGAGCATTCCGACAGGGCCCTCACTGTGGATCTGAACGGCAATGAGGGGTTCTCCTTCGCGTACGAGACTCCCGGAGAACCTGATTTAGAAGGCGGTATCGAGTGCTTTGTTAGCCTGCTTAATGTCGGCGTACAGCCTTTCTAAAGTAGGTTGCGTCCGTGCGATGCCATGTCCGAGTACGCCGGCAACCCCTCTGTAGGGAATGACGAAGAAGTCTGGCGGCGAATTTCCGTCGACATGATCTGCCAAGACAAGACCACAAATAAATAGAGACCCAAATGCGGAATGTTTAGCGATTCCCGCGATGATTCGCCGATGTCAGCGCACCGAGCGAGATGCTACGGCTGCCCCGACGAAGCGAATATCGAGACAATCTGATGGTTGGGCTCACTGTGGGCTTCGTACGCTATCTGGCTCCCGGCGGTGTCGCTGGTTTCGTGCTCGTCAATGGACCAATATCGTCCGGCCAGTCTGGTGAAGGGACCATCCGGAAAACCTGCTCGAGGCAGATCTGGTGGACTGTATGGTGGCCCGGTCCGGGTAGCTCTTCTACTCGACCCAAATACCAGCCTGTCTATGATTTACGGCATGGCGACGCAAGCAACAGGGCGAGATCCTATTGTTTGACGCAAGAAAGTTTGGCCGGATGGTGGACCGAAGCACCGGGAACTAACAGACGAGGACGTTGTCGGGATTGCAAGCACCTACCACGCGTGGCGAACGGGAGAAAAAGATGACGATGGAGAACAGTTCGAGGACAAGATGAAACAGCTTGTTACGCAACTGCAGCGACAGCAGGTTGAAGGCGCCTGGCTCAAGGCTGCGATCAGTGAAGACCTGAAGGCATTGGGGTTCAAAGGTGGTGAGACATGAGTATTGACACGACCTTTCTACGACGCTGCATCCAGGCTATGGAGCGCGCCTTGGACGAGATTGGCCAGCACCGAAAGGCAAACGATTTCCTCTACGACATATATCGAGCCGCCTGTGTAAAGGAGTTCGAACTGGTCCTGGAACAGAGTGGTAAGCTGCTGCGAAAACGTCTCGCGGCTTTCTTCGCCAGCAACCGGCAGGCAGACCGGCTGGCCTTCAAGGATCTCTTCCGCCATGCTGCCAAGCACAGGCTGATCGACCCGGAGACGGCTGAACGCTGGCTTCGCTACCGCGACAACCGAAACGATACAGCACATGACTACGGCGAGGATTTTGCCGAAGCCACCCTGAAACTGTTGCCGACCTTCATTGTCGATGCGAAGGCGCTGACCAATATACTCGAGGCAACTAACGATGACTGACCAGTTGCATCTGTTGCCGAAACACCGCCAGGTGCTAGAAGCGCTACTGCAGAAGCATCTGCCCGACGTAGAAGTCTGGGCCTATGGCAGCCGTGTCAACGGGCGAAGCCATGACGGCAGCGATCTGGATCTGGTGCTTCGCGGGCCAAGTCTTACCGAGATTCCATACGATCAACTAGGAGATTTCGAAGAAGCGATCCGGGAGTCGAACATCCCGTTCCTGGTCGAGGCGAGAGACTGGGCGCGTTTGCCGGAGCGGTTTCACCGAGAGATCAAGCGGGAATATGTGGTCGTGCAAAAGCCGCGGAATGAACAGCACTGTCGATGAGCTGAGTGACCCACAGCTACGGTTGATCAGATTGCCGAGAAGATCGCTATGGGGTCTTTTAGATCCTCTATTAAGGTCAAGACACCAGAAAAAGATGTGCTAATCGCTTGCCACAGTGTGCCACTATTGTATCTACCTGCCGCTTGGTCTTGAGAATTCTCGCAAGTGCGTGTCTCTGGAAGAGACGCATCCTACTCAAGATCTGTGTACAGGCGAATCGAGTCACTGCACACTGTAGCCAGTCTGGTATACGACGCCTCACGCTTAGTGCTCATGTAAAGCCGAAGAGTGTTCAAGGCCGTGCCTGCCTGATGAAGAAAGCAGTGAGCCCGCATAAACGATGCACGTAGGTGAGCTGCAGCCTGTCAAGTAAGGCCACTTGCCGGTCGGGAAGCCGACACTCACAACCACCAGACGTAATCATGGTGCCCCCTCTGCACAAGCCCTTGATTGCCGGTGTCGGCTGCGATACCACCAAGAATAAGGTGAATGCCATGCGGCGCAGTGCCAACGGCAAGCTCACTCAACGCACATGCGCAAACACTTGTGCAGTATACAGGAACCTTATTGATTGGCTGGGGAAGGGTCCATTTCGCGTCGTCGTGGAAGCCTCCGGCATAAATTGGACACTGCTGCCCGAAATCCATGCCCGGCTCGTCCCCCGGAAGGATTTTCGTCAGGAACTGAACATCACCGTCGGGGCGGACTCGTCCAGTCCGGTGGACTCGAAGGAAACCAGCCGAATTCCGAGTGGGGAGTGGGACAACCTCAAGGCCAAAGTGATTCGCCAGTGCGCCGAGCCCCTTGCCAACACCGATGTTTGCCGGATCACCGGCCTCGATTGCACCAGGTTCTCCGCCTGATCCACGAATTGGAGGGTGAGGGCTCCGTCACGATCAAAGGACACGGCCGTGCGACCAGATACGTCTACGTGAGCCTGTGGGGGAAATAGCGTGACGAAAATGGGACTGACCGCAGCCGTAGCAAGATTGGAGTCGGGGGTTGCCAACGGACTCTTCGAACGAAATGCGATCGAAATGCGCGAATCCTCATTCGGGTCGCATTTCCGATGGGCAACCACTCTGTGAATTCCCAAGAGTGCACTATAAGAATCCTTTCTAAAATCGCAAGTCATTATTCTACAACCACGTTGGAAAGCAATGAACAGAATTCCCCTGGTTATGGCCGACCATAACCAGATTTCTCCGACTCCGGTGGCCCGGAGGAGCGGTGCCCCTAACCTTCTCGCTCGCAGTCTGCGCGACCAGGCATTTGCCCCGAGAAGCCAAGTCGCCGCCGCCGCCATCCTGTGGACCGATCCGAAGGCCGAGTGGAGTGCGCTCATCTCGGTATCCTTTCCCACATGCTCGAAATGCTGGCTCACGGCGAATAGCGCCCGAAGCATCGAACCGGCCCGCGATCTGGCTGCGCTGCATGATTGATCGCGCGCTCGATGTGGACGGCCTCACCGCCGACACCACCCGGGTCATCTAACTCCTCCGTGTGGATCGCGGACAGTTGCGAGCTGGTGGGGAGTGTCCCGAAGCGCTGTAGCCGCTCGCTTGAGTTCATGGCTAACTTGTCTTATCACAATGCCGAAACCGAACTGCGGGCAATATCGATGCATCTACTCTCCTTCGAAGACAACACATGCCAGTATCGATTTCATACAACCCCTACAAATAGCCTTTTCCATTTGGTGACAAAAGCGAAGATTGCCTGTCCTAGGGCTGAGCGCATCCAACACCCCCCGGCCAGGAGTATTCCTTTCCCTGTCAAACCGTCAATCTACTCGCATCGGGTGTAAAATCACCGTATCCTCACGATCACAAGCCGTTGAACATGCCGTAGAAGCCTGCGTAGAAGGTTTGTTCATATCGCTATTGCGCCATGCCGGAATCGTCGAATGGAAATAGCCCATACAGGTTGGACCTGCTTCCTGTCATACAGGTCCACCACTGGCGCGCCCGCAGGAAGCCCGCCCTGCGGCAAGGCGAACTCGTCTACTATGGCCCGATGCCATCATTCTATGGCATCGGAGAAGTTAAAAGTGCGGTAGGCGTATTGGTCGCGGTAGATTTTCGGGGCACAGGCATGTGCAGCGTGCACGAAGATGTGATTGATCAGCGCTACCTGATTCCAATTCCCGATCCGACACTGGCGCTGCTGTAAGCCAGCCGCAGTGCGCACCCGCTCCAGGCCACACCTCCTCGCACTGACTCACGCGCCTGCAACAATTCTTCAACGCGTACGAAAAACCCATCACGCACACAGACGAAGAGGTATGCCCATTCTCACCATTGATACGGTCACCAAGCGCTACGGAAAATTTACAGCGGTTGACAAGGCATCCTTCGAGGCGCGGCCTGGCCGCATCCTAGGATTACTAGGCCCAAACGGCGCTGGCAAAACGTCTACAATCCGAATGATTGCCAACATTACGGCAGCGGATGAAGGCGAGATTCGCTTGGACGAAAAACCCGTTGGACCCTGGGTCCAACGACATCTGGGATACCTCCCCGAAGAACGTGGCCTCTATAAGAAACTCAAGGTCTCCGAACAACTCCTGTACTTCGCCCAACTCCGGGGGCTCCGTCGGGACGACGCCACGGGTCGTATCCGGCACTGGCTCAAACGGTTCGACATGGAGAAGTGGGCCGCCAGCAAGACGCAGGAGCTTTCGAAGGGCATGCAGCAGAAAATTCAGTTCATCTCGACTATCCTGCCGGATCCCGATCTCCTTATTCTGGATGAACCGTTCAGTGGCCTGGACCCCATCAACTCCGAGCTGCTCCGCGATATCATCCTCGAGCAGAAGGATGCCGGGCGCACAATTCTGTTCGCATCACACCGCATGGAGCAAGTAGAACAGCTGTGCGACGACATCTGCCTCATTGCAGAGGGCCGCATTCTGGTGCATGGATCGCTCCGTGATATCAAGAATAGTTTTGGCCGCGACAGCATAAATCTGGAGTTCGAGGGGGATGGCGCGTTCCTGGATCCGTTCGTGTCCAGCGGCCAGATTCGCATTACCAGCCGGACGCATCATAGCGCCGAAATCAGACTCCTGAACGGGGCCCCCGCGCGAAATATTCTGGAGGCCGCCGTAAACCATACCGACGCACTGTATCGGTACGAACTTGTCATGCCATCCCTTTCGGAGATTTTCATCAGCCTCGTGGAGGGTAAGTCCGCCGCATAGGGCCACATTGCACTATGAATAGAATACCGATCGTCCTCAAGAGCGAGTTCAAGCGTCGGGTAACGTCGAAGGGCTTTATCCTGACAACGCTGCTCGGCCCAATTGGCATCCTGGTCTTTTTTGGAATCATCATCCTCATTTCCGCAGAGGCGGTGGATTCAGACAGCCGCACCATTGCCGTCGTAGACGACACGAACGTGCTGCTCGAGCACATGCTTAACTTACAGAGCGTGGACCACAGATTCACCCCTGTGGATGCGCCATTGGATACCGTCCGCGCGCAGACCCTGGCCGGCGTGTACGACGGATATCTCCATCTTCCAGCTGGGCTTTTGACCGACGAGGCCAGCCCGGAATATTATAGTCCCGAAGGCGGCGGTTTCAGTCTCGCGAACGACCTGGAATACCGCATTGGGCATGCGCTGCGCCAGCACCGCATAGGCGAGCACAACCTGTCGCCCGAAGTTCTGAAAAGCCTGGACACCAACGTGTCACTCGGTTTGATGAAGCTCACCGACGATGGAGAAGAGGCGGGAGCATCGTGGGTCTACAGCGCACTCGGCGGGTTTATGGGATTTCTGATCTATATGACGATGCTGATCTACGGCACCGTTGTGCTCTACGGCGTGATCGAGGAAAAATCCACTCGCGTGGTGGAAATCATGATTTCGTCGATACGCCCCTTCGAACTGCTGATGGGCAAGGTGCTGGGTATCGGACTGATGGGCCTCGTGCAGCTCACCGTGTGGGCGCTTCTCATGATGGGTGGCCTGGCGCTTGCCGGCGTGGTCGCCGGAATGTTCCTCGATCCCTCGACGCTGGGTGTGCCTGCAACGGCCTCAAGCCAGGAACTACTTGCAGCAGCTGACATCACGCTGCCGAACGTATCGGTTGACGTATTTGTCTGGTTTGTCTTGTTCTTCCTGGTCGGATACCTCCTCTATGCCGGCCTATTTGCAGCCGTCGGCTCCATGGTCGAGCAGCAACAGGACACCCAGGGACTCCTCCTCCCTGTTATGATGCCGATCATTGTGTCCATCATGTTCATATCGCCGGTCCTGGAAAATCCACACTCTTCGCTCGCGGTAATCCTGTCTTTGATTCCCTTTACCGCGCCCGTCCCTATGGTCGTGCGTCTGGCCGTCACGGAAGTGCCCTTATGGGAGGTCTTGCTCTCCTTCAGCCTGCTCTGCGCCGGTTTCGTGGCGACCATCTGGGTGAGCAGCCGCATCTACCGCGTCGGCATACTCATGTACGGCAAGAAGGCCACGCTCAAGGATCTGATCCGGTGGTTCCGATACGCATGAGCCCACGCGGCATGAACAGATCCTGTTGCCGCGCCTCGTGGCGCAGAAGAAAGTCCTTGACGGGGAGTCCGCCCCCAAAGCCCGTCAATGCGCCCGAAGCCCCGATCACGCGGTGGCATGGCACGATGATCGCCACGGGGTTGGCTCCGTTGGCAAGCCCGACGGCGCGCGCCTTGTTGCGCGTACCAAGCTTCTGCGCCAGCACACCGTAGGTGGTCGTCTCACCGTACGGTATTTCCGTTAACAGTGCCCACACAGACCGCTGGAACGAGGTCCCGTCCAACTCAAATGGCACGCCAAACTGCTCCCGCTGGCGATTGAAGTATTCTCCCAACTCCCGGCGCGTCTGCGCCAGAATAGGATGCCCCGCATCCTCCACGCCACCTTCCGGGGGATGATCCCCGAACCGCAGTTGCGTTACCGCACCCCGCGAGGCCGCAATCGTAAGCAAGCCTACGGGACTGTCTATCCTGACGTATGTAGCCATAGCGGGGCTGAGAGAAACGTCCGGAAGTCCGCCATCCGGGTGCCAATCCTGAACACGTGGACAGCGAAATTACGACGCCCGGGCAATTTGCCCAGGGCCATGTGCTGGCAGACACGGCAGGTTGCCGACAATGCGCGGCATCTTTGGTCCGCATTCGGCGTTACAAGGGAGTTTCGCGCGAAACAAATTAAGGTATCCTGATGCAGCCAACCATAAAAGAAATAGGACCGCAAATGCACGCCCTGGAAATCAAGGCGTCCGCAGACGAACTGACCGATGATGTTTCCAGAGCAGTACGCAAGGTGCGCAGTAGCCTGCACATGAATGGCTTCCGACCCGGCAAGGTCCCGCAATCCCTGGTCAGAACACTCCACCGAGGCGCGATTGAAGAAGAGTTGAAAAGTTCTCTGGTCGCGGAGGTGTACGAGGACCTCGTAGAGAAGTCTTCCAAGTATAGCGTGTGCGCGGGCCCCAGGATTGCAACGCTTGAGTATGCCCTGGACCGTGACTTGCATGCAGTCGTGGAATTCGGCGTGCGACCGGAAATCGAACTGCGGGACCTGAGCAGCGAGGTGCTCGAAACAATGGTGCACACGGTGACGGAAGAGGAAATCGAGACGGAACTCACCTCACTACGCACGGAGAAGCAGGAATATGTCCCCAGGGAGAATAGCCCTATCGAAGAAACAGACTATGTCGTGTACTCTCGCAAGGAAGTGGACACGGCTACAGGCCTTCCGCTGATCGGCGGAGACAGTGAGGAAGAGTCCTTGCTGCTGGGTACGGATTACGCGCAAACTGACCCGGAATTTTCAGTGCTGGCGGACGCCCTCCTGGGCGCACGCATTGGGGAAACGGTCCGCTATGAATTCGAACCGGAGGAGCGGGAAGGACTACTGGTCACCGAAACAGATGGGCGCAAGACATACGAAGTTACTGTCCTGGAGGTGACGGGACCCGAGCTTCCTGAATTGGATGATGCGTTTGCCTTCGATGTTTCCCGTGGCAAGGTAGAAACGATGGACGCGCTGCGTGACAAGGTCAGGGACCATCTGGAGACGAACTGGGCCAACGAATGTCTGAAGTACAGGAATCAAAAGATCGTCGACAAGATGCTGGAGCTACACCCCGTTCCGGTCCCCGAAATTCTCCTCGACGAATTCGTTGAGAATATGATGGAATCGGAAGGTATTGGTGCTGACCAGGATCCGAGAGAGAAGATGGCGCGCACGGTCTTCATTAAGGAGCACGGCCGCAGTATCGCAGACAGGACGGCGCGGTGGCGCTTTCTACTCCGCGCGGTGGCGGATGCGCATAAGGACTCCCTCGAAGAGATTTTGAAGGAGGTACAAGAAGAGCTTCGCGCGCAGGACGAGACGATGGCGCCCCCTAACATGGAATCGGTGACGTTTCGCGTCTTCGGTACGCAGGCGCTCCAGGGCGGCAGCCCGGATGACCAGGAAAGTACAACAGAAGGACTGCTCATGGAATTTCTCTCCCGGCAGTTCGAGCACGCCCCCAAAGACAGCGAGACTATTCAGCAAGAGGAACAGCGCGCAGAGGCCCTCACAGCGGAGCTTTAGCTGTCGGCGTCTGCACACGACCATGCCAACAGGAACCATCCCTGGAACGGTCCTGTTGATCCCTCGCTTTCCATACGATGTGCCCAAGAAAATGGTTGAAGACTTTGTAGCGTTCGCCAAGAGCCTGCGCACGCCCAGCAGTATCTACAGCGGCCCGTTCCGCGACCAGACGATTAATACTCTGGTGCCCATGGTAGTCGAACAGACTTCCCGTGGCGAGCGCGCCTACGACATTTTTAGCCGCCTGCTCAAGGAGCGCATTATCATACTGGGCACGCCTATAAACGATGCCGTCGCCAATCTGGCTGTAGCCCAACTGCTGTATCTCGCAAGCGAGGACCCGGAACGTGACATCAATATCTATATCAATTCTCCGGGTGGCATCGTCTACAGTGGACTCGGCGTCTATGATACGATCCAGTACGTCTCCTGCCCGGTGGCGACTATCTGCGTAGGCCTTGCAGCATCCCTCGGCTCTGTGCTGCTCGCGGCAGGGACAACCGGTCGGCGGGCGGCACTGCCCAATTCCCGCATCATGCTTCACCAACCACTTGGCGGCGCTCAGGGACAAGCGTCCGACATAGAAATCCAGGCCAGGGAAATCGTGTCGCTAAAACGGCGTCTCTACGAAATCCTGGCCAAGCACACCGGGCAAACGGTGGAACAGATCGCCAACGATGCAGACCGCGATTACTGGCTGAGCGCACAAGAAGCCAAAGATTACGGTCTGATTGATAACGTCCTGGAATCCCAGGCAACAAGTCCCGCCTCGGAGGAATAGGGCGGCAAAAGAAATTGGTACCGCGTACGGGATTTGAACCCGTGTTACCGGCGTGAGAGGCCGGCGTCCTGGACCCCTAGACGAACGCGGCAAAATGGTGTAACGGCGGCGCGCCAGACGTGTTTCACCGAGGCCCTTCGATGGAAATCCTGCAGGATGTATCTTGCCGTGCCTCCTGCGACACGAATGCGCACCGACGAAATGCCGCGTCCAGCGCCCCAATGCCCACGCATGCCTGCTTTCCCGTCACGACTATACAGTCTCGCGGCCCTGTGCCTTCTCTGCGCGCCTTCCCTTGCGCAGACGGCAACACCGATCGAAATCACACGCCTGGATGGCCCGATCAATATTGACGGATTGAGCAACGAGCCTGCCTGGCAACGAGTCCCGGCATGGCTACCTGTGCAGTACGAGCCGGATAACGGAGCAGATCCGACGGAAAAGACCGAATTCCTGGTCGCCTATGACGCAGATCATATCTACTTCGCGCTCCGCGGCTACGACAGCAATCCCGAAGGCATTCGGGCAAATACGCTGTATCGAGACCGATTGAGTGGGGACGACCACTTCGAAATCATGCTGGACACGTTCAATGACAACGAGACAGCGGTCCTGTTCACCACCACGCCTACGGGCATTCGCAAGGACGCAGCGATTTCGAATGACGCAAGCGGCGGTGGCATTGCCTCGGGCGGATGGATTAATGGCGACTTTAACACCTTCTGGGATGTGGAGACTGTGGTTAATGAAGCGGGCTGGTTCGCGGAAATCCGCGTGCCATTCTCCAGTCTGCGTTTCCCAACGCGCGAAGAGGTGGTGGTCATGGGCATCACCCTGCAGCGCAAGGTCGCACGCAAGACGGAGCGCGTCGTCTTTCCTCCGGTTCCCTCCATCGCCAATTGGGCATTCCTGAAGCCATCCCTGGGCCAGAAGATACTTCTTCGTGGCATCCGTCCAAAGAGACCGGTCTATGTGACACCGTACGGCCTCGGAGGTGTGGGGCAAACGTTTGGTGACCCGTCCGGTCGTACGAATTCCTTCGAGCGGGAGGCTGGCGTGGACATCAAGTATCGCATCCTGAACGATCTGACAATGGATGTGACGGTCAACACCGACTTTGCACAGGTAGAGGCGGATGATCAGCAGGTCAACCTCACGCGCTTTTCGCTCTTCATCCCCGAGAAGCGGCAGTTCTTCCAGGAGCGTGCAGGAATCTTTGACTTTCGCACGGGTGGCCTGAGCAGGCTGTTCCACAGTCGCCGCATTGGACTTACGGACGCTGGCAGGCGCGTCCGTCTCCTCGGTGGCATACGGCTCGTGGGGCGATCGGGTTTGTGGGATGTGGGGCTATTGGACATCCAGACCGCAGAGAGTGACGGCCTGCCATCCGAAAACTTCGGCGTATTCCGCGTACGCCGGCAGGTGCTTAATGCATACTCCTATGCGGGCGCAATGGCGACCAGCCGCCTCGGTCTGGACGGCAGCTACAATGTGGCCTATGGACTCGACGGGGTATTCCGGGTCCGCGGCGACGACTACCTGACGCTCCAATGGGCGCAATCGTTCGACGAAGAACAAGCAGATCACGGGTTGGGCAGCGGACGGCTAACCGTGGAGCTGGAGCGCCGGCGGCGCCGCGAGTGGGGATACAACACCGTGCTGGCCTGGGCGGGACAATCCTACGAACCCGGCATCGGATTCACGCAGCGGAACGACTTCACGCTCCTGGACAATACCCTGTCCTATTCCTGGCTGCCTGGTGAAGCCTCCCCGCTAATATGGCATACGCTGGGCGTGCGCGGATTCGCCTTCGTGCGCAACGGCGAGCGCACGATCGAATCTGCGGAAGTGGGACCGGAATGGGACTTCTCCGCAAAATCGGGTGAAGGAGGAAGCCTGGAAGTCAAGATGAGCTACGAGGACCTGCAAATGCCCTTTGCACTGTCCGAAGAAGCCGTGGTGCCGCCGGGTAGCTATACCTTTTTTCGGGCGGCGGCCTCGTATCATGTGTCGCATACGCGGCTGTTTCAAGTGCGCCCACAGGCAGAAATCGGCACATTCTACGATGGCTGGAATATGCGTCTCGGAATACGTCCAATCTGGTATGTGTCACCACACCTGGAATTGGCCGCATCCTACCGGTACGACCGAATCCGATTTCCGACTCGGGACCAGCGATTTCATGCCCATCTTGTGCAGGTTCGGATTGGCACCGCGCTGAACACCAAGGTGTCCACAAACGCCTTCCTGCAGTACAACAGCACAGCGGATGCCCTGTCGGCGAACGTGCGCTTTCGCTATAACATGCGCGAGGGCAACGATTTGTGGATCGTTTACAGCGAAGGTCTGACTGCGGAGCCCCATCGGCGGCTCCAGCCCGACACGCGGACGATACTGCTCAAATACACGCACACCTTCCAATTCTGAGACCTGCGCCCACGCGGCGTAGAAACCCATCCCGAAAGCGGTGGTTCATATCACGATTTACGGAGAGGCAACCATGCTGCAATCGGTATATCTCGACTACAATGCGTCAACACCCGTAGACGAACGCGTAGTTGCCCGGATGCTGCCGTTCTTCACCCGGCACTACGGCAACCCCTCGAACACGTCCCATCCCTTCGGTTGGGCGGCCAGTGAAGCCGTGGAAGAGGCGCGTGCATCGGTGGCGCAATGCCTGGGCGCTAAACCCTCTGAAATCATCTTCACCGGCGGTGCTACCGAGGCAATTAACACGGCGATCAAGGGCGTTGCACGCGCCTATGCGCGCAAGGGAAATCATATCGTAACGGTAGCCACGGAGCATAGTGCGGTCTTGTCCGCCTGCCGCGTGCTGCAGCGCGATGGTGCTTCGGTGACCCTGCTGCCCGTGTGCCCGGACGGATCCCTGGATCTAGCGAAGTTGGAGGGCGCGCTGCGGCCAGAGACGATTCTGGTCTCGGTGATGTGGGCAAACAACGAAACGGGTGTGCTTCATCGCATGGACGAAATCTCCCGCCTCGTGCGCTCACGCGGCATCCTGCTTTTCAGCGATGCCACACAGGCCATCGGCAAAGTGCCTGTCTCCACGGACGATGTAGATTTGCTGGCTTGTTCGGCGCACAAGGCCTATGGCCCAAAGGGGGTCGGCGCGCTCTATGTGCGCTCGCGAGTGCGCATGCCACCCCTAATTGACGGTGGGGGACACGAGCGCGGGCGTCGATCAGGGACGCTGAATGTGCCTGGCATCGTCGGCATGGGCACAGCATTCGCGCTTGCGCAGGCCGAGCTTGCCAGCGATGCAAGGCGCCTTGCGAACCTGCGCGACCGGCTTGAACATACCCTCCTGGCGCACCTGCCGAATATCGCGATAAACGGGAAGGCGGCGCCACGCCTGCCGCAAACAAGCAGCATCACGTTTGGGGGCGTACGCGGGTCTACCTTGCTTTCCGAATTGCGCACGGTTGCTCTTAGCAGTGGCAGCGCATGTGCATCTGAATCTCCCGAGCCGAGTCACGTGCTGATAGCCATGGGGCTTTCTCTCGAACAGGCGAGGAACACGGTGCGGATCAGTCTGGGGCGCCCCACGACGGCCAACGAGGTTGACAGTGCCGCGCAATCCATCATCAAGGCTGCACAGGAGGAGAAGGCACCCGCATGGAATTGATAAACCGGGTTGCACAAAGCGAAATCGAAGTATACGATCTGGCGGCGTTGTGGGATGGCGCCCCGACCGTAGAGCTGGATATCAAGCCATTCCTTACAGGCGGCCTTGTCGTACGTGAGAAGGAATTCCGCGCCCTTGTGCGCGAGCATGCCTGGGATGCGTACACTGGCAAGCATGTCGCCGTCTACTGCTCGACGCAGGCCATCGTGCCTACCTGGGCCTATCTTCTCGTCGCCTCGCAACTGGCGGGCCGCGTGCGCTCTGTCGCCTACGGGCGTGCGCAGGATCTTATGGAGGAGTATTATTCCCGCGCGCTCGCGGCCGAAGACTGGTCACGGTACCAGGATCGCATGGTGGTCATCAAAGGATGCGGCGCCCTTGAAGTGCCCGTTAGCGCCTATGTAACGGCCATGGCGCGGCTGCAATCTGTGACGCGGAAGTTGATGTTTGGCGAACCGTGCTCTTCGGTGCCGCTGTGGCGCCGCCGCAAAGCGGAGGCGCAGACAACGGTATGAACATCGACCTTTCGGGAAGGGTGGTCCTGGTCACCGGCGCCAGCCGCGGCATCGGGCGGGCGCTGGCGGAAGGCCTTGGGCGCGCCGGCGCCACCGTCGCCGTGCATTACCATCGTAATCGTGCAGCCGCCGAAGCAGCCGCGGCTGAAATCGGCCGTAACACGCAGACATTCCAGGCCGACCTTGGCAATACGGCCGCATGTGAAACGCTATTCGACAACGTCGTTGGCTCCTGTGGACAAATCGACGTACTGGTGAGCAACGCCGGCCTGGTGCACCTTATTCCCCTGGATGCGGACACGTCGGACTGGGAGCGCGGCTGGGAGGAGACCATGCGGGTTAACCTGAAGGCAACAGAGTTGCTGAATCGGATGGCCGTGCGCCATTTTTTGCATCGTGGCGTCTCCGGACGCATCATCAATATCGCTTCCCGTGCGGCGTTCCGGGGTGACACTGCGGATTACATGGCCTACGCAGCCTCCAAGGGTGGCGTAGTCGCCCTCACGCGCACAATAGCCCGCGCCTACGGCAAGCATGGGGTGTGCGCATTCGTCGTCGCGCCGGGCTTTGTCCGCACGGACATGGCCCAGGATGCCATCGACGAGTACGGAGAGGATTTTGTGCTTGGAGATATCGCACTGCCCCGCCTTACGCAGCCCAAGGATCTCGCTCCGATTGTAACCCTCCTGGCCAGCGGACTTGCCGACCATGCCACCGGCGCTACAGTGGATATCAACGCTGGCAGCTACGTACACTGAGCCGGAGCGCAGGCACGCCACATCCACAGGATCAACGCCGTTCCCTGGGCAGCGATACACAGGTTGAGGAGAATCGCCCACGCCTCGAGGTCGCCCGTTGTCTCGGCCATATAAAACCCGAATACGGTTCCCGCGGAACCCAGGGCGACGAGCATGATTGCGCCCAGAACAACAATTTCGCGGATCCTTGCTCCTGCCGTGCGCACCATGGCGGCGGTCGCCATACCCATGGCAAGCACGAACAGAGCCGCCGCAAGCCGCCCTCCAACCCAGAGGACACCTCCTTCCGGGCTTTTGGCAATGAAGAAGATGGTGCCCAACGCGCCAAGTGTTGTCACCCCGGCGAGCATGATAGCGGCAGTCTTGACGAGGGTGTGTATGCGTATCATGTGATCGATGGTCAGATGATCGGAACGTCAGGCTTTTTTTCGCGCGACTTCGAGGATACGATCCATGTGGTCGATATAGGCTTCTAGCGCGCCCCGTCCCGTTTCGGTGAGCCGGTACTCCGTCTTGGGCGTGCGTGCCTGGAAACCCTTGTGGCATGTGATGTAGCCGGCTCGCTCCAGTTTTCGGGCGTGGACACTTAGATTGCCGTCCGTTGTGCCAAGGAGCCGTTTGAGATCACCAAAGCTGAGCACTTGACCACCTGCCAGGGCGCTCACGATGGCCAAACGCATCCGCGAATGGATAAGCGGATCCAGTGTCATTTGCAGTACGGTGGCGTGCCTGCGGCTGTGCGTGCGCCTCTTATCCACCATAGTACTTTGCGATAATGACGCCGAAGATAGTATGGAGCCCGCCAAAGCCTGCGCAGAGCAGCACATTGCCCCAGGACATCGGCACGAGAATAGCGATGGCGCCAAGCGCCATGAAGGAGAGCCCGAGAATCCGAACCGGCGACACGGAATACGCGCCTCCGGTCACGGTGCCCGTACCGTAGAGTAGCAGCCAGAGTCCCGGGAGCAGGCTTAAGTCCTCCGCACGCCACAACGCACCGGTAAGCAGCAGTCCCGCCACCATGGGCGGCGCAAGACTCAGGATGTATCGGCGTCCTGGCCCGGAAGCCAGTGACAGACCCCTGCGCCCGGCCTTGCGTACCAGGGTGACAACACCGATACTGGTGGCGAGGACGGCATCCAAGAGCCAAACGGCGAGCCATTGGTCCGGCGTTGGCTGTGCCGCCGCCAACAGTGCCGCCGGCAACGCCGTCAGCCCCATGGCCACCATGCCCCAACCCGGGACAGCTGTAAACGAGGCCGAGCGGGCCATCATTTCGCGAATAGAGCGCAGGTCATTGGTAGCCTGCACCTCGGGCGGCTCGGGGCCGCGCATTGGCGGTAGGTCCTGTATCATGGGTCTGCGTACGCCGCAAAGTACTTTGTGTTTCAAAGTGCTTGCAATATCTCCGCATATAGGAGAGTCTTGATCGCGGTTCTTACCTTCATGCCATGCCTACTCCGATTGCCTCGCTCCACGAGCTTTCCACGCCGTGCATCGTTATCGAACGGCGGCGTCTGGAAGCAAATCTCGTGCGGATGCAGACCCGCGCGGCCAGTCAAGGGGCCGTGTTGCGACCCCATACCAAAACGCACAAAACGGTGGCCATCGCGCGTCGCCAGCAAGAGCTTGGTGCGCAGGGGTTAACGGTAGCCAAGGTCGGCGAAGCGGAGGTCTATGTCGAGGCTGGATTTGACGACATCTTCCTCGCCTATCCTGTTGTCGGGCCACGCAAGCACGAGCGGCTCGCCGCGCTGTCCCCGCAGGCACGCATCACCTTCGGCATTGACACCCTCGAGGCTGCACACAGGGCATCTGCCATCTATACCGAGCACGGACAGCGGGCTCGCGTGCTCATCGAAATCGACACGGGCGGCAACCGATGCGGCAGACGCTGGGACGACGCCACGCTGCCCGCCTTTGCGCAGGCTGTCGCCGCACTGCCCGGCCTTGCCGTCGCGGGTATCTTCACGCACGAGGGGCATGCCTACGGAGGTCCGACTGGCGAAGAGTCACAGGCTTCCGCCCTGCGCCGCGTAATGGAAGAAGCCCGAAATCGTATGCTGCGCGTGGCCGCGCGCCTCTGCGGTGCGGGGCTGCCACGCAAGGATTTCGTTATTTCGATCGGATCTACGCCTTCCATGACCGTATTCGAAAACCGGGAATTCGAAGGCTTCCGCATTACGGAGATCCGTCCGGGCAACTACGTCTTTCACGACAGGACACAGGTCGCACTTGGCGTAACAACCCTGCAGGATTGTGCGCTTACGGTACTCTCCACCGTGGTGAGCAAGCATCGCGATACATTGGGCGCCGAGCGGCTCTTCCTGGATGCCGGCAGCAAGGTGTTGACATCCGATCGGGTATCCGGCGCTGAGGGATACGGGTGCCTCCTCTACAACGCTGCTACGATGGTAGAGCACCCTCACGTACGTCTGGCAGCCCTGTCAGAAGAGCACGGTTGGGCCCGCGTTCGCGGCGGCGCGACCTATGTGGTCGGAGACAGGGTCCGCGTGGTCCCCAATCATGCGTGCGTCGTCGTGAACACGCAGGACGAGGTGTTTCTGGTTGACGGGCAGCAGGTCGTCGCCCGATGGCCTGTTGACGCCCGCGGACGCGTCCGATGACCCGCCGAATGAACCCACCACTCAGTCCTCCGTAGCCGTGGACACTATCCTTCATCGCTGCGCCGTACATTGGAGCCTATTCCCTTCCACGAGATAGAGAGTCATGCAGGCAGTAATGAAAGTCGCGCCCGGCGTGGGGAACATAGAACTCCGCGACATCCCCGATCCGGACGCATCATTCGGGCAGGTCTTGCTCAAGGTTCACGCCGCAGGTCTTTGCGGCACGGATATTCACATTTATCTGGACGAATTCAAATCCAATCCACCCGTCGTGCTCGGCCATGAGGTCTCCGGTGAAGTGCTCGCCGTTGGAGAAGGGGTGGGCGGCGTAGAGCGTGGCCAGCGCGTTACGACCGAAACCTATTTCTCCACATGCACCACCTGCCGCTACTGCCGGTCGGGACACACCAACCTGTGCCTGCAGCGGCGCTCGATCGGTTCGGCCGTGAACGGCGGCTTCGCTGAGTACGTGGTCGTCCCTGCGACCAATCTGCACACGCTGCCGACAAGTATTTCGTATCGTGAAGGGGCGCTAACAGAACCGCTCGCATGCGTGGTTCACGGCATGCTGGGCCGTGAAGCAACCGTTCGTGCTGGCGACACGGTAGTCATAGCCGGCCCCGGCACGATCGGCCTCTTGACCCTGCAGCTTGCGAAGGCCGCTGGCGCCCGTGTCATCCTGCTCGGCACCGGAGAAGACGCCAGGCGGCTCAGCATAGCGGAACAGCTGGGCGCCGACCATACGGTAAACGTGCAGACCGTCGACGCCCTGACGCTTGTGCGAGACGTTACCGACCAGGGGCTTGGTGCTGACGTCGTCTTTGAATGTTCCGGGGCCGGTGCCGCCGCGCGGGGCCTACTGGACATGGTCCGCCGCCGAGGACGTTATGTGCAGGTGGGGCTGTTTGGCAAGCCAATATCGTGGGATGTGGACCAGATCTGTTACAAGGAGTTAGTGGTCACCGGCAGCAATGCCAGCACCCCTGAGTCGTGGGGCCGGGCGATCCGCCTCCTGGAAGACGGCATCGTCCGCACGGAACCCTTGATCACGCATGCGTTCCCATTAGGAGATTGGGAGGGGGCCTTCCGTACGTTTCATGAAAAGAGTGGCATCAAGGCACTCTTCAGACCACACCTGTAAGATGCGAATGAAGAGAGCCTTGGCATTAACCGTCCTGTGCGCGGCCACTATCCTCGGACCCGTGCATGCACAGGCGCAGCGCGGGTTTACGATTCCGCTTATAGACCTGGCGCACGAAACCCATCGCCAGGTCGTGGTGGACAGAGAAGAGGGGCAGTATCTCGGACACCCAACCACCGTGTTGCTCGAAGATTCGACCACGATGATCGCTGTCTATCCCAAGGGTCACGGCAGGGGTGCTATCGTAATGAAGCGGAGCCTGGACGGCGGGCTCACGTGGTCGGAGCGACTGCCAGTTCCTGAAAACTGGGCGACCTCCCAGGAAGTACCTACACTGTACCGAACGGTAGACGCGCACGGCGTCAGGCGGCTGATCCTCTTCTCGGGGCTCCATCCCATCCGTCTTGCGGTCTCCGAAGACGACGGCCAATCATGGACTCCCCTGGAACCGATTGGCCCTTACGGCGGCATTGTAGCCATGGCATCGGTGGAACGATTGAAAAGCGGCGCCTACATGGCGCTGTTCCATGACGATGGGCGGTTCATGGGGCCAGCCCCCAAGAAACTGGACCCGCCCATCTTCCATGTGTACAAGACATTGTCTTGGGATGGCGGCCTTACGTGGAGCGCACCCGAGATCATCGCTTTCGATCCCGAAGTCCACCTCTGCGAACCCGGCCTTATCCGGTCCCCGGACGGCAAGCAGCTGGCGGTCCTGCTGAGGGAAAACAGCCGGACGCGGAATTCCTATATCATGTTTTCCAACGATGAGGGTGAATCCTGGACCACGCCGCGCGAAGTGCCCGGCGCCCTGACAGGAGACCGGCATACCGGCCGTTATGTCCCCGACGGAAGGCTTTTTATTTCGTTCCGCGACATGGCCCACGACAGCCCCACGCGTGGCGACTGGGTCGCCTGGCTCGGCAGATACGAAGACCTTGTCGAGGGTACGGAAGGCCAGTACCGGATCCGGCTGATGGATAACACAAAAGGGACGGATACCGCCTATCCCGGCGTCGAAGTTCTGCCCGACGGCACTATTGTCAGCACCACTTACGGGCATTGGGAAGAGGGCCAGGAGCCGTATGTCGTCAGCGTCCGTCTGTCTGTCGAGGAGCTGGATGCGCGAGCGGCCGACGAGTAGCAGCCACAATCCTTCGCGCACAAAACATTGACAATATCGTATACCCTTCCTGAATTCCACGTGCAGGCTCCCGCACGCCTCACCATAATCACGGATTCGACCACCCTATCATAGAAGCAATGGCTGTTTCATCTCTTTGCATCTATTGCGGTTCCCAATCCGGGCATAGCGCGATACATGCACAGCAGGCACACCGTCTTGGCAAGGTTCTGGCCCGGCGAAAGGTGGGTGTGATCTATGGCCATGGCGCCACAGGATTGATGTCCAAGCTTGCCGATGGGGCATTGTCGGCAAACGGCCAGGTCACCGGCATCCTGCCGAAGCATCTCGCCCTTATGGAGGCGCTACCCGACCGCCCAAGTCTGCTTAGAGATGAACTCGAGACGGTAATTACCGACGCCATGCATGAGCGCAAGCAGGAGATGTTTGACCGCTCAGATGGCTTCGTCGTGTTGCCTGGCAGCTATGGCACACTCGACGAGTTCTTCGAAATCCTGACATGGAAGAAAATCGGGCTGCACGAAAAGCCGCTCGTCGTCTTCGATATCAACGGTTACTATACGCTGCTGCGGAAACTGCTTCGCCACATCGTCGACGAAGGCTTTTCCAAACCGGAAAGCCTGGACCTGGTCACCTTCGTCCGCACGCTCGACGAATTGTTATCCATATTCGGGCTGGCTCCCCTGGGACCCGAAGATGAGGTTTAAGCCCTTGCATCGATTATTCCGCGCTGCTACCCATCGATAGCAGGTTCGCCAATATCCGGTACGGACCGGGGACGGCGTAGGGTGTTTGCCGATGGATGGCCAGCGCAACATACGTGTAATAGCCGTCACCATAGCGCGCTGTCAGCCATGCCCCCTGCTGGGGATCTTGCCCGGTGTCGTGCATTTCGACAAGCGGTGTGTATCGCTCGTCCCATTCCGTAAAGAACTTCGAGCCGCGCTGCTCCACCCAGCCATCAAAATCCTCCGGCGCAATCCGGTTTGGGGTGTGAAAAAGCGGATGATCGGGCGCCAGTCCGGTGACCGGCGCGTCTTCTTCGGAGACCTCCTGTGCGCCGCGTGGCAGTTGTGCGGGATAGGGCGCCATCCTGTCCGGGACAAATTCCTGCGTCTGGTATAGCACGATCAGATTACCGCCGGCGTGCGCATACTCCAGCAGGCGCGCGTTGTAGGTGTGCAGGTCCTGGCGTACGGCATACGCCCGCGTCCCAATGACCACCGCGTCATACGCTCCCAGCTCGCCTGCGGCAAGGTCTTCCTCTGTCAACAGATCGACTGTCGCGCCCAGCCCCGTAATGCCCGCGGGCACCTCGTCCCCAACTCCCATCACATAGCCCACAGCAAGATTGGGCGCCACGTTGACATTCAGGCCGCGCACGCGCACGCGCGCCGGCTTGTACAGATGGCGCGTCTCCAGATCCCGATGGCGAATGACATCGTAGCCTTCACGGTACGTGCGCCCGCCAGCCTCCGCCACCGCCTCCACGATGTACTCCTGCTCCTCCACGACCGGCGGCGTCACCTGAAATGCGTATGCCTGTCGTTGGCCAGCCTGCGTAAAGGTGAATGGCATGCGCTCCGGGTCCACCGGCCATCCTTCTGGCGCGTCAAGCCGCAACACACCCTGCAGAGGTTCAGGGTCGTTGCTGAGCAACTCCACCGAAACGGTGAACGACTCGCCCGTGCGACCCGCAACCACGATCCGGTTCTCACGCCTGGTGTTTACCGCGAGCGCCGGAGCTATGGTGAGCTCGCGCAGCACGTATCCGTAGGGCAGATTCGCCTCGCGCGTTACCACCGGCCGCCGCAAGACTATTTCCTCACCACCCACTTCGTAGCGCGCAATGACTTCCAGGCTCACCGGGGCCGCCGGCATGTGGGCATACGCGGTATTCCGCAGGGTGTACATATTCTCGCGGATCGAAGTCCGGTAAAAGTACCGCCGGGATAGCATGGGCGCCTCTGGCACGCGCACGGTCGCGTCCACGGCAACGATCGGTGCCGCATCTACCGCCTGCTCCGATACCTCCCACGCCTCGATATCTTGCGCCGAGAGCGCCAGAGACACGTTTGCCACGGTGGCCGGGGCAAGAAAGCGCATTTCCACGTGGAACTGCTGCCCCGGTACTACTGCGCTCATCATGCCGGCAGGCGCATCCAGTGGAGCGGCGACTGCTGTGAGTTGCACCCCCAGCGCCGTGTGTATCGCGTGCGCGAATTGTTTTTCCTTTATGCGAAGCAGAAACGCCGCTTCCGACTCTGCGGCCAGCATCGCGAGAAGAGCGCGCGTCTTCCGGAGGCCCTCGGCAAGGTCTGCGGCTACGTTTGAGGGGGCCGAGACATCATACGCCGCTATGGCATCCTCCACGTGCCCTTCGATGGCTTCCGCCAACTCAGTACCCCCTGTTGGCGGCGTTTCGCCGACCAGCGCAAATATCCCCGAAATGGATGTATCCAGGCCATCGAAGAAGCCTTGTTCAACCGCCCCGGCGCCCTCGTGCAGCCATTCATAGTAGTACGGGACAGGCCCCATGCGCCCGCGCATCCGGCCGCTTGTCTGTGAGCGCTGCAGGCTTAGGCCATACGCCCCGAAATTCTGGTAGGTCGTGCCCAACCATGGACTATACCGCCCGGCATCCATGTGCACGTGCCACGGCTCCTCCTTCCGGACACCTCCTCTGTACAGCTTCTGGACCCTCCATGGCCGCAGTCCTTCGCTCGCAATCTGTTCCGGAAACATGCTCGGATCATCGGCGGCCCGGACCGCTTCCGGCGTCAGGCCGCCCACGGCCTGGTGATTCCCATGCCCATCACGCTCGGATCCGTGGAAGCGCGAAATTACTACCAGGGGCCTGTTCAGCCGCAGGACGCGCACCATGTCACCGAGAAGGGTGTCGCGGTCCCAGCTTCTCAGGCTTTCATCGAGCGTCTTCGAGTAGCCGTAATCGATAGCCACGCTGTAATACTGATCATCCAGCGCATAGTAGCGATTGGACAGGCGCAGCTCTTCCGTGCGGATCAGTCCCAGGGCGTCGAACAGTTCCGGTCCGATGGCATTCGCGCCAGCTTCTCCCCTGTTCAGGGTCAACAGGGCGGTGCGCGCCCCCACCCCGCGGCTCAGATAGGTTAACAGGCCGGCATGCTCGTCATCGGGGTGTGCGGTCGTGTGCAGCGCGCTCGCCGTGGTGCGCAGCTTCTGCAGTCGCTGCCAGAGCCCGACGCTACCCCGGTCGGCGTCCAACCCGAGACCTCCGCCCGTATCCATCGTGCTGGTCAACACGCGATCCAATCTCGCATGCTGCGCGGCTAAGTCTCCGGTCTGGATCCCTGCGATGCAGAGTACGACGAAACAAATACGAGCCACCACGCGGTGGCGCAGGCCAATGATTTGCATGACAATTCCGGTTAGTGGAATCACGCGGGCGTTCGAGGCTTGTCCGACAAGAGAGATACTCTCAGCGTCCCGGCAGCCCCCAGCATGGCCAGCACCAACAGCGCCAGACCAGCCCACGGCCGTCCGGTAACGAGATAACCCACACCGAGCAGACTCGACCAGAGAAACAGTACGCCGAGCCCCCACCCCATCCACCGGCGCGATGCCGGCACATCAGCACTGACCTCCGGGCACAGTTTCGCAATAGGGCCCCACCAGCCCCCCGGTCGAACCTTGCGATAGAAATCGAGCAGTTTTTCCTCCGGGTCGGGACGCGTCACGAGCGCGACCGCCACCCATATCACGGTGCACGTCAGCAGTATGCATACGGCGCGCACCATGTCATATTCTCCACTGTAGAACGTATTGGCTGCGGTCAGTGCATCGCCGGTCAAAAGGCCCATCTTTTCCGCCAGCGAAATCCAGAGGAATCCGTTCGCTATCACGAAAGAGCCAGCGATGGCGCTGATTTCGGCCCACGCGTTGACACGCCACCAGTACCACCGGAGCAGCCACACCATGGCAATTCCAGCCGTCAGTTCGATCACATAGATCCAGCCTCGCTCGATGGATTCCATTTGCCAGGCTGTAAAGGCCGCCAGCATCACCAACACGACCACTGCCACGCGGGAGGCTACCACATAGTGCCGACGACTCTTGTCTGCGCGGATGAACCGGCGGTAGACGTCGTTTACCAGATAGGAGGCCCCCCAGCACAGGTGTGTATCCATCGTGCTCATAAACGCCGCAAGAAAGGAGGCAACGAGCATCCCCCGGAGCCCTGGCGGCATCAGTTCTCCGATCATCATCGGGTAGGCCAACTCCGGATCGGCGGCCAGCTCCGGCGATGCCGTAGCAAGCGGGAAGATGAGCAGCGATCCCAGACCAACAATGATCCAGGGCCAGGTCATCATTACCGTGCCGGCAAAGTTGAACCACAGCGCGGCGAGCAGGGACTGCTTTTCGTCGCGCGTGGCAAACAGGCGCTGGGCGATATAGCCATCTCCCTGGCCGCTGCGCGTCCACAGTACGAATATCAGCAGGAAGAAGGAGACGACTTCCAGGGAGCTGAGGTGCGCTGGATTAGGGAAAATGTCCAAGGTGCCGGGGTGATCCGACACTTCACTAATTTGCGCAGCCATTTCCGCCGGGCCGCCGACCTGGTAGAGCACGATCCCGGCCAGGATCATGGTGCCCAGCATCCCGGTCGTAAACTGCAACAGGTCCGTTACAACCACGCCCCATAGTCCGGAGGCGACCGTATAGACCATGGCCAGCACAATGCAGATTGCCAGGGTGAAGGCTGCGTCCCAGCCCAGGAGCACCTTGCTGAACTTCACCATGGCCAGCATCACCCAGCCCATCACCACGCAGTTCTTCAGCACTCCCTGATAGACGGCGGAGAAGCCGCGAAGGACGGCTGCCGGCTTGCCGCCATACCGCAATTCGATGAACTCGGCATCGGTGATGATGTTGGCGCGACGCCACATCCGGGCGTAGAAGAACACCAGCATCATGATGCCGGCGGCCTCATACCACCAGAGCCAGTTGCCAAAGATGCCCTGCTGGCGCACTATCGAGGCCGCTACCAACGGAGCGTCGGTAGCAAACCAGGTCGCTGCAATGGACGTACCAGCAAGCCACCAGGGCAGGGTGCGGCCGGCAACAAAGAAGTCCTCCATGCTTGAGCCGGCCCGCTTGGTAAACCACAGGCCCAGCAGCACGGTCACCGCGCCGTAGATGGCGATAACGATCCAGTCGAGCGAGACAAGTTGCATACGCTTCGCAAGGTTGCTCAGGCAACCGCCGTACCGGAAAGCGGATTTCCCGCTTCACAGGTGTTTCTGCCCAAATCTTCCCCATCCTCCGCTGTGCCGTCCCGGTCAAATTCGATCAAAGCAAAACCAAACGCAACTGGAAGTAGGATCGAGGTCTTTGCACCAATCCGTGCGATAGAAATACAAGAAATAAGAGAAATACTCTCCTTGCGAGATCTGGTCTGACCGGTACTGTCTGCGTCTGCGCACGGCGAACATGGCGGAGTGCTTGAACGAAGAGATTCGGCGCCTTAGAGCGAGTGATTCGGATCTTTCCGAACGAGGCTTCGGCGGTGCAGCTATTGAGAGCGCTACTGGCGGAGCGACATGAGAAGTGGAGCAGTGGCCGTCGCTACGTAGCTATCGAGGAGCATTGGGACTCGAAACAAACGCAGGATCAGGTATTTAATTGGCGCATTGCAACTACCGGTATCCAAGTCATGATTCGTTATGCTGCGATTCTCATTGCGGCCATCCTTGT
This sequence comes from Rhodothermales bacterium, assembly GCA_963665975.1. Taxonomy (GTDB): domain Bacteria; phylum Bacteroidota; class Rhodothermia; order Rhodothermales; family Bin80. Next base: position 1,663,999 of record OY762508.1, read on the forward strand.
GCCTACGGCCCTGCCGGCCCAATCGCAACCCGCTCACAGTGGCGATTCGCTGGCGTTAGTGGCGTTTTACAATGGCCTTAGTGCCGGTCATCCCAGCAACTGGCTGCAAGGGTCGGTTAGCAGTTGGCAGGGTGTATCTTTGAATGATCCGGGAAGAGTATCTCGCTTAGAATTGCGTAATAGGGGGCTTGCAGGTCCGATCTCGTCGGAATTGGGACAGTTGAGCAACTTGTGGAGGTTGACCCTAAGCGACAACCAGTTGACCGGACCATTGCCGCCAGAATGGAGGCAGTTGCACTGGTTGAGAGAGTTGCATCTAGACGGCAACCGATTGACCGGGCCGTTGCCAACGGAATGGGGGCAGTTGAGCAGTTTGGAAGAGTTGACCTTAAGCGACAACCAGTTGACCGGACCATTGCCGCCAGAATGGAGGCAGTTGCACTGGTTGAGAGAGTTGCATCTAGACGGCAACCAGTTGACCGGGCCGCTGCCAACAGAATGGGGGCAGTTGACCGGCACGAGCCGGTTACCCATCCGGTTGAACCTGGCCCGCAACCAGTTAAGCGGGCCATTGCCAACAGAATGGAGTCAGTTGAGCAGGTTGGAAAACTTGAACCTAAGCGGCAACCAGTTAAGCGGGCTATTGCCGTCGGAATGGTGGCAGTTGAGCAGGTTGGAGGGGTTGCACCTAGATGGCAACCAGTTGACCGGGCCGTTGCCAACGGAATGGTGGCAGTTGCACAGGTTGATAGATTTGAACCTAAGCGGCAACCAATTGACTGGGGCCTTACCGCCGGAATGGGGGCAGTTGCCCATCTTGTATTACTTGACCCTAGCCCACAACCAGTTGGCTGGGGCCTTGCCGTCGGAATGGGGGCAGTTGAGCAGGTTGTTGGGGTTGGACCTATCCGACAACCAGTTGACCGGGCCGCTGCCGCCGGAATGGGGACAGTTTCGCGGCACGAGCCGAATTCCCCTCCGGTTGAACTTGAGCGGTAACCAGTTAAGCGGGCCGTTGCCAATGGAATGGGGGCAGTTGAGCCACTTGTGGAGGTTGGACCTATCCTACAACCAGTTGACCGGGCCGCTGCCACCAGAATGGAGTCAGTTGACCAGCGCGAGCCGGTCAGCCATCCAGTTGAACCTGGCCCGCAACCAGTTAAGTGGGCCGTTGCCAATGGAATGGGGGCAGTTGAGCCACTTAAGCTGGTTGAACCTAAGCGACAACCAGTTGACCGGACCGTTGCCAACAGAATGGAGTCAGTTGACCAGCGCGAGCCGGTCAGCCATCCAGTTGAACCTGGCCCGCAACCAGTTAAGTGGGCCGTTGCCAATGGAATGGGGGCAGTTGAGCCACTTATCCTGGTTGAACCTAAGCGGCAACCAGTTGACCGGGCCGTTGCCAACGGAATGGGGGCAGTTGAGCAGATTGGAAGAATTGTACCTAAGTGGCAACCAGTTGACCGGGTTACCGGATTTGACGGCGTTGAATTCAATCGATAGCCTGTCTGTAGCGAACAATCGCTTGAATTTCGAGGATTTGGAGCCTAATGCGACCCTATTCGACTACATAGAGCAATACGCCCCGCAGGATTCAATAGCTACCCTGCTGCACGGGGCCAACGACGACACCGATATCATCCTCACCGTTGCCACGGGCGGCAACCAGAACACGTATCAGTGGCACATGAACGGAGACGTCCTAGCCGGCGCTGTGTCGTCCGAACTCCGTCTGTCCAGCCCCACCCCACCCGCCGATTACCATGCCACCGTTATGAACGCGTTGCTTCCTGGCTTAACGCTTGCCAGCCGACCGTTCGCCGTAACCAGTGTATTTGACTCGCTGGCCCTCGCTGTCATCTATAAGGCCACTGGCGGAACCGATTGGCAAGACAACACCGGATGGCTGCAGGCTCCGGTATCTCAATGGCAAGGTGTTCACCTTAACACCGCAAACCGCGTAAGCCGGCTTGACCTTGCCGACCAGGGCCTTGCTGGGGCCCTGCCCCAGGCCGCAAGCCACCTGTCTGCACTCACGCTCTTGTCTCTGCAGCGCAATTTTCTGGACGGACTACCGGATCTCTCTGTGTTACCCATAATCAACGCAGTAGATGTATCGTATAACCGCCTTACGTTCGGTGCCCTGGAAACCAGTGGGCTGCTCAACAGCAACGTGGCCGCGTTTCGTTACGCTCCGCAGGATTCCATTGCCCTTGGCATGCGGCGTACCGCTTCGGAGGTCATTTTCCGCGTGGACACCCCAGGCAGCCAGAACCAGTATCAGTGGTACCGCGACGGCCAAGCCATTGCCGGCGCAGATTCAACCGAGCTCCGTACCGGCATTGCTGACCCGCGTGCCGTATATCACGTCACCGTTACCGACTCACGCTACCCAGACCTTGTGCTAGTGAGCAGACGCCTGGCTTCGACGTACACTCCCACCGCAGTCGCACCGACTACGTATCAATTGCTGCCGAACTATCCTAACCCGTTTGTCGGTGTAACCCTGATTCCGTTCAGTCTTGCTGAATCGGCCCATGTCCGCCTTACCGTGTTGGACCTGCTGGGTCGCACCGTAGAAACGTTGCTCGACGCTGTGATGTCAGCGGGGCACCATTACGTATCTTTTGATGGCGCAGCCCTGGCCCCGAGCTTGTATTATTATCGTATTCAGGCAGGCCCTTTCCAGCATGTGCAGTCGATGACTCGCTTGCACTGATTTTTGTACTCATTCTGGTCGCTGATCGTACGCAATCAATACGGCTCTTCGACCCCGATGGCCCTACAATACCAGGTATGTAATTCCCCAAGTAATGAACCACGGTTGGTAGGGCTAAGCGCAGAACACGCATATGCTGTCAGATATAGTCCGTTCCCACAAGTAATGATCTACGAGCGCTTGGAGATGCGGTTGTGAAGAAACCAGTTCTCTTCAACGGCAACCTCCGATTATGTCTGATTTACGGGTCTGTTGTGGTCACCTGCTTCATTTGGGATCGCAGGCGTACTTCCTGTACCCTTGGATTCCGTTAGCTCGGTTCGGTTCACGCAGCTCACCCGCCAGGCAGCCCCGGTCAATTTCAATCAAAGCAAAACCAAACGCAACTGGCTAACGCTTCCACTTGAGCATGGATCTTATGACGCTCTGGATCGTCATGAGTATGGTAATTTTGTATCCGCGCAGAACACGGAGGGCGCCATGTTCCAGTTCAACGCAGGAATTCGCACGATACTGCCGATCTCTATTGTGGTGCTCGCCTTCCTTTTTATCGGATGCCATACGTCTGGCACGGCCATTAGTGAGGAGACTAGTGAAGAGAAAGTCGCTGTGGGGTATGGCCTGCAGGACCGAAAAACGGTGACCGGATCCATCAGCCACGTAAATCCGGACAAGGAGCTGCGCCAGATCACGCGTGTGGAGCAACTACTGGACCGCATTCCCGGCGTGCTGGTGCAACGATCCCCGGGAGGCGGATTCCACGTGCTGATCAGGGGGGCGACCTCGATCTACGGCAGCAACGAGCCGCTCTATGTGGTCGACGGAGCCACCGTCCATGTGGACCCGAGCCGTGGGCTGTATTGGCTGAATCCGCTGGATGTCAAGTCCATCGATGTGCTCAAGGATGCCAGTGCGACGGCCATCTACGGGTCCCGTGGCGCGAGCGGCGTCATTATCATAAAGACGCGCCGCCAATAGCGCGCTTATTCGAACGGGAATGTCAGGATCAGCGGCGCATCATTGTTGCGCGCTATGAGCACGGCCTGCCCGTGGCCGTCCAGGCGCATCAAGCGCATGGCGCGGACCTCGCCCCGGATGCGGAGCCCCGTTTCATGCATGGGCCGGGTCGTGAAGGAACCCGCACCATTGCCGACCAGCAGCGTCCCGTAATCGGCGTCATACCTGCCCTGCACGGTATTGACGCCAAAAAAATTGCCGGCCGTCAATACATCCATATGCCCATCTCCGGTGAAATCATGGGCGAGCATGCTCATCACGGGTGACCATTGGGTGCTGCGAGGCAATGCCTGCCTGCGAAACTCGCCCGCCCCGCTGTTTTCGAGATACACGGAAGCGAAGGTGTCCACACGCCGCCGGCTACTGGCCGCCAGCGCTCCCGGTTCAAAGAGATCCTCGAGCGTCGCCTCCGCATAGGAGCCATAGGTTGGCAGCCTGGGGGCCCACCCTGGCAATTGCTTGAAAAGCGGATCCCTGCGCGCCCACGTATAGGAGCGCCCGTCTCGCTCTTCGATAATGATGGGATCCACGGACCCGTTGCTATCAAAATCGTAGGTGATCAGATCCAGCGGTGCTGACAAGGTCGTGTTGGCGCCAAGGTTTCCCGCAATCAGATCGATGTCTCCATCCGCATCCACATCATCGGCCAGTACACTCGTCCACCACCCTCCGGTGGCCGGAAGACTGGCATCCTCCAGCACCCCTCCGCTATCCGTCAGAATGGTTATCGGCATCCACTCCCCTACGAGCACGAGATCCGGGCCGTCACTACCGGTCACATCTGCCCAGACGCACCCGGTTACCATGCCCGCGGTAAGGAGCGCGGGCGCCTTTTGCTCCGTGACATCCGTGAACGTTCCCGTCCCGTCGTTTTCCAGTAACCGGCTCGCGGGGCGCTCGCCGTAGGCGCCGGGAACCGAGCGACTGCCCACGAAGAGGTCCGTGTCTCCATCGTCGTCGTAGTCTGCCGGGGCCACGCAACTGCCGTCGGCCCTTATGCCCGGGATGCTGCCATGAGACCTGCTGAAATCACCTGACCCATCGTTTACGTAAAGCCGATCCTCGAGCTCCGCATCCGCGGACGTGTGTTGCCCGCCGCCGCTTACCACGTAGAGGTCCCTGTCACCATCGCCTTCCACATCGAGGAAGGCGGCGTCCACGTCTTCGTGAACATCGTCTGGAAAGGGCACAGGCGAAAACTCCCCGCCGCGCTGCTGGATGAACAGCACGCCTTTCTGGCCGTGGGCGCCACCGAGATAGAAATCGTCCAGCCCGTCCCCGTTCACATCAGCGACCGCCAGCGCCGGTCCCTCTGTGGAGAGCCTGTGCGGGATCAGGGGTTGCGCGTCGTAGTCTTCGTACTCGTTTTCGCGGTGACCCGCGCCAGGGGGTGTTTCTGGCGTGAACTCCTGGAAAAGCGTAGGCGACTCCTGGTATTTCGCATACCTGTACGTCCCTTTCGCATCCTCCTGCCTGAGCACGACAAGCGTGTCCGCTTCGACGCCTTCGAGGCGCTGGAATCCGCCACCCGGCCAGATGACCAATAGGGAGTCGAGCACCGGTGCACTTCCCAGCCCAAAAACTAGCGTGTGGTCGACCGATGACTGGAACCCGCGCGTCGGTATCTGCTCCTGATACAGGCGCATGCCATCGGTAAACAGGATGACCTTCGCACCCACTCCCGTGGTATTCGCACCCTCGCCCTGCAGGCGCACACGCAGCGAGTGGTTGCCCATCACATTATTGCGATAGAGGAGCGCGGGGGCATCGATGTTGTTCACTGCCAGATCCATATCGCCGTCCCCGTCCAGATCCCCGTATGCCGCACCGTTGGAAAAGCCCTGCGCACCCAATCCCCACTCCTGCGTCCGGTCCGCAAATGTGGCGTCGCCGTTATTCCGAAATGCAACGTTTGCGATAGACAGCGTCGGCATTCTCCGCGTGACGGCCAGTTGCTCCTGTGCTGTGCCCTCGTGCAGAATCTGCTGCGTGCGCGGCTCGGAGACGTGCTCGATATAGTCCAGATCATTGGGGCGGCCGGGTATGCCGTTTGTGACGTACAGGTCTTTCCAGCCATCATGGTCCAGGTCGACGAGGAGCCCCGCCCAACTCCAGTCGGTGGCGTGAATGCCTGCATAGGCCCCGATTTCGCTGAACAGTGGAAGGCCTTCGTGATCCTTGCCCCGGTGGATCTGCAACGTGTTGCGCGCCACCTGCGGTGCGTATCCAAAATTCCGTTTGATCCGCGCGAGATCGTCTGCCTCCGGCCCTCCCGATGCGCGATAGGTGGCAATATCCGGCGGCAGCATGTCGAGCGCAGCAATATCCACGCGGCCGTCATTGTTGATATCGCCAATGTCCACTCCCATGGTCGACCGGCTGGTGTGGCCGATCACGCGCTGTAGCACCTCGGAGAACGTGCCGTCTGTATTGTTAATGTAGAGGTAGTCGTTCTCGTGAAAATCATTGCCTACGTAGATGTCTGGCCAGCCGTCATGGTTCATATCGCTGACGGCGAGGCCGAGGCCGTATCCCAGTGCGCTGCTGTATATCCCGGCCTCCGAAGTCACATTCGTAAACCAGCCGCCATCGTTCCGATATAACCGGTCGCCGACCCTCGGTGCATCCACGATGCGACGCCACGCCTGTACGAAGGATTCTCTCGTATGCACCGAATGGTTCAGCAGGTACATATCCAGATCTCCGTCCAGGTCATAGTCAAAGAAGGCTGCCTGGGTGGAGAGGCCCTGAAAATCCAACCCGTAGCCTGCAGCCTGCTCCGTAAATGTGTTGTCGCCCCCATTGATGAACAGTAGGTTATGCCCACTCCTGTCCAGGTACTGTACCTGCGAGACGTGGATATCGAGTAGCCCGTCGCCATTCACGTCTGCCATCGTGACGCCCGTAGACCATGCGTCCGGACTGCCACCGGTTCCCGAGACATCCGTGATGTCCTCAAATTGGAAGTCGCCCTTGTTGAGGTATAACCTGTTGGACCCCTGATTGGCCGTGAAGTACAAATCGGAAAGGCCGTCGTTGTTAATGTCACCGATGGCAACGCCTCCCCCGTCATAGAAATACAGGTACTCCAGGATGTTAAAATCCGCCTCTGCCCGGAGGCGATTTTCGAAGGATACTCCGGTCACCCGCGATGGCATCTGTGAGAATAGCATGTCGCCTGTCGGTCCTTTGCTACAGGCGGCGGACAACAGCACCAAGCCGATCGTAGCAAGCCGACCGCGGCAGAGACGAACAGTCTCATTCTTCATGGGCGAATACGAGAAGGGAGTCGTTATTCCGGGCTACCACCAACAGTGAGCGACCGCCTGCCACGACGGGTTCGATTCGGCGAATGGGTCCCGTAAGCCAGAATCCGGTTTCTGCAAACGGCAACGTTCGTAGCCCTTCGGGCCCGGTTTCAAGGACGACTCCGAAGCTCGCATCATAGCGGCCGACCTCCGGTTTCGTTTCGTAGAGATTGCCGCCCATCAGGATTTCCTGGTCACCGTCGCCGTTGATGTCGTGTATCGTAATGGCGTACATCGGCGCCAGTTGTGCTTCATCGGGCAGGGGCTCCAGGCGAAACCGTCCCGTCCCGTCGTTCCACGCCACCAGACTGCGCAACTCCTGCGCTTCCAGGTGGACCGCTCGGCTTAGCTGTTCTTCGGAGAAAATGTCCTGCACCGTCTTTCCCGCAAACGACGCATAGGTGGGAAACATCCGCACCAGATAGGGCAATTGCTCTACGAGGTCGTGCCGTAGCGACAGTGGATATTGCAGGCCATCGCGATACACGGCGAGAACCTGCTCCACTGTCCCGTTGCGATCAAAATCGTCCACCCACATTGCGACGGGCGCCTCCGGCGAGGCCTTGATGCGCGAATTCAATCCGTGATTGGCGCCAATCAGATCGATGTCCCCGTCTCCGTCCAGGTCGCCCGCTGCCAGCGCGTGCCACCAGCCGGTGGTGCCGCCGAGCCCGGCGGCTGCCGTTATATTGACCAGTGTCCCGTCCTGATTCTCAAACAGGGTTAGCGGCATCCATTCCCCCGCGATCAGGAGATCGGGATCCGCATCGCCATCGATGTCCGCCCACTGGCTATCGGTGATGAGCCCCAATTCCCGAAGCTCCCCGGCACGGGCGTCCGTCATTTCGGTAAACTTGCCCGATCCATCATTAATGAGCAGGTGTCCATCTGCCGGCTGCCCATATGCAAACGGGCGCATGCGTGCGCCGACGAACAGGTCTGTATCGCCGTCCGCATCCATGTCAGCAGCCGCGATGCTCCCTGTAGGCTCGAACCCCGTAACAGCTGACAGTAACATCACCTCAGATCGGGCCAGGCGGCCTGCGCCATCATTCAGGTACAAACGATCCAGCAGCGCGGAGCTGCTGCCGGGGAGTTCGCTGCCACCGCTCGCCACCAGGAGATCGTGATCTCCATCGCCATCTGCATCAAACCACAAACAGTCGGTATCCTCCGCAATTGCGTCTCCACCCATGACTCCTGCATCCACGAAGCGCCCGGAGGGTGTCTGCGCGAAAAGGGCTCCCGGCTGATCCCTGGCGCCTCCCAGATAGAGATCGACATGCCCATCCTGGTTTGCATCTCCGACGCAAACCGGTGGTCCCTCTGTCGATCGCATGTGGAACAGCAGGGGCTGGCGGTCAAAATCGTTGTGCACATTCTCGCGGTGCCGCCAGGCAAGGCCCAGGTCCGCCGGGTTGATGGGCTCAAGTACAGCAACTACGGACTGCGCCCCGGCATAGGTGCCGGGAGTCCCGCCATAGGTCAGGGTCACCATACGATTCGTTGCGACCTCGCGCAGCACCCGGGTCTTGCCATCCGGCCACCGCACGACAAGAGAATCAAGCCGCTCCGCCGGCAGACCCACATGTAACACTGGATCCACACTGGACTGGAAGCCGCGCGCCGGCTGTTGTTCAACGTACCACTGCCGGCCCCCTTGCCATGCCGTGACCTGCGCCCCGACGGCTGACGTGTTGCCGGCAGGTCCCTGGAGGCGGATGCGTAACCAGTGCCGGTCCGGATAAAGCTCTGTTGCCTGGTTCCGGTACACGAAGGGCCTCATGTTCACATTGTTCACTACCAGATCCAAGTCCCCGTCGTTGTCCAGATCTCCGTAAGCGGACCCATTGGAAAACCCTGGTTCGGCAAGCCCCCAGTCTGTCGTCACGTCCTGGAAGCGCATGGCTGCACTGCCGGCGAACATGAAATTCGGTATAGGCTCGGAGGGGACCATGTCGATTAACGTCTTGAAGTCGACGGTGTCTTTGCCGATCAGTTCGTTCATTGTTTCCTCGTCGCGTATTTCGACGAGATAGTCTGCGTTGGTCAGGTCCTGATAGATCCCATTTGCCACGAACAGGTCCCGATATCCGTCGTGATCAAAATCGGCAATCAATGCGCCCCAGCTCCAATCGGTCGCCTCCACTCCGGTCATGCGTCCTACTTCGCTAAAGGATACGGGCACCATGCCGGCGGAGCCTCTATTCAGATGTAGTGTGTTGCGCGTGAATTGGTGGTAATAATCGTCTCGCAGGTATGCCTGATACCGTTGCCAACTATCAAAGGATGTCACCGTCTTGAGGCGCAATTCTTGCTTCGGCAGCATATCGGTAACGAAAATATCCGGATATCCATCCGCGTTCAGATCCGCCATATCCGCGCCCATCGCGGCGGCGCTGACGCTCCGTATGCTCTCTTCCAGCACTTCGGCAAACGTGCCATCCCGATTATTCAGGTAAAGGTAGTCGCGCTCAAAAAAGTCATTGGAGATATACAGGTCCAGCCAGCCATCACGATTCACATCGCCAGCCGATACGCCAAGTCCGAAGCCTATTTCGCTGCCGTAAATTCCAGCTTCCTCACTCACATCCTCGAAGTGTGGGTGACCGTTGGCGGTACCCGTGTTTTTGTAGAGGCGATCTCCGCCCGCGTGGTGCCGAAGGTGACGCGTATTCTCCTGCAGATCGAAGCTGCCAATATTTCGGTACGAATTATTGACCAGATACAAATCGAGATCCTGATCGCCGTCATAGTCAAGGAACGAACCATGGGTCGAATAGCCATCGTCCGCCAGGCCATATGTCTCCGCCATTTCAAGAAAGGTCGCGTCACCCTGATTAATGTAGAGTTCGTTCTTTCTGTCGTCGCCGGCTACGATTCCCGAGTTGCAGACATAGATGTCCAACAGACCATCGCCATTGAGGTCGACCATCGTGACGCCGGTGGACCATGCGTGGCTACCCGCCACACCGGCCTGCTCGGTAATGTCTGTGAAGGAGAATCCGCCATCATTCCGATACAGCCGGTTAGAAACCTGATTACCAGTCAGAAAGACATCGAGGAGGCCGTCGCCATCAATATCCCCGAGGGCAACGCCTCCGCCGTTATAGAAATTTCTGTACCGGTACACATTGAATTCGTAAGCATAGCCTAGCGTGTTTTCGAAGGTGATATGGGTCTGCGCGGAGTCCACAAGCTCGAACAAGGGCCCGGAGGGCGGCTTGCTGCATGCCCAGGCCAAGAGACCCGCCAGTGCAACACATGCAAGCATGCGCCTGGGTATCGATCTGTGGTTACCTGTCCGCATCACGCTCTTCAATCATGGCTTTCTCCGCCAGCAGGTCCGTGATCATGGCGAGGACCTCGGTATCGGAGTACTTCATGACAAGAATACGCCGGTTACCGTCCACTTTCACGAACTGTCGCTGTGGCCCAAACGCCGTTACTGTGCTACCATGCTCGAAGAAGCCCTTCCCATACCATCGTTCCAGCAGTGCGAGGACATCCAGCTGCAGGCTGTCCGAGGACAGTCTCTTGGCCCACGGCGCCCAATCGTCATAGCCGAACCGCACGCGCATCTGGTAAATCCTGTCCGCAGAGAAATCCGGATAGAAGAGCATCGTCGCGGGATAGGGCAGCGCCTCCGGGAGCTTGTACTGTACGTTTTGATTCTGGGGCCCCTGCATGACCAATCCCCGGCGGTTCAACGCCCAACTGCTGTCGTAGAACGCCTGTTTCGACATTCCCAATGCGTAGCTCAGAAACAGCGTGTCAAACCGCGCACCCGTTGCCAACTCGCGCGCCACGATCCTGTCATAGGCGCTTCGCTGGTCACACCCGATGACCAGGAGGGTAAGGCACACCGCAACAATGAGGTTTCTGCACAGCATGACTACGGAGACTCACTGGAACTGTCAGATGCGCCCTGCGCGAGACGCAACCGTTGATTGACGGGTATGTCCCGCAGCGTGATCGTGTTTCCGTCCGGCCAGCGTACTACCAGAGAGTCTACAAGGCCTGAGTGTACCCGCGCTCCAAAGCCAACGCTGAGCGTATGATCCACGGTTGACTGGAACCCCCGCACGGGCTGCTGTTCTACGTACCACTGCGTGCCGCCATGCCAGAACGTCAACTGCGCGCCCGTAGCCTGCGTATTGGGAATGCGCCCGTTCACGTCTACCTGCAGCCAGCTTCTGTCCGGGTGGCGCTCTGTCGCGTGGTTGCGATATACAAAGGCGGACATGTTCACGTTGTTGACCACCAGGTCCAGGTCTCCGTCGTTATCCAGATCGCCGTAGGCTGATCCGTTCGAATAGCTCTGCTCGGCGAGTCCCCAATCCTGGCTGACGTCCCGAAAACGCATGGTTGCGTCACCGGCAAACATGAAATTGGCGATCGGAAAAGACGGGATATGGGAGAGCAGCTCCAGGATGGGCTCTTCTTCCCTCAGAAAGATCGCGCGCAACGTATCCGCATTCGATACACGGGTGATGAAGTCCTGATCGAGGAGATCCTTGTATATTCCGTTTGGCACAAACAGGTCTCGGTGCCCATCGAGATCAAAATCAGCAAACAGCCCACCCCAACTCCAATCCGTGGCCTCTATGCCTGACAGCCGGCCGACTTCACTGAAATACACCAGATCACCAGACTCCTGATGCTGTGGACCCCGGTTTAGCTGTAAGGTATTCCGGGTTTCCTGGTAATGGTACCCATCGCGAACGATGGCGTCAAATTCCTCCCAGGGGTGGAACGCTATCTTGGACTGCAGCCGGTTCATGGCCTGCGGGAGCATGTCGGACACGAATATTTCCGGATAGCCGTCGCTGTTCAAGTCCGCGATATCTCCCCCCATGGAGCTCAGGCTGATTGCTCCAACCAGACTGGGAAGCACCTCGTCAAATCCGCCGTCCTGACGGTTGAGATACAGGTAGTCACGCTCAAAGAAATCGTTCGACACGTACATATCCGGCCAACCGTCGCGATTTACATCTCCCACCGATATGCCCAGCCCAAATCCAATGCCACTGCTGTATATGCCAGCTTCGCCGGTAACATCGGAAAACGGCACCGGTGCGCTCGTGGCGAAATGATCGCCAACAAGTTCATTGCGGAAGAGCCTGTTGCCGCCATGTGGATCGCGCACAGCGCGCAATCCCGGCCTGCGCTCCATCTCGTCCAGTGATCGCACCGGATTGCTGAGCAGATACATGTCAAGATCCCCGTCCGCGTCGTAGTCCAGAAACGAAGCGTGAATCGACAACCCTGATACGGCGAGACCATATGCCTCCGCCTGCTCGGTGAACGTGCGATCGGTGTTGTTGATGAACAATTCGTTGTGTCTGCGTGCGCCGCCTGGAGGCCCGGACTTGCACAGATAAATATCGAGCCATCCGTCTCCGTTTATGTCTGCCATGCTGACGCCGGTCGTCCATATACCATCGGACGCCAACCCCGACTCATCCGTGATATCCTCGAACCGGAAATCCCCCTTGTTCAGATACAGTCTGCTCGAAACCTGATTGCCGGTAAAGAAGACATCTTTCCTCCCATCGTTGTCGATATCTCCGATCGCAACCCCGCCACCGTTGTAATAATTCCTGAATAGATAGGTATTGAGTTCTTCTGTCGGACGCAGGACGTTGGCAAAATCGATGCCGGTGCGTGCGGCTTCCAGTTTTTCAAACAGGAATTCTGTTTCGCCTTGCTGGACGCACCCTCCCAAGAGTGCAAGCAGCAAGACCGGGAGCGCAGGTGGGATACCCTCTCTCTGCATCCGGGTGCCTCACGATCGATCGGCTACATGTCCCGGTTGGACAGTACGCTAGAACGGCGTGTTCCTGTATCGCTGTTAGCACGCCTTGGCCTTGCGACCATTTCCTGGAAGCCACGCCTCAGCGAAACAGATCATTCGCACTCTCTGAGGGGGCTGCGAATGGGCGAAAATGAATTGCGTTATTCAACTCCTCCAGTCGCGTCTGCATCCATTGAGCCGCTTCCGGTGGAAATTGCGACGCATGGCATTGCCACGCCTCGAGCGCGGTCGCGCCATCTTCATCCGTGAACGCTACGCGCACAGTCAGGTATTTCTCCTGCACGCCACGCAACACCCGATTTTCTTCTGTTAACTGTGACGCCGGCGTGCCATAATAGTATAGCGCTGGCGGCTCCTCCCAATCTTGGCTGACATAGACCTGCGTAACGGATGAGCCCACCAACTGATGATCCATGTGGTTGCTAACGCCATCGGGTCCAAATGTAATGATGGCGTCCGGCTGCCGTTCGCGAATAATGCGCTCCAGATCCCTGAGTAACCCCTGCAACTGGGGCGTAAACCCGTCGTATCCCTCCGCTGAATTGAACTGGTCGTAATACTCTAAATGAATCAATTCAATTCCTAACGTAGAAGCAGCACACTGCAGTTCCTCCCTGCGAATGGCTGCGAGCCCGTCCCCGGCTTCCAGCCCCGAAAACTCATTCGTGCCGAGCCGACCGTCGGTGGCCGTTACCAGAACCACGTCGTCCCCTTCCCGCGCGTAGCGCGCCAGCACCGGGCCGACTAGCCCCTCATCATCCGGATGCGCAAAAATGGCCATCAGCACCCGGGCGTCCTGGGCATGGGCATCCGACGGGACCCATAGGGTTCCAAGTACCAACAGGCATACCCAACCTGCGCAACGCGCCACGCTGTACCTCGCCCTAGTAGCCAGGGTTCTGCACCAGGTTCGAGTTTGTCTCCAACTGCCCCCTGGGAATGGGACCCACATTGCGATAGGCCCCCGACACATCCTTGAACTGCCAGGGATCGTTGTACTTGGTCTCCCCGCCCTCGGTGCCGGCGAAACGAATCAGGTCCTGGCGCCGAGTCTGCTCCCAGAACATTTCGCGGCCGCGCTCGGCGATCAGCTTGTCTGGATCCAGCGCCGTGAACGGGTGCACGCCGGACCGCATCCGTACCTGGTTTACGAGGGCAAGCGCCTCCCCGCTGCCGGGGTTCTGACGCCACAGCGCTTCCGCTTTCAGGAGCAGCACATCGGCGTACCGATAAATGACAAAGTCATTGTTCAAACTGCTTCCGATGCCGCTCTCGAACTGGTACTTGCCGATGCGTGCTCCACACTGGCGGCAGGCCACGGCTTCCAGATCGTTCATCGCAGGCGTAAACGTAAGCGGCGGGCCGTTGAGGTCAAAATCGGAGTAAATGCCAGTATCGGTGATGCGCTCTCCGGCGGCCGTGTACTGAGGTCCAACAATGAAGTTACCCAGCCGATCGTCCATCGTGCCCTGCAAGCGCTCAAGACCGGCATCGTCTGCCGTCGGCTGCACGCCCCAAACCTCGCCTTGTGGACCGGGATTCTGCTCCGGATCAATGACCGACTCATACACCTTCTGCGTCGCAGACCATCCGTTCCACGGCTGGAACTGGAAGTTGTAGGTGTTCTGACTGCCATAGTGGAACGTCATTTGATGCAGGTTGAACCCTCCCAGGAAGACGGCATCAAATGGCACGACGAAGATATTTTCGGGAGACCCCTCGTTGGAGACAGAAAAGTTGTCGTGGTAATTCGGTGACAGGCTATAATCGCCGGAGTTGATGATGGCGTTCAGATGCGTCAGGGCATCACTCCAGCGCGCCGTACCGGTATATACTTCCGCATTCATGTAGAGCTTGGCGAGCGTCATATGCGCCACATTCTGGTTCATGCGGGCATAGGTGGAACGCACGTCCATGCTGAGGTTGCCGATGTTGCTTTGCAATTCGCTCTCGACAAAGTCGAAGACCATCCGGCGGCCTTGCGCAAAATCGCCCGACGGCTGCGACGGAGCTTCGTCAGCGTCTGCGAAGCTGGTTACGATCGGCACATTGCCGAACGCATCCAGGAGGAAGTAATAGTAGAATGCCCGCATGGCCAGCAGCTCTGAAATGAATGCTGCTGCGGCAGCAGGATCGGCAGCGCCCGACTCGACAGCAGACTCGAACTGGAAGATCAGCCGGTTGGCATTGTTCACTCCAGAGAAATAGTTCCCCCATACCCCGTTGAAGGTCCCGTCATCAGACGTCCACTGGTGGCTGTTGACGCGATACCAGAACCCGCCTTCCGACCAGTCCTGGCCGCGAGCCGGAACGATGACCTCGTCCGTCGTCGCTTCGCTGAGCTGGGCGGGTCCGCCGCCCCCACCGACCGCCGTTAGCGGGCTGTAGGCATCACCCAGCGCGGATACGAATTGCTGATCGGTCTGGAAGAAGGATTCTGCGGTGACTTGGCTGTCAACCGGTTCCGTAAGGTCGGTGCAACCTGCAACGAACAGTAGCATGCACGTGGCAAGGACTATTGAGCGCTGCGAGATGAGTCTGTAGGTAGACACGAGTACGCCCTCCGGGTTTGCTGGTCGTTTAGGTAAGGGTCGGGGTTGAATTCCCATGTCAATCAGAGAGTAAGGTTAACGCCCAAGCTTATCGAGCGGGTGGTGAACCATTCGATTCTCCGCTCAATGCCGGGAGCCAATGAACCGCCGCTGGAGCCTTGCTCCGACTGGCCCTGGTTACGATCTACATAGCGCACCTGCGGGTTGAGTCCGCTGTAGCCCGTTATGGTAAGCAGATTGTTGCCCGAGATGTATACACGGAGCCGTTCGAATGGCGTGCTGGCCATCTTCGATGCCGGCACGTTGTAGCCGATACTGGCATTGTTGATGCGGACGTAATCCCCATTTTCGATGTACCGGCTCGACCAGCGTGGATCATCCCTTAGATCCTCCAGATCGAAGGCATCCGAAAGTACGTTGTACGAAGAAATCTGTTTGGGCACGCTGTAGAAGAGGCTGAACATGTTGGCCAACTGGTGCCCAAATACTCCTTCGATAAACATGCTGAAGTCAAAATCGCCGTAGCTCACCTGGTTTGTCCATCCCAACTGGAAGTCGGGGAGCCCGTTGCCAAGAATCTGCTCATCGTCCGGGAACGAAAGCCCGCCATACTCGACTTCAGTTCCGTCGGGCTTCAGGAAGAGCCATTGACCATCATCTCCTATTCTGGAGAATTTGGGTCCCCACAACTGTCCGATTGGCTCGCCTTCCTTAATCCGGATCAGATCCGGATTGTTCAGGCCTGGAGAACCTGGGCTAGCCAGATATTGCACCTCCTCGGTGACGTATTTATTCAGATTGGTCTGCGAATACACAGACGCAATCACACCTGTATTCCACATCAGGCTACCTTCGGGCCGACCAATCCGGGGCAGAACATCGAAGTCGAGCGACATTTCCAGACCGCTGGTCTCCAGTTCACCGACATTCGTCCACGTACGACCAAAGAGATTCGGTGGCACCGGCACGCCGACTTCGAACAAGAGGTCGGATGTCGTAGCCCTGTACGCATCAATCCGGCCGCTTAGGCGGAAGTCGAGGGCGACAAAGTCCGCACCGATGTTGACTTCCGTTTTCTCCTCCCACTTCAGGTCCGGATTGGAGTTACTGACCGGTCCAAAGCTCTGGATGAATTGGCCATTGACGAAGAAGTTGCCCGCAGGCGCGAATCGCTGGAGCGAGAGGCCGCTCGAAGGAGCATCCTGACCCGTCTTGCCAATACTGCCACGTAGCCTGAGGGAGTTCAGGAACGGAATTTCCGTGAGTTCCGATACTTCAACGCCGACTCCGACAGACCAGAAGGTCCCCCACTTGTTGTCGGCGCCAAACCGACTGGAGCCTTCGCGGCGCAGGCTGGCGTTGACAAAGATTGCGCCTTGGTAATTCACGTTGGCTCGGCCGAATGCGCCGATCAGCCGGTGCGTGCTCCGGAAGCTGCCCACGTTGCCTTCGCCCTGGTTGAAGTCCTGGGCGAAGGTGAAGTTGTTGAACTCGACGTTATCCGCGATGAAGTCCCCACCGCCCGCGTTAAAGCCTTCGTCCACGAAATCGTTGTAGGAGTACCCTGCAATAGCTTCCAGATTGAGGTCCGGGTTCAGATCCTGCGCAAAGTGCAAGGTCATTTCGAAGAGTTCGTTGCTGCGATCCACGTAGGCCTGTTCGGCGCGGCCTGGACCCCGGGCCGCCTGCGTGGCGCCGCCGCGCACCTTGTGCTGGCGCGAATAGAAATTCCTGCGGATCTGATCCTCTGACTGCAGGGAGTACTGCGCGGCTACCGACAGGTTGGGCACCAAAGCGCTCAAGTCGTACTCCCCACGCAGAAGCCCACTGAAGAACTTGTCCTCACCAAGCCGCTTGCCCTCCTCTATGATGGCTACCGGGTTGAAATAGTTGAACAGCGGTTGTTCGAAGTAGCCACCCGTATTCTCGAAGCCGTCCGCCGTAACGGGCGCTGTGGGATTCATGATGCCGGCAAACTTGAAAGCATCAGCGAATCCGTAATTCGCCTCTTTGTTCGTGGCCGCAAGCTGTATGGTGATTTCCAAGTCGCGATCCATGGCCCACTGCGTAAAGTTCAGTCGTCCGCCGATCTCCTGAAACCCGGTATACCGCTGGATGCCGTTGCGATCACGGAAATTGCCCGATACTCGGTACACGGTGTTTTCCGAGCCTCCGCTGAGCGCCAGGGAATGCACCATGTTGGACCCTGGCTGCGTCACCTCCTTGAACCATTCCGTGTTGGCGCCCAGATCTGGAGCATTGAGCCCAGTATTCGCCGACAAACGCCGATACTCCTCTGCAGTCAATACGTCCAGGCGGTTCTCAATGCCTTCGAACGTGTAATAGGCATTGTAGGACACCGCTACCCCTTCACCGGCCTCGCCGGACTTGGTGGTAACCAGTATGACGCCAGCAGAGCCTCGCGTGCCGAATATGGCGGCGGCGGATGCATCTTTCAGCACGTCAATCGACTCAATGTCGTTGGGGTCCAAATTATCCAGACTCGCACCGACAATGCCGTCAACGACAACCAGCGGCTCCTGGTTGGCGCCGAAGGACGAGATTCCCCGCAGCCGCACTTCCGCATCATCGTTCGGGTTGCCATTCCGGGTTGTAACCTGGAGACCGGCCACCTTACCCTGTATCAGTTCCGTCGGCGAATTCACGTTTCCGGAAACAAAGTCGTCCTCATCGAGACTCGCGACCGAGCCCGTAATGGCCCGCCGTTCCTGGGTGCCGTACCCGGTCACCACGATCTCGCCGCCGACATCATAGGTCGTCTCCACCATCACCACGTAGACCTGAGATCGACCACCGATGGCCACTTCCCGCGTTTCAAAGCCCAGGAACGAGAATACCAGCGTGTCCGAGAGTGAGGGGACGCTCAGACTGAACGCGCCGTTGACGTCACTCGCTGTGCCCTGGGCCGGACTACCCTTCACAAAGACATTAACTCCGGGAAGCGGTTGGGCATCGGGGTCCTCGACCGTGCCCGAAACCTGTTCCTGACCGAACACACTGGTCGGCGCCAGAAGCAAGGCGAGAAGTGCAACGAACGACAGTTGTGCAGCTTTCTCCTTCATGGTCCTTAGATGTTTGTGACGAAAGAGTAAATTGGACGAGCCCCGGTCGAATCACGTGACCAGATCTGAGTGAAGCCGGCTCCACGTATTGGGCTCCCCTGCAGACTGTCCCGAATCGCCGAGCCTATTCTGCCTGATGAGACAAGGAAATCTACTACGAACGTTCATCATGTGGCAAGTGAAACCGGTTCCTTCGCTATATCTTCATATTTCGTTGCGAGCCAACCAAGGAATGAATTCGTGGGACCATACAACAATAACAGTGAGATACCTGTCGGCATTTCGCCAGTGTCCCTGCTTCCACAGTTTACCCTAACTCGCGGCCTCCCATGTCATGCGTGGAAGGACGCTTTCCTGCAGCGCGCACATTCGGTCCAGCACCGCCACCGCACTGCGATACGAGTGCGTTGTCGGCTCCAGGAGCAGGGCCTGCAGTAGGGTCCGACGCGATCCGTTGGCGAAGGCCTCCACCAGCAGCTTGTTGATACTGGTCTGTCTGCCAAGAAGCGCGAGAATGCCCTCTGGAAGCGGCGCCATTGTCCACGCGTGGAGGCCCTCCTGATCAACGGTGGCGGGAACCTCAACAATGGAGCCTTCCGGAAGCCCCGGCACGAATCCCTCGTTGGCAACATTTACGGCCGCCAGATCCTGTCTTACGCCACAGTAGAGTCCTTCGATGATTGGAATGGCCAGTTCACCGGAGGGTTTGATGGCTTCCCCGGGTTCGTCCATATCCAGCGCTTTCGACTCGCTCCGCCGGGTGAAGAGGGGGATGTCCGTTGCGTTTTCGTGCAGGTTATAAATCCAGGTCGGCACCGTCCCCGTGTCCCAGGGATGCCCGTCTACGGGATCATAGAAGAACTGCAGCAAGCTGCTGCCGAGAAATTCCTCTGCCCACCGGATATACTCACCGATGTGGTTCGTCCCGGGAGAGGGGTATAGCCCGAACGTGCGCAGGAGTATGCGGCTCAGTGCGATTTCGTCCCATTCCGCAAGCCAGTGCGCCTCGCGTTCTCGTTCGCGCAGCCGCGTATACAGGTCCTCGCCGGTTTTACGGTGGCGAATGGTCTGAAACCACGTGCAGTGGTTAAGCCCGCATGCATACGCTTCCAGGTCGTCGACGGGTACTTCCAGTAGCCTGCCTAGCTGCTTTTTTCCCGCAAACACACCGTGGCACAGGCCAACTGTTCGGATCGATGAAAGCCGATTCAGCGCCTCGCACAGCTTTGTCAGCGGGTTCGTGTAGTTGAGCAGCCACGCGTCCGGACACTGGCGCTCCATCGCCCTGGCAACCTCCAGCATCGGTCCCATGTTGCGCAGGGCATGAAACAGTCCTCCGGGGCCGCCATTCTCGCCGTAAATCTGCCGAAACCCGTATTGGCGCGGCACATGGAAATCCTGCGCCCAATAAAAATAGCGCCGTATTTCGATGGCTGTGATTACAAAGTCGGCTCCTTCCAGCGCTTTGTCCAGGTCTGTCGTATGCCAAAGGCGCACCCGGCGGCGCAGCTTTTCCGCAACCCTCTCCGCGTACTGTTGCATGGCAGGGAGCTCGGTGGCCTTCACATCCATCAGCACGACTTCCAGGTCGGCAGCACAAACCGCGTCGCTTAGCAGGATGTCGCGCAACGACGCAGGACCGAATTCGCGGCTGCCGGCGCCGACCAAGACTATTTTCAGTTTCATGCCCGTATGCATCAAAGCTCACTCAAGTCCGGAGTGCAAACCAATCCCATGAGTAATGTAATCATCCTGATCGGAGCATTGCCCGCTGATGCCACCCTTTTTCTGGCCGACAGTCTCGCACCAGGCTTCGCCGGAGAGTCTGGATTGCGCTCCCGGGCGAGACGGGCCCAGGCAACTACTGTTTACAGGCGCAGGCGCAAGCTGGCGTAGTAGAATCCTCCATTCATGCCAAACTGGGTGACACGGCGGCTGTAGGGAAAACGCCCCAAACTGTAGTTGGAACAAGAATTAGCGGGACCGGCCAAGTTGTTGCAATGCTTGTCCGGGAACGTGTTCAGCGCATTGTTGGCGCCCACCGTGAGTTCGACCTGACGGCTGATATTGTAAGCCGCGCTCAGATCAATGAGCGTCTTGGCGGAAAACGTCTCGTCGTTGTCTGTATTGGTCGGCTTGTATTGGATCGGACCAAAGTAGTTGGCGCGCGCCATAATGGTCCAGTCGCCTAACTCGTACTTCAGGCTGATATTTCCCTTCTGGTGCGGCAACGCATCTTCGAGCCGGTTGCGCTCCTCCCGATTGAACAGCGTCGTACGCACCGCATCCAGATCGCCTCCGGTAAAGATGCGCGCCATCTCGGCGGGAACATTGGTATCGGTGACCTCTGTCGATGTCAGATTACCGGCCAGCGTGACCGTCAAGTCACCCAATCCAACGGGCATAGTGAGCGCGGCAACCACGTCCACGCCATTCGTCGAGGTATTGACGGCATTGGCAAAGAACTGCGCCTGTCCCACGCCCTCACTTGCGAACGGCGCGAGGATTTCGGCAACGATCGGATCGCGGTTGGAGAACCGGCTTGTAAGGACTATGCGATCTTGAATTGCTATACGGTAATAATCGACCGTCAACGACAGGTTGGAGCGCGGGCGAGCGACAAAGCCTACGCTGATGTTGGTGGCGGTCTCCTGCTTGAGGTCAGGAACGCCAAACGCCTTAGTTACGGGTGAATTGTTCTCCCCGGTAAGCACACGGGCGGGCTCCAGGACGCCTGCATCATTGAGCACAAACTGGATACTGACATTATTGAACCACAACTGATGCAGTGAAGGAGCGCGAAAGCCTGTGCTTGCAGCGCCGCGCAAGGCGAATGCATCGCTGAGCGAGACCCGTGTAGCGAGCTTGCCGGAAAAGGTTGAGCCAAAGTCGCTGTAGTTCTCATATCGTATTGCGCCGGTTCCCAGGAGCTTCTCCGACACTGTTGCTTCGAGCTCTGCGTAGCCGCTTATGCTATACCGGTGCCGGTCCACCTCATTGGAGGGCTGGAAACCCGGAAACACCTGCGATCCGGAATTCTTCGGCGATCCGTTGGGTTGGAGGGCAAAGTCAATTCCCGGGCGTGACCCGCCGTTGCCAAGCGAGTACGATTCAAACTGCCCCGCCTGAATCTGGTAGTTCTCCACTCGGAATTCCGATCCGAGCGCTAGAACTAGCGACTGCCAGTTGCCAGAGGGAAGGGCCCGGTACGCGTCAAGGTTCCCTGTGCTCTGATTGAAGTGCAGCGTGCCGGCATCAAACGAGGTCGGACTGGTGCTTCCAACAATGGACGCGTTGATCGAATTCTCGATGTTGAACTGAAACGAGTTGCCGCCGGTGGTTGCGCTCATATCCACAATCCAGCCGTTGATACTGCCTTTGACGCCTGCTGTCATGCTGCGGTCCCGGATCACGCTATGGATCTCCGGAAGGAAGCCGTCGGGATACACGGCCAGATTATTCCTGTCATTCTGGTTCGGGCGGCGCACAAATCCCGTTGCCGTTCCCTTGCGATGCGAAGCACCGCCGCTGGCGTAAAAATGGGCGTTTCCGCGAAGCGCGACGCGACTGTTGAAAAAGATCGATCCCATGGTGGCGTACCCCTGCCCGGTTTTCATTTGTATGTCTTGTCGGGTGAGCCCGCGCCGGGCAAGCTCGGCATCGGTGGCCGCAGCCCCGGAAATGCCGTAGAAGTAGACCCCGGTGTACGGATCGCTTCGATTCGTGCGGCCGCGATCCAGGAACTCACCGGTCACATTTACGAAACCGCCCGAACCTACAGGGAACCCGTAGTTGGCGGAAAGCTGCACCTGCTCTCCGTCGCCTTCCATGGTCTGGCCGATGCCTGCGTGGATCAGCAAGGCCTCGGTTTGATCCTGAAGTTCCACATTGATCACACCGGCAATCGCATCAGAGCCGTATTGGGCCGACGCCCCGTCTCGAAGGACTTCTATACGCTTCACAGCCGCTTTAGGCAGTGCATTCAGGTCCACGCCCACGGTTCCGCGGCCGAACGTGCCATTGACGTGGACGATCGCCGAAGTATGCCGACGCTTCCCGTTTACGAGCGTCAATACCTGGTCCGGTCCAAGGCCACGGATACTCGCAGGGTTGATATGGTCGGTGCCATCGGAAATCGTCTGGTGAGACGCATTGAAGGATGGAGCCAAGTAGTGCAGCGACTGGTTTATCTCCTGCACACCGAGCTGCCCCAGTGCTTCTGCTCCAATGATGTCCACCGGCACCGGTGTCTCTGTGGCCGTTCGCTCACCCCGCGATCCAACCACCACGACCTCTTCTCCGAACTCGGCAATAGTCTCCTTCAGAGCAAACGACTGCGTAGTCGTCGCTCCGACAGTAACAGTAATGCTGACCTCCTGTGTTGCAAACCCCAGAAAGCCTGCCCGCAAAACAGGGCTCCCGGCGGGCACCGTAAGCATATAATTGCCGTCGTTATCCGATACGGTTCCAATGAGCGTATTGACGACAGAGACGTTAGCGCCAGGCAGAGGCAAGCCGTCGCTGGTGACCGTCCCGGATACTGTTCCGTAATCCTGTCCCATTACGCTGAGCGGGAGAAGAGTGCAGGCAGCCACAGATGCCATCATAACATGCATACGGCGCAGATTGGAAATTGCGTTCATGGATGCGTGTGATTGATTCGAGGACAATGGGATTAGACAAGCCACCCAATATAGGCCCTTCGGGGAGGAGGAAACCGCACGGAATGCATGACGTGGTGGCGCGTACAGATACGGGACACGATGGTCCGGGGATCCGAGCAGGACCGATCGGGAGGCCATTCTCGCTGTAGATCAGCCTATAGCCGTATGGGCGCGGCGCGGGAAAATCCTGCGCCCAGCAGAAATAGCGCCGTATGTTGATGACTGCGATTACAACGCCGGCTCCTTCCAGGGCGGTGGCGCAACCGCGCCGCTTAGCAGGATCTCACGCAAGGGCGCATGGTTTCCTGGGCCTGTTGTTGTGTTGGAGATAGGCAACTTTGTGGCGCGCACGGCGGCGTGAGCCGTTTGACACAAGAACAAGACACGCTCTCGCCATGGCGTCGCCGATCTTGGCCGCGTATGCATGATCTGCCCAACCCGGCGTACTCATCGGAAACACTACGATGACCTTGGTATCATAGTCGCTACCTTTATTATAATTCTTGCGTGCGTTTCACCTGCGTGCTCACACATGCAGTGTCGTGCTGGTCCGTAATTTATTGGTCGCGCCCCCAAAACCGACCTGCGTCTCCGCACCTGTAGTCACTGCTCCCACTTCCCTGGTGAGCGCCCATCTATACGCTCTCTGTTATCCGCCTTCCCATGACTCGACAAGCAATTCCTGCACTCGCCCTGCTCCTTTTCGCACCAGGTCTGCGTGCGCCTGTATCGGCGCAGCCCGCCGTATATCCCGCAAGTGACCTGCCGGTGCGGTATACCAACGCGAAAACCGGGGGCAACTATATGTACAACTTCTACCTGCCGCCCCCGGGCACGAGCACGCCGTGGTGGCCTTCCTGGTCGCCCGACGGCTCCACGCTCGCGTTTTCCATGCAGGGGAGCATCTGGCGATTGCGCATCGGCGAAACTGACGCCCATGAGCTGGTGCATGCGGAGCAGTACCTCTCCTCTCCCGAATGGTCACCGGACGGCCGCTATGTGGCGTTCACCGCGGACGACGGCCGGGCCATCAACCTGCGACTGTTGGAACTGGAAACGGGTGCGGTGACATCCCTGACCGACGGCGACTTCCTCAACCTCGACCCTGCATGGTCACCGGACGGCACGCGCCTTGCCTACGTCTCTACGCAGCCGAACGGGTATTTCAATGTATTTGTCATGGACATGGAGGATGGCGAGAGCCTGCAGGTAACGCGGGATCATTCGTTCGGCAGATCACGGTTGTATTTCGGGGACGTGGACCTGCACATCCAGCCTGCATGGATGCCTTCGGGCGACTCGTTGCTGATTGTCTCCAACCGCGGCATTCCACTCGGATCCGGAGGCGTCTGGAGGATTCCGGTCGCTCCTGACGCCATGGAACAGGCTACCTTGATCCACAAGGAGGAAACCCTCTACCGGACGCGTCCCCATGTGTCCCCGGACGGCAAGCGGTTCGTCTACAGCTCTCATTTGGGGGGACAGTTCACCAACCTGTTTGTATTGCCTACATCAGGCGGTGAGCCGTACAAGCTCACCTTCGGCGAGTGGGATAGCTTCCATCCTCGTTTCTCCCCTGACGGCGAAACCATCGCGTACGTATCCAACCGCGACGGGCTGCCCGAACTGCGCCTTTTGCAGACCTACGGCGGACGGGACCAGGGGGTGCCAATCCATACCCGCCAATGGACCGTTCCAATGGGCTCTGTGAAGGTCCAGATACGGGATGCAGACACAAACACCCTGCTTCCGGGGCGCATTTATACCAGAGCGGAGGACGGCAAGACCTACGTCCCGTCGGATGCCTACCACCGGCAGGGACGCCTCTCCGAGCATTTCTTTCATACGGCAGGCGCATTTACGCTAGAGGTGCCCGCAGGCAACATCGTACTCGAAGCAATGCATGGCTTCGAGTATCATCCTGCGGCGAGCACGGCGGTTGTCGTGCCCGGTGACACCACTAACGTCACGCTGACGCT
This sequence comes from Rhodothermales bacterium, assembly GCA_963665975.1. Taxonomy (GTDB): domain Bacteria; phylum Bacteroidota; class Rhodothermia; order Rhodothermales; family Bin80. Next base: position 1,689,139 of record OY762508.1, read on the forward strand.
GCACCCTATGATCGATCTCGCGTCCCGCGGTTGGTTCAGCGGCAGCAACCACGTCCATATGAACTATGGCGGCAACCTTCACAACACGCCCGAAAACCTGGTCTACATGGCGGCGGCTGAGGACCTGCACGTGATCGGCGAACTGATCGCCAACAAGGATAATCGGATCCTGGACTACCAGTATTTCACAGGTGAATTGCACCCCTTGAGCGACGAAGACCACCTGTTGTATTTCAACGAGGAGTACCGTCCGCCGTTTTACGGGCATGTTTCATTTATCAACCTGACCGAGCATCTGATTTCGCCGTTTACGACGGGCTACGAGGGGACTGCCATCGAAAGTCTCTATCCTAGCAATACGCAAATGTTCACTCTGGCGCGGGAGCAGGGTGCCCTGGGTGCGTATGTGCATCCGTACTGGGGCAGTGAGGATCCGCTGGAGACCGACCTGGGCGTTGCCAAAGCGTTCCCTGTCGATCTTGCACTCGGAACGATCGATTACCACGAATTGGTGTCGGGCGCCAATTGGGCGGCGTATCTGGTATGGCACCACGCGCTGAACAACGGCTTTCGGATTCCCGCCGTCGGCGGTGAGGATTCGATCAGTAACCTGCACCGCACGGCCATCGTGGGCCAGATGCGAGCCTATGCATATCTGGGCGACGGGCTGAGCTGGGATGGTTGGCTGGACGCCATCCGCGGCGGCCGCCTGTTCGTAACGAACGGCCCGCTCCTGGAGCTTTCCGTCAACGATCAAATGATTGGCGCCACGGTTCCGTTACCGCCAGAAGGAGGAACCGTCCGTATCAAGGGGACGGTCCAATCTATCGCTCCTTTGGACAGCGCCGCATTGGTTGTCGGTGGCGAAACTCTGGACTTGGGGCTGGATCGGAGCGCTGATTTTCCCTTCACCTTTGAGCGTGACCTGGAGATTACACGTAGTACGTGGATTACGCTGCAGGCCCACGCCAACGGCGCCATCCATCCGTTGGACGACGTGTTCCAACAGGCCACCACCAACCCAATCTGGGTGACCGTTGGCGATCGCCCCGTGCGTTCTGCCACCTCTGCCGCCTATTTCATTCGATGGATCGACAAGCTGACGGCCATGGCTGAGGCCCATCCGGGTTGGCGCTCCGAGCGGGAAAAGGAGCATGTCCTGGGCGAGTTCCGAGAGGCGCGCCGTGTGTATGAGCGCTTATTGGACGAGGCGAACACCCACTAACGAGTTTGCGCCATAGAAACGGCCGTTGATGGAGTTAGTGCGCGGGAAAGGCCATTAAACCAACCAATAACCAATGTACAGCGCTTCTGACCGGAACGGCTCGCCCCTTGTTATGTCAGAAAACAGGGTTGTAAAGAACTACTCGGATAGTCAGATCCCGTCAATTCCACCAATTCATCGGTCAAGATCCATCCGTGCCCCTGCTCTCCGATCCGGGATTCAGGGTCCCTCTATCGTGATGGTCTGACCGGTCTAGCCCACTTTGGGGTTCGTGGTTGTCTGGTTCGTCAGGTGCGTCGGGACCCTCGAAAACCACGCGGCCATTTTCCCAGAATACGGCGTATTGCCCCAATCGGCGTTTGCGCTCCAGAGCTTGGTCAACTGCGCGCTGCAGGGACTTTAGTCCTTTCATCGCAAAATCATCGAGAGAATCCATCACGCCTTATCTCTTGCAGGGTTTGCAGCATTGCCGGTTCGGTCACTTCCCGGTACGCGCCGTGCTGCGTGAATACTACTACGGGGACTCTATTGGCATTGCAGTAGCACACCGCACGGTCCACAAGTAAAGCATACTCACCGAGAAAGTTGTCCAGGCTGCGAAAATAGCGCCGCTCAATATCAGCATGGCGAATATTGTGTCCGCCATGACGCACACGCTCGGCCACGCGGGACTTCGCCATTTCAACGCTCGGTAACGCCAGATAAAGCATTTCAACCCACCAGCCTTCCGATCTTAATCGTTTTATCAGCCGCCGGTGTGCGAGTCCCGACAGCGTGGTTTCGAAGCCGAAATCGCGTCTCGCCAGGATATTTTCTGAAATTTCGCGCAGGAACATGCGACTAGCCGCAATTGCCATGCCTTCCGGCGCCAAAGGCGCGAGGCCCGCAGCGATCAGGTCCGCATTCACAAAGGTTTGGCAGCCTGCAACGCTAGGCAGGTAATCCAGCGCAAAGGTGGTCTTGCCAGCACCATTGGGGCCAGCGACGATCCAGCAGACCGGCTTAAGCGTCCGGTTCATGCTAAACGAACCTGCCCGGGAAGAAGCTGTTGCATCATGCCCCGCTAGATGGTGCGGGTTTTGTCGCAGCGCTGTTTCAACTGCTGGCGTATCGCAGTATCCACAATGGAGGAAACAGCGGCAATTGCCTGTTGTTCCTCGATGTAAGGCTACTTGAAATTCCTTCCGCTGCCCACACGAGTCCCGCGGCCTTGCTTCTTCCTCTGAGCAGTACATAACGCGGATCATGGCAATGCCAACCCGCCTGCGTCTTCGGGCCTGGACCTTGCTTTCCGGGTTTCCGCCGCATCCGCACGGGACTTGAGATCCGTGGCCTAGATGGTGACAAGTACCACTACGGTAAGAGGCGCCCACTTCGTGGGTGCGCTATATTTCGGAAATTAATGGCCGCGACGCTTTGCAACGGATTAAAGGCTCTTGCCCGTGTAAGCAGATGCAGGGCTTTTATGCAGCTCAACATGCGCACAACACTGGAGAGAAAAATTCGTCAGCTGCTTCTGGCTACAGCCACGGCATCGGCCTGTGGCCTCGTTGGCGCTCCGCCACTCGTTGCGCAGAACGCCGATTCACTGGCGCTCGTTGCGCTCTATAGTGCGACCAGCGGCCAAGGCTGGACCAACAGCGCGGGGTGGCTTTCCAGCCCGCTTGACTCCTGGCATGGTGTTACACTGGACAGCGGGCGCGTAACCGCTCTGGCGCTCCACAGCAATGGTCTCCGGCGCGCCCGCGAATCCCATGAAACAGGGGATGGAACTCTGCCACCCGAGATTGGCAACCTTGATGGCCTTCGCTCACTGAATCTGTCCGGCAACGAAATCCGCGGCACCCTTCCCGCAACGGTTGCTAGCCTGGAGGCCCTTCAATCTCTTCATCTGCAGAACAACCTGCTGACGGATCTACCCGATCTCAGTGCACCGGCCGGGCTCGTAAGCGTAGACGTACGCTTGAACTTCCTGACGTTCGAGGACCTGGAGCCTAACGTCGGGAAGCACTTTACGCTCGCCTATGCGCCGCAGCATCTCGTTGAGGCTCGGCGCACCGTGACGGGCTTACTTGGCGAAACGGTTACGCTGCATGTGCCGGTGGGGGGCGCCAATAACCAATACCAGTGGTACAAGGACGGCACGGCCATTCCATTCGCCAATAGCGACTCGCTCGTTATTGCACAGATGTCCATGTCGGATGCTGGCACCTACCAACTGCACGTAACCAATACTCTGGTGACAGATCTGGTACTCTTGACCACTTCAACCACCGTCCGCTTCGACCAGCGATTCGCGTCACTGTGGCTGGACATCGGGGCATACCACCATGCGTACGCTGCCTCCGGTGCCCGCCATGAAAGCAGTCCGAATCCCGCTGGCATGCAGTATCCGGCCATTCTGCGCTATTCCGGACACCTGCGCGCCAAGGCGTGGTGGGTTGGCGCCAGGAATTGGTCTGATTCGGCCGGCGTGGTCCATCCGTACTATGTGGTCCGCGTCGGCCCGCGCGCGTCGGGTGCGGGAATGGTATTTCCAGAGCAGCACCGGCTTGTCGGACGTTTTCCGGACACCGAGGTGCTCGTTGAAGGGCAACCTGCGGGTGGCAAGGAAGCAGTCCTTGACGCAGTCGATCCAGCGCTGCCCGCCGATCGCATGGTGCATACCATAACCCACACGGCCCTGGGCCTCACGGCTGAGCGCCGCGCCTACGCATTCACCAACGAGCTCCATGACAATTATCACCTCATCACGTACGACTACTGCAACACGGGCAATATTGACGGAGACGCTGCCTTGGAGCTACCCGGACAGTCATTGGAGGCTGTCTGGCTTTTTCGAGCGCATCGTTACCGTGGCAGCGAGCAGGCGGCCCGTGTGTCAAGCCATGATCAGATTTGGGGGCGATATACCGTACACGACGTTGTAGGCGACGGCAACGCCTCTTATCCGGTCGACTTTACAGCGCAGTACGCGTGGTATGGCTTCGACATTCTGTCGACGCATAGGCTGGGGTACAGCAACCTTGGCTCTCCGCTTTTTACGGACCAGATTGAAGATCCCTCTGCGTCCGATTTGGTGGCGCCTGGCGACTCGGTGGGGCGCCTTACGGGCGCTACAATGATGGGCCGGGTCACGCTGCATGCGGATGCAGCGTCGAATGATCCATCGTACGATCGGTCCCAGCCGCGGGTAATGGCGTGGATTGATAACGACGAGCAGCTCACCAACGATGGCGCCGCGCATGAGGAGTACTACGAGGACGGCATTCTGTCACGCGAAAACCCTGCACGCAACCCTGGCTGCACAAGCTGTTTTCTGCGGGCATGGCCGCACTTTGCGGATCGGCGCCAGCCGGACGGCAGATTCTGGGATCCTGATGGCATGGACCTGTTTGCGGGCGGCTTTTCGCCGACTACGGCCTATGGACCTTATGACATGCAGCCCGGCGAATGCGTCCGAATTGCCGTGGCCGAGGGAATAGCCGGCCTGTCATTTGATGCTGCCACCAAGATCGGGCGCCTGTACAAGCGCTCAGGGCCGCAGCGGGATGCGGTAGCCATTGCCTTTGATGCCAATGGAGATGGCGTGGTGAACTCCGAGGCCTTTGATTACACGCAGGTCTTTGTTGGCACCGAGATGCAGACAAAGAACCAGTGGGTGATGTCGGCGCGAGACTCGCTTTTCCAGACATTTTACCGGGCGCGTGACGTTTACGCGGCAAGCCAGGGCATGTCCACCTATCCCATCGTGGAGCCGCCGCGCGCACCTCTTCAGTTGGACATCCGAGGCGAAACAGATCAGGTTGCACTATCGTGGATACCTGCGTCCGGGGGGCCATCCGTGAGCGCATGGGAGGTATACCGCACCAAAGGATGGGTGGACAACCTGTTTGCCAGTGGCTGCCTTGATGACGATACAAGAATGTGCGGCTACGAACATGTAGCCACGCTGCCTGCGATGCGCTCCATGTTTCATGACACCACTGCAGCACCCCATACGGGCTACTTCTATTATGTGCAGGCGGTAGGCACGCCACAGCCTGCCGATGACACGGCAATAGCCGGAACACCTGGTGGCAGGCCGCTGCGCAGCGGGCGATACCTGACCCAAACCTGGATACCCGTGTCGCTCACGGGCACTACTGCTGCCCATCGCGAGTCGCCCGCAGCCGCCGTTACGCTGGCGCCGGTGGCGCCGAACCCCGCAAGAGACCAGGCCTCAATCCGTTTTTCTCTGCACGAGGCCTCGGAGGTAACACTGGCAGTCTATGACGCGCTGGGCAGGCGTGTTGCAATGCTCGTCAGTGGACGCCAAGAGGCTGGCAGCCATGAGGTAACCTTTGGAGCAGGGCGCTATGTTCCAGGCTTGTACGTGGTGGTTCTTACCCACCGCAAAGGAATCCTGCGCCGGTCACTGGTGCTAGTCCGGTAGTTCATGTTTGCACGAAATAATTTCAAGGCTTTAAAAACAAGGCCTAGATTGTGTGCAGTAATGCGGCCATGCGGATCCGGGCCAAGGTATGCCCGTAGTAGCATGCGGCACCTTCCGGTAATATCGGATTGATCGGCCATCTAGTACGTGCGCGCCTGCGAGGCCGTTCTAAATATTGCCTGAGGATTAATCCCTGATGCGCCCCGGCTGTCAAACTAGTCTTCTCCCCACGACCAAATAAGACAATCATGAATCTCTCTCAGGTTGTTGAGAAGCTTCCTATTCTTCTGGCACTTATCGCCAGCCTTATCGTGGCAGGAAGCGCACAAGGCCAGACAACAGTCTCCATCCAGGCTGGCACCAGCTTCTCGAACTGGGGAGGAAGCGACATAAAGGAACAAGAAGACGAAGGATTGGACTATGGTTACCGCGCCGGCGTGGCCGTTCGGGCATCGGCTGTCCTGCCGCTTTCAGGCATCGCTGGCCTACAGGTCGGCGCGGCCTATGTGCAAAAGGGCACGTCTGCGCAGGGTGAAATCGTTGATGACGTCGGTTTTGCCGAATTTGATTTTACGGCCAATATGGGCTATCTCCAATTACCCGTGCTGCTGAGGATCACTCCAGAACTGGATGGTCCGCTGTCGCCCCGGTTTGCGGCGGGTCCTGTACTCTCCATTAACCTCAATTGCAGCTATAGCAGCAGCGCCAGTTTCACTATTACCAATCCCTATAGCGATGTGGATGTAAGCTTCGACGAATCTGAGTCGGGAGGATGTGATGATGACGAATTCGAATTGAAGACGATTGCCTTCAGCGTAATGGTCGGGGTGGGAATAGACATCGCCGTGTCACAGTCCCTGTCACTGACGCTGGATGTCCTGTATGACTATGGCCTGACCTCCGTCTCAAAAAGTGACGATGTGAGAAATCGCACGTACGCGATCATGGCCGGAGTCGCCTTTCCGCTACGATAGCTAATGTATTGTATCGAATAAGATATTGATTATTTATCACAAGATGCTACCTTCTGTTCTATCGTACCTGTGGAATAAGAAGGAGGCATCATGCGCGTAGCAGTTAAGATTCAGTTGTTGGAGGCCGATCGCACCTGTTTGGAACAGTGGGCACGATCCCGGACCGTGTTGGTGCGGCAGCGGGAGCGGTCGCGCATGGTGCTGACGGCAGCGGACGGTAAGACGAAATAAGGCGATTGCCGCAGAGTTGGGGGTTGACCAGAACAAGGTTGGACGCTGGCGGCGGCGCTACGTCGCCGAGGGACTCGATGGGATTGCGAAGGAGCGTCCACGCGGAGGCAACCACGGGGCAAGTGTTCCAAGGCGCAGGCGGCGCTTCGGAGCGAGGTGATCCGGTTGACGACGCAGACCGAGGCACCGGATGCAACGCACTGGTCCTGTCGATCGATGGCGCGCGCAGCGGGTACCATGCACACCTTCGTGCACCGGGTGTGGCAGTCGAGCGGGTTGAAGTCGCACTTGGTGCGTACCTTCAGGTGAGCACCGACCCGCACTTCGAGGAGAAGCTCCAGGACGTGATTGTACCTGAACCCGCCGGGGAATGCGCCGGTTTTCAGCATTGATGAGAAGAGTTCGATTTGGGCACTGGATCGCACCCAGCCGGGCTCGCTGCTATAGAAGGGTCGCTGTGGAACCATGACGCACGACTACAAGCGCTACAGCACCACATCGCTTTTCGTCGCGCTGGAGCTGGCCTCGGGGAAGGTGGTCGGCAAGACATACAAGCGTCATAGCCACCAGGAGGTGGTAAGGTTTCTCCGTCAGGTGGAGAAGGCCGTACCGAAGGAGCAAGATATCCACATCATTCTGGACAACTACGCGACCCACAAGCATGCTACGGTCATGGACTGGATCGAGCGGCTGAAACGCATCTTTCTCCACGTTACGCCGACCAGCGCATCCTGGCTGAACTTGGTCGAGCGGTTCTACCGCACGCTGACCGAGAAGCAGATCCACCGTGGGGTCCCTTATTCCGCGCAGGATTTCGAGCGGTGCCTCAAGGACTACCTTGAGACCTACAATGAGAACCCCCGGCCCTTGGCCTGGACGAAGTCTGCAGGCGAGATTCTCGAGAAGGTGGGACGGGCCAGGCAGGCGCTGGCGCCGTTTCGACATGATCAATGTTATGCTCAGGACACTACGTACCGGACTTGACACAGTATCTCTTCTGACAGTAACGCTGTGACACAGTGCTCCGTTATGCCGATGCGTTACGCACACATTTGCTTCACCCGACACTTCTATAACGCCATGTCACCCAACGCCCGTATATGCCTCGTGTTTTCCGCACTGATCCTCGCAGGTTGCGGATCGTCTATCGTTCCTATCAGTGAAGTTGGTGATGTGCCAGTGGACAACAGTCTTGTTGGCGTCTGGAGAGATCTCGATCCAGAGAGTTCTGCTGAATTTCTCGTGCTCAAATGGGACGAGAAAAATTATTACGTAGAGCTGCGGATGGAACCTGGATTGCCGGAAGACGAAATCGAGCGATTTCGCGCCTACACCAGCGTGGTGGAAGGGACGAACTTCCTGAACCTGTTGTATCTCGCCGAATCGGAGGAAGATCGCTTGTATAGCTTCCTGACCTATGCGCTCAGCAGCGACGACACGCTGCGCATCGGGGAGCTGAACGATGTGGCCGATCAGAATCTTAGCGACTTCACCTCTTCTACAGACCTGCGCGCTTTTGTGCGCGCCAACGTGGATAACGATCAGTTCTACGGACCCGTGTCCCTGTGGGCGAAGGTTGGCGACGACAAGCAAGATTCGAGCCATGAACAACGCCAATAATTGGTGAGGTGGGCGCAATAGTAAAATCGCCGATGCCTCGGGCCATCCGATCATCCCTGGCAGCACCTCAACGTGCTCACGCGGACTCTTTGGCCCGGTACAATGTCAATCAGCCTCTCAAGCCCTGATCTACTGTTTCCTTCAAACGGGACAGTTTTTCCTATGTAATCTGCGCAGGATCAGCTGCCATGTTCTCCTCGCCTGCACATGCAGCGTGGAAGAAATGCATAGTTTTGTGTAGATTTGCGTAACTATTCGTGATGATTCGGCGTTTGTCAATTCTGCGCCTTTTCTTTCGCTGTTTGACTCAGCACACGACAGTCCGCGCATATTCACGCTATGGCTACGTTTCCGCAGGTCGGATGTCTGGGCGTCAGCTTTCACGCTGCGCATGTTGCCGTGCGTGAGCGTCTGGTCTTCCCTCCCGCAGCCATTGAACGCACGCTGCGTAAGGGTAAACAAACAGGCCGGTTCGAGGGATTCGTCATTCTCTCCACCTGCAACCGGGTTGAATTCTACGCCCACCTGCCAGGCCGGGATGTGTGTGGCGCTATTGTCGACCTTCTTCAGAAGGCGGACGTAGATCTTGATGAGGTCTGGCCGTATTTCTACCAGTACGAATCCATTGACGCTGCCCGGCACCTCTGCCGTGTGGCGGCCGGTCTCGACTCCATGGTCCTGGGAGAACCACAGATCCTTGGCCAGGTCGGCGCCGCGTTCCGGCAGGCCGAAGCACATGGGCTGGCCAGCAGGGAACTGGCAACGATGTTTCAAGCCGCCATGCGGGTTGGCAAGCGGGCACGCGCGGAGACAGCCCTCAACCGCAATCCTGCCAGCGTGGCCTCGGTGGCCGTTGACCTCGCCCAGCGAATCGCTGGCCCGATGGACGCCCTTCGCGCCACGGTCATCGGCGCGGGTGAAATGGGAAGGCTTGTTGCCAAGATCCTCCAGTCCCATAGCGTAGGCCAACTTACGATCCTTAATCGGAACGAAGCAGTCCCCTTCGCCGACCGGATGGGCTGCCAAGCGCGCCCTCTATCTGAACTTTCCCACCAACTCGCTGAGACCGACCTGGTTATCAGCACCACCAAGGCCAACCGTCTGCTCATTGAGGAACAGCATGTGCGGGATCATTCCCTTGTGCTCATCGATCTAGCCGTGCCGCGCGATATTGATCCCGCCGTGGCGGGATTGCCCGGCATTCGTCTCTTCGATATGGATGACTTGCGCGCAGGTGTGGATGCCTCGCTGAATGAGCGCCGACGCGAAATTCCAATGGTCGAGCAGATCATTGAAGAAGAACTGGACCAGCTGCAATTGCGGCTGCGCGCCATGACCGTAGAGCCTGTCATCGCCGGACTGCGACAAAAGGCGGAGAGTATTCGGCAGCAGGAGCTGGATCGCGCACTGGGAGCCATGGGCGCATTGAGCCCCGGGGCTGAGGAGCAGCTACGCCACTTTTCGCGCACGCTCGTCAACAAGCTGCTTCATGATCCTACACGCCGCCTGCGCCAGGGGGCGACTGGTGACAACTCCGAGCAGTACACCGCATTGGTTCGCTCGCTTTTTGCGCTGCAAGAGGGTGCTTCGGCATGAATTACGGTGTCGTGAGGGCCGGGACAAGAACATCACGGCTGGCGACCGCACAAACGAATCATGTACTGGAGGCTCTGACGCTATTGTGGCCAGAGTTGGGCACAATCATTGAGCCCTACGAAACGCGCGGCGACCGCGCATTGGGTGCACTGCAGTCGCTGCCGGGTGGCAAGGGTCTTTTTACTTCCGCGCTCGAAGACGCCCTCCGCGCGGGGAACATTGACATTGCCGTCCATTCACTCAAGGACTTACCCACAGAACCTGCGGCCGACCTCGTTGTCGGAGCCATTTTGGGTCGCAAGACGGCCCAGGATGTGCTCGTGGCAACCGAACCCTGGACAATCGACTCCCTTCCTGAAGGGGCATCCATAGGTACCGGAAGTCGTCGACGCGCTGCCCAACTGCTCCATTACCGGCGCGACCTGGCGATTACGCCACTGCGCGGCAACGTAGACACGCGCATACAAAAAATGACAGACGGAGCTGTCGATGCCATCGTGCTTGCTGCCGCGGGATTGCAACGTCTGGGCCTGGACGATCGGATTTCCTCGTATCTGCCCTTTAGCGTGATGCTCCCAGCACCTGGGCAAGGTGCCCTGGCCGTTCAATGCAGAGCCGATGATGACGACATGCTTTCGCTTCTTGCATCCATAGACTGTCCGGATACTCGCTCCGCGACCACCGCGGAACGCATATTTCTGCAAGCCTTGGGCGGCGGATGCATGACTCCGGTGGCGGCGTACGCGCGACGTGTTGACAATGGCATGCTCACCATGGGCGCCCTCGTGGCCACTCCTGATGGAAGGCGGGTGATCACTGCGGATGGCGAAGGGAAGGATCCCTGCGCGCTGGGCCAAGTCCTGGCCAATGACGCCTTGCAGCAGGGTGCTGCGGAGGTGCTGCGCCATGCATAGTCCCTTACGGGGTAGACGCGTCGTCGTAACCAGGCCGCAGGCGCAGGCATCGGGCTTCTGCGCCATGCTGTCCGCTGCAGGCGCCATTCCGATCCGATTTCCCACCATCCGTATTGTGCCGATGCCGGACATGACGGCGCTGGACCATGCGCTGGGTCGCCTTGGCAAGTATGACTGGGTCATCTTCACGAGCATAAATGGCGTAGCCTATACGTTTGATCGGCTTGCCATGCCGCTGCCCGCGTCCCTGCGCGTGGCGGCCATAGGTCCAGCCACCGAACGCGCGCTTGCGCAGCACGAGGTCGCATGCGACTTTGTGCCATCGGAGTTTATTGCTGACCGCATTGCTGATGGGCTGGGACCCGTTGCCGGCATGCACATCCTGCTGCTGCGAGCAGAGGCGGCTCGCAAGACACTGGCCGAACAGCTGTCTGCAGGCGGCGCGCATGTGGATGATATCTCTGTGTATCGCACGGTTGCCGATCGCCCGCCTCCTGCGGCCTTTCGCGCACTGGAGGCTGGCGTAGATGCAATCACGTTCACGAGTTCGTCTACGGCGCAGTATTTTGCGGCGCTGCCGGAAACAGGCAGATTAGGAAACAGTGCTCCCCTGGTAGCTTGTATAGGGCCCATTACAGCTATGACAGCACGCAGACTGGGTTACACGGTGGACATCGTTGCCACGGACTACACCACCGATGGTCTCGTGCGCGCACTGGCAGAGCACTATGCAAACCTGATCCGGTGAATTTGGCGTACCCTCCGGGACATAACATGGCCATCCGGCCGCGCCGACTGCGTCATACGCCGGCGCTGCGGCGCCTTGCGCGCGAGACGCGCCTGTCGCCGGACGCGTTCATCTATCCGATATTCGTACGTCAGGGAGTATCCGTGCGAGAGGATATTTCTTCAATGCCCGGCATTGCGCGGCTTAGCGTGGATATAGCTGTTCGTGAGGCGCAAGTCGCCGTTGCGCTCGGTATTCCAGCCGTTTTGCTGTTTGGCATTCCTGCAAGCAAGAATCCGCTGGGAACGCGGAGTTTCGCTCCTGATGGCATCGTGCAGACGGCTGTGCGCGCAATCAAGGACGCTCTCCCGGAGCTTGCTGTCATCACGGATGTATGCCTCTGCGCCTACACGGATCACGGGCATTGTGGTCTGCTATCCGACACCGGTGAGGTGCTTAATGACGACACGCTGGCCGTGCTTGGCCGCATCGCCAGCTCCCATGCGGAAGCTGGAGCCGACATCGTCGCACCAAGCGGCATGATGGATGGAATGGTGGCAGCCGTTCGCCATGCGCTGGACGGGGATGGGCACACTGCCGTTTCGATTCTGTCGTACAGCGTCAAGTATGCCTCCAATTTCTACGGGCCCTTCCGTGATGCGGGAGGCGGCGTCCCCCGGTTCGGCGATCGTAAGACCCACCAGATGGATCCAGCCAACACGCGGGAGGCCCTGCGGGAGGTCGCGCTGGACGTAGAGCAGGGTGCGGATATGTTGATGGTCAAGCCTGCACTAGCCTATCTTGATGTCATTCACCGCGTACGGCAGGCATACCCAATCCTTCCACTTGCGGCCTACAATGTAAGCGGCGAGTACGCCATGCTGAAGGCGGCCGCGGCGAGCGGTTATCTGGACGAGCGGCGCGCCACGCTGGAAGCGCTCGGAAGCATGGTTCGAGCGGGAGCCGACCTGGTTATCACCTACCATGCCCTTGAAGCCGCACGCTGGATTCGGGACATCTCCTGACCACTGACGCATAACGAGTTCGCATGGCGCTAAACATAACCGTGAGGCAGGGTGGAGGCATGGATATCAGCGAACGCGGTCGGACCCCTGACGGACAATCCATTTCCCTCGACCGGCGGCTGTTCATGCAGCTGTTGGCCTTTGGAGGATGCCGCGATACGCAGCCGTTGGCCGAAACCCTTGAGGCCCACGGTATTGATGGAGTGCTTTATGAAAATCTGAATGACCCGTTCGGCATCGCCGTGCTGACGGTGAGCCAGGACCCCGACACCTTCTTGACCAGCGTCCGCCGTGTGTTGCAGCGTGAACCCTTCGCCTCTTTGGCTCCGCAACCTGCGTATACCATGTTTGGACGCACCTACGCCATTGGATACGAATCAGACCTGGAAGAGGTATTGCTAAAGCGACCGCATCGCTACATCTGCAATCCTGCATGGCCGTGGTCGATCTGGTATCCTCTGCGCCGCACTGGTGCGTTTGAGCGCCTCAGCGCGGAGGAGCGCCGTGTCATCCTGATGGAGCACGGCGGTATCGGGCAGGCGTTTGGGCGCGCCGACCACGCCCATGACATCCGATTGGCTTGCCATGGATTCGATGCCGGCGACAATGACTTTGTAGTCGGGCTACTGGGCAAGGAATTGTATCCGTTGTCGGCTATCATCCAGCGGATGCGCCAGACAAAACAAACCTCGGAATACCTAAGCCAGATTGGCCCGTTCTTCGTCGGCAAGGCTGTCTGGCAGTCTACATTGTCGGAACTCTAATTCGTATGCTTGCGCGGATGCCGTCCCATACCGAGTGCTTCCTGCGCGCATGCCGCGCCCAGGAGACCGACTGCACTCCTGTCTGGTTCATGCGACAGGCTGGTCGATACATGCCCGAGTACCGGCATGTCCGGGGCCGGCACAGCATGTTGGAGGTGATTCATAATCCGGACCTTGCCGCCGAAATCACCCTGCAACCCCTTGAGGCTTTTGAGGTCGATGCGGCTATCATCTTTTCTGACATCCTCCCGCCGTTAGCGGGCATGGGGCTGGACCTGGAATACGTCGCAGGGCAGGGCCCGCGCCTGTCCAGTCCGCTGGATACCATGCGTATGATTGACCGGCTTGCGACGCCGCCAGCCAGTGAGACCATGGCGGGGACACTGGCGGCCATACGTCTGGTGAAGCAGGCGCTGGAACCACGACAATTGCCTCTCATCGGATTCGCGGGCGCTCCGTTCACGCTGGCCGCGTATGCCATTGAAGGCGGGAGCTCGAAACACTTCGCCAACACGAAGCGCCTCATGTACGGTGAGCCAGCAGCCTGGGATCGCCTCATGACAAAGCTCGTCACTGTTGTCGCCGACTTGTTGTCTGAACAGGTAGCAGCGGGAGCAGACTGCGTGCAAGTCTTCGATTCGTGGGCGGGTGCACTTGGGAGATCAGACTACGAGCGCTTCGCCCAGCCGTATAGTCGCACGCTGTTTCAGCGTCTGCAGGCCCTGAACGTGCCGAGTATCCACTTCTCCACAGGCACCGGCGCCTATCTGGATGCCGTAAAGGAAGCAGGCGGCGATGTGATTGCTGTCGATTGGCGCATCCCGCTTGATGTGGCATGGGCGAAGGCCCAGCAGCCCGTGATGGGCAATCTCGATCCGACAGCCCTCTTCGCACCGTGGCGCGAACTCCGCCATCAGGTAGACAACGTACTGCGGCGTGCTGGCGGCAGGCGCGGCCACATCTTCAATCTGGGGCACGGCATACTCCCGGAAACTCCCGTTGACAACGTGCGGCGCGTCGTTGAATACGTACACGAACAGACTACCGTCACTCCTTGAATCCTGTCATTGAGGATAGCGCAACGGATCCCATTGGGGTTCTCTTCATGGCCTATGGCGGCCCGGACACCCTGGAGGATATCGGTGGCTATCTTGCCGATATCCGATCGGGCCGGCCCACGCCCATGTCGTTGCTCGAAGAGATTACTCGCAATTACCGGCTGATTGGCGGATCCTCCCCCCTGCTCGCCCTGACCCGGGAAGCGGTTGGCGCCGTAATGCGCATCTTGAATCCACCTGCTACCCCGCCCAGATACAAGGCGTATCTGGGCATGCGGCACTGGGCCCCGTGGATTGAGGAAACCGTGGGCCAAATGATTGATGACGGCATCGAACACGCCGTTAGTCTGGTGCTCGCTCCCCACTACAGCGGGATGAGTATTGCAAAATATCAAAAGAAGATTGAGGCTGGCCAGCGGCTGTTTCGAGGCTCGATTGCCTTCGAAAACATCGACAGCTACCATAACGTACCTGGTCTTATAGCAGCTCTGGCGGATCGCGTGCAACAGGGCCTGAGCCGATGGCCGGAAGAAGAGCGCGGTCAAGTGCATGTAGTGTTCAGCGCCCATAGCCTCCCCGTGCGCATACTGAAAAGCGGCGATCCCTACGACTTGCAGGTCCGCGAGACGGCGGAGTTGGTGGCCGTCAAGGCCGGCCTGTCCAACGACCAATGGTCATGGAGCTACCAGTCGGCGGGGGGAAGCCCCGAGCCGTGGCTGGGACCACAGTTGGAGGACTATCTCCCCACGCTCGCAGCACGTGGCATTACGTCGGTGGTGAGCATCCCCGTAGGGTTCGTGTGCGACCACGTTGAAGTCCTGTACGATATTGACATTGAAGCACAGCAGGTAGCGAAGGAGCAAGGCATACGGCTCGAACGCCCGCCTGCATTGAATTCTGATCCTGTCTTCATTGCCCAGCTCGCCGATCTGATTCAACAAAGAGCGACCGGTGCTGGCTGGTTACCGTAGCACGATGAGAAAACGCCGGGTTGTTATCATCGGCGGCGGCATTACGGGGCTGGCCGCGGCACATCGCCTGCAGAGGCTGGACGCCTCCGTTGCCATCACCGTTCTGGAGCGCTCCGCACGCCTCGGGGGCCGCATCCGCACGGAACGAAGGGACGGGTTCATCCTTGAGCTTGGACCCGACATCTTTCTTTCCAGCAAGCCGCGCGGGATCGGCCTGTGCCAGGAGCTGGGTGTGCCTGCAGTGGGGACTGATCCGGAACTGCGAGGTAGCTATCTGGAGCGTAAAGGAACGCTGCACCGCCTTCCGGAAGGAATGAGCGGCCTGGTCCCTACCCGGGTTGGTCCAGTGTTCCGATCATCCTTGCTATCACCGGGGGCCAAGTTGCGGTTTGCACTGCACTCCATCATTCCCAGGAGACGCAGGAAGGCCGACGAGTCGATTGCCGCATTTTTTACGCGCCGAGTTGGAAGAGGAGCATACGAGCAGCTCATCGATCCAGTCCTGGGCGGTATCTATGGAGGTGACGGGAACAGGCTCAGTATCCAGGCCACCTTCCCGAACCTGTTGCAAGCAACACGCTGGAGCCCGGCCGCTGGGGACGCTCCGTCCAAAATGGGTCCCTTCCTATCTCTGGAGGGAGGGATGCAAACGCTCACGGACAGCCTTGAGGCCGGGCTCGCCAAGGCCCATATCGCGCTGGAAGCGCCGGTGTCGGCCATTCGGAGAGACCATGATGCCTACGTGGTCCTAACCCGGAAGGAAGCCTTTGATGCCGACGCGATCATCCTGGCCACGCCGGCGCAAGCAGCTGCGAGTATCATCGCGCCACTGGATGCCGCCCTGGCAGAGGAAGTCGGGACCATTCCGTACGGATCCGTGATTACGCTCGCCATGGCGTATCGCGCGTCCGACGTGCCGCGCAGGCTCGACGCCTACGGATATCTCGTGCCGCAATCGGAAGGCAAGGCGCTCACCGCATGCACGTGGAGCTCGTCCAAGCTCCCCAATCGCGCGCCGACAGGGGCGGTGCTTCTCCGGTTATTTCTGGGCCGCAAGGACACGGATCCAATATTTCAGGTGGACGACGAGGCTATTGTCCTCTATGCCCGCAAAGAAATGAAGGCAACCCTCGGTATTACCGAGCCGCCGCTTTTCACCCGCCTGTTGCGGCAGCCCCGATCGATGCCGCAGTACGTATTGGGCCATAGCGACCGCCTACGGCGAATCGACCGGTGTCTGACGACACTACCCGGCCTCTATCTCGCCGGCGCTGCCTATCGCGGCATCGGCATCCCCAACTGCATAGCGGACGGAGAACGGGCAGCAGAGCAGGTGGCCGCGTATGTTTAGCATCCGGGTTTCGGACAGGAAGGCATGAAGCACATCGAAAACTCCCGTCGCCTTTTTGAAGCGGCGCAGCAGTTGTTGCCGGGCGGAGTTGATTCCCCGGCGCGCGCCTTCCGATCCGTAGGCGGGGAGCCTCTCTTCATTGCGCGTGGAGAGGGCGCCTATCTGATTGACGTGGACGGCAATCGCTATGTCGATTATGCGTTGTCGTTCGGGCCGCTGCTGTTGGGGCATGCGCCCCCGAGTGTTGTGCGCGCCATCACAGAAACTGCGGGCCGCGGCACGAGCTTCGGCGCTCCGTGCTCGCTGGAGCTGGAGCTCGCCCGTTTGGTGATGGACTTCGTGCCAAGCATGGAACTCCTGCGATTTGTCAATTCGGGCACGGAGGCCACCATGAGCGCACTGCGCGTGGCCCGGGCCTTTGCAGGGCGGGACAAGATTGTCAAGTTCGCCGGGCATTACCACGGCCATGCCGATGCGCTCCTGGTCCGCGCAGGCTCTGGTGTGGCTACGCTCGCACTGCCCGACTCGCCGGGTGTGACACGTGCTGCGGCAGCCGACACCCTCCTTGCGCCATTCAACGACATTGGCGCTGTAGCACAGTTGTTCGAGGAGTTTCCACGGGACATTGCGGCCGTAATTGTGGAGCCCATCGCTGGTAATATGGGCGTTGTCCCGCCAATAGAGGGCTTTCTTGCTGCCTTGCGCGAGGTGACCCAGTCCTATGGGTCGCTCCTGATCTTCGACGAGGTCATGACAGGATTTCGGGTACACCCGGGTGGCGCGCAGGCGCTCTATGGTGTCGTGCCAGACTTGACCACGCTCGGTAAGGTTATCGGTGGCGGTCTCCCTGTGGGCGCCTATGGGGGGCGACGTGACATCATGGAACTCGTCGCGCCATCCGGACCGGTCTACCAGGCCGGTACGCTATCCGGAAATCCCCTGGCCATGGCCGCTGGCATTGCCATGATGCGAGCGATCCTTGAAGAGGGCTTCTGGGAGACGTTGGAAGATGCGGCGGCCATGCTCGTGGGCGGCATTGGAGATGCTGCCCACGACGTCGGAATATCTGTCCAGCAGACCCGCGTAGGCACCATGTTCAGTACGTTCTTGACGGGTGATCCCGTCGTGGACTGGGCTTCCGTCAGCCAGTGCGACACGGTGCGATTTGCGCAGATGTTCCAGTCGTTACTCGCCAGCGGCGTGTATTTGCCACCGTCTCAGTTTGAGGCGTGTTTCATTTCCGCGGCGCATGGCCCGGAAGAAATCGCATGGACGGTGCATGCTTTCGAGCGCGCGTTTCGCAGTATTGTGTGACCGGGAGTCGTTCTGCGCGGTGGTAGTGGAGCGAGCTAGTGGTTGTTCTTTGTGCTTGAATATTCCGAGGGAAGTCGATCACTATTGGCCATACTGTCGGAATGGCTGACTGACTTCTTTTGAACGGTCTTTCTGAGACCATTCGTCCACGATACCGCCGCTGGAAGTTCTTTAAAGCTGGCATATTCGACCTCTCACATAACGGACGAGGTCCCCTATGCCGGCACAAGCAATTTCCATGCGCACATTCCGCGAGGTGCTCCGTCTTCATACGGAGTCTCAACTCAGTCAGCGTCAGATAGCACGGGCGCTCAAGCTCTCCCAGAGCACGGTCAGTCTCTATCTCCGTCGTGCTCGTGAGTCCGGCTTGACCTGGCCTCTGCCCGAGACCGTACGGGATGATGAACGCAAACGCTTATGCGCTCCCAAGCCCACCGTACCCCGGCCTGGTCGTCCTGACTTCGACGGTAATGTAGCGGGTTATAATTTTACAAGTAACATGATTACAGTATTATAGGATTTGCAGTCTGACCAATTCATCGAGGTAGTGTTCAGTACATGTATTATTAACAGTTTGGCGGACGCGCCTTCCCTGTCTTTACCAAAACACCAGACAACATCCCCAACACCATGTGGGTACGGGAACTCAAAAGAAAAACCACCAAAAACGTCGCCGTACAAATCGTACGCAACTACCGCAACGACCAAGGCAAACCGCGCCTCAAGATCGTACGGCACATGGGTAGCGCGCCCGAAGGACCCGCCCTCGAAGCCCTGGTGCGGGTCGCTACACTCGAATTGCACCGCCTCAAGGAAGAAGCGCAACCCTCCCTCTTTCCCGCCGCAGACGGTATTGACGAGATCCTGCAGGTCCGCAGGCAGAACCAGACCACCAGACCATTACCGATCAAGGATGCGCGCGCCCTCGAAGAGAAAAAGCGCCTCTGTGTGGGCTTCCACGAGGTCTGTGGCACCCTCTACGACCAGATGGGGTTTGCAGATGTCTTCACCGGAAGACAGACCATGGCCCGACGCCTGTTCAAGCAGGAAGTGTTGCTACGCCTGGCGGCTCCGGGCGACAGTAAGCGTGCTCATGCCCGGCATCTCTCCAAAGAGGACGGTCTGGAAGTGCCAGTGGAGAAGTTCTACCGCATGATGGATGCGGTGACCGATACCCGTATCCGGCGGCTGCAATCCCTGGTGGCGCACGAGGTGACCGGACTGTTGGACGGCAAGGTGGACGTGCTCTTCTTTGACGTGACGACGCTCAGTTTTGCCAGTGACAAGGAGGATGCTCTGCGCAAAAAGGGATACAGCAAGGATGGCAAGCCGCATCGGGTGCAGGTGGTGTTGGCGCTCATCCAGACGCAACAGGGACTGCCGATAGGCTACGAGCTGTTTGCCGGCAACACGGCGGAGGTAACGACGCTGGAGCCGGCCATTGCGGAGTTGAAGCAGCGCTTCATGCTGGAGCGGGTGGTGTTTGTAGCCGATGCCGGCATGATGAGCAAGGAGAACCTGGCTTTGCTTCGCAGCA
Organism: Rhodothermales bacterium; assembly: GCA_963665975.1. Classification (GTDB taxonomy): domain Bacteria; phylum Bacteroidota; class Rhodothermia; order Rhodothermales; family Bin80. The sequence goes on from OY762508.1 coordinate 1,708,881, forward strand.
AGGGGTACGACTATGTGGTGGCGGCACGCATGCGGTCCATGGGAGCGCAGGTCACCGAACAGATCACCGGACCGCAAGACTGGCAGGAGGCTCCAAACGGCCGCAAGGTGGCCGAGCGTCTTATAGGCGGTCAGCGACTCATTCTGCGGTACTGTCCAAAGAAGGCGGCCAAGGATGCGCATACCCGCGAGGAGGCCATAGAGAAGGCGAAGAAGCGTCTGACCGCCGGCATTAAGGGCAAGGGCAAGGGTGGCCGTTTTCTACAGGTGGACCGGGGGGCGGTGCGCCTGAATGAAGAGGCAATCGAGAAAGACAAAAAGTTTGACGGTTTGCACGGGGTATGGACGAGTCTCGAGGCGTCTTTGGCTTCTCCGCAGCAGGTGGTGGCGCAATACCGCGAATTGTGGCGGATCGAGGAGGGCTTCCGGGTGCTCAAGAGTACGTTGGCGGTGCGTCTGATCTTTCATTGGACCGAGCGTCGGGTGCAGGCGCATGTGGCGATCTGTTTTGTGGCCTTTGCCGTGCTGCGCATCCTGCGCTACCGGTACAACACGATGCACGGTGGCAACGAGCCGTTGAGCGAGGCGCGCATTTTGTCTGAGCTCAGACAGGTGGAGACCTCGGTGCTGGTGGATCGCAATACGAACAACCTGTATGCGTTGCCTTCTGCTGCGAACGGGACGCAGATTCGGCTCTACAAGGCGGTCGGACAGTCGTTACAGCGGACAACGGTGCTATTGAAAGAGGGCACTTCTTCGCGTTAGACGGTGCAGAAAAGGAGGTGTTGTAGTGTTCAAATTGATCAAGCGGGCTAACAAAAATAACTGTTTACAAATCGGAACTGTCGAACTCAGGATAGGGATACCGCACTTCCACGCGCGCCTGATCGCCTGTCGCAGGGCTGCTTATCTCCACGAAACTGCCCGCTGACACAACCTCCCGGCGATACTTCCGCCGCCAGTAGACCAGCTGCGCATGGGAGATGCCGCTCACAGCACAAAAGGCCGCTGCCGTCTGGCCACTCTCTTCATACAGTTCCACGAGTGGATACATCTCTATCGCCGTATGTCTTGGTGCTCCCATGCGATCCAGACTTTGAGTTCTCGGGTCCAGGAGTAAGCTCCACAGAACGCGTCACCCAATCCAGATGGGGTTCACCGCACGGTTACGAACAACGCACATCACCTTCAACCTGCCGTGGCATGCCAAGGTTAGTGTAGCGGTGACCGACATCCTGGGCAGGACGGTTGTTTCGGTGCCGCCGAAAGCCCTTCAGGCCGGCTGGGAGCGCAGGGTCCGGCTAGACGGTGCTCGCCTTCCCTCCGGTATGTACTTCTTCCGGGCGCGCGCACTTTCAGCGGCAGGAGTTGCCGTGGTCGCAGGCCGCCTGGTTGTAGTCACCTAGTGACTGACAGAAACAGGGTCTTCGGGGTTGGGGCGGAAACACGCAGACTTCCGCGTGCTTAGCCGGCGCCTCGGGATCGCAGAGCTACGTTTGAGTATTGCTGGTGTCAGAGGAACGCGAGAATCGCTGCAAGTCGGGTAACTACCCGCTCGGGCGTGATCTGCGGCGATTCTGACGCCCACGGCGCCCTTACACCCCCGCTAAATGCGCCCGTGAGGGCGGTTTAGGGTGCTTTTCTGCACTTTAGCCTATACAGGCAAATTCCCACACACGTACGCCGCAGACGCGCAGAGCCCGCAGCAGCGGGCTTCTGGGGACGCTCCCGGCGCAGGCCCCGCATGGCCTGCAGGGTGGCGGGATCGCGCGTAAAATCGGCGGTGCCGGCTTCGCGGCCGGCGTAGCGCGGCGATCAATTCTGGGTCGAGATATCCGAGTTTGCGCTGGCCGGTCCGGAAAGGAAGGCCAGGAGCGTAAGCGCATGATTCCAGGGGCGGCCTGTGGCGGCGGCCCACGCCGCGTAGGTGCCAAGGCGCAGCGTATAGACGCCGATCGTGGCGCGGCTTAAGGCGGCCTGCACCACGGCCGCGATGCGCGCGGCTTCCGCGGGGGCCACCTGGGCGGCGCTAGGGGCGGGGACTACGGGCTCGGCGGGGAGCATGGGACGGGACCTTAGGGGTACGCAGGAGGCGGATTTCTGCTAGGCTCTGGCGGCTAAATAGTTTCCGATAAGTGTCATTATCGGAAATATTTTAAGCCTCAAAAACAGGCTGTGAACGACCGGAAGGACTCCCTGTACACCTCCTGATATCGCCGCGAACGGGTGGAGCACGCCAGAATCGCCGCAGGGCGCGCCCGATCGCGTTCAGGTACGGTTTAGGACGATTCTGGTGCTTTACATCAGGCTCCCGAGGTATCAACCGTCTCGAATAGCCTGAACTTGTCGGTGCTCAGGCACGTCTTCCAACAACACTGATGGGTACCGTCGCGCCAAGAGTGGCGCGCGCAATGTCCACCAAGTGTTTATGGTGCGTGAAGAAGATTACCTGGGTCGCTGTCCCGAGCTGTCCAAGCAACCGGAAACCTGCGGCCGCACGCTCGTCGTCGAAATTTATGAACAGATCATCGGCTACGAATGGGAGGGGCGGTGCCCGATCTAGGTAGTCACTAACCGATGCAGTACGGAGCGCGAGATAAAGCTGGTCAGCGGTGCCTGTGCTCATTCCAGACACGGGCACGCCAGTGACGTCCGGGCGCACGCCGATCAATTGGGCCCGGTCTCGATCGTCAAAATCAACGCGAAGGTTACCGAACGAACCTCCGGTGAGCGTGGCGAAGAGCTGACCTGCGCGCTCGAGCAAGGGCGCTTGATGCTCGCGTCGATAACGGTCGATGGCCCATTGGAGAAGCAGTGCAGCGGCGCGCACGCGGATATACTGTTCCGCCACGGCCCGCATTTCTGCCAGAGCTTCCTGGCGCGCAGCGGCAGCGCGCGCAGCGTTATCTCTGCCGCCGATGGCCTCGAATGCTTGCCGGGCCGTGGTACGGTGTTCCCGGGCTTCGAGGAGGCGCTGGTGCAGGTCGGACAACTCCTGTGCCAACAATGATTCACGACCTGGCACCATGTCCAGATCGACGGATCGACACTCTTCCTCCAACTCCGTGACCGAGAGGCCATCGCCTTCCGTACGAAGCGTATCAAGGATCTTCGCGTGTTCCGCCCGTAGCGTGCGCATGCGATCCGACTTCTCGACCGCGGCCTTGAGCTGATCGAAGTTCGTAGCACCCGCGGTTTCCTGAAGACGACCGATGACTTTGCGTGCGTCACGGCGCGCAGTCTCGCAATCCTCGATTGCTTGCTCAAGGGTGCCGATCGCCTCATCCTTCTCACTCTTGAGGTCCCTTACGCGCTTGGTCTCGGCAAGACGTTGCTCCAGCTTCAGTACGACCTCTTCGGGCTCGAGCTTAGCCAGATCAGGGGCCACGGTCCCCGCTAGACGGACGACATCCTTGCTGAAGGCGGCCACGTCCCGCTCGATCTTGCCGATCCGTTGGTGGCGCAGGTCGTTGACCTTGACAACGCTCGTACGAATTTCATCGATCGCATCGAGCCCCACAGCAACCGCCTCAGGGTTGACACCGAGATCAAGTCCCAGCGCAGCGAGCGCGTCAACCCACTGACTCTTCCACTCCGACCATACTGCCTCGGCCTTCTCCAGCGCCTTGCGCTTACGGTCGGCGTCAGGCGCGGCTTGGCGATGTTCGGCATCCAATTGGCGTCGGCGTTCGACAACTTTCTCGTGCTCGCTCAATACTAGGGTTGCGAGTTCACGGACGACAGCTAACGGTTGGCCAACTAAGGCATCCGTGTTGGTACCGAGGGCGGTGAGTTCGTTAACAACGCTGGCCCTGGCCTCGGCTTCCTGACGACGAAGAGCTGCTACCTGTCGCCCCGCAGCCGCTAGACGCTTAATCATGCTCAGAGCCTCGCCGTGATTAGTTAACCACTCCAGCATATCGTCTGGTGACCGAGGCACGAATGGTGCTTGCGACCACATCTCGCGCCACTTGGCATCGAGCACACCAAGTTGGTCGTCGAGCGCATCTGCCTCCTTGCGAAGACTGTCGAGGAGCTCCTCCTGGTCCACGATCTGGCGCGACGTCACCGCAAGTCGAGCTGCGGCCTCTGCCTTGTCGAAGCGCAAATCGGCGAGATCATCACTTGAGCGCACCGCTTCCTCGTAAGCATCCGCCAGTTGATCATTGGAACCGCGGAAGGCTGCAATCTCAGACTCGGACACGGATCTGCCCTCCATATAGTTCCTACGGATCAGGGCCCATCCGGTATCGCGGTGCTCCCGGGCCAGAGCAAGAACTTCAGGAGCGACCGCCTGTTCGTCGTGGGATAGCCGGGCGTAGGCTTTGCGTTTGCGGTCGAGTTTCTGCTCCGAAGCTCGAATTCGTTCGCGGCAGCTCTCGATGCGCTGGTCCTGCCTTCGACACGAGTCACGGTGTGCCTGCACCGTATCCCGAGATGGTACAGGCAACACGCTGAGCGTTTTCTCATCCGCGACCGCAGGCCTCAAGGAATCGATCAACCGCTGTAACTCACCGCGCGCGTCCTCGACCTTCACCGCAGCAACGCTGATCCGCAATTCTATGTCCGCAATGCTCCGCGTGGCACTTATCACTGCCGCGAGCCTCGACATGTCGCCCAGCGCTCCCAATGCTTCCAGTTTCCGCCAAAGCTCGGTAACCCTAGTCGCTGCCTCCTCGCTGGCAGCCTTTGCATTCTCGACCGCTACTAGGCGTTCACCCCGCCGATTCAAGAGGGTGCGCACGGCGGTAACCTTTGATCGGGGCGGGATGCGTTCGATGAACTGCTCAACGTCGGTGCCAACCCACTCGAGTTCCGTAGCCAACCGCCGTAAGTCTGCTTCAGCGCCCTTAAGTTCGGCGCGGCGCTTCGGGAGGTCGGCCCGCCCATCGCGGACCTTGATCCTACGCTCATGGAGCTGTTCGATGTCGTTTTCGTGTAAGATCAAGGCTTCGTCGTAAACTAGCTCCGCCCGCTCCCGCTGGGCGACCTCGAGCTGATCCGACAGTGTCTCAATGCGCACCGCGGCGTTACCATCGTCACTTTCTGCATTCCGCAGAACGTGACGGGCGTCCTCGGGAAGTCCCGTTACTTCACCTAGGTCGGCAATCGCGTGGTCCAACTCTGCCTTCTGGCGCACATTCGGGTAGACCCTCCGAATACGTCCAACTTTGCGTTGCTCGGCGGACATCTGCTCGATTTCCTTTTCGAGCGTGGCATAAGTGTCTCTGGCTGCATCGTTGACACGTTTGAGCTCGTGCCACTTCGCAGCCGTTACGGTCTGGGCGCGAAGCGCATCATCTGCATCCTTTAGCCGGTCCTTCGCCTGGAAGTATTTTCTGCGCGCCGCCCGGCGCGGGGCCCACAGGCCGTCCGCTTCTTCCTTGAGAGATTGTAGGGTCTCGCGCAAGCCGGACAGGCCGGCACCGGCTGAGAATAGTACTTGGCCGATCTCGTCCTTGGCCTCAAGTATCTCTCGGCCGCCCTGGCGCAGACGCGCATGATCCAGACTGAACATGCGCCTGAGAAACCTACGATCTGCACCAGATAGGAATGGCGCAAGCGCGCTGTCACCGGCAGGGACCGGGATCCCCGATGGCGTGAGTAAGGTATCTTTCTTGCCCTTTCTGCGCTGCACCTCCAGCGTTTTGCTGTCATTCTCCAGGACGACGCCTATCCGCATTTTGGCATAGTGGTGGAGGAAGTTGAATGGCGAGTTGTGGGGAATACCGAAGAGCACGTCCTCAATGGCCGCAAGCGCGGTGGACTTGCCGGCCTCATTGGGTCCGAACACGACGTGGACGTCTGGATTGTGCACAGGCAGCTCAAGGGAGACATCCGTGAATCGGCCGTAGCGGAGTAAATCAAGCCGACATATCCGCATGGCCTACTGCCCTCCCGTCGCAATCCGTGCAGCCAGATAGCCGCTCACCTTGTCGATCAGGCCAGGGTAGTCGCGATCAATGGCGGTATTCAGGACGGCATCTTCTGAGTCGGTACGGATTTCGTGTGGCAGCTTGCGCACCAACTCGCCGATATCGGCCTCGAACTGTTGGTGTAGTGCGGCGTCTTCAGGCGCATTCTCCAGCATGCGCTGAAGCTCACCTAGCGCGTCTTCTCGGGCGCGAAGGGTCGCGGTATCGAGAACTGGCCGTGTCGCGATGACGATTCGCTCGACCCAAGCCGCTTCCTCACCGAGTCCCAGGGCGGCACCTCGCGCTTCTGCAAGAAGATGTTCGGTCGAAGCAAGCAGGCTATCGTGGATGTCGGTATGACCGGTCATTTCGATGCGACACGCAAGGAGCCGACCGTCCGCATCGCACGCTACAGCGTTTTCGATCGCTGCACGCACGCGGTCCACCGCCTCGGCCATTCCCGCGCACCCGTCAAGGCGAACACACAATTGGACCCAGCGCACGACATCGCTGGGCACTGAAAGCGCTTCACTAAGTTTGCCATCCTCGACCGTGATGAGGTGCACACCCTTGGGACCAGTCTCGCGAATGTGGCGCCCTTGGAGATTGCCGGGGAAGATCACGTGAGGGTGCTTGTGGAGAATGGACGCCTGATGCACATGACCGAGGGCCCAGTAATCGTACCCCTTATTGACAAGGTCGGCGAGTGTGCAGGGGGCGTAATTCGCGTGCCCCCCCATACCACCCAGTCCCGTGTGGAGCACGCCGATGTTGAACATACCCGCAATCGGCTCAGGGTAAGCTTGCACCAGGTTGTCGGTAATATCGCGCTGCCGGAAGCTCTGACCGTGTAGTGAGACGCCAAGGTCCTTAAGCTGGAAGGTCTCGGGTTTCTGCCCGGAGAATGTCTTCACATTCTCCGGGAGAGCAAGACGGCGAGTGATCTGGCTCTCGGCATCGTGGTTGCCGTAGAGCAAAAAGACGGGCACACCGGCTGCCGCGAGCCGACCCATCTGCCTAATGAAGAAAAGTCCCGTCTGATAATCCCGCCAGTCACCATCATAGAGATCACCTGCGATGATTACAAAGGCGACTTCTTCTTGTAGAGCTTGGCCGACCAGGTTCTCAAACGCCTCGCGAGTAGCTGTCCGTATCCGGACAGCCGCACTGCCCTCCTGCCCGGCAAGGCCTTTCAGCGGGCTGTCGAGATGAATGTCTGCCGTGTGGATAAAGCGAAATGATGTCAAGGCACACCTCATTGATCCAAGATTCCGTCAGGCCTCTAACGCGAGCCCTACGGTGCCGTTGCTATGATACCGACCTCGTCCCCAGGGCCTTGCACGATTATGCAATCTCGAGGCAATAATAATGCGCCCCTCAGGAATCGACCTGTTTGAAAGAAAAACCCCAACTGAAGCAAAGAAACTTGCCCATACAGGTGTATCTGCGGGGTCTTGACTTGCATCAAACAGCCTCAGCGGTAGCGCAGTTGGACAACCTTTATGGTTCGCAGATGAGGACATTGCCCATGGGCTACGTTTATCTAGACAGACAACACGAAACAAATATAGGCTCTTCCCCCAATAGTCTGGGTACACCGTTGAATTTACCTGGAAGCGATATGATATGGAATGGATTTGATCCTGTTTATTGCCAGTTTCAATTCCAGCAACGATTATGACGCACTTAAAGAAAAACATAGGCCACCTTTTGGGCATCCATGCTCCCTGGGAGGTTCCGAGGTAACGTTTGCCCATGAAGCACAGCAAGTCCGGATCCATGTGACCTGCAGGGACGGCCATGCGCTGACCTGTCCGCAGTGCGACGTGGTTTGTCCGGGTTATGACAACCGTCGTCGGCAATGGCGCCACCTGGACATGTGCGCATACCGCACGATGGTAGTTGCGGACCATCCCCGGGTGGCATGTCCGGAGCATGGAGTGCGCACGGTGTCGGTCCCGTGGGCAGAACCGAAGGCGCGATTCACTGCGGAGTTTGAGTCGCTGGTGATTGATTCTCTGCAAGAAGCGAGTGTATCGGCGGTGTCTCGTCTAATGGGGGTGAGTTGGAATGCGATAGACAAGATCATGCAGTGTGCAGTGGAGCGGGGTCTTGCGCGTAGAGAAGACCAGAGCGTTGTCCATATCGGTGTGGACGAGACGTCTTTTCGCAAGCGCCATGATTATGTCACCATTGTGTCTTACACCAAATCGGGCACGGTGCTACATGTGGGACAAGACCGGAAGAAAGAGACGCTTACGGGTTGGTATGCCGGGCTCTCATTGGAGCAGTTGGAGGGCATTCGGAGTGTCAGTATGGATATGTGGCAGCCTATTTCAACGTCACGTTGGAGAATGTGCCAGGGGCAGAGCAGAAGGTGGCCTTTGACCGGTTTCATGTGGCCAAATGCCTGGGGACTGCCGTGGACAAGGTGCGGCGTCAGGAGCACCGCGCACTGATGAAGGAAGGCCAGCAAGATCTCAAGGGGACCAAGTATGATTGGCTGACCAACCCGGCCAACATGTCTCGTAAGCAGAAGGCGCGCTTCCGGCAGTTGAGGGACAGCTCGTTGAAGACGGCCCGAGCGTGGGCCATCAAGGAAATGGCTCAGCAGTTATGGCATTATGTCCAGCCCACCTGGGCGCGCAAGGGCTGGAAGCGCTGAAAATCTTGGGCGATGCGATGCCGGCTCGACCCGTTCACAGCGGCTGCCAAGACCATCAAGAATCACCTGTGGGGCACCCTTAATGCGATCATCCTGAAGGTGAGCTATGGTCCGGCGGAAGGCATCAACAGTTGGATCAAAACATCAAGGTGCGTAGTAGAGGCTTTCGAAAAATGCAGCGGTTTGCCAACGCCATTTACTTCCACCTTGGAGACCTTGATTTATACCCCGAAGGCGTCCAAGAGGGTAGTTACCCACTAAAAAGGGGTAGAGCCTGAAAAATAAGTGAGCCACCGCGGTAAATGGCTGGCCCTGCCCACACACTAGAACACGTAGAGGTACTGTCTTGCCCGACTCATCCTGGCAGTTACATCCCGAAGTGCATCCGATGACCGTGAGCACCTTTATCGACTCGGTAGTGGACCTCGGATCAGCCGTCGAAGGCTTGTTTGCCAAGAAATCGATATTCGACACCGACGGAGGCTGGCGTGTGTTCCAGGCCATCGTCCGCCAGATGTCAGTTCCCTTGCGGAAGCTCTGCCTTGAAAGTGAAGGAGCATTACTCAAGAAGACCATCGCCAATCCGACCTTTCATCCACTCGGCGGCAAAAAGGGCCAATACCGCAGTGTAACGATAGAGTGGCGCTCTGAACGTCGTGAAATCACCTTCGGCTACGCAAGCGGGCAACAGGAGACAGTCGTCGTCCCGGAAACCGAGCATGCGATCGAGATCGGAAGACTGTACGGCGTCGATTTCTTGGAGGACGGGTGGTGCGAGATTCACAGCCCCTTCGATCTCATGGCGCACCCCATTCCATTGAATGCTTGGCTAGACGCCAAGGCTTTGCAGGTCAACTCTGTCAGCTACACCGTCAGAGATGCATTGAAGCTCGTAGCCGACTACGAGGGTGCCCACACAAATGAATTACCCGCCGTGACCGCGGTCGGCGTCAATCCTGAGGACATCGACAAGGGCAGGAATATGAAATACCGTCTGGTCAATGCGGTGTACTTTGGATGTCTGTCGTACGTGCATATCGTCGTTCTCTACTCGGCGCTGTATCTCGCGGGGAAACTGCAGCAGCTTCTTGCCGAGTCCACCAATTCCCTTGCGGGCGTGGATGCCTCTCCTGCAGAACAGTCGATTCGGCACATCCGTCCCAATCTCGACATGCGTGGACGCCTTGTTAAAGCAACTCATGAGATGATCGTCTGTGGAAAGTCCAACGCCCCAGAGAACCGTCGTCGCAGTCCTGCCTATCGCATGTGGTCGGGTTCGCCACAGTGGGACGCTCCCGTCCCCCGCCCGTGTCACGCCGACCTATCCTGACCGCCTGCACCTTGTGCACACACAAGGCGCAGGCCAGTGCAAACCATTAATCGGATTTGCCGCCTATGGATTGTAGGAATATGTACCCACGGGCGATTCGAAGTCGGCGCCCGTGGTAGGCGTGCTACTCTACGATGTCCCCCAAGGCGCCTCCCATGTGGTCATTGTTCAGGGAGAGCCAGTCAGATCTCCTTGTTATCGCGGTGAAGGCTGGTATTGTAGCAGCAAAGCGACTCATTAGGGTCAATGGTAACGGCTGATTTGCACGGGATTGGCTCAAGGCACACTTGAAGCAACTGACCCTTAACTAAAGCCGGCCTCTAATTCGGCTTAGAAAAGTAAATTTCGTGCTCGGAGTCATACCAAATAATCTTGAGCACGCGGTTTCGCATTCTGCTTGTAAGTCTTAGGGAATTGGAGTTGCCCCACTCTCACGAATATCTTTCCATTTGGGTCAACCAAGAGGAGGTATGCCATGGAAGGAAGAGGAGGCGGGCGATATCCGCCCGAGTACAAGGAGCAGATCGTCGCGCTCGTGCGTGCCGGTCGTAGTCCGGGGTCGCTCGCCCGGGAGTTCGAGCCGTCTGATCAGACGATCCGGAACTAGGTCAAGCAGGCGGATCTGGACGAGGGTCGTCACAGTGACGGGCTGACGACCGAGGCACGGAAGGAGCTTCTACTCCTGAAGCAGGAGAACAAGCGGCTACGGATGGAGCGGGACATCCTAAAAAAAGCCGCGGCCTGGTTTGCACGGGAGAGCGGATCGATCCCTAGCGAGAATACGCGTTCATGAAAGCGACGGGTCATTTGTATAGCTGTTGCCTGAACATAATTCTCGCATTGGCGTCTATCCGGCTATTAAGGGAACACGACTTAACCGTTGTCACACGAATCACATCGTAGTCCATTAGACGAACACCGCCGCCATGAATCCTGTACCCTTGCAAATCGGAGTAATCGTTGTGCTGGTTGCATTCTTCGGCATGTATGTTGGAGTCCGCAGCTCGAAATTTCTGGACCTCAACACGCGGAATGCTGCTATGATGATCCGGCGCAGCGTGCGCGCACTTGGCGTTATTCTGGGTGGCAGTCTTATGGCCGCTTACAGCATGAACTGGGGATGGACAGATCCCCATGCGTTCGTGTTTGCGGGCCTTGCGTTCGCTATCGTAGTGCAAGTAGTGATCAGGGAGCACCGCCAGATACGTCGCGGCGTACAGAGGTTGCAGAATGCGTAGGCCCACCAAGCCGTAAGCGGCATAGTGTTGAGGCACACCGGGCACATCCATCTTGAGGGAAAAATCGACATACAAGTCACGCCCAATGTGCGCGGCGCAGTGGGCAAGACGTCCCGTTATTGGTGCTCGCAATAACCGGACCGCCCTGCTTCTTGGGCGTTAGAAGAAGCGCCCTCGCAGTGTATTCCGGTGTATCCCAAGCCACACAAAGTTGCAAAATGTCGCGCCAGAATTCATTGAGACGAACTGCCTAAATCTGTCCTAGCCGATTATTGCGGCATTATTGTGTGTGCCCCCTTTTTGGGTAGGCGGGCAGCGCTGTGTCACTGCCCTCCAGCATGCAACCTGTCTGAATCATGGCCCCTTTTTATCTGGGAGGCGGAGTATCTTGCGCCTCACTACAGAATTAAAAAACGGAGTCTACATTGCTCTGTCTGAATTCCAAGCCAGCCATACCACCCATCCCCCGTTCGCCGGATACGCCTGCCCGTATTGCGGAGAAGATAGGACCAGTGCATTGCGTTCGCCGGATGGCGAATATAATCCTTGGTCCACTAGCGCTTCTTGCGTTCCTTGGCGCATGCAGCAGCCCCTCAGAGCAGCCTAATGTGCTGTTCATCGCCGTTGATGATCTGAACGCGGATCTTGGCAGTTACGGGCATGCACTTGTTCAAAGCCCGCACATCGACCGCCTTGCCGATCGCGGCATGCGCTTCGAACGCGCCTACTGCCAGTATCCGGTGTGCAATCCCAGCCGGTCCAGCTTTCTGACCGGCCTTTACCCGGAACAGACTGGGGTGCTTTCCAATGCGGACAGCTTTCGCGTACGCGTTCCGGACATCGCAACGCTTCCCCAGTGGTTTCGGCAGCATGGCTACACTACGGCGCGCGTCGGCAAGATCTATCACTATGGCGTGCCAAGGCAGATAGGCACAGACGGGATGGATGATGCAGACTCGTGGGACCTGGTCATAAACCCGCGGGGCATCGACCGCGAGGTCCACGACAGGATTCACACCTTGCAGGAGGGCCAGTTCGGGGGCACGTTGAGCTGGTTAAGCCTCGATCCGAAAGAAGGCGAGCACACCGATGCGCTCGGCGCGACGGCCGCGATCGATCTTATGGAACGGTATCATCCTGCAGAGACCGGGCAGCCGCTTTTTCTTGCCGTTGGCTTTTACCGGCCGCACACACCATTCGTCGCGCCATCCCCGTACTTCGATCTTTATCCCCTGGATACGATAGATCCCGTATTGGAGCAGGATGGAGACCGGGATGATATTCCGGTGGCTGCGCTCGCGGATCGCCCGAAGCAGCGCGCCCTGACCGTTGAGCAGAGACGCGAAATCATCCAGTCCTACTATGCGTCGATAACGTTCATGGATACACAGGTAGGCCGCCTGTTGGATGCATTGGACAGCCTGGGGCTCTCGGAATCTACAATCGTTGTTTTTGTCTCTGACCACGGCTACCATCTCGGCCAGCACGGCTTGTGGCAAAAGGGTGACCTGTTCGAAGGCTCCGTCCGCGTCCCGCTGGTCATCACAGTACCCGGTGGCGAAGTGACCGGTGTGGCCACCGAAGCGCTGGTAGAATTGGTTGACTTGTATCCGACGCTGGTTGATTTGGCGGCGCTGCCGCGTCCGGAGCACCTTTCCGGACAGAGCCTGGCGCCTATCCTTGAGGACCCCGCACATCCTGGCCGTACTTCTGCACTAACGGTAGCGTGGAGCCGTGCGCAGTGGACTCATCCCGAAATGCGGGGGAATCCCACACTCGGATACACCATTCGCACGCCACGCTATCGGTACACGGAATGGAACGAAGGCCGGGACGGCGCCGAATTGTATGACTATGATCGGGACCCGGAAGAATTCAGGAATCTGGCTGGCGAAGCGGAGCATGCCGAAACCATGGCCACGCTGAAGGCGCAATTGGAGGCCCGACGCCGGGAAGCACATTAGGCGTTGTGGCGACGTACCGGCTCACATGAGCCTTATCTGCATACAGTTACGCTTCAAGCGGGCTCAACAGCGTACCGTAGCCCACACTATCGAGGCCTGAAAATGCTGGCTGCCGAGGAATCCTGGCTTTTCTCTAATCCGCTCCGGCAAACGAATATTCGACATCTTTGTACAGTTTCACCCTATCAGACAATTGGCGGCTTGTCATGCTGCCGGAAAAGCAGGTTCCGCGCTCCGCCTATTCATCTTTTCCCGCCTTGATCTTCATCCTCGCAGTTGCTTCACCGCTATCGGTGCGCATGCGACATTTCTCGAGCTTCCACTCGGCGTTCTTATCGAAAGCCTTCACCTGACCCACTGGGGAAACCTGCTCAATTGTCACAGATGACTTTGTCACCTGGGATAGGGACAAATGCGGGGCCTACGACCCGAACATGCCTGACTGAGCAGTCCATGTGTTGCGATCGGCTTGCTTCACAGATATCTTTCCCCGTTTCTTGCAACGTGTTATCAGTCGCGGATGCCAATGACGAAGAAAAAGTTCGGCCAGGTTTCGTACCAGGATGTCGACGGGAGCTATTTCGAAAAGCGTGGCTTGCGGCGTTATGCGCGGGTTTGGTCGCTGTGGGCGCTCGGTGTGGGGGCGGTGATTTCGGGAGATTTTTTCGGGTGGAACTTCGGACTTGATGCTGGAGGATTCGGCGGTCTCCTGATTGCCACGGTGATTATTACGGGGATGTATCTGGGCCTGTGCTATTGCATTGCCGAAATGTCTCCCGCTCTGCCGCACACGGGCGGGGCATACTCCTTCGGTCGATCAGCCATGGGACCGTGGGGCGGCTACATAACGGGACTCGGCGAAACGATGGAGTACATCCTTACGCCAGCCGTCATCGTCGTCGGCATCGGGGGATACCTGGGAGCCGTCTTCGAGACCCCCGAAGCGTTCGCACCGGTCTGGTGGCTGATCATGTATGTACTGTTCGTCGGACTGAACGTGGTGGGGGTGGAAGCCTCCTTCCGATTTACCGTAATGATCACGTTCCTCGCTCTGGCCATTCTGGTCGTGTTCTACATTGGAGCGATTCCGCATTTTTCGCTGGATTGGGCGCTCAACATCGAGCCCGATCCGGGTGGGAGTCGTTTTTTGCCGAAAGGGTGGATGGGTATCGCCGCGGCCTTGCCGTTTGCCATTTGGTTCTATCTGGCAATCGAGGAGTTGCCATTAGCGGCCGAAGAAGCCCACGATCCCCAGCGTGACATGCCGAAAGGGCTGCTGTTTGGCTTGATGACACTTATCGTAACGGCTTTTCTGATACTGTTTCTCAACGCGGGGATAGCGCCTGGCGCCGAAGCCGTCGGCACCTCCGACGAGCCCTTGTTCCTCGGCTTCCAAACCATCTTTGGAGCAGGCATCGGGGCTAAGCTGCTGGCGCTCATTGCCGTTGCGGGATTAATTGCCAGCTTCCACACGATCATCTTTGCCTACGGGCGCAATATCTTTTCGCTTTCCCGAGCGGGTTATTTCCCGAGAATTCTGTCCGTGACCCACGGCACGCGCCAGACACCGCATGTGGCGCTCGTGGCGGGCGCCGTCATCGGCTACATTGTTGCGCTTGTCATCCATCTGCTCCCGCAAGAGAGTCCGGTCGGCGCTATTTTGCTCAACATGGCGGTTTTCGGAGCGCTGATTTCGTATATCATGCAACTCCTGTCGTTCATCCTTCTGCGCACGAAATTGCCGAACATTGAACGCCCGTTTGTAAGTCCCCTCGGTGTGCCCGGCGCCGTTGCCGCGTTGGTCATATGCGCTGCGGCGCTGCTTTTCCTCTTTTTGAATCCAGACTACAACAAGGGTGTCCTGGGGGCGGCAGTCTGGTATTTGCTGGGCCTGCTGTACTTCTTAACGTATGCGCACAAGCGTCTGGTAAAAGCACCGGAAGAGGCATTTGCCGAGCGGGCGCGGGAGCGTGCATCCGGGACACCGTAAAGAGCAACTGCCGGCGCAAGTCGATGCAGGTGACGATCCCGCCACCGTAAACGGGTTTTTCCATGTCGGCTACTATGAACATCGATGATCTGCGGAGAAGCGTGGCCGACGGCGACATCGACACGGTGCTCGTTGCCATGGTTGACATGCAGGGCCGACTTGTGGGCAAGCGGGTGACGGGACATTTCTTCCTGGATCACGTCATTCGGGAAATGCATGTGTGCGACTATCTGCTCACCGTAGACATGGAAATGGAGCCGGTGCCGGGCTTTAAGGTCGCCTCCTGGAATCTGGGCTACGGTGATCTTGCCATCCGGCCCGACCTGTCCACACTACGCCGGATCCCCTGGCTGCCCGGCACCGCGCTCGTCCTCGGCGATGCAGTGAACGAGGATGGCGACGCCATTGCCGTGTCCCCGCGAGCCATCCTCAAGAGACAGATTGCGCAACTCCGGTCACATGGCCTGGAAGCTCGCATGGGGTCTGAGTTGGAATTCTATGTGTTTGACGAGACCTTCGATTCTGCGCGCCAAAAGGACTACAAGGATCTCAAGACTTCCGGCTGGTACATAGAGGACTATCACCTCTTCCAGACGACGAAGGTAGAGCCGCTCATGCGAGGCATTCGCAATGCGATGGACACAGCAGGCGTGCCCGTCGAGTTTTCCAAGGGCGAATGGGGGCCGGGTCAATCGGAGATCAACCTGCGCTATGCCGAAGCCCTGGAAATGGCTGATCGCCACGTCATCTACAAGAACGGCGTCAAGGAGATCGCCCATCTCCACGGCAACGCCGTCACGTTCATGGCCAAATGGCGTGAAGACCTTGCGGGTAGCAGTTGCCATATTCATTCGTCGTTGTGGGACATCAAGCAGAACAAACCGCTCTTTGGCGACGAGAAGGAATCGGGGGGCATGTCAAAGCTCTTCCGCCATTACCTGGCTGGCCAACTGGTGCTCGCCCGCGACATGACGTACTTCCTGGCCCCTTATATCAACTCGTACAAGCGGTTTCAGGCAGGCACGTTTGCGCCGACGAAGGCTGTCTGGAGCCGCGACAACCGCACCGCCGGCTTTCGCGTCATCGGGTCAGGTCCGTCGACACGCGTAGAGTGTCGCGTCCCCGGCGCCGATGCGAATCCATACCTGGCATTTGCCGCAACATTGGCCGCCGGACTCTACGGTATCACGGAGGAGTTGGACCTAGAGCCGTCCTTCGACGGCAATGCGTACGAAGCATCTGAAATTCGTGAAGTCCCCAAGACTCTTCGGGAGGCCCTGGCCGCGCTCGATGGCTCCTCTGTGCTGCGTGCCACCCTGGGTGACGATGTGATCGATCATTATGTTCACGCCGGTCGCTGGGAGCAGGCGGAATATGACCGCCGCGTCACGGACTGGGAACGGATTCGTTTCTTCGAAAGGGTGTAGGGGGATTGAAGGAACGTGGCGGAGGGCCTTCTCATTCGTTGGTCCGGAGCGGCTCGTCTTACGGTGATGTGATGGCGGAAACCTTTCAGACGATTACTCCTGTCAACGGCGCCGTCTATGCCGAGCGCGCCTACGCCACCACGACTGCGATTGCGAAAACGCTGGCAGCAGCACGGCATGCGAAGGCTGTGTGGAAGCGGACGTCCCTCGCTGAACGTGCTGCGCTCTGTACGCGATTCGTGGAGGCGTTCGCGTCGAAGAAAGCGGAGATTGCCGAGGAGATCAGTTGGCAAATGGGACGCCCTGTAACGCACGCGCCTGGCGAGGTCGAAGGTGCCGCGGCCAGGGCGCGCTACATGATCAGGATAGCGGAAGATGCCCTCGGAGATATAGAGCCTGGTTCGAAGGCGGGCTCTGTACGAAGAATTCGGCGGGAGCCTCTGGGCGTCGTGCTGACGCTCGCCCCGTGGAACTACCCCTATCTGACGGCGATCAACTCGATTGTGCCCGCGATCATGGCAGGCAATGTCGTCGTTCTCAAGGCATCATCGCAGACGCCGCTATGCGCAGAGCGTTTTGCAGAGGCCTTTGCCGAGGCGGGGGCTCCAGAGGGCGTGTTTCAGTACCTGCACCTCACGCACGCCGATTCGATGAACCTTGTGCAGAGTACAGGAATCGACCATGTTGTGTTCACCGGCTCGGTGGAGGGAGGGCGAGCGGTGCAACGGGCGGCCTCGGAGCGGTTTATCGGAGTGGGGCTGGAGTTGGGTGGCAAGGATCCAGCGTACGTTCGCCATGACGCACCATTTGAGCACACGGTGAGCAATCTGGTGGAGGGGGCTTTCTACAACGCCGGGCAGAGTTGTTGCGCCATTGAGCGCATGTATGTGCATGAAGCGCTGTTTGACCCGTTTGTGGAGGACTTTGTAGAGAGGGTGCGGGCGTACCGATTGGGCGATCCCCTGGACCCCGACACCACGCTCGGGCCGGTTGTGCGAACGCGCGCAGCAGCATACGTACGGGAGCAGGTTGACGATGCCATAGGTCAGGGAGCGAGAGCTTTGATCGCGGAACAGGAATTCCCGGAAGCAAGAGCAGGTACACCATATCTTGCCCCGCAGGTGCTGACGGGAGTGGATCATTCCATGCGTATTATGTGGGAAGAAACGTTCGGTCCCGCAATCGGAATCATGAAGGTAGCCTCGGACGAGGAAGCTGTCGCCTTGATGAATGACAGTCCATTCGGCCTCACCGGGTCTGTATGGACGACCGATGAAGGCGCCGCGCTGGCCATTGGCGACCAGGTGGAAACGGGTACCTGGTTCATGAACCGTTGCGACTATCTTGACCCGGCGCTTGCCTGGACTGGTGTCAAGGATTCCGGTCGGGGCTGCGCGCTCTCACGGATTGGTTACGAACATCTGACACGCCCGAAGTCCTTTCATTTGAGAATCGAGTGATGTGCGCCCTGGATTGTGACACGGGTGTGGCCGGTGCGGGAATGAGAGACAACGTTGTCGGTTGGATGTTCGCGATCGCGCTCGTCTCGCGTCTGGCGGGAGCTCTCCGTCCGAGGCGCATGTACAGTAGCTACGGGACTTGACTTGCACGAGGCGCACCTACCATGCCCTTTAATCCTCGCACCCTGCGGGACGACTGGAATTTCCCCACCACCATCTATTTCGGTCCGGGGCGCATCACCGAATTGGCGGCCGCATGCCGATCGGTCGGCGTCAGAAGGCCCTTGCTAGTCACCGACGCTGTATTGGCGGCTCTCCCTATCGTTAAAGATGCCGTAGCCCAAAACATGGAGAGCGGTCTGCCGACGGTAATCTTTTCGGAGGTGCAACCCAACCCGGTGGAATCCAATGTGGCCGCTGGCGTGGAAGCCTACCGTGCCGGTGAACACGACGGCATCATCGCGATGGGCGGCGGCAGCGCCATGGATACCGGCAAGGTCATCGCATTGATGGCGGGATTGGATGCAAGCTTATTCGAATATGCAGGCAAATGGCGCCAGATTCCCCCGGAGATTATCGCCCCTGTCGTTGCTGTGCCAACCACGGCGGGGACCGGTTCAGAAGTGGGCCGTGCTGCCGTCATTACACGCGCGAGCACAAATACCAAGACCATCATCATTCATCCGGGCATGATGCCGAGTGCGGTAATCGCCGATCCGGCACTAACGCTCGGGCTGCCGCCACATCTGACGGCAGGGACGGGTATGGATGCGTTGGCGCACAGCCTGGAGGCCTTGTCTACTCCATACTATCATCCGATGGCAGACGGGATTGCAATGGAGGGAATGCGACTTGTCCGGGAATGGCTGCCCGAAGCGGTCCTTAGTGGCGGTAACCTTACCGCACGCGCCCACATGTTAGCGGCGGCTATGATGGGAGCGACAGCATTTCAGAAGGGACTGGGAGCCATCCATGCCCTCAGCCATCCGGTCGGCGCCGTGTATGGCATCCACCACGGATTGACCAATGCGGTATTCATGCCTTATGTATTAGCATTCAACCGACCGGCATTAGGGGATAAGATGGAGCGCCTGGCCCGTTATCTTGGTCTGGCCGGAACAGGGTTTGACGCCATCCTGCAATGGCTCCTCGACCTGCGGAGCACGCTGGGCATTCCCCACACGCTTCGTGATCTGGGCGTGCCGGACGACAATTTCGACACACTCGCCGCCATGGCAGCCGTGGATCCGTGCGCACGGGACAATCCTGTGCCGCTCGGAGAAGACACGTTACGGCAACTCTTGCAAGAAACATA
This sequence comes from Rhodothermales bacterium, assembly GCA_963665975.1. Lineage (GTDB taxonomy): Bacteria > Bacteroidota > Rhodothermia > Rhodothermales > Bin80. The sequence continues at coordinate 1,728,184 of OY762508.1, forward strand.
TGATGGTCGCCTTGACGTTTCGTGATACCGTCAGGCTCCTTGCGATCAACCTCAGGCAGCTCTGATCAGCTTCGTAATTTGATTTGCCGTGCGTGTCACAGGGCGATCATGTGGGATTCGGTGGTGGCGTGGATGAGCATGGTTGCCACAGATCCGATGCGTGTGAAGACGTTTTGCGTAGGTTCTCCGCAAGACACACTCTTAGCATAAAGCTATTTATGTTACGAGTTTCGAGAACTATGTGGGTCTACTATCGCGGAGGTATTCGCCCTTGCACCGTGTTGTGGTACGCTACCAACCAAGCCTAATGATCCTGCCCTCTAGCGACCTTGCTGATTACGGTCGATACAAGGTGGCAATTCTATTTTTTGCCCGACTTATTCTTTGTGGGATCAACAAGCTTGTAGGTGCTCCCTGACTTTGTTGTTGGTGGCAACGTCTTTCCCTTGGTGCTCGTGACCTCCCTTCCCTTCCCGCCACGCGGTCCTATTTGCTGATACTGTCCAGATGCAGGAGCTTTTTGCCTGGTTTATGTCCGTCGTTCTTGTTTGCCATTTTGATTGTGGATTGGTTAATGAGCCACCTGATTCAGCAACACGGGTTTAGTTTGACATATGCCGCTATCCAGCGGTTTCGATGGCCTGAGTCTCGGGTACAAGTAATTCTTAATTCGAGTTGGGTTTAACGGGTATTGGAACATTTAGCCCTATGACTCATTCAACGAGTCCTTAGGACTCGTTGAATGAGTCTATAGAAGTATTTAAGATGAAACCAAATACACGTTCCCGAAAACTAACGCGTGCTGCTAGCTATCTAGCTGTGTTACTGGAAAAAAATGGCAAGCCAGTTCTCACCCAATTCGAATTCAACCGGATTATCCGGCAGATGTACCGCGAATCGTCCGGCAAGAGGCTGTATCTGCGAAGCAACATACCGGACCGAGACAATTATGTCCGCCTGAAATCAAGCCTGAAACAGGCAGGCCTGATCGGAAAAGATCGAGACTATGGAACACGTGTCATTCGGGTATTGAGCATTTCGGACCTTCCAGCCGAAGACATTATCTGTCTCGTCGACCCAACGTGCCACATCTCCCATCTCTCTGCCATGCAGCGATGGGGTCTCACCGATCGAAACCCGGAAGCCTTGATACTGACGCGACCTGACCGCAAGACAGCCGCCAAACGGCTGCTGGCTTACAGGACGGAAGCCCTGGACGAAGCCTTCCCCTTGACAATTGTCGGGCATCCCAACCGTGTGCGGGGCCGGACTGTACGTACGTACGAGAGTAGAACCCCAGGCACGTGCCTGAAAGTTCGGGGAAGTGACGTCCGTCTTTCCACGATTGGCCAAACCTTCCTCGACATGCTTCAAAAGCCCGATCTTTGCGGGGGTATGTCGCACATTCTAGAAGCCTGGGAAGAACACGCGGAAACCTATCTCGACGACATTGTTGCCGCAGTCAGCGCTGCCACAAGCGGGATCGTCAAAAGCCGCGCCGGGTACATCCTCGAAGAACGACTAGGCTTATACCATCGCGGAATTGAGCACTGGAAGACATTCGGTCAGCGCGGCGGTAGCCGCAAGCTTGATCCGGTCCATGACTTTGCACCGACCTTTTCAGAAACATGGATGATATCGCTCAATGTCTGATCCCATCCTCAAAGTCAACATCGCAGAGTGGGTCAAAAAAACCGAGGCTGACCCCGTAGTCTACCAACAACGCCAGTCGATTGAGATAACTCTCACTGCCATCGCAATGACAGTGCCCCTAAATGCGAAGATGTTCTTGAAGGGCGGTATTCTTATGGGCCTGGCTTATGACAGTCTGAGGCAGACGGGTGACATCGATCTGACTACGACCCTTGCACCCGAAAGTGAGATTGGTGACAAGGTGCGAAGGCTGTTGGACTCGATGTTCCCGAGAGCCACCGCCGCCCTCGGTTATGCCGACCTCATCGTCAAAACACATTCGGTGAGAACTCTTCCCAAGGCAATATTTCCAAATGCGAAATTTCCAGCCTTGAAACTCAAGATCGCCTCTGCGAAACGAGGCACAACACAGGAGAGGGCACTGCGAAGCGGTGAAGCTCCGGTCGTGATCGATGTCGATATCTCGTTCAATGAGCCGTTGCTGCAGATCCAAGTGCTGGAACTAACCGGCGGCCAAGAACTGTTAGCCTATGGTCTTGTCGATCTCATTGCGGAGAAGTATCGCGCTATTCTTCAGCAAGTGCCGCGCAAACGAAACCGGCGACAAGATGTCTACGATCTAGATTGGCTGATCGTTAACAACGATATTGACGATGCACTCAAGGAACAGATCCTCAATACCTTGGATGCAAAATGCCAGGTTCGTCATCTCGAACCAACACGAGCATCCCTCGACGACCCTGAAATCAAAAAGCGTGCTGGTGCCGACTGGCAGTCGCTGGCCTTGGAGCTGGGCAAGGTGCCGGACTTTGAAGGTTGTTTCATGCGTGTTTCAGAGTTTTATCGAAACTTGCCCTGGCGGAACCTATGACTGGGCTGCGCATGTCTGCCAGGCTGGCAATGTCAGACGGCTTCGGAGGTGTCATCCATCCCCGTAATGCTTTTATGTTACCAGTTTCGGAGGCCCTTGTGGACCCACTTTTATGAGCCATGGAATGGCCGCCTGGAGCTGCAGGGGCAATGGCCAGCATGATGGCAACCGGAGTTTATTTGCACAGAAACCCTGTGCAACTTCACCTACCTCACGCAATCAAACAGGAGCTCCGGGGCGGGATGGAATCAGTGTGTGCTTACGCATCGTAACACCGTATTGGCGGATAACGAACCTGAAGAGCTGCCACCCGCCAGAAACCCACTCCGCTGTCGTAGCCTGGCCCAAAACCGGGCGCAGCTTTATGACATCCTGACCCACGCCGGCCTTCAAGACCGCTCCGAAAGCAAGCTCGAGGCCCGAAATGCCAAACTGGATGCGCAAACAGGGAAATTCAACCTCCTGCTCTGGTTTATCGGCGTCTCCATCCTCATCGCCCTCAGCCTGTACAAAATCTGTTTGGGAACATGCCCGGCCCTTGAGGGCAGCCTTCTACCAGGTGCAAACCGCCAGGCCAGCGCAAAATCGGCCTCGGCAAGGTAAACACCCAATCAGGCGCAATCTTTTCGCATATAGAAAGCCGCAGAACGTCCGCAGAACGTGGTCTCGCCCAGGAGGGGTAAGAACAGGGTCGGGATCGGAACTGCCACAGAGCGCATAAGGAATCGTACACAGCGAGCCGATTCCGCGTGGGACAGGGGTTTCTCTAAACCCCAAATGATCATGGTGGACCTGGCTGGCTAACCAGGGTAGAATTCTCCTTGATGTCAGTTACTGAGGCCGAATTTCTGGCAAGCGAGGCAGCCATTATGGCACAGTCATTCCCTTGGTATAATTGTTGCCACCACACATGCCAGGTATCATTCAAACGACGAAATGCTATGTCCAGCAACAATCTGCTTTTCTATGGAAGGCCATTAAGGGACCTCTTGAGTGGACGAGAGGCCGCGATGATCAAAGAGATAGAAGGATGGGGACAACGGATCTTTGAAGATTCGAGCGAAGATGACCTGGTCAACAGAGTTGTGCCCAAATACGAAATTGAGCCGCCGCGGCTAAAGCGAGACAAGATATACATAAAGGAAGAAGGCGAAGTCAGCATTGATGTCAGCGGCTATCCGGGTATCTATGTGAGCAATCCAGGCAAGCCATATTATGTTTCTGGCTCCTCCATAACCGTTGCCATACCTTTTGAGGGTGACGGAAGCTTGTTCGGGTTTGAGGCCTCAAGATTCTCGGCCAATCCACCACAGGGTCGGATTTCTGGGTCAGAAATTCTGATCACGTTTCAAGATACCGAGCTTGATCCTGCACGAGTGCACAAGGAGACAGATGATACAGCTGACCGGATCGAACGACACCTTGGATGGCTCAATAGTGCTTGTGACGAGTGGAACTCCCGCATGAAAGAGATAGCCGGGCAGTTGACTCGGAATCGGAAACAGCATCTCATTGACTACGAAATGCGAGTTAGCGCTATAGGCCTGCCACGCAAGAAACCGACTTGATGTTGTTAGAATGAGGACTGATAAGGAAATGAGCTGGTGGACAGGGTGCCGGTTTGAGCTCCGTTCTGCACAGGGATCAAGTCTGTGCGCGGAAGCGACCGTCCATGTGCAGATTTGGACTTTCGATCGCCATCCTGATCTGATTGCCTGTGCCATCTCGTCGCTGGCGGGGGGCTACCTAGTTAGGATCATAGATTGTCAGCATTAGTGCGAAGAGTTGTTCGACTGGTACCCACTGGAGCGCTGCTTCTGCAGTTTTCTGGTGGCTGTGGAAGAAGAACTGATTGGTCCTGTGAACTTGTTCTGGAGGAATACGTATATTGTAACCGAGACGCAGTCCTTCGTGGATTGCTCTCCCTCCGAGGCCCACACTTAACGGTGTGGGCTTTCGTGTTTTGGCCCCTCTGATAAGACCATGTACTTTGCCTATCTCGATGAATTTGGTCACATCGGTCCCTTTGTAGACCGCGGGCATGCGCGCTACAAAGAGAGTCCTGTGTTCGGTCTGGCTGGCTTCGTGATGCCTACAGATCACGTGCGCCATTTGAGGCCGGAGTTACAGATGCAGTTTCGCCGCACTGGCTACGCCACGCGGCCGCCAGTCATGCCCTCGATCGCGGCGCTCCCGTGCATGTGGTGCAACAGACGCTCGGTCATGCAAGCCTTGCAACCACCTCCCGCTACACGCACGCACGGCCTACCGACGGACTCGCGCAATATCTCCCCGTGTAAGCACTACGCAGAAACCGCCTTAGCAAAGCTCTTACCCGAATCGAGCCAATCTTTTCGATTACAGGCCGCATCTGCAACGCCTTCCAGTCCATGCATAAGGACGTAATGAGGGTTGGGACGCACCTACCTGTCGTGACGGGCTTGTCCGTGATCCCGCAGCACCTTGGCAACACTCGCCGACGGTATGCCAGCCAGACGATCCTGCAATTTTTTTCCCCAATAATCGTCTTCGTTATTAAAGTGGGGTTCTTTGGCTGCCCGGGCCCGCACCCGGGCCTTGAGATCGTCATCCATACCTTCACCACCAAGCACAAAGGCCAAATCAATGGCGGAAGAAAACGTTGCCCAAGGATATCTTGAACTTGCATAGTGTTCCGGCGGACCATCCACATAAAGTACGGCGATTTCCCGAATGCGCGCTCGCGTAGACGCATCAAAGGTGTCACCCCACAAGGGCACCGCATACGCAAGCATCCACAAGCAACCATCAACAGCATCGTACGAAGCCTTGGAATCTTCCGCACATAATATCGCTTCAGGAACGATTCGGGGGCCGAAGGCCAACAACGGGTTCCTGACAGCCCATCCGAGTCCCGCAACCCGCATGAGCACAGGAATGGTTACAGGATCACGCAAGGCGGATAAATACCATGTGAACTCCAAAAACATTTCACCGTACTCCCTGCTAAACGTCGCGCTTGGATCACCCCGTTTTTCACGTTCGCGCTGCTCCAGTCCCTTTTCGAACGCATACAGCAGCGCTGAGGCAAGCTCGGGCGATATCGTGAAACCTGGCGCAATCTTCGGTCCATGTTGACCGCGAACAATCGGTATTGCCCCAAGCGCTGCATACGCTTCTTTGATGTCGCTACTGCGAAGCGCTGTAGCCAGTTCCTCTTGCGTGCGCTGAGGCTCCTGCGCCTCCATCACAGTGGTGAAAAAGAAACTTGCCACGACAAGGACAGCGTAGCCCAAACAAAGGCAGTGTTTACGATGTAGGGGATCCAGCATATCTTGCCTCTCTTTTAGGGTTATCTCCAGTCCGCGTGCATATGAGTCTTGTCAGAGTAGAACTGTACAAAGCCCGCGCCAGCGCCGTTGGGATCCTCTGTCCACTCCTTAATTTGCCTTTTCCGTTCAGTCGTCCCGGCCGGCCAACCCAACTCTTGGAAGTCCACGGCAAGGCCAAGCATATGCTTGCTAAGGGTGCCAGCACCAGGAGTAACTCCATTCCCCTTGGGACAACGGTAACCGGAGTTTATCCGAAAACTTGCGTTGAAATGCTGCTCTATCAAAGAAAACCCCGAGGGTAAGCGAGAGTCTATAAAGCCATATCCACTATGTAGACCATTCTCCGTATCCGAATCCTGTAGTATGAATTCCCCATAAGATGTCGAAAATGTAGTGCATGACCAACTGGTTTCATCGTCGTATTCCTCGGCCAGATCGCATTGATACTGGTTGCACTCATCCGGACAATCCTCTTCCTCATCCTCCTCCTCTTCACACTCCTCTTCGTCATCCTCATCACCACACTCTTCTTCCTCTTCGTCATCGCTATCATCATCACCGCCATCACCGGGAACCCAGCTACCACCACCGCCACCAACTCCTCCATTTCCATTGTGGCCACCACCGCCGCCTGTCCCGCCATTGCCGTCGGAGCAAGTGATCTCGTAATCGGTGTATTCGTCGCAAGTCGTCTCAGGATTACCTGAAAGAGGACCCATGCATATGTCAGCATAAACCTTTATTTCGGCGATGTAGCAAATGGGCGAGTCCATTACCTTCCCTGGCCCAATACTGCCCGTTTCCTTGATGCTCAATGAAACGGGTATCGGATCATGATCAGGGACGTAGACATGCGCATGGTTCCCCACATACCCGATGCTGTACTCAGCCACTCCCATAGAGAGCTCCTTGAAATCTTGTGCTTCCCATTGACGTACGTGGTCTGACAGGTCAGAGGATTTCAGGGCGTCGAGGCTGAAGAACTCCACCAAAGAAGCTGACTCTACGCTGTTCTTTGCGTCTACCGTATGCACGATTGTACGCACCACAGAGAGCCGCCTGTCGAAGCTGGCATCGGCGTCCTCCAATAGCGCCGCTACTAGATGTCCTCCACCCTTGCGAGAAAGCACAACCGCCGTGCTCCAGTCGGGCGCGTACCGTTCTACCAGTTTGGACAGGTCATATCCTCCATCAGCAGTTTTGCCTGAATCCTCTTCTTCTTTTTCCGCCTGTTGCTCTTTCAAGGTGGCGTCATACCATACCCGAGCCACCTGAATCAACTCAGAATGCGCCAATTCCGTGTCCGCAACGGGTTGCGTGTCACAACTTGCGAACACAACAGCGGCTGCAAGTACGAAAATACGTGGGGTCATTTCGTCGCCGATTGGTGTCAAGTAGCACCAAATATACGGTACTATATGTGGGTCTACTATCGCGGAGGTATTCGCCCTTGCACCGTGTTGTGGTACGCTACCAACCAAGCCTAATGATCCTGCCCTCTAGCGACCTTGCTGATTACGGTCGATACAAGGTGGCAATTCTATTTTTTGCCCGACTTATTCTTTGTGGGATCAACAAGCTTGTAGGTGCTCCCTGACTTTGTTGTTGGTGGCAACGTCTTTCCCTTGGTGCTCGTGACCTCCCTTCCCTTCCCGCCACGCGGTCCTATTTGCTGATACTGTCCAGATGCAGGAGCTTTTTGCCTGGTTTATGTCCGTCGTTCTTGTTTGCCATTTTGATTGTGGATTGGTTAATGAGCCACCTGATTCAGCAACACGGGTTTAGTTTGACATATGCCGCTATCCAGCGGTTTCGATGGCCTGAGTCTCGGGTACAAGTAATTCTTAATTCGAGTTGGGTTTAACGGGTATTGGAACATTTAGCCCTATGACTCATTCAACGAGTCCTTAGGACTCGTTGAATGAGTCTATAGAAGTATTTAAGATGAAACCAAATACACGTTCCCGAAAACTAACGCGTGCTGCTAGCTATCTAGCTGTGTTACTGGAAAAAAATGGCAAGCCAGTTCTCACCCAATTCGAATTCAACCGGATTATCCGGCAGATGTACCGCGAATCGTCCGGCAAGAGGCTGTATCTGCGAAGCAACATACCGGACCGAGACAATTATGTCCGCCTGAAATCAAGCCTGAAACAGGCAGGCCTGATCGGAAAAGATCGAGACTATGGAACACGTGTCATTCGGGTATTGAGCATTTCGGACCTTCCAGCCGAAGACATTATCTGTCTCGTCGACCCAACGTGCCACATCTCCCATCTCTCTGCCATGCAGCGATGGGGTCTCACCGATCGAAACCCGGAAGCCTTGATACTGACGCGACCTGACCGCAAGACAGCCGCCAAACGGCTGCTGGCTTACAGGACGGAAGCCCTGGACGAAGCCTTCCCCTTGACAATTGTCGGGCATCCCAACCGTGTGCGGGGCCGGACTGTACGTACGTACGAGAGTAGAACCCCAGGCACGTGCCTGAAAGTTCGGGGAAGTGACGTCCGTCTTTCCACGATTGGCCAAACCTTCCTCGACATGCTTCAAAAGCCCGATCTTTGCGGGGGTATGTCGCACATTCTAGAAGCCTGGGAAGAACACGCGGAAACCTATCTCGACGACATTGTTGCCGCAGTCAGCGCTGCCACAAGCGGGATCGTCAAAAGCCGCGCCGGGTACATCCTCGAAGAACGACTAGGCTTATACCATCGCGGAATTGAGCACTGGAAGACATTCGGTCAGCGCGGCGGTAGCCGCAAGCTTGATCCGGTCCATGACTTTGCACCGACCTTTTCAGAAACATGGATGATATCGCTCAATGTCTGATCCCATCCTCAAAGTCAACATCGCAGAGTGGGTCAAAAAAACCGAGGCTGACCCCGTAGTCTACCAACAACGCCAGTCGATTGAGATAACTCTCACTGCCATCGCAATGACAGTGCCCCTAAATGCGAAGATGTTCTTGAAGGGCGGTATTCTTATGGGCCTGGCTTATGACAGTCTGAGGCAGACGGGTGACATCGATCTGACTACGACCCTTGCACCCGAAAGTGAGATTGGTGACAAGGTGCGAAGGCTGTTGGACTCGATGTTCCCGAGAGCCACCGCCGCCCTCGGTTATGCCGACCTCATCGTCAAAACACATTCGGTGAGAACTCTTCCCAAGGCAATATTTCCAAATGCGAAATTTCCAGCCTTGAAACTCAAGATCGCCTCTGCGAAACGAGGCACAACACAGGAGAGGGCACTGCGAAGCGGTGAAGCTCCGGTCGTGATCGATGTCGATATCTCGTTCAATGAGCCGTTGCTGCAGATCCAAGTGCTGGAACTAACCGGCGGCCAAGAACTGTTAGCCTATGGTCTTGTCGATCTCATTGCGGAGAAGTATCGCGCTATTCTTCAGCAAGTGCCGCGCAAACGAAACCGGCGACAAGATGTCTACGATCTAGATTGGCTGATCGTTAACAACGATATTGACGATGCACTCAAGGAACAGATCCTCAATACCTTGGATGCAAAATGCCAGGTTCGTCATCTCGAACCAACACGAGCATCCCTCGACGACCCTGAAATCAAAAAGCGTGCTGGTGCCGACTGGCAGTCGCTGGGTTTGGAGCTGGGCAAGGTGCCGGACTTTGAAGGTTGTTTCATGCGTGTTTCAGAGTTTTATCGAAACTTGCCCTGGCGGAACCTATGACTGGGCTGCGCATGTCTGCCAGGCTGGCAATGTCAGACGGCTTCGGAGGTGTCATCCATCCCCGTAATGCTTTTATGTTACCAGTTTCGGAGGCCCTTGTGGACCCACTTTTATGAGCCATGGAACGGCCGCCTGGAGCTTCAGGGACAATGGCCAGCATGATGGCAACCGGAGTTTATTTGCACAGAAACCCTGTGCAACTTCACCTACCTCACGCAATCAAACAGGAGCTCCGGGGCGGGATGGAACCGGTGTGTGTATACGCATCGTAACACCGTATTGGCGGATAACGAACCTGAATAGCTGCCACCCGCCAGACACCCACTCCGCTGTCGGAGCGTCGGAGCTTGGCCGACAACCGGGCGCAGCTTTATGACAATCCGACCCGCGCCAGCCCCCAAGGGCCGAGATGCCTGTATAATCACCCAGCTTGTCGACGACACGGTCTCGCTACCTTTCGAGTATAGCTAGTACGGACGCTCAATTTTGAAGATTGCGGAACTGGCTTAATGAGAACATCAGCAACACCGGAAACCAAGATTGCCGATCACGAGGAGTTACTAACTATCCGCACCGGTGTACCCATAGAAGTTATCGGTGCGTTCTGCGAGCGTTGGCACGTGGGAGAACTGGCAGTGTTCGGCTCGGTGCTGCGTGATGATTTCGGGCCTGACAGCGACATCGACATCCTGATTCGTTTCAATACAACGAATACGCCAGGTCTGTTCGGGATCGCCAGAATGGAGATGGAACTAGGCGACTTGTTCGGCCGCAAAGTCGATCTGGTGACCCATGCGGCTGTTGAAGCAAGCCGAAATTACATTCGCCGAAAGGCGATTCTGGGATCCGCGCAGGTGGTGTATGTCGCGTGATGATACGATGTACCTGTTGGACATGCTGGTTGCCGCGCGTGACGCCGTGACCTTCGCGGAAGGCATACCGTACAACGGATTCATCGGGACCGGAAGACACAATTCTCCGTTCGGAAGGCGGTAGAGATCGTTGGCGAAGCCGCCTCACACGTGAGCGAAGGCGCCAGGAGGACGCGCCCTGCCATCCCTTGGTGGGAAATCGTCGGCATGCGCAATAGCCTCGTGCATGCCTACCACGACATCAATCTGCAGCTCGTCCGCGATACCGTGCGCGTTCACCTACCGGTTCTGATTGCCCAATTAGAGCCGCTACTTCCACCAGGGGCCGGATAGTGCCGCGCACGACCATTTACCGGCTGATCGTCAATTCTCCTTGAGCAAGTCACGAACTACTTCAGGAAAGGCATAGATCAAAACCTGGAATCATGGGTGTCGTTTTGCAGCAACGATGATCCTTGGTAGAGTGACCCGTTGCTTGCGAAAGACGGGGCTACGCGTCTCAGCGTGTCGGCTGGTGCTGTCGTTTCGGAGGCATGATTCGAATAGAACGATTCTGCCCTCTCCACACCAGCCGCGATATTTGCAACATCGTAGTGTAGCGCAATGGCTGAATCCTCCACTGTGTGCGACTATTTTGGCTGAATGGCAGCGAAACATGGAGAGAAGCACGCAAGGTTTTCACCGAGTGAAAACGCGCCTAACCTTGCGCCGGTCGGTCCAACGAATTCCTGTCCGCCGCATCTCGGGGCGATAAGAGGTGCGAGGGCCGACCGACCCTTTCTCCCGAGAAATATCGCATGCACACCGTCACGCTCGCGCGAGCGGCGTGATATACGGGTTGGGATCGAACCGACCCTCGAAATATTGATCCTCGTAATAGGTGATCTTGTCGGCAATGACAGGCTGGTAGGGACGCGCGAGGATCACTTGCCGGCGCGGGTGCAGACGGCGGAGCTCGTCGTGCCGTAGCAGCGCCCGGCTCTGTTCGTCATAGTCTTCGACAATGCGGCCCCCTTCCCGGCGACTGGCACGGCGCATTCTTCGCTGCCAGATGGTGGTCTCGCCGAGCATCCGTGCGATTTTTTCACTGGTGAACGGGTCCTGGACAGAAAACGTCTGGATCACGTCGCTGTTGGCTACGAAGCTTTCCCATTCGTGCTGGTAGGCGCGGCGAAGCTGCGCGAGATCCTGCAGGATGAGCCACAACGAAATCCCGTATCCACCACCCAGCGAAACGGCCTCCTTGATATTTGCCATGTATCCGAGGTTGGCGAACTCATCCAGCAGGAACAGCACGCGTGGACCGCGCTTGCGATAGAGGGCGTCGTGCGTGCACGCATAGTAGCAGCACGCGATCATGAGGCGCAGCCACGGCGCGAACGTGCTCAAGTGCTCACGGGGGAGCACCAGGTACAGGCTGAGCACGCCGCTTCTTAGCGCCGCCAAGTCAACCGTCGTCGTGGCGATCACGCGCTGTATCCGCGGGCTGGACAGGACATGCGTGTGGCTCTGTGCGGTCGAAAAGACTCCGCTGGCCTCTTTCTCCGCTTTCTGCTCGATACGCCGAGCTCCTTCAGCGACCTGCGGGATGGGGCTTGCCATCATGGCCGTTAGCGTCTCCTTTAGCTCCTCGCTGCTCAGTGTAAGCAGCCGGCGCACTTCAATCAGGGTGCGCTTTGCAGGATCGCTGTTTGCTGCCGCATACAGGATGAACGTGTAGAGGAGGGCCTTCGCTTCGGCTTCCCAGAACGGCTCTGACGTCGTTCCGCGTCCTACAATCATCATGTCAGCCAGCATCATGGCCGTTTCCACATAGTCGTCTCCGGAGGTGTTCACCAGATCCAGCGGATTGAAGGACCAGGTTTCGGTGCGAATCGATTGGGTGAGGTCAAACGGATCCAGGGCTACGACCTGGTGGTTCAGCCGCTCGCGCCGGTAGCGTGCCGTGACGTAGTAATTTTCGCCCTTCGGGTCCGTGACTACGATAGATCCGGGATAGTTCAACAGGTTGGGTATGATGGCGCCCACACCCTTGCCGCTTCGCGTGGCCGCAATAGTAATCAGGTGCCCGTCTCCGTCATACCGTAGCATTTCCTTTCCGTGCCTTCCGAGGAGCAGGCCGCCAGCGGCGCGCTTCATGACTTCGGCGCGTCCCCAGCGCGTAGATCCGCGGACGGATGTCGTCGTCACACGAAAGCTGTCCCTCAGGATGCGCGCCACAAGTCCGGCGAGACCAGCCCCGAACGCCAGACCCAGCGCCATGACCGCGATGTCGGACAGCTTAGGCTCATGCAGGATCCCGGCGAGCCCCAGGACCACAAAATGCGGGCTATAGAGTGGGGTACTGCCAAGTGAAGCGAGTACGAACACATATGGCAGCGTACGCAGGCACTTGCGCCAGCGCACGGCGGCGACCACTATCGCTGCGCCCATGAGCAGCGGCCGCGTCCACCGAATGTCGACCAGTGCCGGGCCTGGTGGCACGCCCCACGCATGCGTGAGTACGACCTGCGTCAGCTGCAAGGCCAAAAGACTGCCCACCAGAAACGCCACCAGTGTCCCGTAGATGCCCAGGCGGACCGGTGCGGACCATCCATAGAGACGCTCAGCGTCAGTGCCCATCTTTGCGCGTCAAGAACCGTAGGGGCCGTCAAATACGAGATCCTGCGACACGTACACGAGAAACCGGTACCCCGGCCGCACGGTTGCCGTTGGTTTCCGGGACTGCCCTTTCTGTATCATCCCCGTCGCTGCGCGCGACAACTCCAGCGCAAGCGTCGCACCGGCGATCCCACCGCCGCCGGGCGCCTGCGCGCTGGCGCCACCCAACAAGGCGATCAGCGCCGCGCTGCCAAAGGCATGCATCCAATGCGTGCGCACCCGGTCGCGGAGGCCGGCTTCTCCGCTCTGCTCCAGGGCAGGGAGACCGGGCAGATCCATCGTGCGGCCATTCGGAAATAACATGCGCGTCCACGCGAGCACCACCCTTCGGTCCTGCCCATCGAGGGCTTCCTCCATGGATCCGATGAGTCGCGTGCCGGCAGGAATCAGGACATAGCTGCCGCGCGCAGTGTCGCGCACCGGTCGCATGACGCGCGCCATGACCGGACCGGGACGGTCTGAATCGATCCCCGTGATTAAGGCCGCGTGGATCACGGATCCTTCGGCGACGGTGTACGCGCCAAGCGTGTTCGACTTCGCGGGCGCCGGGGCGGCTGGGGCTCGCTCATCCTCCTGTACGCTGCGAATAACGGGCCGGGAACGCAGCGCTTCCTCGTAGCGCGCCATGCGGCGGTCAGTACGGCTCCTGACTTCCCGATCCACACGTTCCTCCTGAGCGTACGAAGCATTCCATGGAGCCGGTGTCTGGGGAATGATTTCGATGGGTGCGCGGCCCATGTAGCTCGGCTCGGGGGCAGGCGGCGCTTCGCTTGGCGAGCGTCGGCTACTGAAGAACAGCGCCAGGAGCACTCCCGCACCGGTCAGCACGAGCGCGAGAATGTTTCTTCTCGACAGCCGGGGTGGCGGCAGCGGGTTAACAGTTTCCTCCTCGCCAATGTGTGTGCTGTCTGGCTTATTGGGGAACATTTAATTCGGACGAGGAAAGATCAGGAGTTCCTGTTGCACCTGCCGCTTCTTGCGCAGAAGACCCACGGGCCTGGTGGTGTGGAGGATCAGACGGGCCTGCGTAAAGAGGTGATCAACGACGTAGAAGCCATCACGCACGGCATAGTGAACTACCTGCTCCTGCCCGCCATACTCAATGGACAGCAGGGGCTGATCCAGGGCGAAGGCTTTCTTTGGGAGCTTGATATAAACGCGCTGCGCATCGTCGAACACGACGATGGGTTCCCAGGGAAAGCCGCGCTTCGTCCGCCATCCATAGTGATAGTTCAACTCGCTGAGGGACGCATCGTCACCTACGGCCGTGATAATACTCTCTTTCCGCGCGACGGCGAGCTCTTCCATCGCCGTGAGCCTCCGTACACCGTCAGCAGGGTAGTAAAACGTAATGTGGCGGGTATACGGGTCTAGTGGATTGTAGCGTGACTGGTCTGCCTTGCCGGGTGGGCTGTCCAGCGTAATGTGGTACACACGCCGGTTGGTGGAAATGACCAGATTGGTCGTGACGTTGTGGTCTGTGGGCTTAACCGTAACGAGGGGTGTTATTCCTCCCGGGCCTGTCGCCGTGTGGTCGATCAGCCACCGCAAATCATCCCCTGCCACGAGGCTGATAATCGTTTCTCCAGACTGTAGTTCGATGATGCATGCGCGCAGAATCGTGCATGTGAGCACTGGCTGGTAGACACCATACGGGTACATCAGTACGTCCGACATGCGCAGCACTTCCGGGCGGCCACCTTCCTTGAAGGTCTTTACCTGCGCCTCGATGGCTCCTTCTACCGGGCCGGAAACATCCACGATGTGCTCATGTGCTGGCTGCTGAGCCACGACGGGCAGGGCGGTGAGCATCGGCAGGGCCAATAAAGGAGCCCAGGATTGCCCGAGACGAATAAGCAAGGCGTCGCACCGTTAGCCTATAGAAGGAGTGACCGGGATGATACCCATCCCACAGGGCACGCCTAAGGCCATCGTATAACGATTTGGACAAGAATGGGCAGCGGAATCAGCATCCTGCAATACTACCATCATGGACATCCTGCAGCATGAGGTACTGCACAAGGGAGAGGATTCGGACATGATCGTGGCGCTTCTGAAGAAAGCGAAGGGACGGTATCCGGCGATGACCACGTGCGGTATGGACAAGGCTTAATTCTCATCGTCCAATCGCCAGGAACTGGACCGGCAATTGGACCTGAACGTGATGCCGAAGAAGGGTGGTTGCTCCCAAAAAGATCGGCCAAGGGAGCTAGTGCCGGACTTCGCTGAGGCACGCAGTCAGCATCCGGCCGTCGAGTCCGCGATCAATAAGCTGAATCAGCGGGGCCTGTCCTTGATACGGACCCATGGCGAGGAAGGCTTTGTGCGCACGGTGGCCCTGGTAATGGTGGCGGCCAACGCACATCGGCTTGGGCTGTTGCTGAAACAGAAGGAGAAGCGACGAAGGCGGTGGCACAACGCCCGGTCTCGAGCGGCGTAGGAGCGCGTTCAAGCCCCTTCAGTTGAATGTCAACACGGGACACAGCGGCACGAGGCTCACGGGTTCATTTGCCTTGCTGATGGACACCCGAAAAACAGGATTGCGGATTTCCGAGGCCGACAATGACGCCGTAACCGCCAAAAACCTCTAGCTGACCGGCCAATCCAGCCCTCAGATCGGATTCCAGAACAGGCCGCTCATCCAATTCCGCCTAATAATCCCGACTTTTCTGGCTGCCACTATGTAGGCATTGGGGCCTGCATGCCGGACGTTGCGGCTTGCCGCACAGGCTTCCTGGGCACGCGTTCCGGGCGGCACTCCGGGCTCAATAGAAGGCGGGAATGCTACAAAGGGGGCTGGCCGACAACCAAGCCATGCCGCAGCCTACAACTCCTCTCTCTTCCTCTGCAGGATGAAGAGCCCCTCGCTGATGCTTGAGACCACTATTGTGCCACTTTCGAAATAGGGATAATTGCTCCAGGCGCCCTGGAAGGCCGGAAAATCGGGCCCGAACGGCACCGTATCGAAGAAGCCCACCTCAACCGGGTCCGTAATGTCCGTAATGTCTATGACCCGCAGCCCAGCCATGTAGTTGGACTGATACATGAAATTCCCCTTGATATAGAGATTGTGGTCTATAGCAAAGCTGTCACCATACCATTCCCCGATCAGCTCCGGATCGTCCAGATCGCTTACGTCCCAAATGAGTGTACGCGTACCCGGAATCTGACCGCCCAATTCGTCGAGTTCGTCATTCATGAAGAAGAAGGCATGGTCCTCGGTGAGCCAACCCTGATGAGCATAGGCCACGTTGGGATAGGCAGCACGGGCCACGGCAACCGGGTTCTCCTTGTCCGTAACGTCTGCGATACCCAGCGTCGATCCATTCGAACTGAAACAGACCTCATGCCTCTGGTACGCTGCATCCGGGCCATGGTACGTGACACACTGCGCATCGTGCGTCCCAGCCCGTTCTTGCCCGGGCTCCGCATCGGCGAAGCAGCCGGCGAATTTCGGTCGAACGGGATCCCGTATGTCGATCATGTGCAGTGCACCCTTGCAACTTTCGCCTTCGCCACGGCTACCCACTGCATAAGCGTAGCCCGAAGCCTCATTGATAACAATGTTGTGAGCCGTAGCTAGGTGCGTATACAGGGCTGTTTCCTGAAATGTGTGGGGAGTCTGTGCTACCTCCCGCAACTGGGTCAGGTCGAAAACCTGCATGCCATGGGCGTCCGCGCCATCCGATACGATAAACGCATGATCTATATATACCTTGATGTCGCGCCATGCACTGGGCTTTGCCCCTTCCGTAAGCGGCAGCTCCCCAACGTAGACCGGTGCCCGGGGATCCGTTACCTCCACGAAGGCCGTACCGTCGGACCGCCCGACCAGGGCAAATTCGCGCTGTGTTTCCGGGTCTGTCCAGCCCCAGATGTCGTTGAGTGAAACTTCACTTGATCCACCAAGCCTGTCGATAGGCATATAGGAAAGCAAATCGACGTTTTCGCAGTTGAACTGCGCCGCCTGGCCATCGGTGCAATCCACGGGGCCGCTTGCTGCAAGCGGGTCCCAGCTGTCCAGCGGTGTCAGTCGGGCCTCAATCACGGGGGCATCTCGGTCCGATTCCGTCCTGACAACATATACTTCCGAGTGCCCCACGCTTACCAGGCTGATTTCGTTTCTCGTGGCTACCGAGCGTCCTACGTGGTTATCGCCGCCGGTACCCGCGACGGAGTTGACGCTCTCCCACTTGCCGAGCGTGTCGTTTCGTTCATAGTAGTTAGCTCTGCCAAGATTGGCCTGCGCCGAGGGCGCACCTGCCACCAGAATATTCCCGTGCGTGCTAAACGGCAGCATCCCATATATCCACAAATAGAGGTCTTCGGGGCCCTCTATTTCTTCGGTTTGACGCCAGGCGCCGTTGCTATCCATTGCAAATTCCAGGATCGCGCCCGTTGGCACTGGATCCGGGATCTTTGCATCCTCGCCCGCCAGATCCAGGGGCACCCCGGGCGCGCTGGCGAGGATGCGGCCGCCACTCGAGGCGGCTATAGATGTGCCCAGGGCCAGGTGGGAAGCCGCCCTCAGCTTTGCTGCCTCCACGAATGTATCTCCATCCTTGCGAAAGACGTAAACTGCGCCAGCCTGCTGCTCATGTCCCGGAGACCCGACGAATACTTGCTGTCCATCAACCGCCAGGCTCGCTCCAAAGGTGTCACCCTCCTGCGTATCGCCGCCGGTCAGCCGGGTGGAATGCATCCACCCGTTCGGTGTCTCGACATATACATCGGCATAATCGGCCTCCGGCACGCCGGCAACCACGATGCTTCCGCTTAGTGCCACAACTCTTCCTATCTGGTGCTCGTTACTCGATTCATCCGGCAGAATGCGGCCGGTTTCCTGCCATGAGAAGGAGTCCGGCGAGCGCCGGAATATATATATGGCTCCACCACCTTCAAAGTGGTTGGGCGCACCGATGGCAAGGGTTGTGGCATCCAGCGCCAAAGAGAAACCAAAACCATCACCCGGCCGACCGTCGGAACCTGCCAGCGTATCGGTCACGACCCAGGGCTGATCCCCGTGTCCGCGAGAGAAAACCAGAACCCGGCCCGGGGCCGGGTATTCTCGCGGCGTGCTCAGGAACACTTCATGATCGCCAACAGCTGTGGAAATCTGGAAATCGCCGGGTTGGGCCATTGCGGGTGAAGACATTCCAAGGACAATAGCTATTGTCACGTACCTGCTCTTTGTCGTCATTATAAGCTGGAAGTCAATTGTTGGGCGCAGTCTGCATTGGAGAGTCCAACCCTATCCAGGTACGGATACCGATCCGCGTGCACGGACGGACCGCGTATTTTGATGCTCTAGGCAAACACATCAAGCAGCGGACTGCCGGTGCCGTCCGGCGTGGTGTATACGGGACGGCCTTCGATTTCAAAATGCGTTTCCGGCGGGATACCCAGCGCGTGGTATATCGTCTGGTGTACCTGATCGATGTACACCGGTTCACCCACGGTCGCGCACGGCCGCTCGGGCGAGGTCTCTCCCAGGACGTAGCCTCGCTTTACCCCGCCACCGAACAGCAGTATGGAGCAACCATCCGTAAAGTGGCGATGCATACCATAATGCGTCATTTCCCCAACGCGCTCCGGCACTGTCACCTGGTCTCTCACAGCCGCCTCGGGCCGGCCTTCCTGAATCATGTCCCGGCTGAATTCGCTCGCCAGGATGACCAGCGTTCGGTCTAGCAGGCCCCGCTCTTCCAGGTCCAGGACAAGCTGCGCCACAGGCTGGTCAACAAGCCTCTTCATGCCAACCAGACGCGAATGGCCGTTCTCATGCGTGTCCCAGCCAAGAAAGGGCTCATACTCCGTCGTCACGCTGACGAACCGGGCGCCATTCTCCACCAGTCGGCGCGCAAGCAGACATCCCAGGCCGAATCGGCCGGTGTTGTACACATCGTAGTACTCCCCCGGCTCCTCTTGCAGATCGAAAGCCCGGGCTTCCGGTGACCGGAGCAACCGGTAGGCCTGCTCCATTGATCGAACCAGTGATTCTCTCTGGTAATCGTTGCCGCTGCTCCCCAACGGGCTGCGAGAAACGAGGTCTCGGTACAGGGCATGCCGGCGTTCCATTCTGCCGGCGGTCATGCCGGCGGGCGGCCGCACGGCCTCAAGACCAATGGAAGGGTCCGCAATCAGGAACGGCCCGTATTCGGCGCCAAGGAATCCGGCCGAATGAAAGGCCTTCAACTCCTCGGCTTCGCCAACGGTGAAACGCTGGCCTATGCTGACGAACGGGGGCATGGCCTCACTGCGAGGCCCCAGGACATGGGCGATCCACGCGCCGATATGCGGCGCCTGAACAGGTTGTGGCGGCTCGTAGCACGTGTGCCAGTGATACTGGTGCCGAGAATGCAAAATGAAGCCGAGATCGGCAGCCCGGTAAGAGCGGATCACGCTGCCGCGATCCATGACCGAGCCAATGGATTCCAAGCCTTCCGAAAAGTAAAGTCCATCCACCGATGTAGGCACAGCAGGAAATGTGCTCAAGATCCGATTGCTCTCCAGCCCGGGCTCAAACGGTGTATAGCGCTTTGGATCGAAAGTCTCCGTGTGCGCCATTCCTCCAGCCATCCACAGCAGTATGACGCTGTCAGCCCGGGCATCCGGGCGCAGCGATCGGCAGCTGGCATACGCCAAAGGAAGGGACGTACCCATCGCCGCGATCGAAGCAGCGCGCATTCTGGCCAGGAATTCTCTTCGCGTCATGATAACCGGTCAGTGTATGTAACGAAACTCGGGCGAAAGGAACATTGCCCACAGCAAGTCCGCGACTGATTCCTTTGACGGTGTTTGCCCCAAGGCGCGCCTGGCCATCCGCAACTCCCGTCGGCTTGGCGGCCTGCCGAAAACTGTCGCGTAGAGCCGGTGAACCAGTGATTCGGAATCCGAACCGTAAGACGCCAGCCATGCGGCGCTTCCCCGTTGCAGGAGGACGGCCAGGAAATCACCGTTAGTAAGCTCCAGCGACTGAAGCAGGGCAGACTGGCTGGCTCGCCGCGTTACTACATTCTCGCGAGATGGCCGACCCAGCGCTCGCAGAAACGGATCTTGCGTAACTAGCGATGCCCTGACAAACGGCATCGGTACCTCTCTGGGATCATACCGAAAGTCCGCCAGACGCCCCCAATAGCTGCGGTCGAAGCTGCCGTGGGAGCGGGCGGGCTGCCATGTGCTGTCTTTGTACGGGGCGACCATCCAGCTGTTGTCGTCTGCCTCGTCCACGGTGTGCCATTCAGTACTGGAGAAAACCCACTGCCTGCTGCTGTCCTTGTAGGTGAGACGCAGGCTTAGCAGGAGACCCGCTGGATTGGGCATGCGTCCACTGTTTTCTCCGCGAGCAGCCAGCATGTTATTGCCGTTTGCCAGGGCCCCTTGTACATCCAGACGCCTGATCTGCCGATAATCTACCGATCCTGCCAGGTATTCACCGTTCAGGTAGAGGTCTGCCGAGTCGTCCGCCGCCACAATCATCCGGGCCTCTGCTACGCTGTCAGCGGGTTGTTCCAGTTCGAAGTCGTACCGGAAATAGCGGACGCCCGGTCTCGGCAATATGTCCCTGTCCACTTCACGCTCCCGGTGCCATATCCAGTTCGCCTCAAGATCTTCCCCTTCCGGGTCGAACGCAAGCCCGTGGTAAGCTGGGCCCAGCGTCTGGCTCAGGGCATCGGCAAACTGTTCTGCCGAGAGACTCCGGCGCCGGGGCCCTCGGAATACAAACCCCGGCTCCCGTGCCTCGAATGCAGCGGGCACAGACGGCAACTGGTAGGCATCAGAAGTCATGATAAGCGCGATCAGACGCTTCAAGTCTGCCCCTGTGTCCCGAAAGTCCGCCGCCAGGTAATCAAGCAACTCCGTGTTCCAAGGCTCCCTGTCCATCTCGTCGACCGGCATGACAAGCCCGTACCCGAGCAATCGATCCCACAGGCGGTTCGCCATGGTGCGGTACAAACGACCATTGGCTGGCTGCACAACTATTTGCGCCAGCTCTGCGAGGCGCTCATCCACAGTCTCCGCCGTGATGACGCCCAGTTCACCAAAGAGAAAGGATGGCTGAGACATCCTGCCCGTAGGTCTGTCACACCGGAAAACCTCCATAGCCGAATCCGCGAAAACGGTCGCGAATCCATAGGCCTGGTCAAGCGTGAGGTTGCTCACGAAGCTGTCATGGCAAGAGGCACACTTGAGGTTCATGCCCAGAAGTGACTGCGATACGTTCTGCGCCGCCTGCATCTCCACCCTCTGGCTGTTGTTGAAAGCACCCCGCCACTGGATTCCCCTGATGAAGCCGTCCGATGCCGGCGTGGGGCTCAGCAGTTGTCGCACCATCTCGTCGTACGACCAGTTCGAAACAAGCGCTTCGTATAGCCAGGTAGTGATCTGTCTGCGCCCGCCGGTGATGTACCCCGTACCGGAGTAGTCATTGCGAAGCAGATCATTCCAGAAACTCAGCCAGTGCTGCGCGTAACTGTGCGAGTCGCCGAGCAATTCCCCCACGAGTTGCACTCGCTTGTCCGCTTCCGGTCGTCGAAGAAACTCGTCAATCTGGGCCGGAGTCGGAAGTAGTCCGACCGCATCCAGGTATGCGCGTCGCACGAAAACCCGGTCGCTCACTACCTCAGGGGGGCGAATACCGTTTTCAGAGAAGTAGGTATTCACGAAACGGTCCACTGGATGGCTTTCCCCGGCGTCCGCCAACGGCAATACCGGCCTCTCCAGTGCCAGCGGTGCCTGGGGGAACACACGGCTCGCTCCGTCTGCCCAGTGCGCACCGAGATCTATCCAGAGCCGAATGAGGTCCGATTCCGTGCGGGTCAGCGCCTGCCCCTTCTTCGGCATAGCATCATCGTGCCCGCGCGGCAACTCAATTCGGCGGATGATTTCACTGTCGGCAGCGTGGCCAGCGACCAGAATCGGTCCAGATTCTCCGCCGGTCCTTACACCCAATTCCGTGTCGAGGGACAGCCCTGCTTCCTGTTTTTCTGCGCTATGGCATCGATAGCAACGATGAGCGAATAGTGCCCTGACTTCCAGGTTCAATTGATCCAGCTCTTGCCTCGTATGCTGCCCCGCAGGCACGGCTCCGAAATCGTCGAGCATCGCTGCCGTAACGTCGTCCCCGCCACGCCCGGGCAGCGCCCCGCTCAAGTAATCTGCGCCGTGCGTTAGGCTAGCCCCAAGGTGTCCTGCCCCCGCCAGCACAATACATGTCGCGACAAGTGCCAATCTGTAGCCCGTCCACAGCATTCTTCCCTTGTGGCGCCGTGCAATCGCATGCAGCACGGCAGTGGCACCAGCCAACGCTGCCGTCCAAAGACCCATCCACTTGTGAACGGAGGCGATTTGACCGGAATAGGCCCCGCCCTCAAACAGTAACCACCCGAATGCAGCCGCAACGACTGCGGAAGCGGCACCAATGCGCAAAACCCACGTGATGCCATCGCGAAGGTTGTGGCGCTGGCCAACCAGTGTTGCACACTCCATGGCGAGCGCTACAAAAAGCAGCGCGATCGGGAAATGCACGACTAGCGGATGCAGCCTTCCCAGAAACTCCAGCGGCCAGAACTCGAGCACTGTGTACCGGTAATCAGGGTTTGATCTTGTGTACGGGTGCAGGACCCAATATACGAATGCTAGCCGCCTTCGCTCACCAGATAGACTGCCGGCTCGCCACTACCGGTCGGTTGCGATTGTGCCGCACTCCGGCCCGTTTCTGGCACTTAGGGGAGGCTCTAGGCGCATGTGTGCCGGTGCTTGCACGAATGGTCGCTCCTGCTGGACCGGGCCGTTTAGAACCCGTGCACATAACCTTTATGTTTGGGAATTATATACCTATGTGCCGACAGGCATTTGGTTCTGTGCGGTAGGAGTGCGTAGTCTGGCTTGTCGCCGTCCCAGAGGCACTTCATTGGTTCCGTCCTTTCCCGCACGTAGGCAATGCTCCCGAATCTCTTCGAGATATTCCCAGCCTCCCAGGCGTAAGCCTACCGAAAGGACGTTCATGGCAGCATTAACGTCACGATCCAACACGTTACCGCACGTACACACGTACACGCGATCCGCTAACGCTAGATCGGCATTACGGACGCCACAACGTGAACACGTCTGTGACGTATAGGCTGCCTTGACTCGTATGGCTCGACCATTGGCCCGCTTGGCCTCTTGTTCGAGCATGAGTCTCACGGTTCCGAGCGACTTGGCCGCAAACGAACGGTTTAGGCCACGCTTGCGGTTGCCGCCCTTCGCCATCAGGTTTCGGACTTGCAACTCCTCCAGCACCAGGTTGGCGCTATGCTGTTGGATGATGTCGGATGTGATCCGGTGGCATGCGTTCTTACGCCGGATCCGATTACGCGCCATCTCCTTCTGGCGCGCCAACTTCTTTTTGCGACGATTTCGGCTGCCGCGCTTCGACTTCGACAGCTTGCGCGATAGCTTGCGTTCAATGGAGGCCCGCGCCGCCATGATCCACCTGGCACGGAGATACCCGGAGATTCAGCGCTGCATGCAGATGCCGGGCATCGGCGAGGTGGGTGCGCATGTGTTCGGCACCTTCATTCAGACGCCGCACCGGTTTGACACCAAGCAAAGACTGTGGCGCGGCTGCTAGAAAAGTTGAACAGCGCAAACACCTGACAGGCATGCTGTTACAGAGACACCGTGAGGTCCGCGGATACGTGTGGATACGTGAGGTGGTGCATCCGAACCGATTGGGCGCCAAGCTCGGATTCGTGGAGCAGGAGCACATAGTCGGCACCGAATTCCCAAGGGTCGCCAGGAAGCTGGTCCATGTGGCAAATGAACTCGCCACCACTGCCGAAAGCGAGCCATCCACGTTCTTCCCGGGGCCGATCGTAAGAATTAATCCAAATACGGCCGTCACGGCCAACAATAACACTGGACATGACCGGAAAAAGGTCGGCCACGGGGCGTTCCCGGCTTAGCCTGGCATCTTCGCTCGGCCGCCAGTCCGGAGACGAATGCGCGCGGCGCTCCATGTAATCCTTGCGCCAGGCGCGTACGTCCGTGCTCGTGACCTCACGATCTGGCTCTAACCAGCGGATGATCGTCCGCAAGTTTAATTCATCGTCCAGGACCCGGACTTCCGCTTTACTTCCGTGTGCCAACACGATGGTCGACCCTCGGGCGTCAACTTCCGCGAACGAAGAGAAGAGCGGGTAGAGCCAGAAATTCGTCTCTTCCCTGACGGTGCCCCAATTTACGTTAGGAATCCTGGCGAGGCTGCTGACAAGCGCACCGCTGGGGTCGTGGAGTTCGACAATCATGGTGTCCTTAAACGAAAAGTCCTCTTCTTGGCGAGTACCCCATTCCGTCCTCTCGTTTACGGTATAACCGTTGTCGAGCACGCCGCCAGCTCCGGACGGATTCAGGTACAACGGCTCAAGCGTCACGCGGCGCACGAATTGGCCTTCGGCCGTGAATACGTTATAGCTCCATGGACGGTAGTTACCTACCCACAGGGTGTCGCCCGCCGTGACCCACAGGATATACGGATTCAAGAACTCACCCGGCCCTTCGCCATGCTGGCCCATTGACCGTAGATGCTTACCGGTGTTGTCGTAGATGCGCACTTCGGCAGCTCTGCGGTCAGCCGCAACGACAGATCCGTCGGACAGCCGCCCCATTCCCCTGACCCTGCTAAAAAACTGATTCTCGTCTTCCTCGTCCTCGCCAATAATCAGGACGGGCTCCTCGCTGATCTTACAGGTCGCGTCTGATTTTGTGGGATCCACAGTGACGATCCGCACGCCAGAGCTGTCGATGGCGACGGAGTCGATGGCTATGGAATCGAATGCCGCAGGTTGAGCACAGGCACTGAGGAAAAGGACAACTGCGACGGCATAGCTTTTCATTAGGAAAGCGGGTTTGAGTGATTTGTCGGGCTCAATACGATTCTATCGCAAATGCCTTGAATAATACACGGTAAGGAAGGCTTGAGCCTTTGGCAGCGCGGAATGGACAAAAAGCGAGCTAAAGTGTTGACGGCTTACCCATGTTGTTGTTGCACAGATATGGCCGGATAGCTCCCGTCACCTCCGTGATAGACGACTATGTATACGGAAAACCCCGATTGGTGCTGCGACCTTTAATCGCTGCTACACAAATTGCAACCTGCTAATCAACTACGTCTTGCATTGAGACCGTAGTGAGCCCGAACATTGATCCTCTTACCGTAGGGTTCAAAGAAGACTCCCGTGCCCAGAACGAGATGCTCTGCCGAGGAGATGTTTCCGATAGTTGATGCTTCCTGTACATAGTTTCCCCTGTTATTACTGCTCCTTATCGGTCTGGCTTGTCAGCGCGGATATTGTATAATCTGTCACGTATACTCCGAAGGGGTTGGCGCGAAGCGCGTCTTCGGACTCCGGTGTCAGGAGTTGGAGCCTGAAATATCCTTCCAATGCCTGCTCGGATTCTGCGGGTCCGCTACGCGCTCTCTCGCGCCATGTCACGCGGTAAACCCGCTCGGCGCCCGGCACGCGGAGCACGCTGCTAATTTCTTCTACGTAGCGGGCATCGCCGCTTCGCAGCATTTCCTGCAGCGTCTCCCGCTCGCCCTGGACTCCCTGCAGGAACACCTCCTGGGCATTGCCGGCAACAAAGGCGCGGGCCTCATTCAAGCGTACGTTTAGCAGCGTTCTGTCTGTGGGAATCGTCCGCAGGTTGTGTACAAAGCGGCGCAGGGCGGTTACGATGGCGCGCTCCGGAATGTCTTCCTCGGCAATCCGGCCCACGGATCGCGCTTCGCCGAGCGCATCCACTTCTACGATGTATGGCACGACTTTCTGTTGCAGGGCAAGTCCTGCGAATCCCAGCACCAGGATCACGTTTATCAAAAGGGAAAGCATGGCCACCGTTTGCCAGGTGCGGCGCATTTCGGCGAGGCCACCGAAAAAATTCTCGAACGCCACACGCGCGTGCAGGTGGGGCGGCCCGTCTCCTTCCACGGTGCGCGGCTTTCGTGAGTACCGGAAAAGCCGGGATGTTGTGGAAGACCACGGCGGCATGGCTACAGCCTTTGGAGAACGGCTTTTACATTGAACGTCATATTGCGACTGATCCGATCAGCAATACGGCCAGGCATGAAAATGCCCAAGCCTGCCAGTAACATGGACACCGAGGTAATGGACCACAAAAATCCGAGACGTGAAGTCATTGCTTCGCCAACCCCGCCATTGCCATCATCGAACAGGCGGCTAAAGATGTCCAGCCACAGGTTGTCGTAGGCCTTCAACATCGCCACCATGTCGTCGCCGATAGATGCGGCGACGCTTGCAATCAGGATGATGAAGAAGAGCTTGACACCCACATAGACGATATACTGCAGGTAGCCCTCGCCCAGCGGAGCGGTCCCCCGAAACGCCATGAACCCTATAAAGAACAGGCCACCGGTCACCACGATATAGCTTTCGACCAGCGTGATCAGCAGGTGCGCCCCCAGGGCTACAAAGGCGAGCAGAATCAGGAGCGCGGGCGCAAAGGCCAGGAGGGTTATGATGTCTGCGGTAAGCCCAATAGCGCCCAGCGTGCCAAGGAACAGGTCCATGCCCACATTGACGAGATGCGTCGGCGACAGCTGCACCACCTCTCCGCCACCGATGTGGGCGGCGCTCTGCCCCATTGCCAGGGGCAACAAGGGCAGCCAGTGATGATAGGTGGAGAGCAGGCCGAGGACGAAAGCGAGCAGGCCGAGCTTCAATGCGAACTGGCTGATGAGGTCGCTATCGCCTCGCTTTCCTGACCAGTACACGTATCCGGTGACAACGATTTCGAGGACAGCGAGGGCCAGAAATATCGCCTGTGCGGCCTCCAGAGCACGTGTGATCCACGCCTCCGTCGCCAGTCGAAACACTTCCTGCGCGCAGTCGAACAGCTCCGCAGGGGCGCAGTCGCTTACTGCAACCTGTTGCGGCTGGAGGATTCCTGGTAGCAGCATTGGGTAACACCGAGATATGCCGTCCTGCCTATCTGCCGGGCATGCGCAGGAATCGGTCCATGCGGTACTGCGCCGGGTTTCCCAGCCAGTCGGTATTGCCGACAAACCTGGCGTAGACCATGCGCTCCTGCGCCCGCTGGTTCGCCGCGGTTGCCGCACGCACCGCGTCCAGATTGGCGAGCGTCATGATGGCCTGCCGCGTAAGCATGGATTCGCGAGCGCCCAGCACCTGCAGGCTGGCCTGCACGTCGCGCATTTGTTGAGGCTCCAGGTTAGATGCGATTTCCTGCTTGAACCGCTCCAGTTCGCGGTGACTCTCGTGCAGCTGCCGTCCATGCGCCGCCAGGGATCGGAGTGTGCCTTCCATCGTGCCTATCTGGCGCTCCGACACTGCTTGCTCGTATGCCAGTGGATCCTCTGCCTGGGTGTATCCGATCCACGCAGACTCGAGCGTCTCCTGCAGTTCAGGATCAGCATAGCTAATTGCATCGGGGCCTTGCAGTCCCTGTTCGACGCCGTGAAGGAGTTCCTCCAGCGCCATGCTCGGCACCGCGCCGCGTTTCGTGAGCGCTCTCTGGTACCGGTCAAAGTGTCCCCGCGTGGTGCGGTTGATCGCCTGGGTGCCAAGCTCAATGTCGCGTGTCACGGCAAGGTCGTCCAACATGATGCGGACCTGCGTTCCAAGCCTCGCCACAGCGGCAATGGTCTGCGCAACGTTCGCGACATCGATCACAGGAAGCTGTGCGGACGCGGATGTGGTAAGCGTAAGACAGAGAAGGACAAGGATCTTTTTCATGGCGTCTTGTGGGGCAAATGGTCAAGAAAGGCATCCCCATGGCGTAGCATGAGGTCTTTGAGATAGGCTGCTGAAGCTTTGACCGCCATGTTTGGGAGGGGCATCAACAGCGAGCGAGCGACAGTTCCCAGATTAAGTTCGAACAGGCGGCTCCCGTCGGGATTCCGGAAGTAGTAATCGCGTCGTCTTTGCGCCTGAGCGATGATGTCGATTTCGCGCGTGCCAAAGCCGAGCGCACGATAGACTGCCCGGTTTTCCTCCACCGCTGCGTCGGCGTTTGGCAGTATGATCTTTGTGATGCAGGACTCCGTGAGGATGGCGCTGTTGGGCAGCGCCTGGATCTGTGACACCGAGTGCGCAACGACAAGTAGCGCCGCGTTGTGCTTGCGCAGGGTGAGCAGCCACTGTTGCATGCGCCGCGCAAACGTCGAGCGAAGAAGCGCCGCCCAGGCTTCTTCGATGACGATGAGCGTGGGAGCGCCATCAAGGCTACGCTCGATCTGTCGGAAAAGGGCCAGAAGCAGCGGCGCCACGAGCGCATCTCCCAGCGGAAGCACAGAGGACAGCTCCACCGATTGCATCCGGCTATCCGGTGCGCTTTCCGAGACGCCGTCCAGAAGTCGTCCGTAGGCGCCTTTTACGGTATAGGGCTCCAGAACCTCCTGCAGGCGGCCGGGGAGGGAGAGATGCAACGTGGTTAGCGTTCGCCCGTCTGGATCGCTGTGCGCCATTCGGTCAAGTACTCTACCAAGCTCTACCCTATCCGCAGGATCAAGCGGCGCGTTGGCGCAATCATAGATCGTTTCGAGCCACGACAATGCCCACAACCGGTCGACTTGGCTGTCCAGATGGCGCAGTGGTTGGAGGGCCTTTTCCGAGTCTTGCTCGAAGTCAATCCATTGGCCTTTTGCGGCGAGGGTAGCCGTAGCATGCGACCGGCCTACATCAAACACGAAGACGCGACTGTTGGCATAGCGAAGAAAGCTGAGCGCAAGCATGCCTACGAGTACGCTCTTGCCAGCGCCCGTAGCGCCGACGACGAGCGTATGTCCGACATCGTGGTGGTGGAGGTTTACGCGGAAGGGCGTCGCCCCTTTTGCTCGCGCGTACAGAAGCGGGGGGCTGTTTGCGGGAAACAGGGAGCTGGGACATGTCGCCGCGCCGGACCATGGCGTGGTCGTGGGAAACAGGTGCGCCACGTTCCGGCTTGACAGGAGCGGCCTGCGGAGGTTGGCGCTTCCGTGTCCAGGAAGGCTTCCGATGAAGGCGTCGGTAGCATTGTAGGTCTCCAGCGTACAGGCAAAGCCCTGGTCTCGCAGTGTCTGCAGGAGTACTTGCGCCCGCGCGAAGCCACGCTGCGCGTGCTCGTCGCGCAGCAGGATCGTGTTGGTGAAGTATCCAAACCGGGCGCGCCCGCTGGCGGAGTCTGCGAGCGCCTGGCCTGTTTCACGCTGCATGTCTGCTGCGTCCCGGTCTTCGAAATCGGTGCTATTCTCTTCTGGCGCAAAAAGCGCGCGCAGCCCGCCACGGCCATGAAACCAGCGTGTCTGGAGCTTCCGGATGCGACGCTCCGCTTCATGGCGGCTCAGGCCGACAAAACGCATATGCCAGCGTGCGTTTTCCCGCAGCGCATTGAAAAAGTCCCCGGCCGCGGACACCGTCTCGGCGCCGAACCCGGTTACGGTGACGACGCAGACGTGCCGTCCTGCCACGATCGGCTGAAATCCGGTCAAAAAATCCGTGGTGGCCAGGGCGTAGCTCAGATAGCTGTGCGGGAGGGGTGGCGTAAACACCCGGTCGTGCTGGCCAGTCAGGCAGCGGTGGCACTCCGTGAGGAGCGCGGCGCTGCTTAGGCGCTCTGCATTGCAGGTCATGGAGAGGAGCGCTTCCACTTCTGACACGGTCCGCTTGAACCGCCGAAGGATTTCTCCATAGTCCAGCCCTTGTCTTCCGCCATCTACAACCAGGCGCTCCCAGCGGCGGGCGATTTCTTTGGGAGGAGCATAGGAAAGGAGAACGGTATTTTCGGTTGTAAAGTGCTCTCCGCGCTTCTCAAACTTCGCACGCCGCTCCGCGTCGAGCGCACGCAGCGCCGGTGTCGGAAAATCGCTTCGTTCCGGATCCGGATACCCGCACGTTTCCATACGGTGGACGTTCACCTCCAGCGCCCAGCCTTCTCCGAGCATACACAACGCTTCGTTCACAGCGCTCGATGCGCGGTTCACCTCTCTTGCACTTGCGCTTTCGAGATCATGCCCGCGCACATGCAGGCCGGTGAGAAAGGAGCCGTCCTTCATGAGCATGATGCCTTCATCAATCAGGAAAGCCCAGCCCAGGATATCTCCCAGTCCCTCCCGTGGCGCCTGCTTCCGGGTGAGCAGGCGCGCGGCGTGCATGCCTACTGCGCCGACGAGGACGCCACCTATGATGCTTACTGGATCCATGTGCTGACAGTTAGGCTCCGAGCGCCCTGCCCATGGGGACGGACGGCGTCACACGGTCCGCGTATGGCTCCATGCGCTCTTTTGCCTGCCGCGGATAGCGCTCCGCGTAGCGCATGGCGCGGGGAATGATTTCCATGAGGTAGGGCTCTTTGGCGAAAAGCTTTCTGAGTATGGGCAGGAGCGCCACGTAGAAGATTCCGCAGCCTGCGAGGACGACAGGGTCCAGCCGGGAGGCGATGACTAGGACTGTCAGGACGAGTGCAAACAGAAAGAAGGCGTCCTGCGGAAGTCCCAGCACATAGGGCCTCCTGCAGAGCGATGCGTACACCGGGGCGCGCGCCAGTTGCTCTGCTACCTTAACCGTATGCCCCGACCGGTGCGGGGGATCAGAGGCATGCGCCATGGAATGCGAAAAAGTCTGAAATCTGCGCGGCGCCGAAGATGATGACAGCGCCCACCACCGTGCGGCCGAGGATTTCTCCTGCGCGGCTTGCCCTCGTTATCCACCAGGCGATGCCACCCAGCACAATGATGAGGATGAAGGCCGCAGAGGCGAGATCGCCGGTCAGGAGTTGGACGATCTTTCGCACGGTAGAGGTGGCCACATCAATGCCACCTACACCACTCGCCGTAGTGGCCAGTGGCCAGAGGAGCCACATTCCCGCCCCAATGGCGAGTGCGTGGCGCATCCTTCTGTCGGTGCGATGTCGCATGCTCTTCCTGTCCTACGTCGTGCGAAATATTGCAGAGCAACCGGGGTGCCCGGAGCGAACGCCAGATAGTACCGCGATGGGCCTATCCTTTACGCGGCCCCGATGACACGATTCCAACAAGATGGCCCGAGGAGACGCGCCAGCTGGAATCCATTTCTGGTTGCGGCGACAATGCGCGCGATGTCGGTTACCTTACGGAGTGCTCCGTGCCCTTCTATGAAGATGAGGGCGTGCACGGCGCGCGCCACCATGGCGCGCTGATCCGTGCCGCCTGCACCTTCGCGCGCGAGGTCGCACAGCCGCTCCAGAGCGCCCTCTGCGTCTTCACCGTGGACGGTTCCACATCCGCCGGGATGGCCGGTGATCCATGCGTCCAGCAGATCTTTTGCGCTGCCGTCACGAACTTCTCCGATTATGATCCGGTTGGGCGTGGATCGCAGGCTGTACTTGACCAGATGGCGCATGGTGACCTCGTCCGTAGTGCGCAGGCGCAGTACGTCGGGCGTCGTACAATAGAGTTCCGGGGTATCCTCAAGGATGAGTAGCCGGTCGTGAGGAAACTGCCGCGTGATTTCAGCGATGATGGCGTTGCAGAGCGTCGTCTTGCCACTCGCCGTAGGCCCCGCCACGATGATGTTGCTGCGCTCTGCGATGAGCTGCCTTATCAGGGCGAGGCCCTTTTCCGGCAGAATAGACTGCTCCACGTATTCCGACAATGGAATGACGCGGCCTGGCGGTTTGCGGATGATGAGCGACGGTCCGTCTGTCAGGGGAGGCACGAAGCCCTGCAGGCGGCACTTGCCGAAGGCCCTTGGGAGCACGGCGGACAGTGCGGGCTGCTGCTGGCTGATTTCTATGCCGTTGGTGGTGGCTATCGCCCGCAGAAACTGCGCCACATCCGCCTCTTGCAGGCGTGTAGCAGTCTCCATGCGTCCGGAGCGACGGCTTACTACGCGTACCACCATGTCCGGATTGACGTACATCTCTTCGATGTCCGGATCAAGGAGCGCCTCAAGTATTGTTTCTCCCAGATAGCGGCGGAGCAGACCGGAGAGCCGCCTATCGTATTCGCCAGTGTCACTCATGGGCAATTGTTCGCACTGCCCGGCGCATGCGGGCAAGTCTCTTTTTCGCCTGCCGCGTGGTAGCCTGGAGCACATAGTGAGGCGGCGCACAGTCTACCGGGCCGTAGTACCTGCTGTCATAACTATTCAAGGAGTGGCTGCTGAGCACGAAGCACTGGCCGCGGGCCACCACATGCTTTCCGAGTGCGGCGCGCACGGTGCGCCCGTGCGTGTCCCGGTCAAGAGGTACGCTACGGGCCAAAACTCTCCCGCGGACGATGATTCCCCGTTTCGTGACACGCACCGTATCTCCTGCCATGCCCACCACCATTTTGCCGATTCGCGCCGTGCCTCCGGGGCAGGACCCGGGCAGGAGATACCCGCGCTTCAGGGCGAGCGCGGCGCCCTCAGCGGGTGCGCACGTACGAATGATGTCGCCCATCGCCAGCGATTCGCGTACTTCCACGCGGTATAGCCCGCGGGGCAGCGAGAGCGATGTATTATAGAAGAAGGGTGGCGACACAAACCCTGGCCGCGCCACGACGATCAGCGCCGCTAACGTGAGCCCCGCCAGGGTCAGTGCCGCGGCTGCGCCCAATATCTTGTTCAATGGCATGCTACCGCTCAAAGAAAATTTGCCCCGTACGGAAGAGCCGCGATGCCGCGTGTCCCACGGCCACTCCTACGCGTTCCTTGGTGGGAGAAGCCCGCTTGAGTTCTTTCGGCTTGCTAGTTGGAACCCTGACGGACGTGAGCGCCGGTATCGGTATGGGTGGCGCGTTTGCGGCCTCTGCAACATACACTCCATAGCGGCGCACGATATCGGCGACTTGCCGACGCACGGCATTGCGGTGGATGTGCGCCTGCAGGCCCGAGCGATTCAGGGCACCCAGGAGTGCAGGGTGATCCCTGATGCGATCTGCCCTTCCCTGCGCGTACAGGGTTTCGAGGCGTTTGAAGGCCATCCCCGGATCCTTGTAGGCATCGCGGAGCGCCACAAATAGATGGTGGTAGGCGCGTGCACTCAATGCCCCGACACGTGCCTGGGCAGCGGTTTCCCTGCTCATGATACTGCGGTGTTTGGTGTCAGCGTCCAGAAGAACGCAAGAGACCTAAACCCCGTCACCACCCGGATCAAACGATGGTGTTACGAAAATCCAATCTTCAGAAGGCTAACAGGCTGTGCGGAGAATACATTAAATAATGCGGACAGCTACATCCACGATTTCCAACTCGTGGGCAAACACCCCTGCTGGTCCTAGTGGTCAGATAGCGGACGTCGGGTGTTGTCCAGCAGGATGCCGGCTCAGCACGCCGGCTAAGGCAGCGGAGCCTGGGACAGTAGCATGATGTCCTGAATATCTTTGCTGAAACTTCATGCAGAATCGATTTTGTAACCTTGCCGACTATTGGGGCATGGGTTATTATGGGTCCCGGTTGTAAACTTGCCTCAACAAAGATCCGTTAAACCGTTTCACAAGGTCATATTGGGTGTGCTGGTACTGTGCACCAGCGCTACGCTGTGGACGCTGCGGGATGGATCCGCCTCCACGGATGTGTGGTCGGACGTGGAGATAGACTGGGATCGGTTTCCGGTAGTCTATGCGGATTCGGCGTACGCTGATTTTGACGCGCCGCAGCGCTTTGTGCTGGTGTTTCGTCCGAAGAATTGCTACGCGTGGGAGGATCAGATACAGGCGTGGTATGAGACCTTGCGGTTCTCGGATGATATGGATCTGCTGGGGGTACTAGAGGTGCCGTATCTGCTTACCGGAAGGCGGTTTGCGAAACGTGAGGGACTTCCTTTTCCGGTCGTGCTTGACTCCACCGGATGGTTTGGTCGTCGGTTTGAGGTAAGCCGGACGCCGTTTCTGGTACTGATATCGTCAGAAAAGGAAGCCCGCGTTGTAAGGATGGGGAGCAACCAGCTTCACGTCCAAGATAAAGTGGATCAGCTGCTAGCTGAGATGCTTGAAGAGCGCAGCGATTAGCCGCTGCATTTACTCACCAACACACCATAGGAGGTGTACTATGAAGAAGCGCATGACCAACTTGTTTGCATCACTGTTTCTAATTCTCGCCGTCGGTCTGGCGGTGGTTCCGTGGATGGGGATCAGGGCAGAGGCCGTGAAAAAGGCAGAGGAGGATCAGATATGCGATACATGGCAAGAAATAGAGAAAGACTGCTGTGGTGATCCCACAAACTGTTTCTGTGAGATAATAGTCACACCTTAGCCTTGTCGTGGCCTACTTGGGGCTCAGGTCCAATCCTGGCCCCAAGTAGCTGCCCACGGTGGTCAAGAGTGAATGGTGGATTCCTGAGCAAAGCTGAAACCAAGTCCCTACCAGAGATAAGAGGGACATAATTATAAGAGAGTTGTGATCAGAATGCACGATTCGGGTGATTGGTCACGGTTGGTAAGTGCTATGCTGCTCCGACTGTGCTTATTCATAATTCTGCTTGCAGTTGCTGGATGTGGTTCGTCAGTTACGCAAGACTCTTCCGCGGAGCTTCGTGAGGTTCGCCGCTTCACACTTGAGGAAACGGATTCTCTGTTCCTTGGCCACTTCCGGACCATTACCGTGACAAGGTCCCCGTATCGGATCTACGTACCTGATCGGATCGGAGACCAAATCGGCGTTTTTGACTCGCTCGGCCAGATTGTGCGCTTCTTCGGAAGTTTTGGAGAAGGGCCGGGAGAATTAGACAGGCCAACTAAGGTAGTAGTTCACGGTAGCACGGTGTATGTGTCGGAAAACAGTCGGTTTTCGGTCTTAGATACATCTGGGACTTTCCGCAGAATCATGCACTTGCCGGAAGGCATTTACAAGAATGATTACTGGAGCCTGAACTACTACAAAGATCAGTTGGTGATTCCGGCGGTAGATGTCAGCCAGCGAAGGGGAGGGTCTCTCCGTATGACGCCGGAACAGAACTCAATTGCCATAATGGATACGTCGTTCCGGGAAGTAACAATGGTAGGACAGTTCCCCAAGTTCTATCAGGAAGGAGAGTATGTAAACAGATGGATGAGTGTGTCTATATCCTCAGAAGGCGTGGCAGCCACATCTTACTCCCTATTGAACATCGTGGACCTCTATGCTCTTGAGCGTCCGGGTCATCCACCAATTGGGACGATACAGATGGAGCATCCTGCGTGGAAGCCTACCAGAGTAGAAATGCCAGCCAACATGCCAATACCCGAACTGAATAGGCTGCTCACAGAGACCTCCCGTGCTCTCTCGGTATTCATCGTGCGAGACAAGTTCGTGGTGTTGTACTTCATAAACGCAGCCCCTGATTATCAGGACCGTGTCGGAGATGACAGAGCCTCAGAGCATTTTGCTACCTTGACGAGCATGGGCGGGGAGCAGTTGGCAACGCTGACCCTGCCCGGCCCGATCATGGGCCACGACGATGATGGGATGCTGTATATTCGACTTTCAAGTATTCCAGACGAAAGAGAATTCGGCGTGTATGAATTAGTGGTCAACGAATAATGCAGTGTTTGTCCAGCGTTGTTACTGGCTGAGTCGGAGACGGCGGTCGTGGCTGGTGCGGCCGGCGCGGGTCTCTGCCGGAAGTGACAGATTTCAGGTTCTCCCCACAGTCCCAGCACTTGCATGTGGGCTTCGTAGGTCTCCCGTCCTGGACCATAGTGTCGGCAGCCGATCAGAATCGGCTTGTTACTGGTCGATGCTCTGGATGATGCAATGTGGGAACGATCCGTTCCGTCATACACGGGGCACGGCCCCCTCCACTCGCTGCCTATTCGCCGCGCCCGTCGGGGAAACTGGGATCGGTACGCATGCACTAAGTTGGCATCTGTTATCTTGGTCATATTAGAGGCTACGGGCGAGATCGGCCGGTGCATGCTAAGGCTGCATTCCTGGGACGGATGCCGCGACAAGAAAAGCGTTTCGTCATCAGGACCGGGGCGCAACCCTGTAGCAGGAGTGGCGTTGCACAATACTCCTGACAACTAATTGTCGTCAGGCTATGTTATTTAGTCCCGTTCGTGCCGTCACCAAGCTATAGATAACGGATGGGTTCCAAGTCAGGTCTGACGCTATTTCTGCTACTCATGCCAATGGTCGGAATCGCCTGGGCGCAGAAGCCAGCGTCCGCACAATCCGGCTGGTACGTTGAGGCAGGGGTCGGTGTAGCCTTGCGATCTACCATGAAACAGGCAGGGCGTAATTCAGATGACATTTGCTATCCGACTAACATTTGCTCCCAAGCCCCTGCGGGCTACCGATGGTACTATGATCTGCCGGCAGACCAAGGAACCGCCCTCAGCATTTCGGCTGGCCGTAGTTGGCAGCATATGCGCGTGGAAATTGCGGGAATGCAGTTAAGGACTAACTTGGACCAGGTGTTTACCGGTCTCACGTTCCTTGATGGGAAGAGTGTTTTACCGAACCCAGATTCGGACTACACCACCAGTGCAATTGCCATGATCGGTGATCTTACCGTGCGGGGGTTACGACTCAATGCCAATTTCTACATTCCGCTGGGACTGGTGCGCTTAAGCCCGTATCTAGGTGGCGGGTTAGGTGCATCTTTCCTAAAGGTTTCTGATTTGTTCTATCACGGCCAATATGGTTGCGCGGTGGCGGCCTGCGATGTGGATCCTTCGTATTATGACAGTCAGCAGGCTACAGACCTAACCGACACGGTGCTATCGAAACACGTGTATGCCGGCACCGATTATGCAATCAGCGACAGAATCCGTCTCAACCTACAGGTGGCATACCATCTCACAGGTATACTCAGTTACGAGGACCCCTACGTATTCCATCCGAAGGACGACATTACCAGCATTACCGAGGTCAGCGGTATCCGGCACTTTTCCGTGTTACTGAGTGTTCGACACCTGCTCTTCCAGTGATCCCAGGCTGGTATCCACGAAAACATGCGGACACCGGCCTGCGGTCAAACGAGCGCTTGGTGCTATCCAGGTTCAGAATGGACTATCGGTCAAGAATTCCAGCACCCGTGTTATCCGCCTCCGTCACCAACCCATCTGCTTCGATAGCCCGGTGACTTTCTCCATGTGCTTCTTGCTCATGGTCCGCGGCCGGCCTCACGTCTCTGCCGTCCTCAATGGTCGAATTCGAGGACCGGACACTTTGCTACTCATCGAAAAGTTGGTTATGCAAGTTAAGGCCGGTGAGATAACCCCGAGGCGAATAGCCCACAATCTTGTGCTCCTCAGCAAACGCAACGGCTCAATGAATCCTGCCGTGATCATCCAATTCTGCAACAGTTTGTCGCAGAAATTCCCTGGTCTTGATGGGGAAGGTAGCCGGTCTCGAACAGCGTGTGCGGTACATCCAACAAATCTGCGAATATGCTTGGTCACGGGTCATCCTCTTGCACCAGATCAAAGCTGATCTCTACGGGCAGCAGGTGGCCTATGGCTAGATCACCAACCGCAGCAGAACTGCTCGTCAAGCCTGCACTGATTTACAGGCGTTGCGCAATGGAGTCCGTGAGGGCCCGGACGGTGTCTCGAAATGCCACGAGGTAGGCTGCACCTCGAAAGTCCCCTGGATCCGGCACGTCGATCCTGTTGTTGATGAACGCGCTCTGGTGGCTCAGGTAGACATCTCGAGCCCGCGAACTCTGCACGTACTCGCTGTCGGC
Source organism: Rhodothermales bacterium (assembly GCA_963665975.1). Lineage (GTDB taxonomy): Bacteria > Bacteroidota > Rhodothermia > Rhodothermales > Bin80. The sequence goes on from OY762508.1 coordinate 1,765,885, forward strand.
TTCCTCCGTGCAGGAGCGTGCTAACTCGTCCACGTGGGCCAGGAAGGCGAACACGGTCTTCCAGAACCGCCAGGCAGGCCCGTACGACTGCTTCACCTGGGCGCCGAGATCAAGGAACACCGTCCACTGCTCCCGCCGAGCGTAGTAACGCGCCGGATGCTCATGCGTCTCTCGGATAAATCGAGCCAGGATCAGATCCCGCGTGGCATCTCGGACGGTCACCCCCGAGTAGCCTGTCGCGCATTCGATCTCCTGGACGTTCGCAGTACGGTCACCGATACCCATGAGGAAGGTCAACACATCCGGCTTGGCACTGACGCCGAAACCAGCCCGCAGGCGCAGCAACAGGGCTGGGAGCGAGGATAGGTTCGGCACTACAACTTCCTTGCCAGCCCGGCCACGCGTTTCCAATGACTCTCCGGCTGCATACCGGCGCCAGCGCGCGTCTTTTGCCTCGAAGGCAGATCGCGCAAACCGCCCCAGGCGCTCCTGCACCTTTTCCGGATACACCTCGGCCACGACCTTCATGCGCTGCACGCTGAGCAGTCGGGACCCGACGCGCGCCCACCAGGCGAGCCTATCGGCCAGGCGGCGCTCTTCGTCGAGCATCGCCAGCGACACCAGCACGAGGGCCTCCGGATCGATTGTGAACCGGACGGTACCCTCGTCCGCCGTGAGCGCTCCGACTCCCAGGCTACTCCACTGCAGCCATGCAGCGCGTGTCGCTGCCTGGCGTGCCAGGCTACCGGCCTCCTTGAGTATCTCGCTTGACATGATCCATCACCTGATCAAGCATCAAGGCGAACGCCTCGGATGCATCCTGCGTCCTCACCCACGCGGCTGCTCCATCGAATTCATCTTTGGTAGGAGACAGTGTGATGAGGTCCTGATAATGAACACTACGCGGTCCCTGGTCGACGGCCGCGAATAGCTTCAGGGCTACGAGAGTTCGCCGCCCCACCAAGCCCACCCTCAGTCTTCCATACCGGTGCCATGTCAGATCGTCACTCAGCCACGGTGGCAATCCCTGCTGCCACTGCGCGCCGATCTCCGTGTTCATCCAGGTCGCTGGAAGTCCGAAGTCGCGGGCGACCGTGGCGATGGCGCGCTGCAAAGCCTCCGGCAGTGGCTCGGGCGGTAGCAACCTCACCTCCCTCTCAGGGCCTTCTTCTACCTGTGCGATGACATCGACATCGTCGGTAGTCCGTGTAACGAAGCCCAGCATGTTCAGCGAGGCCCCGCCGACCACGACCACGCCGACGTCCACCCTTTCGGCCTCAAGCAAGTCGCCCGTGGCTTGCAGAATGTCTCCAAGTCGAAGCATCTGTAGCCTCGATAGTTTCGGATTATCAGATAATAACATAAGGATAATCTTAACTCCAAGCAATACTAACGATGCCTGAAATCCTGGTTTCTCCGTGTGCAGTGCTATCGCCCGCGTCCCTTCAAGACCTCCAACGCCATGTTCAGATAAGTCCGGCGGCGGTTGACGAAGACAAGTTCGGACTACACCACAAGTGCAATTGCCACGATCGGTGATCTTACCGTGCGGGCGTTACGACTCAATGCCTCTTTCTACTTGCCGCTGGGACTGGTGCGCGTAAGCCCGTATCTCGGTGGACGGTTAGGTGCATCTTTCCTAAAGGATTCTGATTTGTTCTATCACGGCCTATATGGTTGCACGGTGGCGTCCTGCGATGTGGATCCTTCGTATTATGACAGTCAGCAGGCTACAGACCTCACTGACACGGTGCTATCCCAACACGTGTATGCCGGCACCGATTATGCACTCAGCGACAGGCTTCGTCTCAACCTGCAGGTGGCATACCATCTCACAGATAAGCTCAGTTACGAGGACCCTCACGTATTCCATCCAAAGGACAACATTACGGGCATTACCGAGGTCAGCGGTATTCGACACTTTTCTGTGTTACTGAGTTTTCGATACCTGCTCTTCCAGTGATCCCAGGCTGGTATCCACCGAAACATGCGGACACCGGCCTGCGGTCAAACGAGCGCCTGGTGCTGTCCAGTTCAGAATGGACTATCGGTCAAGAACTCCAGCACCTCTACTATCCGCCTACGTCACCATCCAATCTGCTTCGATACCGACCTCAAAACAGACTCGACTCATGGTTCCGAGCGCCTGTGCTGCTTGGAGAGAGAACATACCGTTAACCAGATTGGTCTACTCCCGAGATGCTGAGACGTAACAAGGCGACCGGAACGGGGGCCCGAGCGCCTATGGTTCCGAATAGTGTTGCATGAGACTTCTATGAAACGATCTGTCAGGCGTGAATTGGTTTGGACGGTGCTGCTGTTGTCTACGCTCGTAACGGCTGGCGCGAATGGTAAACAGGCTCTAAAACTCATAGAACGACATCCTACGCCAGAAAATATTCCAGAGATAACCGATCCGCGATTCATCCTGCGTGAAAATCCCAAATCCACGTTCCTAGACGAGGGTGCGTACGAAACGATCACCATCGGCGTTGCGGAAGGCGAATTCCATGAAATGTTTGGAGAAGTCGCGGACGTTGCAGCGATGGGCGATGGCACCCTGCTGGTATTGGACTCTGAAAACCAGGAAGTACGCGTGTTTGACTACAATGGCCTCCTGCTCGGCACGTTTGGCCAGCCTGGAGAGGGTCCCGGTGAATTCCGCAATTCACCGCGTCATCTTTCCGTCGCTGATCAGCGCAAAGTAGTATTCGCAGTGGGATTCTCAAGGTTCATTGTGGGCTTCGAGCGCCAGGATGCCACGACATTCACGCCAAAAGTGACGTTCCCGACAGGCTTGACTGGCTCGGCCGGGTGCGCCATGAATGGCTATTTCTGGTATCTGGGATACACGTCGGCGGAGACCCAGGGCGTACTACACAAGTTCACGTATAAGGGCGAGCGGGTAGCTTCGTTTCTGGATTTCTACAAGTCTCCGCGGATTTATATCTCACACAGGATGTCGCGGCAGGGAAGTATTGCCTGCAGCGAGGCGCATGGTATCATCGCCCTGAACCGTGTAAATGCTCCAGTCGTGACCGGCTACACGGAAAATGGCGAGATAGCTTGGCAGGTAAGGCTGGCCGACCTGGATCCTATAAAATATGCAGAATATAGTGGTCGCGCGTGGGGCTGGGACAGACCCAAGCGTGGCCAAGGTATAATCCGGTCTCTATTCACCGATTCGACTGGTGATTTTTACGTGCAATACATGATCGCAGAAGGAAATGGGTTCGACAGCATTCCTGATTACGGGCCTCTTTTCAAGATAGACGCATTGACCGGAGAGGGGGTGTACCTGGGGCATGCGCCGCCCGTCCAGGACATTGATGCAGGGTATGTGTTTTCGGCTTCCAATGACCCGTTCCCGCGAGTTGTCATCTACAAGCCACAGGCAGGATCCAACTAAGACCAATCACTAATTGACAGCAGGCTATGCAGTTGCGGACACGTTGGCAAGTCATGCTTGCGTCTGCGACAAGCCCGCTTCGCGCCTGACTCTTTGCCGCAGGTTTACGATCTTGGACTCTAGGTGATCATCCCCACGCCACTCCAACTCAGCCGCCATGAAGCAACGGTTCTTGGTCCTCTTGGCTGCCTGCCTGCTCTGCAGCCCGGCAGTAGCGCAGCAATCGCTTGATGACGTCATGCCGGTTCGCGGCCTCGCCATTGCCGCACCGCGACCCGCACACGTTGACGAGTTCATTGATTTTATTCGCGAGGAGTTGATCCCACGGGAGGTCAACACTCTGGTGCTCCGCGTAGACTACAACTACCAGTACAAGTCACACCCGGAGCTTCAGAATGAAGACGCCCTCTCGCAAGAAGATGCCCAAAAGATTCTGCATGCCTCTCGTGAGGGATCCATCCGAATCATACCGCTGCTGAACCTGCTGGGGCACCAGTCCTGGCACGGAACGCCGAAGGGCCTCTTGCGGGAATACCCGGAATTCGACGAGACGCCGCACATTGAGTTACCGGACGAATACGTCTGGCCCAACGAAGATGAACTCTACGTCAAGAGTTACTGTCCGCTTCATCCGGATGTGCATGCCGTGGTCTTCGCTTTGGTAGATGAATTGGTGGATGTCTTTGAGGCCGATGCGTTCCACGCTGGTATGGACGAGGTGTTTTATATCGCCGACGACCAATGTCCGCGGTGCGCAGGACGTGATAAGGCTGAGTTGTTTGCCGACGAGGTCACCCGTATTCGAGATCACCTGGCTGCCCGAGGCAAGGAGTTGTGGATATGGGGCGACCGCCTGCTTGACGGCGAAAGCACTGGACTGGGCATGTGGGAAGCCAGCATGAACGATACGTTTCGGGCGATTGACCTCATACCCAAAGATGTGGTTATCACCGACTGGCATTACACCAGGGCTGCACCTACCGCGCCACTGTTTGCCTTGAAGGGCCTCCGCGTAATTTCCTGTCCTTTCCGTTACCCTGAAGTAGCCACTGAACAGTTGGCCCAAATGCTTCAGTATCGGCGCAATACTACACCGGAAACCAGGGAACTCTTTGCCGGGGTCCTGCAGACGGTTTGGTCGGATGCAAAGACGTTCATGGACCAGTATTACGGCCGTTCCGATTCCCGGCATGCTCGAGGTGGTGATCCGGTAGCCACATTCAAGGCCCTATTCGAAGAAGTTGGCAAACTGAAGAGCCTCTTGCAAGACCCCTGAATAGATGGTCTTTTTCGCCTGTAAGGAGGAACTTGAAAGAACGAGCGCCCCGTGTACCGTACGCAGCGCGATGCTGAGAACAGTTGCAGATTCCAGACTTGACGATCGGCGTCACTTGAACTGCTTTGCAACGTAGTGCGTCAGAAACGGCACCCAACTACAGGAGAGCGATGAGATTGAATTCCACCAAAGCATATCGTTTGGCCGTCGGCGCCGCGCTTGTAACAACACTTCTCCTGGTATGGGTGATCGGTGCGGTCGGCCTAATCGGGGCCGAGGGCGACCCCTTCGACCTGATCTACGCCGGGGTGCTCGCCATCGGAATCATCGGCGCCCTGATCACCCGCTTCCAGGCACGGGGAATGGCAAGGGCGTTATTCGCAACGGCGTTTGCCCAGGCGCTAGTCGTCGTGCTCGCGCTGATCGCCGGGAAGCACCAGGTCGCGGTCAGCTCCGTACTCGAAATCGTGCTCTTAAACGGGTTCTTTGTCGTGCTGTGGATCGGATCGGCCTGGTTGTTCAGATTTGTTGCGCAGGAGCAACGTCTCGCGGTGGGGAATCATCAAAGCTGATACCAGCCCCTAAGCCCGTGGAGACCGGAAGACGCGCATCGACTCCACTGTAATCCATAGCCATCCTCCCTCTCTCCAGGAAGTCTCGCTTCACCAGCCATTTCATGTCCCGGGCACGCGTTTTGCCGGTCCTGACAGTAGTGCAGAAGACCCTGCGGATCCCCGCTACCGGAGGTTGCCCTACTGGAGCAAGCGTCGGCAGTATTCGGATCGGGTGAAGATGTAGTGATTGCCGAGAAGATAGGGTAAGGTGACGGCACGCTCCCCCCGGTTAGATTCACGAACTTGGCCAACCGGTCAGTTCACCCGTTACCGTCCCCGAAGGGATGGATCCACCCCATATACCGATGAAAGAGTCGCTGGGGAGGAAGGCGCAATCACCCTTCGGGGCATCCGGGTACCGCTGGCCGCCGATGGAATGCATCGGCGCCTCTCCTGGAACCTCGCCCCCATCGAGACCGACAAGCAGTACCGGTTCGCTTGGGCGATCCACTCCGGAGTGAGCATAGTCATTAACCCGCACGGATGCCATTCGGAACCGGGTGCTCTGGGGTCAGGATCGCCGGTTGGACGCCATCATTGTAGCCGACATCGAACAGCATGCCCTCTGAGATTTCTCCCATCATCTTCCTCGGCTTCAGGTTGACGATAAACAACGCCTGGCGACCCTCGATTTCGGTCACATCCTCGCGCTCCTGCTTCATCCCCACGAAGATCGTCCGTTTGTGGTCGCCGAAATCGACCTTGAGTCGAATGAGTTTGTTGGACCCATCAACCTCGCTGACGCTTTCGATCGTGCCGATGCGGGCGTCAACTCGACTCACGACACCGATGTCGATCGTGGGCTTGATTGGTGCGGGCTTCATTTCTTCCAATCGATCCTCCCATGGGATGCTCCCCGGACCCCTTGCCAGGGAAAATAGACCTGAACGCAGTTGAGCGCCGCTCAACCGCTTCCCACATCCCGGTCCACAAATGCCCTGCCCACCGGATCCGCTCTGTCGAAAGACACGTAGCGCGCGTGGTCAAGCGGCCATGTGTCGGCTAGATCACACGGGTCCTGGATGCTGTGTCGCAAACGCCGTGTTTTCGCCCTTGGATCCATCCTGAGTTACAATACTTGCTCGTATTCACGATCAGCGGACCCGCTATCGACCGAGAATTCCCATGAGCCGCATACTAAACGTGCTGCCGAATCCTTCGTGTCGAATGCGCTCTTGCGCTCCGGACTGATGTTCGTCTTGGGTGATGGCCGATGCGCTCCGCGGCTCGATGGATCCGGCCAAGTACAATCACATCAGGCTCGGATTCATCTTTCTGAAAGTGCTTATATACTTAAGAAACATATGATTAAGGCCCAATTTGTTACGATCACGATGTAGAATCCAACCTAGCAAGAAAAGTCGATGCATCAGCTCTCTTTCGAAGAAATCGCGTACCAGAACCGGTCCAGGATGACCCGCAGACAGCAATTTCTTGGAGCAGATGGACAAGGTCATGCCGTGGGCGCTTTTGTTGGCACCCTTGCGGTCCAACTATCCGAAAGGAGAACGCGGGCGTCGTCCCATTCCGCTGGACATGCGGAATCATTTTATGCAGCAGTGGTTCGGTTTGTCGGATCCTGGCATGGAGGGTAGGGTCGGGGCCTGGCGCGCCTATCCTTAGATGAAGGGAGTCGCTGTTTGCCGGCGGCTTTCGCCTTCGTTGCCGGTGCCTCAATCTCCATCGTAGATCACGTTTCCAGGCCCCGCCTCGTCGAACCTCGGCGTGCGGATTTCCCGCACCGGGCTCACCTGTTGGCTACGTCTCAAAGTTTATGCGCAGTTGGCGTGGGAGCACTTTCGGCTGGTAGTACCGTACCTGCCACTGGTCATACAGTCCCAATCGATCGTACAGCATCCGCCTACTCCACCGCTTCCAGCCATAGCCTCCGCGTCCTCTGGCTCGCATCATGTGGCGCCTTATCTTGTGCTCAACCCAGTTTCGTACGTACTGGAAGCATTTGCTCGACTGCCCTATGCGGAAATAGTTCACCCACCCCCGCAATATGGGATTAATGCGAGCAATCACCCATTCCACCGGCTGCGATCGAACACGTCGGAATTCCTCCTTGAGCGTGCGTAGCAGCTTCGTCCGTGCCTTCATGCGTGGCACTATCAGAGCGCTCCACTTGCCCCGCCTCGTCTTGTACCGACGAATCCGGAATCCCAGAAACGTGAAACTCTCCCTTCGGATGAGATCCACGCGCTTCGTCTTCTCCACGTTCAGCGAAACATCAAGCTTGGCCAACTCTTCTAGAAGGCGCTTATAGGCACCCTGCTCCAGCCAGTCCCATTTGGGGTGGCCATCGACAAGGATCACCAGGTCATCGGCGAAACGAGCATACTCCAAGTGGTCGTATCCCCGCTCCCGGGTAACCTCCTTCGCTCGCTCCAGCATCTTATCTACCTCGTTGAGTAGAGTCAGCGGGCGGCGCGCCTACCCTTAGATGGAGGAAGTAGCTGTTACCGGCGGCTTTCGTCATATTGCCGGTGCCTTATTCTCTGTCTTAGGTCACGTTTCCGCCCGCTGCTCATCAAACCGGACATGCGGAATTATCGCATCCGGCTTTCAGACAAGGTCATGTTTTCGCCCACGGAAGCCTCTTAGTCGTTTGCGCAAGGCGTATCAAGCCGTACTGCTCGTATAGCTCTGCGTGCGGGAAACGCACCCACCCCCCGGACTGCACCTTGTGTTTGCGACAGAGCCACCGGCGAATCCGCTTCGTCGTGTGTGCATCTATGGCTTTGTAGGCAGGACTGACCTGTCCCAAACAGAAATAGTTCGCCCATCCGGTCAATAGCCAGTTCAGGCGTTGTACCATTTCCTCTGTGGACAACTGTCCGTGCCTCGCAGCCGTTTGCTCACTGATCTTGCGGCATATGCTCTGGACGCTCTTCTTGTTCGGTCGAGTCCCTATGTAGGAGCCTCTGCCCCGAGGTCGATAGTTGCGCCCAATCCGGTATCCGAGAAACGTAAACGGTTCCTCCGGACATCGAACGCATCGGGTTTTCTTTGCGTTGATCGGGAGTTTCAGCCTCCTCATAAGGTCCTCTACCGCCTTCAGCATCGCTGTTCCGTCGGACTTTCCGAGGATCACAAAGTCGTCGGCATAACACACGATCTTCGCTTGGAATCGCTGGGCATAGCCCAGCACCTTCCAGGCAAGAATGAATCGACGCATGTAGATGTTGCTCAACAAGGGAGAGATCGGAGCACCCTGAGGCGTTCCCTTCTTCTCCTTGCGAGCACGGTTCGTGAGGCGTTTGCCTCCCTTCCCGTCATCTTCCTCTACCGGCATTACCAACCATGCCTTGATCAGTCGGAGCATCCGCCCATCGCTTACGCGACGCGCTATGCTTTTCATCATCTCTGCATGGGGTATCTCGCCGAAGAAGTTCCGCAGGTCCGCGTCAACCACCTCCCTATGGCCCGTATTGGTGAGCCTGTGGGCTTGTTTGACCGCTTCCTGTGCGCCACGCCCCTTCCGATACGCATACTGCTCCTCTTGCAGGTCCGCTTCGAATATCGGCACTAACACAAGTAGCGCCGACATCTGCACGACCCGGTCGCGGATGCAGGGAATGCCTAACGGCCGAAACTTGCCTGGCTCTTTCTTCGGGATGAGCACCTGACGCACCGCACGCGGTGTGTACGTGCCCTCCTTCAGATCCCGCGCCAGTTCCCCCAACCATCGCTCTACGCCATACTCCGCAATGTCTTGAAAGGTCTCCCTGTCCACGCCAGCGCTTCCGCCATTACGGCGTACCTGCTGCCAAGCCTTGAATAGAAAATCCTTCCGCCACACCTTGTCGTACAGTGCGTGAAAACGCCGCTTGGGGTCCTCCTTCGCTTTGACATGTAGTACGCGCTGGAAATCCCGAACCGAATCTGACCCTGTTAGATTTTCATCAGTGGCCATTGCCTTTCCTCCTTTGCATACTGTCCTTGAATAAGGGCCCCTTCCCTCGGCGGGCATTACCCCACGTCTTCAGTAGTACGGGCCCATCCGCCACCCTGACGGCCCAATCTGCCCCTTGCGGGGTATCAGTTGGCTTGTGTAAGCCACCGGCAGGGCTTCCCGTGTTGCCGCATTCCTGATCTTCCATGCGTGCCAGCGCTAATACCCCGGCGAGTCGGTCTCGGTGCATCTGTCACTCGCTTCCCGAGCCGTAGCAGTCTTCCCCTTTCTATCGGAGGGTCGACACTCGCGACAGCCTTTTCGAGGCCTGCTCAGCGTTCACACATGTTCCGGCCCGCATGGTCGCTGAATCGCCTATGCGATCCTTTACCAAAGTGCTTCAGTCCATGTTGTTACCTCCATAAACCGCTTCGGCCGCTACCAACTGGAGCGACAGTTGTTGGGCGGGATTCGCACCCGCTACAGGAAAGCGCCTTTCCACGGCGCACGATAGATATTGCTTAACAGCGGTGAGATTACTCCGCCCTGCGGCACGCCTTTCTTGCCACCCGACCGGAGGATCCGCTTCAGCAGCCTCAGGATGTCGTCGTCGCTAATGCGAGCGGCAACCTTGTCGAGCAGGATGTGGTGCCGGACCGTATCGAAGTACGCTGCCAGATCCACATCAATGACCCGAGTCATGCCCTTGACCACTGCCGTTTCCACCCGGTGTACGGCGGCATGCGCCGTGCGCTTGGGCCGATACCCATATGACCCCTCCTGAAAGTCAGCCTCGAAGACAGGCTCCAGAATGAGCTTCAGTGCTCCCTGCACTACGCGATCACGTATCGTCGGAATACCCAGCGTGCGGTACTTGCCCCCACCCTTGGGTATCTGCTTCCTACGCAATGGCGCAGGCCGGTAGCTCCGCGTGACAAGCTCGTTCCGTATGCTTTCCAGAAACGGCTGCAAGCCCGCCTCTTCGATGGCCGCAAACGTCTGTCCGTCGATGCCCGGGGCACCTCCGTTGCGCTTGGCCATGCGATAAGCTTCCTGCAGCGTCTCCTTCTTGCAGACATGCACGTACATGCCCCAGAAGCGATGCGCTGGCTCTGCCTTGGCTTTGAGGTATATCCTCCTCCGCAGGTCCTGCAGATTGATAGATGCCGTTGTCATGTCATCTCTGCCTCCCTTGTTGAAAAAGAACGCACCAACAGTGCGGCGTCTTCGCTCCGCAGGCGTTACCCTGCATCGTCGCTATTACACGCCGCTCCGCCACCCTCTCGCCTTCGATACACTTCCCGGTGCCACCGGTTATAGTATCTACCTTCCTCCGGCACTTTCTCGCCGGGGCGAGGAGGGCTTCTCCAGTTGCTCGGTGTGTCCTTGTCATCGTGCCATCGCTACCACCCCGCCAAAGTGGAACGGCCGTGTCAATCAGATTTCGACCTTCCATGCTGCCTTCGCCCTTCTGGAGAGGCTCGGCACCCCGGACTATAGCGCTTTCGATGCTCATTAGCCCTGGCCACACACATTGCTACCGACGCTTCGGTGTCACCCTCACGAGTGGACCCGCACGGCTCGCAATGTTATGTGTTTGGTTAAAACTTGCATAACACGGGACTTGCACCCGCTGTACTCTCGTCAGTTAGCCTGACGCACCCAGAATGAGCTTCAGTGCTCCCTGCACTACGCGATCACGTATCGTCGGAATACCCAGCGTGCGGTACTTGCCCCCACCCTTGGGTATCTGCTTCCTACGCAATGGCGCAGGCCGGTAGCTCCGCGTGACAAGCTCGTTCCGTATGCTTTCCAGAAACGGCTGCAAGCCCGCCTCTTCGATGGCCGCAAACGTCTGTCCGTCGATGCCCGGGGCACCTCCGTTGCGCTTGGCCATGCGATAAGCTTCCTGCAGCGTCTCCTTCTTGCAGACATGCACGTACATGCCCCAGAAGCGATGCGCTGGCTCTGCCTTGGCTTTGAGGTATATCCTCCTCCGCAGGTCCTGCAGATTGATAGATGCCGTTGTCATGTCATCTCTGCCTCCCTTGTTGAAAAAGAACGCACCAACAGTGCGGCGTCTTCGCTCCGCAGGCGTTACCCTGCATCGTCGCTATTACACGCCGCTCCGCCACCCTCTCGCCTTCGATACACTTCCCGGTGCCACCGGTTATAGTATCTACCTTCCTCCGGCACTTTCTCGCCGGGGCGAGGAGGGCTTCTCCAGTTGCTCGGTGTGTCCTTGTCATCGTGCCATCGCTACCACCCCGCCAAAGTGGAACGGCCGTGTCAATCAGATTTCGACCTTCCATGCTGCCTTCGCCCTTCTGGAGAGGCTCGGCACCCCGGACTATAGCGCTTTCGATGCTCATTAGCCCTGGCCACACACATTGCTACCGACGCTTCGGTGTCACCCTCACGAGTGGACCCGCACGGCTCGCAATGTTATGTGTTTGGTTAAAACTTGCATAACACGGGACTTGCACCCGCTGTACTCTCGTCAGTTAGCCTCGTTTGATAAATAAAATCAAGCCGTACCTGCCCTACCCTGTAAAAATGCTTGATCTTACAGGACGCCTTTCCCCACCACCGTACGTTTCTGTGCACGTTCTTAGAGCGGACGGTCCGTGTGCCTGTCTTGCCACATCCGTTGCGTGGATTTGCATGACTTCGGCAAGGGCTTCATCAGCCAGACTCGTTTGGGAGAATGCCCAGCGCCTTAACACCACTGGGTTTCTACAGTCATATGGGGCGTGATGGCCGGGGATCTAACCTGACGCGGAGCTTCCAGGCACTGGAGCTAAGGCTAACTTGGAGATTTTCCCGGCTACCCGATAGGCTACATTACGTTTCCAGATGCTCCGCAGCACCGCCAGAATCTTGCGCTGCGTATTGAGCCGCGCATGCGTCGCGTTGCCGGTCTTCTCAAGCGATGCTTTGTAAAAACGAGATACCTCGTTCGGCTTGCCTGTCTGTAGTGCAGACATCCAGGCACGATAGCTCATGGCCTTGAGTTCTCCGTTGCCTGCACGGTCAAGGCGCTTGTACGCCAATGGTTTGCCATTGCTGCTACGATCGACAATGCCGAGCTTGCAATAGCGCCACAGCCGTTGCTTGGTGGCAAAGCGATAGGGCGTCTGAACACCCACATCAAAGACATGGGCTCCGATGGGACCCACACCCGGCATGCGCAGGAATTCCCGGATCTCTCCGTATCGCTGGCCTAACCGTATCATCTGCCGATAGGCCTCGACCTTGGTCTCCACCAGCGTATCCAACACACCGTAGAGCTGGGCTACGATGGCACGCTGCGCGCCTGCCTGTAACCGGCCCAGATACGACGTACGGTGCTTCGTGCCGTAAACGCGATCTCCATACACCTCCATGACCCCTGCACTCCGAAACTTCGCCTTGATCTTCGTCTTCAACGCGTGCTGCTGATCACGCAAATCAAGATAGTGCAGGACCGCTTGCTTGAACATGGCGCGATGATCCTCTTCCGGGTGATAGACACCCTTGAGTCCCCCCAGTCGCAGCAAGCGACACAAATTGTAGACATCCGTGTCATCGTTCTTGTGGGCATTGCGACTGATGAGGGCGTTCTGACGCGGATCGCATACCGTGATCTCGTTATACGTACGCGCGTAGAGTCCCTGCCAACCATCCTCCCAGCGGGGACTCTTCCAGCACCAGTAGTTTTCTGCGTGCGTTCACCGCCACGATATGACGAATTAACGCGGATTCCGACGTTCGAAATCGCTCGCAAAACAGTAGCTAGATGTCCATACCGCCAAGCACACAGTGGCTGACATGGGCATCCAGGGCAAGGTATACCAGCTTTCGCATGAAGACCTCCCCGAAGCGTTGGTGTATGATGCGCTACGCCCTCAATACACCTGAGGCGTCCGCTTTATCATATTACCTGACGCACCCAGAAACCGCGTACTTTCTTTCCAAGGGACATGGGCACCTCCGTTTTCTTCGCGTGTGTAATAACTCCGAAGATACGAAAATAGGAGGTACCAATCCCTTGTTGTTTATTTCTATGGAATGTAATCTCTACGGCTTGCAGGTGCGACACGAGGCTTGATCAAGTCCGTTATTCGCAACTGTTCTGTTCACGCCGTTGATAGGCAGACACCAGTTCATTCTACTTCTTCCCCACAAGCAAAAAAAAACTCCCCCAATTCAGGAGTTTTGCAAGAGCCTCCGGCGACAATTAAAACTGTGTGAAGAGGGAGGCCGAGCTTCGAGGCGGAGCAGCTGCGAAGCTTTTTTTGACAGCTCCAACTCCATAGTCAGCCGTCCAACCATCCGTTCGAGCTCTGCAATTCTTTGCCGTTCAGGACTTCGTGTCCGTTGCTTGCTTTCGAAGACCGAGGACGCCTGTTCGAGAAACTGTCGGATCCAGCAGGAGAGGACACTATCCTTGAATTGATAGTGTCTGCAAGCCTCAGCCCTTGATCGTTCGCCGGAGATGATCTCCAACACGACCTTGGCCTTGAAGTCTGCAGAAAAGGAGCGACGTTTTGCCATGGTACATGTCCTGATTTGATGATAGAAAATCTACCATTCCCTGCTAAGCAATGTGTCCAAGAAGAGGGTGCCATTACAGTCTCGGCTTTCCCATGCGATCCAGGTTTTGAGTTCTCGGGTCAAGGAGTAATTTCCCGAGTACTCGTCACCCAATCCAGATGGGGTTTGCCGCACGCTTACCTCGGACAAATATACTTGTCTGCACAAATTCTTCATCATAATAGTCTGAAATGCGGGCAAAAAATCAAAAAAGGACAGAGAATCGCCTGGAGGCGTCCGTTTTCGTCCTCCCTGGCTAGTGTCATGTCCCATTAATACACGATGTTAACCGTTGAATCTTTTCAAAGATCGAATCCGCCGTCGCAACCCAGACAAACGGTTTCGCGTCCTCATTGTACGCCGCAATGAATTGCTCTATGGTCTGTTTTAACTGCCTTACGCTTGTAAACGAACCCCGTTTGATGGCGCGTCGGCTGATCAGACCAAACCATCGCTCAACCTGATTCAGCCAGGATGCGGATGTAGGGGTGAAGTACAGGTGATAACGAGGCCGCTTGGACAGCCACGCCATAACTTTCGGATGCTTGTGCGTTGCATAGTTGTCCAAGATCAGGTGCAGTTCCAGATCGGATGGCGTTTCCCGCTCAAGTAGCCGTAAAAAGGTGAGAAACTCCTGATGACGATGCCGCGCCATGCATTTTCCGATCACCTGGCCTGTAGCGATGTCAAGTGCAGCGAACAGGGTGGTCGTGCCATGACGGATATAGTCATGGGTGTACTCTTCTGCATAGCCCAGCCCCAGGGGCAACGTGGGCTGGGTTCGGTTCAAGGCTTGTATTTGACTCTTTTCGTCCACACACAACACGAGTGCGTTATCGGGTGGATTGAGATAAAGCCCGGTGATGGCACGAACCTTCTCGATAAAGAACGGATCACTGGACAGCTTGAACGTCTTGCTGCGATGGGGCTTGAGCCCAAAGAGGGCAAACCATCGCTGCACCGTGCTCTTGGACACCCCCTCGGCCTCTGCCATCAGGCGAACGCTCCAAGCACTGGCCTGGTCCGGCTTTTGTTGCAGCGCACGATTAATCACCTGGGCTACTTTCTCGTCATCATGGGTGCGGGGCCGCCCTGGGCGCAGCTCGTCATGGAGTCCTTGCAGACCACGGTCCAGGAATCGGGCCCGCCATTTGCTTACGGTGGATGCGGATACTCCCAGCGCATGGGCAACCGCGGCATTGGTCTCCCCAGCCGAACAAGCCAGGATGATCTTTGCTCTTTGCACCATACCGTGGGGCATGGTAGTGGATTTCGATAAGGCTACGAGCTGGCCCCGCTGCTCTTCAGAGAGAAGTAGGGGCGCAAGTTTTCTTCCGCGAGGCATAGGCTGCTGGCATCTGATGGCAGAGCCTTTAATATACGCCGCGAATTAATGGGACGAAACACTAGCAATTGGTTGTCAAAATGACGAAGTTGGATTACTATGATACACTGGGTGTCAGTTCACTTAGGGCTCCATCATCAAGCGAAAAACCTGCAAATCAGAGATGTTGCAAGAGGCTTCACTGTTTTTCTGGATCCGTCAGAAAAAAGGGGAGAAATGATGGGGTTTTTCTTGGAATTGGTTATATTCCAAGAGATACCTAACACACTCGGGGTTGGTTACCCGTAATCTTCTCACATGCAAACTTGGAGATCCAAAAAAATGCGCAGCCTCTTCTTCGCCATTCTCATCATGTTTGTCTTTGGGCTCACAGGCTCATCGATATCGGTGCCAGTAGAATCTACTCCAGTTCCTCTCCCCACAGAGGTCAACATGGAGGAGAGTTGCACAACTCATATATCCTCAGACGTGGAAGCACCTACAATTTGTGTGCTACAAGGCGGTGGGAATAAAAGAGAACGAAGAAAATTTGGTGACTGTGTGGCTGCTATGACATGTGAAAACATAAACAGTCAGACGGATAACGAAACAGGTAACCGGGTAGTAACGTGTAGCGACTAACGTGATTTGTACTAACAGTCCGTGGATAAAATCTTGGGTTGCGGCGTTTTAGCAGGGACGAGAGTAAACCTACACACACAACGGCAAAGTCCAACGGCAGTGGCACTAGGCAAACGATGCAAGGCAGTACAGCAGGAGTTGTACGTGGCGACTGACAGTATTCGGTTGATTGGCAACACGTTTTACCGGTCGCTGAACCGTCTGTTGGAGGAGCACGGAACTCAACGTGCAGGCCACACGCGCTATATCGTCCTTTTTTCGTCTGCTCTAGTCGCAGGCTTGGCTTCACAGGGCCAGTATGGCCATCTCAGGCTTGATTCGAGACCGGGTGTGCTCTGCAAACGCCATTGTCCAAAATCCGATTTCCCCGTGCGTGGCTAACTGAACTTGCACGCAACTACCCCAAAACTCCTTTTATCCACGGGCTGCTAACCATGCTCAAACATTCAACCGCCATTTTGTTCGTCGTTGCCGTAATTCCTGGTATGGCCTTGGCACAACAAGGAAGGGTAAGTTATAACCATACTTTCCCACGTCTGGAAATGGCAACAGATAATATAGGTGTATGGTTGGCCGAACAAGATGGCGAGGAATATCCCTTAGATCCAAGTCATTTGACGACCCACAGAACCATGTTCTTTACTCCTGCCATTTCTCTCATGTACACAACTATTGTAGAGGGAGAGGTTGGAGATAGAGAAGATTGGGAATATGTCGATACGACGTATGTCAATTTCTATGAAGGCACATATACCGAATCGCGGGAACTTGATGGTGCTATCTACTTGGTGAAGGATGCACTGCCTGTAATATCTTGGCGTCTGGTGGATGAAGAACGCAGTTATCTTGGCTATAGAGCCAGAAAGGCAACGGCAATGATAGATACCATGAGCATCGAAGCATGGTTTGCACCCGAGCTGCCAGTAACAGCGGGGCCAGGATTGTATGGTGGTTTGCCAGGGCTCATTCTTATGGTAACGAATGTCACTATCGGAGAGGTATATGCAGCTGAAGCCATTGATTTGGATGAGATAGTCCCCCAAACCCTGGCACCCATCAATGGCAGGGTGGTTTCGCGGACTAGTTATGATCGTCAGGTGGAACGGTTGCGTGTCGAAACTCAACGAACTATGGAAAAAGTCCGCAGAAAACTGAACTAAGTGAACCACGGAGGACATCTAACATAGGCTCGTTTCGGGTGATCCATCCACTGCTATAGGACATGATATGACGTGGTCATGTCTTTCCATTGGATGTACGATACTGCTTCTTACGGTAGTGCTATGCGGAACGGCTATTGCACAGCAGGTTGCCGTAACGGGCGTGGTGGAGGATTCCTTGGGGAATGCTCTTTCCCAAGCGACCATCGTGGTGCTTATGCGCGGGGACTCCACCATGGTGGGGTTCAGTACATCCAATGATGCCGGTCGTTTCATCGTGCGCCGCCTGCTGACCGGTGAATACATCCTGCAGGTATCCTATGTCGGGCACGAAACGATCCTGCGCGATTTCGATGTTCAGGATATAGATGTCGATCTGAGCAGCGTAGTGCTACCCGTTCATGCCAAGGAACTGGAGGAGTTCGTGGTGACCGGAAGACGCTTGCCCTACGTCGTCCGGGGAGATACCATAGAGTACAATGCATTGGCGGCGCTGATACGTCCGCAGGACATGGTGGAGGATCTGTTGCGGCGTTTGCCCGGGATTGACGTAGACAGAAGTGGCACGATTACGGCACAGGGCGAGACGGTGGAGAATGTTCTGGTGGAAGGCAAGGAATTCTTTGGCGATGATCACACGATAGCCACGAGAAACCTGCCGGCAGATGCGGTAGATAAGGTGGAAGTCTATGACAAGCCATCCGATAGAGCTGAGCTGACGGGTGTGCCCGATGGTCAGGAAAAGAAGACCATCAATTTGGGTCTGACGGAGGAGGCTAAGCGGGGAGCCTTTGGCCAGATCACCGGCGGCTTTGGCGGGGAGCAGTTCGACCATGCACGCTACTTTGGCAAAGGCAGCTTGTTTCGGTTTGCTTCGAAGACACAGCTGGCGCTGATTGGCAGCGCAGAAAATATGAATCAACCCGGTTTCAGCAACGATCAGTTGAGCAGTTTCCTTGGAGCTGCTGCGTTGCTCAGCTCGCTCGATGCAGCGGAGGGGTTTTCGGAGTCACTCGGTGTGGGGTTCAATGCCAACCGCGATATCGGAGAGCATACGACCATCAACACGAGTTACTTCCTGACTGATCTGGACAAGTTGCAAGAATCGGTCGTACTACGCCAGCAGCTTTTGGGATCTGCCGTATCCGCTTCCAGTGACAGATCGGGTTATCTCAAGACCGGTAACCTGGTACATACGGTGACTCTGAATGCGGAGATAAGACTGGCAGAGGGACATGATATGGTGCTTCGCGGCAATCTGTCGAAAGCGTCATCTTCCCGTGACGATGATCAACAGGAAGAAACAGCGGAGGTATCCAGAGGATTGCAAAACAGATTCTCCTCGACCATAAAGGATGATGCAGATGTCATGAGTGGTAATATGCACCTAATCTGGCGCAAGCGGATATCCGAAAGTGGGCGCAGCCTTATAGCCATAGGCGACATCACTGCCCGGGACGCGGTAGAGACAAGAAACCTGTACTCGAAAACGAAGATCTATGACTTGGGGGATCTACAGACGCGTGAGGAGTTGCACCAGGAACAGGAGTTGCAGGAAGACCAGCTTCGACAGGTGCAACGTCTCGAGCTATTACAGCCTGTTGGCGGCACGAGGTTTACTTTCTTTGCGGAACACACGGGCACTCATCGTACGCAAGACAAGAAGTACTTCGACATCGTAGATGGGCCAAACTTGCTGAACAGGGAGCTTGGTCGTGGTTTCAATCAGAACGACAGATATTTGCGCTCTGGTGCAAGATTTTCCCTGACAGCCAAGGATAATTCATGGTGGATAAACGGTGACGTGACTGCACAGTTTGCTCGTCGTAGGGGAATGATCGCGAACGTGGAGCAGGGTATACTCAACGAGCATGTTTATGTTTTACCAAGTATTTGGGCCAATTGGGACTGGAATGAGAGCAGTGATGTTTTGGTATGGTACATGACCAATACCAGAGAACCTTCGATCTGGCAGTTACAGCCGTTTACAGACAATAGTAACCCGCTGCGCATCTATAGTGGGAATCCTGAACTCACACCGGAATACTGGCACAACCTGAAGATCCAATACCATTGGTCCGGGAATCATTCCGAAAAGCACCTGTGGGTGAATGCAGGAGCGACTCTTATACAGAACAGCATCGTGCGGGTCCTCACGGTCGATCAGGATCTACGGCAAAGGATCAGCTCTATGAATGCAGGCGTGACCCGGGTGATGGATGTTTCCCTGCTATTCAGCTTTCCCCTGTATTTTTTGAACATGGAATGGAGTGTGAGTAACGATTTCGATGTGGAGAAAGGCAGGGAATTCATCAACGGAGAGGAGAATATTAATCAGTTGCTGCGCAACCGCGTACGATTCAGCATCGATTATTACCACAATGATCAGGTGGAAATCACGGCAGGCAGCAGGGTTACGTGGAATCGGGCACGCTACTCACTGAACGAGGATCTGAATCGGAACTATATCAATAGCGTATTCGACATGGAAGTCTACTGGCATCCCGATGACAACTGGTCCATCACGTCTACGCTGTTGTATCGCGTCTTCGATCGCGATCTGTTCGATACCAGTCAGGATGTAGGTTTACTGAATGTATCGGTATCGAGATTGTTCTTCGAGGGTCGGTGGAACTTTCAACTGCAACTCAACGATGTCCTCAACCAGAATCAAGGGGTATCGATCAGTACCGCACCCACCTACATTCAGGAATCCCGCATTGTATCGTTGGGACGACATCTGATGCTGAAATTCACCTACAAGCCTAAACTGATGTAGAGGAGATATGGAATTTTTGATTGTGTCCCTATTTTGATCGATCGGGATAGGGAGGGGCCTCACGCCCATAAGCGCTAACTTGTTTGGTCATCTACCTAATATCGTTCAAGCTGGGCAATTCTCGCACGGGGAGGCTCAGCCAATCCACGGAAGATAGCCTGCCACTCGTGTGTAAGCGTGCGGCGAACCCCATCTGGATCGGGTGACGAGTAATCAGGAGATTCTTCTTGGACTCGATAACTCAAAGCCTGAATCCCATGGGAAAACCGAGACGTACGGCGGAACAGATGTTTCCGCTGATAGCACTGTATGAAGAGAGAACCCAGACGGCAGCGGCCTTTTGTGCTGAGCGTGGCATCTCGTACACGCAGCTGGTGTATTGGCGTCGGAAATATCGTCGGGAGGCGATGGCAGCGGGTAGTTTCGTGGAGATAGGCAGCCCTGCGGCAGGCGAGCAGGTGCAGGTGGAAGTGATGTATCCGGGCGGGATGCGTGTGCGGTTCTTTGCTCCGGTGTCTGCGTCGGTATTGGCGCAGTTGGTGCGATCATGATTGGGCTGGGGCCTTCGCGCCGGTACTTCTTCTACCGGCAGCCGACCGACATGCGCAAGAGTTTCGACGGTCTGTGCGCGCTGGTGAAAAATGGTATGAAGCAGGATCCAATGACGGGAGACGTTTTTGTATTTGTCAACCGGAGGCGGAGCCATTTGAAGGCTTTAACATGGGATCGGAACGGCTTTGCGATCTTTTACAAGCGACTTGAGGCGGGTACGTTCGAGCTGCCGAAAGCGGAGACGCCGACTTGGGCACAGATGGTAATGTTGTTGGAGGGAGTGTCTCTGAAGTCGGCAAGATATCGGCGCCGGTATGCGGTAGAAGGCCGAAAATCGAGGTGATTGGTCTGGTACAATGGGGAACAATCTAAGTGCATGATTTGTTGTAGGATCATGCAGCCTGAAGCACAGAATTCCTTCTCTTCTGCGGATGCTGACGTCCTCCGTGCGCAGCTTGCCGAGGTACTTCAGCAGAACACCAGCCTACGTGAGGACAATAGCGGTCTGCGTGAGACCGTGGACGATTTGAAGCGGCAGTTGGATGTACTCCAGCGCTTGCTCTTTAGTCCGAAAAGCGAACGATTCGTGGTGAAGCCGGATCCGCAGCAGGGTTGGTTGTTTCCCAACATGGAGGGCGAGGCTCCTCTGCCCCCGTCCGAGCCTGAGACGGATCAGATAAAGCGGCATTAGCCCAAGCGGCGTCTGGACTTCGATGATCTGCCGGATCACCTGCCCCGCGAGACGATTACGATCGAACCGGACGTGGACACCACCGGACTCCAGTGCATCGGTACGGAACGGACGCAGATCCTGGAGTACGTGCCCGGCAGATACAAAGTGATCGAGTATCTTCGTCCCAAGTACGTGGATCCAACCAATGAGGACCGAGGCGTGCTTATGGCCGAGTTGCCGGCGCGGCTGATTGACAAGGGGATGGCCGGGCCGGGACTGTTGGCGCACGTAGTGGTCGATAAGTTTACCGACCACCTTCCCCTATACCGGCAGCAGCAGCGATTCCGGCGGGCAGGTATTGAGATACCGAAGTCCACGCTCGGAGGGTGGATCGCCCAGACGGCGTGGCATCTTCAGCCCCTGTATGAGGCGCTGAAGCAGGAGGCGCTCACGAGCGGGTATCTGCAAGCGGATGAGACGCCGATCCGGGTGCAGGATCGCAACAAGAAAGGCGAGACCCATCGGGGGTACTATTGGGCCTACCATGCCCCGGAGTCGCAGCTATTGGTGATGGAATATCGTCGAAGCCGTGCGCGGGCAGGCCCAGTGGCGTTTTTGCATGGGTATATAGGAGCGCTGCAGACAGACGGGTATGTGGCCTACGAGGCGTTCGATGTGCACCCCTCGATTACGCTGTACGGGTGCATGGCCCATGCGCGTCGCAAGTTCTACGACTGCCGCACATACGAGCCGGAGAAGGCCGATCATGTGTTGAAGCAATTCGGGCGTGTCTACACGGTGGAGCGCACGCTGCGTGAGGAAGGTGCCGATGCGGCTCGGCGGCGTGCGGTGCGTCAGGAAAACGCACGGCCTGTGCTGGAGGCGTTGAAGCCCTGGCTGGAGGCGAACAGGGGACTGCCCAAGAGCCCGTGGGGTAAGGCGACGGCCTATACGCTCGGCTTGTGGCCAAGGCTGATCCGATACCTGGAAGAGGGCCGCGTCGAGCTGGACAACAACTTGATCGAAAATGCCCTGCGCCCGTTGGCTCTGGGAAGGAAGAACTACTTGTTTGCGGGATCGCATGATGCAGCCCAGCGGGCAGCCGTAGTCTATTCGCTCCTTGGCACGTGCAAACTCCACGGCGTAAATCCCCAGGAGTGGCTCACGGACGTGTTCCAGCGCATCCCGACGCATTCTGCCAAACGCGTCGCAGAGCTCCTGCCCCATCATTGGCAGAAGGCCTGGAAAGCTGACAGAGGCAAAGCAGCATAATAGCCAGATAACAAGTGTCCCGGGAACGCCAAGTCCAACAGTTCCCTGCCTCCCCGTCCGGCACTCTTCGGCACAGCCGCGGTTGCCTTTAACCTGTACTTGACCGGACGCTTACGATTGAACGGGGCGCAACGCTCGCCGAGTGCCAGTTGTCTGGACGCTGGAAGTCTGCACGAATGCCCGCGCCCAGATCGCCGGACGCGCCGCGATCGCCAGGCCACGGTACGGCGCGTGATGGCACCGGCCCCTTTGATGCGCCCGTATGCGTAGGGAGCGACCTAAAAAGCATAAAAGCAATTGCAAGAAAAACGGCCGTAGAAGGTAGTGAGGTGTACCCCAAAAATCGGACAGTGGTTTAAGATAGAATCCTGGCACTACATTGATCTTTTCTCGGACAAATATGCTTGTCTGCACAAATTCTTCATCATAATAGTCTGAAATGCGGGCAAAAAAATCAAAAAAGGACAGAGAATCGCCTGGAGGCGTCCGTTTTCGTCCTCCCTGGCTAGCAATTGGTTATCAAAATGACGAAGTTGGATTACTATGATATACTGGGTGTCAGTTCACTTAGGGCTCCATCATCAAGCGAAAAACCTGCAAATCAGAGATGTTGCAAGAGGCTTCACTGTTTTTCTGGATCCGTCAGAAAAAAGGGGAGAAATGATGGGGTTTTTCTTGGAATTGGTTATATTCCAAGAGATACCTAACACACTCGGGGTTGGTTACCCGTAATCTTCTCACATGCAAACTTGGAGATCCAAAAAAATGCGCAGCCTCTTCTTCGCCATTCTCATCATGTTTGTCTTTGGGCTCACAGGCTCATCGATATCGGTGCCAGTAGAATCTACTCCAGTTCCTCTCCCCACAGAGGTCAACATGGAGGAGAGTTGCACAACTCATATATCCTCAGACGTGGAAGCACCTACAATTTGTGTGCTACAAGGCGGTGGGAAAAGTAGAGAACGAAGAAAATTTGGTGACTGTGTGGCTGCTATGACATGTGAAAACATAAACAGTCAGACGGATGACGAAACAGGTAACCGGGTAGTAAGGTGCGTGTAGCGACTAACGTGATTTGTACGTAAGCGTACGGGCAAGTACAGGTTACAGGCAACTGCAGCCGTGTCGAAGCATGCAGGACGGGAAGACGGGGAACAGTTGGGCTTGCCAGTCCTGAGACATCCGGTATCTGGCTGTTATGCTGCTTTGCTTCTGTCAGCTTTCCAAGCCTTCTGCCAATGATGGGGCAAGAGCTCAGTGACGCGCTTGGCAGGATGCGTCGGGATGCGCTGGAACACGTCTGTCAGCCACTGTTGGGGATTGACTCCGTGGAGCTTGCACGTGCCAAGTAGCGAATACACCACGGCCGCCCGCTGGGCCGCATCATGCGATCCCGCAAACAAGTAGTTCTTCCTTCCCAACGCTAACGGGCGCAGGGCATTTTCGATCACGTTGTTGTCCAGCTCGACCCAGCCCTCTTCCAGGTAGCGGGTTAGCCTTGGCCAAAGGCCGAGCATGTAATGCGTCGCTTGACCCCACGGACTTTTGGGCAGCCCCCTGTGTGCCTCCAGCCAGGGCTTCAACGCCTTAAGTATGGGAGCAGCTTTTTCCTGACGCACTGTGCGCCGCTGAGCCGGACTGGTGCCCCGCTCTCGCAACGGACGCTCTATGGTGTAGAGGCGCCTAAGCTGCCCCAACACATGCTCGGCCTTCTCCGGCTCGTATGGGCGACAATCGTAAAACTTGCGACGCGCATGGGCCATGCACCCGTACGTCGTAATTGATGGGTGCACATCGAACGCCTCGTAGGCCGCATACCCGTCCGCCTGCAGCGCTCCGGCATAGCGGCGCAAAAACGCCGCCGGGCCTGCCCGGCCACGGCTAGGACGATATTCCATCACCAATAGCTGCAACTCCGGGGCATGGTAGCCCAATAGTTCCCCCGATGGGTCTTGCCTTTCTTGTTTCGATCCTGTACCTGGATCGTCGTCTCATCCGCCTGCAGATACCCGCTGGAGAGCGCCTCTCGCTTTAGCGTATCATACAGGGGCTGAAGATGCCACGCCGCCTGGGCGATCCACCCAATCCATCGGGATAGGGAGGGGCCTCACGGCCCCCACCCTCCCACACCACCGTGCGTACGGGTCCGTACACGGCGGTTCAATGGATTTGAGCTACTCGGCTCTGGTGCCAAAGACACCAGTCCGAGGTTGGCGAAGAGGGCATTGGGCAGGGCGTAGCATAGGGCCGGTGTCGCACTGATCCGCCATGCGCCTCGTCCGCTGCCAGCCAGCTTGGCCGCCAAGGAGTGCCGCACGTCCAGCTTGCGCAGTGCGCGGTACCGGCGCTGCCGGTATTTCCACTGGTGCCACAGGTAGGCCCGGAGTCGACGACGGATCCAGCCATCCATGCTACGCAGCACGGAGGGAGTCTCGCAGTAGCCATAATAGGCTCGCCATCCCTGCAAGTAGCGGGACAACTCCGTGATGAGCTGCCGGAAGCGCACGCCCCGTGTGAAGCTAAAGCCCAGGAACGAACGCTCGCCCACGTCGCCGACCGCACTCTTGGCCGTGTTCACCTTCAGCTTCAATCGCCGAGTCAGGAAACGCGTCACGCTTGCCATCACCCGCTCACCTGCCCGTCGCGAACGCACATAGATGTTCGGTCGAGTCGCCCGGGGGAATTTCACCCATAAGCGCTAACTTGATTGTGAAAACTAATTGCTATATGTTCCCGTAGACTTTAAGCGAAGACAGCAATTCCCGTACCGGTGCATTCCGCACCGACAGCCGGCCGCTTTGCTCGTCATGCGGAATGGCGTCTCACGTTTCCCGTTCGCAAAGGCAAGCGATGTGGCTTACACATGAAGGGAACCGTTACAGCGGCGCCGACCAGCGAGGAATGGAGAGTATTGACTTCGTTTCTTCCCGAGAACTGGCAGGAGATGGCCGCGCACACCGGTGCCTTGCGCGGGCTGCGCAAGGACAAGTCTCCGGAGAATCTTCTCCGGACACTGCTCATCCACCTGGGATGTGGGCACTCACTACGGGAGACCGTCGTGCGGGCGCGCCAAGCGCACCTGGCCGACCTATCGGACGTTGCATTGCTCAAGCGGCTTAGGAAGTCTCGGGACTGGCTCTATGCCATGTGTTTGGCACTGTTTCAGGAACACGGTGTTGCCGTGTCGTCGGATGCAGGGCACCAGGTGCGGGCGTTTGACGCGACCGTGGTAAGCGAGCCGGGACGAACCGGATCAATGTGGCGGTTGCATTACAGTGTGAACCTGCCTTCTCTGGGCTGCGATTTCTTCAAACTCACCTCCACAAAGGGACCGGGGACGGCAGAGTCTCTCAAGCAATTCCCGGTTCGAGCGGGTGATTACATCTTGGCGGAACGGGGCTATGCAACCGCCTACGGCATTCAGCATGTGGCGCGAGCCGGCGGTTACCTGACGGTTCGTGTAAATACAGGCACGCTACGCTTTGTGACGGAATCGGACAAGCCTTTCGACCTCTTGGCAGCGGTGGAATCCGTGGAGCGCATCGGTGCTGTTGGCGTCTGGACCGCCAAAGTGCGAGCGGACCCTCCGGTATCGGGCCGTCTTTGTGTGCTCAAGAAAACAGAGGAAGCGACCCGGAAGGCCTGCGACGCCATATACAAGACCGCGCAGAGGAAAGGAAAGACGCCCTTGGAGGAAACGATGCGCTTTGCGCGCTACGTCATCTTGTTTACGACTTTCCCGCAAGACAGATTTCCTGCTACGGACGTGCTTCAATGGTACCGCCTGCGCTGGCAAGTTGAACTCGTATTCAAGCGTTTCAAGTCACTGGCCCAGCTGGGCCACCTGCCTAAATTCGACGATGAGAGCGCTAAGGCCTGGTTATACGGCAAGCTCCTCGTAGCGCTGCTCACCGAAAAGATCGACCGTCACGCACGGACTCTTTCCCCCTGGGGCTACCCCATTGCAGCGCAGTCCCTGGAAGGAATTCAAATTCGCCTTGAATCAGGTGCTACGAGCGGTTGAACCGCCCTGCGGGCTGGCCCGGATGATCCAAGAGTGGCGGACTATCTCCAATGGATTGGCCGAGCCTCCCCGGGCACTCACAGGTAGGGTCGGGGCCTGGCGCGCCTGTCTGTAGATGAAGGGAGTAGCGGTTTGCCGGCGGCTTTCGCCCTATTGCCGGTGCCTCAATCTTCATCCTGGACCACGTTTCCAGGCCCCGCCTCGTCGAACCGCGGCATGCGGTTTTCCCGCACCGGGCTCTCCTGATGGCTACGTCTCAAAGTTTATGCGCAGTTGGCGTGGGAGCACTTTCGGCTGGTAGTACCGTACCTGCCACTGGTCATACAGTCCCAATCGCTCGTACAGCCACCGCCACTTGCGGTAACCGTCAATCAGAATCACCATATCGTCGGCGAAGCGGGCGTACTCCATGTGGAAGTACCCCTGCTCCCGTGTGACCGTCTTCGCCCGTTCCAGCATCCGATCCACCTCGTTGAGGTAGATGTTGCTCAGCAGTGGCGATATGACACCCCCTTGGGGCACACCCTTCTTGCCACCCGCCTTGAGTATGGCCTTCAGCAACCACAGAATGGCGTCGTCGCTCACCCGAGCGGCTACTTTCCCAAGCAAGATGTGATGCCGTACCGTATCAAAGTACGATGCCAGATCCACATCGATAACTCGGGTCATCTGTTTGACTACTGCCGTTCCTACTCTATGCACGGCGGCATGGGGCGTACGCTTCGGCCGGTATCCATAGGATCCCTCCTGAAAGTCGGCCTCGAACATCGGCTCCAGAATCAGCTTCAGCGCTCCCTGTACCACACGATCCCGTATCGTCGGAATCCCCAGCGTACGGTATTTTCCGCCACCTTTGGGAATCCGCTTCTTACGCAATCGTGCAGGCCGGTAGCTCCGAGAGACAAGCTCGCGTTGAATGCCCTCCAGAAACATCTGTGTTCCTGCCTCTTCGATGGCCTCAAACGTCGTTCCGTCGATGCCAGGAGCACCGTCGTTGCGCTTCGCCATACGATAGGCTTCCCACAGAGTCTCCATCTTCCAGACATGCACGTACATGATCGAGTAGAGGCCCGGGTTGCCCCGGGCCTCCCTCACAGATCCGGACGTGCGCGTTAACGCATCCGGCTCATTTGAAAAATAAAATCAAGCCGCACTTCTCCAACCCTGCAGAATCGGCTTGATTTTACAGGTCGCTTACCCCCGGACCACGCGTATTTCGTGTGTGCTGTGCGTTTGCGTACGTGTTAGTGTTTCTGCCTTACCACCGTTCGGGTTGCGGATTTGCATGACTGCAACAAGGGCAATGTCATCTGCCAGGCTCATTTTGGAGATTCCGAGGCGTACACCTGAGGATCTAACGTCATATGGGGCATGAAGGCCGGGGTGCTAAACTCTTCCAGAGCTTCCTGCAAGTGGAGCTAAGCCGGATGTGGAGCATCTCCCGACTGCCCGGATCCGCAAACGGTGGTGACAGCACACTATGCGTGCGCTACGGCACACGCGGCCGCTGCGGTTGGGTTCGATCTGTGGAACAGGGCTGGGTTATAGGCTACTCTCCGTTTCCATATGCTCCAAAGCACCGCCAGGATTTTACGCTGCGTGTTGAGCCTGGCTCGGGTGACATTGTAGCCCGTATGGGCCAGGGAGGCTTCATAGAACCGCGACACCTCATTGGGCGCGCTCATCCGCGTCGCAATTTGCCAGGTGCGATAGCTCACCGCCTTGAGCTCTCCGTTGCCAGCCCGGTCCAGGCGCTTGTACGCCAACCGCCTGCCGCCCGTGCTGCGGTCCACAATGCCCAGCTTGCAATAGCGCCACAACTTCTGCTTGGTCGCAAACCGATGCGGTGTCTGGATAAAGGCATCGAACACATGCGCACCAATTGGACCCATGCCAGCCATCTTCATGAACTCCTTGATCTCCGGATACCGCCGACCCAACCGAAGCATAGCTCCGCGCGCCTCCTCCTGGGCCGCAAGCGTAGCATCCAGTATTGCATACAGATGCAATAGCATGCTACGTCGCACCCTGTCGGGTACCTGTGCCAGATAGGACGCCCGGTGCTGCTTGCTGTAAACACGCGCACCATCTATGCGCAGCACGCCAGCTATCTGGTATTTGGCCTTGATCCGAACCTTCAGGCTCCGTTGCTGGTCCCGCAAATCCAGGTAGTGTTGTACAGCGCTCTTGAAGATGGCCCGATGGTCTTGTTCCGGGTGGTACACCGGCTTGAGTTCACCGAGCCGCAACAGACGGCACAGGTTGTAGGCGTCCTCATAATCGTTCTTGTGCGCATTGACGCTGATGAGGGCGTTCTGACGCGGATCACACACGATGAGCTCGTCTACGTAATCCCGAAGCGCCCCCGCAAGCCATCCGGCAAGCGAGGATTCTTCTAACGCTAATTCCTTCCTTCGCGCCTTCATGGCCACGATGTGGCTGATCAACGCGGCTTCCGATGTCGGAAGCCGCTCGCTGAACAACAGCTTGCCCCGCGTATCCATGCCCGCCAATACGCAGTGACGGACATGGGCATCCAGGCCAAGGTAAACGATCTTTCGCATGTACGACCTCCCCGTAGTCTGAGTGAATCACCATGTACGGTACGGAGCCCGCGACCGTTTTTCATATTACCTCTTGCCTCGGGTTGCACCGTCGTGCGTGACGGCAAATCGTGTGTTCGGCCATGGGTGTCGGATCTCCAGCTTCGGCCAGTACCGTGCCACGAGTGTGTTCATACGTGCCTCGTCCGTACGATCCTTTTGAGACCGTCGTCGCAATACACGCATCCATATCCAGCTCAATCGGTGGTAGCAGCGACGAAGGTACCGCATGCTCGTCGGCACGGCATAATAGTTCAGCCAGCCGTTGAGTACCCGTCCCAGCCACTGCCCCGTCTCCTGCACCGGTCGATGCATGCAACGCGTCAGTTCCACCTTCACCCGCTTCAGAAAGCGGGACATCCGCTTGGCGATCGGCTTACGGCCCAGCCCGAAGCGTCCCTTTCGTGTTTTACGGCAATAGTGTGTAAAACCCAGAAAGTCGAACGTCTCCGGGCGGCCCAAGCCCCGCCTCCTGCGATCCGTCTCCGCAAAACGCCCAAATTCCAACAGGCGCGTCTTGTCGGGGTGCAGGCTAAGCCCGAACTTCTCGAGCCTCTCCCGCAGTTGCCGCAGAAAGCGTCTCGCCTCCCGTTTGTACTGGAATCCCACCACGAAATCATCCGCATAGCGGATGATGTACGCCTCTCCTCGCACTTGCTGTGATGTGCGCCACGCCTGAAACCAGAGATCCAGCACGTAGTGGAGATAGACATTGGCGAGTACCGGAGAAATGACGGCACCCTGTGGTGTGATCGCGGTAGGCCCCGGGTTTCCCCGGGACCCCCGCACAGATCCGGACGTGCGCGTTAACGCATCCGGCTCGTTTGAAAAATAAAATCAAGCCGTACTACTCCAACCCTGCAGAATCGCTTCGTTTGAAAAATAAAATCAAGCCGTACTACTCCAACCCTGCAGAATCGCTTGATTTTACAGGTCGCGTGTCCCCGGACCATGCGTGTTTCATGTGTGCTGTGCGATTGCGTACGCTTTAGTGTTTCTGCCTTACCACCGTTCGGGTTGCGGATTCGCATGACTGCAACATGGGCAATGTCATCTGCCAGGCTCGTTTTGGAGATTGCCAGGCGACACCTGGCATCTAACGTCATATGGGGCGTGAGGGCCGGGGTGCTAAACTCCTCCAGAGCTTCCTGTAAGTGGAGCTAAGCCGAATGTGGAGCATCTCCCGACTGTCCGGATCCGCAAGCGGTGGTGACAGCACACTAGGCGTGCGCTACGGCACACGCTGCCGCTACGGTTGGGCTCGGTAGGTGGAATAGGGTTGGGTTATAGGCTACCTCTCGTTTCCATATGCTCCAGAGTACCGCCAGGATCTTGCGCTGTGTGTTGAGCCTGGCGTGAGTGACATTGTGACCCGTATGGACCAGGGAGGCTTGATAGAACCGCGACACCTCGTTGGGTCCGCTAATCCGCGTCGCGACCTGCCAGGTGCGATGGCTCACTGCCTTGAGCTCTCCGTTGCCGGCCCGGTCCAGGCGCTTGTACGCCAACGGCCTGCCACCCGTGCTACGGTCCACAATGCCCAGCTTGCAATAGCGCCACAGTTTCTGCTTGGTCGCAAACCGGTGCGGCGTCTGAATAAAGGCATCGAACACATGCGCCCCAATTGGACCCATGCCAGCCATCTTCATGAACTCCTTGATCTCCGGATACCGCCGACCCAACCGAATCATGTCGCTGCGCGCCTCCTCCTGGGTCTCGATCGTAGCATCCAGTATTGCATACAGATGCAATAGCATGCTGCGGCGAACCCCCTCGGGTACCTGGGCCAGATAGGACGCTCGGTGCTGCTTGCTGTAGACACGTGCACCATCTACGCGCAGCACGCCAGCGTTCTGGTATTTGGCCTTGATCCGAACCTTCAGGCTCCGTTGCTGGTCCCGCAAATCCAGGTAGTGTTGTACAGCGCTCTTGAAGATGGCCCGATGGTCTTGTTCCGGGTGGTACACCGGCTTGAGTTCACCGAGCCGCAACAAACGACACAGATTGTAGGCGTCCTCATAATCGTTCTTGTGCGCATTGACGCTGATGAGGGCGTTCTGACGCGGATCACACACGATGAGCTCGTCTACGTAATCCCGAAGCGCCCCCGCAAGCCATCCGGCAAGCGAGGATTCTTCTAACGCTAATTCCTTCCTTCGCGCCTTCATGGCCACGATGTGGCTGATCAACGCGGCTTCCGATGTCGGAAGCCGCTCGCTGAACAACAGCTTGCCCCGCGTATCCATGCCCGCCAATACGCAGTGACGGACATGGGCATCCAGGCCAAGGTAAACGATCTTTCGCATGTACGACCTCCCCGTAGTATGAGTGAATGACTATGTACGGTACGGAGCTCGCGACCGTTTTTCATATTACCTCCTCCCTCGGGTCGCGCTCCCGCGCATGACGTTAGGGAACTGCTTTCCAGTTCCCAGCCGTAATCGGTCCATCCCCCTGGGACACGCTTACCCGATTCTGTGCCCGGTGCGTGCGGGTACGTCACACCACTTCCGGCCCTGTGTCCGGGGTGTGCCGGAGTTTCCGATTTCCCCTCGGGTACGGCCCTTTGCTCCACCAACTCCGCCACGTGGTCCTCCACGCTTTGTTCGCCAGCTTCATAGCTCGTATGGCCGTATCTGACCTCTCCTCGCCGTGCATCCTCCGCTTGGCTCCTGCCTTGACTTTGGCGGCCCCGCCCGTAGCGCTGGGCAGCGAGGAGATCTCCCAGGTTCCGACAGAATACGTACGCGCGTCCATGGGGTCTTCGACACCGCAGGCCTGGCATCCCCTCACCATAGCGGGAATGTCCATGTTGTCTTCGACACAGAGGAAAGTCTCGACGACCTGAATAACAGTCCTTTCGATGCTCAATAGCCCTGGCCACACGCACCTTTGCCGACGCTTCACGTCCACCCTCACGGATGTCCGCGCACGGCTCAAGGAGATATGTGCCTGGTTGCAGCTTCATACCACGGGACTTGCACCCGCTATATCCTGCCAGCTTCGCCTGGCGCACCCTCTCGTACTCTCCTGCCATTGATGTCCCTCCATCACACCTGCTTTCAACCACTTGGTGATCAGACGTATCACGCGCTTGTCTCCAATACGATGCTTCAGAAAGCGGAGTAACCACTCCTGATCCACCATGTCAAAGAACTTGCGGATGTCGGCGTCCACTATGAAGCTGACCTTCCGACGCTCGATCACATAGGCCAAGGCGTCAAGCGCATCATGTGCGCCCCGCCCCGGCCGAAACCCATAGCTGAATCCGTGAAACTCCGCCTCGTAAATAGGCGTCAGGATACACTTCACCACCGCTTTCTGGACAATCTTGTCCTCCAGAGCTGCGATGCCAAGCGGTCGTGTACCACCGTCTGGCTTGGGTATCTCTACCCGCCGTGACGGCGTCGCCCGATACGCTCCGCTGTGTACACAGTCACACAGGTCTGCCAATCGGCTTTCCAGTCCTTCCGCATACTCTTCCCACGTTACGCCGTCCACCCCGGCTGCCACATCGCGCTTGAGCGCATAGAACGCAGCTTTGAGGGAGTCCACGTTGATGTGGTGCAGTAGCGTTGTGAGACGCTCCTTCGGTTTCCGTTTCACGAATTGCCGTAACCGGTCGATCCCCTGTGACACGCGAGCCCAATCCTGCGCCTGGTGCGTGTGCGGACGTTCCGGTTTCCCCTCGGCTGAGGTCCTTTGCTCCCGCCGCTCCGCCGGGGATAGTTCCCCTTTGTTCGCAGCGCTCATCGCTCGTATGACCTCATCTGAATTCTCCACCTCGTGCATCTCCGGCTATGGCGCAGCGCGCCTTCCCTTTGCGTCCCTGCACGACCACAGGGCAAGGTGGAGACCTCCCAGGTTCCGACAGGATATGTACATGCGTCCATAGGGTCTTCGACACCGCAGGCCTGGTATCCCCTCACCATTGCGGGAATATCCATGTTGCCTTCGACCATGGGGAAAGCCTCGGCGACCTGAATACCGTCCTTTCGGTGCTCTATAGCCCTGGCCACACGCGCCTTTACCGAGGCTTCGCGTCCACCCTCACGGGTGACCGCGCTCAGATCAAGGAGATATGTGCCTGGTTGCAGCTTCATACCACGGGACTTGCACCCGCTATATCCTGCCAGCTTCTCCTGGCGCACACCCAGAAACGCTTTTCTGGCTCTGTCTTGGCTTTGAGGTATATCCTCCTCCTCAGATCTTGCAGACTGATAGATGCTGTTGTCATGACATCCCTGCCTCACTTGTTGTTAGAGAACGTACCATCAGTAAGGCGCCTTCGCTACGCAGGCATTACCCCGCCTCAACGCTGTCGGGTCGGAGGAGGCGCCCCGAAGGGCTGGCCTCCGTCCGCCGCTCAAACGGCCCGTACGGTTTTCCCGTAGGCCGCTTTCACAAGAGTGCGTCGCCGAGACTGCAAGGAAGGAATGAGATAGATCAACGATATCAGTCCATACTCGTCGTAGAGCCGACGCTCCGGCAGCCTTTTCCAGCCCCTGCAGCGCCAACGCTTGAACCGGTGCGACCAGATGCGTCGCACAATCCATCGGTCCAGACGATTGAAGAGTGTGCGAATGTGTGCCCTACAATAGTAGTTGCCCCATCCGCGAATGACCGGGTTGAGTTGCGCAATCAGCACGCGTGTACTGACCGGAGCCTTGCGGCTCGTACGACGACGGATTTGCTCCTTGAAGCGTTGGATGGAAGCTTCGCGCGGATATGCGTACAAATTTCCAGTGCGAATTCCACTCTTGATCTTGTCTGGCGCCAGCCTCATCGGTCGGCTGCCACGCTTGATCTTGTATCCCAGGAATTCAAAGCCGCCACGCACGTGAACGATCTTCGTCTTTCTGGTATTGAGGGTCACACCCAACTTCTCCAAGATACGACGGGCACACCCCATCGCCGCGTAGGCTTCCCTACGCGTACGACACGTGATCACCCGTCGAGTCGCCCGGGGGAATTTCACCCCCGGGCGCTCACAGAACCGTGCTTGAGCTTCTCAGCTCACACGGCTCATCCTGTGCAACCGTTCTTTTGGAAGAAGTCGCCAGTGGGCAAACAGATCAGGCTTGCACCGCCGAACGTTCCGCAGCCACGCAGCCGCGCGTCGTCGATGCCCGCGCAACCGCTTGTACTTACGCGTCACCCAGAGGACAAGGCGTTCGTCTATCTTGCGCAGCGCAGGGTACATCCCCGACTTGTAGAATGCTCCGTAGTACTGTATCCATCCCCGAATAGTCGCATTGAACATGCGAGCCAGATCCTCCAGCGCCTTATCGCTGCGCAAATGCAGCTTCCAGCTCCGTACGGTCTGTCGAATGGACGTTAGCGCTTTGGTACTGATCGCAGGACTGAAATTGACAAAGAATTTCCCCCATCGGTTCTTTGATCGCCGGGGACGAAAGGTGTACCCCAGAAAATCAAAGGAGTTGATGGGATGACGTTCTCGTCTGTCACTATCCTGACAATAGACCACCTTCGTCTTTGCCGGATGTAACATCAATCCACACTCCGCCAAGCGCCGCTCCAGCGCCTTCCACAGGGTGATCGCCTCCCTCTTGCTGCGACAGTGGCATACCGCATCGTCGGCGTATCGCTCGAACGGGATGTTCGGGAATTCCCGCACCATCCACTTGTCGAAGGCGTAATGCAAAAACAGATTGGCCAGCAGCGGGCTGATCACGCCGCCCTGTGGCGTACCGCGATCCCGCTCCTGTACCGTTCCGTCCGGCATCGCCACCGGCGCCGTCAACCAGCGCATCACGTACAGCAGTACCCACTGTTCATCGGTATGCCGTCTGAGCGCCCGCATCAGCAGATCATGGTCTATCGAGTCAAAGAATGCCTTGATGTCCAGATCCAACACCCAGTCCGCGCGCCAACACCGTCGACGCGTTTGTCCCAGTGCCTGATGGGCCGACTTGCCCGGTCGGTACCCGTAGGAATCCGGATGGAAATGCTTCTCCAGTTCCGGTTCCAGCCACCGCTTCACCACCATCTGCGCAATCCGATCCGTTACCGTTGGAATCCCCAGCGGACGCGTACCGCCGCTCGCTTTCGGAATGTCCACCCGGCGTACCGCAGCAGAAAAATAGCTGCCCGATGCCATGCGGTTCCAAAGCTTGTACAGGTTGTCCCCTATATTCGCCTCGAAATCCGCTAGCGTCTGGTCGTCTATTCCCGCTGCCCCTCCATTCGCCTTCACCTTCTTCCATGCCTCCCATACCGCACGTTTTGGTATGGGAAACGGTTTTGTGTGGGTCATCGGAGTCCTCCCCGTACGGGTTGCTCCAACGTCTCACACCGCACAGGGCAGCCCCTTCGCTCCAGCCCCGTTACAGAGCCTTCCTCACTAATACGGGCTGCTCCGCCCGTGTACGCTGTATCGGTACTCAACCGCTTGCGGGGTCTCCGCTTGCGGGGCTCCCTTAGCACCAGCGTGACACGTTCCCACGTTCCGCACAAGAGCCTGGACCACGTTCCTGCCGCCTGTATGCCGGATGCCGCTCGGACAGTAACACAGGTATCCTCCGAACTCGTCCCGAAGTAACGACTACCCCTCGGTTTTGACATCGTCCCTACGCTTTCGACACGTCTATAGCGGTTCATTTGCATTCAGCTCCGTGATCCTCACCTGATGAAGTCTCGCTTCACCTTTTCCCAGCTCGCTCACCACGACACCTCTTTAATGCCGCAGCAGTGGGTGGTTTGAAGCCTCCGCCTGTACGGCGGCTCCGAGGGGCCCGCCCTCATCTCTTGTGCAGCATAGCACTCGACGGTTTATGACATCATAACCTCCGAGTGCCTTCGTGGCACACAGTCGTCGGCATACCGCGTGACAGGGAAGCCGGCAATCTCAATGGCATCGTCGTCTTCGCGAGGGGACGTCTCTTTCATAAGAACATCCTAGATAGTGCCTGGCAGAATTTGTTATAAATATATAATTAACAGGATTATCAGACCACTTTACTTGCTCGAGTTCTGGAACAATCCGGCCTCTATTGGCCTTCATTACACGCAAGACATGCCATCTTCGCTCAATTTACCTCCGGTCCCATCCGCATCGTATTCGACTGCCAACTCGCCTTCGATAAGATTCGCATCGAAGACTTTCCCCTGGATTGCAAGAGTCGGGACGATATTGTCGTCTACCTCTACGGGCTGCAATGCATCTACCGAGACACCGAGACCCGAGAAAAACTGTTTGATCTGCTACGAAAGTATTTTAAACCGAACACGCGCAAGGACCGAGGACGCCCCGGCATGGATCTATGGCGCACCTTCGTGCTCGCCGGCCTCAAACAGGCCATCAACTGTGACTATGACCGGCTCGCTCTCTTGGCAAATCAATTGAAGATCTTGCGCCAGATGATGGGCCACGGCGATGGAGACGAGACCACGTATAATCGGCAAACGATTCAGGACAACGTGCGTGCGCTGTCCTCCACCTTGCTTGACGCGGCGAACCAGTTGCTGGTGAAGTTGGGGCACAAGAAGGCGGGACACAAGGAGGGTGAAAAACTGGTTGGTCGGTGTGATTCGAAGGTGGTCAAGACCCCCGTGCATTACCCCACCGACGTCAGCATGTTGTGGGATACGATGCGGTGTCTGATCAGGACATGCGCGGCTTCGGCCAAGGCGTTTCAGTTGCCCGGCTGGCGGCAACACCGGTATCATTCCAAGAAGGTGTACAAGGCTTTTTCGAAGGTGCGAACTGCGCGGCAGTACTGGCGCAATCGCAAAGGTGTCAAGGCGTACCTGCGGCTGTGCCATACGGTTGACACCAGGGCTAGGAAACTGGGAACAACGCTGGCCATCATGGAAGCGGCCATGGTGGAGGAGGATGGGCAGGCGGCCATTGCGCGGCGTAACGCTATGCGTGAGGCGCAGAAGGAGATTGCAACGTATCTCGACTACCTTGCGCTGTTTACCAGTCAGATAGAACGCCGCATACTCCAAGGCGAAACGATTCCGCAACAGGAGAAGGTGTTTTCCATCTTCCGGCCCTACACGCGCTGGATATCGAAAGGCAAAGCTGGCACGCCGGTGGAGTTGGGTGTTCCGGTAGCGATCATCGAGGACTGGCACCAGTTCGTGCTGGGGCATGTGATCCTCTGGGAAGGCTCCGACGGGGATATTGCAGAGGAGCTGGTGATCCAGGTCCAGAAGCACGTTCCAGAACTGCGGATCACCTCGTTCGATCGAGGCTTTTACAGTCACAACTTGCGTACCAGACTGGATCAATTGCTGGACGTGACGGCGATGCCGAAAACCGGGAATATGACGAAGGCTGAGCGCACGCGGCAGAGCGTTGCGGAGTTCAAGGAGGCGCGCCGTCGGCATCCAGGTGTGGAATCGGCGATGAACAACCTGAATCAGCGTGGACTGGAGCGGGTGCGTGTGGTCAGCAAGGAGGATTTCGAGCGAGTCGTCGGGACCGCTGTGGTGGCTGCCAACATCCAACGCATCGGCGTGTTGGAGCGAGCGAGAGACCGTAAACGCGAGAAGCGTCGACGACAATGGCTTGCTGCGTAGCTGCAAGCGCCTGTACGGAGCGGGAGATCGGGCGTCCGGCTAACGGCGCAAGGCAGTGGCGGGGCCAACAGGTACGAGATCGGCGTGTATCCACGCATAATCGGACCGAGAAAACGCTCCGGCGGCCCTGTTAACGTGGTCGGGAAGCCGATTGCCAGACTGGGTAGCATAACCGACTTTTCGACCCTCTGAAAAAGGCGATTCTGGCACGCAAAACACGTTTTCTGCCAGACACTAGATAAAGTGAACGACGGCCGCCTGTACACCAAGTATCTCACTGGGCAAATTGAGGCCGAGTTCCTTGATCAAGACGACTGTCCCGACATCGCCACGAGCGACCGACAGCGGATTCAAGAGGACGATCCTCGCTATGAAGCGCTACTGTCGTTTCTCAGGTCCAGCCTCTCGCTTGTCGAAAAGCGCTGGACGGAATGGCGGCGCAAACATGAAGTGCGACGGGCCAAGGCAATGTCTCCCGCCCTTGGAGAATGGCTCACCACACTACCGGAGGGTTACCGGACGACTGCCGAAACGCTGATCGCCAGGCTTAGCGCTTTGCCGATCGACGAGGATGATGATCGCAAGCTCTTGTATCGACACGGCATCTTCGCGTTCGAGCGAATGAGATTACGAGGATCGACCAACGAGTTTGTGGATAATCTGGAGAACATCGACAAACTGCTGAAGGTTCTCGCTGGCCGCGACGCCTTGGAAGCGGCGTTGTATCGCGACATTGTCAAGTCACGCCTGGAAGCCATCCGCAGTTTCCGAGGCCTTGTAGATGCAAACGTTATCGAGAAGCTATTGCAAGAGTATCTCTTCGATCACCTTTGGTTGCTTGATTCATCATGGGAGCGCGCAACAGGCAGCGAACTGATCGAGTCTCGCCTGCGAGAGGTTGGCGTGATCACTGATGACCTGACCGAGAAGGAGAAGCTGGGCCGTGTCGACATCGCGTACCGGACGCACGCTGGCAAGCACATAATCGTAGAATTGAAGCGCGCTGGGCGCGTGCTCAGGCTCTTGAAGTTGCAGGAGCAAGGTCAATCATACGTTGACAAACTGAGAAAAATCCTGCTCAACCAAGGGGACAGTTCTCCTGACATAGAAGTCGTTTTTGTCCTGGGAAAACCAATACAGGAACAGGCCGACAATCCCGAGCGCCTGAAGTCGTCGATGGCGGCAGTGTCTCCCGGTAGTCGGGTAACCTATTACGACACCTTGATACACGGTGCGCAGGAAGCATACTCGGAGTATCTGCAGGCGAGTGAGGATCTGGATCGTCTCGAGAGTATTGTAGCGAGGATCTGATCAAGCCAGTCGCTACTTCAATCGCCGGTACCTCTCGACATAGCGCATTGCCGTATCGCGGTCGCCACTGCGCCGATACAGGTCTACCAGATAACGCAACAGCGCCCTCTGCTCCGCAGGCTCCATTGCTGCGATGTGGCGCTCGGCCCGCAGCGCAGCCTTGAGGGCCTCCTCTATGTTGTTTCTGAGCAAATGCGCCGCCTCCAGGGCCGCACGCGGCGCACCACGAAACCCCGTCTGCTCACTCTGAAGGAGATAGGCAAGCGCCCGTTTCATCTCTCCCCGCTTTTGCGCTGCCTGCGCGATGTTGTAAGCCACTGTGCCGTAATCTTCGCGCACGCGCGCGTTGTGCGCTGTCTCTTCGGCATCGTCATGCGTGCTTCCCACCGACGCACGCCATAGCGTTTGCAACACGCTTGCCGCACGCTCTTCGCGTCCGGTCTCATAGTACAAAAGCGCCAGCCTGTGCGATACTTCGCCGCGGGCCAAGCGCCTGGTCACTTGTTCCAGCAACGCCTCCATACCCCCAGCCGCCCCTTCCGGATCTGTGGTCGACTGCAACAGTAATGCATCCCACCGTTTGCGCGTCACCAGATTGCCGTCATCCCACCCGATCCACCGGTGCTCGTCCTCAAGAAAGGCCAGCTCCTCGGAAGTCCGCGCCCAGTGTTCGGCGTCGCGTAGTGCGAGGCGCGCGCCCGCGCTATGGTTAACAGCCACAAGGGCCC
The DNA here is from genome assembly GCA_963665975.1 of Rhodothermales bacterium. GTDB lineage: Bacteria > Bacteroidota > Rhodothermia > Rhodothermales > Bin80. Next base: position 1,805,272 of record OY762508.1, read on the forward strand.
GGCTACTGCGCACATAGTAGTCAAAAACAATTCCGGAATCCGCAGACGCCTCGCCCTCCGGATCCAACGCCGCATCATCGATCGCAATCTGCGCGGCGTGGCGCCACAGTGCGCCCACCATTCCCGTGGAGTCCCTCCCGCCTGCCTCCAGCCAGCGCTCATACGCCGCCGCCAGCAGCGCCGCCATGCGGTGATCGTCCCGGTTCAAGGCAGCAAGGCGCCGGAGGCTCTCTATGGTCTCTGCCTGCGCGCCTAGCTCCCGAAAACCTCTCGCCTGCAAGTCGTACACGCGGGCCAGCCAGTAATGGGTCTCTCTATCGTAGGGATTGGCTTCCAGCGCCTCCTCAAAGCTGCTACGGGCCTCTTTTAGTAGCGTATGTGCGCGCACACTGTCCGGTGCGTCCGCATAAGCCTCCAGGGCGCGCGCGCCGCGGTTAAATGCGCGCACGGCTTTCTCCCGGTTTGCCTGCTCTTGCGCACCTGCAGGAGCTGTGCCCAACAGGCTGTCCGCCAGTGCGGTTAACGCACGTCCCTCTACGGCCATGACTGCCGCTTCCCGCTGCCGCGCTACAGAGGCAAACGACGCCCCGCCAAGCCGCGCGGCCTCTTGGGAAAGCGTGCTGTCAACGCCCGCATAAACCACCGCTCTCGGTAGCACTGGCGCAGGCTCGGGCGCCGCCGGAAGCTGCACGGTGCGGCAGCCAGCCACTACGAGACCCAGCATGAGTAGATGGTACAAATGCATATAGATTCCCTACAGACGTAATCGCTCTTCAGCCCACCAGGCCAGGAAGATGTCATAGAACACGCGGGCCTCGACACTCGACGCAGCGCGCTCCTCCGAAAACACACCCGTAATCACGCCATCGTTGCGGCGCGCCGTTCCCATGCGAAAGGCCCTTCCCTCGCCCTGAAAGCTCCGGTCAATCAGGTAATAGGTGTGCTCCTGTCCGACGAGCACAACATGTATTTCCCGTATGGGGACACGTGCGAGGATGTATAATTCATAGTACTCGCCCCGGCTCTCCACATGCGCCGTAGCGGTGAGATTGCCGGGCTGATAGTCCACGTGGCGGAGAATACCGGGCGGCAGCTCGCCAGGCACAAGACGCATCCAGTCCAGGATGGCATTTACATCCACCGCTTCGTCCGGCCGCTCTTCTTCGATATCCGCCATATCGGTTACCGCCAGGCGTGGCGCCCTTTTGCGTGCCGGCTCGGAAGGCGAAATCGCAAACCCTCGCGTGGCCTTCTCGGGTTGGATTGCAATAGCGGACTTTTCCAGCACCAGATGTGGCGCAATCTCTGCGCGTCTCTGCAGAGTTGGCCTCGCGGTAGCGCGCACCCGCCGCGTATGCTGTGAACCGCTTGCCGATGCAGCCATCGTCACGTCCGCCGGTAGCGCACGCCTGGATACTGTCCGTTCCGGCATCGCCTCAGGAAGCTGCACGGCAATCTTTGCTCGCCTCGCCGGGGCAGGCGCTGCACTGGCGTTGGAAGTCACTCTTTCGGCCGCCCATGGCGTGCTGTCAAACACCAGCGCGCGCACTGTGCTGCCCGTCGTGGCAATTTGTACCACCCCGGCCAGTAAGCCCAGGGCCGCCCACAGTAGAACGGCCACGAGCACTCCGACAAATCGTTCGCGCTGTCTTCTTTTGTTTCCTGACATTGGCATGGCATCATGATTGTTAAGGAGCAAGCGGGCACCTGGTCCCTGCTTCCTCGCACAGGTCAAGAATGTCGACTACCTGCTGCAGTGTTGTTGTTTTATGGGGCTCCACCAGGAAACGTGCACCCGCAAGGCTTCGCAAACACGTCTTGAATACCGCCCGGGTCGCGGCTTCGCACCGAACATCTCCTGCAGGCAGTTGCTCAAAACGCGTGCGCATACCGGTGTCCAGCGCAATACGGTAGACCCTTGCTGGCTCTGCCGCCTTGCCGGTGGGCAACGCCACATGCATATTCGGGCTCAGGTCCGCGACGGCAAAGAATGCCATGAGCAGCAGCAGACCGAGATCGATGATGCGTATAAGGGTCGTGTAGGAACTCTTCACGGCTGCCGTTTGCTATGGCGAATCATGAACACGGCCTGTAGCCCTGCTGCCTGCGCCGTGCGATTGGCCTCTACGATAATGTGCGCCGGAACCTCGCGGTCGGCGATGAACTCCACGAGCGCGCCGCGACCGGGAAGAATCGCTGCCAGGTCATCAACTGCTACTTCCCACTCGCCTTGGGACAGACGAAACATTCCGCTTGCCGTTACAACGATCGTAATCGGTGCTGGCGCGATACCCTGGTCCACCGTCTGCCGGGTCCGTGGCACCTCCACATCTATGCTCCTGATCGTGGACACGGTCATAAGCACGAGCAAGAGTAGCATCGTGATGTCTACCAACCGCAGGATCATGCCTCCGCGCATGATGCATTCTCCTTTTCTGTGGGCGTACCCAGAGCCAATAGGCGATACCGCACTTGCGCGCCCCACTCGTCTGCAGCTTCCACATGCCGGCTTGCCCATGCATGCAGGAGAGCCTCCAGGAATTCGAGCACGATTGTTACGACGATGCCTAGCAGTGTGGACCCAATGGCAACGGCGATCCCTGCAAAAATGGCTTCTGCGTCGCGCGTCCCCGCCGAAAACAACAGGTAGATCCCCACCAGCGTCCCCAGCAGGCCCAGTCCGCCAGCTGCGCTCGACAAGAAACCTACGATCCGCTCGGTGCGGGCATACGCCGTGTGCGCTGCGCTTACCAGCCCGCGCGCCTCCTGACCGATGGCTGCCACTGGCGCGCCGGCATGCCAGAGTTCCAGGATACCAGCCAGAATGCGAGCATAGAGGCTGTCATCGCACACTTTGAGCACCCGTGCCAAATCCTCCGGCGTAGACTTGTCCAGTGTCATGCCCCGCAGGGACCGCGCAGCGCGCCGGTCGAATGCCGAACGCGCAAATCGAACGGCGAGCACGATCAGGCCAGCCAACAGAATGCCCAAGAGCGGCCACTGGAAGCCTCCGGCGTGCGAAAACACAGTAAGCAACGATTGCGCCGGTGGCGCTTCTTGCAATAGCAGTGCATAGACCATAGGTGTCGCGCTAAGGTTTAGTTGTTATCAACACCAGCCCACCTCCGCCGCGGACTCCATATATCGCACAGCTTGCGGCATCTTTCAGCACGGTGACTATTGATATTTCCTGTGGGTGGAGCCACGACATGTCACTGCCCAGAATCGGCTGGCCGTCGACAACAACGAGTGGCGCAGCACCGGGCCTCGGTGCGCTGACGCCGAGTCGTTTGAGCACCTGTGTGAGCGTCGCCGGGGAGGAACCCATGCGCGCTGTCCGCACGCTTCCGGTAACAAGGTGCGGGTCCTTGCTTCCATAGCCGATATTGTCCGGGCCGGTGATTGCACTGCGCCCCAGTGGGGCACAGGCAGTGAAAAACAGAAGAACGAGAATGAGGTAAGTTTTCATGGCGTTGGAGCATCAGTGGGTGGAGGAGGCACGGCGTCGCCGACGCCTCGGAAGGCCCAGTAGCCTTCCTGGCGTATTGGCCCCAACGAAAAGCCGTTTTCCGCTACGGCAATCCGACCGCGGGTAAAAGCAATTCGGGACACCTGGGTAGATGTTGAGAAGGGCGGCTTTACGCCATGGCGTGCAACATGGGAGCGGTAGGCGCCGTCGGGCCGTGCCTTGTAATTGACCAGAAGCGCCTCGGTGCGCGTGGCGTACGCCGCGCCACCGACATAGCTTGGCTCCTCCAGGTCTCCGTGCACAAAGAACCCTTCTTCGCGCGTGCGACCGTGGTGCCATGCCCACAGGAAGTGGCGCATCGAACCCCTGTACAGCCGGTCGCGCACGGCGCGCTGCACTTTGGTCGGCTCGCCCAGCGGCTCAAAGAACAGGCGGCGCGCAAAGCGAAACCCGCCCGTACGCTGGTTGTGCTGATAGGCATTCAAGAATATCCGAATGCGGTATCCGGTCGCCGGGTTTTCCACGACCAGTGGCTCTGACGCCTCGGCAGTAAATCCCCCTGTTACGGACCGGAATGTGAGTGCGTCCGGATTCAGTAGCCGCGCCTTGGAGGCCACGGACGTGCGCCCAAGAAAGTCCGCCGTGAAGGTCCGCAGGCGGCGCCAGCGTCCGGGATGCGGAGCCAGTACGGTAATTTCGTCCATACTCGTTATGTCTTGCGCGAGGACGAGAGGTGGCACAGTCTGCGACTGCTGCACATGCACTATGCGCTCCACCGAGCGATACCCGACATGGCTTGCTATCAGGAGATAGGCGCCAGGACCTGGAACGCGGATCATGAAGCGCCCTTCGTCATCGGTCATGTCGCCGAGCGTGGTTCCGTCCAGGAATACGGTAGCACCGGAGAGCGGCTTGCCACTCTCTCGTTGCACGGAGCCTTCGATGTGCTGCGCACGGACGGGCAGGGCAATCAGAAGAATGACCGATAGCAGGATTGGATAGGATTTCATGGCACAAATGGACTAGTTGCATTGAAAGGAAACCTGGGCAGTGCCTGAGTATGTGCCGGCGCTGGCGTCTCGCGAGACCGACACGCGGCCGCCAAAACGCACCTCAATGGCCTGTCCGCTTGTCACCGCGAGCGTGGCCGTTCCCGACCCCGTAATGCTGTTGCGATAGGATCCTGTGGGCGTGGTGCGGGTGGCGGAATAGAGCGTGTATGGCAGCGTGCTTCCCGCACGTTGCAGTGTGCTCGGCGCCTGGACGGTCACCACCACGCTCCCGCTGTTGGTCGTTACCGATGCTTTGCCGAACGTATACTGCGATGATCCCGATGGATCGGATTGCCCGGAGCTGTAGGATCGCGTCCCATGGACGGAAGACAGGGTTACCGTACCTGATTTCCTGGCAGTCGCAGATCCAAATGACACGCTGCCGTGGTTCCGGAGCGTGCAGGTCGTCTCGACAACCTTGACGTTGAGCGTTGCCGGTACGGTGATGCTGCTATTCAGCCTGGGCCCACGCACGGTGAGCGTAACATTCGCCGTGTAGCTGCCGCCGGTTGCGGTGCTGCTGATAGACAAGATTCCTCCGAGATCCCAGAAGACTCCCTGCCCGGCGCGCGTTATCGACTGCAGGCAGAATGAGCTGCTCCCTCCGGCAATGGACTCCCCGTCGGAGCCAACGCGGACACAAGCCAGGGTCGGAGACCAGTTTACCGTCTGACTTCCCGAGACAAACGAGGTCGCTTGCACACTTGCCGAGTACGTCCCACCTACCTGAAAACCGAAATCCGTAACGGTGTCTACCTCTCCGCATTGCACGAATTGTCCCTGTTCCGGCTGGGAGCCCGTCACCGTGCAGTAATCGCTGTTGGCAAGCGGCAACGGTGTGGTCTGAAAACTGCTGCCCGGTGCAAACGTTGGGAAGCTTATTGGCAGCCGCAGTTGCAACTGTGCCGTTGCCGGTAAGGCCACGCCCCACAGGGTCCCACAAACCGCCAGGATGCCCAGAGTACGCATTATTCTGCCTCCTCCGGGTGCTCCACGGTGAACACCACGGAAGATCCCTTGCCGGGTGCGACGACGAGCGGCTGCGCGCCCAGCACGTCACCGTTCAGCATATCGGTTAGCCGCAGGGTGTAGCGCCCTGCCGTCAGGCGCAGGAAAAATCCGCCGTCGCGGTAGACGTCTGCCGTGCGAACCTGGGCACCTCCTTGCCAGACCGCAACACGCACCCGCGATGGTGCGCGGCGCAGCCCTTCGATCGTTCCCGTGATCGATAGCGGGCGCGAAAGCGGAATATCGATCGTTTTGGATCGTCCCGGGTCCGCAATGAAGCTGAACGAGTACCCGGCCTGCGGACTCAGATTCGGATCGCGAATCGAGCGTTCAATAATCTGCACCTGGTAGGCCGCATACGGCTCGAGATAGGCTGCACTCAAGGCGCCGTCTTTATCGCGGCGCAATCCCGCGTGATAGATCTGCGCCTCCACTTCGGGCATGATGCGCTCGTTGGCGTCAAAGACGCCGTCGCCGTCCTCGTCCTCGAAAATGCGAAGGACAGCGGCGCTTTCCTGTCCTCCACCCCTTAGCAGGCGGGGGCGCGACCCCATGTCCAGTGTTCCAAATGCTGCTAGCGTGTGTGTGCGGCGGCTATGGCGGGATTCGATGCTGCCAACCGGCGTGTCCAACCGCAAACTCAGGCCGCCGGTAAAGTCCGACAGCACCGTGTCGTACCCTACAGACAATCCTACCGACACATGCCGCCACAACCAGAACCCTTCCACGCCGCATTCCCGCACCACATGATTGCCGAGCCCCTGCGCAAATAGCGTAAGACCGCCCGCGGCAGCACGCTGCCCGGCAGATAGCCGATAGGACAGTACACGGTGGGGAGCATGCCCGGATTGTCCAAACCGCTCACTGGAAACGCGCACACCCCCGGATAACCCGCGCCTGCCGTGATAAGACAGTGAAGAGCCAATGCGATCTGTTCGCCACTCGCCTCGCCAGAGCGACGAAGCCGCTAGGAATCCGCTCCAGCGCCCCCGCGATATCGAGGCCTGCGATCGGATTTCTCGTCCATGCGGGAATACTTCAAAAACAACATCGCCAATGACATTCCTGTGCCAGAGCTTTCCAGTAGCACGAATCTGGCGGCCGGTCACATCCGCCTCGCCGCCGATGACAACAAATGGCAGGGGGCTTGTTGCTATACCAAACCGTGCTCGCGTCACGCGTGGCGCCAGCATGCCGGAGCCGCGCACGGTCACGCGTGGTAGCAGGCCATACTCGGCATGGACCATCCCGGAGCGCACCCCGACGAATGCGTCATAGTAGAACTTGCGTGCTTCGACGAGGTCGGCGGACACAAACAAGAGCCGTCGCTCAATGCGGGTCGCTGCGGCTAGCGGCTGCGTCTTCAGCAATACCTCTGTGGACCCATACTGCGTCGGCACCACCAGACTATAGCGTCCCTTTCCGTCTGCTTGCGCTCGATCCACGACCAGACCGGACACGGTGGCCTCGACGAGGGCATGCGGATCGGTGCGCCCACGGTAGGTCGTGCTTCGCTGGAGATGCCTGCGAACCAGGGGAATATTCGACAGACGGAGGGCATCAAGTGCGGGAAGCTCCTGGAAGTAGGGCGCGTGCAGTCGACCAATTTCCACCTGCGTCAGGCTACGCGACGCTGGACGGTCAAATAGATAGCTGTAGGTTGAGGCCCTTCCGACGGTTCCGCGCAGCGCCCCACCCAGCACACTCCCTGTAAAGCGGATGCTGCCCTGAGGTCCGCCCGCAGTACTCCATGACATATGGTAGGTGGTCAGTGCCCCACCCCACAAGGGGCGCTCTCGACCAAAGCGCACTGGACCGGGCGCCTCGCTAGAGAGCGGCGTGCGCTTGCGCACCGTGTCGATGTTGAATCGCTCTGCTGCGGTCGACAGACGCAGGCTCAGGCGGGCCTCCTCGAAGTGGATGTCAGAGGCAAAGAGGCGCGAGAGTCCTTCTATGGTTACGAGATGCTGGGCGCCACTCTGCAGGACCTGACCGCTCAGCGACACCCCCGTCTCCCGCTCTACGGCTTGTCCAAAGTCCACCACATAGCGCCGCGAAACGTCTAGCGCTTCGACGACGGCCCCCCGGCGGGATACCGTAAATCCCAATAGCTCGAAGAGCCCGGAAATGTCCACATAGAAGGCTTTGCCATCGTGAAAGGCGCGCACTACGCCGTGGTAGCCCGGCGCCTCTACCGACAGGGGCACTGCGTGCAAAATCACGCCGTCCGTGCGCACGGATTGCGCAAGAGACATGGCCGGCGGCAGGTTTACCACGCTGACTATGATGGCTATGCACAGGCGCATATTACAGGGAGAGTTCAATGGAGGCAGGAACAGCGAAGCGCTCCTTCACCACGGCCGGCAGGCCTGTGTAGGAGTTGTCGAATTCCAGTGTGATGCGCCCGCTTGTCACCGCTTCGGACAAAGGGATTTCCAGGCGCCTCCGCGTGTACACCGCGCTTTCGGCCCTGCCGATGCGCTCACCGAGCACACCCACAACCGACACACCACCCATGAAAGGGAAGGGCGTGTCGTTGGTGAGCAGTAGCCGCAGCATGGTAGCGCCTGCGTCCAGGACATCGGCCCGAAGCGTGGGCGTTCCCCGGCCATGGATCAGGACGACCGGCGCCACCAGCGTGTAGACGATGTCCAGCGCCGTCGCAACGGCTGGGACCTGGCCATCCTTTACCGCCGCGCGCTCCTGCATCGTGAAGTGCATCAGCGCGATGTGCGCCCCTTCGGCGCTCTCGCGTGGCCGCTCTATCAGAAAGCGCACCACGCGCTCCGCGCCCGGCTCCAGAATCAGCCGCTCGGGAAAGAAGGTGAGCCGCTCGGCCAGATTGCCGAGCATGCCGGCCGCACCGAGGGAGACGTGCGTCGAGGTTCCTTCCGCATCTGCTTCAATGACACCAAAGCGGGTGCTGACGACGACCTCAAGAAGTTCCGTGCCATCATTGTGGAGCGCGAACGCTCCGTGCGGCGCTTCCTCGGTGATATAGGAGTAGGCAGGCGTAACGCTGAGACTCGCCTGCCCAAAGGCCAGGTCACCTGCTGCGATTAAACACAGGACCAGGAAGCATTGTGTGTAGAGGTATGGATACATGCATTCGTTGTCGTCAGAGCGAAACAATATGTACCTCAAGGCGGCCTTCGTATCGGCCTTCGGGTACTCCCAACAGATCTATTGCACCGCCAAAGCGCACCAGTGAGCACCCTCTCTCTCCCAGCGACCCCTCCGTGCTGCGCCGGGCAGGCAGGGCCACAAAGCCACCAGGCGCGCAGTTGGCATTGTGCGCCCACAGAAGCTGGAAGCCAACCCGGCCTGCCTCTCCCCGCAGGTGCGGACTTGGAGACACGGCAACTGCATATGCGCCGTTCTCCGGGCCTGACAGACGGACTTCGCCAAAGCGATGCATGCCGGAAACCTTGCCGGATATTTCTCCCGTGGCCGGGTCAAGGTGCACGCGTCCGGCATTGGCATGCTGGCGTGCAAAGTCCATTGCCGAGGAGGTCACAGTAACCCGCAGGGCTGCCGGCAGAACCTCAAGCCGCATTGTGAGCTGCCCGGATGTCTGCGCATAGGCAGGCGCCGGCATCAGGACAAGGCAGGTCAATAGAAGAGTGGTGGCATGCATGGGGCCTAGTTGCAGGTCGCGCTTGTGGAAATGCGACCGCTGTAGAGCCCGCCCGCATCGCTTTTTCCAATGCCGCCTACCTCGCCCCCAAACCGGAAGTAGCGTGTAAAAGAGGTCCCGGATCCAGAGGCCGAACCACTGTAGCTTCCACCCGAGATGGAGGAGTACCCACTTGATGTGCTGCCGGACTGCGCCCAGGCCCCGGAATAGGAGAGTGAGCCGCCCGAGATCGTCAGCGAACCGGGGAAGGTGCTGGACACGGTGTAGGACGAAACATTGGACCCGGAGAGGCTCACCTGTCCCACGCTTGACGACCCGGATGTCGTGACGCCACTCGCAGATCGCGCGCCATTTACGGCATTAATGGTCACCGTCCCTGTACCCGACGATGGCTTCACGGCGGTTCCGAAGCCCAGGTTCGACTGCACGGAAAAGCTGCACGACGACGGCGGATCCAGGAGCACTATTTCGACGGCGACATTCGTACTCGGCGACTGGGCCCAGGCCTGAGGCGCGGCCATGCAGGCCGCCAGAAGTACGGTTGGATACAGCAGGGATACCTTCATGGGGCAACTCCGTGGGTGGGTGTGGGTGGGTGTAGCTGTTAGTGACACGAGGCAGCGACAGCGATCTTGGCGCGGTAGACGCCTGGCGTCGCATGGTGCGTTGGACCGGATACCGTGCCACCGATGCGGAAGTAGTAGGCAAATGAGGTCGCGTTGAGATTCTCCCGCTGATAGGTTGCGCCGACGATTGGCGCGAAGCCCGTATGAGGCGTTTGGGACTGCGCCCACGCGCCGCGCCAGGGTAATAGCGCGCCTTTTCCTGCCAGAGCCGGTGGGAAGGTGATCTGCACCGTAAAGGCGCTGGCGTGCGTTCCGGTAAAGCTGAACGTCCCCGGCGCACCGCGAATGCCCGTAGGATCGAGCACGATATCCGACGATGACCGGCGGACGCTGCCAAAATCTCCATCTGTTTGCAGGTGTAGCGCACAAGAGACCGCTGGCTCTGCCAGTGCAATATTCGCCCCGACGTGCGCCGCCTGTGCGGCCACATCCTGCGTCACGACGAGCGCCGTTATGAGAAGCAAGAGTTTCACGGGCTGCAGGGGCGAGTGTGCACTTGGCCCTCACGAATGCTCGACACCACGCAGTCCCCTGCATCCCGGAAGGACAGCACGATAGCGGGCCTGGAAAACCTGAACTGCTGTTCCTTCGCCTCTTGCGGAGTCGTCGCAAGGCATGCCGGCCCCTGCGCGGGCACGGCATATCGCAGGGCTGCGGGGTCGTAGTTCCACATTTCGAGGCGTAGACCGGACGCTTCCCGCGACAGCCGCAAATCGATTTCTTCGCCTGTGTAATAGCGGTCTATGGCGCCGAGCACCGCTCCTGAGAGGGCATCACGCGCGTTCTGTCGTTGATGTGCGTCCCGCTCAACGCGGTCACTGTCTTCCAGCGTGGCGTCCAGCCGGTAGTCCTCCTCCAGCTCCCAGGTCTTCATCACATCCTGGACGCCGCGCGGCACATCGGCGCCGACGAGGTAGGTTTCCAGTGAGGGATGAAGGATGATGGCGTCATCGGGCCCATATCCATTGGCCGTCAGGTCGATCACGTCGATGCGCTCTACGTCACCTGCTGGAATGAGGAGTTCCTCCAGTAGCGTGCCAATAAGCACCGTGTCCTGAACGGTAGCCATGCCACGCGTGAGCTTGTCGAAATACTGCGCGGCGGCGCGTTGCGTATTGAGAGCTGCAAGCAGTAAGAGCAGCGTAATGCGGCACAGGATGGATGGATTCATAAGCATGGTTCGGCGCAGAAATTGCGGAGATCCTCAATGGGGTGGATCAGCGTCAGGCGAAGTGGCACGGACATCATCAGGCGCTCTTGCCACAGCATGGGCTCCTCCAGGGGCAGATCATATTGCACGGTATAGGAGAAGCAGCGCTCTGCGGCCGAGACAAACAGGGGGACGGTATGCGGGGCCAGGATGTCATCCTGCGCACCTGCCTGCCCCAATGCACCGCAGCGTCCGACATGCTCTATGCGCACGCGAAGGGCGCGCGTCAACAGATCGGTAACCAGTCGCTGGGCCTCCGGGCTTACGTCGGAGCGTAATCCGATGACGGAATCCACCCGCACGGAATCATAGGCCGCACGGGTGTAGACGTCTCCGACGCTGGGTTTGGAGCAACCTGCCAACGGCCCCACCAGACCAAGAGCCAGAATGCAAATCCACCACGATTTGCCTGTCATGTAGCCACCTCTGTACTATTCCACTATCGGACAGGCAGTCTACGCAGAGGGCATCTGCGGGGCCGGGAGGCTCTGTTACGATGTGAACAAGATGCGCGATTTGGGTTACCGGCCGGGAGTCCACCATACGGACCGCTTAACCGCAGCTAACGGAAGGCGAATCTAGAGCACTATTGGGATCTGACCCCACAACACTTGCACTTGTTTAGATATTATTGTATAATATAATGAACAAATAAAGCAATAATAGATCATTATATAATACAGCATAATGAGAACCCCTGCTAATAGTGCACTGCCTCGATCAGTTCGGGAGGCCCTTGCCAAACTTGGCGAGGATATTGCTATCGCGCGCAAGAAACGTCGCATCTCTACGGTCTCGATGGCAGAGCGCGCTTTCATTAGCCGTGGGACGCTGCACAAGGTCGAGAAAGGCGATCCGACGGTCTCAATGGGCATCTATGCAACGGTGCTCTTTGTTCTCGGGTTATCGGATGGACTGAGACAAGTAGCAGACCGAACCAGGGATTCCCTGGGACTGGACATTGAAGAGGATCGCCTGCCCAAAAAGGTGCAGCCACGACGGCGAAAAAGAGGATTGTCATGACCGAGACCATAGAAGTTCATATCGACCTTGCTGGCGAGACACACTTGGTTGGCAAGCTGCGGTATTTCGCCAGGCACCACGCGCAGAGCTCCGTGTTCGAATACGCTGATGCATGGCTCGACAATCTAGATGCCTTTTCACTTGATCCAGCCAACCTTCCCCGACAGCTCCATCCCTATTACACGTCCTCGAAGAAATCAGGACTACCCGGCGCGCTACGCGACAGTGCACTCGACCGCTGGGGGCGAAAACTGATCAAGCGTGCATTCCGCCAGGCCGGCGAGATTCGCACACTATCCGAGATTGATTACTTGCTGGCAATCACTGACCAGGCCCGTGTAGGTGCACTTCGCTTTAGGACGGAAGGCACATTGACTTTCGACTATCCGACTGGTCCATCTCGGATCCCGCCATTGATCCAGTTGCCAGCGCTGGTCAATGCCGCAGAAGCAGTCCAATCCAACACGGAATCAGCGGAGGATCTGAAGCTGCTATTGCACGAGGGCTCACCGATTGGCGGCGCGCGGCCAAAGTCGGTCGTCATGGACAAGGCCGGCAGGCTGGCTATTGCGAAATTCCCATCACCAGATGATGATCGTAGCATCCCGCACGGGGAGGTCCTGGCTCTGAATCTGGCGACCAAAGCAGGTATGAATGTTGCAGAGGCTCGAATTCTTGATGTTGCCGGTCGGCCAGTAGCCTTGATCACACGCTTTGACCGGCGTGGCAAACAGCGTATCCCATTCCTGTCGGCAATGAGCCTGTTGGGGCTAAGTGATGGAGACGAGGGAGCATATACCGACCTGGCAGCATGCATCCGCAAACACTCGAGTTCGCCAACCGAGGATTTACATGAACTCTGGCGACGGATCGTCTTCACCGTAATGATCGGCAATCTTGACGATCATCTACGTAATCACGGATTCCTTTATGATCGTGATGGCAAGTGGCGACTGTCGCCGGCCTATGACCTGAACCCCGTGCCACTAACCGAACAGACGCGGGAACTTGCGACCTGGATATCGGAGGAGGGTCCGGAGGCCAGCCTCGACCTAGCTCGACGTGCGGCGCCATACTTCGCCGTAAAGGACCGCCAAGCGAACACCATTATTGACGAAGTAACTACCGCCGTGAGTAGCTGGCGCGAATACGCGCGCCAGTTAGGTATGCGTAAGGAAGATGTTGCGGTTTACGCTTCGGCCATACATGAGGCCTGCCGGTAGGGGACGATGGCGGCGCGAGTCTTGAATTCGGCGGTATGCCTCTTGCGCTTAGCCGTGACGGACACCTCGTCCTTGGACGCAGAATTCTGCCTTAAGACACTGACCAGTTGTTGGGTACCCGCTTAATATATTCCGGACACAGGGCAGTCAACCCGAAGGTGCCGGGTGAGTCGTTATGCCACTGATCCATTCTTTGTGGCGTGCCACGACAGAGGCTTTCATTGAAATCAGTTTCAACCAAACCGTCCCCAATTCATGCCAGTCCGTCGAATCATATCCTGCCAAAGTACTCCGCTATTTCTGGCCTGCGATATGGATCATCTCAGGTTGTCCAGTACAAAACGAACAAGCTGGAAGGCATCCTGACAAACCCGGTCGTATTCATCAGTGCCCGGCTGTAACTCACGAAAGCCGGCGACTGCGCGGGGACCCTTATGATTGACATCGGCAAAGGCTTCGCTGAGGATACCCAACGCCTCATTGACCAGGCCGTGATTGGCATGCATGGCCACAGCTCTGGTGAGTCCTTCAAGCCCGGCCCGGTGATACTTTAGCAGAAACCAGATATCGTAGGCATCCTTCGGCTTGTCACGTCCAGCCAGGGCATTCGCCTTCATTACCAGAAATGGAACGGGGCCGGCGACGCGGACATGGGCACGAATCATTGCGCCGCTAGGAGAACGTCCTTCGACCGGGACGCGCTTGACCAGACCCTCCTTGAAAACAAGGTCGGCACCACGGGCCTTCCGAGCACGAAGGTCTTGTACCCGCTGGGACTGCCGGCGCTTGCCGGCCAGACCGTACTCTGCTGCGATGAGATCTACTTCGACGACCACGGGATCGGGATTGCCTCCGTCATCCAGCATCACGTTTCGATAGAACACAAAGTTCTTCTTCATGTCCGCGTAATAGTCTGCTTGTTCCAGGAGCGTGCGGAGCGTCTCGGAGCGCACCTCTTGGAGCGGCTCCTGATTGAGCGCCAGATCCACGTCCATGGATCCGACATGCCCGGTTCCCGGCATCAAAAGAGGAGGCACCCACCCGCCAACCACCGCTATCATTTCCTCATACTCGCCGAGCACCTGCGTCAGTTCGAGAAGCACTCGGCGGGCGGCTTCCACAGCGCGACTTTCGTAATCTCTAGCGACGTACTGTCTCATGGCTCCTTCTACTGGTCGCACGTCGCCTTCCAGGCGGGCTCGAGGATTTGGCTTCGTAGAAACGCGGCACCCTCCTCGCCTCTGATCCTCGCCCGCTTGAGATCAAGAAAGAGCTGTATCGGATGAGCTACGTTAACGTCCCCAATCCGTCTGGCTCCAAGAAATACGCCCGCATCGTAGGGATCAAAGAGCCGGATGTTCGGGCCAGTTTCGACGGTACGCAACTCAGCGCGACGGGCGACTTCGTCCAGTGCGTCGGTCTCAACGTAAGCCGCCACGCGGTTGTAGCGGACGTGAGGGGCAAGACGCTCAGCCCCTGAGAACTCTGCCAGCGCATAGCACGCGCCGACATCCTCCGCCGCTTCAGCCAAACGATGCTCGGTTTCCTGCACACTCTTGAAGCTGTAGAAGTCATGGATATAATTGCGACGGTACCTGAATGCGGCCGCCCATGCGTCGAGGGCTTCAGCGGGCGCGGTTAGTGCTAACCCGTGTGGCGTTACAACCGCCCATTCTCTGTCGAGGAGAAGTGGCTTGACTTTTGCCACGAGCCCCAGGCTCACGCAGGCTTCTTCAGCTAGCGCCGCCATGCGCCACGGGATGCGTGGACGCATGAGCAGAATGCGGAGGACACGAGAAGCCTTCGGTGAGAAAAGCGTGCGGAGTTCAGAACGCTCCGAGAAGGGGTTGGGATTGCCTTTCCGGTCCACGTAAATGCCGTCGCAAACAAGACGCCCGTTGCCGGCAAGGTCGAGGTATCCGTGACCGCGATCCCGGAGTATCTCGGCGGCAGCGTCAGACACGTAGGGCGCGACCAAGAGGCCATAGACCGGTGGCTGGCCATGTTCAGTCACCTGCTCTATGTAGCGGCTAAGTTGAGCGGCGGCCATTCTGGCCCATCGGGGTTGCCCGCTAGCTTTCACCTCGAAAATCAGCGTGACGCGAGCCGCTCGGCTGCTTCTGGACTCGCCTTGCTTCCAGACCTCGACGACGAGGTCCGGACTTAATCCTCCGACGCGCATTTCCGCCTTTAATCGGATTTCGCGCACGATGGGTATGTCGCGCAGCATTTGTTCGATGAGCGAAGTCGCCTGAGTATGTATGAATTTTTCTTTCACTTTAAAATATGTTTCACTGTTTGGTGAACGATATTATTATAGTGAAAATTTTCGCTAAATGCAATTTTACCGTGTGTGATTTGACAGAGTCCGATCAATGAAATTACTCTTATTACAACATGCACCCCCGTAGTCGAATCAAGATAGCATGTGGCGTCTATTGTGTCCGTTGCCGATCCAACCCACTTGATGGCCTCCCCTCACATTCATGCAGCATTGGCATAAACACCCCTCGTTTTTCATACTCCTTCGGGGGTGTCGTAGTGGCTGACGCTATAGGCTGTCGCTTTGCACTGACGCTCAGACTATTTATCGACCTCTGTCACCCCATCAATGCCATGCTATTGACAGGTGGCCTGTATGCTCCACCGAAAATTGGCATCGCTGTCCTCAGAAGACGCATATTCGCAGACAATTGCTCATGAGTCTTCGCTACCGCCGACTCCGCCCGGCGTTGCCTCCCGATTTTATTGCCAGTTCGCGGCCGCAGGCTGCCACAACCGTATTGATCTCTTCCAGAACTTCCAACGCCAGCATACGAACGAAGTCTCTTCACCGTCAGATAGCGCCTGTTAAGACTGGCTACATGAGAGAGGTTATTGCAAAACTACCTGAGCATTTGACGGTAACTGTGATCCGAGCGGCATGCATTGGCGCAATTGCCCTGGACTAATCGTACGCTGACGCTCCAACCGGGTCGGTTCCTTTGGTCGCTTCTCCCCGTTGCGAGGACGCCCCCGTTTGCGCTTCGGACGCTCCGGCTTCTTTTCCTCTGGTGCAGGCTTCTCTCGTGCCACTATTGTTGTTGGATCACGCGAAATATGCCCCACCAACTAATTCGCATACCGCTCCGTCGTAACCCAGCAGCTTCACATTCAACGAAACCTGCGCGCGGGCTGAACCACAAAGGCTCAAGAACAGGATAGCAGAGAAGAGTGTCTTTCCTAGATTTCTCGTGTAGTTCAAGGTGCTCCCCGTTAGTTTACAGGCAGCCAAAGATACGCATCCACCAATGTTCACATAGCTGGATTTCTCCCAAAAGTCACCGGCGCAAGATTATCTCTGGAACGGGAGTCCCGCTCACTCATTCCAACACACACGTAAGATACAAATCATGATCGAACATCGATACCGACCTGTAAATCCAATTGCGGCAGTCGGCAATCCACAACGGTCCGCCATCCTGGTTGTCGGGCTTATCATTGCGTGTGTCACTCTCAATGGCTGCTCCAGTAGCGCGGCAAATAATGGGCTGGCCGATTTGCAGCTTGTCGAAACATTGCGTATCGGCGAGGAAGAAAACGCCGATGACATTATTTTCGGCGGGATAAGTGGCCTCATTGCAGTGGATGGAACCGGCCGCATATTTGTAGGTGAAGGGCAGGATCCCAAGGTATATGTTTTTGCCGCGAATGGTGAGCTGCTGGAGGTGGTAGGTCGGCAAGGAGAAGGTCCAGGCGAATTCAATGGTTTACAGGAGGTGCATGCCGGACCTGGAGATTCGTTGTACGTATTCGACTATGCCTTTGACAGAATCTCCGTCTTCGAACCTGAGTCGTTTGATCTGGCCTATACCTTTAGAGTCTCCCGCGACTCCCTGTCCAATCCATCCGATCTCATCGGTGTGGTCGATACAGGACTTTTGTTCTATTACTCGGTTCCGTTCTATCTGAAACCCGATCACACGGAGGAGGGTACCCAAGTCTTGATTGTAGACTGGTCAGGACATCCCGCGGCAAAGCCACTGACAACGTTGCCGTCCGTCGAAACGCACATCTACCCTACCCAACGAGGCACCCTCCGGTCTCTGGCCATTCCTTTCGCTCGCAGACCGGTACTTCGCATGGGACCCGACCAAACAGTCTATGCGGGCTGGAACGAGTCCATAGACATAACGATCACCGCGGCAGACGGCTCGCATCGCGGCTCAATCACACTTGATCGGGAGCCCGTACCGGTGACGAAAGACGAGATCGAGGAATGGTTTGCCGGAAAATCGGCTGAATACAGGAAGCAAGTCATGGATTTCGGCCCGCACGACACAAAACCGGCATACGGCACATTTCTGGTAGATGACTTGGGCCGCGTCTGGATCAGGACCACGAAGGACGATATGCAGAAAGGCGTGCACTGGCTCGTAGTGGATACGGAGAGCAGGATACAAGCCGAAGTAACAGTGTCTCCGCTCGTAAGCCTGCACGTTATCAGGGCGGGCAGGGCTTACGCTGTGGACAGGACCGAGGGTCTGGAGCTGGTTGTCTATGACATTGTTGAGTAGTCGCGCTCCCGAGCCAGCAGATTCCACGCTCTGAGTGGAATCGCCGACTTCTTGTGACTTGCGACAAGGCAGCTGGTTCGCGACCGGCGGATCACGTAGTTTTCGGAGTGTGCCAATAAAGATGAGACAAGTTCGCCTCGGATATAGTGTCCCTGGATAATCAGGGAAAGGTCTCCGGAATCGCCCTGGACTGTACCTGAATTTGATCGGGCGTGATCGGCGGCGATTCTGAAGCGGCTCCACCCTTGGTTTGCGCGTGGTTATTTCAGGCGCCTTGCCGGTCGTTCATTCCCGTTTTCCGGGGTTTAAATTCTTTCCGATGAGCCTCTCGCAAAACCCCTGATTTGAAGGTTTTTCTGCTTGTGAGGAAGACCTTGGGTGAACTGGCGCCCGCTTGGGTAGAACAGTTGCGGACTACAAACTTGAGCAGGCCTCGTACAGCACTTTCAAGACGTAGGAATTCTCGCCCATAAGAATAAAACACAAGGGACTGGAACCTCCTATTTCGGGATCTTCGGAGTTACCACACACGTGAAGAAAACGGAGGCACCCATGTCCGTTGGAAAGAAAGTACGCGGTTTCTGGATCAGTTCCCAACAGGAGCTTTCTCCCCGCATGGACGAGGTGCTTGGTCCTGTGACCGGGCGCTACAAGAAGCTTTTGTTGGCCCTGGAGATGGTGACTGTCGAGCGCCTTCTGCCCAGCGTTCCGGATCGCATGCCGGGGCGTCCGCTGAAGCATCGCGCCACGCTTGCACGGGCGTTTCTGGCCAAGATGGTGTTCGATATTTCGACGACAACGGCGTTGGTGGAACGGCTGCGTTCGGATCCGACGCTTCGGCGTCTGTGTGGGTGGGAATGGTTGCGCGATGTGCCAAGCGAGGCGACGTTTTCCCGTGCTTTCAAGGAATTTGCGGAGGCCGATCTGCCGACTCGCCTGCACGCGGCGTTGATAGAAGAGGGGTACACGGAGCAGTTGGTAGGGCATATTTCGCGTGATGCAACGGCAATAGAGGCACGAGAGAAGTCTGCGCCAAAGGAAAAGAAGCCGGAGCGCCCGAAGCGCAAACGGGGGCGTCCTCGCAAGGGGGAGGAGCGTCCTAAGCAACCGAGTCGACTGGATCTTCAGCGTACGATGCACCTGGAGGAGATGCTGGCGGAGTTGCCAAAGCCGTGTACGGTGGGTGTTAAGCGCAATGCGAAGGGGTACAAGCAATCATGGGTGGGGTACAAGCTGCACATGGGAGCGTCAGGCAAACTGACGATAGTACAGCGGGTGAAAGTCTCGCGTTACAAAGGTCTAACCAACCATGGATCTCCGCGAGCCGTGCGTAGACACTCGTGAGGGTGGCAGCGAAGCGTCGGTAGCGGTGTGCGCGGCTAGGGCTAATGAGCATCGAAAGAGTTGAAATCTGGGATGCAGAGGTTCTCCATCTGACCGAATGCAACACCTGGTACTCCGCGTTGGTGAGGGGGAACAGGATCCCACGGTGTCTAAGAACCCAGGGACGTGCATACGTACTACGTCGGGACCTGAGAGATCTTCATTTCGCCTTGCTGTCGTGCAAGGCCCAAAGGAAAGGAGGCAACTCCAAAGCCGGAGACATACGATATGAAGAAGTCAGATGGCGCCATACGAGCTATGAACGCTGCGAACAAAGGGAAACTATCCCCGGCGGAGTGGCGGGAGCAAAGGGCGCCAGCCAAGGGGAAATCGGAACATCCGCACACGCACCAGGCGCAGGATTGGGCGCGCGTGTCACAGGGGATCGACCGGTTACGGCAATTCGTGAAACGGAAACCGAAGGAGCGTCTCACAACGCTACTGCACCACATCAATGATGGATGACCTATATTTTCGGAGGGAAACGACGAAAAGGGGGTGATCCCTCACATAGTCCAGAACAATGGCACCAATGCATGCCGCCTGATTCTATGCCACCACCAAACGCTAGGGTAGTTTTGCAATAGCCGTCATTGGATAAAAAATGAAGCCCGGGTGGCAGACGGTTGGATCCAGTGATGCCTGTAGAATGCCCGTCGAGTCGAACAGAACGATTTACCTGCCTTTTGATCAACCACAAGCACGCGTCCTGTCGGATCCACATCCAAGTGGTCGATCCCTGCTATCAGCAACGCATCCGGAAAAAGCTGGATCGTCTCCGCCTCCTTGAAGAATTTGAGATCAAGAGGCGCAGTCTGTGCTCCTACATGTGGAGTCAGATAGCACTCATTGAAAAAGCACCTACAAGGCCAAAATAGCCAAGTTTCTTTGCCATCGCGATCACTCGTAGTATCCTCCCTCAGGGTCGAAACAGTAACGCTCCATGAAGGAGCATGGTCCTCTGCGCCAATAGGATGTGAGACACCAATGCTCACTAGCGGAGTAACAAGCCGAGGCTGTCGAGCGAGCCTTCGGTGATTGGACTCCGACTGAGACAAAGGTCGGTGTGGTCTTGGAGGCGCTCTGGGAAGAGCACACCGTGTGCCACCTTATTGTGGCACATAGGGTAGGGCGTCTGCGACAGTGAGGCCATGCACCCTGCCTGTGCCCTGCCCCGCTAGCGCGGAAATGCGGATTCGGTCTCATAGACCAACACCTGCGGAAACGGGAATGTGCGTGCAGCATAAATTCGATTCCCCCGGACCTCTTGGATGGGTGGAAACCTGTCTCCAACATACATCCCGTCGCCAGACTTCAAGGCAATGACGTACGTGCTTATCCGGTCATAAGGCAGGCGCGCTTTTCTGCTCTTAGGCGTCATATGCTTGGTCTGGACAATTGCGTAGCTGCCGGATACTGCTACAATGTTGGCCACGATATCGTACGCTATATCGTCGTCCTCATATCTCACCTCTGATGCGCCGTATGAAACAACGCCAAGAGAACTAAAGTCGGCAAGCATGGAAGTCCAACGGCGCTCGCCATCCTTTGCGTACCCGTGTATTACGGGCATCCAGCCAAACATATACAGGAGGCTTT
This sequence comes from Rhodothermales bacterium, assembly GCA_963665975.1. Classification (GTDB taxonomy): domain Bacteria; phylum Bacteroidota; class Rhodothermia; order Rhodothermales; family Bin80. The sequence continues at coordinate 1,826,058 of OY762508.1, forward strand.
CGGCGCCTCTGCCGCAAGCTATTGGACCATGAGACAAGCCTTGCGCAAGGAAGGGAACATTAGACTTATAGAGGCTACCGAATGATCGGACATGTTCGCCGCTAGTGGTGTACACATGGACATAGCTGTCTTTCTCCTCAGCCCACGCTCCCGCCAGGTAGAGCAAACTACCGTCAATACACATGTCCTTGGGCGGATACGCCAACGTGATCGTCGATTCCAGCGAAACGGTTGTGTCAAGCAATGCAAAAATGCTGACTCTTAGTTTGGCGTCCATAACAATGACGCGGTCGCTGCTGTCAATTCCAATGGCCTCCGGGAACTCGAATTCTCCAGGACCTGCGCCAGGTCCGCCGATGGACTGGATGTAGCTTCCGTCGCTGCTGAACAGAATTACCTTCTTCTGCTGGTAGTCCAGCACAAAAATGTCGCCACTCCCATTTACTGCCACATCTTCTATCTTGCCAAACATATCGTGGACCGCTCCGTCGCGCACTCCGATTTTCAAGACCTCCTCAGCACCGGAGAACCATCCGACAGCTTCCTGAAGGCCGCGATCCTCTGTATTAACTGATTCCGAACCTATGTATCCTGCCAAATCATCCCGTGATGGAATATTCTCCTCTGTGGGATGGTAGACCCGCTGTACAGACGCACTATTCCGGCTAGTTGCCTCGGCACTGGCGACGAATAGCAGAGAAACCACAACTACCTGGCAGGCGCTCGACAGGCAACGCGGGCACTCAGTGCCTGCCCGACGGAGCCGGGGATAGATGCCACCAAGGCCTGAGAAAAGGCTTGAGACGTGTCGCTGGATGGCAGTACGAGCTAAAGTTGTCATCGAAAATCTCTAGGTCTTGTTTAGCTTGTGGCTCTTGCAACTCACTCCTTTTGGCCGGGGTAGCTCAAAGTGATAGTCAATGCCAGCCTTCTTCCATTTCCCCGGCTCCTTCTTCTTACTGCGCCAACCGGAGGTGCACGTCCACCCATCGGCACAGGCAAAACTCATCTTTTTTTTGGCAGCTAGCAGACGTAATTCTTCGGCCTGAGGTTCCCTGCTACCGGCGCGAATCCCTGCGCGCTTCTTTCTCAGCCGGAAGGGACTTTGTGCAGCTGGCGCAACCTCCGACGGCTATTTGGTAAGATAGGGGAGGTATCACACGAGCTATATCGATGGCACGTGAAGCAGAACGAACTGATTGGCGACATTTAATAACAACGACAACGTTGACTATAAATAGCGGGACCTGAGGTCGTCTTGTGCGTGGATCGTCGGTTTGTTCGGTCAGTCCACAATCGAGATGGTGCAGGATGCGCAGGTCCTGCTTCTACGCAGGTTGGTATTGAAGAAGGGAGAGCCCCTCACGACAGCAGTGGCGAAGGCCGGAATGTGCGAGACTACCGCGCGACTACGTGCGGTTGGGCAAGCTGCCAAGCGAGACGAAGAAGCCGCACACGTGGCGTACGCGCAAGGATCCGTTTACTGACGTTTGGGAGGAGGTCAAGGCGCTTTTTGGCGAGCTGCAGCGCCGGCATCCGGACACGTTCCAGCCGGGTCAATTGCGCACGCTGCACTGGCGGTCACGCAGTGGAGAGCCACGGAAGGCCCGGCGAAGGACGTATTTCTTGCCAAGGAGTCTGAACCGGGAGACCGAGCCCAATCGGACTGTACGTGCATGAACGAGCTGGGCGTGACAATCCAGGGGGCGCCATTTCCGCATTTGTTGTACCACTGTGTGCTGCCGTATTCCAATTGGGAGACGGGTACCGTCTGCCGATCGGAGAGCTTCGAGGCGCTTTCGGAGGGCCTGCAGCAGGCCCTTCACGCCTGTGGAGGCGTGCCGAGGCTGCACCGGACGGACTCCCTGAGCGCTACAGTACGCAAGCTGCAGCGTGGCGGCGGCGAGGCCTTTACGGATCGCTACCAGGCCTTGATGCGCCACTGCGGCATGGAAGCGCGGCATACGCAGGTGCGGAGTCCGCACGAGAACGGAAACGTAGAGCAGCGGCACTACCGGCTGAAGCTGGCCATAAGAACCAACTCATCCTGCGCGGAAGCAATGACTTTGAGAGCCGGCAGGCCCATGAGGCTTTCCTCGAGCAGCTGTTTGCGCAGCTGAATGCGCCGCGCAAGGAGCGCCTCGAGCAGGAGCGGGCCTCTCTGGGGCCGCTTCCGGAGAGCCCACTGGAAAGCTAAAAGGCGATGCGCGTGCAGGTATCGAAGGGTAGCACGCTACGGGTGCAGAACAACAGCTATTCGGTGCCGAGCCGACTTATCGGCGAACAGGTCGACATCCGTCTCTTCGGCGAGGCTGTCGAGGTGCGGTTCGGGCAGCGTCTCATGGAGCGCATGCCGCAGCTGCATGGAAGAAGCAAGCACCGGATCGAGGAACGGCATGTGATCGACTCGCTGGTGCGCAAACCGGGTGCGTTTGCCCACTACCGGTACCGGGCCGATCTCTTTCCCACCCACCGGTTCCGGATGGCCTATGACGCGTTGCGTCGGGCGCACAAAGCGCCTCTGAAGGCCGACAAGGCGTATCTGCGTGTGCTGCACCTGGCAGCCAAAGAGAGCGAAGCGGGCGTAGAGCCCGCCGTCAGCGTGCTGCTGGAGGGCAAAGAGAGCCTTACGGCAGAGGCCGTAGAGGCGCTGTTGGATCGGACGCTGTAAGTTCCGAATCATTTGGTAGCGCCTCCTGTGGTGGATCTGAGCACGAACGACGACCTTCTGGAGCCATCGACGACGGATTCGCTTACGACGACTGCAGTGCGAAGAAGACGTTCTCGGCAGCAGAACTGGAGCGGTCCCTGCAGGCAGGGCTCAAGGAGCTCCGTATGCCAGCGATACGTGCTTACTTCAGGAAGAAGGCCTCACGGCGCGCCGTGAGGCCATGAGCCTTGAGCGCTTTCTGCTGGAGCTGGTGGAACAGGAGCAGCAGGAGCGCCACAGCAACCGCATCCAGCGTTGGCTGCGTGCGTCTCGGCTGCCGCTGGAGAAGACGCTGGACACGTTCGATCGTGGCCGGTTGCCCCTGCGGATAGATCACCACCTGCGTGTGCTCCTGGAGGAAGGCTTCCTGGACCGCAAGGAGAACGTTCCGGCCTTCGGCCCTCCCGGCAGCGGCAAGACGCACCTGGTGTGTGCACTGGGCCGGGAGCTGATCTTTCAGCGGCGTCGCGTGATCTATTACAACTGCAGCACACTGGTGCAGGAGCTGCTATAGGCCAAACAGCAGCTGCGCCTGCCCAAGCTCCTGAAGCGGCTCGCGCGCTTTGAGGCGCTCATTATCGACGACATCGGTTACGTGCAGCACAGCCGCCAGGAGATGGGGGTGCTGTTCCTGCTGCTGTCGCAGCGCTACGAGCGGGGCAGCGAGTTGCTTACGAGCAATCTGGCCTTCAGCCAATGGGAGTGCATCTTCAAGGACCCGATGACGACGGCCGCAGCCATAGACCGTTTGGTACACCACAGCGTGATTCTGGAGCCGAACGTGCCCAACTACCGTCTCGAGACCTCCAAGCCGCGCCAAGAGGCCCAGAGTAAAGCCAAGGCCGTGGGTGAAGCTGCGCCGTGAGTAGGCAGCGTCCGCGGTCCTGTCCTGCCCTGGGACGGGGCCCCAGAACTTACAGGAAGGCGCGAGGTGAGCGCCGGGCGTTAGTTCGGGACATTTGGCAAGCGCGGGCATCCGTGCCAATGTCGATGCAAGAACCCTTTTTGGCAGGATAAAGACTCCTCAGGCGGCGATTCCGCGGCCTTATCCGTACAACTGTCCGTCCGGAGGCGGCCTACTGGATTAACCTGTCACGTCCGCCGTCACGCACTGCGGAATAGGGCCGAAAAAATCAGTCCGACCTCGAGCTTCGAGGCTTTGGTGCTAGGAATCTGACTGCGACCAAGGTTAGTATGGTCTTGGAAGCGCTCAGGGAATAGCACACCGGGAACCATATTGCGGAAAAGCACCATGGTGAGTTTAAATAGTCTTATCTGGTCTGCGACAATTTAAGGCACTAGTTGTTAGAGAACTTAGGCGGGACGCGTCTCCAGGGCCAGCCGGGCATGGATGTATCTACCGCTGGTCGCCAGCGACCCATGCCCGATGAATTCCTTAACCTCGTAGGCAGGAGCTCCGTGATCCAGTGCCGGGGATGAAGCTAGCTGAGGGCATGACTCGGGGCTGACGGTGCTCAATCCTTTCTCCCGATATGTTATTGTCGGAAAGAGTCTAAACCCCGAAAAACGGCAGTGAATGGCCGGCAGGGCGCCCCGCCTGTACGCTCAGCTCGGCGCCTTGCAACCGGTAAACACTCTGTCGCTGGACGGCAATAACAAACGTCGTTCATCACTTGTATCGAGTATATATGATCCTCGGATACGCAGTGTTGGTCAGGTGAGGGCAAAGCAATGGACAATTGATAGTTACGTGTGGCTGCATCGTATACATCAAATGCAGATCGATCACGTACGAGAACATAAAACCTGTCTCAATTCCTAATGGCACAGAGGGCTGCGGGCCACCCGCGCGGCGAAACGTACCACAAACCCATGCACGCTATTCCTGTACTTCAAAGATTTCAAGGGTAAGCCCATCGGCGCTGCTGGTGGCGTATGCCCGTCCCGCGGCAATGACCTCCAATCTCACGGATGATGGGAGGGTTACCTGACCACGAATTCGGCTTTCTGTGTCCAGAATCAACCACGAAGAGGTGTCGGCTTCGTAATCTGCTGGTGTAAGCCTGACCCAGATGCGACCCTCGTCGTCAACGATAAAGGATGAGTATGCTGGCTTGGCCTTTGGGGTGAAGGGCCGGAGCCTCTGTGCTCTGTCGCTGGAGAAATCTTCCAGATACTCTTCAAGCTCGGCTGACAACACGGGAATCGCCTCCAGTTCGTGAGTGATGGAGCCTATGGGCACGCCGCTGGCTGTTGTAATCGCTACGTCAACAGATGCACTTAGACCAGAATAAACATGCCCGCCCGGCCCAAGGTGAATGAGCGGTACGGGTCTAAATGGAATGGCTGATACCGTGAAGCCATTTTCAGTTCCCGCAACTAACCAACTTTTGCCAGGCAGTCGCACCAGTGGATTCTGAACACGCAGTCCTGGCCAGTTTACGTGTCTTGCGTAGACATAGAGGTCCGTTAGACCTGTCCCGTCTTCTAAACCTGGGTTCTCAACCCATGTAAAGAGGAATCCCGTGTCTAGTACGCCGACGAACTGATCCGGCAGACTTCCCATCGAGTCTCCCGGCACCTTAAAACCATAGGCGAGTCTGTGTCCTGTCGGTTCAATGGCTGAAATGCGGTCGACTCGAGAATCAAACGCATAAAGCGTATCGCTAGGGCCTATCCGAATTGTGCTGAGTCTCGCGAATTCGCCTGGTCCTTCCCCTTTCTGACCAATCTCATCAATTAGCTTTCCCTGTGCGGTAAAGACGTAGATAACGGAGGCCTGTCTATCACCGACGTATATCCTCCCTGTGCTATTGACCGCAACCAATCCGCCAATACTGCCAAAAAGGACTCCGTCCCCACTTGTTTCACTACCAATTGTGAGTGCTGGAACGAGTATTGGTTGGGGTATGGATTCTGGATTGGAAGCCCTCTCTGCATGCTTTGAGCATGCTGCCATCAGCGTGCACAAGAGGATACCAATGGTAAGCCTGAACAAGCCCTTGGTATACAACTGGCATCGGTACAGTCTCATGGGTGAACAGAAACTCACGGTTTCGGAACGCCTGGTCAGTGATTTTGCCCGTTATCGTATCCAGTTGGACTTTCTGGACCTAGAGCTTGCTTTCGAAGCTATGGATGAGGTTGATGGAGACCATCTATTTCTTCGATAAGCTGCGAGAACACATGCGCAACTTGACCTCGAACGCTGGCGCAGGCCAGGATGTCGTAACGCTGTGCCGAACCACTTGACAGGTTTGGCTGCTGCGCGGGCGTCTGGAGCGCTGGCAGGTTTTCGGGTCCAGTACCAGCCATAGCGCTTCTACGGTGCGTACACGTACACCGGTTCCAATCGCGCCGACCAGATCATCGCCTCCTATGGCACCAATCGCATGCCCGCTCATTCTGCGGCATGATGGATCTCTCGGGGACACAGACATCGCTACATCGTGTCATAACACCCGTATGGCGCCGTACAGGGCTGTTTCGCATTTTCCGGCCAAACTGGGGCACCATTCGACATTTTCGGAAATATCTTCGGCTCGATATACGGGAGCAAGTGACCGGTAAGGCACCCTGCACGCTGCCTTGATATCCACGTACAATAAAAGGTGGAATTGCCTCAAGACCGCCGCAGATCGTGCCCGATTGCATTCAGTTACGGTCCAAGGCACTTCCGGAGCCCGTTTCCTGATAACCTAGGGAATCACGCGAATTACCTGCACGCAGCAGGAAGATCTCCGTGCAGCTCTTGATGATCGACGCCAGAAACGGTCGACGATCGCGACCAGCCAACTGTCCGCCGCGCACTGGCATGAAACCATGGCAAACCCTACACTGACCGATGCCATTCTCGATCGGATCGTTCACAACGCGCGCCACATCACGCTTCAAGGCGAATCAATGCGAAGGCAAATGGCGCAACTGTCCGGACTGCCGCTTCAATCCGACCCGTAATAGCGTTGGCTGCAACCACCCGATCACACGCCTTAAACCCAGCGCTCACGCACTGCACACAAACGAGCGGCACAAATCTGAATACGTGGGGAATTTCATCTGACTAAGACTGTGTGGCAACGTAGCCGGGATACTCCAGAAAATGAGCCGAATCCGTACCACATCAGGTAACTGATCATGAAAGCAACACATTGGTTTTTTTGACTTTTCGCGGGGCTGTTTCTGTCCTCTCCCGCCCTAGCTAACGCGCACGGAATACAGCGTCGTATCGTGGAGCTGCATCCAACGCCGGAAAACATTCCAGAGGTGACCGATCCGACCTTTATCCTGCATGAGGACCCTGAGCTCGCCTTCATGAGCGAGGCCAGTCATGAGAAGATTGTCATCGGGGTGGCGGACGGGGAGTACTACGAAATGTTTGGCATTGTCACTGACCTTGCATTCCCTGGTGACGGAACCGTACTTGGTTTGGATTACGGAAGCAGCGAGGTTCGCGTATTCGACTATGGTGGAGCCCTGCTGTCGTCGTTTGGCCGGCCCGGAGAGGGTCCGGGAGAATTTCGAAATAGGCCATTCAAGATCTCCGTCGCCGACCAGGGGCAAACGGTCTTCGTACTAGAGGAATATGGTCGATCTGTGGTGGCTTTTGACCGCCAAGACGATTCCACCTACATACCAAAGGCACACTTCCGTACAGGATTGCTCGCCCACGATGGTTGCACGATGAATGGACACTTCTGGGTGTATGGGATTGATCCAGAGTACGAGGGCGTACTGCACAAGTTCACCTATGACGGCAAGCGTGTGGCTTCATTCTTAGAGTACTACCAGTCTCCACGCGAAGAGATGTCGCGACACATGTCCCGAATGGGTCTACTTGCTTGCAGCGAGGCGCACGGTATAGTTGTTCTGAATCGGGTCTGGGCGCCCGTGGTAACCGGCTACAGGGAGAATGGCGAGGTAGCGTGGCACGTGAAGTTTGCCAGCTTTGATCCGACCTACTTCGCAGAATATGAGGGTGGAGACTGGGGATTCAATCCCTTAAAACCAGGCCAGCGCCGGCTTGAGACCATTTTCACCGATCCGGCGGGGAACCTGTATGTACAGTACGTAACTTGGGAAGGGCGAGACATCATCGATAGAAGCCCATATTCCGGGCCCTTGTTCAAGATAGATGTGCGGACGGGACTGGGAATGTATCTGGGGAGTGCACCGAGCGTAGAGGGAATCGACTCCGGCTACGGATTCTCGGTTACCAACAATCCATTCCCGCAAGTTGTCATACACAAGCCCAAAGCAGGGGGTTGATTCATAAATAGAGGAGGAGCGCGTGTCTGGGGCCAGCCGGGCATGGAAGCGTCTGCTGCTTGTCGCCAGTACCCCATGCCCGATGGTTTCCTTAGCCCCGTGGGCCAACGATCCGTGATCCAGCGCCGGGGATGAGGTTGGCTTAGGGCATGACTTGGGGCTGACGGCGCTCAATTCTCTCCCCCGACATGCGCTTTATCGGAAATGTTGTAGAACCTGACGAACGGGGCGGTCACGACCAGATCGGCCGCCAGTTCAGCCATTTCGTACGGGCTCACCATCCAGCCCACCACCTACCGACTGAAGATATCTACGATCACATAACACTTGTAGGAGGTCCTTTTTCGGGGACCGCGCAGCGTGGTGATGTCTATGGACGAGACCAGGTTGGGGGCCGTGGCCACCAGCTCCGGCCTAGTGTAGGGCGGGTGTACCCCCTGGTTACGACGCTCTCGTACCGCATGGCTTTCTTTCAGAATACGATACATCGTGCGCCAGTGACACACATGGGTGCTTTCATCCAACAGCGTGGCCCATATCGGCCGGGGCGGCAGATCCATGAACCGCTATGAACACAACAGTGCCAGAATCTGTGCGCGCCACGCGTCACTGATGGCGAGTCGGCCCTTTTGCCGCTTCCTTGGCCCTGGATGCAACCATCGGTGCCCGGTGCTACGGGAGATCTCCCTGTAGCGATACGCGGCAGCCACATCCATGGCCTTGGTGAGTTCCTCCAGCATAATAAACTTGGTTGCCCGGGCTCGTCGGGGGTTTCGAGACCCAGCAGTCTGGAGATTTTTTCTTGAACCTCAATGACCTGCCGGGCCGGCTTGGGCTCACGACGCGTACGCGCAAGCGTCTTGCGCACTGCACGCAGCTCCTTTCTCAGCGCGTGCACCTTATCGGCGGACTGCGTTCCAGTCTCTGGGCTGTCGAGCTGTTGGCGCCACTTGGACAGCTGAGACGAGTAAAGGCCTTCCCGGCGTAACAGCGCGCCGACCTCTCCGGGTACCTGACAAGCGTCCGCTTCGCTGACGATGCACCGCTTATAGGCCTTGGTGAATCTGCGGCGCTTTGCCCGCGGTACGACCTCCGTGGATGGAACCTGCGGCGGTGCCGCATGGTCCTCTTGGAGCATTGAATCCATGGCGTTTGCCGATCTACGTGACTAAAAGACCGCCCACAACAATAACGACCAGGAGACTGCCATTGCACCCTAATTTGGGGCGATCATATTAGTTAACTGAAGCTTACTTCGTCCTGGGCGGCTGTCTTGGCCTTCGGTGCCTCCTGCCTCCCGCCCTTCAAAAACTGTCGCGTAGCTTCCAGTATCGTTAGCCCGCCGTAGCGCGGATTCGCCGCTGGCGTGTTGTCCCACGTGTCCTGCAAGCGCTTACGCTTGCACTCGTGCCGGTCGTCTACTGTCATTTCAGTGTTCTGTGTCCGTATGGACTGATCCACTTAGTTGGTGCACAACGCTACGCTGTCAGCGTCTTGCACATGAGCCATTGCCCACCATACCAGCCACGACGTGCTGCATTTGCTCCAGCGTATCCATTGTGCGAACGTTGTGCGTGCCTGCAGACTGGTGCACGTAGCGTTGAAAGTGCTTCTTGCTCAAGCGGTGGTACGTACCATGATACGCCCACTTGAACATGCTCCAGAATGATTCCAGCCCGTTCGTGTGCGCCATGCCATTGACCCACTCGCCGACCGAGTGCTTGACGGTTTCGTGCTGCATCCCAATCATGCCTTTGTAGGCGTGCGCCTCATCGGTGTAGACCGCTGTGCCGAGAACCTTTTCAGGTTGTGTCCATGCAGGAGGTCCTGCTCGGTATAATATCTGTCGTACGACTCATCTCTATCCAGCAACATTCCGATGGTGAGCATGCTGGTGTAATCACCGGGCGAGCACCCCTTCCATCCAGCACAGATTCGCGCTCCACAAGCATAGCGTCGCAGACTACTCGTTCCGCATGTTCGCACAGCGCCACCAGGTACGTGTCCTTGCGCACCTCCTATGACAATTCGTTTTTTGCTAGCACAGAGGGATCTCCTGACTCCTTCAGGCATCGTTCTTGCAGGGAATAGGATTCACGCACATTCTGTAGACTCATATACTAATGTACCCGCTTGACCGAAAGCTTGTCGCATCTCTGTTCTTACTGGGACTCCTTCTATTCATCATCAGTCTGGCGCAAAGACAACGTCGTCAGGATGGTCCAGACTCCGGCAAGGATTCGATTCACCCTACCTCCGAAAACATTCCGGTCATAACCGATCCTCGCTTTGTTTTGCGACCAGAAGCAAACGAACAAGGTGCCGAGAATAATTTCATAGACATGACCGAGTACGAGGAAATAGCCACCATCGGCCTAAACGAAGGAAATCCACATGAAATGTTTGGAAACATTGTAGATGTAGCGACCAATTATGCCGGCACTCTGTTCGTTCTGGATTCAGAATACAATCAGGTGCGAGTATTCGACTATGACGGATCTCATATCAGCACATTCGGTGGCCCCGGGGAGGGCCCCGGAGAATTTCTCTATCCATGGAAAGTCTTGCTCGCCAACATAGGGAGAACCGTAGCGGTGCATAGTATTAACCCGTTTGTGCACGTCTTCGAGCGACAAGATGCGACCACCTTCCAGCTACGATCATCCTTTCCTGATGATGTGCAACTGGGCGATAGTGGTTGCGCGATGAACGGGTATTTTTACTACCTGGGCTTCTCTAATGAATTGGACGGCGTTATCCACAAGTATACACTCGAGGGAAACCGGGTCGCATCTTTTGGGGCTCCCTACAAATCATCCAGTCCAATAGCTACTCAGGTCCTGTCAGATAGCGGCTATCTTGCTTGTAGCGAACAACAAGCGATGATTGCCCACATCAGGTCGTACGTTCCGGTTGTTACCGGCTACAAGGAGACCGGTGAAGCGGCCTGGCAAGTATTGTTTCCTGACTTCAAGCCCCGTAAAGTAGAAGTGTCCAGAACCGAAGATGGACGTGAGAGCATATTCTTGGGCAATCCTGTAATCGGCGAAAACTCCTTCGTTGATCTGTTCACCGACTCGTCTGGTGACTATTTCTATGTGAAACACTCGACTCGCGTTGGCCCCAGAGAAGATGGGTCAATTGTTGTACACGACGTCTTTCGAGTGGATGCTCGAACGGGAGAGGGATCATACTTGGGTAATGCGCCCCTTGGTCAAATGCATACCGATTTAGATGATCCTTATGTTATAACGGCGTGGAATTATCCATTTCCAAGAGTCAAGATTTACAAAGTAAGAGAGGCTCATTCCCGGGCAGTCAACCCGAAGGTGCCGGGTGAGTCGTAATGCCACTGAACCTTTCTTTGTGCTGGGCCACGACAGAGGTTTTCATTGACATCAGTTTCAATCAATCCGTCCCCAGTTCATGCCAGTCGGTCAATCCATACCCTGCCAGAGTAATCCGCTAATTCTGGCCTGCGATATGGATCATCTCAGGTTGTCCAGTACAAAACGAACACGCTGGAAGGCATCCTGACAAACCCGGTCGTATTCATCAGTGCCCGGCTTTAACTCACGAAAGTCGGCGATTGCGTGGGGACCCTTATGATTGACATCGGCAAAGACTTCGCTGAGGATACCCAACGCCTCATTGACCAGGCCGTGATTGGCATGCTTGGCCACAGCTCTGGTGAGTCCTTCGAGCCCGGCCCGGTGATACCTTCACAGAAACCAGATATCGTAGGCATCCTTCGGCTTGTCACGTCGAGCCAGGGCATTCGCCTTCATTACCAGAAAAGGAACGGGGCTGGCGACGCGGACATTGGCACGAATCATTGCGCCGCTAGGAGAACGTCCTTCGACCGGGACGCGCTTGACCAGACCCTCCTTGAAAACAAGGTCGGCACCACGGGCCTTCCGAGCACGAGGGTCTTGTACCCGCTGGGACTGCCGGCCAGACCGTACTCTCCTGCGATGAGATCCACTTCGACGACCACGGGATCGGGATTGCCTCCGTCATCCAGCATCACGTTTCGATAGAAAACAAAGTTCTGCTTTGTGTCCGCGTAATAGTCTGACTGCTCTAGAGCGTGCGGAGCGTCTCGGAGCGCACCTCTTGGAGCGGCTCCTGATTGAGCGCCAGATCCACGTCCATGGATCCGATATGCCCGGTTTCCGGCATCAAAAGAGGAGGCACCCACCCGCCAACCACGGATATCATTTCCTGATACTCGTCGAGCAATTGTGTCAGTTCGAGAAGAACCCGGCGGGCGTCCTCCACGGCGCGACTTTCATATTCTCTTGCTACATATTGCCTCAACGCTCTTTCTGCTGATCGCACATCGCCTTCCAAGCGGGCTCGAGGATTTGGCTTCGTAGAAACGCGGCACCCTCCTCGCCTCTGATCCTCGCCAGATTGAGATCGAGAATGAGCTGTATCGGATGAGCTACGTTGACGTCCCCAATCTGTCTGGCTCCAAAAAATACGCCCGCGTCGTAGGGATCAAAGAGCCGGATATTCGGGCCAGTTTCGACGGTACGCAACTCGGCGCGACGGGCGACTTTGTCCTGTGCTTCGGTATCGACGTAAGCCGCCGCGCGTTTGTAGCGGACGTGAGGGGCAAGACGCTCAGCCCCTGAGAACTCTGCCAGCGCATAGCACACACCGACATCCTCTGCCGCTTCGGCCAAACGATGCTCGGTTTCCTTTACACCCCTGAAGCTGTAAAAGTCATGGATACAATTGCGGCGGTACCTGAAGGCGACCGCCCATGCGTCGAGGGCTTCATCGGGCGCGATTAGTGCTAACCCGTGTGGCGTTACAACTGCCCACTCTCTGTCCAGGAGAAGTGGCTTGACCTTTGCCACAAGCCCTAGGCTCACACAGGCTTCTTCAGCTAGCGCCGCCATGCGCCACGGAATGCATGGATGCATGAGCAGAATGCGGAGGACGCGAGAAGCCTTCGGTGAGAAAAGCGTGCGGAGTTCAGAACGCTCCGAGAAGGGGTTGGCATTGCCTTTCCGGTCCACGTAAATGCCGTCGCAAACAAGACGCCCGTTGCCGGCGAGGTCGAGTTATCCGTGACCGCGCTTCTGGAGTATCTCGGCGGCAGCGTCAGACACGTAGGGCGCGACCAAGAGGCCATATACCGGTGAGTGCCCATGCTCAATCACCTGCTCTATGTAGCGGCTAAGTTGATCGGAAGCCAATCTGGCCCAGCGGAGTTGACCGCTAGCTTTCACCTCGAAAATGAGCGTGACGTGAGCCGCTCGGCAGCTTCTGGACTCGCCTTGCTTCCAGACCTCGAAGACGAGGTCCGAGATCCAAAGTTGATTCGCCAACGCGCACTTCCTCCCTTAACCGGACTTCGAGCACGATGGGGATGTCGAGCAACGTTTGTTCGATGAGCGAAGTCGCCCGAGTATGTACGGTTTTCTCTTTCACTCTGAAAGCGTATTTCACGGTTTGGTCAAAGATGTTATCAAAGTGAAAGGATTCACTAAATGCAATGGCCAATCTCAACTTGGCTCGAAGTGCGGCGGCGCACTTCGAATTGAAGATTCGCTAGACGGACACCATTATTGACGAAGTAACGCCCGCCGTGAGTAGCTGGCGGGAATATGCGCGCCGGTCAGGTATGCATACTGAGGATATTGCGGTCTACGCTGCGGACAATCATGAGGACTGCCGATAGCGGACGGACGGGACGCCAGACTGGACAATGTCTTCTCTGATCCCTGCTTTCAACTGTTGTAATGGTTACTCAGATACGAAGCCCTAATAATCCAGAAGCGGGTATAGGAATCAGCGACATCGTGTCGCTCCAGACGAAACCAGCAAGTGTCATGGGTATTGCCGGTTCTTCATACATCCATTGCGTACCGCGCGACGCTTGACCCCAAGAGCCTCGAAGGAATCATAGCAGAAGCTCTATGTCCCACTCTTTTCCCAAAATGCTCCTCGACAAAGGAAGCGGCAGATGAGCGGGTTGCATTCCGCGACAGCCGCTCTATTAATCGTTTTCCAGTTCAAAGTAATCATCATCCATCCGTTTGATCTCAAAAGTCACCTTGCTTCGGACCCCTACGTCGTAATCGACCATGAAGCTGGCCAATTTCTCCCCGTCGATCAGAATGATGCGTTTCGGACTCAGCTCAACGTATTTCCTCGCCTGAGAAGTGAACGTGGAAGTGGTGACAAACACTCCCTTTGTCGTACCTCCTGCCATGTCAATCGCTCCCGCAAAGTTGCGTAGGGCACCCTCACCCACGGTGTTGCTATCCGAATAATTCTTTGCTTGTATATACACCTCGTCCAGCCCGAGTACATCCTCCTTGATCTTGCCATCAATGCCGTGGTCCCCGGAACGTCCGGTCACAAGACCCCTCGCATCGTCTCCGCTGCCGTAACCCATGGCAATTAATACATCCACTATCAACTTTTCCAGAAATTCCGGTGATGCGCTCCGTACCCTTTCAAGCAACTCGATTTCCAGACTCTTTCTTATTTCACCAACAGTGTTCTGCAGTACTTCCTCCGGCGTATCGACCTGATCATCTATAGGGTTTGCCTTCTTCCCGCCACGTATTTTGCCGATCTTCTCCACATAGGCCGGATACTGACGAAGCGTATTCCTGTCGACCTGCTCTCCTCGCGCCGCCAGATTTTTTCCCTCTTCTGTTATTCGGTAGACTGCACGACGGACGCGTACCAGGAGTAAGGCATGCTGCAAATGCCAGACCGCCCAGGATATCCGATTGTTAAATAACGGCTGGTGAAGGCTCGGCAACATTTCCTGGAGGTCTTCCGGCGTAAGGCCCATCGACTCGGAAACACGGGCACGTATTGCGGAAATCGAAGTCTCTTCGCCGTTGGATAACGCCTGCAATACCGGCAGTATCAATGCTGTGGATTTTGGAATGGACATGCAAGTATCTCGATTTTGGTGATAAACTCGATTGTCACCTGACGCCCGTGAGGCATGCGTGCTTACGCTTACGGCGCCGTGACGACCATCGTGCCCTGCATCACGCGCCAGTGGCCAGGAAACGTGCACAAATACGGATAGTCGCCAGCCTTATGCGGAGATACGAACGTTAGCGTCGCAGAATCCTTCGACTGCACAAGTCCCGTCGAGAATAGCACCGCCGTAGTGTCCGGCACATACTGCAACGCCTCCGCCTCATTCCGCTTGATGAGCCCATCCAGCATCGCACCCACAGCATTGGCGGAGCCCGGCTCCACAAACACCGCATTGTGCGGCAAGTCATCCGGGTTCGTAAACGTCAGCCGGATGCGCTCCCCTGAGGGCACCGCAAACGATGTCCTGTCGAACTGCAACGCTCCAGGAATCACGCTGAGCGCAACCTCCACCGCCTCCTCCACAGCCGTGCCACTCGCATCAGCGTCTCCCGACGCCGGGCTCATGATGCTGTAATGATGGTGCAGGAACTGCAATGCCAGCGGCGTGCGGCGACTGATCTCGGATTTCTTGCCGTTCACGTACTCCTCCTCGACCTTGTACTGCCAATCCGTAGCCAACGATGCCATAAACGATCCGGCCCGAATAAAAAGCTGCTCCTCCTCGCCCCAAAAGCCGCCCCGTCCACTCGTATCCTCCGCACGCACTGCAACAACGTTCCGCCCCGCCCTCAACACCCCGGCCGGCACCTCGTACACGCGTGGCCGGCCGTACCCGTTAGGCCACTCGCCGACCAACACGCCATTCAAATACGTAACGTCGCTGTCCCACACCGAACCAAGCCCGATGGTGGCCGCGCGGCCAGCCACCTGCGCAGGCACGTCAATCTCCACCCGAAACCACACTACGCCATCGAAGGTGGCGAACTCCTCCGATTTGTCCCATGGATACGGCTGCGCCATTGTGCCCCAGTCGGACGTGTCCAGATCCAGGCCTGACCAATCCGTGCCGTCCGCTCCCAACCCTCCCGCCAGACGCGCGATCTGCTGCGCATACTCGGTAGCACCAATGTCCGCGCTGAATGCACCCAGGAAGCCATCGCGATGCCTGGATGCCGCGATAAACAATGCCTCCGGCAGCCAGACATCCTCCAACACATCCTCCCGCACGCTCTGTGCATATAGCGCCGCACCGGCAACATCGGAAGGAGGCATCTCCGAGGCCGCCAAAAACGCGTACAGCCGCACATTCAGGTCTTCGTCCTCAAACAGACCCGCCTCCAGAATCGCGGTCAGTGACTCATCCGTGCGCGGAAGCACCTGCGCGGCAGTCTTGCGTACGCCGGCCACCACGTGCGTGAGCGCCCTGCGAACCACCCGCAACGCCTCTTCATTGGAGCCGTCCAGGACGCCCAGGCCATGCAGCGTCCATAAGGCGTGCACGGCAGGTCCGTTCAGGCCGATGGGATCCACCATGTGAGGCCGGATGAGATCGTACAGATCGTCCAACACCTCGTCGATCCCGCCCTCGACCAGGAGCCGTTGGGCCGTAAGACGCCAGAACATGTTGTCGTGCTTCAGGCCATTGATGAGGGAAATTGGACGAGCAGGATCGAGCGTAGGCATTGGCCTTGGCCGTGCGCCCTTGTAGGCCAGACGGTAAATGCGCCCGTGCTCCTTGTCGCGAAGCGAATTGATATGCGCATTCCCCTTCCCGGTGCGGAAACCCCCGGGCGTCGGGTTGTGCTGCACAATGAAATTGTACCAGTCCAGTATCCAGACCGCACCGTCCGGCCCTACCTCCGCATGCACGGGCGACACCCATTCGTCCGCACTCGCCAACAGATTCCAGCCATTCTCCTCCCGGTAGCCCGAGCCGGCACGCTCCAGGATCGCGTTGTGCAGCAGGTTGCCCGTAGGTTCGTTCACGAGCGCAATGCGGTTCCAGTATGCGCGCGGAAAATCTCTGGCCGTATACAAGTTGTGTCCGGCTGAGGCCGTGAATCCTCCCCAGACGTCTACCTGCCGATAATTCGGCGTGATGGCGTGCATCGCATAGTGCCCATCCAACTTGATTTTGCCATCACCCAAAAGACCCGGCACGTTCGCATAGTACCGGTTGGGAATGGCTACAAAAACACTGTGCTCGTTATTGGCCGTCGAGCCGAATATGTCGAACGTCTCCGAGAACCCGAGTCCCCACGTGTTGTTGGTGAAATCGGATACGGGCTCGAACCAGTTGCCGTCTGGCGTAAACCGATAGACACCC
Source organism: Rhodothermales bacterium (assembly GCA_963665975.1). Classification (GTDB taxonomy): domain Bacteria; phylum Bacteroidota; class Rhodothermia; order Rhodothermales; family Bin80. The sequence continues at coordinate 1,843,184 of OY762508.1, forward strand.
TGGCCCATCGACACCGTGTCTCCGCGAAAAACACCCTCAAAATCGTTGTAGCCGACCATCCCCCAGATCCAGTTGTCGAATCCGTACTTCAAATTGGACGGTCCCGCATGCGTATCCATCGTACCGAACCCGGTGAGCACGACCTCGCGCGTGTCCGCCCGGTCGTCGCCATCGGTGTCCTTTAGTAGCAGGATGTCCGGCGCTTGTGACACCAAAACCCCGCCCCGGGCGAATGCGATACTCGTCGGAATACTCAGCCCATCCGCAAATTCTGTGAACGAATCCGCCTTCCCGTCGCCATCGGTATCCTCTACAATGGTAATCACATCACGCCCCTCACCCTCCAGGCGTTCCTCGTTGGGGTAGTCGACCGTCTGCAGGACGAATAGCCGGCCACGCTCATCCCAGGCCATCGCAATGGGATTAACAATTTCCGGTTCGGCGGCGAATAGCTCGAGCGTGAATCCGACAGGCACCTGGATATATCGCATCGACGCCTCCGGGGCCAGCGGTTGCTGCAGCATCGGCGGCGGATCGCGCTCCTCGTAATTGGGAATGCTGTCGTGCTTCGTGTACCGAAGCGGCTCGCGAGAGACGCCCTCCCATAGCGCGCGCACGCGGTCACCGACTGCCCACAGAATGCCGCTCCGGATCAGCGCATGAAATCCCGGATTGCTCCACGTGCGCTCGTCATGGCCGTAGGCCGTGTAGAACATCCGGCCTGCACCGTGCGTGCGCACCCATGTCCACGGCTCATGATGACCATCCTCGACACGCTCCATGAGCACCGTCCGATCTTCGCCGTGCTGCGCGTGGATATAGGTCTCGTCCCAGGTCTCGAAGGGCTCCAGACTATCCATTGCAGGATGCTCCGGCTCCAGGATGTCAGCAGTGAACACCCCGGTCCCATGTTCCAAAAACTGGCCGCCCACAAGCGTTACATAGTCCTCTGAATTCCGAAAACAATACGAGGCCGCATGTATCGGAAGAAATCCTTTGCCCGACTCCACGAAATCCAGAAGAGCCTCCTCCTGAGAAGCGGTAATGGAGTCGTGGTTGGCGTACAAGAGCAGCGCATCATAACCTGCGAGCATTTCGTCGTTCAGAGAAGCCGGGTCCGCCGTATAGGTGATGTTGATCCTGTGGGTGGACAGCGCACCAGCCAGGAGCGAAACATAGGATTCCGAATCGTGATGCCTGCTGTCGTGCCCCAGAAACAGTACTTCTATGTTGCGCGGCTCGGTATCCGGAGGTGGCGGCGCCTGACAGGCGGCAAACAAACAGAGGACGAATAGGAACAGGCCAGCAGTTTTCATAGGGCAGGGTGGGTACAAGATGGTCCAGCGCTTGGCGATAACCGGATCAGGGTCGTATGGTGACTTCGGGGAGGGCTCGCAGCACCTCTTCTTCTCCCGCAGGCGCGTAGACCACAATCAGGCGTAGCGGAATGTTGCCGCTATTCATCGTTCCGTGATAGACGCCACGCGGGATCCAGATACAGGCGCCAGCGCGAATGACCACCGGAGGCTTGTCATCCAGCATCTGCTCCGCTACGCCTTCGATGACGAAAATAACCTCGTCTGCGTTGGGATGGTTGTGGCGGCTATGGCCGCTTCCGGGCTCGACGATGACCTCACCAAAGGTCATCGTCCGGCCGCCCGTCAGTGCAGGCTCGCTTAGAAGATTGATCGTGCCCCACGGAAAGGCAAGTGTTTCCGTGTCGTTAGGGTAGACGATGTGACAGGATCCAATGGTTTCCATGGGGTGCGCGGTGATAAGGTGAAGGCCCCAAAAGCCGGAAAGGAATTGTTGCCGGGAGCGCTGGCCTACGGCGTGTGCAAATCTGCGAGGAGCCGCTCGGCAATGGCGTCTGCGAATGCGTCGTCGTTGATATGGAGATCCATTTCGACCAGGCGCACCGATTCGTTTACACCCGACCGCAGGGCGTCAAACAGCGCGCGGTTGGCGTCTGGGGCATAAAACGGCTGTCCTTCGGCGTCAATCGCGCTGACTCCGCGTAGCGGGAGAAGGAGCGTTACAGGGCCGTTGGCGGCATTGAGCTTGTCTGCGATGATCCGGCCGAGCGCTGCACATTCCTCCGGTGTAGTCCGCATGAGCGTAACATTCGCGTTATGGCGGTATACCGTGCGACCCTGAAACTCTGTTGGCATGGTCTCCAGAGCCCAGAAGTTTACCATGTCCAGCGCGCCGCACGATACCACCTGCGGCAATCCGCAGCGCGCGGCCGCCTCCAGCCGGTGCGGCCCCGCGCTCAGCACGCCACCGACCAGTTCGTCGCACCACTCGGTAGTGGTGACATCCGCCACGGCCGTGATAAACCCGCCGTCAATCAGCGCCTCCATCGCCCGCCCTCCGCTTCCGGTAGCATGGAACACCAGCACCTCGTATCCGGCGGCCTCCAGGCGCTCGCGCACACGCGTTACACACGGTGTCGTGACACCGAACATCGTGGCCGCAATGACAGGCTTGTCGGAAGCCTCCGGCATGTTCTGCTCCACCATGCCGCACACTGCACCTGCAGCATTGGCCAGAATCGAACGCGATATCTTGTTCAGGCCTGCAATGTCTACTACCGAGTACATCATGGTGATATCACGGGAGCCGACGTACGGCGCCACGTCTCCAGAGGCGATCGTGGACACCATGACCTTGGGCATGCCCACGGGGAGCCTGCGCATGACCGCAGACGCGATTATGGTGCCACCACTGCCTCCAAGTCCCAAAACGGCCTGTACGCGCCCCTTGCCAAGAAGCTGCTCCGCTACCGCACATGCGCCACGCGTCATGACATCAATCGCCGACCCGCGGTCGCCCTGTTCCCGCAGGGCTTCCAGCGAGGATCCGCCAAGATGCGCAATCTCGGACGCCGGTATGTCCGGCTCGACAGATGGATCCGCTATGATCCCGGCATCTGCAAGAATCGTGTCGTGGCCGCGCTCGCGGATCAGATCTCGTACATAGGCAAATTCAGCCCCTTTGGTATCCAGCGTGCCAATGAGCAGAATCGTGGCAGACATGGGCGCACAATGATAGTGGGTACAAACAGAACCGCTCCAAGGTACTTGCTGCGATGAGCTTTTTCCAGACCCCCGGTCAAACCAGGAACCAGTAGTTGCATTTGCCACACAGCCATCCGTATAGTATACGGCAGTGGACTACGCATGGGGGCAATTGGCTCTGAACCCTTCGTCGTAATGTGGTCATTCCTGTTTCATGAATCCCGGCCTGGCGTCGTAGCACTGCTCCTGGGTTTCCTGGTGGGTGGCGTGGTCGGACCGGCATTTCACCAGGCCTTACACGGCCTGGAGAATGCGGCCGCCGCGGAAATATGCGCCCATACTCCGGGAGAAGCAGCGCCGCATGACCATACGCTCCCTGATCTCACCACGGACCAGTGCCTGCTTTGCGACCGCGATCAGACGATCCTGCATGCTACCGCGTACATTTCTTACCTCCGCGGAGAATCTTCGGTATATGCTGCGCGACGAGCGGCGTCTCCTGAAACACCACACCTCTCCCTGATCCCCATTCGGGGACCTCCTGTCTGGACCTGATAGCAGTCCTTGCGGGATGCGTTCCCGCAAACGGACTCATTTCTTGATCAGATCGCCGTCCTTGCCGGCAGGAGACTGGGTGCTACCCTGCTTCCTGCCCGCGCGCCCCCGACAGACTGGTAGGGATCCCATGCATCCGGAAAAAACTGTCCGCGCCACTTTCATAGTCCTGTGCGCGCTATTTGGCGCCATCAATCTCTATGCGCAGAACACAGGACGTATTGAAGGCACCGTAAAGAATGCCGCCGAGATCGCCGCCACGGACGCGTCCGTGCAATTGGTGGGACTCGCCCGCCTGGTCGATGCGGACGAGCGCGGCATGTTCGTATTCGAGGATGTGCCCGCAGGAGTCTACGTCGTCGCTGCCACCAGCGAGCGGTGGGGTCGCGTTGTGGAGCCGATCATGGTAGCCGCTGGTGCAACGACCTCGGTGACGCTTGTCATCCTTCGGCACATCGAACACGAGGAAGTCGTCATCACCGCAGGTCCCATCCCCTTGACCCGATCCGATGCCGTGCAGCCTACAACGGTGCTTACGAAGGATGAACTGTCCAACGCGGGTGGTGTGACAATCGGCGAAGCCATAGGAGATCGGCCCGGCATCTCGTCTACCTATTTCGGACCGGGTGCGAGTCGGCCCGTGATTCGCGGACTCGGTGGCAACCGTGTGCAGGTGCTGCAACAGGGATTGTCGGTCGCTGACGCGTCGGATGTAAGCCCCGACCACGCCGTAGCCATAGAAACGCTGACAAGCGAGCGCGTGGAAATCCTCCGCGGACCCGCGACGCTGCTATACGGCAGTTCCGCCATCGGCGGCGTTGTCAATGTATTGGATGGCCGAGTGCCCAATGAGCTGCCAACGAAAGTGTTGCGTGGCTCGGTAACGGCGCGTGGCGGCACCGTAGCTAAAGAAAAGACTGGCGCGGTCGAACTGCGCGGCGCAATAGGCCGCGTAGCCTGGCGCACATCCGGACTTTGGCGAAATACGGAAGACTATACCATCCCGGGGGCTGCTGCTCTTGATAACAGTCATGAGGAGGAGGAAGAAGAAGATCATGAAGGAGACGAGGACAGCGATGACGAGGACCATCACGACGAAGACGACGAGGATGACGATCCGGATATGGATAACAGCGGTGGCGAGGAAGACAGTGGCATACTGGAAGGCAGCGCGCTGCAGGCCATGAATGGGTCCATGGGAATCTCCTACATCGGCAATCGCGGATATTTCGGTGCATCCTTTACCCGCTTCGACTCGGAATATGGCGTGCCGGGACACGCGCACGGAGAAGACGAAGGCGGGGAGCATGACGACGAAGAAAACGGGGAGGCCGAAGAAGCCGGGACACGCGTCGACATGCGCCAGAATGCCGTGAACCTGGAAGGCGCCTGGCGCTTTACCAATGCCTACCTGAGTGGACTGCGCATTCGTATGGCGCAGAGTGACTACCTGCACGACGAACTGGAGGGCGCTGTTGTCGGCACCACGTTCGATAACGACCAGTGGACTGCGCGCCTCGAAGCAGACCATAGCCTGTTCGCACGTTCGACCGGCGTTGTCGGCCTCCAGCTCGGCAAGCGCAATCTTACCGTGACCGGTGAAGAAGCCTATATCCCACGCACGACGACCACTAATACGGCGCTCTTCCTGCTCGAACGCTTCCAGAAGGGCAACTTCGCGCTGGAAACCGGTGCGCGCATAGAACGCGTGCGCATAGTGCCACAGGCGCAAGGACACGACCGTACTTTCACCGGAATCTCAGCAAGCGCCGGCGTCAATTACCGCCATACCCCGAATATTACGTTTGCCTTCTCGGCGTCGCGGTCCGTGAAGATCCCGGACGCCACGGAGCTATATTCCAACGGCCCGCATGCCGCCACGCGTGCCTTCGAAATCGGCGACGCCAACCTCGACGCAGAAACAGCCACAAGCCTGGACATCTCCACACACGTGCATTTCGACCGCCTGGATGCAACGGCGACGCTGTTTGCAAACCGGTTTTCGGACTACATCTTCCTGCAGAACACAAATCGCGTAAGCGACGGATTCCTCGTCTACCAGGTCACACAGGGCGACGCCATCTTTCGAGGCATTGAGGCGGAAGCAGACGTAGAACTTTTCCACGCCGGCGAGCAGCACGTGACATTCCGCGTATGGGGCGACTATACGCACGCAGGCTTGATCCGCAACAACGAACCGCTGCCACGCATACCTCCGGTGCGCATCGGAGGAGGCTTGCGCTACGTTTGGGACAAGTTTCGGGCCAACGTCTCCATTGAAGGCGTCGGACGCCAAACGCGCATCGCCGCGTACGAACAGGAAACACCGGGATACGCGCTCGTGCATGCCACCGCGAGCTACCGGTTCATTACGCGACAGACCGTGCACATACTCGCGCTGACCGGGCGCAACCTTACCGATGCCACTGCCCGCAAGCACACTTCGTTCCTGAAAGATCTGGCGCCGCTCCCCGGACGGGACCTGCGCCTCACCTATACCCTGTTGTTCTGACGCGCAGGTCAGGAGAACATTTCAATGGTGATCTGTAGCGCTGCCGTGTCCAGTTCGATGGCGCGATGGCCGTCCGCGAGCCTGTAGTCGGTAATCTCTTCAGGCAAGAATTCTCGCGGCGTGTTCATCGCAAAGAGGGTATCCGCGACTACGTGCCAGTCCTCCATGGTGAGATGCACGGTGGCCTTGCCATCGCCGCCAACCATCGGAGCATACGCTAATACCTTCTTGATGTGGTTGATACCCTGTTTTTGATGAAGGTTGGGATCCATTTCTTTTGTATTTGTAGATTCAAACCTGCACACGTTTGAGGATAGGATAACTGTCACAGGCCAAGTGTCGTTCCAGGCACCAGGGATTATGCGTCCGTATCTCGATCTTCTACAACACGTGTTGGATGGCGGGCTGCACAGGCAGGATCGAACCGGAACGGGCACCATCAGCGTGTTCGGATACCAGATGCGCTTCGATCTGCAGCAGGGTTTTCCCATGGTGACCACCAAACGCGTGTGGTTTCGCGCGCTCGCCCGCGAACTGCTATGGTTCCTGGCCGGATCCACCAATATCAAGCCACTGGTCGATCACGGCATTTCCATCTGGACGGACTGGCCCCTCCGAAACTACCTGCAAGGCCGGGGCATGGACATTCCACCGTCTGACACGGAAGCGTGGAGCATCCTCAAGGAAGACTTTGAAGACCGCATCCGCTCGGACGATGCTTTTGCCGCCGAATACGGTGACATGGGACCCGTTTACGGGAAACAGTGGCGCGATTTTCATGGGGTCGACCAGATTACGCGCGTCATAGACTCTATTCGAAGCCGACCATACAGCAGACGCCATGTCGTCTCAGCATGGAACGCTGCCGAAACCGAACAGATGGCGCTGCCACCATGCCATATGTTCTTTCAGTTCTATGTAGGCGCCGGTCGTCTGTCGTGCCTTCTCTATATTCGCTCGAATGACCTGTTCCTGGGAGCACCCTTCAACATCGCCCAATATGCGCTTCTGACGCATATGGTCGCCCAGCAAACCGATCTCGATGTCGGCGAACTGGTCTATACGATCGGCGACGCCCACGCCTACACCAACCATCTGGATCAAATCCGTGTGCAGCTCGCGCGTACGCCGTATCCGCTGCCGGAGCTTGTAATCAAGGGCAAGCCCCCATCTATCTTCGACTATGCCTACGAAGATTTCCAGGTCGTAAACTACCAGCACCACCCGTCCATCAAGGCCCCTATCGCTGTATAGTCTAATGGAACGAGCCGGGTCATGCTTCATTGAAGATTGTGGATTGTTAGATCCTGTAGACGCGGGGCCATGAAATACTCAAGGAAAGACAGGCGGCAGGAGCTCTTCAGGGACGTCTATGAGGAGAACATGCGAATTACGGGGCGCAAGGACTCCCGTGGTCGCCTGATGTCCGGATTTCGTCCGCGCGCGGGGCGGAAACGCCTGCTGCTACCACGCGTGATCGGCGCCCTGGTCGGTGTGCTCGTGCTGTTCGGCGCGCTACGGATCGGCAAGGACATGAACGGTCTCGATTCCGTCGCGGAAACGTCGAGTGTGGTGCCCTCTTTCGAGGAATCCTTCGGCAACCCCACCGATCCAGGACTACGCCGCGCGGATGACCGTGAAGTCCCGCTCGCCAACCTGTTCGGACTATCGGTCAAGACCATTGTCATCGATCCTGGCCATGGCGGGCGGCAGCCAGGCGCCGTCGGCGCTACCGGCCTTGCGGAGAAAACGGTCACGCTGGATGTCGCCCGACGCCTCCAGCGCAGGCTCGAAGATCACGGCTATCGTATCCTGCTGACACGCGAGGATGACACTGCACGCACGCTACGCGAGCGTGTGCGCTTCGCCCGCGAAGCGAAGGCGGATCTCTTCATCTCCATTCACATCAACGCGTTGCCCGTCGACTCGCTGTCGGTTGTGGAAACCTTCCACTATAGCCCCCGCGGCGGCTCATCGGAAATTGAACGCTTGGCTGCTATCGAAAACGAAGACTCCGGATATTCGATTGGCGAGTGGCGTCAAGTAATGCATCGGCTCGGTAGTGCGATGAAGAGCCAGGAATCAAGACGACTTGCCTCCTCAATTCAGACCGCGCTATATCGTAATATTCGACAAGTACGCAGCGACGTAGTGGACTGGGGGACCCGTAGAGGCCCATTCATGGTGCTCCTGGGAGTCGACGTTCCCGCCGTTCTGACAGAAATCGCAGTGATCAGCAACCGCAGCGACGAGGCGCGGCTCTACACGAGCACCTACCGGGAACGCCTTGCCTTGTCGCTTGAAACCGGAATCGTAACCTATCTGGAGGGGTCGCCTGGTGCAGACTCGTCCACAGAACAAGACGTGGCATATGCCCTCAAAGAAACAAGCAAACTCGTCCGATAACGACAACATCCTGTACGTCGGGATAGATCTCGGCACGTCACGGAGCGCCGTAGCCGCAAGCAACGACAAGCGCGATTGGGTGCACAGCTATGTCGGATGGCCCCGAGACTTTGTGGCCAGACGCGTTTTGAAGCGTGATGTGCTCTTCGGACAGGAAGCCATCGACAACCGGCTGTCCCTGGACCTCGTGCGTCCCCTGGAGCATGGCGTTATCCGCAACGGCACCCATCGGGAAGAAGAAGCCGTCCGCAAGCTCATCCATCACCTGATTTCGCTGGTCGAGCCGGAAGACGGTCAGAAGATCTATGCCGCCGTCGGCGTCCCCGCCGAGGCGCTGAAAGTAAACAAGATCGCCATTCGCGATGCCGTCCGGGAATATGCGGACACGCTCATGGTGGTCTCGGAGCCCTTTGCGGTCGCTTATCAGCTCGGTGCTCTGAATGACGCGCTGATCGTGGATATCGGGGCCGGCACCATCGACTTCTGCGTCATGCACGGCGCGATGCCGGGCGAGGAAGATCAGCGGTCACTGCGCACCGGGGGCGATCACATCGACCAGCGACTCACCGAGCTGTTCGCTGAAAAATATCCCGAATCCCGCTTCGGCGAAACCCTGGTGCGCGAGGTCAAGGAGAAACACGGCCGCGTGGGCAAATCCAACAGCCGCATAAGAGTGAACGTACCGGTCGCCGGCAAGTTTTCACCGCACGATGTCACCAAAGAAGTGCGTCAGGCATGCGAAAGCGTGGTGCCCGCTATTGCGGAAACCCTCATTGACCTGGTCGCACGCTACGAGCCGGAATTCCAGGAACGCGTGCGGAAGAACATCTTTCTCGCCGGTGGCGGCAGCAAGATTCGTGGTATGGAGGGAGCGGTTGCCGGAAAACTTGATGAATACGGCGAATTTACCATCACGGCCGTCGATGATCCCCTGTTCATCGGCGCCGAGGGCGCGCTCGCGCTAGCACAGGACATGCCAGAGCAGTACTGGGAGGACATGTGAGCGTGGCGCCAACCAGACAGAAGGCTGCCAGCCCCGGTCCGGAAATCGTGCTCATCGCCGCTGTCGCCGAGCGGAACCGCGTGATCGGGCGAGGACTCGACTTGCCATGGCACTTGCGCGAAGATCTCAGGCGGTTCAAGCGCCTGACCATGAACCATGTCATGATAATGGGGCGCCGAACGTTCGAAGGCGTCCTGCACCAGTTCGGTGAACCGTTGCCCGGACGCCGCATCCTGGTGCTCACCTCCCGCGGCCGGTTCAAAGACTATCCGGAAATCGAATCCTTCCCGTCACTGGGCAGCGCCCTCGAAGCAGCCAGCGACGCGCCGGTCATCTTTATCGGCGGCGGCGCGCGCGTCTATGAAGAAGCCCTGGCGGTGGCACATCGTCTGGAGCTTACGTTGGTCGAAGGAGACTACGAAGGCGATGCCTACTTCCCGGAATACGAACACCTGCTGGGAGACGTGTTCCTGTGCACCGGTGAAGAGCAGCGTGACGGCTTTCGCTTCGTGACCTACTCCCGGAAGGACGCCGCGTCGCCCAGCACGCGCCGGTAATATGCCTCGTAGTGCGGGATAATCCGGGCGCTGTCGAAGTGCCGCACAACATGCTCCCGGGCGGAGGCGGTCATTTGCGCGTGCAAGGCGTCGTCCGTGAGCAGTTGCGTGGCATGCGCCGTAAAGGCATCAAGGTCGCCCAGCGGGCACAGAAAACCACCGCCACTGCCCTCCAGCAATTCGGGCAGCCCCCCAATATTGCTGCACACCACGGGGACACCGCAAGCCATCGCTTCAAGAGCCGCAAGACCGAAGGATTCGGAGCCGCTGGGCATGAGAAACAGATCCGCGATGGAGAGAATCTCTTCGACGGGCTCCTGCTTGCCAAGAAATCGGATGTTGTCATACACTCCAAGCTCCCGCGCGTAGTGCTCGCAGGGCACGCGGTCCGGCCCGTCGCCAACCAGGAGCAGCGTCACGGGCAGGTTCTGCTCACGCAGGCGGTAAAATATTTCGACGACATGGCGCGCATTCTTGATGGGCCGAAAATTGGACACATGTACGATGACCTTCTCGCCATTCGCACACAACGCACGCTTGAAATGCTCTTTGTCCAGCCGACGGAATCGCTGCGTGTCGATAAAATTGGGAATAACTTCGATGTCATTGTGCACCGCGAATGCGCTCTCGGTCTCCCGGCGCAAGAATTTCGACACCGCTGTCACACCATCCGACGCATTGATGGAATAGGTTACCACAGGCACGAAGGAACGATCCTGCCCCACGATGGTGATGTCCGTGCCGTGGAGCGTCGTCACCACCGGAACAGCCAGTCCCTCCTCGGCCAGGATGCTGCGCGCCACAACCGCGCTCGTGGCGTGCGGGATAGCGTAGTGGACATGCAAAAGATCCAGCTTTTCATAACGCACCACATCCACCATCTTGCTGGTCAGAGACAGCGAATACGGAGGATACTGGAACAGTGGATACGTGTTGACACTGACCTCGTGGAAGAAAATGTTCTCGGTGACATGGCCCAGTCGAAACGGCAGTGAATACGCGATAAAATGAATTTGATGTCCGCGCAGGGCCAGCGCCTTACCCAATTCTGTAGCAACGGCTCCGCTGCCCCCGTATACCGGGTAACAGGTGATTCCGATTTTCATGAACACCCCCAGTATATCTTTGTACTATTGGGGCCACGCAAACCCGTGACACCAATCCAGGTTGCAGAGCCTGGGCGATCCCCGACATAACCTTCCGAATCCTATGCCACGGAGACTGCAAGTCCTGTTACTCGGCATGCTCCTCTATGCTGCGCTGTGCAACTCGCCCAGCGCCGGCCAACACTTCGGGATAACGACCGGGATGACGTTCGATCGCGTCTCCAGCATCACCCTCAACAACGTCAAAACCCGGTTTGACAACAAGGTGGGCTGGGTGATCGGCGTGTGGATGGAGGCGCCGATGGGACCCTTCGGGATCCAGGTTGGCGTCCGCTATCTTGACGCAGGGCAGCTGTTCGAAGGGCTTATCGAGGACCAACCGGACGCCGGAGATGTCCGTGACAATTTTGACTTCAGCTTTGTGGAAGTACCTTTTCTGATTCGCTATTCCCTCGACACTCCGGTGCTGAGCCCATACGCATTTGCCGGCCCGTTGATGCGCTTTCCCGCCGCACTCGATGTCGAGATTGCCGAGGATGTGAAAACCCTGTCGTTGGCGGTCGAATTGGGCGCCGGCGTAAAGCTCACCCTGGGTAAGCTCAGCCTCTTTCCGGAGATCGCCTACGTGTACGGCGTCACGAATTTCATCGGAGACAGCATCTCGGTAGGTCCGGTCACACTGGACACCGCGGACAAGCAGTCCCTGAACTCGGCCATGCTGCGCCTGGCAGTTGGCTTTTAGGCTCCATATCCAGGTTGTCCTTTGCCAGGGCGCACGACCCTGCTATTGCCTGTGCGCACCCCGCGTCTGCATATCCTAGCTGACGAGAATATCGCTGGCGTGAGAGCAGCCTTCGGAGACCTCGGCGCTACGCGCCTGACACCCGGCGACTGCATCACGCCCGCAGTCCTTGATCACGCAAGCGTCCTTCTGGTGCGAAGCGTCACGCGCGTGGATGCGGCGCTTGTCCGCAACAGCTCCCTGCGGCTCGTCGGATCCGCCACCATCGGCACCGACCATATAGACCTGGAGGCCCTGCACAGGCACGGCATCGCCTTTGCCCACGCACCCGGCTCGAATGCGGAATCCGTCGTTGAGTATGTGCTAGCCGCGCTCCTGGTCCTCGCCAGGCGGCGTGGAGAACCTCTGCGGGGCAAGACGCTGGGAATAATAGGATGCGGCAATATTGGCAAACGGCTGCTTGCCCGCACGCAAGCGCTCGGAATCCGTACACTGGTGTGTGATCCGCCTCTTGCGCGCGCCAGCGAGCAGCACGCCTATCTGCCCCTTGATGCGGTGCTCTCGAAAGCCGATATCGTAACGCTGCATGTGCCGCTTATTCGCGAAGGACCCGACAGAACCGTGCACCTGCTCGACCGGGCCACCCTGCGCCTGCTCAAACCCGGCGCGTGGCTTATTAACACCTCCCGCGGCCGCGTCGTCTGTGGCGAGGCACTACGGCATGTCCTTGAAAAAGGGCGTCTCGGCGGCGCCGTCCTCGATGTCTGGGAGACGGAGCCCGTTCCCGACCCTGCCTTGCTGCGCTTGGTAGACGTGGCGACCCCGCACATCGCGGGGTATTCCGCCGATGGCAAGCTCTGCGGCACAGCCATGCTGCACGCAGCAGTGCTTAAGCATTTCGGGCTGGCATCTTCGTGGTCGCCGGATGTCGAACTCCCGCCCGTTGCCCTGGCGGCCTCGCCCGGGGCAACGTTCGAATCCGAAGTCGTCTGGCTCGACGACTTCATCCGGATGCTCTATGACATTCGGCAGGACGATGCCCGCCTGCGAGCATCCCTCGAGAGGCCTGTACAAGAGCGCGCAGCGTATTTTTCCAGCCTTCGCAAATCGTATCCCCGGCGGCGTGCCTTCACCCGGCACACCATGCCGCGCCTGCTGGTCCCCGAACCCCTGCGCGCTGCCGTCGCCCGCGGGCTGGGCATCCGGCTTGTTGATCAGGTTGGATAGCCGTAGGAGCGCAAGAGATTATCGCGGTTGCGCCAATTGGGGCGCACTTTTACGCGCAGCGTCAAATAGACGCCGCCACCGATGAACGCCTCGATATCTTTTCTCGCGGCCGTGCCGGCCCGCTTGAGCGCGCGGCCCCCCGACCCAATCAGGATACCCTTCTGCGAGTCGCGCTCGACGATGATGTCCGCCTCTATATAGTCCTTTCCGGCGGCGCGCTCCTCGTAGCGCGTTACCTGCACCGCGACCGAGTAAGGCACCTCGTGAGAAAAGCGCTCGAAGACCTTTTCGCGGATGATTTCGCCGACAAAGAAGCGCTCCGGATGCTCGCTCAGCATGTCGGCCGGATAGTACTGCGCGCCATGCGGCATCCGCACACGTATTTCGCGCAAGAGCGCATCCAGATTAAATCCCGTGCGCGCAGAAATTGGCACCACCGCCTCGAAGGCGCGCAGAGCGAGATAACGCTCCGCCAGCGGTAGGGCATCCTCCTGTCGAATGAGGTCGATCTTGTTAATCGCCAGAATGGCGGGCCGTCTCTCAGCGTGTCGCAGGCTCAGCGTGTCAGGATCGTCAGCGCGGCTGTCTGCCAGGAACAACAGCAGGTCCGCATCCGCGACGGCAGCGGAGAGCGCACGCATCATGGCATTGTGCAGCCTGTAGCGCGGCTCGATCGTGCCAGGCGTATCCAGGAAGATGATCTGCGACGTATCATCGGTCAGGATCCCGAGAACGCGGTGCCGCGTCGTCTGCGCCTTTGGGGTTACAATGGACAGCTTTCGGCGCAGCAGCGCATTTAGCAGCGTGCTCTTGCCGACATTGGGCTTGCCGATCAGGGTGACGTATCCGCTGCGATGCCCGCCCGTGTGCGCCATGTCCGGATTGGAGGCCGCCATACGGCTAGATCCCCTTTACAATCCGCCGCATGTCTGCGACGGCTTCCCTGAGCCCTACGAGCACGGCGCGCGCTATCACCGCGAAGCCAATGGACACCTCGCTGAGGTGTGGGACGGTCTCGCCGAATAGCGTGTAGTTGACGTAGTCCAGGCCGTGCCCCGCATGCACACGGAGCCCCAGACCGTGCGCGGCGGCGGCAGCTCTCGCCAGGCGTTGCGCTTCCAGTAGCCGGTCGGCAGCCGTCTGCGCGACGGCATACTCGCCTGTATGCAATTCCACGGCGTTTGCGCCAATGTCGGACGTGGCTTGAACCTGGCTTTCGTCCGGATCGATGAACATGGCGACTTCTTCGATGCCCGCATCCAGAAGGCGACCCGTAGTCCTGCGCAGGAGTTCCCGGTTTGCGCACACGTCAATGCCCCCCTCGGTGGTCACCTCCTCTCTCCGCTCCGGGACGACCGTCGCCAGCTCCGGACGCGTGTTGCAGCAGATGGCGACGATATCCTCGTTCGTCGAGATCTCAAAATCCAGCTTTCCACGTACAGCCTCCTTGAGACGACGCACATCGTGGTCGTTAATATGGCGCCGGTCCTCTCGCAGGTGGAAGACAATACCGTCCGCTCCCGCCATCTCGCAAAGCACCGCCGCCGCTACGGGGTCAGGGAATTGCTCCCGACGCGCATTCCGCAGCGTTGCCACATGGTCGATATTTATCAGTAATCTGGTCACACGTCAACTGTGTTGAGATCAATTCAGACGCGCTGCCGCTACGAGCGCGCCCCGCGACAGGGAACGAACGAAATCCGACGGATGCAGGTTGCATTTACAACGGAAGAACGCGTACTTTTGACCTGACTGCCACCGCGCAGCCAATTCTCAGGACACGAGGGTCTTTTCGTCATCTTATGTGGAGTGCACGTCAATGGGCAATCAAACTCTCAAAATCATCATTCAGGTTGTGCTGGGGCTTGTTATTGTAGCATTGGGATACTGGCTCTACCTCTCTATAACCGGACCATGGGATGCCGTCGAAGAGCAACGAGCCATTACCGAAATGACGCGCTCCCGCATGGACAAGGTTCGCATGGCCCTCGTGCGCCACGAACGGGTGGAGGATCGTTTCCCGAGTTCGCTGGATTCGCTTGTGATCTGGGTGGAGCAGGATTCCGTGATTCAATCCAATCCCGACAGCGTTTTCGAGATGGTGGGCTTCAATCTCGATTCGCTGCTCTTTTCACCGCGCACCGGCAATATGTGGGAATATGCGGTCAACGACACGGGGCGGGTGGCAATCTACCAGCTCAAGGATCCCGACTCAGATGATAGGATCGGATCGATGAACCCCGATGTAACCCTGATCAACGCAGCGAGTTGGGAGTAGTCGCCTGAGGTATGTCGGCCGGTATTCGCCAGGGCGAGACCACATCGGTGGTGGATGACCTGGATTGTCAGGGGGACCGCGCAAGGTGTCGGTTATCAACATAATGCGAGCTAATTGCGTGTAATCGTAACGCTCTGGCCGTCGGTACGCCAATTGCTCCGCGTAGTTTTGCGAGAGTCTCTAGGAGTAATACATTTAAATAAGTAATGCGTTGTTAATAAGTTATAACTATCACCCCTATCAGCCACCGATTCGACTGACTACTGCTCATCTCCCCTTCGTCGCCCATCTGCGACCCGGTGTGGACGATGACCCCGACACCATCGACGCACCGATCCTCAAGTGTATCGGCGCAGGCCGAGCCAACAACCTGCTCCTCCGCGTGAAGCGACCGTGCGATCTTTTCGCCCACCAAGTGTTTTTTCGTGCCCTGAACCACGCCTTTGCACTGGCCACCGTCCCACAGATCGCCACCGTACTCGGGCTTACCGAGCGGACCCTCCAACGTCGCTGCGCTGCCATCTGCGTCCCTCACCACAAACGTCCTAATATCACTCGCACGCCTCTTTACCGTGAAACAGCTCGCGGAGTAGGGCCGGCAGCGAGCCGATACCATCGCCCTCTCTGTAGGGTTGTCAGAATACTCGAATTCCCGTAGGCTCAAGCGCCAGCTTCATGAGACGTTTCGGGGCACCGGATACGTGAAAGACGTGATCATCCGGGTGTTTGCCGGTTCCCGATCACCCGGGACATCACCCGCCGGACCCTCTCCACCAGCCCCTTGTCCTCGTCAGTGATCCCTCGGACCGACACCACAATGTCGGGCGTAATTTCGATCCGGGCCCAGGTGTCCAGCGAGCCCGGCGCGTTCATCCTTCGCTGCCGCACCCTATCCTGGAGGTCTACCAGCATATCAGCCAAGGCCCTCGCCGACCCCTCGTCTTCCTCCAGATGGGTCAGCCCCGGCTCGCGCACGCTCAGATCGTAACCAATCTCCGTGTCGTCTTCCGAGGGGCGGGCTTCCGCAGGCAGTTCGGCCGCCAGCGCGAACTGCGGGTCCCCATCCGCCTCAAGTCTCTCCCTGATCCTCATCCGCTTCTCAAGCGCCATCCGCCGCATCTCCGGAGGCCGGAATGCGCTCGGCGCCATTTCGACCAGTTCCGGCGTGACCGCAAGTCGCCCATCGGCTACGCGAGCGATCAGTGACGGTGAGACTCGGTCGAATACCATGCGCATCTCACTCAGCGACACCGCAGGCACCTCGCCCGCTTCCTCCGCTTCCCGTATCCGCCGAATGAAGAGCAGGCGGTCCCTGGTCAGCTTCGGGTACTGGGTCCGCGGTCCGCGCCTGCCCACGCGGGGAAGCAGCCCCTCCTGGATGTAGTACGCAATTGTCCTGCGGTCGAAGCCCGTTTCCTCCTCCAGCTCCCGGGCCGTGTAGCTCGGCCTGCTCTTCGGTTTCCCGGTCATATTCACTGTCTTTTACTGTTTTCTACTGTTGATATACTGGTAATTATTCAGTATATTACCAATATACCAACTGTTCACTACTGTCAATACAAAAAGGAGACATCAAATGGACCAGATCAAGACCGCACTTTCCAGTCTGAAGGCCGGCGAGGCGACGACTTACGGAGAGCTCACTGTAATTCCCCTCACTTCCGAAGGCCGAAACCAGCTTCGCTACCTCCTACTGGAGGAAGGGCTACGGAAGGATCTCGTGACCATTGGCGAGGTGTCCGAAGGCGGAAGCGTTCCAGAGCTCAAGGTGGAAAACCGGGCTGACCTGCCCGTGCTTGTCGTCGACGGAGAGGAACTCGTCGGTGCCAAGCAGAACCGCGTCGCAAACCTGACCATGCTGATCCCGGCCAAGGGCACCACGATCATTCCCGTGTCGTGTGTCGAGGCGGGGCGTTGGAGCTACCAGACGCCGCATTTCGACACGAGCGACCGCGTCCAAAATGCGCGGGGGAGGGCGGAGAAGCTCGAGAGTGTGCGACACTCGATCCGTAAACAGGGCAGTAGGCGCTCGGACCAGGGCCGAGTGTGGGCCTCGATCGCGGAGGAATCCGCCTCTCTGGGTGTGGCGTCCCCCACGTCTGCAATGGGCGCCATGTTCGAGCGCCACCGGGAGACACTCGACGACTACGTCAACGGGGTGAAGGCGACCCCGACGCAGGTAGGCGCCGTCTTCATAGCGGGGGACCGGCGTTACGGCCTGGACCTCTTCGACCAACCGGCAACCTTTGCAGCGTTCTTCCCAAAGCTGGTGCGCAGCTACGCCATTGACGTATTGGGAGAGCGTGGCAGAAAGCGCAGCGGTTCGCTGGAAGGCGAAGCCCGGAACTTCTTGGACCGGATCATCACGGGAGCCTTCGACCACCATCCGGCGGTAGGTCTGGGCCGGGACGTGGGGGTAGTGGGGGAAGGACTGATCGCGGGCGCGTTGGTTGCCGACAACACGGTGGTCCACCTGACGGCATTTGCGGAACCGAGGCAACGCCGCGCAGGCTCGAACCCGGGCAGGCGGTACGCCACCTACCAGCAACGACGGGATTCGCTGCGGAAACGCTATAGGCGTTAGTTCGCACGTGGGTGCGAGCCGGGGTTGGGCAAAAGCACGACGTTCAAAACGAAACCCAACGGGTGCAGGCTCCCAGTCCCATTACGGCGCGACGTTTCATAAGCCGAGGCCTCCAGAGCCACCCCGACTGGCACGGGGGAGGACCGCTTTTCATTGATGAACTGGACGAAGTACGTGTCGGCGATTTGGATCCGAGAGTGCCGCTGGACTGGATCCTGGCCCGGATCGAGGCTCTGGGGACTCCCCCGTTCCGGCTTTCGTGTGGCTCCCGTAGCTGGCTGGAGCCGGGAGACCATCAGGAACCCTGCTCCCTTGCGGGTGCTGCGGACCTCGCCGCGCTTACGCTCGATGCTCTGCTACAACTGGCGGAGCGCATCCGGAATGGTTCCATAAGCGACTGGCGCCAGTATTGGCACCGAGATCCGAATTCTCGGAAACCCCTGAAACCTCAGCACGAAGACGACTGCCGTAACGCATTGCTTTCGGACCTGAATCAGATGCTGCAGCCGTACGATGTCGACGCGCAGGCGGAAGGGCAATATGCCGATGCCTATACAGCGGATATCCGTGTGGCGGGCGGCTCTCGCCTTGCGATCCCGATAGAGATCAGGATGAATTCGCATCGCGACATCTGGCACGCGGTGGACGAACAGCTTGTGGCGAAATACACGCAGGCGCCGGGGTCTGCAGGTTAGGCATTAACCGGGCGTTCTCGCTCAGGCCTGAGTACATGAGGGCGCCGCCGCCTCGCGGGGGTTTGCCAAAGACACCGACCGAATTGAAGGAACGACTCGAAGAGCAGCTCGCTCCGGAGCTCAGGGCGAAGATCAGCATCGTCGCGATCGATGTGAGCCCGTCTGGTCGATAGGCAATAGACCGGGACGGAGGGGCCCTGGCTAGAGTCCTTGCGCTCAGCCGTTCTGCTGATTGTGCCCTTGCTTCTCACAATTTGCACTACTCTGATCTGGTTGGCATTGAAAGGCTTGTGAGCTACCAGAAATATGCAGGAGTAGGCATTTAACTGCGCACGCGATGCAGGCGCATTGCCTCTTTGGGTCCCCATGTCCCGGCGGTATACGGGTATAGTGGGCGGTCGCCGCTTAAGAGCGCGTCATATACCTCCCAGGACGCCTCCACTTCCTCGGCATGGACAAACAGCGTCTGGTCGCCTTCCATGACATCCAGAAGTAGCGTCTCGTACGCCTCTGGCAAGGTGCCAAAGGTGTCCTCATAGCGGAAGCTTAGCTGCTGCGTCTGCAGGTTGAATGCGTTTCCCGGCGTCTTTACATCGAAACGCAAGTCAAAGCCTTCGTTGGGCTGCAGCGTGACGAGCAGCATATTGGGGCTGATCCCGCAGGTCGATCCGTGCTCCTGAAATAGCGCCACTGGCGCACAGTGGAACCGCACGGCGATTTGCGTAAGCCGCCTGGGCAGTCGCTTTCCGGTACGGAGAATAAACGGCACCCCTTGCCAGCGCCAGTTCTCCACCCGCAACCGCGCTGACACAAAGGTCTCCGTGCGTGACGACCGGGCCACACCTTCCTCTTCCAGATATCCCCGCACGGCCTTGCCGCCCATGGACCCTGCCGCATACTGGCCAAACACCACGTCACAGGCTGGATCCAGCGGCTGCACAGACCTGAGCACCTTGATCTTCTCCTGCCGAATGGCATCAGCGTTAAACCCGGACGGCACCTCCATGGCGATCAGCGTAAAGAGCTGTGTGAGGTGATTCTGAATCATGTCACGCAGCGCTCCGGCCCTGTCATAATATCCCGCACGGCTTTCGAGACCGAGGTTCTCTGCCACGGTGATTTCGATGCTTTCGATGCGGTCCCGATTCCAGACGCTTTCAAACAGAATATTGGCAAACCGGAAAGCCAGGAGGTTTTGCACCGTCTCCTTGCCGAGATAGTGATCAATCCGGTAGATCTGCTCTTCCCGAAAATACCGGTGTACCAAGCTGTTCAGCGCCTGTGCTGAGGTCAGATCCCGCCCGAACGGTTTTTCAATTACGAGGCGCGTCCAACCGCCACTTGCATGCAGCCCGCAGCGACCCAGCCGCTTGATGAATCCACCGTAGGCGCGCGGCGGCACAGACAAATAAAACACCCGATTGCCCGGCAGGCCATGCTCCGACTCCAGGGCTTCGATACGCGAGGCGAGACGAGAAAAATCGTCGCGCGTGCGCCCAAGACTCGCATAATAGAGGCACCGCTCCGCCCAAGAGCGCGCATGCGTGGGGTCTATGCCGTCCTGAATGAGCCACTGCACGGCTGTCTCGCGGAAGCGCGCATCCGTCCAGTCGCTGCCTGCAGCGCCAATAATGTAACAAGGCGGCGACTCGGGCATCGCCTTACACAGAGCGGGCAGAAGCTTGCGTTTCGTCAAGTCCCCCGTCGCCCCAAAGATCACAAAAAGATGCGACTCCAAATGGTGTGATGTCATGTCGTCAGACCGTGTGTTATGTGGCATAACTTACCCAACAGCCACGTCCTGTTTGGGTTTGATCTGATGGGTCTGGCGTTGTTTTTGCGCCTTGTATGCTCTATTATAGATGTTCCCCCGATCCCACTTGGCTTGGTGTCTCCCCACTCCATGGTCCCCTGCGTGCGCAAATCCCCAATTCGCGCTGCAGTCCTGTTGGCCCTTGCGATCAGTATCGCATCGTCGGCCAATGGGCAGTTTAGCGCCGAGTACGCCGCGCCAGAGCTCCATGTCCAGCAGCAGACCAACCTGTTTGCTGTCTGGGAGGGCGACGCGAGACTGGAGGGGTTTTTCATTGAACTGCCCCATGGATGGACGTTGGGGCGCGTGTTTGCGCTGCGCCATGGCTACATTCGCGTGCCGCTTGCCCCGCGCCGCGTCGCCGGCAGTGCGAATCGCTACCGGGTATGGGCGTCCCCGCCGTTGCGGGGCGAGCATGAGCTTATCCTGGCAGTCAAGACTGGAGACCTTCGCGGCGTAATGTCGTGGTCACTAATCCCCTTTTCCCGGGTGGAAAGAAAAGGGAAGGTACGTCTGGTCTCCCACGAAGGCTATCGCATCACCCATCAGGTTCGAAATGTCGAGCCGGTCCTGTCAGAAGCAAATCGCGTGCTCGCGCTTCGCGCGGACGATCCCCCGTGGCTGCTGCGCCGCAATGCATTGCCTACCCTGGAGGCGACAACCCCCTTTACCGTAGAACTCTGGATACGCACCACCGCACTGGACAGGGTCATCCTGTCGACGTGGAGCGGCGAGAACAAGACTCCATACCCGCTCGAACTCGTAGTCGACGACGGCGGCCACCTCCGGTATTTCCGTGGTGAGGGCAAGCGTCATATCTCGATGGCATCCGACGCCCCTGTTGCCGATGGCAGATGGCATCATACGGCTGTTGTGCACGACCCGGAAGCAAGTTGGTCCTACCTTTATCTGGACGGCGTGAAGGTGGATTCACTATATAGCCCCATGGCCGAACCCTCGACGCCGGTTGCCGGACTTGCGCTGGGCCATCGCTTGCCTCTATCGGGAACGGACGTGCCATCCGATGGCCGCTTTGTCGGGGAGATCGACGAATTACGTATCTGGCCCCACACGCGAAGCACCGCCATGATCCGCGAATCCATGCACCTGCCCGTCCAGAGCCTGGGCAATAAAGCCTTCGCGCTGGATTTTGATGAGCCCGTCCCGGCCATCATCCGCAGAGCGCCGTCCATGCGTGTGCCGTCCACCCTGGCACTCCATGCGCCTGTACGGGATTTCGAGGGGTCGGCCGAGGCGCATGGTGTGGTGCTGGAATGGGAGGCGCGGGCGACGACGACGCAGGAGTTTGTCGTGGAGCGCTCCACCAATGGCCAGGATTTTGAGCCGCTGGGGCAGGTAGCCGGGCCGGCGGGCGCTCCTGGAGGCTACAACAAGGAAGAAACCCGCTATAGCTATGTAGACAACGACATTCCGGGGCAGGTCGTCTTCTACCGGCTGCTCCAGAGGTTCTCGGACGGTGTCGAGCGCATGTCAGGCACCATAAAGCTGGGCCTCGGCATCGAGAAACAGCGAGAAGTGTTGTTGTTGGACAATTTTCCCAACCCGTTCAATCCGCAGACGACGATCACCTATGAGGTTAGAAAGCCGCAGCACGTCCGGGTATCCGTTTGGGACCTTGCCGGTCAAATGGTGTCTGAACTGGTTGACCGATCCCACGAAGCCGGTGACTTCACGGTGCAGTTCGACGGCAGCGACCTGCCCAGCGGGACCTATTTTGTACGCCTTGAGGGCAACAAGAACGCGGTGCAGACACGGAAAATAATCCTTATGAAGTAACGTAAGTCGAATCCCATGACGCTCACCTACTTTGGCCACTCAGCGTTCCAGATCGAGACCGGCGCAGCGACTCTTCTCTTCGACCCCTTCATTACGGGCAATCCATTGGCCGAGCCCGTGGTTTCCCCTGAAAGCCTGAATCCCGACGTCATCATCCTGACCCATGCTCACGGGGACCACTGGGGCGACACGATGGCCATCGCCCGACGCAGCGGAGCGATGATCGTCGCCAATTACGAAATCACGACCTACGCCCAGGGGCAAGGCCACGACCGCGTGCAGCCGATGAATACCGGGGGGTCATGGACGTTTGGGTGGGGCCGGCTAACACAGACCTACGCACGCCATTCCTCTTCCTTCCCGGACGGGACCTATGGCGGAAACCCGAACGGGTATCTGGTCCATCTGGACGACACGGTGGTGTACTGCGCCGGCGACACGTGTCCGTTTGCGGAGATGGCCTGGTTAGGGGAGGACCATGCCATAGATCTGGCGCTCTTGCCTATTGGTGACTGTTTCACCATGGGCCCTTCGGGAGCCGTGCGGGCCGCGCGCATGCTTAAGCCGCGACTTACCATCCCCCTGCACTACGACACGTTCCCGCCTATTCAAGTCGACACGGATGCATGGGCCGCGTCTATGCATGACGCCGGGTTCGCCACCAGAGTGCTGGGGCCTGGAGACGTGCATGTGCTGCGCTAGATGTAGACTACCGGCATGCGCATCGGAGTCCTGTCTGATACTCACGGCTACGCTGATCCGCAGCTCTCCGATGTTTTTTCAGGAGTTGCCCGTATTCTGCATGCCGGAGATATTGGAAGCCTTGCGGTCTTGGATGCGTTGGCGCACATTGCTCCCGTAACAGCGGTATGGGGTAACGTTGACGGCACACCTATCCGGCACCGTACGGAAGAAGCGGCATGGCTGGAGTGTGACGGGGTATCGATCTGGATGACGCATATCGCGGGGCACCCTGGACGCTGGCAGCGCGGCATGGGCCGTCGGCTTCGCGACAAGCGCCCGGACCTCTTTATCTGCGGACACAGTCACATTTTACGTATCGAGCGCGTCAAGACACTCGACAACATGCTGTTTTTGAACCCGGGCGCCGCTGGCCGGCAGGGCTTGCATACCAGGCGCACATGCGTGCGCCTGGACATCGCGCACGGCGTGGTAACGAGCGCCGATGTGATCCATTTGGACGAATAGTAGCCACCTTTCAGGACTCCGAAGGCCCATGCCAGACGCAAAAAAGCGCGCAGAACGCTTTGACCTTCGGGCGATCTACGAAACAAGCTGCCTGCTTAGCAGCTCGCTGGACCTGGAATTCGTCCTGGTCAACCTGCTCCTCACCGCGATGAGCAAGCTGCTGGTGACGCGCGGCCTCGCCCTCCTTTACGATCCTGTGGAGGGTGGCTATCGCGCTGCCGCCGTACGCGGGCTCTCCACGATAGCCAAGGGCGAATGGATACGCCTGGAATCGGCGCCGCAGGACATGCTCCAGGGTGGCGAGGTGCCGGAGGCATTGGCCCGGAATCACGTACGACTGGTCCTGCCCGTCCAGTCCGGCCATCGCAACATCGGAATCATCGGTCTCGGTCGCAAAGCCACGGGCGCGCCATTCGAAGATCAGGAGCTGGAATTTGTGCAGTCTCTGGTCAACATTTCGGCCGCCGCCGTGCACAACTCGCTGATCGTCGAAGAGTTGAAGCAAGCCAACCGTGACCTGGATGGCAAGGTGCAACAACTGCACACGCTGTTCGACCTGTCTCAGGAATTCAACGCCACCGTTGAGCGCGACCGGCTGATTCGCCTCTTTTCCTTTGCGCTGATGGGCCAGATGCTCATCGGACGGTATGTATTCTTCCTTCGCCGGCGTAGTGCAGAGAACGATGCATTCCATATCGTCTCCATGCAGGGCATTCCGGACGCCGCCTTCAAGCCGGAATTCATGGAGGCCCTGCGCGATCTGGATGTGCTTGTGACCCTGGAGGGCGCTCCTGAAATTGCGGAGGTATGGCCTGCCATGCACCGGCGTGGCCTGGTGCTCGCCGTGCCACTGAAGCAGCATGGTGAGACGCACGGCGTCCTGTGCCTGGGTCCCAAGTTGACCGGTCAGGCGTATCTGCCGGATGAGGTGGAATTTCTCATCGCCCTCGGCAACCTGGCCGTTATTTCGATACAGAACGTTGAACTCATCGAGGAGCGCATCGAAAAGGAGCGCATGGAGGAGGAGATGCGCATGGCGCGAGAGATCCAGCGCGGGCTGCTTCCGCGCGCCATTCCGGAGATACGTGGCCTGCAGGTGGCCGCACTGGCCCTGCCAAGCCGCGAGGTGGGAGGAGACTACTTCGACGTACTCCCGCTACCCGATGGCCGGCTATTCACCATAATCGCCGACGTGACCGGCAAAGGCATACCCGCCGCCCTCCTGATGTCCAGCATCCAGGCGTGTACGCACACTCTGGTGCCCATGTCCATACCGCTCACACGGCTCATGGCGCACATCAACCGGGTTATCTGTCAGAACACCAGCCCGGACAAGTTCATCACGGCCTTCGCCGCCGTCTACCATGCTGATTCACGCCGTCTGGAATATGTCAATGCGGGCCATGAGCCCCCGCTTGTCGTGCGAAAGGAAGGCGATATCGTGGAATTGGAAGAGGGGGGACTGCTATTGGGCGTCCTCTCCATGGCCACATACGAATGTGGTTCCATCGAACTGGCGCCAGGCGACACCGTTGTCCTCTTTACCGACGGCGTAACCGAAGCCATGGGTCAAAAGGAGGAGGAATACACAGACGCACGCCTGCGTACGCTCCTGGCCGCGCGCCATACGGGAACAGCGCAGGAAGTGCTCGAACATATCCAGGCTGACGTAGAGTCATTTACCGGCCCTGTCACCGTGCTAAGCGATGATCGTACCATGATTGTGGTCAAGGTCACTGAGGGCGACCGTCAGCAGGATGCGCAGGTGGTGTGATGCGACGTACCTTCCCTCTGGAATGATCTACGCAACCCTTATCCAACAACCTTCATGAAATTCTTTGTAGACACCGCGGACCTGGACGAAATCGCAGAAGCCAACGATATGGGCGTCCTGGACGGCGTGACCACCAATCCGTCCCTGATGAAGGCGGCGGCTGCCAAGGCCGGTAGTGCCCTGGACTTTCACGACCACATCTTCAAGATTTGCGAAATGGTCGATGGAGATGTGTCCGCAGAGGTGACTGCGGTGGATTTTGCCGGCATCATGGAGGAGGCGCATGCGCTGGCGCGCATTCACACCAACGTCGTCGTCAAGGCTCCGCTCATACTCGACGGCATCAAGGCGATCAAGGCGCTCAACGAAGAGGGCATCCGTGTCAACTGTACGCTGTGCTTCTCACCCACGCAGGCACTCATTGCCGCGAAGGCCGGGGCCGCCTATATCAGCCCTTTCTTGGGGCGAGTAGACGACATCAGCTCCGACGGCATGAAGGTATTGAACGAAATCATCACCATCTATCGCCGCTACGACTACGACACGCAGGTTCTGGCCGCCTCTATCCGCCATCCCATGCATGTGGTTGAGGCGGCACTGATGGGGGCACACGTGGCTACCATGCCATTGAAGGTGATCAAGAAGCTGCTTACGCATCCGCTGACCGACATCGGTCTGGAGCGGTTCTTGGCAGACTGGGACAAGTTTCGGGCGGCATCCTAGTCGGGCCTTGCCCTTCGAGCAGGCACACACGATTCCCGCACGCACGCCGCGTATGCAGTTCCTTTCTCTCGGCAGCACCTCAGACATCGGCGCAAGCTGTCATTTGCTCACTCTTGGGGACACGTGCGTCGCGCTGGATGCCGGTGCAGACCCGAATCGGGATGGCCTACCCAGCGTCCCCGATTTCGAGGCCGCCAGGCGCAAGACGCACGTCGACATTGCGCATGTCATCCTTACGCACGCCCATCACGATCATATCGGCGCGCTTCCCTCGCTGGTCGACCAGTATCCGGACGTACAGGTACATTGCACGCCGGAGACCCGGGATCTGGTCGACTTCATGCTGCAATCGTCCGCGCGCCTGCAGCAGCGCAAGTATCGGAGCGGTTCGTCGCCACATCCGCCGCTGTTCTTCCTCGATGACGTCGATTACCTCTACGATCTCTATTGCACCCACAACTTCGACGAGCCGTTCAGTCTGGGCGCCAGTCTTCAGGCGCAACTCTACTGGGCCGGGCATATTCTGGGATCGGCGGGGGTGCTCCTTTCCTTTGAGGAGCAGGGTCATGTCCGGCGGCTGCTGTACACCAGCGACACCAACATGCGTCCGCAGACCATTGTGCCCAAGGGCGCCTATCCGGAGCCCCCGCTCGACGTGCTCGTTCTCGAGACGACCCTGGGCGCGGACAGCGACGCGGAGCATGTCACACGCGAGGGAGAAGAGCTGCGCTTTCGGGAGGCCCTGCAGGAAGTACTCGCACGCGGGGGCGCCATTCTGCTTCCCGTCTTCATGCTTGGCCGCGCGCAGGAGATTCTGGCGCTGATCGATCGCTTCAAGCGCCAGGGACACATCCCGCAAGACGTTCCCGTCTACACGGCAGGAGGCATGCGCGAGGTCTCCAGGATCTACGACGCCTCACGGGAGACAACGCCGCGCCGAGATGCCGCTTTCGAGGTTGCCGGCGTTGAGCAACATCGATTCCCGAAGGGCAAAAGGGCTCAGCGCGCTGCCCTGGACGAGCCGAGCATCCATGTGCTCACCAGTGGGATGATGTTCGAAAACACGCTCTCCAACCGGGTAGCACAGCAACTGGTCGAACACGAACGCCATGCCGTGTTCGCGGTCGGCTTTGCCAAAGAAGACTCACCGGGCGGGCGGCTACTTGCGGCGGCGCATGCGCAGGAAGATGGCGTCATCCTTGATCGCCGCACGGGGATGCAACCCCTCAACTGCTCCATTGATCGCTTCCGCTTCAGCGGCCATAGCCACCGCCGCGATCTTGTGGCGCTTGTCGAACGGCTTGCGCCCCGGACCGTCGTCCTGGTGCACGGCGAAACGGCAGCCCGTGAGTGGATGACACAATCTATCCGGACCGCCTGCCCCGAGACCCGGATCCTTTGCCCGAAGACAGGCATAACGACAGCGATCTGACAGCAATGCGAGCCGGGATGAATGCCTCGGGAGCAATATTGCTGGCCATGCAGCACGAAATGCCAGCATAACCTATTAAAAAGGATGAGCTATGCCAATGCTCGCAAGGTTGTCAATCAGTACGACCTTGCGAGCCTCTGATTAATTGCTAACCGGCTTTGTTACGATAAAGAATCTAGGGTATGGCCATGCTGGATTTTTCCTCGAAGCGGGAACGGCACTTATGGGGCTGGGCGCTGGTAGTGATTGTGGCGATCTACATAGCGGCTGATCTGGTGCGGACGCTGGCCGACACGCTGCGTGAAAGCGGGCAGCTCGAGTCCGCCTCCATTCTGTTCAGCAGCGGCATGTTCCTGATCGGCGCGATGATCCTGATTCAGGGGTTAAGGGAGCGTGGTCGCGGCTTCGAAGTCGGCTTCGCGCTGGGGGTTGTGGCGATCACCGTCATTGGATTCGCCCGTGGGATCACTGAGGCAGAGCGTTCTCATCTCATCGAGTACGCCGTACTGGCGCTCATCGTCCACGAAGCCCTTGTCGAACGGAAGAGCCAAGGGAGGCGTGTCCCCGTTCCTGCCGTATTGGCCATCGTAGGAACCACGATGGTCGGCGTGCTGGACGAGTGCATCCAGTTCTTCCTGCCCAGCCGCACGTTCGACTGGTTCGATATCGGGTTCGACCTGTTGGCGAGTGTTCTGGCCGTCGGTTCGAGCACCGGCCTTCGCCTGGTCCGCCGCTGGCTTGGAAGGCTCCGCCCCTCGTAGGGGCTGAAACGGGCATTAGGGTGTCTCCAGAGGCATCGTCTCAGGATCGGCCCTGTCACTGCCTGGTCAGGCAGCTCGAACTCTCGGGCGAGTGCCCCGGGACTACGACCGGCATGCACGAGCACGACGATCTGCTCCTTGTACTCGGGCGGATACCGCCGCCGACTCTTTTTTCCATGGCAATCCTGTTCTTGGTTGACCCAAATAGAAAGAAATCCGTGAAGGTGGGGAGACATCGTGCTGCTCGGAAAGGATAACTTATAGTGTTGGTATCACAGAAATTAGATCACTAATACAGCATTTTGGGTCTTCCTGTTGCCCAACTCCGGGCCTGAAACAGTCTGACCGCTATGCGAGCCCGGATACGGGCTCCGGCACCTGGTCGAGCAGCATGCCGATAATCTGCTCCACGCCAACGCCTTCCGACTCCGCATAGAAGTTTGTCAATACGCGGTGTCGCAGCACCGGATAGGCCAGTGCGCGAATATCCTCCACGCTGACGTTGTAGCGCCCGCGAAAAATGGCGCGGACCTTTCCTCCCAAAAGCAGATACTGCGTCGCACGCAGCCCAGCGCCCCACGACACCCAGTTTTTTACGAATTCCAGAGCCTGCGCATCGTGCGGCCGGGTGCTGCGTACCAGGTCTACCGCGAAGCGCGCCACATTGCGCGGCACAAAGACTTTCTTCACCAGAGCCTGGAACGCCAGGATATCGTTGCCGTCAAGCACGGTCTCTAGCGTGGCCTGATCCCGCGATGTCGTTTCCATGGCGACTTCGAGCTCATCTTCCGCCGAGAGGTAGTCCAGGACGATGTTGAACATAAATCGGTCGAGCTGCGCTTCCGGCAACGGGTAGGTGCCTTCCAGCTCAATCGGGTTCTGCGTCGCCAGGACAAAGAAGGGCTTGTTGAGCGTAAAGAGCTCACCCCCCGCCGTTACCTGAGACTCCTGCATCGCCTCGAGAAGCGCAGCCTGGGTCTTGGGAGGCGTCCGGTTGATTTCGTCCGCCAGGATGATGTTGGCGAAAATCGGCCCCTTCACGAAATGGATCTCCCGCTTGCCGGTCATGCGATCCTCCTCCAGCATGTCCATCCCGGTGATGTCCGCGGGCATCAGATCCGGCGTGAACTGGATGCGCTTGTAGGAGAGATCGAGAATTTCGCCGAGCGACTTGATGAGGAGCGTCTTGGCGAGTCCCGGGACGCCCGTCAGCAGGCAATGGCCGCCGGCAAAGAGCGCCATGAGCACTTCTTCGATGACACTATCCTGCCCGACAATGCGCCGGCGCACCTGTTCCATGATCAGATTCTTGCCTTCCTGGAGGCGCGCCAGCAGGCGTTCTTCCGCAGGTCCGGAGGTACCGTTATGCGTCATAGAAAGCAGCGCGGTATTGCGCGGTTGTATCTGGCGTCAGTGTGAAAGCGCATACATCACAAAATTAATGCCCATCTGAAAACTGACCGTTGAGGCGTTGTCAAAATTGATGTTGGGATATTCCCACCCGTCGCCGATATCCTGGTTGTGATTGGCAAGCGCCATCATACGACCTTTTTCGTCGAAAAACCCCATATACCGGTCAGCCTCCCGTGACCCTTCGAACCCCCGGACGAGCGACGGCGCCGCTACCGGATCCACGTCATAATAAATCGTCCAGATGGGATGCTCAGGAGGAATTTCCCTCGGCTCAACGTCCGGAAAGGCCCGCTTCATTTGCTCGTACAGGTTGATCCATTCGTATTGACCGCGAAAATCGTCAAACAGGATAAAGCCACCCCGGCTCAGATACGCTCGCAGCTGCTCCGCTCCTTCGTCGTCGATCGTCCAATAGCCGGGCTCGCACAGGTAAAGCACCGGGTATTCGAAAATGCGGTCATCGAGCAATTCCAGCACCACATACGGTTCTTCGACGTGTATCGTCGTGGTGCGCTTCAGCGCGATATAGAAGTTTTCTTCTGCGGTCGGATAGTCATGCGCCCACGCGGCGCCGCCGAACATTCGGCCCCTCCCCATGCCGTCGTCAAACTGGATACGCGCAAACCGGAAGCCATAATCGGCTTGCGCCTGCGCAGGAAGGGCGCAGGCCACGATGACTACGATGAGCAAGAGCGTCCGCATACTGGCCTACCGGGCTTCTTCTACACAGTCCAGGAGCAGCCGCTGCGCATCGCGGAAGCCGGGCGCAAGTTCCAGGGACTGCAGCACCGCCCGCTTTGCCAGGGCGACTTGTCCGTCACGATATAGACTATGGGCGAGCCGGTAGTACGCATCCGCCTTGTCTACCGGGTCCAACGCCAACAGCGCGCGGCGCACGCCGACGGCCGCGCCGTATTCACCGTTGGCTTCCATGATTGCCGCCATGCGCGCAAGCGTCTCGTCATCGTATGGCTCTACCGTCCGCGAGCGCTCGTAATACTGAATGGCGCGGGAGACGTCGCCACGCTCGAGGTGCCAGGCGGCAAGTTCTCGCGCCTCGGAGACGCCATAGTCCGTGATTTGGAGAAACGCCTCGAGCACCGCGAAGCGGCTCTCTTCTGCGCCACTCTGGCGATAGAGTGCCGCGAGCGCCTGATAAGCATTGCCTGGCCCCACATATTTCGGATACAGCGCTATCGCCTCCCGAAAATGCCTCTCTGCAGCCGCCACCTCCTGCCTGGCCGCAGCCTCATGCCCCTCCTTGAGGTGCCGAATAAGCACATTGTCCGGCGTCCCGCCTCCCGCAGCAAGGGATACGGGCGCCTCACCTGATTGGGCGTCCGGCCATCCCCTTAACACCTCCGCAAGCGCGTCCCGGCGATCCTCCAGGCTCGCAAAAAAAGCATCGTCCAGTGCTTGTTGCGACATCCCGAATACCTCGTTGATCGCCTCCTCCTCTCCCATTCCCCGCCCAAACGCTTCAAGTAGTGCGATGATCTTTGGGAAGCCGTAGCGGTCGACGACATACTCCACGATTCGATAGGCGTGGTAGTAGCTAAGCAAAACCTGCCCTGGAAACTCCGGCCGCGTGAATCCCCTGCCTATGGTTGCGAGAGAGTGCAGTCGCTGCTTCTCATGCGCAAGGAAGAATTCCAGTTCCAGTTCACGACCCCATGCCTGGTTCGCACGCTGCTCTTCGTAGACAGACAGCCCTTCGGTCAGCCAGCGCGGCACGCGGCGTCGTGAGACGCCGATGGCCATCGTATGCGCGATTTCATGCCACAGGGTGCGCGCCCAGTTCATCGGCCGTCCCGTTTCCGCACCTGGCGTCTTGACCGCGATGACATCTCCAAAGCTGACTCCCAGCAGGCCCAGGTGCGGCACGCCGGCGATCCGGACGGCAAAATCATCAGCGTCCGTGTATGCTTCGAGCAGAATCTTGCCTTGTGGCCGGTACGGATAGCGTTCGGCCAGTGCGGCATAGCACGCTTCCGCGACGCGCAGTATGGCAGGGCCCAGGATTTCCCGCTCGTCCTCATGGATGAGCAGCCGGAAATGTGCGCTTTCCAGGCGGGCAAACGTCGCATACTCCTCCACCAGGCTCAGCGTATTGGCCACGAAGAGATTGAAGGCGTCCTCCTGGTAGCTACGCTCCAGGTGCTCCCGCGCGCGCTCCACCTCACCCAGGCGGAGTAGGCCAATGCCCAGGGCGGCATGGGCCGAGGCGCTTACGGGGTCCGTCTGCACGGCTTTCTCCGCCATCTCTGCAGACGCGCGGTAGCGAAACCGCAGCGCCAGCAGGTTACTTGTGGTCACATAGAACTCCGCGCCGCGGGGATTGGCCGCCAACGCCTGCGCCTCCACCGCGGCAAATGCTTCCGGCTCTCCGCGCAGGTGGTGTGTAGCTGCCATGTGGGCCAGCGCCTGTTCATGAGCCTGATTGATTGCCAGTGCCTGCGCCAGGATCGATGCCGCGGCCGCATAATCGCCATCGAGGATGCGCAGGCCTGCCTGGATCGTCAGGGCGTCGACGCTGCCTGGCGCGTGTTCCAGCGCACGCGCTGCCAGGTCCTCCTTGTGCGCAAAGCTGCTTAATGCGCGGGCCAGCCCCACGTACAAGTCAGCGCGGCGCGGATTGATTTCCAGCGCTTTTTCGTAGAGTTCCTGCGCGAAGGCTACATCGTAGGTGACGCGGAACAGTTCCGCATGCCAGTACAGGCTCTGGACGTGCGATTCGTCAAGTTTTCGCGCCGTCGACAGTGCTTCATTGGCGTCGTGGTATTCGCCGAGACCTGCGGCTGCCCTGCCGGCAAGGGCCAGTCCGTCAGCCGTCGTGAGAAGGCCATTCTTGTAGCGTGCGTGCAACACGCTGAAGATTCGGCTTGCCGGCCCCTGGCGGCCCCGCGCGGCGTACAGTTCGGCAAGTTCAAGACCGGCGCGCCAGTAGTCTCCCTTGGCGCGTATTGCGCGGACCAGGGCCTCCTCGGCCTCTTCCAGCCTGCCGAGCGCCCAAAGCAGACGACCGCGCGCGGCCAGCACAAACGGGTCTTCCGGCCACCGGGCCAGTAGCGCATCCACCTGTTCCAGCCCCGGCGCATACTCCGCGGTGTGCAGAAACGTGTCCGCATACCCGGTAATGTTCGCAGCCTCCGGCGTACTCGCCTCTTGCAGGAGCCTGCCATAGTGGGCGCGCGCCTCTTCGTACGCCCCGGTATTGAGCAAGCTCTGGGTGCTTTGCCCGTAGGCAGTGCACGGCGCGAGGCCGCACAGCAGTATCAGGACACGACGAAGGTTCACTGCAACCTCGCAGTTGGTTGGTTCGCCATGGTCCATGTCCGCTTCACGGGCCTAGTTGGCATACGAGGCGGCAATTGCTTCCAGGCGTTCATCCAGCTCGGCCCGCGCGTACCACTTGCCGCGCACCATAACGCCTGACAGGCTTTTCAGGTGGGTGATATCCTGCAGCGGATTCGCGTCCACCAGCAGCAGGTCCGCACGCTGTCCGGGGGCAATGACGCCGAACTCATCTTCGTTGGCAAAGTAGGCGCCCACATTGCGCGTGCCAGACTCCAGAATAGCGTACGGTGACATGCCGGCATCCACCATGCGTGTAAGTTCGCGGTGCAGGGAGAACCCTGGAACGCTGAACAGTTGCGGGGCATCGGTTCCCATCAGTATGCGCACGCCATTCGCATGCAGGGCCTCCAATACCTGCATGCGCATGTCGATTAAACGCAGAGATGCCGCGCGGTCAAAATTCGGATTGTTAAGCTGCCTGTCAACGCGCCCGAACCAGCTGTCCACGATGCGTTTCGGCATATACTTCAGTTCGTCATAGGCTCGCAGTTCTTCGATATCTATGGTGCCGAAGAGCGCTTCCCACAATGCCATGGTCGGGACCACCCACGCGCCCGCTTCCTTGGTGTGCCGAATGGCTGTGGCCAGCGCCTCTTCGTCCACCGCGTCCGGGTTTACCGACCGGAGGTATTCCACATAGCCGTCCACGTGATCGAATGTCTCCTGGCCCTGGTCTATTGCGTGCATCAAACCTACCTCTGCCGGCACGTGCCCTCCGAATCGGATCCCCAGTTCGCGGGCCGTTGCGGCCATGGCGTCGTACTCGTCGCGCGCCATGCCGGGATGGATCTTAAGCAGATTCCAACCTTCCGCTTTCTGCTTCTTGACCTTGGCTACGGCCTCCTCCGGCGAATGCACCGATCCACCGCTGAAGCTAGGTCCTGCCAAGTACAGCGTCGGTGCAGGGATTGCTCCCGAGTTCGCCCGGGCGCGCAGGTCGAGTTGGCCCGGGGCCCCCAGCATGCCCCGCACGGTCGTAATACCGTTGGCCAGATATAGGAATAGTACGTTTTCCGTTTCCTCGGCGGGCTCTTCCGGGCGCGGCACATGGCCGTGCATTTCGGCGAGCCCGGGCGTCAAATACTTGCCTGCAGCATCAATGTGTACGGCCCCCTCCGGGATGTCAACCGCATCTGCGGGACCTACTGCAACGATGCGATCACCCCGTACCAGAACGGTCTGGTCTTCCAGGACTTGTTCCGTATCCATTGGGATGACGTTGGCCTGCACAAAGGCGACTTCCGTCGCTTGCTGCGCCATGCAAGCCATTGTAAAGAGCAGGAAGCTTGCTATAAGGCAAGCGATACAACGAATATTCATAATGCCACGGGGTTGCGTTCTGCGGAGTTTTGAACCAATTGGGCTGGTTTGGCTTTCAATAGGCTACCCATCCGGTGCTATAGTGATCCCGCGTGAAGATAGCTCTCGCCCAGATTAATCCGGTTGTCGGCGACCTGCAAGGCAACAGTAGCAAGATTATTTCATTCGCGCACCGGGCGCGTGCGCGCGGCGCCGACTTGGCCGTGTTCCCCGAATTGGGGGTTATCGGCTATCCTCCCCAGGACTTGCTCGAGAACACCACGTTCCTTCGCGAGGCGCGCGAGGCGCGCGCCCATGTGGCCGCACAGGCACCCCAGGATATGGGCATCATCCTTGGAGGAGTGGCTCCGAACTCCACGAGTAGTGGCAAACGGCTGTTCAATGCTGCGTTCGTTTACGACGGCGGCCACCTTGTGGCCACCGCCCACAAGACGCTGCTCCCCACCTATGACGTGTTTGATGAACGGCGTCATTTTGAGCCAGCCACAAGGCAGCATGTGGTCGCCTGGCGGGGCAGAAAGCTTGGCCTCCACATTTGTGAAGACCTGTGGGCAGAACCGTTCACTGGAGAGCCTCTGTACCATGTTGATCCAATCCGCGCTCTTGCGCAGCAGGGTGCCGACTGCCTGATCAACGTTTGCGCTTCCCCTTTTGCTGTCGGAAAGCGAGCCGCGCGGGAGGCGCTGATCCGAAGTTGTTGCCGCAGGCATGGCCTTCCGTACATATTTGTAAACCAGGTCGGTGCGAACACGCAATTGATCTTCGATGGATCAAGCGGAGTCTACGCATCCGGTGGCCACGCACTATTGCGCGCCCCGCAGTTTGAAGAGGCCCTCCTGGTCTGGGACACGGAGGCAGGGGACGAAGTGCAAACCGAAGGAGAGGACGACGACGTGCGCAGCCTGCACGGCGCACTCGTGCTCGGCATTCGGGACTATTTCCATAAGACGGGCGCCTTTACAATGGCGTTAGTCGGCCTCTCCGGAGGCATTGACTCCGCGGTCACGTGTGCGCTGGCTGTGGAAGCCCTCGGCCCGGAGCGGGTAATAGGCGTTACGATGCCTTCTATCTACTCGTCTGCCGGCTCCGTCGGCGACTCCGCAATGCTTGCCGACAATCTTGGCATCACCCTCCGCACCATTCCAATCAAGGAGCCCGTGGCCGCCTTCGAGCGTGTGCTGGCGGATCCTTTCGAGGGCACCGAATCCGGCATCGCAGAGGAAAACATACAGGCGCGCACGCGGGGCGTCCTCCTGATGGCGCTGTCTAACAAGTTCCATTATCTCTTGCTCTCGACCGGAAACAAGAGTGAGTTGGCCGTGGGCTATGCGACGCTATACGGAGACATGAACGGTGGTCTTGGCGTACTTGGCGATGTATTGAAGACAGAGGTGTATCGGCTCGCCGAATACATCAACCTGCGCACTGGAAAAGAACTGATTCCCAGGGAGACCATAACCAAGCCGCCTTCCGCTGAACTGAGGCCCAACCAGAAGGACCAGGATTCGCTTCCACCATACTCCGTACTGGACGACATTCTCCGCGGCTACATCGAACGGCGCGAAGATCTGGATGATATTGCTGAGAGCACGGGTCTGGCCCGTTCGCTCGTTATGGATATTCTGCAACGTGTAGACCGCAACGAATACAAGCGGAGGCAGGCGCCGCCCTGCCTCCGCGTCACGGGGAAGGCTTTTGGCCCCGGCCGCAGCCTCCCTATTGTCATGCGCTGGAATCGTTGACGCCGCCAAGGAGAATCCTTTTAGTATTGGCGATGCCCACTGTCCGAGCCGCTCGAAGCCAATCACCGTAGGGCGGATTTACAGCATATTCGGGACCTGACTCAGGCACAATCCCAGAGATGCCTTACCACACAGAAAGCAAAAAGCTGATGGTCCCAAGCCCAATGCAAACGCACCAAGGGGGGACTAGTGACCGCTCTGGCGAGACGTGCGACTGAGCCACTAGTCTGCGCCTTTACGTTTGTATATGATGACGCGTGGGTATGGGTGGTGGCTCGTCACGAAGACAGAGCCACCGTTCAGCGCGGCCAGTCTTCCCGTACCGAGATGTTCGGCTTTCCCCGTGCGAACATCTATCCTGAAAATGTGATTTGCATAATCATCCTCATCGTAGCCCGCAGTATAGTAGCCCAGATAAAAATGATCAGCGCCGTCCGAAAACAGCGTATGCAGAACGCTTTCCCCCGAACGGATCCCTTGGCGCAGCACAGCTCGCCCCTCATCTATTAGCTCCTCCATGAAGCTGGGCCTAAAGTTTTTCAGCCGTGTCCGCCAAGCAACGACTCCATGTTCTGTGTAGGCAGTAAGAGCCGGAATATTGTCCATGAACACACCAACTATCCGATGCTGTTCGCTGCATACCAAAAAACCGTCTGTGGACATCAAGGTCTGAACGCTTGTGTTGGCAGACGAGTAGGGCTCAGCAAAAGAGGTCTCGCGGACCCCATCCGCTGTCAGTTTGTGGATAACGTGCTCCTCCTCCAGACTGTAGCCAACGGTATACAAGTGGCCATTCATGGCACAGTTGCCGCGGAAACCCATGAATTCCTTCTTGAAGGAGTCCTTCAGCATGAAGCCAGACTCTTGACGCTCAAAAACATGGACCCACCATCCATCAATGACAAAAGCGGTCCGCCCCGAGACGGCGATCTCTCGGGGTGAACGGAACTCGCCCGGCCCCCTCCCTGGGCCTCCAAAAGAGCCCAGAAAATTGCCACCAACGTCAAACACCCGGACTTCGTTGTACTCCGAGTCCAGGACATACAGAGTCTCTAAGCCATCCGTAGCTACATCGGCGATGTAGCCGAACATCTCATGATGCTTTCCCTCGAGCACGCCGAGGACTACAGAGTCCGCATCGATGCCTTCCAGGAACACATGGTCTGAGGCATTCCTGCTCTCACGTAACGCCAGATCAGGAGGGTATGCTTCCGGAATGTTCTCCGGCGTCGGATGACGCGTCCCGGGAGACACAGAAACGCCGTTACGATCTGTGATGCGTCCACGGTCTTGCGCGCTGAGTTGAATGGACGACGCTAATGCAAGCAGCAGCAGGCATGTACCTGGAGTTGGTGTGTTTAGCATGAGTCGCCGTCGCAGTCGGTATCGCCTGGCGTCTTACAATTGAATTGGGGGTCTGGCGGTTCCACACATTTCTTACTGTTCTTGTTTGGGTTTAAGGTGGACCGGAACGGGGTGCATCTTTCGTTATTGCAGTTCGGAACCATAGCAGCTTGCTCTGCCGTAGAGGATGGCAATAACGTTCCACGGTGTGGGGTTTGCCCACACAGCGTGCAATGGCTCGTCCGCCTCAGCTCAGCTTCCAACGACAGGCAGATTACATCCTTGAGTGTTTGCACCGAGAATGGCTTCGCAGGCATCGTTCACCTCTACGATGGTGAAAGAGGACGCCAAACCTGTAAAACTCAAAGAACTTTCAGCAACGCATCGACCCAATAGTGCAAGGGTCCGAGACAGGTCTGTCATTCCAACAGGTAATAGAATAGTGGCCGGCTTCCCCTGGAAAAGGGCAGTCTGAAAAAATGCTAATAAAACAGCATTTGGTCGTGCCTGCGGGGAAACCTCCTCATATATTGCCCGTAAGTGCTAGTATGCTAGCATTTGTGCAGCTCATTGTTGTGCTTTTTCCCAGTTAGAGTGGACGCAATGAAAAAGAAAAAGTCTCCGATGGACCTGGGGCGCCGTGAGCGTCAGATAATGGCGTTTGTCTACCAGCATAATCAGGCCACCGCCGCCGAAGTCATGGAGGGCATCGACAACCCGCCGAGTTACTCGGGTGTGCGAGCGATGCTACGCATCCTGGAAGAAAAAGGCCACCTCCGACACCGCCGGGAGGGAACGCGTTACATCTACACACCGACACTTTCCCCGGAAGAAGCAGGACGTTCAGCCATGAACTACCTGGTGCAAGTGTTCTTCAACGGCTCGGCAGAACAAGCTGTGGCCACGCTGCTCGACCTTGGAAAAACCGATCTCACCGAAAGCGACCTCGACCACCTCTCCGGCTTGATTGAACAAGCCAAACAAGAAGGGCGATAAGCATGGATACCTTGTTTGAACTCTCTCATCTCCCTGCCAACATGAGCTCCTGGTTGGTGTTCATGCTAACGCTGCTTGTCAAAGGCACGCTGTTGTTGACTGCTGCCGGACTTTTAGTCTACGCCCTGCAGCGCAGTTCGGCGGCAGTTCGCCATCTCGTGTGGTGCGCTGGGCTCTTAAGCCTACTCGTGCTGCCCGTGCTTTCTGCGTTGTTGCCGCAGTGGCAGACGGGCCTTCTGCCGCAAGCAGCTGATCTGCTTCAGGAAGCCCACCGAGAGGCTCCGCAAGTGGCTCCGGCCTCTCTGTCGCTATCGGAGGTCCCGGTGCCTGCGTCAGCCATTACATCCTCACCACCCCCCATCATCGACGAAGCACCTGCTCCCGTCGTTGTGGCGACGCCGAAGGTAGACCGGGCTGAGATCCCTGCAGTGGGAGTAACCTCTCCGGGCATTCTTGCAGGCCTGGATTTTCACTGGTCGACTTGGGTGTTTATCGTGTGGCTCGCCGGTCTGCTCTTCGGATTGATTCGTATGGCTATTGCGCACGCTGGCGTGTACCTGCTCGTCAGCCGAGGCACGATGGTGCGCGACGATGATTGGCACCAACTGGCCGAGAAGATGGCACACCGGCTGGGTATCAGGCAATCGGTGCGACTGCGTTGGAGCGCGTGGACGGCTGTTCCGTTGAGCGTCGGCGTGTGGCGACCTACCATCATCTTGCCGGAGATGGCGAAGATGTGGGACGACAGGCATCGCCGGACGGTGCTGCTTCATGAACTGGCGCACGTCAGGCGTCGCGATTGCTTGATTCAGCTCTTGACGCAAGTCACCTGTGCCTTTCACTGGTTCAACCCGCTGGTGTGGGTAGCCGCTCGCCAGTTGCGCATCGAACGAGAGCGTGCTACCGACGACATGGTGCTATTGGCCGGTATGCAGGCTTCCACCTACGCCGAGATTCTGCTACAGACCGCCCGCTTGCTGCACACGCGAAAATGGTCGGCGGTGGCGGCGCTGGCCATGGCGCGGCATTCCCAGTTGGAAAACCGCCTGGTGGCTATTCTCGATCCATCCGTGTGCAATCGGAGCCTGAGCCGGGCAGGAACCGCCATGGCTGTCGTTTTGGTGGCGTGCATAGCACTGCCGCTGGCCGTGTTGAATCCCGCCCAAGCCCAGCGTGATACCGTCGCGGTGGCTGAAGAGGTTGCTGCTGACACCGGACTAACGCTCTCCGATGCGCGCTTTTCTGTCTCCGATGACATCAAGAGTGATCCCGACTTCGGCTTCAACATCGACCCGAAAATCGACCTCAATTCAGGCGTCGCTATCGACGACAACTCCGATGCCAACGACGATTACATCCCGAATGTCGACCCGAATTGGCACGCCACATCCATGGATACCCTTACCACTGAGCAGCTCAACATGTTGCGCAGCAGGTATGGCATCGACAGCACGTTTATCCATGAGATCAAGATGCTGGGTTACACTGACTTGACCCTAGACGATTTCATCGCTTTGGGCGAAAATGCCATTGATCCAGAATATATCCGTGATTTGCAGGCCGCCGGTTTCACCGACTTGACCGTACATGAACTCGTCGCCCTGGCCAGGTATGAGACCAACCCAGATTATCTCCAGGAACTGAAAGCCGCAGGCTTCGCAGACCTGAACAGGCATGAACTAGTCGCACTGGCACAGATTGAGGTTGACCCAGAGTATCTCCAGGAACTGAAAGCCGCAGGCTTCGCAGACCTGAACACGCATGAACTCATCGCACTGGCACAGATTGAGGTTGACCCAGATTATCTCCAGGAACTGAAAGGTGCAGGCTTCGCAGACTTGAGCATGCATGAACTCATCGCCCTGGCCAAGTTTGAGGTTGACTCAGATTATCTCCAGGAGTTGAAGACCGCAGGGTTCGCAGACCTGAGCATGCATGAACTCGTCGCCCTGGCACAGGATGATATTGACCCAGAGTACATCCAGGAATTGAAAGCCGCCGGATTCGCAGACCTGAACATGCACGAACTCGTCGCCCTGGCTAAGTATGAGGTTGACTCAGAGTATCTCCAGGAGTTGAAGGCCGCCGGATTCGCAGACCTGAGCTTACATGAACTCATCGCCCTGGCAGAGGATGACATTGACCCGGAGTATATCCAGGAACTGAAAGCCGCCGGATTCGCAGACCTGAACATACATGAACTCGTCGCCCTGGCCAAGTATGAGGTTGACTCAGATTATCTCCGGGAGTTGAAGGCCGCCGGATTCGCAGACCTGAGCTTACATGAACTCATCGCCCTGGCAGAGGATGATATTGACCCGGAGTATATCCAGGAACTGAAGGCCGTCGGATTCGCAGACCTGAGCATGCATGAACTCGTCACCCTGGCCAGGTATGAGGTTGACTCAGAGTATCTCCAGGAGTTGAAGGCCGCCGGATTCGCAGACCTGAGCTTACATGAACTCATCGCCCTGGCAGAGGATGACATTGACCCGGAGTATATCCAGGAACTGAAAGCCGCCGGATTCGCAGACCTGAACATACATGAACTCGTCGCCCTGGCCAAGTATGAGGTTGACTCAGAGTATCTCCGGGAGTTGAAGGCCGCCGGATTCGCAGACCTGAGCTTACATGAACTCATCGCCCTGGCAGAGGATGATATTGACCCGGATTATATCCAGGAACTGAAAGCCGCCGGATTCGCAGACCTGAGCATGCATGAACTCGTCACTCTGGCCAGGTATGAGGTTGACTCAGAGTATCTCCAGGAGTTGAAGGCCGCCGGATTCGCAGACCTGAGCTTACATGAACTCATCGCCCTGGCAGAGGATGACATTGACCCGGAGTATATCCAGGAACTGAAAGCCGCCGGATTCGCAGACCTGAACATACATGAACTCGTCGCCCTGGCCAAGTATGAGGTTGACTCAGATTATCTCCGGGAGTTGAAGGCCGCCGGATTCGCAGACCTGAGCTTACATGAACTCATCGCCCTGGCAGAGGATGATATTGACCCGGATTATATCCAGGAACTGAAGGCCGTCGGATTCGCAGACCTGAGCATGCATGAACTCGTCACTCTGGCCAGGTATGAGGTTGACTCAGATTATATCCAGGAACTGAAAGCCGCCGGATTCGCAGACTTGAGCATGCCTGAACTCATCGCCTTGGCCAAGTATGAGATTGAATCAGATTATATCCAGGAGTTGAGAACTGCCGGATTCGCAGACTTGAGCATGTTTGAAATCGTCGCCTTGGCCAGGTATGAGATTGACCCAGATTATATCCAGGAGTTAAGAACCGCCGGATTCACAGACTTAACCGTGAGCGAAGTCATCGCCTTGGCCAAGTATGAGGTTGACTCAGAATTTCTCCAGGAGTTGAAGGCCGCCGGATTCACAGACTTAACCGTGAGTGAAGTCATCGCCCAAGCCAAGGATTCGTTGCGTAAAGACTGATTTGGGCTTCCCTCACCAGAACGAATAGGATCCTGCATATTGTATCTACCGTAATCCAAGATTCAAGATGATCTTACCGGGTTGTCTAAGGGAGAGACCACATGCATCTAAGGCCCAGGAAGAGCAAGTGCTCTGCTGCCTGCGCGCCTGTGACCAGGTACCCGCGCTGCGCTCTTAGGCACCGCTCCACAGATGCCAGGGAACGTCCCCGTCAGGAGCTGCGAGCCTGGAAATACCGCACCGCCAACGCATATCCGATCCTCCCAAGGCCACAGATCTATCTTATACTGACTGGAGACACATGCAGATGGTGGCGAAGAGACTCTCTCGCGGGAATGTTGGATTGGCCACGCCAGCCAAACACAGCGTGCGCATAAACGTGGAGTCCCTTACGCGCTGTCCTTCCTGGCGAAGCATCGCGGCAATCTCCACTGAGGACGGGTCTTTTCTGCTGGCGCAGTACGATAATACGCCGTATACATTGGCGCAATGCGTCCGGCGTCTTTCTGCGGGTCGGAGAGGCGCCCTTTGCAGGGTCTTTCTTCTTGCCTCGTCGTACGGAATGTCGCGGAACTGGGAGCAGAGGTTGCAAACACTGCCGTAGGCGTATCCGAAATGTTCCGGGGCCGCTTGCAGGGGTTCGTTATCGGCGAAGCAGGCCCGTAGGATTTCACGGCGCTGTGCGGGGCTAGAAAGATCAAGGAAGACCCGGGCGACATTATTCATGATCAATACGTTGTGGTTGACGGGCAGGGCTAGCCAGATAGCCAACAAGCCTTTCTTCCAGACTGGTATCCTTTTAGACTCCTGCAGCGGCCACGTTAGGCCGGAATCCATCGAGCAAGGAAGGTAGTCGCTAACAGGGCGGCCACACAGCGTGCAATGGCTCGTCCGCCTCAGCTCAGCTTCCAACGACAGGTCAAGTACGTCCTTGAGTGTTTGCATCGAGAATGGCGTTGCAGGCATCGTTCACCTCTGCGATGGTGAAAGAGGGCATCGAACCTGTAAGACTTAAAGAACTTTCAGGAACGCATCGACCCAATAGTGCAAGGGTCCGAGACAGGTCTGTCATTCCAACAAGTAGTAGAATAGTGACCAGCTTCCCCGGAAAAGGGCAGTCTGAAAAACATGCTAATAAAACAGCATTTGGTCTTGCCTGCGGGGAAACCTCCTCATATATTGCCCGTAAGTGCTAGTATGCTAGCATTTGTGCAGCTCATTGTTGTGCTTTTTCCCAGTTAGGGTGGACGCAATGAAAAAGAAAAAGTCTCCGATGGACCTGGGGCGCCGTGAGCGTCAGATAATGGCGTTTGTCTACCAGCATAATCAGGCCACCGCCGCCGAAGTCATGGAGGGGATCGACAACCCGCCGAGTTACTCGGGTGTGCGAGCGATGCTACGCATCCTGGAAGAAAAAGGCCACCTCCGACACCGCCGGGAGGGAAGTCGTTACATCTACACACCGACGCTTTCCCCGGAAGAAGCAGGACGTTCGGCCATGAACTACCTGGTGCAAGTGTTCTTCAACGGCTCGGCAGAACAAGCTGTGGCCACGCTGCTCGACCTTGGAAAAACCGATCTCACCGAAAGCGACCTCGACCACCTCTCCGGCTTGATTGAACAAGCCAAACAAGAAGGGCGATAAGCATGGATACCTTGTTCGAATTCTCTCATCTCCCTGCCAACATGAGCCCCTGGTTGGTGTTCATGCTGACGCTGCTTGTCAAAGGCACGCTGTTGTTGACTGCTGCCGGACTTTTAGTCTACGCCCTGCAGCGCAGTTCGGCGGCAGTTCGCCATCTCGTGTGGTGCGCTGGGCTCTTAAGCCTACTCGTGCTGCCCGTGCTTTCTGCGTTGTTGCCGCAGTGGCAGACGGGCCTTCTGCCGCAAGCAGCTGATCTGCTTCAGGAAGCCCACCGAGAGGCTCCGCAAGTGGCTCCGGCCCCTCTGTCGCTATCGGAGGTCCCGGTGCCTGCGTCAGCCATTACATCCTCACCACCCCCCATCATCGACGAAGCACCTGCTCCCGTCGTTGTGGCGACGCCGAAGGTAGACCGGGCTGAGATCCCTGCAGTGGGAGTAACCTCTCCGGGCATTCTTGCAGGCCTGGATTTTCACTGGTCGACTTGGGTGTTTATCGTGTGGCTCGCCGGTCTGCTCTTCGGATTGATTCGTATGGCTATTGCGCACGCTGGCGTGTACCTGCTCGTCAGCCGAGGCACGATGGTGCGCGACGATGATTGGCACCAACTGGCTGGGAAGATGGCAAACCGGCTGGGTATCAGGCAGCTGGTGCGGCTGCGTTGGAGCGCGTGGACGGCTGTTCCATTGAGCGTCGGCGTGTGGCGACCTACCATCATCTTGCCGGAGATGGCGAAGATGTGGGACGACAGGCATCGCCGGACGGTGCTGCTTCATGAACTGGCGCACGTCAGACGTCGCGATTGCCTGATGCAACTCTTGACGCAAGTCACCTGTGCCTTTCACTGGTTCAACCCGCTGGTGTGGGTAGCCGCTCGCCAGTTGCGCATCGAACGAGAGCGTGCTACCGACGACATGGTGCTATTGGCCGGTATGCAGGCTTCCACCTACGCCGAGATTCTGCTACAGACCGCCCGCTTGCTGCACACGCGAAAATGGTCGGCGGTGGCGGCGCTGGCCATGGCGCGGCATTCCCAGTTGGAAAACCGCCTGGTGGCTATTCTCGATCCATCCGTGTGCAATCGGAGCCTGAGCCGGGCAGGAACCGCCATGGCTGTCGTTTTGGTGGCGTGCATAGCACTGCCGCTGGCCGTGTTGAATCCCGCCCAAGCCCAG
The DNA here is from genome assembly GCA_963665975.1 of Rhodothermales bacterium. Taxonomy (GTDB): domain Bacteria; phylum Bacteroidota; class Rhodothermia; order Rhodothermales; family Bin80. The sequence goes on from OY762508.1 coordinate 1,887,825, forward strand.
CGTGATACCGTCGCGGTGGCTGAAGAGGTTGCTGCTGACACCGGACTAACGCTCTCCGATGCGCGCTTTTCTGTCTCCGATGACATCAAGAGTGATCCCGACTTCGGCTTCAACATCGACCCGAAAATCGACCTCAATTCAGGTGTCGCTATCGACGACAACTACGATGCCAACGACGATTACATCCCGAATGTCGACCCGAATTGGCACGCAACATCCATGGATACCCTTACCGCTGAGCAGCTCAACATGTTGCGCAGCGAGTATGGCATCGACAGCACGTTTATCCATGAAATCGAGATGCTGCTAGGTTTCACAAACGTGGTTGCGAACGAGTTCATCGCACTTGCCACGTATGATGTCGATCCAAGCTTTATCCGGGGCGTGCAGGCCGCGGGCTTCACAGACTTGACCATAAACAAACTCATCAAACTGGCCAAGAATGACATCGACCCAAACTACATCCGAGGTGTGCAGGCTGCAGGCTTCACTGAGTTGACCATCAACGAACTCGCCGCCATGGCCAGCTATGACGTCGACCCGAACTACATCCGGGAGTTGCGGGCCGCTGGCTTTGAAGACTTGGAGGCACACCAACTCGCAGACATGGCCAAGCACGAGATTGACACAAAATATATCCGAGATGTACAGGCCGCCGGCTTTGGAGACTTGGGTGCGTATGAACTTTTAGGTCTGGCCAAGTTCGAGATCGATCCGGACTATATCCGGGATGTGCAGGCCGCGGGCTTCGCGGACTTGACCAAATCCGAAATCGTGACACTGGCCTTGAATAACGTCAATCCAGATGATCTCCCCGAGTTTTTAAATGCCGCTGAATGGCCTGGCAAGGGTACGCATGAACTAGTCATTCTGGCCCAGAATGACATAGATCCAGAATATATCCGGGATATCCAGGCTGCCGGATTCGCAAACATTAGCGTGATTGGCCTTGCCGCACTGGCCCAGAATGACATAGATCCAGAATATGTCCGGGCCATGCTGGCCGCCGGATTTGACGACCTGAGCCCGAATGAACTCGTCTCGCTGGCCAGGTTTGAGATCGACCCGGATTATCTTCGGGCCATGCTGGCCGCCGGACTTGAAGACCTGAGTCCGAATGATATCGTCGCACTGGCCAGATATGAGATCGACCCTGATTATGTCCAGGCCATGCATGCCGCCGGATTTGATGAAGACCTGAGTCCCGATGATCTCGTCGCATTGGCCAGGTACGAGATCGACCCTGAGTATATCCAGGCCATGCTGGCCGCCGGATTTGAAAACCTGAGTCCGATTGAACTCGTCTCACTGGCCAGGTTTGAGATCGACCCGGATTATGTCCAGGCCATGCAAGCCGCCGGATTTGAAAACCTGAGTCCGATTGAACTCGTCTCGCTGGCCAGGTATGAGATCGATCCTGATTATGTCCGGGCCATGCAAGCCGCCGGATTTGAAAACCTGAGTCCGATTGAATTCGTCTCACTGGCCAGGCTTGAGATCGACCCGGATTATATTCAAGCCATGCATGCCGCCGGACTTGAAAACCTGAATCTGGATGAACTTGTCTTACTAGCCAGATTTGAGATTGACCCGGAATATATTCAGGCCATGCATGCCGCCGGATTTGAAAACCTGAATCTGGATGAACTTGTCTTACTAGGCAGATTTGAGATTGACCCGGAATATATTCGGGCCATGCATGCCGCCGGATTTCAAGACCTGAGTCTGGATGAACTCGTCTTACTTGCCAGAATTGAGGTTGACCCGGAATACATTCAGGCCATGCATGCCGCCGGATTTCAAGACCTGAGTTCAGATGAACTCGTCTTACTTGCCAGGTTTGAGATTGACCCGGAATATATTCGGGCCATACACGCCGCCGGATTTGAAGACCTGAGTTCGGATGAACTTGTCGCTCTGGCCAACTATGAGATCGGCCCGATTTATATCCGGGAAATGCAAGACGTCGGACTCGCGGACTTGACCGTTAATGGCCTTGTCGCTCTGGCGAAGCATGATATCGACCCAGATTACATCCGGGGTTTGAAGGCCACCGGCTTCACAGACTTGACCGTGAGTGAAGTCGTCGCCCAAGCCAAGAAATCGTTGAGTAAATACTGAATTGGGCCCCCCGCCAAGACGGACAGGATCTGTGAGCGCCATGTGCAGGCCGGGGTCTGTTCGCTCGCCTCGAACACACCTCGGAGGTTGATTCTTGAATCTATCGACTTCCGGGAGAGCATCAGGGTGCATTGGGGAGCAGACAAGTTGTTATCGAGCATTTGCTCACGTATTACGAATCAAGGCTGAGGATATCTGTGGGCATGGGTAACCCGAGTTCAGCCCACTGGCTTATGCCATCCAATCCTATTTTGCGGGCAAGCAGGTGTTTGTCAGATTCGTGGTAGTACTGATCACTACGCTCTACCCCACCCCCCTGAATACTTCTTACATAAGCCAGCACTTGTGGCGTGGATGACTCACCTGAGAGCGACCCCCCGAAGTGTTGTCGCGCTCCCGTCCCCTGCCAATTCTCGCCCGTCATTATCTCGTTAAACAAGCCGAATTTTTCCAAGTGCTTGATGCCATGAGGAACGTGCCAGTCAATCGCTACTCCAACCGCTGAAAAATCCAATCCATGAGCCTGGGCTTTTCGATGCAACTCCACCTTCACACGCTCAATTAGAGCGGGCAACGATTCGTCGTTGGAGAAGCCGCATGTTGAGGATCCTATGTACACGAACACCAGTTCCTTACCGTTATTAGGCACATAGGTTGGAATGTATTGGGTTGTGCGGGTTTCGTGTGACCATGCGATATCCAAGTCCAAGCCTACAGGGACAGGCACAATTCCAAAGATGCCCAACCCCAGAAAAAGAAAGAAGCTGATGGTCCCAAGTCCAATCCAAACCCACCAAGGGGGGACTAGTGACCGCTCTGGTGATATGTGTGACTGAGCCACTAATCTGCGTCTTTACGTTTGTATATGATAATGCGTGGGTAAGGGTGGTGGCTGGCCACAAAGATAGATCCACCGTTCACCGCAGCCACGTTGCCTGTACCGAGATGTTCGCCTTTCCCCGTTCGAACATCTATCCTGAATATGTGATTTGCATAATCATCCTCGTCGTAGCCCGCAGTGTAGTAGCCCAGGTAAAAATGATCAGCGCCGTCCGAAAACAGCGTATGCAGATAGCCTTCCCTTCCTTGGAGAATCGCAGCTCGTCCCTCATCTATAAGCTCCTCCATGACTCTTGGCCTAAAGTCAGTTAGCCGTGTCCGCCATGCTACGACTCCATCTTCTGTGTAGGCAGTAAGAGTCGGAACATTGTCCATGATCACACCAACTATCCTGTGCTTTTCGCTGCATGCCAACAAACCGTCCGACGATATTACAGTCTGAACTGCTGTGTTGGCAGACGAGTAGGGCTCAGCAAAAGATGCCTCGCTGATCCCATCAACTGTCAGTTTGTGGACAACATGCTCCTCCTCCGGACTGTAGCCAACCGTATACAAGTGGCCATTCATGGCACAATTGCCGCGGAAACCCATGAAATCCTTCTTGAAAGAGTCCGTCAGCAAGAAGCCAGACTCCTGACGCTCAAAAACATGGACCTGCAGGTATTCAACAACAAAAACGGTCCGCCCCGAGACGGCGATCTCTTGGGGAGAACGGAACTCGCCTGGCCCCCTCCCCGGACTTCCAAAAGAGCCCAGAAAATTGCCACTATAGTCAAACACCCGGACTTCGTTGTACTCCGAGTCCAGGACATACAGAGTCTCTAAGCCGTCCGTAGCTACATCGGCGATGTAGCCGAACATCTCATGATGCTTTCCCTCAAGTACGCCGAGGACAACAGAGTCCGCATCGATGCCTCCCAGGAACACACGCTCAGAGGCATTCCTGCTCTCACGTAACGCCAGATCAGGAGGGCATGCTTCCGGAATGTTCTCCGGCGTCGGATGACGCGTCCCGGGAGACACAGAAACACCGTTACGGTCTATGATGCGTCCACGGTCTTGCGCACTGAGTTGAATAGATGACGCTAATGCAAGCAGCAGCAGGCATATACCTGGAGTTGGTGTTTTCAGCATGGGCCGCCCTTGCACTTGGTTTCGCTTAGCGTTTCACAATTGAAGCGGAGATCTGGGGTTTCCACACACTTTCCAATAATCTTGTTTGGGTCTGAGGTGGACTGGAACGGGGTGCACTTATGGTTATTGCAATTCGGAACCATAGCAGCTTGCTCTGTCGCAGAAGGTGGCAAGAACATTCCACTGGTTGCTAGAGCAGCAAGGGAGAGCATTGCGATCAGGCAGGTGCCTGCAACAGCGCGCCCGAACGCGCCAGTCTTATTGACCTTCATTGTTTTCATGGTGTCATACCCCTCCAGGGCGGTTTGTGATAAAGCCAAGTCCAAACTTTACAACAGCGCACCGTTGGCATTGACCAAGACGTGTCATCACGTTTAGAATGCTCCGATCAATGACATTTGGGTGGCTGAAGTAGGTACAAGCAGGCTTGAGAATCAGAGCTTCTTTAGTAAGAAACGCGAGGCAAGCCGGCTAATGTTGCTTTTGATGATGACCTCCCGAGCCTCTTGCAAAACTCCTGAATTGGAGGAGTTTTTTACTTGTGAGGAAGACCTAGGGTGAACTGGCACCCGCCTGGGGTAGAACAGTTGCGGATTACGAGAGGAACTGGAATGCTGGCTCCGACGGTCCAAGACAGGGCAGGCCGTTCCGATTCCACACACCCAGCGCACCTCAATTTATTACATTATTTGTAACTATTCTGTGCTTTAATGCATTATTGATGTGACATAATTGTGACCAGGAAGTATTGATCGAAGGGGTTATGCAAGAGACTCATTCGAGCCTCTTGCATAACCCTTGAATTGAAGGTTTTTTTCTGCTTGTGAGGAAGACCTTGGGTGAACTGGCGCTCGCTTGGGTTAGAACAGTTGTGGATTGCGAGCTTGAGCAGGCTTTGTACAGCACCTGCAAGATGTAAGAATTCTATACCATAAGAATAAAAGACAAGGGATTGGTACCTCCGATTTTGGTATTTCCGGGTTACTACACACGCGAAGAAAACGGAGGCGCCTATTGTCCCTTAGAAATAAGAGCGCGGTTTCTGAATCAGTTGCCAACAGGAGCTATTTCTCGGACGGACGAGGTGCTTGGCCCTGTGACGGAGCGCTACAAGAAGCTGTTGTTGGCCCTGGAGATGGTGTCTGTCGAGCGCCTTCTACCCAGCGTTCCGGATCGCATGCCGGGGCGTCCGCTGAAGCATCGCGCCACGCTTGCGCGGGCGTTTCTGGCCAAGATGGTGTTCGATATTTCGACGACAACGGCGTTGGTGGAACGGGTACGTTCGGATCCGACGCTTCGGCGTCTGTGTGGGTGGGAATGGTTGCGCGATGTGCCGAGCGAGGCGACGTTTTCGCGTGCGTTCAGGGAATTTGCGGAGACCGATCTGCCGGCTCGCCTGCACGAGGCGTTGATAGAAGAGGGGTACGCGGAGCAGTTGGTAGGGCATATTTCGCGTGATGCAACGGCAATAGAGGCACGAGAGAAGCCTGCGCCAAAGGAAAAGAAGCCGGAGCGTCCGAAGCGCAAACGGGGGCGTCCTCGCAAGGGGGAAGAGCGTCCCAAGCAACCAAGTCGACTGGAACGTCAGCGTACGATGCACCTAGAGGAGATGCTGGAGGAGTTGCCAAAGCCGTGTACGGTGGGTGTTAAGCGCAATGCGAAGGGGTACAAGCAATCATGGGTTGGGTACAAGCTACACATGGATGTAATGGGCGGAGGTATTCCAATCAGTTGCATCGTGTCGTCTGCGTCCCTGCACGACAGCCAGGCGGCGATTCCACTCATGACGATGACCGCGCAGCGGGTGCGAAACCTCTACGACTTGATGGATAGCGCATATGACGCGGAGCAGATCCGCGCGCACAGCAAAAGCCTGGACCATGTGCCCATCATTGACACGAATCCGCGACGCAATGGGAAAGCGGAGCGCAACCGTGAGAAAAAGGCACAGCGTGCAGCCGGATTTGTCCCGCCTGAGCGAGTACGGTACAAGGAGCGTTCGACGGTTGAGCGGGCCTTTGGGCGGCTCAAGGATGAGTTCGGCGGCCGTCATGTACGTGTGCGTGGCCACAAGAAGGTGACGTGCCACCTGATGTTCGGGGTGCTTGCGCTCACAGTAGATCAACTGTTACGCCTGTTGCACTGAACGCGGCCGTTTTTTGCTATGGTTGCGTGTACCCGGTATCCTATCGACCAGGAGCCAAGGGATAGGTGTGTGCGCACTGTTGTGACTGAAATCCACCACGGCGAGGCTACGTTGGTGACCGATGGCCTATATTTTCGGAGGAATATGGCCAAACGTGTCGATCACGCACATAATCCGAGACAATCGCACCAATTCATGCCGCTCGGATCACTGCAGGCGAGACGATTGCGTCAGGAAGTCTGTGGCCTGGCGTCAGTGCTGCGCTCCCAACATCGTGCAATAGGAGCCGGGGAACGCCCCCGTCAGGAGCTGCGAGCATGGAAATACCGCAACGCCAACGCATATCCCAATCTCCCAAGGCCACAGATCTGCCCTATGCTGACCGGAGACACATGCGAATGGTGTCGAAAAGACTCCCTCGCCTGAATGTTGGAAATGTGCACCTCGATCACAGGAGGAGCAATCGATGCAATCGCGTCACGCAGCGATACCGAGGTGTGGGTGAATGCGCCCGGATTGAACACAACACCATCCAAACCACGCCGGTGCGCGTCCTGGAGACGGTCAACGAGCGCACCCTCGTGGTTGCTCTGGAAGAATTCAAGTGTCATACCCGGAAACTCATCCCGAAGCTCGGCCTCAAGATCCGACAGGGTGCCACTGCCGTAAATCTCCGGTTGCCGCTGGCCGAGCATATTCAGGTTGGGACCGTTAAGGATCAGGATAGTCACGATGTCGGAGTAGGATTGAGATTAAGTCTCGTTACGGAGAGTACGGTGCATCAAACGATAGCCCGTCATAGCCAAGAGCAATTCCCTCGGGGAGCCGGGCGTCTTCTTCTGCATGCAGAATGGAGTGCGTGATGTGCAGCAGATAGGTGCGTCGCGCCCCAATTCGGCGCGCGGCGGATACCGCCTGCTCAATGTTAAAATGCGTCGGGTGAGGCTCGTGGCGCAAGGCGTCGAGGACGAGAATGTCTACTCCTTTGAGTTGAGCAAACGTCTCCTCCGGAATGAAACTCGTATCGGTAACATAGGCGAAACCGCCTATGCGGTAGCCGACCACGGACATGTTGCCGTGCACCAATTGTAGAGGAACCACGGTTATCGGGCGACCCGTCTTGTAACGGCTTTCCACAGTAAACGCACCGCTCACTTCACGAAGATTCAGAGGCGGCACCGCCACATACGTCCCGTCCGGATCAAAAATATACGCAAACATTCTCCGGAGCACGCGCGCTGTCGCCGGCAGCGCATAGCACGGCATGGCAGTGCGATTTTCGAAGAAGTACGGCCTCAAGTCATCGATGCCGCTTATGTGGTCATAGTGGTGGTGCGTATACAAGACCGCGTCGATCCTCCCGATGCGCTCCCGCAGCATCTGCTGCCGAAAATCCGGACCCGTATCAATCACCAGGCCCAACTCGCCTACCTGTACGTAGCAGGCGCACCGGGAGCGTCGGTCACGCTGATCCTCTGATGTGCACACCCGACACAGGCAGCCGATTACAGGAATGCCCGTAGAGGTGCCGGTGCCCAGAAGTGTGATCCGCATGGAAGAGACTTCATCCGGCATGGGAGGCGTCGTCGTCTCGGCCACTGCTCCACAAGGCTTCCACCGCCTCCCGGACCGCGGGCCGCAGGAATATGTTTCCTATCGGCAGATCCCTGAGGCTTTCGGCAAGTACGGCGAGCTGCGCCTCGGGCGGATGACGCCGGTTGAGCACAATCAGCGCTTCGCCATTCACCGTACACCGGCCTCCCTGAAACCTGCCCTGCTCGTGGCGCACCTCATAGCCAAGCCGCTGCACAGCCTCCTCCAATTCAGCAACGATGTGCTCTGTCTTCATAACTGCAGTAACAGTAAGGTCAGAAATTGACGCCCAGGGTGAGTACCTGCTGGAATCCCGTATAATCGTAGATTTCGTCCACCGCATCCTCGAAAATCCCGGAAGCATTGATATTCCAGGCCTTGTACCGGGCAAGATAACCGATACTGAGACCGTATTCGCCCAACACACCCGTGATGTGGCATTCTGCCAGACCGTCGATCTGGTAGCTCAAGCCGTATCCGTCCGTCAGTGTCGTGGAAGCGAATTCGATCAACGGATGCACGCGCGCCGCGAAAAAGACGCGGTCTCCGAACGCCCGCTCGACAGCAGCCCCTACGCCAATGCCGAGTGTCGTGGCGTTAAATTCCTCGTCACGGGGTTGCGTCAGCAAGACACGCCGGTGGCTGGCCGCCAGTACAACGGGCATGTGCAGCCGCGTCGTCCCTCCTCCCAAACCCGCTGCCAGAAGCGCACGCCATGTGGTTAGCGACACGTCGAACATGCGCAAGTCCCCTTCCTGCTGATCTCGGACTTGCGTGCCGAATGCGGCGGTAGCCAGCATGCTCGGACGCATGTAGAGCAACCCGTACGCCGGTCGGGAATAATCAAATCGGACAGGAGCATCCACTTCACCGGCATACCGGAAGTCCATCAGGAAAACCCCTGCCGACACGGACTGCAACGTCCGGATGTGACTTCTGAGCAAGGGTTGCTGCGCGCCGGCAGCCTGCGCCACGAATGCTACACTCAACAGGCTCAATCCGACGGATAGGGCACGGAGCATCGGGACGTGGGCGCGGCTGGGATGCGGAGCGGATGCTACACATGCCTACGGGATTGGGTCCCGCTTCAGGGATCCTCTACACGGACGGGGGCCGCATCGCTCCTGGGTGGTGTTGGCGCATCGCTCCTGGACTCCTGCTTCTGCTGCTTCCCGGGCCGTTGGCGCCGCCTGTCTTCTGACGGACGATTCCTGGGGCCCTGCCGCCCGTTGCTTGATGTCTTCTCGTCGGGCTTAGAACCACGGGGCCGCGCAGGCGGCTTCGGGCGTGAGCGCCGCTGGCCCTGCTTCGACGCCGCGTCCACAGGCTTGGCCTGTACCTTGGGCTTCGACGTTTGCGCACTCTGCGGCGACTTGGGACGGGATTTCGACGTTTGCGCACTCTGCGGCGACTTGGGACGGGACTGCGACGTTTGCGCGCTCTGCGGCGACTTCGGACGGGACTGCGACGTTTGCGCGCTCTGCGGCGACTTCGGACGGGACTGCGACGTTTGTGCGCTCTGCGGCGACTTCGGACGGGACTGCGACGTTTGCGCGCTTTGCGGCGACTTGGGACGGGACTGCGACGTTTGCGCGCTCTGCGGCGACTTGGGACGGGACTGCGACGTTTGCGCGCTCTGCGGCGACTTGGGACGGGACTGCGACGTTTGCGCGCTTTGCGGCGACTTGGGACGGGACTGCGACGTTTGCGCGCTCTGCGGCGACTTCGGACGGGACTGCGACGTTTGCGCACTCTGCGGCGACTTGGGACGGGACTGCGACGTTTGCGCGCTCTGCGGCGACTTGGGACGGGACTGCGACGTTTGCGCGCTCTGCGGCGACTTGGGACGGGGCTGCGACTTGTGCGGAGGCCGTCCGCGACTCCGAGTGTGCCGCGTGATATCCTTGCCCGTATCCTGGTCCAGGCACCGGAATTCCATCGGGCGCATACGGTCGTTAGCATCCAGGCGGACCTTAACCTTGTAGCGGCGCTGCCAACGCCGACGGATACTCAGCAACCCCCGGTCCAAGTAGGTCGCCGTAAACGGGTGCACCACCAGGAGAATGCCGTCGGAATGCCCCTCGACCTGCGTGTACGCATTGAGCCACTCCTCCACGGAAGCGACCAACTCCGCCGGCGTGTCGGAAGCCACCTTCCGCCGTCCCGGCCGATTCCTGCGCCCGGAAGCATTCCCACCATTCTCGTCTCCAAACGTGGCCGTAATGCTGGGCCGCAGCCGTTGTCGGGTGATCTCGATGAGTCCAAAATCGCTCATCGGAAGCACCGTGGTTACCGCTCGATCCTCACGGAACTGGGTCTCAAGCTCCGCAAAGACCTGGGTGCGACCCTGCTCGTTGCGCATGTCAATGAAGTCGACCACGATGATGCCGCCCAGATCGCGCAGACGCACCTGACGCGCCAACACGCGCGCCGCTTCCAGATTCACATGTAACGAACTGGCCTCCTGCTTCATGCCCCGCCCACTACTCCCCGAATTCACATCAATGACGTGCATGGCCTCGGTGCGCTCGATGATCAGATAACCACCTGAAGGCAGGCTGACACGACTATCGAAGACTTCGTCGATCGCTTCGGCAATTCCTGTATGCTCGAATATCGGCGTCTTTTCCTTGTGCAGCTGGACCGCCGGCGTCATCTGGGGAGCCACCGCCTGGACATAATTCTTGATCTTGCGATGCATCCGGCGCTCGTTGACGAGGATGCGATCGTAGTCATCGGAGAAGAGATCCCGGATGATCGACGAGGCCATGTTCACGTCCTGATGGACCTTGGCAGGTCCGTCACGGCGAAGCGCCAACTTCTCCTCAATCCGGGCCCACCGCTCTCGCAACAAGCGCATGTCCGTGTGCAGCGACTTCGCATCCTTGCCCTCGGCAACCGTACGGACGATCACGCCGAATCCCTCGGGCACCAGCATCTTCGCCAACTCCTTCAGGCGGCGGCGCTCCTGGTTGGACGCAATCTTCTTGGATACCGCCGTGTAGTCGGCAAGCGGAACAAGGATGAGGAAGCGCCCGGCCAGAGATATCCCGGTAGATACGCGGCTGCCCTTGTGCGATATGGGCTCCTTGACGATCTGCACCAATACGCGCTGGTCGCGTCGGAGCAGGTCCATGGACCCCCGCTTACGCCCCTTGCCTGCAGGCACCACAGCCTCCAAAGGCCCCGAATGGTTCCGATAGAACGTTTGGACGTGCGGCTTCTCCTGCTCCACGAACTGCAGTTGCAGCTCGAGATTTTCAGCAAGGTCCGAAAAATGCAGAAACGCGTCCTGCTTCTGCCCGATGTCTACAAACGCGGCGCGAATGCTCGGCATCAAGCGCCGAATGCTACCAAGGTAGATGTCGCCCAGGGTGCGGGCGTTTTCGGGATCTTCAATGTGCAACTCCGCAAGTTCACCATTCTCAACAATGGCAATACGGGTTTGCTTTCTTTCTGCGCTAATGATGATTTCCTTAGCCATGCGCGAGACTGATTCGCGCGCTCTCCCGACGGAGATCCGCACACCTTGTGGGAATTCCCGTTCCCGTCAAAATATTCAAATACGGGCGACCGTGTATGGGACATGCCGGCAATAGCAGATAGTAGGCGGGCGGACCGCGGCTCCCATCGACGAGGCCGCTCGGGGACTCGGTGGTGCGCAGTACGTACGCTGTCAATAACCAGGCACTCCGGCAGGAGAGCGCAACATGCGTGAAAAATGGAGAGGACCGTAGCTGCCGGAGTCAATCTACTGGCGCGTCGACCAATAGTCCCGGCTTTAGGGGTATGCAAAAGTCCTATAATGAGATTGCGTGCGCGACTGCAAAAGCGATTCCGTTCTTCCGAATCGTCGTATGGGGGTAAGCCACGGTGGGAGCTGTTCATCTTCAAGCGTTTGCAGAAAGCGCATAGCGCCTGACCGTGCGCAAATGATCGTGATGCAGCATGGTCAAGCACAGTGTTAACGTAGCGGGAACGTGTGTGTTTCCAATGGGCACATTGCCCGGCCATACGCGTATACTTCAGGTGCTAGCAATACTCCCTGTTTGACAAGAAACGACTCCCTTGGCGAGGACGCCTGGAAATACTGGCCAGACATCCGTCCGCGCAATGGGACTGGAAGGAATCGTAGCACTCGAATCCGCTATTTCCTTTATAGATGGCGCACAGGGCGAGCTGGTCTATCGAGGCTACGGGATAGAAGAACTCGCAGGCAAGGCCTCGTTCGAAGAAGTGGCGCATCTGCTCTGGATTGGAAGCCTTCCGCGCCGGAAAGAACTGCGCGAGTTGCAAGACTTCCTGTGCGCCGAGCGTACGTTGCCCCCCATGGTGCTGGACGTGCTGCGAATTACTCCCGAAGACGCCAACCCGATGGCTGTGCTCCGCACTTGCGTGTCCGCACTGGCTCACTTTGACGGCGAGGCTGACGATATGAGCCGGGAGGCCAATTACCGCAAGGCGATGCGGCTGACAGCCCGCATCCCGACCATCATCGCCGCGTTTGACCGTATTCGCAAGGGATTGCAGCCCATCGCGCCACGGCGCGAAGGCTCCACGGCAGAGAACTTTCTGTATATGCTGCGCGGCGAAGATCCCGGACCGTCCGCAAAGAAAACCTTCGACACCGCGCTCGTATTGCACGCCGAACACGGCCTGAATGCTTCCACGTTTACCGGGCGCGTCATCGGCGCGACGCTTGCCGATATGTATTCCGCAATCACCGGAGCAATCGGCGGACTGAAAGGGCCGCTTCATGGTGGAGCCAATGTTAAGGTCATGCAGATGTTGCTCGATCTCGAAGCATCGGGCGAGGACCCCGAAGCCTATATCCGTGCGCGACTGGCCAGAAAGAAGCGCGTGATGGGCTTCGGTCACCGCGTGTACCGGACCATGGACCCGCGGGCAGCGGTGCTGCGCGGGATGCTGGAGGATCTGAGCGAAGAGCGTAATTCCAGGCTGTGGCTGGAAACCTGCGATGCCATGGCAAGAGTAATGGCCGCCGAAAAGAACATTAACCCTAATGTAGACTTCTACAGTGCTCCCGTCTACTATCTGCTAGGCATTGATGTTGACCTGTATACGTCACTATTTGTTATGAGCCGGATTACGGGCTGGGCTGCACATCTGTTGGAGCAGTGGGACAACAACCGCCTTATTCGGCCCCGTGCCGCATATACGGGCCCACGCAATCTGCGCCTGTTGCCACTCGACCGGCGGTAGCGCATAATAACCGGGCATCTCTATTTGCTAATCCCCATGAATGAGCAGCCTCAGGAATACGACGCATCCAATATTCAGGTATTGGAAGGCCTGGAAGCCGTGCGCGCACGCCCCGCCATGTATATCGGCGACGTCGGCATGCGAGGCCTCCATCATCTCGTCTACGAGGTTGTAGACAACTCTATCGATGAAGCTCTCGCGGGCCATTGTGATCGCGTAGACGTAATCCTCCACAAGGACGGCTCCGTGCAGGTTACCGACAACGGTCGCGGCGTACCGGTCGATGATCATCCGGAGGAAAAACGCCCCGCGCTCGAAGTCGTCATGACGACGCTGCACGCCGGTGGCAAGTTTGACAAGGACTCCTATAAGGTGTCCGGCGGCCTGCACGGAGTGGGCGTCTCTTGCGTGAATGCGCTCTCACGAAAACTGAACGCGACGGTTCGGCGTGATGGCCATGTGTGGACGCAGGCGTACGCCTGCGGCAAGCCGATGAACGCGGTGACACGTGGCGCTGCACTCGCACCCGACGAGGACTCGGGGACAGATATCCGATTCTGGCCCGACACCGAAATCTTTTCGACCGACGAATTTCGGTTCGACACGCTCGCTGAACGGTTGCGCGAACTCGCCTACCTGAATCGCCGCGTCTTCATTAGCCTCGAAGACCACCGTGATGCGGAAATCGAACGGGAAGAGTACCACTACGAAGGCGGCATCCGCGAATTTATCACCTATCTGGACGAGGCGCGCACGCCCATCCTACAAGAGGTCATCTACATTGCCCACAACGAAGCCGCAGTCCCCGTGGAAGTGGCCATGCGGTATAACACGGGGTTTACGTCCAACGTGCTCTCGTTTGTCAACAACATCAATACGCACGAAGGCGGCACGCATATCTCCGGGTTCCGGGGCGCCCTCACACGGACACTGAAGACATACGCGGAGCGCAATAATCTGCTGAAGAATTTCAAGGGCAATCTGTCGGGCGAAGATTTTCGCGAAGGCCTGACGGCGGTGATCTCGGTGATGGTAGCGGAGCCGCAGTTCGAGGGCCAGACAAAAACGAAACTGGGCAACTCCGACGTGCAGGGGATTGTCGAACGCGTCGTCGGCGAAAAACTCAAGATCTGGCTGGAAGATCACCCCCGCGAGGCCAAGACCATTCTGGACAAGATTTTGCAGGCGGCGGTGGCCCGCGACGCCGCGCGGCGCGCCCGCGACCTTGTGCGGCGCAAGACCGCCTTCGGAAGCGGCGGCTTGCCTGGTAAACTGGCTGACTGCGCCTCGCGAAAGCCGGAGGAATGTGAACTTTATCTTGTAGAGGGAGACTCGGCTGGCGGATCAGCCAAGCAGGCCCGCGATCGGCATTTTCAGGCCATCCTGCCCCTGCGGGGAAAAATTCTGAACGTTGAGAAAGCCCGGATCGAGCGGGTCCTGGAAAACGAGGAAATCAAGAACATCATCACCGCACTCGGCACCGGGCTCGCAACCTCAGAGGAAGACTTTGACCTGAACGGGCTGCGCTACCACAAGATCATGCTCATGACCGACGCCGACGTGGACGGCGCGCATATCCGGACATTGCTGTTGACGTTCTTCTATCGACACCTGTACCCTCTGGTGGAGCAGGGTTACCTCTATGTTGCGCTCCCGCCGCTCTTCCGGGCAAAGCAGGGCAAAGAGGAGCGGTACCTGTGGACGGAAAAGGGCTTGCAGGAAACCGTGCAGGCCATGCAGGCCGAGAAGCGCACCAAGGTCACCATACAACGCTACAAAGGCCTGGGCGAAATGAATCCCGTTCAGCTCTGGGATACAACCATGGATCCCGATACGCGCCAATTGCAGCAGGTTACGATTGACGACGCCGTGGCGGCGGATCGCATTTTTTCTACATTGATGGGCGACGCCGTAGAGCCGCGACGGCGATTCATCGAGCGAAACGCCAAGTACGCCACACTCGACGTATAAGCGCTCCTACCCAAATAGGATGCCGTGGAGCCTGATATAAGCATCATCGTTCCGGTCTACGAGGAAGCGGAATCGCTACCGCTGCTCGCCGAGGAAATCCTGGCCGCCTGCGCGGAGGAGGACCTGTCCTTTGAAGTGTGGTTTGTCGACGACGGCTCGCGAGACGCCTCCTGGAGCGCGATCCAGGACTTGCACGCCGTGGATGCCCGGTTTTCCGGACTGCGCTTCCGGCGCAACTACGGCAAGAGTGCGGCGCTCGCCGCAGGGTTCGAACGCGCACGAGGCGCATGCGTGATCACCATGGATGCCGACTTGCAGGACAACCCCGGTGAAATCGGCGCGATGGTCACCATGATTGACGACGGCTTCGACCTGGTGAGCGGGTGGAAAAAACAGCGTATGGATCCACTCGGCAAGATCATTCCCAGCCGACTGTTCAACACCATCACGCGATGGGTTTCCGGCATCCCGTTGCACGATTTCAACTGCGGCCTGAAAGCCTACCGACGGGCGGTCGTGCGCAACATCCGCATCTACGGCGAAATGCACCGGTACATCCCGGTACTCGCCAAGTGGGAAGGCTACGAACGCATCGGTGAAAAGGCCGTCAAGCACCGTCCCCGGCAGTTTGGCCGCACTAAATTCGGCCTCGAACGCTACATCCGCGGATTTCTGGATCTTGTCACGGTCGTGTTTCTGACACGCTTCGCCACACGCCCGATGCATTTTTTCGGGACACTGGGCATGGGCGCTTTTGTTGGAGGATTACTTATCAGCCTTTGGATAACGCTTGACAAATGGATATTCGGCAACCCGATAGGTAATCGGCCGCTACTGCTCTTGGGCGTACTGTTGATTGTGGTGGGCGTGCAGACATTCTGTACGGGATTCCTGGCCGATCTATTTAATCGACGGCGGATGGAAGAGACAAATCCCTATCAGATAACCGACATCGTGGATGCGCCCCAGCGCTGGCCGCGCTAGGCGGGTCCGGTAAACGCCTCCACTTTCTGCTCCTTTGGCGCATGCGCTACGACCCGGTAAAGGATGGCTTCGCCCGCTTCTTCAACCGGAGCTACCTCTTGCAACGGCTGTTCTACGGGTTGCTTGATCTCTTCTTCCTCCGCGCATGGTACGTGCGGCGGGAACTTCGGGCTATTCTCGGCCGCGGTCATGAGCGCGTACTCGACGCTGGCACCGGATTTGGACAGTACGCTCATTTTGTCGCACGCACCTTTCCGCAGACCGAGGTCACCGCGGTCGATGTCAAAGAGGAGTACCTCGCGCAGGCGCGCGCCCATCTTGCGCACACGCGGCACAGGAACCGCGTTACGTTTGCGGTGGACGACCTGACAGATCTCCAGATTGCCGGGCCGTTTGATTGCATTCTGTCAGTGGATGTAATGGAGCACATTGAGGAGGATGTCGCAGTCCTGCGGCATTTTGCGCGCGTGGCGCGGCCCGGCGGCTACGTGCTGATCAACACCCCGTCCGACCTGGGCGGCTCGGACGCCCACGTCGAAGGTCCGGGTGGGTTTATAGACGAACATGTGCGCGAGGGGTATAGCCTGGAGGAGTTGCAGAGCAAGCTTCGCGAAGCCGGCCTAACACCGGTCCGAGGCTATTATACCTACGGTCGCTGCGGGTCGCTGGCCTGGCGCCTCCTGATTAAACTCCCCTTGCGCGTATTGAACCTGTCGTGGGCATTCGTCGTGCTGCTGCCGTTCTATTACTTGTTGGCAGCGCCGGCCGGACTACTGCTGCATGCATGCGACATGCGGAGCCATCACCGTGCCGGGACAGGACTGCTCGTGGTAGCGCAAAAGCCTCCGGGTTCATTTGGCTCTTAACCAGATTCGCCGTACTTTGTGCGGGCGCCTCTTACGTTTGTGCCCACCACGCAACGCGCCAACCCCCATGGCGCAGTCGAAATCGTCGTTGTGAGCACCGTGCCTACCAAATATATTTTTGTTACCGGTGGCGTCACCTCTTCGCTGGGCAAGGGAATCTTCAGCGCTTCACTTGGACGCCTTCTAGAAGCGCGCGGCTTGCGGGTCAGTATCCAGAAACTGGATCCCTATATCAATGTGGATCCGGGTACGATGAATCCGTATGAGCACGGAGAGGTGTATGTGACCGAGGACGGGGCTGAAACGGACCTGGATCTCGGCCACTACGAGCGGTTCCTGGGGCACGCCACCAGTCAGGCCAACAACGTAACCACAGGCCGCGTGTACAGCGAGGTCATCGGCAAGGAGCGCAGCGGCGCCTATCTTGGCAAAACCGTGCAGGTGGTGCCGCACATTATTGACGAGATCAAGCGGTGGATGCTCCGGGTCGGGGAAGAGGGCGCTTACGATGTGGTGATCTCTGAAATCGGCGGCACCGTTGGTGACATCGAAAGCCTGCCCTATCTCGAAGCCATCCGACAGCTTCGCTACGAATTGGGCCGCGACAACACGCTGAGTGCCCACCTGACGCTCGTGCCCTATCTGGCCGCCGCGGGAGAGCTAAAGACGAAACCCACGCAGCACTCGGTCAAGACGCTGCTCTCCTACGGCCTGCAGCCTGACATGCTGATCTGCCGCTCCGAGCGACCGCTGAACGCCGAACTGCGCAAGAAAATTGCCCTCTTCTGCAACGTCGATGCGGAGGCGGTGATCGAAGCTCTGGATGCCGAAACCATTTACGAGGTACCGCTCCATCTGGCCGAGCAGGGCGTGGAGAATTTTGTCCTCGACCGTTTCGGATTCCCCGGCCACACCGGACGCCCGGAGCCGGGACTTGGGGAATGGATGCAATTTCTTCAAAAGCTGAAGAATCCAAGAGCGCATTTGCGCATCGCTCTTGTCGGCAAGTATGTCGCGCACCAGGACGCCTACAAGTCCATTACAGAGAGCTTCATGCTGGCGGGTGTGGCAAGCGGAGTGGATGTTGACATCAAGTATGTCCTCTCGGATCAACTGACCGATGCCAACGTGTCGGCGCTGTTGGGTGATGTCGCCGGCATCCTGGTCGCCCCCGGATTCGGTGACCGTGGTATTGACGGCAAGATTGCTGCTGTCCGCTACGCGCGCGAGGCCGACCTGCCGTTCTTAGGCATTTGCCTGGGGCTGCAGTGCGCCATCGTCGAGTTTGCACGCAACGTCTGCGGCTGGCACGACGCGCATTCTACCGAATTTGACCCCGACACCACGCATCCGGTTATCGACTTCATGGAAGAGCAGAAGACCATTCAGGAAAAGGGTGGCACCATGCGGCTGGGCGCCTACGACTGCCATACGGTGGCAGGCTCGCGTGTACGCGCCATCTACGGGACATCCGATATCCGCGAGCGGCACCGTCATCGATACGAAGTCAACAACCGATTCCGCGAACGGCTGCAGGAGCATGGCATGGTGTTTTCGGGACTGAACCTGGAACGCAACCTCGTCGAAATCATCGAGCTTTCCGGTGCGCGCTGGTTTGTCGGCGTCCAGTTTCATCCCGAGTACCGCTCGACGGTCGGTAATCCGCATCCGCTTTTCGCTTCGTTCGTCGAGGCCTCGGCCGCGTATGCCCGCGAGCACAACCTCATCCGTGAGCCAGGCCTGACGGCCGCCGTCCGGGTCTGACTACACGCTCACATCCGCCGCAAGAGGCCGATAACCCTGCCGACAACGTAGCAGCCCGGGTCCGGGCGGCCAAACTCCTCTTCCGTATACCTGCGATTTGCGACACGCAGGTGGATTTTCCCGCGGACCTGGAAAATGCGGCGCACCCGTAGCTCCTCCCCCACCAGACACGCGGCAATGTCTCCGTTGCGCATTTGTTGCGCCGATCGCTCCTCGATTAGAAGGAAGTCTCCCTTGCGGATACCTTCCCCGACCATGCCATCATCCGCACTACGCCCAATGATGCATCCGTCTGGCCCCGACGCCTTCTGCAGGAAGTATGGGTCGACATTGAAATATGCGGCAGGCCTGTGGCGCAGCAAGTTCGGTTTGCTGCTGGACGTGCGACTCACCACCGGTAGCGCCGGGGCCCCATCGTCGAGAGCAAACGGATCCTGCGCATCAACCAGCTGCAGCCCGCGGGCCGTATGCGGCTCGCGCACGATGTAGCCTTTCTTTTCGAGCGCATGCAGGTGCCGCGTTACGCCATTGGTGGAGCGGATGCCTAACTCACGCGCCAATTCCTGAATCGTTGGGGGTTTGCCACGCTCCCGCATATAGGTCCGAATACACTCGAAGACCTCATTCTGCCTTTCTGTTAACGTCGTTCTCATCTGCGAAAAGAGGCGACCGCAAGAAGGAATAGCTCGGCGAAAAAATCGCCTTGATGCAAAGATAACGAATAGTGAATATAATTATACTACCTGCAAGTGATACGCAATCTTATGTATATGCACACGCTTTTTACAGTCTTCACGGCATAATTAAAAGTGCTCCATGTATTGAAATATGAGATATAACCCGTACTTTATGCTGTTGGTGGGGAAAAGTGGGGAATTATCCCTAATCGAATATGCCCGGCTTCAAAGGACAGGCTTTCTTCAGCGTAGACGGGAAGGGTCGCACGGCGATCCCGGCCAAGATGAGGAATGCCATGAATCCCGAGGCCAAGAAGACGTTTACTGTCACCCGCGGGTTTGAGACCTGCATTTTCCTCTACCCACTGGATATCTGGACAACGATGGAGCACCAGATAGGACAGTTGAGCAGCTACGATCGGGAGGCACGCGCATTTACGCGCCGCATCATGATGTGGGCTGAGGAGGTGACCCTGGATGTGCAGGGACGACTCATGATGCCGAAGCCGCTCATAGAGTACGCCGGCATCAAGGATAGATCACTGATCCTGGGGGCCTACGATCGCATCGAAATCTGGAAGCCCGAAACCTTTGAGGAATATCTCGAGGCCGAAACCACGGACTACGAAACGCTCGCTGCGCGAGTGATGGGTGCCTGATGTCAGATGCAGATGCGCCTCCGGCATACGCTACGCCATTTCACACACCTGTTCTTTGTCATGCTGTTTTGGAAGCCCTTGTAACGCAGAACGCGGGGCTGTATGTCGACGCCACGCTTGGCGGCGGCGGCCACAGCGCCGCGCTGCTTGGCCGGCTGGAGTCTGGCGGCTCGGTCGTCGGCCTGGACCAGGATGAAGCTGCGCTTGCGGAAGCATCCGCACGACTGTCCGGGGATCCGCGCTTTCGCGCGCTGTACGGCAATTTTGGCCGTCTGGAGGCATTGTTGTCTGCTGAGAGCATAGCCCATGTAGATGGTCTGCTGTTGGACCTCGGTGTGTCTTCGCACCAACTGGATATGCCGCAGCGCGGGTTTAGCCACCGCTTGGATGCTCCGTTGGACATGCGCATGGACATGCACATGGCGCGCACTGCCGGCGACATTGTCAACACGTTCACGGAGGCGGAGCTCAGACAGGTGCTGTACACGTGGGGAGAAGAATCGCGTGCCCGATCCATCTGCCGCGCCATTGTCCGCGCGCGGCCGCTGGCTAC
The DNA here is from genome assembly GCA_963665975.1 of Rhodothermales bacterium. Lineage (GTDB taxonomy): Bacteria > Bacteroidota > Rhodothermia > Rhodothermales > Bin80. The sequence continues at coordinate 1,908,356 of OY762508.1, forward strand.
GACCACGGAGCTTGCCAGCGTGGTCCGCGGCGCCGTGCCGCGGCGCCATGAAGCGAAAACGCTAGCCCGTGTATTCCAGGCCATTCGGATCGCCGTCAACGGTGAGCTCGCGAGCCTGGAGTCTGTGCTGGAGGCGGCTGCACGCGTCGTGCGTCCGGGAGGACGCATGGTAGTTATCAGCTACCATTCGCTTGAGGATCGCCGCGTAAAGCGCATGTTCCGGCACGGCAATCTCCAGGGAGAACCCGTCCGCGATGTGTACGGCACGCCGATTAATCCATGGCGCGCGCTCACGCGCAAGCCGGTCTCACCGTCCGACGCAGAAATCGCGGCCAACCCACGAGCCCGAAGCGCGCGGCTACGCGCCGCCGAACGCACGAGTGCCTCCAATCAGCATGCGAACTATGCACATGCGATCAACACGACACCATAACACCCGACGGCAGCCTTCACAGGCGGTAGCCGGTGCCCGGCGCCGCGCCGTGTGGGACATAGCCTCGTGGAAGTCGCTGTCCGTATTCGAAGAGCCTGCCAACCCGAATTCCAGGGGGTCTGTCACCAAGATCTCGACCGCCCGCTTCGCTCTCGTGCTATTTCTGGTCGCCGGCGTCTTCACCCTTTACATTGCCCACGTCTATGCCTCACAGGATCTCCTGAATTCCCTGCAGCAGATGCGCCGGGACAACCTGCAGCTGCACCTGAGTCATAACCGCATCACTGGCGCTATTGACCGGGCAACGGGTCCAAGTGTGATCTATCGCCGCGCCGCCGCCCTGGGGCTCGAGGAAGGCATCACCTATGGTCCTCCAATCCTGTTGGACGAGACCGGAGAGCCGACAGTACACTCACAGTTAGCCACATACACGGGCCCGTGGGAGTAAAAAACCAAATATTGGCACGCATGTATGTCGTGCTGACGGTGCTCAGCATCTTCCCGCTGCTGGTGGCGGGGCGGATGATCTGGATCCATTTTGTGGAAGGGGACGAGCTTCGCGCCGAGGGCGACCGCCAGGCCAAGACTCAGTCCATCCTGCCGGCCCAGCGCGGCACTATCGTAGACCAGGCGGGGCGGGCTCTGGCGGTGAACATTCCGCGGTTCGACGTGGCCGTCGATCCCACCGTTCCCGGCTTTGAACAGGCCCGGAACCAATTCTTCCAGGATCTCGCTCGCATCACCGGCCGTAGCGCCAGCCGCTACGAGCAGCAGGTAGCACGCCGCGCAAGCCCCTATTTCGTCCGTCTCACCACGCTCACAGACAGCCAGCACCAGGAAGTGGCTTCGTGGGAGGTGCCCGGCGTACTCATCAACAAGAGCTTCCGCCGCCGTTATAACTACAACCGCACGGCGGCCCACATTCTCGGACACGTCGACACGGACGGCAACGGGACGGCTGGACTCGAACTGCGCTACAACCATGTCCTGAAGGGCACGCCGGGACGCAGCGGGCTGGTGCGTGATCGTCGCGGATATCGTCGGGTAGATGCCGACGCCGCCGAAATCGAGCCGCGCGACGGCGAGACGCTCGTGTTGACAATTGATCTTATCCGGCAGACGATCCTTGAGCAGGAACTCGCACGGGGTGTCGCCGAGGCCGGCGCCGTGCGGGGTAGCGCCATTGCCGTGGACCCGTACACAGGGGCCATACTCGCCCTGGCCAACGTCCCTACGTATGACCCTAACCATCCTGCGGGAACGATCCGCAACTATGCGATCACCGATCAAATGGAGCCGGGTTCGACCTTCAAGCTCGTCGGTGCAGCGGCGGCACTGGAGCGCGGAGTGACCACCATGACCCGCATGGTGGATACCGGAGACGGGTCGATACACATCCGCGGGCGCAAGATGCGCGACACGCACCCGCTTGGGGTGATTCCGTTTTCGGATGTGATCACGCTCAGCAGCAACGTCGGTATGGCCAAGACTGCCATGAAACTAGACCGTGGCGACCTCTACTCCTACGCGCGCACCTTCGGCTTTGGCCAGAAAACATGGGTCGACCTGCCCGGCGAGGTCGACGGTCTGCTCAAGAAAACGAACCGATGGAGTGGGACCACGCTGACTTCGATGAGCATCGGGTATGAGATCAACGTGACCGCTCTGCAGCTCTTGATGGCCTACTCGGCGCTGGCCAACGGCGGTCTTTTGCGGCAGCCGTACGTGGTAGCCGAGCGGCGGAACGTGGCGGGAAACGTTATCTGGCGCGCAGTTGACGACCGCGCTCGGCGCGATTCGGTGCGGCGCGTCATCGACGAGGCCACCGCCCAGGAATTGCTGCCCGCCTTCATGCAGGTTGTCACGCGTGGCACCGCCCGAAAGGCGCAGGTTGACGGCCTGGATGTCGCCGGCAAGACCGGGACCGCGCGCAAGACCAGGGGCGGCTATTACACCCGGAAGTATCGGGCGACCTTCGTTGGCTTCTTTCCGGCAGATGATCCAAAGGTGGCCATGGTTGTCGTAATGGACGAGCCGCGCAGAAGTATTTATGGCGGCACGGTGTCTGCTCCGGTTTTTCGGAGGGTCGCCGAGCGCTGGGTAGGGACATTCCCTTCGCTGGCTCTTCGACTCGCCCCGCGCCCGGTGTGGCCAGAGCGGACGATCGGATCTGTGCCGAACGTAATTGGCACGCCAGGCGTCGTGGCCGTCAAGCGGCTGTTGGCCGCCGGCTATGCCGTGGAAGAGAGGACTGAGAAGCCACCGCTGAACCCGGTTACTTCCCAGGCACCCTTGCCCGGCACACTCTGGGTGCCCGGCGCCGCCGTCCGACTTGCCGTACGCGATGTTCCACCGGACACGTCCGGCGCCCTCATGCCAGACCTTACCGGGATGGGCGCACGCTCGGCGATGGCCTGGCTGATGGGGCACGGCATCAAGGCGCGCCTGGAAGGCCACGGCCGTGTGGCGAAACAGTCGGTAAAGGCAGGGAGCGCACTACCAGAAGAGGTGACATTGCATCTGGAATAAGAGCAAAACCACCATGCACCTTCGTCTGCGACGACCACGATACCCGTTTTTCGCGCCTGATACGCGCGCCATACGTCATGCGTTACTAGCATGAACCGTATCCGACCGGCCGCAGACGACAATGAGTTTCACATGGAGAAGCATACGCACGAGACTGGCACGAGCGAGCCTTTTGCTGGACGCGTACGATCAACAAGTTGTTATCGACCACTTGGCGCACGATAGCCGAAGGGTCGGGCCAAACGGTTTGTTCGTCGCCATGCGCGGCGAGAAAACTGACGGTCACCTGTTCATTGACAAGGCTGTTCAAAATGAAGCAAGCGCCGTTGTGTGCGAGGTAATACCGGCGGGAGCGCGGGAGCGCTTCCCCGGTGTTGCCTTCGCACAGGTTTCTCAAACGCGTACGGCGCTCGCCGAGCTCGCCGCAGCATGGTACAGCGACCCTGCACGCGAGCTCACCACCACCGGCATCACCGGGACGAACGGTAAATCCACGACTGCGCACCTGCTCCACGCTCTGCTCACTGCGCTCGGTGCCAAGACTGGACTGTTGGGCACCATCGAGTACCGCTGCGGCGCTGATCCGGAGCCGGCGGCACTTACGACGCCGGACGCGTTGCAGTTGCAGGGCATGCTCCGCCGCATGGCGGACGCGGGATGCTCCTACTGCGTCATGGAGGTTTCTTCCCACGCACTGGCGCAAGCACGCACACACGGCGTGCCCTATGCCGCGGCCATCTTCACCAACCTGTCGCGTGATCATCTTGGCTATCACGCGACCAAATCTGCCTACGCCGCGGCCAAGAAACGGCTCTTCGACGACCTTCCGACCGAAGCCATGGCCATCTACAACGCGGATGACCCGGCCGGAAAGCAGATGGTATCCTCCACCGCTGCCCACACACTTTCCTACGGCCAAAGCGCCGAGGCGAACATTCGGGTAGAAATTCTGGAAGACGACCTGCATGGACTCCGGCTGCGCCTGGACGGCATCGCGGAGAAGTTTCGCCTGGCGGGCCACTTTAACGCCTACAACCTGGCCGCCGCCTATGCGGCGGCCCGATCGCTGGGCTTTGCCTCCCGTCCCGTCGTGGATGTGCTGGCCCAGGCGGAGGCGCCTCCCGGCCGCTTTGAAAAGCATGCGTTTGCAGACGGGACGCTGGTAATTGTGGACTACGCGCACACGCCAGACGCACTGGGTAACGTGCTCCAGACCATTCGCGCCTCAAAGCCACACCAATCCGCACTTTGGTGCCTCTTCGGATGTGGTGGAGACCGGGACCGCTCCAAGCGTCCGCTTATGGGCGCCGTAGCCGAGCGTCTCGCCGATCACATCATTATAACGAGTGACAACACGCGTACGGAGGCGCAGGAACGCATCAATGAAGACATTCGCGCAGGCATGCAGCATCCAGCCCGTGCGAACTGGATCACGGACCGGCGTTCCGCCATAAGGGCAGTGGCGCACCGGGCCTCGCCAGGAGATATCGTGCTTGTTGCCGGCAAGGGGCACGAACAGGTCCAGACCATAGGCACGCGCAGTGTGCCCTTCGACGATCGGCAGGAAGTCCGGCGTGCTTTCCGGCTACGAGGACTTCCCACTGCCAAGAAACCCATCTGACGGTCCGATGCTGTACTACCTGATTTTGTATCTCGAAGAGCAATTCCACCCACCCGGGTTTCAGGTGGTTGAGTTTATCACCGTTCGCGCTACGCTCGCCGCGATCACGGCGCTTGCCATTGCATTCCTGGCAGGGCCGCATATCATCAAGTGGCTTCAGCGGCGGCAACTGAGTGAACAAGTCGGACTTGCCGGCGGAGTGGTTGACCATTCACACAAGACCGGCACGCCCACCATGGGTGGCCTCATCATCCTACTGGCAATTCTGGCAGCCATGCTCCTGTGGGGCGCGCTCCTGGAAGTGTACGTATGGCTAAGCATTCTGGCGCTGGCGTGGATGGGCGGATTCGGCTTCGTGGACGACTATATCAAGGTCGTCAAGAATGACAAGCATGGCATGGCCCCGCGCATAAAGATTGTCGGTCAGACAAGCCTAGGATTGCTTGTAGGCCTCATACTCTACTTCCATCCACAGTTTGCAGACGTACGAGCCATCACGGACCTGCCGTTTCTCCGCGACTGGCACTTTGACTACAACATACTGGGCCGCCTGTTTACCGGCACCCCGGACCTGGGTTGGCTGCTCTACGTGCCTGCCGTGGCGTTCATCGTAACGGCGACCTCGAATGCCGTAAACCTGACGGACGGCCTGGATGGGCTGGCGGGAGGCGTAACGGCAATCGTGACACTCGGGCTGGTGGCCCTATGCTATATCTCCGGGCACAGCACCCTGGCTCCGTATCTGGGCATCATGTACCTGCCCGGTGCCGGAGAATTGGCGGTCTTCGCCACAGCAATGGCTGCAGCGTGTCTCGGATTCCTCTGGTTCAACGGGTATCCGGCGAAAGTTTTCATGGGAGACACGGGAGCGCTAGCGCTCGGCGCGGCGGTGAGTGTGCTCGCGCTCATGGTCAAAAAAGAGTTCCTGCTCCCACTGTTGTGCCTGGTCTTCTTCCTGGAAACGATTTCGGTCATTATCCAGACGGGCTATTTCCGCTATACGCGGCGAAAAACGGGAACAGGCAAGCGGGTATTTCGCATGGCGCCGCTACACCATCACTTCGAGGCGCGTGGCGTGCATGAGGCCACGATCGTGACACGATTCTGGATTGTGACGGTAGTCACGGTATTGGCCACGCTGCTTGTGCTGCGCATACGATAGGGTGCATGAAGCCTTCTGACATCCAGGACCAACGCGTAAGTGTAATCGGCGCCGCCAAGAGCGGCATAGCCGCTGCTACTCTGCTGGCGTCGGCCGGCGCGGACGTGCTGCTCTCCGACCACGGGAACGCTCCGTTTGCGGACCGCCGGAAGCTGGAGTCCCTCGGCATAGCGCTTGAAACTGAAGGCCACTCCGTACGAGTGCTGGAAACGGAATTCCTTGTTCTCAGCCCTGGTGTGCCGACCTCCGCAGCTATCGTGCAGGAGGCTGCGCGAGGCGGGATCGCGGTCTACTCGGAAATCGAAGCTGCCTCCTGGTTCTGCGAAGCGCAGATCGTCGCCATAACCGGCACCAACGGCAAGACCACAACCACAAGCCTGCTAGGCCATGTGTTCGAGCAGGCAGGGCGCGAAGTAATCGTCGCCGGCAATATCGGCTACGCCTTTTCGGACGCAGTCCGAAAGATTTCCACCGGAGGGGTGGTGGTGCTGGAAGTCTCCAGCTTCCAGCTCGACCACATCGACACCTTTCGTCCCACCGTCAGCGTCCTGCTAAACGTCACGCCGGATCATCTTGACCGCTACGGTGGCGACGTGGACCGCTATGCAGCAAGCAAGTATCGCATCTTCGAAAACCAAAGGAGTAACGACGTGCTGGTGTACAACTACGACGATGTACGCGTTCGGGAACGTATCAATACCGTGACCACGCACCGGGATCTGCGTTCGCTGGCGTTCAGCTACCAGGAGGCGCTTACCGGTGGAGCCTCCCTTCGCGAAGGGACCATAGTGCTCCGAATTCATCACCATGACGAAGTCCTGATGCACGCAGATGACCTTGCCCTGCGTGGCAGGCATAACCTGTCGAATTCTCTTGCCGCGGCGGTCGCGGCGCGCGCAATGCACGTGCAGTGCGACACCATCCGCAGGAGTTTGGCCAGTTTCGAGGGCGTACCGCACCGGCTCGAATTTGTCCGTGAACTCTCAGGAGTGCGTTATATCAACGACTCGAAGGCTACAAACGTGAACGCACTCTGGTATGCCCTCGAAAGCGTTAACACGCAGGTTGTGCTCCTGGTCGGAGGCCGGGACAAGGGCAACGACTACAGTGGCATGGAGGACATCGTCCATGCCAAGGTGCGCGCCACAATCGCCTTCGGAGAGAGCGCTGCCACCGTAGTCCGCGAGTTGGGCTGGCACTCTGGCCGCGCTGAAACTGTCCGCACGCTCGAAGACGCCACACGGCTTGCACAAACTATTGCCGAGCCGGGTGATGTCGTACTCCTTAGCCCGGCGTGTGCCTCTTTCGACCAGTTCGATAATTACGAGCATCGAGGGGACACCTTCAAGCGGCTAGTGCAACAATTATAACACACAACAAGGAGTCCATGTATTTTCGGCGACTACGTACCAGGTTCAGGAATCGATTGCGCCTTGCGCCTCCTGCGGACACGTATGTGTTGTGGGTTGCACTGCTGTTGTCGGCGGTGGGCATACTAGCGGTGTATAGTGCGATTGCCTTTCTGGCAGAAACCAAGGCCGATGGCGACACGGAACGCTTCCTCTTGCGACACACCACGCGTCTCGCCTTTGCCCTGGGTGCTCTTGTCCTGTTCAGCTATCTCGACTACCGCAAGATTGCGCGCTGGGCGCGTCTTTTGCTCATGGGGTCGCTGATCCTCCTGGTACTGGTGCAGATCTTCGGCGTCACGTACGGCGGTGCCACGCGAGCGATCCACCTGGGGTCGCTGAGCATTCAGCCATCGGACATCGCAAAAGTGGCGCTCATTCTGTACATAGGCGTCCTCCTGGCGCGCAAGCAGGGTTATATACGGAGTTTGGGGCGCACGTTCATACCTCTTTCGCTGTGGATCTTCGTTTCGCTCATCATGATCGGCATGGAGGATCTTTCCACGGCGGCGGTGCTCCTGGTCGCCGTGGGCATGATGTGCTTTGTCGGACGCGTACGCGCAGTGCATCTCGGCAGCCTTGCGGCTGCCTGCGCGGTCTGCGCGTTGTTACTATTGGCCATATCGCCTAACCGTGCAGCACGCCTCGAGGCGTTTCTGGGCTTTGGGATTTTCCCGCACACGGACTCCGGAGAAGTGTTCAGTGCACAGGACGAGGGCTACCAGGCGCGCCAGGCGCGCATTGCATTCGCGCTCGGCGGCATTACCGGGCAGGGTCCTGGAAAGAGCTTGCAGCGCGACTTCTTGCCCGCGCCGTACAACGATTTCATCTTCGCCATTATCGCAGAGGAGTACGGTCTCCTTGGGGCGGTCGCCCTGCTGGGACTACTCTCACTGCTTCTCTTGCGAGGCTTTCTGCGGATCGCACGTGATGCGGCGGATCCGCTGGGGCTCTTTCTTGCCGTGGGCTATACGACAACCATTGTGCTCTACGGATTCGTGCATGCCGCCGTGGCTTCCGGGCTGCTACCGGTTACCGGGCTGCCGCTTCCCCTTGTTTCATATGGGGGTACGTCCATGCTTGCCACCGGCGCCATGATCGGCATCCTGCTCAATATTTCAAGACAGATCAGATAGCGGGTTTGCATTGGCAAACAACCCGCGGGAACCAACGACATGCAACGCGCACCTCGCATACTGATGGCTGGTGGCGGCACCGGCGGCCACGTCTACCCGGCCATTGCCGTTGCTCGTGCCATCCGGGCCCTGGAGCCGGAGGCGGCGATCGCTTTTGCAGGCACGCGCGACCATCTGGAATGGAAGGCCGTGCCACAGGCGGGGTTTGCCATCCACCCGATCACGATCAGCGGTTTCCACCGGAAACAGCTTTTGCGCAACGTCAGCTTTCCATACAAAGTCACCAGAGGGCTGTTACAGAGCCTGGCTCTCGTCCGGCACTTCGACGCCGATGTGGCTGTGGGCACTGGCGGATACGTCTCCGGCCCGGTCCTGCTGGCAGCATCCCTGCGGGGGCGGCCCATTGTGACGCAAGAGCAGAATGCCTACGCCGGGGTCACCAACCGGCTACTTGCCAGGCGCGCTGCGCAGATTCACATTGCATTTCCTGAGGTGACACGGTGGTTTCCGAAAGAAAAATGCCGGCTAAGCGGCAATCCCACGAGGCAGGAATTATTGACGGCAGATCCTGCGGAGGCGCGGGCGCATTTTCAGATCCCGGACGGCGTCCGGGTGCTGCTCATCTTCGGCGGCTCGCTGGGGAGCCTCGCGCTCAACACGGCAATGGAGCAGCAACGGACACGTCTATTCTCCGACCCAAACCTCGTCGTCATCTGGCAGACCGGCCGGCTGTACTACCAACGGATGCAGGCGCGGGTAGCGGCGCATCCTCAGCTTCGCCTCGTGCAATACCTCCACCGCATGGACCTGGCCTACGCGGCGGCTGATCTGGTGGTTTGCCGTGCCGGGGCCATAACATGCAGCGAGCTCCTGGTCACAGGAACGCCGGCGATCCTGGTACCGTCGCCCCATGTGGCGGAGGATCACCAGACCAGAAATGCAGAGAGTCTCCATCGCTCTGGCGCGGCTTTCATAGCGCCAGAGGGCGAGTTGGAAGCTGTCCTTACGATGCGCGTGCCCGAATTGCTCGGCGACGATGCCCTGCTTGCGCAAATGGCGGCAGCGGCGTGCGTGGCGGCTCGTCCCAACGCCGCAAGAGATATTGCGCAGAGCATTCTGCGCCTGATCGGATGGAAGTCCCAAGCGTCATGAACCACGCACGACGACAACCCCTGTTAGGTCGCATCCACCGTATTCATATGGTGGGCATCGGCGGGATCGGCATGAGTTCGATTGCCTCCGTTCTGCTCGACCGTGGCTTTAGCGTCACAGGGTCAGACCTGTGCAAGAGCGAGATAACCGACGGACTCGAATCTCAGGGCGCCCGCGTCTACGAGGGCCATACGGCAAACCAGGTCGCTGATGCCGACGTCGTAGTGTACTCGTCGGCAATTGATCCGACGAAGAATCCGGAAACGCGCGCGGCGGAAGCACGACGTATCCCACTGATCCCCCGGTCGGAAATGCTCGGGGAGCTCATGCGCATGAAATTCGGCATCGGGATTGCTGGAACGCATGGCAAGACCACATCCACGTCCATGGTAGGGCTGGTTGTTACCGAGGGCGGGTTTGATCCGACCATCATTGTCGGAGGTCGGGTGACGGTCTTCGGGTCCAATGCGGTAAGCGGCGAGGGGGACATTATCATCATTGAGGCGGACGAATACGACCGCGCCTTTCTCAGGCTAACTCCCGCCCTTGCTGTTGTCACCTCCATAGAGGCCGATCATCTTGACATCTACAAAGACCTGGACGATATCAAGGCGGCATTTTTACAGTTTGCCAATTCTGCGCCATTCTTTGGCGCCGCCATTGTGTGCCTGGACGATCCTGTCGTGCAGGACATCGTAGGCGGCATCAAGCGCCGGCTCATTACTTACGGCACTGCGCGGCAGGCGATGGTGCGTGCGGACGGGGTGCAGCAGACGGGTTCTGTGACCCGCTTCCATGTGGTTGCCCTTGGCCGGTCGATGGGAACCATCGAACTCAAGGCGCCGGGCATCTACCACGTGCGTAACGCACTCGCCGCGGTGGCCGTAGGACTTGAGCTCGATATAGCGTTCGACAAGATCAAGGCCGGCCTGTCTCGATACACGGGTGTGCAGCGACGCTTCCAGGTCGTCGGAGAGGAGGCGGGAATTCTGGTAATCGATGATTATGCACACCATCCGACAGAGCTGTTAGCCACGCTTCAGGCTGCAAGCGACGGATATCCTGGCCGCAGGATCGTGGCGGTGTTTCAACCGCACCTGTACTCACGGACCGAGGACTTCAAGGAGCAGTTTGCGCGGTCCTTCTTCAATGCGGATGTGCTCGTTATCACCGATATCTATGGCGCGCGTGAAACGCCGCGCGAGGGTGTCAATGGCAAGATGATCGCCGATCTCGCCATGCGACGTGGCCATCGCAACGTCCATTATGTGGCGCAGAAGGACCATCTTCCAGAGGAACTGCAGCATTTGTGCACGGATGGTGACGTAGTGGTCTTCCTCGGAGCTGGAGATATCTGGCGGATCACCCGGAAGTTTCTTGCTGTGCTTAAGGGGGCTGTGTAACCAACTGTCAAAACCGGATCCACATGGCAAACAAGCAACAACAGAGAAGGAGCGGAGAATCCAGCGCCTGGGAACGGTTGGCGCAGTGGTTTCCCGCGCTCCTCGCCATCCTGATTTGTAGCATCATAGTGCAGCGGCACTACAGCCCGCTACCGTGCACAAAGCTGACGATCCTGGACGCCATGTATGCAGACACGACGGAACTGCGCACAGTTGCGAGCCTGGAGATGAGTGCAAGCATTGATCCTGCGCTCGTCGCCGATCGCATCCAGCGTCATCCGTGGGTGCGCAACGCCCGGGGTTGGTGCTACCAGAACGGCACGGCCACCGTGGTGGTCGAGGAGCGGGCGCCGCAGTTGTTGGTCCGGGACCAACAGGGAGCGGGCGCCTACTACATTGATGCCAGCGGCTATCGGATGCCCGTGCTTACTGGCGCATCCTTTGATGTGCCATTGCTCACCGGGCTGGAGGAACCGTACCATCCGGTGCGACGCGTGCAGGATAAAACGGTTCAGGCGCTGGCGCGGGCCCTTGCCAGAGTCGACCTGGAGACAGACGCGCTGATTTCGGAGCTCGTACTCACACCCAACGGGGTGCGCCTCTATACGGGCAGCGCGACCCCATCCGGGACGGTGGAGGTGTTGCTTGGCAAGAACCGCGTCGAGGAGAAGCTGGATCGTCTTGCGGCGTTCTGGCGGCAAGCCGTAGCCTCTCAACCCGGAAAACGGTTTCAGCAAATTGACCTTCGTTTTGACAGCCAGATTATCACTCGAGAATCGAACGATCCTTCGGGAAGCCGTTCGTAATCAACCAGACCCATGAACGAAAACATTGTAATAGGCATGGACATCGGCACCACCAAGGTGTGTGTCGTCGTGGCCGAAGCCGATCCATTCAACCGTATTAACGTCCTGGGAGTCGGCGTATCCGAGTCCGAGGGCCTTAATCGCGGTGTCGTCGTCAACATTGACAAGACCGTGGCAGCCCTTCAGGTGGCCATCCAGGAGGCCGAGCGTACAGCCGGCGTCACCGTCCAGGATGTCATTGTCGGGATTGCGGGAGATCATGTCCAGAGCTTTCAGAGTCGCGGTGTCGTAACCATTGCCAACCGCAACCATGAAATCACAAGCCGCGATGTTCAGCGGCTGATTGAAGACACCACACACGTGGCGATGCCAGCGGATCGCAAGATTCTGCATGTCATCCCGCAGGAGTTCGTCGTAGACGGGCAGGACGGTGTCCTTGATCCTGTCGGAATGAGCGGGGTGCGCCTTGAGGCCAACGTCCACATCATCACCGGATTGGTTTCGGCGGCGAAGAACATCTATCGCTGTATCGAAAAGGCCGGCTATCGAGTAGCCGACATCGTGCTGGAGCCTCTGGCATCGTCTTTCTCGGTATTGCATCCGGACGAGAAGGAAGTCGGTGTGGCGCTCATCGATATCGGCGGAGGCACAACCGATGTCGCCGTCTTTGAAGACGGCACTATACGGCACACGGCAGTTATCGCGGTCGCCGGCAATAAGGTCACCGACGACATCCGAAAGGGGCTCGGCGTAATGCGCGATCACGCGGAGGCGCTGAAATGCAGATTCGGCACGGCGCTGGTTGATCTTGTCAAGGAAGATGAGGAGATTCGGATTCCTGGCATCGGCGGGCGTCCTGGCAAGGGCATCAGCCGGTCGTCATTGGCCCAGATCATTCAGCCCCGGATGGAGGAGATTCTCGAAATAACGGCTATCGAAATAAAGCGCAGCGGATACGCCCGGCACCTCGCTGCCGGAGCCGTTTTGACCGGGGGAGGGTCTCTCATTGAGGGGACTGCTGAACTCGGCGCCGAAGTGCTCGGCATGGAGACGCGCCTGGGTGCGCCGACGGGTCTTGAGGGTGGATTGGTGGAAGAGGTCAGCGACCCGAAATTCGCCACCAGTGTCGGGTTGGTCCTCTACGGCCTACAGCCGGAAATTCTGGGAGCTGCGCCGCTGTTCGCCGACGGCTCCGGGCGTCCGTTCTCGGGAATGGGCTCGCGGTCGAATGGTCTGGGCGTGGACCATGGATCGTCTCTGGTGCACCGGATCGCCGGACGCATGAAGGGATGGTTCGACGAGCTCTGACACGGCGGAATATGCGCGCAAGATTGCGCACGGCATCGAACACAAAAAAACTATAGCTAAACCCACATTGGAGGAAATCCATGAACAAAGGGATAGGCTCCCGTTTCCTGTTTGACGAAACGGCCCTGGACACCGCGAAGATTTGCGTGGTTGGCATAGGCGGCGGCGGCGGCAATGCCGTCAACAACATGATCAGAGAAGGCATCCAGGATGTCAGCTTCATTGCCATCAACACGGATGCACAGGCACTCCACGGCAATCTTGCCACACACAAGATTCAGGCGGGCCGCGCGCTTACGAAGGGGCTCGGTACAGGAGCACGGCCGTCGGTCGGCACCGAGGCGGTGTCTGCGGACAAGGATGCCATTGAGATCGCGCTGCAGGGCTTTGATCTGGCGTTTATCACGGCGGGAATGGGGGGAGGCACGGGTACCGGAGGCGCTCCCGTAGTAGCCGAAATCGTTCAGAAGCTGGGGATCCTGGCTGTTGCGATTGTCACCAAGCCATTCGACTGTGAGGGCATGCGTCGCATGGAAATGGCCAAAGAAGGTATCGAGCAACTGCGCGATTATGTTGACACGCTCATTGTAATTCCGAACGAGCGGCTATTGGACATCGCGGATGAGACCACAAGCCTTATTGAGGCATTCCGGCGCGCCGACGATTTGCTGTACAATGCCACGCGCGGGATTTCGGACCTGATTACGATACATGGTCTCATCAACCTTGACTTTGCTGACGTACGCACGACGATGCAGGACGGGGGGACGGCACTGATGGGTGTGGCTACTGCCAAAGGCGAAAAGCGTGCCGAGAAGGCTGCGATCGAGGCAATTTCAAGTCCACTTCTGGACGGGATGTCGATCAGCGGGGCACGCAATGTGCTCGTCAACATTACCGCCGGCACGAGTCTGGGAATTCGCGAGGCCACCGCGGCCACGAGCATTATTCAGCAGGAGGCTGGACCAGAGGTTGAAGTCATTTTTGGTACGGTCATTGACGAAGAGATGAAAGAGGACTTACGTGTGACCGTGATCGCTACGGGGTTTAACAGAGAGCAGTCCTCGAAGGCGACGCGTCGAACGGTTCTGCTGTCTGACCCCATCTATGATTACAAGGGTGAGCACAGCCTGAAGATCCTGGATGTCCCGGCTTATGAGCGTCGTGGCACGGTGGCTGCGACTGTGGAGTCGGGATCGGAAGAGGACAAGAAAGGCGGCCGCGGGCAAATAAAGCGCCTGCGCGTGGACGAACACGCATCGCGCAACAATCCCACCGACTCGCTAGATCAACCAGCCTTTCTTCGCAAGATGATGGACTAGCAATACCATGGACAGCTGGATGCCTGCGCAACCATAGCCGAAATGTAACTTGTCGTTATTCAAGTGTCGTATTTTCCGATCATTACGTAGATACTTCAGATTCTTCGGGCGCTACGAACGGCCACATGGTCACCTTGCGTGGTGCCTACCATATCCGTCTAATTCTCGACGGAAGCGGCTTCCAACTCTTCCAAAGACGGAAGTAGTGTATGTTTCACCCATCCGAAATCGGGGTTTATCTCCAGAGCGCGCTCGAAGGATGTCCGGGCACTTTCCAGATCACCTTGATCCATGAAGGCAATACCGAGTCGCGCATAAGCCTGATCATGCCCCCATGATGGCAAGATTGGATCTGCGACCACCTGATCGGCGAAGAGGCGAGTCGCTCTGTGTAGCCCTTCCACTGCGCGCCTCTTGCTACCTCCCACAATACCCGGGAGATTGTAATCCGTTATGGCCTTCAATAGCACAACCCTCGGATTAGCGGGCTCAATATTCCGGGCCCTGGACATTGCCTTGCTGAACCTGGGACCAAGGAATACGGCGCTCAGGGGCCTCACTGTCATCTTCTGGCCATATGCGGCAGCAAGCATCACCCATCCTTCGGCAAAAGCCTCGTCACGATCTGTCGCCGCTTTAAGATGGTCGATGGCATAGTTCACGTACTCCAGGACCTTGCGTCTGTGGGTCGAGTCGTCAAGCTCCCACAGGATGTTTGCCAGCTCGCTTGCCGCGGACGCGGCATAGTAGTGGCCAAGAATGGCCAGGCTATCATCATTGATAGCTTGCTCGAAAAGGGCGCGGACCTCTAACAGCTTGTCCTGATCGTCCTGATTGGCTGCGTCCTCCAGCATCTCCTTGCCGTCGAGCAATAGCTCTCTGGCAGACTGTGCTTGAACGGGTGCGCCCAATGCGAGGAGTGCCGCTAATGCAATGATGACCGAATTTCGCATGCTCACCTTGTTCCAGGAATGGGTGTATCCGCGATGGGTTTCACCGGCAAGACTGATCAGGGCATTCACCCTTGCAGACCGATTATTGGCCGCTGGTGATGGTCGAATTCCCAAAACATCCAGAGCCAGGTTCACTCACTAGCAGGAGGGACCATGGTAGCCTTCCTTGCAGGAGCAGAGCCCCTCAGCACGGCCAAGAATCGTAATCCCTCTATGCTCCCAACAATGATTTTCAGGTTGCGGTAAAAGATAACAAGATACGACAAGTTTCACACCGGGCATTTCCTAATACCAGACCCGCAGAATTAGTGCCGTGAGCACCACTACGAGATGCAGACTCAGGCTGAAAGTCATCAAGCACCGTACCACCACATGCTTGCAGAGCGTGGCCAGGTGCGGCATCACGGAAAAGAAGCGCACGGATCGTCGTCATGGAAGAGTCGGGGAACCATTGCTTTATGTGCCATTCCACTATAGTACGCCAGCATGTACAGGAACTCATGCACGCCTACGCGCGGCACCAGATAGGGACAGATTAGACGCACCTTGAGATCCACGGTCTTGAAGGTGTGAAAGGCCTACCCCGCGACCGACAGCTACTTGTACTGGCATACGATCTTTTCCGCTGACCCCTGCAGACTGATGCGATCCGCGACCATGTCTTCCAGGGCTGCTTCGTGCGCAATGGAAGCCTCGTCACACGTGTAGCGGAAGCGCTTCTCTTCAATGGTTAGCTCGACGTGCTTTTCCATCTTCCAGCGTCCGATGACGTTGCCTGCGTGGTAGCTGATCCTGTTCGCGTTTCGCAATCAAATAAAAATATCCGCACATATTGACATTGATAATTATTTGCATTATGGTGGGACCGGTTCCACAGACATGGAACCGGTCCCATTTTACATAAAATCGGATTGCTATGAAACGCATCACGCTTCTACTGTACTTGAGCTTTGCTTTAGGGTTGTCCATACTTGTAATGAATTGCAACAATGATTCCGTCTATCATGAGCCTGAACTCAATTTTGAAAACGTGGAGGTGAGCGAGAAAATGCTGGACTATTTGGAAAACTTATATGAGACCGGCAGTCCGGAACGGGAACCCACGATTGAATTCACGTCCCACCCGGCACCAATAAAGCGGTTTCGATCGTTCGAAGACTATGACATTACCGTTGACTTGCTGGACGCACACTCCCGGCTCACAGGTCAACCAGTCAAGATTCATCAGTCGCTCGAGCCCTACCTCAGGTACCGGCGGATTATTCCGGCCGTCGAGCTTTCCCTTGTCAATCACGAAGGGAAGATCATTATCGGGGACACGCTCTTCAGCCTTCTGGGCGATTCGTACGCCATACGTCCTTTGCACGGGAATGACAGCCATACCTTTCCTTTCAACATCTTCGACCCCGTTAAGGCGGTGGCGGAACACTTGACCGCAGCTATGCACACACATGGAGCTTCACGCGTGACTGAGATCTGGGCTGCAGCGTCTAAAACTCTCTCAGGGTGTGGTGGCCCGGATGATTTTACCTTTGTCTCGGACCCTTCACGCAGTTCCTATACGGACATATGCGTGGCTGACTTTACCTATGCATATATTCGAGTCAATTCCGAAGATTGTGGTTTTACACCAAACGCTCCTGGCGCCGTTGTGATGTGGAATACATCATATGTAACGTGGTCGGGCCTGGCTTGGGCTGAAGCATATAGCCGGTTCTACAAATACAGGCTAATCAACGGGCAATCTGTCCTTGACATCGTCACTCAAAGTGACCTACCTCAAGGAATGATTGCTTCCGCAGAGGCCACAGTTTCTACGAAAAAGCGGAAAGGGTTTGGTTGCAGTAAGACGAAACGGAGAACGAACACAGATTACGGCGGGTTGTCCATGCGTGCTGATATCAAGCGATATGCAGGTACGGGCACCACCAGTAAGCATACGTTGCGGATTGACGGGGCCTCTGGACTTCCGCGAGCAGATTACACTGTCTATTAAGTGGGTCGGAAACCGTTCTTCTCGTTAAACATTCGGTGCATACCACTGGAGATTGCTGAAAGCATGTGCCTGGCAATCCGTTTTCTTGTCAAGCCCTTGCCCGCTGGATTGCTGGCCTTCGTAATTGCATCGGGAATCGCGCAGGAACATGCAGTATCCGCGTTTCCGAACACGACGCAAGTAGTTCGTATTTCCTTTTCCCCGACCACCGTCAGCGGACACGTCGTCAACGCGGAAAGCGGCGAAAACGTAATAGGCGCTACGGTATACGCCCCCCATCTTCGCGTAGGCGCCACCTCTAATCAGTTCGGTTTCTACAGCCTGACGGTGGAAGCCGATACGCTCACGCTCATCGTATCCCATGTTGGCTACGAGACGCAGACCCTTCATCTCCACTTGGAATCAGAACTACGACTTGACATCGAACTGAACCCCGCAACGATCAGCATGGAGGAAGTCGAAGTCGTTGCAGGGGTTGGAGAGACGCACGTGGAAAGGGTTCAGATGAGTTCGGTGACCCTGCCGATCGCGCAGATCCAGTCCTTGCCTGCACTCCTGGGCGAAATCGATGTGCTCAAGGTCGTCCAGCTTCTTCCGGGCGTGCAGTCGGGCCGCGAAGGCACGAGCGGGCTATATGTACGAGGCGGCGGCCCGGACCAGAATCTGCTCTTGCTGGATGGCATGCCGGTGTACAACGCCGGGCATCTCTTCGGATTCATGAGCGTCTTCATGGGAGACGCCATCAAGGATGTCTCGCTGATCAAGGGCGGGTTTCCCGCACGGTACGGCGGGCGACTATCCTCCGTAGTGGAGGTGACAATGAAGGAGGGTAACCTCAAGGAGTTTAAGGGGGTTGCTGCCATCGGCATCGTCGCGTCCCGCTTAACCGTGGAGGGGCCGATTCTGAAGAACCGGGCTTCGTTCATGATTTCCGCACGCCGAACGTATCTCGACCTTCTGATCCGCCCTTTCCTTCCTAAGAACAATAAAGGTGGTTATTTCTTCTACGACGTGAATGCGAAAGCCAACTACATCCTGTCGGAGCGTGACCGCGTCTATGTGAGCGCCTATACGGGCCTGGACCTAGGGGACACGCGCATTCGGGATCAGACGGGGATAAATGGACCGATACGTCACTCCGAAAGCGATCTGGGCTGGCGCAACACGACGGTTACCGCGCGGTGGAATCGCGTATTCAGCCCCCGGCTGTTCGCCAATACACTCGTCGGTATTTCGCGCTATCGCCTGATGATCAGTAGCGACGAGTCGCTCGGGCGCCCCGGTGCTTCCGATGAAGACACCCAGTTGTATTACCGGCGATTCTATTCTGGAATCACTGACGGGACCGCTCGTACGGACCTGGAGTTCGCGCGCACTCCCGGTCATCTCATGCGCTTCGGTGTCGCGGGCGTAGTGCACACGTTCGATACGGGCGCACTGGAGGAGCAACGTTCCGGTCCGGACATAGATGCCCTCGATACACTGTACACACCGACGCATCGCATTCGCGCACGGGCGTTCAGTGCGTACGTGGAGAACGAAATGCGCATTTCCCCCCGATTCAAGACCAATGTCGGCGTACACGTTTCCATTTTCTGGGTAGGCGAACAACGGTACGCCTCGGTGCAACCTCGCGTCGGCGTGTGGTTCGGTCTCGGCGAGAGTGATGCGCTCAAGGCTTCGTATGCCCACATGGCGCAGAACATACACTTGTTGACTTCGGGAAACGGTCTTTCCCTACCCACGGACCTATGGGTGCCGGCTACAAATCGAATCCGGCCGCAATCAGCGCATCAAGTGGCATTGGGATACGCGCGGTTGCTGGGGAGGGGACGGTATGAACTTACGATTGAGGGTTACTACAAGTGGATGGACGACCTGATCGAATACAAGGAAGGAGCGGGCTATCTCAACGCGAGAGCGGGATCGTGGCAAGATCAGGTGGAACACGGGCGGGGATGGTCGTACGGATCGGAGTTCTTCCTGCAAAAAAAATCAGGACGAACGACGGGATGGATTGGCTATACCTATTCACGCACGGAGCGGAAGTTCGCCGAACTCAATTCCGGGAGAACGTTTCCGTACAAGTACGATCGCCGACACGACGTGTCCGTCGCGGTCAACCATCGTCTGAAGGAGTCCGTCGCCGCCGCGGTGACCTGGGTATATGGAACCGGACAGGCAGTCTCCGTCCCCATCGGCCAATTCTATGGAATCGAGCACGTGACGGGCTACGAATCGTTTCAGTCACAAACCACTCCCGTTGTGTTGCGCACGTTCGGTTCCCGCAACGCTTACCGAATGCCCGCCTATCACCGGTTGGATGTGGCCATTCGCCTTTTCAGGTCCGGGCGGTGGGCCAGACGCACGCTTTCATTCGGCGCATACAACTTGTACGTCAGGAGGAACGCCTTTCAGTTAACGTCAACGCAGATGCGGGGAGAGGACAAGGAATCCGAGTATCTGCAGATCAAGAAGATCACCGTGTTTCCCATCGTGCCATTCGTGACCTATCAACTGGAGTTCTAAGCCATGACAGGCTTCAGAGCGTGCTTTCTCGCACTCGCTTTCTGCGCAGGTTGCGAGACCATTATCGATCTGGACGCACCCGACTACGACCTGGAAGTCGTAGTGACCAGTACGTTCACGCCGGACAGCCTCTGGTCGGCCTCAGTCCACCGTAGCGCAGGCATCGATGCCCGACAGGATGTCAAACTCCAGTTTGTGGATGATGCGACCGTAGTCATCCTGACCGGCGACGACATTGTGGATAGGCTGATCTACGCCGGAGAGGGACGATACGCATCCGTGGCAGGATTACGGCCCGTTGCCGGCACCCAATACACACTACGCCTCGAAACTGCCGGAGCATCCAGGGTGGAGGCGGTGTCGACTGCGCCGACGCCTACCCCAATCACGGATGCTTCTCTAAGACTCGTTTCCGCAGGGAGACACATCCTTGACGGCGATTTGTATGAATTGACCTTCCACATATCGGATCCCGCAGGAACGAACTGGTACCGGTTCGGCGTCTACCGATACGCCGCCGGCAATTACTACAACGCTCCAGACAGTGTGTACCGTTACCTGGATCTTGATACCGGCGAGCCTTCGTGGTACTGCGGCTTTCGTGAAGCGCATGAGCCGGTTCCGGAAAGCTCGGAGTCGAATGCGACTTGCCTCGATCCCGTCCTAACCGACCGGCTGTTTGACGGACAATTATACACGCTGAAGGCAACAATGCGTCTGACGCGGTCCTCCGATGCGCTCGGAGGCTCCGGACAACACGGCAGGAACGAAGTCCTCGTGCTGCTCTCTACGTTGAGTGAGGATTACTTCGAGTATCAGCGAACGGTGGAGGACCAGACCTACGGCGATCCATTCGCTGAGCCGGTGCATATATACTCGAATGTGAAGGGCGGCCTGGGCGTGTTTGCTGGATACTCGACTACCGCTGTCAGAGTACCGATACCACCGTGAACGTACGAATGGCTCACCGGACTCGTGACAGATACGGACGGATTCGGCGCAAACAGTGTGCACGACCACGGCGGGCCCGCTGTTCAACAGGGCTCCGGTCGCACCCATGCTAGGCATGCCGCTTTGTAATCGAACACCGTGTAGCGTAGGCGGGAGACGCGTCCACCCGTGGGTAGGAGCAGCCGTTTCCGTCGGTTTGGCGCAGAAAGCGCTGTGGTTCCCACGTATACTGAACCGTACCAAAATATCATCTGCATGGCGGATGACATACGCCTCCCTTGACACCCTCCATGATGAGCCCCACACCTGCAAACCAGAGGTCCAGCACATAATGAACGTCAATGCTGACAAGTATCGAGGATAGACCCTATGGAGTACCCTGATCTCTTTCCTGCCATTCCTGCTTCTCCATCACTCTCCTGCCTTCAACCGTTTGACGATCCAGCGCATCACGCGCTTGTCCCCATTACCATGCCCCGAAAACGAATCAACCACTTCTGATCCAGTGTGTCGAAGAACTGGCGTATGTTCGTTTCCACAATGAAGCTGGCCCACCCGTAACTTGGCTTCCCGGTGGATTAAGTCGAGCAGCTCGGACGCCAGACTCCTTGGGCAATCTCGTGCGCCAACGCGAGGGCCGCCACCTGCATGGCTCCGCAGATTCTTGGCGCACGCACGGGAACATTGGCCCCGCACAGGGATTGTCTGCGGCCACATTGCACCGAGCACACACCAGCCGATAATGCAAGTCCATAATTCTGCCGCGAAACGGGCACGACAGAACGTCAAACGGCGCGCACGCAACCGCTACCACCGTAGCCAAATGCGCACCTTGATGAAAAGACTACGCCAGACAGAAGACAAATCCCAGGCCCAGGAATTGCTGCCACAGGTAAAGGCCTATCTGGATAGGCTGGCTACCAAACGGATAATCCACAGCAACAAGGCAGCCAATTATAAGAGCGCGCTTGAGCGCCACGTACAGTCCCTGACCTGAAAACGGACTGCACTGGGTTCTGGCTCGCAATAAAGAGCTCGTCCTGCACTACGCAAGACGGAGCAAGAGCGTGGCTCTGAGCACACGGAAGTTCCACGTGGAATTGCGGGGACCACATAGTTGCGTGTTGTGCGTGAAACTTTCCGGATAGTCTTTGATAAGTTTTGGTTTGTTGTTACTTTCAGTACCATATAATACAACCGTAGGGAAGTACGACTTGGAGCCGCGCCGGATGACCGACTTTCCCGACATGAGCGGTTGCCGAGACCGACGGGCATGTACGCTATCCACTTTCCTATCACTACACGCACGGAGAACGCAACATGAGCAGTAAACTATGTTGTTCGCTGCTGTTGATCGGCACTATCCTGACAGCCGGCAGCACCTTTGCACAGCAATACGTACGACCAGAGGGCACCGGCTTTATCAAGCCGAAAGTTGGCCTATCTACTTATCTTGGTGACAACGAAAAATCACCTACGAACTTCAACGGCGATGCCTTCGAAACGGCCTTCCCTTGGGGAATCGGAGTGGAAATCGGATACCAGACTTCCGTGCAGAATTCGTACAGCTTTGCCTACTATGTGGGAGATTATCCGGTGATCACGCAGTTCCCTCCGCCTCCACTAAGAGAAGGCGATGCCCTTGCGGATGACCCCTCCACACGTAGCTCGCTGCAGTTGTTCTATCGCCGCACCTTCGGCTCTGCAGAATCCAAGATTGCCCCGTTTGTCAACCTCGGACTGACCTACTCCTTCGGCACCGTCACGCAGGATAATCCCCCAAATTTCTCCACCGAAGAATCCGCCGGAGCGTTCGGTCCGCTGGTCGGAGCGGGCCTGGATTTCACCCTTAATCCTCAGACGTCATTTTTCCTTGAGGGGAACATTGGCATACACTTCGGAGACGACCAGCTCGATGGCAATGCAGACAACGGGTTTGGATCTACCGACCTGCTCACGGGAATCGGGCTCGGGCTGAAATACAACTTCAAGAAGGCCCTCACACCGGTATTTGTGCTCGGCACGACATGTCCTGGCGAACCGCTGCTCACCAACGAAGCTGGCGCGTTTTCGGCGATGATCAATGAGCACGCCACCGCACCCGTGGAAACCGCTTGGGACTTTGGGGACGGCAATTCCGGCACGGGCCTCGAGACCTCCCATACCTATACCGAAAGCGGCACTTTTACGGTCACGTTTACAGGATCCAATGAAGTCTCGTCTACATCTGGTTCCTGTATGGTTACCGTTATCGCCCCCGCGGAAATCGTCACTGTGACGGTCGACAAGCCCACCGTCAGCATCTGCGACGAGAATCCGGAGGTCACCTTCAGCGCAAATACGCGCGGCGATGCGCCGATTTCCTATATGTGGGACTTCGGCGACGGCAATACGAGCACGGAGGCCAATCCGAGCCATACGTATGGTGACATGGGGACCTACAGCGTCACGTTGGAGGTGACCAATGCCGGCGGCTCGGATACGAATTCGGCTGTGTCCGTCACGGTCAACAACGAAGGATGCTTCAACTGCGACATTTCCGAAATGAATTCCAATTTCTTTGATCGGAATTCGTCGGTCCTGACGCCCGAAGCACGTGACCAACTGCAGGAGAATCTGGAAATCCTCCAGAATTGCGAATTTGACGGCCGCGTGGAAGGCCATGCCTCCCGCGATGAGCGCAACACGCAGCAGCTCTCCGAAGATCGCGCGCGCGTCACGATGCAGTTCTACATAGACAACGGCATTGACGCATCCCGCCTGACCAGTATGGGAATGGGCGCATCAGGCCAGACGACCAAGAAGTCCGGCGCGAGCCAGTTCCGGCGGGCCGACACGATCCCCGTCAAGGAATAGTCTGGTCAGCAGGGTCCCTTTCCCGTTCGTAACACGAGCCCGCTGCGCGCATCAATGATGCATGCAGCGGGCTCGTGTCGTAGGGACCCGCCGGTTTGCGTTCTAACTAACCCATGCTACCCATGCCCGGTTTTGACAAGCACGCCCAGGAGCAACTGTCCGGGGAGTTGAAGGCCGAGGCCGTGCGACTCGGCTTCGACGCCTGTGGCATCGCGCGCGCGGAGCGCCTGGATGAGGAAGCCGAGCGCCTGGAGTCGTGGCTGCTCGGCGGGCGCCACGCCTCCATGGGGTACATGGAGCGCAACTTTGAAAAGCGCGTCGATCCCACTCGCCTGGTCGACGGGGCAAAGTCCGTGGTGTCGGTGCTTCTGAACTACTACCAACCCGAAGAGCCACACGAAGACCCCGCTGTGGGTAAGATCAGCCGCTATGCCTGGGGAGACGATTACCATACGGTACTCAAGGAAAAGCTCTACAACCTGTTCGATTGGCTTTCCGAACGCGTAGGCGGCGCAGCGGGACGAGCCTTCGTGGATTCAGCACCCGTCCTGGACAAGGCATGGGCGCAACGCAGTGGTCTCGGATGGATAGGAAAGCACACCAACCTGATCAGCCGAAGACTGGGCTCCTACTTCTTCATCGGAGAAATCATCGTAGACGTGCCACTGTCGCCCGATGACCCAATCCCGGACTACTGCGGATCATGCAGGCGCTGTATCGATGCCTGCCCGACAGATGCCATCTTCAGACCGTACGCGGTTGACGCTAACCGGTGCATTTCCTATCTGACTATCGAGCACCGCGGCGACGATATCCCGGAGTCGCTTCATGCAGATATGCAGAACTGGATCTTCGGCTGTGATATCTGCCAGGACGTCTGTCCGTGGAACAAGTTTAAGGTCGCCACTCACGAGCAGCGTTTCCTGCCCCGACCCGGACTTCCCGACACGGAATTGCGGGAATGGGTGGAACTGGATCTTGAGAGTTACCGCAAGCGCTTTCGTGGCAGTGCCGTAAAGCGTGCCAGATTTGAAGGATTCGCGCGCAATGTCCGTATCGCGCTCAATAACCTGCCACAGACACCCCCATAGCATTTCTACGCCGCTTCATCCCCCTCATCCGCCGGCATTTCGGGGCGCAACAGCGGAAAGAGGATCACGTCGCGAATGGATTCCTGATTCGTCATGACCATCGCCAGCCGGTCAACGCCAACCCCGAGCCCCGCCGTTGGCGGCATACCGTATTCCAGGGCGCGCAGGTAGTCTTCGTCGAGCTGCATCGCCTCGTCGTCGCCCCCGGCGCGAAGCCGCCGCTGTTCCTCAAAACGGGCACGCTGATCCTCCGGGTCGTTGAGTTCGCTGAACGCGTTGCAAAGCTCCCTGCCGTTACAGTACGCCTCAAAACGCTCAACCAGACCAGGCTTCGACCGATGGTGCTTCGCGAGCGGGCTGAGTTCGACGGGATAGTCGACAATGAACGTAGGCTGAATGAGGTGCGGTTCAACGAAGGCGCCAAATATTTCGTCAATGATCTTGCCACTCCCCATGGAGTCGTCAACTTCAAGGCCCAACCCTTTTCCAATTTCCGCCAGCGCATCCCGGTCCCTTCCCGCAAGACGCGCCCCGGTGTGCTGCTCAATCGCATCATACATCGGGATCCTTGGCCACGGCCGCCTGAACGACAACACATGCTCCCCCACCGGAACGTCGGTCGCGCCGTGTAAATCCTGCGCGACAGTCTCGAGCATCTCCTCGACGAGATCCATCATCCATGCGTAGTCCTTATAGGCTACATAGAGCTCCAGCATCGTGAACTCCGGATTGTGAAACCGGCTCAGGCCCTCATTCCGGAAATCCTTGGCAATCTCGTAGACACCCTCGAAGCCTCCCACAATAAGCCGCTTGAGATACAGCTCGTCAGCAATGCGGAGAAAGAGCCCCATGTTGAGCGCATTGTGATGCGTGGTGAACGGACGAGCTGACGCTCCCCCATAGAGGGGCTGCAAGGCAGGAGTCTCGACCTCCACATACCCGCGTGCATCCAGAAAGCGGCGCAGGGAGGTGATCATGCGCGCACGGAGGACAAACACACCGCGCACCTCCGGATTGATCGCCAGATCAACGTAGCGCTGACGATACCGGAATTCCTTCTCTGTGACCTCATTGTACAGCTCGCCGTCCTGCTCCTTCACCACGGGAAGCGGACGCAACGCCTTGGCCAAAAGCTCAACACGATCGGCATGTAGCGTGATTTCCCCCATCCGCGTGCGGAAAACCGTGCCGGAAAGCCCCACAATATCCCCAATATGCAATAGGCGCTTGAACACACTGTTGTAGAAGCCTTCCGGCAGATCATCCCGGCGCACGTAGACCTGCATGCGTCCGGTGGCGTCCTGAACATCGAAAAACGACGCCCTCCCCATGACGCGCCGGGACATCATGCGCCCGGCGATCGTCACGCGCCCACCCGGGCTGGAATCATCGAAGGCCTCCAAAATGGCTTCCACATGCGCATCCGTCTCCCACTGGTAGGGATACGGATTAACGCCCTGTTCTTCGAGCGCCTGCCGGGCGTCTCTGCGTACATGCTCCTGCTCGGACAACGAACGCGTCATACCGATTCACACAATAGTAGTGAGCCCTTCGCCAATGTGTCTGAAACCGGAGACGCCCGGGTTTACTCTTCGTACTCCGGCATCGCCCGAATCACCATCCATGTGGGGATGATCGGATTGTTGGGTTGCGGCATTCCTGACTGCCCGAGACCTGCTGGCGTGACTACGCGCGTAATGGTGTCCACCGTTTCGATGCCCTCAACGATTTCCCCAAATACCGTGTACTGCATGTCCAGTATGGGCGCGCCTCCGACAGTCTTGTATGCGTGGCGGGCTTCGTCGGAATACGCAAAGGCCGAGTCCGGAATCGTTTGACGAAGTCTTTTCTCCATCTGTTCGAGCACGTCATCCGGAAAGATTGTGCCGTGCACGATGTAGAATTGGCTGCCGCTGGATTCGCGGTTGGGATTCACGTTATCGGGCGTTCGGGCAGCCGCTATCGCGCCTCGCTTGTGAAAGAGATCAGGCCTGAATTCCGCGGGAATTGTGTATCCGATGTCGCCGCTGCCATCGTTCATCCGATCGCCGTCAAGGGAATTCACGTCGCCACCCTGAATCATGAAGCCACTCATAACTCGGTGAAACAGCGTGCTGTCATACGTGCCTTCCGCGACGAGCTTCTTGAAGTTGTCCCGGTGCAGGGGCGTTTCGTCATACAGCCTCAAGACCATGCTGCCCTGCGGAGTTTCGATACGGAAATAGTTGGTTTCAGCCATTTGAGTGGTTCCCTTGGAGAAATTGCACGCACTGCCAACGCCAACGAGTACGGCCACCAGCGGTAGTCCAACCCACAACAGTCTCCTGTTACGCATCATCGGGGTATTCCTCCAGATAACGATTAAAATAACGCAGGATCGCCGTCTTCAGTAGCATTTCCTGCTGCTCAACGGACAGGTCGGGGGTATCGGTCCTGCGCTCCCAAATCCAGTGTCCATCTTTCTCGATACCCACGCGCCGAAACAGCCCAAGCGTCTCGAACGCACAGTAGGTGCCTTCCATGACAAGACGCTCTTTGACTTCCTTTTCAAGATCAGGTTCGTAGCCACGTCCGGTTTCCTGCACGCCGATCAGAAACAGAATACCCTCCAGATCAGCTTCCTTGTCAAAACGCTCCCGAAGCCACTGCTGCAGCCGTGACCATCGCGGCTCCAGTGTGTCCGTATCACTACTGAAAAGCTCATCCACCCGAGCGGTCACAATAAGACGGGACTGTTACCCAATCGATCGACCCCTGGAAAGAACCCACACTCGTTCGTACGCTGACCGCGCCAACAGAACCCGCCTGCCAAAGTTCCTTCCGGGGCACAAGGCCCTGCCACGAAGAGACGGCGTTGCGGATCCACCCGCAGACCGTAACGGGCACCATGCATAAACGTATCCCACACTTTAATAATAGGACAGGCAGCTTATAATTGGACAGGCAGCGAAAACCACCTGTTGTTTGCCATCTGTCCACTTCTTTGCCAGTGCGCGCGTGCGGACCCATCAAGGGAATCAGTCGGCTCCGTCGTCCGAACTTAGACAGGAACCTTTTCTAGTCTCCCTCCCGTATGGATGGTTTATATTTTCCGCTTCCACTTCATTCCCACACCGCCATGCCCAGACCCGTACTTCTGCTAATACTCGCCCTGGTGATGCCTGCATCTGTGCACGCGCAGCAGTTTGGTGGATCGCTTGCTGTCGCCGACGACGCCGTATTCGTCAGCGAAACCCGTAATCAGGTGACCCCAGGCATGATCTATGTGTACCATAACGACGGCGAGTGGCGAGAGGCGGCGCGTCTTTCCGCATCTGATCATACCGGCGCACCTGATCGCTTTGGCCGCGCACTCTCGGTCAGCGGCGCGACACTACTGGTGGGGGCCAGTTCGCGCGACGCATCCACCGGAGCTGCATACATCTTTGACCGCAATGCAGCAGGCGCCTGGCAAGAAACCGCCCGGCTCCACGTCGAAGACCTGTCAGAAGGCGATGGCTTCGGAACGGCCATGGTGCTGCGCGGGTCGCTGGCGCTGGTGGCCGCGCCAGGGCAACACGACAACACCGGGTGCGTGTACGTGTTTGAACGCGCCCCCGATGGACACTGGAACGAAATGGCCAGTATCACCGGCTCCGGGACGGCGGGCGGCGACAGATTCGGCACCGCGCTGGCATTCGATGGCACTGTGGCCGTTGTCGGCGCACCTTCCCAGGAAAACGGTGCTGGGGCAGCCTACGTGTTTCGCCGGGACGAAGCCACTGGCGCGTGGCGTGAAGAAGCAAGGCTCACGGCGGCCGAGGCACCTTCAGGTGGCCGCCTGGGCACCGCGCTGGCTATCCATAATGGCCGTGCATATGTAGGCGCTCCGGGAATTGCAAGTCGGCAAGGGACCGTCATAGCGTTTGCGCCCGATTCCGAAACAGGAACGTGGGAAGAAGTGGCGCTTTTGCGCCCATTTGAGACGGAGCGGTTCAGCCAATTCGGGGCCTCCATCGCCCCCGATGGCGATAATCTCTGGATCGGCGCGCCCGGAGCCAACGGAGGACGGGGAGCAATCCATCAGTATGTGGCGGATGACCAGTCGTGGGCAGGGGTCCAATTCCTGTCGCCATCCGAACTCCAGGGCCGCGCCTCCTTCGGCAGCGCTGTCGCCATAGGTGGCGATGTTGCAGTCGTCGGCGCGATTGGCGTGGACTTCCGCGAAGGCGCAGCCGTGATCTATGATCGCACCGCACAGGACGCTGCATGGGAAGAGCGGCGCGTCGTCATCAACGACGTAAAGGGTTTCGACTCCATTGTTGGTGGCGAAGTACCGTGCGAGGGCGGCGAAGCCGCAGGGTGGCAATGCCAGGATGTCAATCTCGCCGCATTCTTGCCAACCGCACAACTCGGCGGTGCACGGGGGACGAACACCAACGATATCTGGGGATGGACCGATCCCGACACTGACCGCGAATACGCACTCGTGGGACGCTCGGATGGAACCGCGTTTGTCGATGTTACGAATCCTTACAATCCCGTATATCTGGGCAACCTGCCCATGACCGAGGGATCCAGAGCAAACGTATGGCGCGATATTAAAGTCTACAAGGATCACGCCTTCATCGTAGCAGATGGCGCAGGAGAGCACGGCATGCAAGTCTTCGACCTCGCGCAGCTGCGCACGGTAACGAAGCCGCCCGCAACGTTTGAAGCGACAGCGCACTATGACCAGATCCACAGCGCGCATAACATTGTGATCAATGAAGAGACCGGCTTTGCGTATTCGGTAGGATCCAGCGGCGGCGGCGAGACCTGTGGCGGCGGGCTGCACATGATTGATATTCGTCAGCCCACCTCGCCGACATTTGCCGGTTGCTTTGCGGATGCGACCACGGGAAGGCGCAAGACGGGATACTCGCACGATGCGCAGTGCGTGATCTACCACGGACCCGATGCCGCGCACCAGGGCAAGGAAATCTGCTTCGGACTCAACGAAACCGCACTGAGCATCGCCGATGTCACCAACAAGGAACAGCCTGCGCCACTGTCCATGGCTACCTATCCCAAGGTGGCCTACACCCACCAGGGATGGCTAACCGAGGATCATCGCTATTTCTATATGAACGACGAAGGTGACGAGCCACAAGGACTGGTCGAAGGCACGCGAACGCTGATCTGGGACCTTGCCGATCTGGATGATCCCGTCCTGATCAAGGAATACATCGCCGAAACCACGACAACGGACCATAACCTGTATATCCAGGGCAACCTGATGTACCAGTCCAACTATGGCAGCGGACTCCGTATCCTCGATATTTCCGATCCGGAGAATCCCGTGGAGGTAGGCTTCTTCGACACGACACCGTACGAGGCAGGTGGCGGCTCCTGGAGCAACTATCCCTATTTCAAGAGCGGTGTGATCGTCGTCACGAGCATCGGTGAAGGCCTGTTTGTGCTCAAGAAGCAACAGGTCGACACATAACTCCTCATCGGAGGCGCACACCCAGGCCAGGCTCTTCCGCCACATGGAGGTGTCCCTCCTGTAAGGAAAAGCCGCCGGTTGCCACATCCCGGGACAGGTCAAAGCTGCCGTCCAGGTCGAGGAAACGGGTAGTCGGACAGGCGTATGCCGCGTGCAGCGCAGCCGCGATACTGATCACGCTCTCGTCCATGCATCCCCACATCAGGCGAATTCCGGCCAGCTCAGCGACGTTGGCAATGGCTAGGGCACCCGTAATGCCGCCGCATTTCATGAGTTTGATGTTGAAGATGCCGAACGGCACCGGTTCACGGATCAGACGGAAGGCATCCGTTTCCGTATGCAGGCTCTCGTCTGCCGCCATCATGGCCCGCATCTCCGGGGACAGCTCTCTCATAACGTCCGCAGCGTGCGCAGGCAGCGGCTGCTCGACAAGCTCCAGGTCCAGGTCCGTCGCCAGCGCGCCAATGCGTCGCGCCTCCTCAAGCGTGTAACCCTGATTCGCATCGACCCGGATCAGGACATCGTTGCCGACGTATTCTCGGAGCCTGCGTAGTCTGCCGATGTCCTCTTCGAACTCCCGCCCGAGCTTCACTTTCAGGCACCGAAAGCCCCGTCCAAGATATTCCTCGGCCTCGGCCAGCGTGTCCTCCAGCGACTTGATGCCTATCGTAATCGAGGTGGGGAGGGCATCGTGGCAGCGTCCCAATACGTCTACCAGCGGCAAGCCGATCGCGCGCGACAGGAGGTCGTACAGCGCCATGTCAAGCGCAGCGCACGCACCGGGGGCGCCGTGCAGGTGTTCGCGCAGCATGCGCGTAACCGGGCGCAGACGCCGCGGGTCCTGCCCGGTCAGCAGCGCTGGCGCCGTGTCGACAAGCGCGGACACGCAAGCTTGGGTAGTCTCGCCGGTGATGTCGGTCGGAGCCGCCGATCCCAAGCCCTCAATGCCAACATCGGTCACAATACGCACGTAGTGCAATGCCACCGCGCTCACGTCCTTAAATGCGATCGCGTACGGCCGCACGAGTGGGATAGTCTCCTTCCACGCCTGCACTTCGGTAATCCGCATGGGGCGCTCAGCGTCCTGTCTTTCGTTGAATCACGTCTACAACCGGACCTACACCGTCGTCAACAGGCAGGCACACGGGAATTCCCAGGCGCTCCGCTAGTGCGCGCTGTTCGCGACGCGCCTCTTTCTTCGAAAGCCCACGCGTAAAGAGTGTAACGGCCCACACCTCGGACCCATACAACCGAATGAGCTCGATCTCTTCGCTGACCGGTGGAATCCTGCATGAGATGTCCTCGAAATCCTCATAGTATCGGCGCTGTGGGGCGTGCTGGAGAATGACCCCGTGCGCGGCGCCGCTAAGCAGAAACTCCGGCCCGGCCGGGCCGGACGGATTGCGCAATGCCGATTGCCCCTCCATGAGAATCAGTTCGGCGTCCGTGTCGCGCTGGCAGGTCAGAATGGCACCCTCAAGCTCTCCGGACACAAAGTCGTTTAATGTGGCATCAAAAATAAATCCATGCTGCAGGCCCTGCAGCCAACCAGTTTGGCCGGTATAGATCATTTCGGCTCGGATGCCTCGCTGCCGGCATGCCTCGCGCACCAGCATGCAGGTCGTTCGTTTCCCGATAGCACAGTCCATCCCCAAGACGGCGACACGCGGCGTGGGCAGCGCGAGCACCTCACCGGACCAGAAGCGAAGCTCGCTTGCTGGCCGGGGTCTACGTATGTCCAGAATGCCGCCGCCGTGCTCATGCGCCAGCGCTGCCAGCCCCGAATCGTCGGCAATCAATTGGTGAAGTCCGTTGACCAGTGTCAGACCAGCACGGGCAGCGGCTTCAAGGTCGGCGTACAGATCTTCCGGCAACAGACCTCCAACCGTGGCCACGCCTACAATGCAATGCGTGGGAGGGGTAGCAAGCGCATCCATCGCGGCCGCGACAGATGCAAAGATCGGAATGTTGCGTGCGAGTCCATCGAGCATCATTCCCGCATCACAGCCCGCAAAGCGGGCATCAATAACGCCGCGAAGCGGGTACCGGCTTGGCCCTCGCACCAACCCATGCGTTGTCTTGGCGAAGACCGTGTCGTAGTGCCCACTGGTCAGTGCGATAGCAGTTTCCGTCATGCCATGCCGGGTGGTGTGGTATAGCGCGCCATGGGGCCTGGGCCCGACCCATAAAGTACAACGCAGGCATACTCCCGTCTGCCTTGCGAATACGCACGAAATCGGGAGGATTTCACACCAACCACCCCCCGCGGCGTTGAATGCCCACGGCGAGGTGCGGTATTTTTGGGGATCGAAGACGTGCCGTATGATCGAAAAACATTCTGATGAAACCCAAACCCGTTCGCACCTTCTCCGCGACCCCATCTCTTCCGCCCTCCCTGGAGCGCCTGAGAGACCTGGCGTATAACGTCCGGTGGGCCTGGGACGAAGACACCCTGGACCTTTTCCGCCGTCTGGGCGGTGATCTGTGGACAACCTCCGGACATAACCCGGTCCTGCTCCTGGGCGCGGTTTCGCAGGACACGCTGGCCGACGCTGCGGCAGACGAAGGTTTTCAGGCGCATTTCGCTCGCGTGATTGCCGACTTTGATTCCTATATGGATCGGACCGGGGCGTGGTACGACCGGAAGCATGGGCCGGAAAACGGTCCGTTGGTCGCCTATTTTTCTGCTGAATTCGGCATCACGGAATGTTTGTCCATTTTTGCGGGCGGCCTCGGCGCGCTCGCCGGAGATCACCTGAAGTCGGCCAGTGACCTGGGCATTCCCATCATTGGAGTCGGCCTGTTATACCAGCAGGGCTACTTCCGGCAACACCTCAATGAAGCCGGGTGGCAGCAGGAAACATATAAGGAAAATGACTTCGCCAACTTGCCCCTCACACTGGAGCGCGATGCCGCCGGTGAACAGGTGACGATATCCGTACAGTATCCGGGACGACCGATCCATGCCAGGATCTGGCGCCTGAACGTCGGACGCGTGCCGCTCTTCTTATTGGACACCAACTTCGCCGCCAATGCGCATGACGAGGATCGCGACCTGACCGACTTCCTCTACGGAGGTGGCAGCGAATTGCGGATACGTCAGGAGCTCATGCTCGGCATAGGCGGCTACCGCGCCCTGAAGGCGCTGGGCCTGTCTCCCAAGGTGTACCATGTCAACGAGGGGCACTCCGCATTTTTGGCCCTGGAGCGCGTGCGTCGTCTCATGCAGCGGCGTGGCCTGTCGTTTGAAGAGGCCAAGGTCGCCGCATCAGCCAGTATCGTCTTTACCACACATACTCCCGTTGAGGCTGGCCACGACCGCTTTCCTCCTGAATTGATGGACCGGTATCTGGTACCGTACGCAAGCAAGGAGCTCGGCCTTTCGAGGAAAGACTTTCTTGCGCTTGGACGTGAAAGTGCCGACGACGATCAAGAATTCTTCGGTATGACGAAGCTCGCGCTTCGCATGAGCGCCGCCAACAATGGCGTCGCCCGCCTGCACGGTGTGATCAGCCGCAAGATGTGGCAGCGCCTGTGGCCGGACTTGCCGGAAGAGGAGGTCCCGATTGGGCACATCACCAACGGCATCCATGTTTCGTCCTGGCTGTCGGCAGACATGAAACTGCTCTTTGACCGCTTCCTCGGGCGCCGGTGGCGGGACGAGCCCGGAGATAAAGAGGTTTGGAGCCGTGTCGACCAGATCCCGGGAGCCAGGTTGTGGCGGACGCATGTGCAGCGCAGGGAGCGCCTGATAGCAATGGCGCGGCGACGCTTGGGGCGGCAGCTCACCCGGATAGGTGCGCCGCAGGCTGATATCGCGGCCGCGAGCGAAGTCCTTGACCCGGAAGCACTGACCATTGGATTCGCGCGGCGGTTCGCCACCTATAAGCGCGCCACACTACTGCTTAGCGATCCTGACCGGCTGGCCAGTATTCTCAATGACGAGGAGCGACCCGTGCAAGTCATCTTCGCCGGGAAGGCGCACCCGCGCGACAACCCCGGCAAGGCCCTTATCCAGCAGATCTTTGCCCTTTCTCGCCAGGAGCGGTTTCGGCGCCGTATCGTGTTCCTCGAGGATTACGACATGGCCATCACACGAGCCATGGTGCAGGGCGCCGATATCTGGCTGAATACACCGAGACGGCCGCGCGAAGCAAGCGGCACCAGCGGCATGAAGGCCGCCGCCAATGGCTGCCTGAACCTCAGCATCCTGGATGGCTGGTGGGATGAGGCCTACCAGCCGGAGCTGGGTTGGGCGATCGGTGCCGGAGAGATATACGACGACGAATCCTATCAGGACAGCGCAGAAGCAGCAAACCTGTACGATTTGCTGACCTATGATGTCGTGCCCCTGTTCTACAAGCGGAGCGCGGACGGACTGCCTCTCGACTGGATCGCCCGTATGAAGGGCTCTATTGCAACCTATACGGCGTTCTTCAATACGCACCGCATGGTGCAGGAATACACGGAAAAAGCCTACCAGGCCGCCGCCACGCGCTACCAACATCTGATGACGGAAGACATGGCCCGCGCCAAGGCCCTGGCAGCATGGACCCGGCACGTCCAGCAACATTGGCCACAGATCCATGTCGTGCGTGGCGAGACCGACACGGTACGGGATTACAGCGTCGGAGAAGCCTTTACAGTGCAGGCGCGCGTGCGCCTTGGGGCACTGAGCCCCGATGACGTATCAGTACAGCTCTATCTGGGGCGCATCAATGGCTCAGACGAAATCGTGGACGCCACTACAACGCCTATGGAACCATCGGGACCAGATGCGGACGGCGCCTATGTCTATGAGGCCGGCGCCGTGACCTGTCTCCGTAGCGGCTTCCACGGCTACACCTTCAGAGTACTGCCACGGCACGAAGACCTGCCGTCGCCGTTCCTTCCTGGACTGGTTGTCTGGGCATCGGAGAACCCATGATGCGCAGGCTATTGCACACCGCCCAGCGTAGACAGGTCCAGTGGCTCAGGATTCTCGAACACTGCATCCGGTAGTTCGGCAAACACACCCACGTTGGGGAGCACAAACGACGTGCTGTCATTACGCATGCCGCGGTCGTCAGAAAGCATGATATCGCCAAACTGCTTCCAGTTTTGCCACGGTGTGGTAAAGGCAGCTTCACGGTCTTCTCTCGTGCGAAAGTATGTCCACTGCCGGACCAGCTTCGTTTCCTTGTCGACGAATACCTCGTAGCGATTCTCCGGCGTGTAGCCAACGGCATCGAACGTCAGCAGGAGAATATCGGCCTCCTGACCATCCCCCATCACCCCCTCGCCCTTGTACCGCAGCGTTACGCCCGAGTCCTTAAGCTTATAGGGCATCAGGAGCCAGTAAGAGCTGTTGGCCCAATTGCGATGTGCACTGGCAAGGAGCGGCTCCCGCTCCGTGGAGTCCTGGACTTCCGCGCCATTGACCCACACGCGTCCTTGTTTCGTTTCCACATTCATCAGCACGATGATGCTGTCTTCCTGAAAACGAAACCGACCCGTCCACTTGTCCCAAACCTGATCATCCCCAAAGAAACTCCATGACAGGTAACGGGTCCGGTCCCAGTTGGCGCGCCCTCCCAACCTGAGCATCACCTGGTCTGCGATCGAGATGGCCATGGCATCCGACGCTTCCGCGTTGAATCCCTCCATGGGCGCGTTCTCATTGGAATAGCCCGAATTATCCTCTTGTGACGCGCACGCCGAAAGAATCAATACGAGGACGGCCACAAGCTGTGTCGGCAACGTCGATAGGTTCAGGTTCATGGTCCGATTGAATTGGTTAGCTGAGCATCAGTAGACTGTCTCTCCACCCGGAGGTTGTCTGTATTGTTCATTTTTCGAAAATATTCTTTCACCGTGAAACATCATACCCCAGATCTTTCGTGTGTGCCTATGGTTGTCTATTCCCAGCGCCTGTCACGCATGCCTATTCATCCTCGTATCCTGCACGCAATTCCACTCGCCCTGCTGTTTTGGGGTGCAGCGCCAGTACGTGCGCAAGACGCGCCGGCCGACAGTGCGCCTGTGCGTGTTTATATCGACTGCAACCGCTGTGACTATAATCACATCCGGCGTGAAATCACTATTGTTGATTATGTGCGCGATCCCAAGCAGGCTGATGTGCATGTGTTTATTACTGACGTCCCCACCGGCCTGAGCGGGCGTGAATTCAAGCTCTCTTTTTTGGGACACGGAATATTTGAGCGCGTCGATTACAGCTTTTCGCGCACCATTGACCGCAATGCGACCTTTAATGAATACCGCGAGATCATCAACGAGGCCATCCGGCTCGGACTCGTCCCCTACGTTGTTCAGACCGCGGAGGCCTCCAATCTCACGATCAGCTACGAGAACGGGGCATTGGACTCCGACACGCTGCAGTCACAGGATGACCCTTGGAAACACTGGGTATTCACCCTCTACGGAGGAAGCTTTGAACTGGACCTGGAATCCAACCGAACGGTGTTCGACTCGCGCTGGGGATTCTATGCTGACCACCGAAGCGAGGACTGGAAGGTCCGCATCCGTCCGTATTTCAACTACGACCTGGTGAAGATCCGTCGGCAGGGCCGGCCCAACGTGCGAAGCAGCATCTCACGGCACGGTCTGGACACCTACGCAATACGGAGTCTGGGGCCACACTGGTCTGCCGGCATCTTCGGCACCTACCAGACACGTAACGACCGTAACATCAAACACCACGCAGAGCTTACGCCGGGCATAGAATTCAGCGTGCTACCCTATGAAGAGGCGACGCGCCGCGCCATTACTTTCGTATACCAGATAGGCCTCATTTACGTTGATTATTTTGAGAAGACAATCTTCGACCAGACCGAGGAGTGGTTGCCACGCCACGAGTTGGAGGCGAGCGTTGCTATCCGGCAACCCTGGGGAACCATCTATGGCGGACTGGAGGGGTCGCACTACTTCCATGATGCAGCCAAGCGCCGTGCGGAATTCTTTGGAAGTGTCTCCGTACGTGTCTTTGAGGGTCTTTCGGTCCGGTTTCAGGGAGAATTTGAAATGATCCAGGATCAGCTATCCTTGCCTTTGGGTGATGCCACGCTCGAAGAAATCCTCCTGCAACAGCGAGAACTAGCCACGGATTTTACTCTTTCCGGGTCAATCTCGATGTCCTACACCTTCGGATCCCGCTTCGCCAACATAGTCAACACGCGATTCTGAACTTGTTTTGCCCTATTCTGCATACCTGTAACGAGTTACACAATCCCGGAGGCCGGCATGCGCATGCGAATTACCCTATTGGTGCTCACGCTTCTTGCGGGCGCCCCCGCGACCGGCCTGGCACAGCAGGCGCCAGTGACCACCGACGACTACGCCCGTGCAGAACGGTATCTGTCACGCTCGACTAGTGGTCTCGTCCTCGGGGCTTCCTTGCGCCCGGTATGGCTGCCGGAAGACCGGTTCTGGTACCGTAACAGTACCGCTGAAGGCGTCGAATTCATCCTGGTGGATCCAGAGGCGGCCACCAGGATCCGCATGTTTGACCATGCCCGGCTTGCCGAGGCCCTGGGCAGGTTAATGGAAAAGGAGTACGACCCCCTGGCGCTTCCATTCCGGACGCTGGAGCTGTCGGACAACCGGGACTCCGTATTCTTCAGCGTTGCCGGCAAGGCCTACGCGTGTGGTCTACAGGAGTATCGCTGCGCCGGTGACGAGCGCCCGGCGCCTACGAAACGCCGTGCGAACAGCATCGTGTCTCCGGACGGGCGGCATGCAGCCTTTATTCAAGACCATAACCTCTGGGTCTACGACCTGCATACGGGTGAGGAGCGCGCGCTTACTACCGACGGCATCGAAAACTACGGATATGCCACCAACAACGCAGGGTGGGTCCGTGGCGACGGACCCGTACTGCTTTGGTCTCCCGACTCACGGAAGATCGCCACCTTTCAACATGACGCTCGAGGCGTCGGCGAC
Organism: Rhodothermales bacterium; assembly: GCA_963665975.1. GTDB lineage: Bacteria > Bacteroidota > Rhodothermia > Rhodothermales > Bin80. The sequence goes on from OY762508.1 coordinate 1,946,418, forward strand.
ATGTACATGGTGTCAACCAAGGTCGGGCATCCAGAGCTCGAAGCGTGGAAGTATCCGCTGCCGGAGGACAGCGTGATTTTTCGCATCAGCCGTGTCGTCATCCACATTAACGAGCCTCGCGTGGTGCGGCTGAACATGCCCCCCGACCCGCACCGCGGCACCACGACCGATCATATTGCCGGGTGGGACGGGACGTTTCTGGATGTCCGGTGGAGCAGCGACGGACAGAAACTGGCATTTATTTCCAGTTCGCGTGATCACAAGGAAGCCACGCTCCGCATTGGGGACCCGGAGACGGGCACTGTGCGCGATGTACTGAGTGAAAGCGTCGATACGTATTACGAATCCGGCGTGGATGCCGAAAACTGGGATGTGCTGTTCGAGACCGGGGAAGTGCTATGGTATTCCGAACGGGATAACTGGGGACACCTGTACCTCTACGACCTGGATACGGGTGCGCTGAAGCATCAAGTAACGAGTGGGCAGTGGGCCGTGCAGCAGGTGCGGCACATAGATCGCGAGGCGCGCACTGTCTACTTCACGGCCGGAGGCCGCGAAGATGGAGATCCCTACTTTCACTACCTCTATAAGGTGGATCTTGACGGCAGCGGCCTGCAACTGCTTACACCGGAGCGCGCCCATCACGCGGTGACCCTTTCGCCGTCTCAGCGCTTTCTCATCGACAACTATTCCACCCCGACCACGCCTCCGGTGACCGTGCTGCGCGACCTTGACGGCCGCGTGGTCGCACCTCTCGAAGAGGCTGACATTTCCAGACTCCTGGAAACCGGCTGGCAGCCTCCCGTGCCCTTTGCGGTCAAAGCGCGCGACGGCGAGACAGACCTTTACGGGCTGATGTATAAGCCGACAAATTTTGATCCCGACAGGTCCTATCCGGTCCTTAACTACCTGTACCCAGGCCCACAGTCCGGAAGCGTGGGCAGCCGCACTTTCCGCGCATCGCGCAGCGACAAGCAGGCCGTCGCCGAACTCGGGTTCATCGTCGTCGAGGTGGACGCGATGGGCACGCCTGGGCGCTCCAAGTCCTTCCATGACGCCTACTACGGCAATATGGGAGATAACGGATTACCCGACCAGGTGGCAATGATCAAGGAGTTGGGCAGCCGCCATGCCTGGATGGACCTTGACCGGGTGGGTATATGGGGGCATTCCGGAGGCGGCTTTGCCTCGGCAGGCGCCATTCTGCGCTATCCCGACTTCTACAAGGTAGCGGTCTCCGGCGCAGGCAACCACGACAACCGGAACTACGAAGACGACTGGGGGGAAAAGTGGCAAGGGCTTCTCCGGCCGACCTCTGACAGCACTACGAGTTACGACAACCAGGCTAACCAGCTGCTTGCCGGCAATCTCAAGGGCAAGTTGCTTGTCGCGCATGGCCTCATGGACGGCAATGTGCCAGCCTCGAATACGCTGTTGCTCGTCGAAGCTCTTATCGCGGCCAACAAAGACTTTGACCTGGTGGTCTTTCCAAATGGAGGCCATGGATTCGGAAGCGGATACCTGTATTGGATGCGCAGGAGGTGGGACTACTTCGTACGGCACCTATTGGGTGTGGAGCCGCCAAAAGAGTTCGAATTCGGTCAGCAGCGCGTACAGGTTGCGCAGCCGACTGGGTAGGACCGCCAGCACTGTCGTGGCCATGCCGAGAGGACTTCTGGTAGTGGGCATTCTGTTCCTGTCTTCGTGCGCGGGCAGCGCCGAATACGACCTGGTCATTCTTGGCGGCACGGTGTATGACGGCAGCGGCCAGGCTCCGGTGGTTGCCGATGTCGGCATTCGCAGCGATTCGATAGCCTTTGTCGGCGACCTTGCCCTCGCCTCCGCAGAGGAGACGATAGACGCCACCGGCCTTGCCGTCGCCCCCGGCTTTATTAACATGCTGAGCTGGGCAACGGAATCGCTCCTCTATGATGGCCGGTCACAAAGCGACATACGCCAGGGCGTCACGCTCGAAATATTTGGCGAAGGCGTCTCAATGGGGCCGCTGAATGGCCAGATGAAGACGGACCAGCTCGCGCAGCTGGTTGCGTGGCTGGGATCCGAAGAGGCTGCGAAAGACATGCTGCGCGCGTCCGGGACCCAAGCTGATTCGCTCTTTTTGCCATGGACGACGCTGCGCGAATACCTGGATTTTCTGGTCATGAAGGGGGTGTCGCCAAACGTGGCCTCGTTCGTTGGCGCCACTACCGTACGGGTGCATGAACTCGGATATGAGAACCGGTCCCCGACACCGGAGGAGCTGGGGCGCATGCAAGCCCTTGTGCGCGTAGCCATGGAGGATGGTGCGCTAGGTGTTGGCTCGTCGCTTATCTACGCGCCGGCGTTTTACGCGGACACCGAGGAGCTCATTGCCCTGTCCACGGTCGCAGCAGATTATGATGGAATCTACATTTCGCACCTGCGCAGCGAGGGAAACCGACTGCTTGAGGCAGTCGATGAGCTCATCCATATCGCCCGCGAGTCCGGCGCACGTGCGCAGATCTATCATTTAAAGGCCGCAGGGCGCGAAAACTGGTCAAAACTGGACGGCGTAATTCAGCGGGTAGAATCCGCGCGAGCAGAAGGTCTCTCCATTACTGCCGATATGTATACGTACACGGCGGGGGCAACTGGCCTGGACGCGGCAATGCCGCCGTCTGTCCAGGAAGGCGGCTTTGAGGCCTGGCGCGCGCGCCTGCAGGATCCGGCCACGCGTACCGAAGTGGCGCGGGCCATGACTACGCCGACCGATGCCTGGGAAAATCTGCTACTGGCAGCGGGTCCCGAGAACGTGCTTCTGGTCGGCTTCCGAAGCGAACCGCTCCGGCGATACATCGGCATGACGCTGGCCGAAGTAGCTGCTGAACGTGGCACGTCACCTGTCGAGACGGCAATGGACCTGGTCGTCGAAGACGGCAGCCGTGTTGAAGCGGTGTACTTTCTGATGTCTGAAGAGAACGTCAAACGGAAGCTGGCACTTCCGTGGGTAAGCCTGGATTCGGATGCCGGCTCAATGGCCCCGGAAGGACTATTCCTTACGGGGAATCCACATCCGCGCGCGTACGGAAGCTTTGCGCGCCTGCTTGGCAAGTACGTCCGCGAAGAGCGCGTGCTTGCGCTTGAAGAAGCCATCCGACGTCTCACCACGCTGCCGGCGGAAACCCTTCGACTGCATCGCCGGGGCTCACTGCGTCCGGGCTGTTTTGCTGACATCGCCATCTTCGATCCAGCCACGATTACGGACCACGCCACCTTTGAGTCCCCCCACCAATACGCCACAGGCATGGTGCATGTCCTGGTCAACGGCGTGCCCGTGCTGCGCAGTGGCGAGCACACCGGTGCTACGCCGGGACGCGTTGTGACTCCAGAGTAGCATGCGAGGTATTGGCAACCGCACGAAGGCGGATGCGTAGCACGCTATCAAAACCCGGTGCCAGCCTCATGACGAGCGCCTTTACGGAATCCTTGCTCCACCATCTGCTTGCAGCGTTTCCTGCTGGACATCACTATGGGCTTGCCGCCATCCAGCGCCCGCCGATGCCGGATCCGGTGGCGCATTTTCTATCCTGTCACCTCCGGCTGCGCCTTGAAGAAGAGGTCCTCGGCCTAGCTCTGCCCCAGTCTCCCTGGTTCGACACGCAGACAACCACTGTCCGGGGGGCGTTCATAGAGGCGGGCCACTTCCCCGCCGACATGTGGGAAAAAGCGCTAAGGAGCGCGATCTCACACGTCTGGGATTTCTTGATCCGGCCGACCCGCACATTGTGTCTATTCCTGTACGGCGAGGAGAACGAGACCGTGCCAGCCAGTCTTCTTGAACAGGGTGTTGCCTGTTTTCAGGAGCACGCGTATATCGGCGTTGCGGCGCGAACGTATGCCGCGCAGTGCCAGGAGCGACAGGTTGATAGGGCCGGCCTGTCGGCTGCTCTCCGCGCCGCTGAACGTGAGGCTACCAGCAATCTCGACACAGACGGGTGGCTCTCCATGTTGGAGCCGGTTTTCGCATTGGCTGCCGTCGGTGAAACCGGTGTTCCCATCGAGGCCTTGATCGCGTTTTTTCGCGACAAGCAGGCCACCGCGCAACTGGACCGCTTGCTCCTGCATAGGCACGAGGAAAACGTTGACACGCTCTCCAGGGCGACGCTTCAGCTCACGCTTTCCCGTACGATCGAGCCGGTTGTGCCGGTAGACGCACCGGAGGAGCCCGTCCCGTTGTGGAAACAGTTTCAGCAACAGCCGGGGGACGGAGACAAGGCAGCTGGCAAGCATACGATCGCCGACCAGACGGCCAGCCGCCCGCGGTGGACGCAGTTTCGCACCGACGGAACACACGCTCTGTCGTCCGCGCCTCCCATGTACGCCGATGATCTCGCACGAATCGAGCGGGCCGTTCTTGGCGAAGCCGGGGGCCGCTATCGGGAAATGTTCATAGAGAGCCTGTTTGAGCGTAGCGTAGACAGGTACGAGCGTGTTCTACGGCGGCTGCATGATGCCAATTCCTGGCGCGATGCTTCCAGCGTGATCACACAAGATGTGTTCCGCGCATTCGACATCAATATCTATAGCGAACCTGCCGTACTCTTTACGGACGCCGTGCAGGCGCGGTATGCAAGGCGCCGCTCGTAGCGCGGCACATCATTCGATAATCGCGGCACCGGCCGCACGGCAGTATGGGCGAACACGGCAATCTGCAAGAGCGACGCGCCGAGGCGCGCCTCGGTGGCGGCGAAGCCCGCATGTCCCGGCAGCGTGCGAAGGGAAAGCTAACGGCGCGGGAGCGCCTGGACATCCTGCTTGACCGAGGCTCGTTCGAAGAGATCGGGATGTTTGTGCGCCACCAATGCTCGGACTTCGGGCTGGAGAACAACCGGCCGTACGGCGACGGCGTCGTAACCGGCTACGGCACCATCAATGACCGCCTCGTGTACGCGTACAGCCAGGACTTTACGGTTCTTGGCGGATCCCTCGGCCGTGCGCATGCCGACAAGATCGTCAGGATCATGGAGTTGGCCATGGCCAACGGGGCCCCCATCATCGGACTCAACGACTCCGGGGGGGCGCGTATTCAGGAAGGCGTCGTATCGCTCGGCGGATACGCGGACATTTTTCTGCGCAACACGCTGGCCTCCGGCGTGGTGCCGCAGATTTCAGCAATCCTGGGCCCCTGCGCAGGCGGCGCGGTCTATAGTCCCGCGATCACGGACTTCGTATTCATGGTGCAAGACACGAGCTTCATGTTCGTTACCGGACCGGACGTGATCAGGACGGTAACGCTGGAGGAGGTTAGCGCGGAAGCATTGGGCGGGGCCGCTACGCACGCATCAAAGAGTGGCGTAGCCCATGTGACCAGTCCCAACGACGTGGCATGTCTCCAGCGGATCCGCGATCTGCTCCCGTTCCTTCCGCAGAACTGCGAAGAACAGCCCCCGCTTCGTCCATGCAAAGATCCCGTGAGTCGCACCACGGACGCACTCGATACTTTCGTGCCGGAAAATCCGAACAAGCCCTATGACATGCATCAGGTGATCCGCCATGTGGTGGATGACGGAGCCTTTTTTGCGATCCACGAGGAATATGCTGCAAACCTGATTTGCGGATTTGCGCATCTTGGAGGACGACCTGTCGGCATCGTCGCCAATCAGCCCGCCGTGCTCGCTGGCGTGCTTGACATCGACGCCTCACTAAAAGGGGCGCGATTTGTACGCTTCTGCGACGCATTCAACATTCCTCTCGTCGTCTTTGAAGACGTCCCAGGATTCCTTCCGGGTGTGGACCAGGAATGGCGGGGCATAATCAAGCACGGAGCCAAGCTGCTCTATGCCTTCTGTGAGGCAACTGTCCCGAAAATGACGGTCATCACGCGGAAAGCCTACGGTGGCGCCTATGATGTGATGAACTCGAAACACATTCGCGGAGATCTTAATTTTGCCTGGCCTACGGCTGAAATTGCAGTTATGGGCCCTAAAGGGGCCGTAGAAATCATCTACCGGAAACAGCTCGCTGAGGCTACAGATCGAGAAGCGTTAACTAATGAGTTTACTGACGCATACCGTGATAAATTCGCCAATCCGTATGTCGCGGCGCAATATGGATACATCGACGATGTGATCATGCCGCACACGACACGCCAGAGACTGGTTCGAGGTCTCGAAATGCTTCAAAACAAAGTGGTTAACAACCCAAGGAAAAAACACGGTAATATTCCGCTGTAGTTTCACACATCTCCTGAAACGTACCGATCGCAAGCCCGTATGCCGTCTGGATCCATAGATCTTTGTGAAACCTTTTTAACCAAAAAGGTTAAGTAACACCTCGCAATGTCCTTTATAAACTAATTGTGAGTATTATTAGTTAAGGTAAGACTTTACCGTGTAATGCTATTTCCGACCCCTGCTACGTCTACACGACACCTGGAGGCGCCCTTGCAACGATTATTACTGCAACTCTTGGTGATTGCGACCCTTGCCGCCCCTTCGCTGGCCCAGACGCCAGGGTCGCAATCTGTGGGAGACCTGCCTGACCGGCCTATTCCAGTCGAGGAACTACGGGGGTTCGACCAATACGGGGCGAAGCTCCGGCATGGTCGGGTATCCATTGCTTCCCCACAAGATTGGGATCTGACCCGAATCAGCCGACTCTATCGGTTTCAGGCGGACATCCTGAAAGCGCAGGCGTCAGGAGATGCCTCGCATGCAGCGCGTCTGTTTGACATGGCGCTGTCAGAGCTTGACGCATGGACTGGCCACACGGACATAATGCGCGATCCCAGGTTCCGGGAATTATATCGAAGCATTGTCACAGAATACGACGGCTACGCTGGCATCCGATCCGCGGAAACGATATACAAAGGTGTTTTTGCAATCCGGAAGGACGTTTATGCATATCCACATATATTTGCAAATAATGTGTTTATAGTAAGTAAGCAGCAACCGGTGCAGCAGCCTGCATCCGGGGAGCACCCGTTGGCACCCGTTCCCAGCATCCAGTTGCGCGCACTGGAAGAGCCGCTGCTCTTGCAGTTCAGCCATCTGTACCATCTCCAGGCAGATATCCTGGAGGCCCGTGATAAAGGAGACATCCGGGGCGCCGAATGGCGATTGGAGTCCGCGATCAAGCAAATGGGACGTCTTGCCGAGAACGGAGACGTACTTGCGCAGCCACGCTACCGGGAACTGTGCCGGTCCCTGGTTGCGGAATATGGATTTATGGGTTGGCTCGACACCGATAGTGGACCTGCCTACCGCATCGTCTCCGCGATCTGGCCCCGCGTGCTTGAAAGCTCCCAGGCACCACCGGCATTCGCAGAATTGGTGGAACCGGTAGCCACGTTGGCTCCCGTGGAGACGTCGGTCCCGATGACGATGAACCGCAATGTGCGGAAGGTGATCGACTACTTTCTGAAACATCGCCGGAAGACGCTGACGATATGGTTGGACCGCGCGCACGTCTATTTCCCGATGATCGAGCGTATTTTGCGCGAGGAGGGGGTACCCGATGAGCTGAAATATCTCGCCGTGATCGAGAGCGGCCTAAGGCCATATGTACGTAGCAAAGTCAAAGCCACCGGCATGTGGCAGTTTATGAGAGCCACGGGCCGGTCCTATGGACTGGATGTCACCAATTGGATTGATGAGCGAAGAGACCCGGAGAAGGCGACACGAGCCGCAGCGAAGCACTTGAAAGACCTGTACTACCAGTACGGCAAGAATTGGCACGTCGCGATGGCGGGCTACAATTGTAGTCCGCGTTGTATTCGCAGAGCAATCAGCCGCACAGGCGGCTCCATAGCGAATCCTCCCTCGTACTGGGATATGTCCCGGCATCTGCCTTCCGAGACGCGTGATTATTTACCGCTGTACATTGCCGTCGCCGTTATTTTGTCCAATCCAGCCAAGTACGGGCTACCCACGCACTCATCGAATAAAGGCTTTGCGTTTGACCGTGTCTATGTGCGTGGAGGGCTGCTTTTGTCGGATATCGCAGAAATGGTGCAGGTGGATGTGGAGACCATCAAGGCTCTGAACCCGGAACTGCTGCGCGGAATGCTGCCTCCAGGCAGGACTCCGTACGCGCTTCGCCTGCCGCCGGATACCCGAGCCTTGTTCGCGGAAGCCCTGGAGGCCTTGCCGAAGGAAGCCAAACAGCCGGTAACTGAATATGTCGTCCGGCGCGGCGATTCGCTAGGCAAGATCGGAAGCCGCTTCGGCGTCTCGGTGCACGCCCTCATGCACACCAACAATTTGAGCCGCACGACGATTCATCCTGGCCAGGTCCTCGCGGTACCGGGTGCAGGCAATTGGGGACACGTCGCCATGGCGGATACGCCAGCAGAGACCGTCCAGTACGGTTCGCTCCAATTCCGGCCGATTACAACAGATCTCTCCCCCCCGCGCACATCGTCCTCGACCACGCCAGTGGTCCTGGCAAGTACTACGGAAGCCGTTTCCGGTAATACTCTGATTACGCATCGCGTACAACGTGGGGAGAGTCTCGGCCTCATCGCCGAGAAGTATGGCGCCTCCGTGCGGTCCATCATGCAACTCAACAATCTCCGGAGAACCACAATCCATCCCGGCCAGAATCTGAAGATTCAGGCTGCCAGACAATCCAGTGTCGTAGTGCACCGCGTGCGACGCGGAGAAAACCTTGGACGCATCGCCGAGAAGTATGGTACCTCCGTGCGGTCCATCATGCAACTCAACAATCTCCGGAGAACCACGATCCATCCTGGACAGAGCCTTAAGATTCCGGCCAGGCAATCCAGCGTGGTGGTGCACCGCGTACAGCGCGGAGAAAGCCTTGGACGCATCGCCAACAAGTATGGCACCTCCGTGCGGTCCATCATGCAACTCAACAATCTCCGGAGAACCACGATCCATCCTGGACAGAGCCTCAAGATTGACGAGTAAGCCAGACCCTCTTGCGCATAGCGGCTCCGCGGCGCGGCGTGAAACTCTTCTTCACGCACTGGCAATCGTTTGGCTGGCGCCTGTCTATGTGAACAGGCCGGCGATAAATATTACCATCGCCAGGAACAGCAGGATTCCCTCTGTCAGATCGATCTTCTTGTCCCGCACCATTAACAGCAGGCAGAAGGTGAGCGCGAGCGCAAACGGAATAGTGTACGATGCGGTCATTGCATCGATGGGCAGCGGTTGTACGAGGCCGCAGATCGCCGTAATCAGAAATACGTCGAATACATTTGATTGAATAATGTGCCCGATGAGCAGGCGGTGCCGCCCCAGGCGCGCGACCTTGAGGGCGACCACGATGTCCGGCAGTGATGTGCCAATGGCAATCACGGATGCCGCCAGAACCGTGGAAAGAATGCTGAGGGAATCTGCGACGAAAATGACGGATTCCACGATGATCACGCCGGAAAAGAAAACTACGATCACACTCAAGGCCAGACACGCCAGGAGCAAACCCCTGTGCCAGCGCCGCATGACGGTTTCTGCGTAGCGGGTGAAGCTTCTCGACGCGTCGCGCCCTGACCAATCCCAATAGAGGACAGTCTGAAGCACAGCCAGACCCAACATTCCCACCAGGAAGATAGCCAGATTCCCCGCACGCTCGAACGGGGAAACATACGCCAGGGGAATGATCAGGAAGAACAGGAACGCACCGTAAGAGGCTCCCAGGACGCGGAGTGCGTCGTAGGCAGATGCGCGCTGGCGCTGTGCCGGAGGACGCACCACTGCCGCCGGCGCCGGCTTCGCCACAGGCGTGGATGTGGAAGGCTCCTCATCCGGTCCCGCGGACCGGGCGACCGGCTGACGCTTGCTGAATTCATTGAGGATAAAAGCCAGGTATCCCAACAGGAACCACAGGGCATCCACCCGGGAAAACGTGCCGTCTATGCACAGGAAGTACGAAAAAATGAGCGAGAACACGGCGAAAATGATCGGTGTGTCCGGTAATGCGCTCGTGTCCAGCCGATTGACGACATCAAAATTCAGTGCACCGCCACTGGATGGATTCTTGAAATTGACCAGTCGCAGACGACCCTCTGTCGGGAGCCATACATATAGCCCCACCACCGCCAATCCCAGACCCGCACCGATATTGGCGATGATCGTGCCGTAGATGGTAGGGGCCACCAGGACCGGTTCGTCCTGGACAATGGCGGCAAGTGAGGTTACAAGCTCAGGCAGCGAGGTGCCTATTCCTACAATCAGGCTACCAATCAGATAATCCTTGAGATGAAACTGTCGCCCAAGTCCACTCGCCGCATTGATCAAAAGATCGGACGACTTGGAGATAGCGTATATCGCAGCGAGCAGAAAGCCCGTGTAAACAAGTAGGGCCATGAGCTACTGCGCAAGGTTGTGTCCCGGCTTGGAAGGCGTACAGCCGGCGAGTGATCAAGTGTAGTGCAATTAGTCTGTTACCGGGACCCGGCCTGCCGGACAGGGACGTGCGTATTGTGTGGCAAGTGAAGGGTACATCGTCGGAATTGTTCCCTTACGGAACGTAGTTCACCGCAGCCCGGAGCACCCTGTCAGGAGGACGATCGTATTGCTTTCATGTATTCCCGCCGCATGAACGCGATACTGGCAATCGATATTCCTTTCGGGCAGACGGCCTCGCATTCCGCATGATTGGAGCAGTCACCAAACCCTTCCGCCGCCATCTGATCGACCATGTTGATGACACGGCCTTGCGCCTCCAGCACTCCCTGTGGGAGCAAGGCCAGGTGAGCGATTTTCGCTGCCGTAAAGAGCGACGCCGACGCGTTGGGGCAGGCTGCCACACACGCACCGCACCCGATGCATGTGGCGTAGTCCATGGCTTCGTCCGCCTTTTCCTTGGCGACCGGCAGCGCGTTAGCGTCCGGGGCGCCCCCGGTCGTGGCGGAAATGTAGCCGCCCGCTGCGATAATACGGTCGAAGGCGCTACGATCCACGACGAGATCCTTGACGAGCGGAAACGCCGCAGCCCGCCACGGCTCGACTATAATGGTGTCCCCATCCTTGAAGCTCCGCATGTGCAACTGGCACACCGCCGTACGTCGTTGTGGCCCATGCGCGGTCCCGCCGACCATAATGCCACAGCTGCCGCAGATCCCTTCCCGGCAATCGTTGTCGAATTCGATGGGATCTTCACCCTTCTTGATCAGCTGCTCATTCAACACATCGAGTAGTTCGAGGAACGACATGTGCTCATTGGCATCCGGGACAATATAGTCGACAAGTCCACCAGGGGCTTCCGGACCCGCCTGGCGCCAGATGCGAAGATGTATGGTCATGCTTTCCGCCACGACCCGAAATGTTTAGTGGTTGTATCTGACCGGTTGGCCCTGCTTACCGGTAACTCCGTGTAGTGGGTTGCACGTATTCGAACTCGAGCACCTCGCGGTGCAACCGCGGCTGGCCGTGGTCGCCCGTGTATTCCCACGCCGCCACTTCTGCAAATTGCTTGTCGCGCCGCAGCGCTTCTCCTTCGGCGGTCTTGTATTCCTCGCGGAAATGCCCGCCGCAGGATTCCTCGCGTCGCTGGGCGTCGCGCGCCATGAGTTCGCCTAACTCCAGGAAGTCGGCGACCCGCGAGGCAAACTCAAGATTCTTGTTGTACGTCCCGTTTTCGCCGGGAACCAGGACGCGCTCCCAAAATTCCTCGCGGAGTGCTGCGATGTCCGCACAGGCCTTCTGCAGCCCCGGCCGATTGCGCGCCATCCCTACGTAATCCCACATGATCTGGCCTAAATGCCGATGGTACTCTGTTACCGTCTTGTCCCCCTGAATCGACAGGAGTCTCCGTATGCGTTGCAGCGCCTCCTGCTCCGTGGTTTCAAAGGCCTCGTTGTCCGTTGTTATCGCCGGGTCGATCTGGTTATCCGCCAGATAGGTTCCCAGCGTATACGGAATGATGAAGTACCCGTCGGCCAACCCCTGCATAAGCGCACTCGCGCCGAGCCGATTCGCACCATGATCGGAAAAATTCGCTTCGCCCAGCACGAACAGGCCAGGGATAGTACTCTGCAGTTCGTAGTCTACCCACAGACCCCCCATCGTGTAGTGGACTGCCGGATATATCCGCATCGGAACCTCATACGGGTTATCTCCTGTGATGCGCTCGTACATTTCAAAGAGGTTGCCGTAGCGTTCCTTGACCGTCTGTTCCCCCATGCGCTCAATGGCGTCCGCAAAATCCAGATACACGGACAGTTTCGTATTGCCCACGCCACGCCCATCATCGCATTCCTTCTTGGCCGCGCGCGAAGCCACGTCGCGCGGAACCAGGTTGCCGAAGCTTGGGTAGCGCCGCTCCAGATAGTAATCCCGATCCGCCTCAGGAATCTCGTCGGGTGGCCGTGTGTCCTGCGGATTCCTGGGCACCCACACGCGGCCATCGTTGCGCAGACTCTCGCTCATGAGGGTCAGCTTCGACTGGTACTGACCAGAGACCGGGATACATGTCGGGTGGATCTGCGTGTAGCACGGGTTGGCAAAGAAGGCGCCACGCCGGTAGCAGCGCCAGGCTGCCGTGACGTTGGAGTTCTTGGCGTTGGTTGACAGGTAGTACACGTTACCGTATCCGCCCGTACACAAGAGGACGGCGTCCCCAAGGTGCCGCTCGATGCGGCCGGTGGTAAGCTCCCGGGTAATGATTCCGCGCGCCTTGCCGCCGATAACCACCAAGTCGAGCATTTCACGGCGGGGCAGCATCTCGACCCTGCCCATGGCAATCTGATGGCTGAGCGCCTGGTAGGCTCCCAGAAGCAGTTGCTGACCGGTTTGGCCACGCGCATAAAACGTGCGCGACACCTGCGCGCCTCCGAAGGACCGGTTGTCAAGAAGGCCGCCATATTCGCGCGCAAACGGAACTCCCTGCGCGACGGCCTGATCGATAATGTTGTTCGAGACCTGTGCAAGCCGGTAGACGTTGGCTTCGCGCGATCGGTAGTCGCCACCCTTTATCGTATCGTAGAACAGGCGCCAGATGGTGTCGCCATCATTCGGATAATTCTTTGCGGCATTAATGCCACCCTGCGCCGCAATCGAATGGGCGCGCCGCGCCGAATCCTGAATGCAAAAGCTCTTTACGTTGTACCCCAGCCCGGCCAGCGTCGCCGCCGCAGAGCCGCCCGCCAGGCCCGTGCCCACCACGAGGATGGTATGCTTGCGCTTGTTGGCGGGGCTGACCAGATGTACGGAGTCCTTATACGTATCCCACTTGTCATGCAGTCGCCCCGCGGGCACCTTCGCGTTGAGCCTGGTTGGCAATGCAAAATCCATCGGCGCTCCTTACGCTAAAACTGACTGAAATATATGTACAGCGGAACCACAATGAAGCCTGCTGTAACGAGTATGGCGACAAACATCCCGATCGGGTAGATAATCGCGGTAAGCCGCGGCGTCATGACGCCAAGCGACTGCAGTGCGCTCCATACCCCATGGCGCAGATGGAATCCGAGAAGAATCAGCACCACGGGATACCCAAAGGCATACAAGGGCTGCTGAAATTTATGTGTCATCAACGTCTTGAGGTCGCGGATTTGCCGCCCCTCGATTTCAACGACATAGCCGTCCGCAATACCCGGTCCGAACTTGAACGACTTGAGATGGATGACCAGAAAGACCAGCAGCACAAGGCCGGTTATGATCATCGTCCGGGAGCTAAGCGATTGTCGGCTTGGCCGCCCGGCACTCTTGTATGTGGAGTACCCGATCGTACGTGCACGGCGCTTGCGCCGGTAAATGTTGACGCCAATAACAATGTGCAGGACAAAAAAGCCTACCAGGCCTATTTCGGTCAAATACAGCAGCGGTCCCAAGTTCTGCAGGGTTTCCGCATACAGGTTGTAGGCATTCGGATCGCCGCTCATGTACGACAGATTGCCCAGCATATGGACAATCACGAAGCCTACAAGGCCCAGTCCGGTCAGACCGGTTAGCACTTTCTTGCCGACAGGCGAAGTAAAGACCGCTACGATGGGGTGTTCACGGAGCTTCATTTTAGCGAGCCGGTGGCGCGAGTCAAGAGGTGTAAGGTACACGAATTCACGGTCGAACACACGTTAAGAATGATTGGAAAAACGCGGGAATGGGACTGCATAATCGGCCGGGCATTGTCAGGCGACAACTGCATATGCGATTATCGGCAAGGAGTGGAAACGTGACGATGAGAACCGAAGTAATTCACTCACCCTCCGCGAAGACGATGGAAGATGCACCCGATCCTACAGATTGGCGCACCAGGCCCCAACTCTGCTCTGAGATCGCTCTTCAGTCATCCGTCAATGCAGATCGTGGCACTATCTAACGTACCGTAACAGGTTCCTCCGTAGTGGTATGCCGAAAAACCAGTTGTTGCAAGTCTACAGCGCACACAAATCTGCCGGCAGCATCAAATGTCACGGCCACACACCCAACTATCTGGCTGGTATACTCGGTGCGCTTACACTACGCTGATTCGCGGTTATCGAACGAAGAGTAGATGTCAGGAATAATTCTTAATGCTGCTAATAAACCACGCGCAACCCCAAATTTAATGCGCGTGGCAGTCCGAGGAAGACCTCCGCGTCGTCTGCGGTGTTAGCCCCGGTGCCATTGTCGCGAAATGCATTGTAGCGCGAGTTGTTGGTCGCGTCCTGAATGTAGAAACTGTCGAAGACGTTAAATACACTCGCAAACACGCGAATGCGGGCTCGGGTGATACGCCGGGGGAGGTCGTAACCCACATTGACGTCAAATACGCTGTAGGTAGGAACCTCCCATACTTGTTTCCCCGCTTGCTCCATGTCGGTACGGCTAGTCGGATCGAAGTCCGCGTAGTAGTTCGAATACGAGCGTCCGGTGATTTTGGCGTACATGCCGCGCAGCGGGAATACCGTGATTGCATAGGCCGCCTGGGTCTGCGGGGCATCTCCCACTTTGACGTCTTCAACGTACAGGGAAACATTCTCTTGCGTGGACGGATCTGCGAGAACTGGAGTGTATCGGGCCGACACGTTGTCGGTGTATTTCCAGTCGCCAAGCGAAAAGGCCATATCCGCACGCACCAGGCTCAATGGTTGCCATGCCACTTCCGCCTCAATGCCGCGATGCAGCGCGTTTAGACCGAGGATGTTGATAAGGCCGTCATCGCCGTCCTCTTGCACCACGCGCCGCGTGATGGTACGGTTGTTCCATGTAGTGTTATAGAGGTTTACCGTACTGGCAAACGTCCGATCTGCGGAGCGAAGCGAAGCCCCAACTTCGAAGGCCTGGAACTGTTCATTCTTCGGATCCGGATTCAGAACGCCACTGATGTCGTCTATTGCGCCATCGAAGATGGGTACTTTCGATACCACGCCTGCGTTGGCAAACAGAGAAACCGCGTCACTTACGGCGTACGACGCACCGCCTTTGACCTGGTAGCCGCCGATGCGATCAGAAGACAGTGTGTACGACTGGCCGTTGCCACCATCACGGAAACGATCCTCGTACGAGTACTTGATAGTCGAGTACCCCGCCATACCGTATACATAGACGCTTCCGTGCGTGTAGGCACCCTGCACGAATCCTCCCAGCCAGTCTACCGTGTTGCGGTTGTCGTAATCGAATCGGTCACCAAGCTGCAGCAGCTTTTCGCCGCCTGCCCAAAAGTCGCTGTCAGTGCGCCGATAGCCGCTGCCACCAAGCAGATCGCGTACGGTACGATAGTGCTCAATGGCTGCAGTACGCCAGTCAATTCCGGCTTCGACGGTCAGGCCGTCTGTCAGTTCGTGGGTCAATTTCGAGATTGCCCCGACGGTCCACTGCACATTGTGGCTGTTGCGCAGAATACCACGCGATTCGCCGTTTTCCCGGTTCGCGGCGATAGTCGCATCGTAATCAACCACGCGTGAAGGTCCAGTATAGTCCCACTCCATTGAACCGCGCGTACCTGTGCCCCCGCCCGTGCCACCGGAGTAGTAGAGGACTGTCGACAACAGTGACCGGTCTGTAAGTTGTGCAAAGTGGTTCAGGTTGATTTGGGGTTTGTGGAAGAAGTTCTCGCGTTCGTTTATGAGTCCTCCAGTAATACGGCTAACGGGGCCAAAGCCATCATGCTGTTTCGTGTCATACCCGGATGCAACCCCTGACACGTTTTGATTCCAGCGTCTTCCACCCTCTGCAAACGTGTCCAAGATTTCGCTAATCGTGTCTTCATCCAGTCCCTCTTTTCTGAATACCCTGCGAGCATAGGCGTGGTCATAGGCTGCAATATTCTGGCGGTACAGGTTTTGTCCGTGTCGCTGCGGTGCTCCGACTGCGTACAGGTTGATCCGATGCCGGTCGTTGACGTTCCATGCAGCGGCCGCATAATAGGCCCAAGCGTCGGTCCACGTGCCCTTGTAGTAGCCATCACCCGACTTTCGGACGCCGCTTACTGTGAATGCGACGCGGCCATTAATGAGCCCCGTCGAGGCGGATACGGTTGATTTGAGGAAGCCGTCGTTTCCGAACTCTTGCTTCGCCATCACTTGCCGCCGGTTGCGGGCGGGATCCGTAATGATATTGAGGGTTCCGCCAATAGAAGGCGTGGCCAGATTGACGGCGGATAGACCACGTTGCAACTGGATTGAGGTCGTGGCGTCGCCAACGCCGTCCCAGTTGGACCAGTAGACCCAGCCATTTTCCATGTCATTCACCGGCACCCCGTTGATCATGATGGCCACGTTGCGCTGGTTGAACCCGCGCACATTCACGCGCGCGTCGCCAGCACCTCCCCCTTGGGCAGTACTGTAAACCGAAGGCGTTGTGTTTAGCACGAGCGGAATGTCCCGCGAGCCCAGCTCGCGCTCGACGGCCAGCTTTTCGACATTGGAATAAGCGACGGGCGTTTGACGGTCCAACGCACGTGAGGCAAAGACTTCCATGGCCTCGAGCGCCTGACTTGTGAACGCGAGACGGAAGTCAGCCTCAGTTTGAACACCACGTAAGGTTACGACCTGCGCCGCCCTGTCGTACCCTATGTAGGTGACGATGATCGTATAAGTACCGGACGACAGTCCTTCGAGAAGGTAGCGTCCCGCGTTGTCCGTTACGGTACCGGTGGTGGTGCCGGCCATAACGACCGTAGCGCTTGGAAGCGGCTCACCGGTGTCAGCATCCGTTACGGTTCCACTGATACTGCTCTGTGCAAGTACGGAAGCTGGCAGAGACAAAGAAAAGAGAAGTATTGCTATGGTCCTCATGGAAGTGCTGGTGGCAGTGAATGGAAGCGACCGAAATTCCGAAGCCCCTGTTAAGTTATCGCTAGTGTGTCATTAATTAACTGTTTCTCCAGACTGGTAAACGACTGCAGAAGCACCGTAGGCGACGCGTGCGTGCCAATGCGCGTGCGATCTGGGCGCTTTTCCGAATCTTCATGGGCATGTCACAAAGATGGCTTGCCGACTATCGTGGCCAACCACGCCCGCTCTTCACAGTGGTCTTCTATTGGGCCATCGAAACCACCTCCGCCTTGATCCGCTCGTGTACAAGGGCCTGGGATCTCCGAGTGATGTACCCGTTAAGGGTGAGAATTATATCCCAAAGTAACAACCTGCACCATCATGCGTGGCGATCATGCACCGATGGCTCCTGACCAGCGCACCCATGGCCTTTCTGGAGCAGCGTGAAAGTGCCGCCGTGCAGGATTGCGATGCCCTGAGCAAGACGAAAAACCTCTCCAAGAAAGACTCCGCAACTTTGGAGATCCATCCAGCAATACTCTCTTCGCTCCGGATGGCAACCAGTCCTGTCATCTCCGATAACGTCTGAGATCATGAAGATCCTGACCCTGGTCATACTCCTGGTCTTGGGTGGCGGCTATCTGTCGCCTGTTGACCGTGCAGAACCAACGAATTCAGACGGTGTGCGTAGTCTGTATGCAGACGCGAGTACTGTGGACTCGCTAAAGCGTGCACTCGAAGGAGGTGCCGTACCAACTGTTAATGCCCGTATAAGCCATAACTGGTCTGCGTGACAGCATCAACACAGCCGTTGTCAGCCTGATCAGCCCGATATCAGGCAACGCTTGCATTCAGAGCCAGGTTGGAGCACTGAAAAGAGTTCAAGCGTACCATGGTGTTATCGGAGAGGAGATCCCCATACCGGTACTGCTAATGACTGATCTTGACGCAGAGGCCACCAGAGCGCGAACTGTCCTCTTACGCAAGGCCATACGTCCAACATTCGCGTTGCGGTACACCAACGATGTGGATCCCGTATCGTACACTTTTCCGTCTGGGCAGTTAGAGCCAGTCTTGGTAATCAGTGACCACCGTGCCCCAGCTCCTGAAAAAGAGGTATTTTCAGCCAGTCGCGAGGCACTTAGGCCTGCTTCCATACTTGTTTTCAACCCGAAAGCATGAAACGATTTGAAGAGCTGTTCGCGGAGCTGCAACACAAAGCTGCCACGAATGACCCGGAATCCGGCACCGTCCGCGCCCTGGCGGCAGGCAAGCACGCCATAGGCAAGAAAATTCTTGAAGAAGCCGGGGAAGTGTGGTTGGCCGCCGAGCATGAATCGCAGAGCCGCGCCGCCGAGGAAATATCCCAACTGCTCTATCACGTGCAGGTGATGATGCTAGCCTGTGAACTGACGCTGGAAGATGTCTACCGCCACTTGTAACCACCTGCTTGCGCAACAAACCCGATATGCTTCAAGTAGCCCTACCAAACAAAGGCGCGCTGGCAGATGGAGCCGCCGAACTGGTCCGATCCGCAGGATATCAATGCCGCCGCACCAGCCGCGCGCTTACGGTGCGAGATGCGGCCAACGAAGTAACGTTTCGTTTTCTGAGACCGCGCGACATTGCCGTCTACGTCAACAACGGAAGCCTAGATCTCGGAATCACGGGGCGAGACATGCTTCTCGACAGTGATACCGCCCTTGAGGAACTCCTCGCCCTTGGTTTCGGAAAGGCCCGTTTCTGCTACGCTGCGCCCGCAGGATCGGGCATAACCACAAGTGCGCTTGACGGCCTGCGGATCGCGACGTCCTATTCCCGGCTAGTCGCCCAAGACCTGTCTCAACGAGGCGTGGCCGCCCAACTGATCCCGTTGGACGGGGCAGTCGAAGTCTCTATCCAACTCGGCGCGGCGGATGTCATCGCGGATGTCGTACAGACCGGACGCACGCTCGAAGAAGCCGGCCTCGCCATCATCGGCGAGCCCGTTCTGGAGACGGAAGCGATTCTTGTCTCGCGCAAGCAGCCTTCAGACGCCTCGGATGCCGTGCGCCTGTTCATCAAGCGGCTGCACGGTATTATCGTTGCCCGTGAGTATGTCATGATCGAATATGACTGCCCAAAGACGCAACTCAAGGCGGCGAGCGCCATCACACCGGGCATCGAATCTCCCACCATCGCCCCGTTAAGCAGGCCCGGCTGGGTGGCCATAAAGGCCATGGCGCACCGGCGGGACATTAACCATATTCTGGACGCGCTCGAGCATCTGGGCGCCAAGGGAATCCTGGTCACCACCATCGAAACCTGCCGCGTGTAGAGAAGCGCCACCTGCCATGCGTCCGCTCACCATGATCGTGCTAATCATCGTGCTCCTGTGCACAACGCTGCCCGCCTGTCAGCCTGATCGCCCGCTATCCACGCAGATCGAAACCCTCATTGCGCAAGTACCGGAGGCCACGGTAGCCGTGGTGGCGCTTGATCCGGAAGCGGGCGCTATCCTGGCAATCAACGCGGACCGGTCGTTCCATGCTGCAAGCACCATGAAGGTGCCGGTCATGATTGAGGTATACCGACGTGCAGCTCAAGGAGATCTGGCGTTGAGTGACATGCTGCCTGTTAAGAACTCATTCCGCTCCATTGTTGACGGATCAACGTTTGCTATCGAAGACGATTCCGACGACGCCATCTATGCGCGCATCGGCGAGGAGATGTCCATTGCCGACTTGATGGATCGCATGATCATCGTGTCGTCCAACCTGGCCACGAACCTGGTGATCGAATCCGTCTCCGCCGACTCCGTGCAGCAGACCGCACTCCAGTTGGGAGCCGCCAATATCCAGGTTCTGCGTGGCGTAGAGGACCTGAAGGCCTATGAAAGAGGCCTGAGCAATACCACGACCGCACGTGATCTGGCTATCCTGCTCGCGGCCATAGCCCGTGGCGAAGCCGTCTCCGCCAAAGCCGACAGCGCCATGGTCGCGACTCTGCTCCGCGGCCGGTACAATGAAATGATTCCTGCGGGTCTGCCCACCGACGTGCGCGTCGCCCATAAGACCGGGTGGATAACGCGCATTCACCACGATGCCGCCATCGTCTATCCGGCCCATGCTGAACCCTATATCCTGGTCATCCTGATTGAAGGTATTGACGATCAGGACATGTCCGCGGCGCTTGGCGCAGAAATTGCGCGCGCCGTTCATGCCGGACTGGTCGGAGATGCCGACTGATTGCTACGACTTGTCTTGCCGCGCCTCCAGCTCTTGCAGTCTATCCGGTGCCTCCAATGTGCGCTCCCACGGCTCCGCTGCAATAATGGCCTCGAGTGACTCAATGCGCCCCGTCAGGTGTTGCTGTTCCATCACGGCTTCGTCCAGACGCTTCGCCAGTTCGTCCAGCGTGTGGTCGGAATAGGCCGCCTGTACACGGCGATCCATGTGCCGCCAGAACAGAATCAGCAGTGCGGTCGCCACCACCGTGACCGCGCCGAATAGCAACAGGATGGGCATAATTAGTTTATCTGTTCACGATGCGTGTTCGACGATCCTCCAGGCGAGACTCAGCCTCTTCGAGACGCAGTCCTCTCGGTTCGGCTTGCTCCAATTTCCGCGCCTCCCATGCTTCACTGGTGACGATTGCCTCCAGGTTTTCGATGCGGCGCATCGCAGCCTCCAGCGCCTGCTGCTGCACCTCAACGCGCTCTTCCAAATCGCCATCCGGCGACGGTTGCATGCCCAGTTGCTTCGTCTTGAAGCCCAGCCATGCTGTAAAACCCCCGACCAGGATGGCGACCACTGGGATTACGACCCAAATCCAAGCTTCCATGCCAACTCCTCGTGTGTTAGAGTACCTGCAAAAATAAGGCGCGCGCGGGCGAGTTGCATCGCTTCTCCTCTACGGAAAGTTAACGCGCTTGTGGGGTATCTTACCCTCTGTTCGTTTAACCGACTGCTTCTGCACTTACTGTGTTCCTGACACTGCGACAAACACTGCAGAGGCTGATTGCACGCGCTCGGAACGGCAGTCATGCACCAATTCTCCGTGCAGATATCATTCGTCTTCTGGGCGAGACGCCACGCAATGTCGCTCTGTATGAGCGCGCTCTTACGCACCGCAGTCTTCTGCACACGGACGCGAATGGTGCGCACCACTCCAATGAACGGCTGGAATTCCTTGGAGACGCGGTCCTTGGATGCGTGGTGGCCGAACATCTCTACCAACAGTTCCCGCAGGAACCGGAAGGGTTCCTGACCTCGCTGCGCGCCAAATTGGTCAATGGGCAGGCGCTGGCCCAGCAGGCCAGCGCCATGGGGCTTGGAGAGCTTATCCTGATGAGTGACGATACTGTCCGAAGCGATGGCCGCCATAATCCGACCATTCTTGCTGATGCCCTGGAAGCCATGATTGGCGCCCTGTTCCTGGATCGGGGCATCGCAGCCGCCCGCCGATTCATTCATCGCACCATGCTGGAACCCGCAGACCTCGAAACGCTGGCGGCCCAACGCGACAATTATAAGAGCCTGCTTCTGGAATTTGCACAGGCGCGGGGATGGGCGCAACCCACATACCGTGTCAAATCGCAGCAGGGCCCCGGCCATGAACGCACCTTTACCGTAGAGGTCCTGATCGGCGATACCGCTCACGGGAGCGGGAAGGCCCGAAACAAGAAAGCGGCAGGGCAGGAAGCAGCCAGAGCGGCTCTGCAAAAATTTCAGTGCTGAGGACACGTGCCGGGTAGAACAGAGCCATTCTGTCACCGTTGAACGGCCTTTTTTCTGACGACCAACTCGAGACGCATGGCCATAGACCTTCGCGTTACCGATCGCTTCAACGATCGCCATATTGGGCCTTCGGTGGAGGAAACCAGGAGCATGCTGACCGCGCTCGGCGTGCCGGATTTGGAAGCTCTTGTTGACGGTGCCGTCCCCGCCTCTATTCGTGCAAACAGGTCCCTTGATCTTCCTGCGGCGCGGTCGGAGAACGAACTGCTACGCGATCTGCGCGCGATTGCCCAGCAGAACCATGTGTTCCGGTCTTTTATCGGCATGGGCTACTACGATACGGTGACGCCCGCTGCGATTCAGCGCGCAATATTGGAGAATCCATCCTGGTATACGCAGTACACGCCCTATCAGGCCGAAATCGCCCAAGGCCGCCTGGAAGCGCTTCTCAACTTCCAAACCATGGTGATCGACCTCACCGGGATGGAAATTGCCAACGCGTCACTGCTCGATGAAGGCACCGCTGCCGCCGAGGCCATGATGATGTTTCATCGCCTGACCCGCCGTGCGGCCAGGGACACGTTCTTCGTCTCCGATACCTGCCACCCGCAGACCATCGCCGTCGTCAAAGCGCGCGCAGAGCCTTTGGGCATCCGTGTAATCGTGGGGGACTGTCACGCTACGACATTCCCCGAACGCTGCTTCGGTGTGCTTGCGCAGTATCCGGCAACCCATGGCGCCGTCCTCAATTACCATGATATCTGCGCGCAAGCGCACGACGTGGGAGCCTATGTCGTCATTGCAGCAGACCTGATGAGCCTAACGCTACTGAAAGAGCCGGGAGCATTCGGCGCAGATGCCGTCGTCGGCAATACGCAACGCTTCGGTGTGCCACTGGGTTATGGCGGTCCTCATGCGGCGTTCTTCGCCACACGCGAAACGTTCAAGCGGCAGGTGCCAGGCCGCATTATCGGCGTGTCCGTCGATGAAGACGGCAATCCCGCCTTGCGCATGGCGCTCCAGATGCGCGAACAGCATATCAAGCGCGCCCGTGCGACGAGTAACATCTGTACGGCTCAAGTGCTCCTTGCCGTGATTGCCGGCGCGTACGCTGTCTATCACGGGCCTCACGGACTTCGCAACATCGCAGAGCGCATCCATAACCTGACCCGCGTACTGGCGCGCGGCATCACGCGACTCGGCTTCACCGTACGCCACCACGACTATTTCGACACCCTGTGCGTTACCGGAGGCTCGGCAGACCTGCGATTTATTGCCGAACGCCAGCACATAAACCTGCGCTGCTTCGAGGACGGGGCCATAAGCATTGCCCTGGACGAAACCGTAAATACCGATGACCTCGATATGCTCTTTGGCGTCTTCGGCGAAGCAGCACATGCCGTAGTAGACTTTTCCGCAGAGGAGCTGGCACGGGACATGGAGCCGGGATACCAGGGCGCCCACGCGCGGATGTCGCCCTATCTGGAGCACCCCGTCTTTAACCGCTATCACTCCGAAACGGAGCTGATGCGCTATTTGCACCGCCTCGCCTCCCGCGATCTGTCGCTCACTACGAGCATGATTCCCCTCGGCTCCTGTACCATGAAGCTCAACGCCGCAGTGCAGCTGATGCCACTGACGTGGGCCCGCTTCAATAAGCTCCATCCATTCGCTCCTGTGGAGCAGGCGGGAGGATACCAGCTCATTTTCCGACAGCTGAAAGCCTGGCTAGCCGAAATCACCGGCTTCGACGGCGTGTCACTTCAACCCAATGCAGGAGCCTCCGGCGAGTATGCCGGCCTGCTCGTCATTCGTGCTTACCACCAAAGCCGCGGCGAACGGCATCGCACAGTCTGTATTGTGCCCGACTCCGCGCACGGCACAAACCCTGCCAGTGCCGTGATGGCCGGCATGGAAATCGTAGTTGTACAGACAGATGACGAGGGCAATGTCGACCTGGAGGACCTGCGCGCCAAAGCGGATACCCACAAGGACCGTCTCGCAGCGCTCATGATTACATATCCGTCCACGTTTGGCGTCTTTGAAGAAGCCATCCGTGAGGTATGCGCCATCATCCACGAGCGCGGCGGGCAGGTATACATGGACGGCGCAAACATGAACGCGCAGGTTGGGCTGTGTCGCCCCGGCGACTTTGGGGCCGATGTCTGCCATCTGAACCTGCATAAGACGTTCGCCATCCCACACGGAGGCGGTGGCCCGGGAATGGGCCCGATCTGCGTAAAGTCCCACCTGGAACCGTTCCTTCCCGGACATGCCGTAGTTGCAACCGGAGGAAAACACGCCATTGGACCCGTGGCGGCCGCGCCGTACGGTAGCGCCAGTATATTGCTCATCTCCTGGGCATATATCGCACTATTGGGGGCCGATGGGCTGACAAAGGCCTCCCAAATGGCCATCCTGAATGCCAACTACGTTGCCCACCGGCTGGGAGCGCGCTACCACGTGCTCTATCGGGGCAGCAAGGGATTTGTAGCCCACGAATTTATCCTGGACCTGCGCCCATTCCGTCGTGGTCCCGGTATTGATGAAATCGATGTCGCCAAGCGCCTGATAGACTTCGGCTTTCACGCACCTACAGTGTCATGGCCCGTTGTTGGCACTATGATGGTGGAGCCTACCGAAAGCGAAACCAAGGGAGAACTGGACCGCTTCTGCGCGGCCATGCTCGCCATTCGCGACGAAATCCACGAAATAGAAGCGGGCATCGCAGATCCGCTCGACAACGTACTCAAGAATGCCCCGCATACGGCCGCCATGGTCCTCTCCGATGATTGGAACCATCCGTACGGACGAGAAAAAGCCGCCTTCCCCGCTCCGTGGACGCGCAACCACAAGTTCTGGCCTGCCGTGCGCCGCGTGAATAACGTGCAGGGCGACCGGCAACTGGTGTGCACGTGTCCGCCGGTTGCAGCCTACGCCGATGAGTCCGCCGTGGTGTAACAGACGTCGGCGCGGCTGCGTTGGTGAGTGGAAAAGGAAACAGGCCGTGCGACAACAAGAAGGCCGCCCACCACAAACTTCCCTGCGTTTCTATGGATACCCCTCCCTCCGCTCTTGACCGAATAAACCGGTGGATCCGCGATTCCGTATCAGTGAAACTGCTGTCAATGGGGCTGCTGACCCTGCTGCTGTTGATTCCATCGGCGCTGATACGCAACCTGATCAACGAGCGTAATGACACGCGCTCTGAAGCCGTGGCTGAAGTCCAGCACAAATGGGGCAGCCGCCAACAACTTACCGGACCCATCCTGATCGTACCATACCAGGAGCTCCACGTCACCGACGACGACACCATCGTTGAACAAACGCACTATGCATATTTTCTGCCGGAATCCCTGGACGTTGATGGCGCCATCTCCACAGACGTGCTGTACCGAGGTATTTACGAAGTCATCGTGTACAACAGCACGCTAACGATCAGTGGCAATTTTGCGCGACCCAACTTTACCGAGTGGCCGATCGAAGAGGACCGCATCCTGTGGCAGGACGCCGTGCTCGCCATTGGGATTGCCCAACCACAGGGTGTCACCGACACGGTCACGCTCCACTGGCAGGATGACCAATTCGCCTTTGATGCCGGCGTGGAGTCGCAGGATGTGCTCGTGCGTGGCATGAGCGTACGCGTGCCACTGCACGGAGAGGGGCCCTATTCCTACCGGTTCGATCTGGGACTCAATGGAAGTGAGGCACTGAATTTCGCTCCGGTGGGGAAGGAAACCACCGTGCGCCTTGCGTCCGCATGGACCACTCCGAGCTTCGACGGAGCATTTCTGCCGGACAATCGAATCGTTTCAAAGGACGGCTTTACCGCTAACTGGCATGTCCTTGACCTGAACCGCTCCTACCCGCAGAAATGGCGCAACGAAATCCGCGGCATCCATGAGTCCGCCTTCGGCGTCACACTGCTGGTGCCCGTGGACCAGTACCAGAAATCCCTGCGGGCGGCAAAGTATGCCATTCTCGTAATCGTGTTTACTTTTCTGACCTTCTTTCTGGTCGAAGTTCATTATGACGAGCGGGCGCACCCGTTCCAGTACCTCCTGATTGGTTTCGCCCTATGCCTGTTCTACACGCTATTGGTGGCACTATCTGAGCAAATCTCGTTCGACCTGGCGTACCTGTTGAGTGCACTGGCGACCATTGGGCTGATAGCAGCCTACGTGCGGAGCGTTTTTCAGGCGCGGCACTTGAGCCTGGTTACCGGTGGCGTGTTGGGCGTACTGTACGGATTCGTTTTCTTCGTCCTGCAGTTGGAGGACTACGCGTTGCTGGCAGGCAGTATCGGCCTGTTAGTTGCCCTCGCGCTCACGATGTTTCTCACGCGGTCGGTAAACTGGTTTGCTACCGGCTCTGGCTGAGGCGTTCGTAGAGCGCCAGCGTCTGCGCGGCAATCGCACGCCAACTGAATCTCTCCAGGACGCGTGCGCGACCGGCCAGGCCGTAAGCCCGTCGCCGGTCCGGATCCGCCATCAGGCGGTTGATGGCTTGCGCCAGCGCGTGCGCGAAGGCAGCGGGATCGCGCGGCTGTGCGTCGGCCGTATCCGAGAGCTCCAGAGGAACCAATATCCCCGTCTCTCCATCGGTGACAACGGTCGGTATGCCGCCGACGTCCGTGGCGACAACGGCCGTCTCACAGGCCATGGCTTCGAGATTGATGATGCCGAAGGGCTCGTATACCGAGGGACAGGCAAATACGGCTGCGTGTGAGTAGAGCGTGATGATTTCGTTTCTCGGCAGCATTTCGCTGATCCAGACAAGATTGCGCGAAGAGGCTTCTCGCGCCGCTTGGACCTTGCCGGCCATTTCGCGCTCGATCTCCACGGTATCGGGAGCGCCGGCGGCGAGCACTACCTGAATGCCCGGCGACAACCCGGCGATAGCGTTGACGAGATGGATGATGCCCTTTTGGCGAGTGATCCGGCCAACAAACAGCACGAACGGCTCTGATGGATCGATGCCGTATTTCCGCAGGAGTTCCGTGTCATAGGTTGGATGATATTCGGACGGATCAATGCCGTTCGGAATGATCGCTATGCGTTCCAGTGGCACGTTGTAGAGCGCATGTACGTCGTCGCGCATGGAGGGCGAGACGGCGATCACCGCGTCCGCGTTCTGGTAAGCGGTGCGTTCGATCCAGCTGCTGACATGGTACGCCGTGCCAAGCTGCTCATATTTCCAGGGGCGATGGGGCTCAAGCGAATGGGTCGTAAGTACGAGTTTCGCGCCCGTGAGCTGCTTGATGAGGCATCCCGCCCAGTGTGTATACCACGTGTGGCAGTGTGCGATGTCGGTTGGCACAGCCGCGCCGGCCATGGCCAGATTGCGCTGCAAGGCGCCGAACAGGCGCTGGTGGCGCTCCTCCCGGGCAGGCGGCGCGCCCGCGTCGTCGAAGCCGCGCACGCGCAGGTTGCCCGCCACGTCACGCTGATCTCCGAAACAGTGCACGCGAACCTCGTGGGCTCCGCCCTGTTGTAGCGCGAGCTCACGCGTCAGGTATTCGACATGTACGCCGGCGCCCCCATAGATATGGGGAGGATATTCGTTGGTAAGTATGGAAATACGCATACTGCAAGCCATGGTGAATGGTCTGAATAATGTGACATCTAACGACGGAAACGAGGGATTCGTTTATTATAGGCGCAGCTATTGTCCGAAAATTTGTTGCTAAGCGCTTCCATGTCCTCTTTGCAAGAACAGGTACAGAATCCGGAAGACAGAAGGCGCTTTGGCACCTTCGGCGGTGTCTTTACGCCGACGCTGCTGACCATTCTCGGGGTGATCATGTACCTGCGGGAGGGCTGGGTGCTCGGAAACGCCGGCATCCTCGGCGGACTCCTCATCATCTTGCTGGCCTACGGCATCACCATATGCACCGGGCTTTCAATGTCATCAATCACCTCCAACATCCGCATTGGCGCCGGTGGCGCCTACGCCATCATCTCGCAATCCCTGGGCCTGGAAGTGGGTGGCAGTCTCGGTATTCCGCGTTATCTGTCCCAGGCGTTGGCGATCACGCTGTACATTTTTGGATTTCGCGAAGCATGGAGCTGGGTCTTCCCGGACCACCCCACCTTTCTGGTGGACATGGCCATTTTTCTGACCTTGTGGGCCCTGGCCTACAAGAGTGCGGATCTCGCCATCCGCGTGCAGTACCTCATCATGGTCGTGATTGCCGGATCGCTGGTCTCCATTGCCGTCGCCGCCTTCAACGGGTCCATGCAGTATGACCTTACCGGCGTTGGCCTGTGGGGCAACTTTCCGGGCGCCCCGGAAACCGGCTTCTCGGGGACTTCTTTCTGGATCGTCTTCGCCGTCTTCTTCCCGGCAGCCACCGGCATCATGGCGGGCGCCAACATGTCCGGCGAATTGAAAAACCCGCGCCGCAGCATTCCCGTGGGCACGATGGCGGCCATTGCGGTGAGCCTGGTCATCTACCTGCTCCTGGCGTACTGGGTCGTGCGATCCGCCTCGCCGCAGGAGCTTGTGGAGAACTACTATGTCATGATCGACAAGGCGGCTTGGGGCCCTCTCGTACTGGCCGGCGTCTTTGGCGCCACGTTTTCGTCGGCGCTGGCGTCGATGGTCGGCTCCGCCCGCATCCTGCAGGCGATGGGAGAGCATCGCGTAATCCCCGGCAGCAAATGGATTGGCGCCCTGAACAGGTCCGGCGAGCCGCGCAACTCCATGCTCGTTACGGGAGGCATCGTATTCGCCACCCTTCTTGTGCGCGACCTGAACGCAATCGCACCGCTGATTACGATGTTCTTCCTGATCACGTATGCGATGCTGAATGTGGTCGTGCTCATTGAGCAGAGCCTCGGGCTGGTGAGCTTTCGGCCGCTGCTCCGTGTACCCCGGGTTGTCCCGGTTCTCGGACTCGCCGGGTCAGTATTCGCCATGTTCATCATAAACCCGATCATCAGCCTCCTCTCCGTGGCCGTAGTGATCATATTCTATGGCCTGCTTACACATCGGAAAATGGACGCCCCTTTCGAGGATGTGCGGAGCGGCCTTTTCGTGGCGCTATCGGAATGGGCCGCCAAGAAGGTAACCGAAATGCCCTCGATGCAGGAGCGCGCCTGGAAGCCGAATCTCCTGGTCCCGGTCGAGGATATCCGGCCACTACGGGGGGCGTTTTCGCTCATCGAAACCCTCACCTATCCCCGGGGCAGTGTAAAGCTGCTGGGGCTGAAACGCATGGATGTGGCAGAGTCTCTGCATGAGCAGTTGGGGCATCTGACACGAGCCTTTCGCGAGCGTGGCGTGTTTTCGTCCTCCATGGTCGTGGACAATCGTTCGTTTTCTGACGGCATCATTACCAGCATGCAGGTCCTGCAGGGGGCCTTCTTCCAACCCAACATCGTCTTTCTTCACCTTCCGCCAACGCCGGAGCGGGAGATCCCCTACGGCCACATCGTGAAGCAGGCGTCTGCGTTAAATCTTGGACTCCTCGTGCATGCGCCGCATGCAGAGGCAGGTCTCGGGCAGCGCACAAGCATCAATGTATGGATACGCGATCGAAGCCCCGATTGGAGGCTGCGCTGGGATTTTGGAAATCTCGATCTGTCGGTTTTGTCCGCCTATAAGCTGATGCGCAACTGGAAGGCGGAAATGCGCGTGATCACAGTGATCTCTGATGCGAACGAAGAGGCCCCGGCCCACGCCTTCATGAGCCGACTCGTAGATCTCGCACGCATCCCGGACACGCAGGTCATCGTCGCCATAGGCGCATTCGCCGAGTATGTGCTGCAAGCGCCGCGGGCCGACCTCAATATTTTCGGCCTCGTGCCTGACCCGGACTTCGCCTTCATGCGGCGCATGGTCAAGGCCACCAACTCCACCTGCCTGTTCGTTCGGGACTCGGGGCGGGAAAATGTCTTGGCATAGGCGTCAAGCCACTGAATTCCGCACCTCTGGTGATCTTTCCGATCAAACGTCCGCCGCGCAGCGAAGAGTTCATCCAGCACGGTGGCAGCTTCCAAGGCTCCGGCAGCCGCCCATGCGCGTCCGTATGCTGGCTCACACTCGCCGGGCGCATGTGAGCTCCCCAACCGAAACTTCCGCCAACCCTGCGCCCCTTGGGCGGGCAAGCGCTTTCACTAGGCTGCGGATTGGCGATGTATGCACAGTCGGATAACCCCTTCCGGGGCAGTGGTGTGCGATCCCGGCTGCGAGAACATGGTCAGCGGAAGCCTTGGCAAGCCCGGTACAGTTTACAGATTCTGCTGGACTGGCTACCAGAAGACATTCCATGCAGGTACGTGATGCTGCGCACCCACCACCGCCTACATCAGTTTGGGCTTGTAGGTGAATTTCAGCATCAGGTAGCGACCAAGCGATTCGATTCGTGAGTGCTGGATGTAGGTTGCGGCATTCGTAAATGTGATTCCCTGATTCTGGTTTAGTACGTCATTCAGCTCAAGCCGCAAGTTTCCTCTCCCGGCCAGAAACAGGCGGGACAGCGCCAGATTCAGAAGGGCGATATTCTGGCTGTCGTCAAAAACATCGCGGTCGAGTATTCGGTAATGCAACAAGGCCTCAAGCAGCCAATTGTCGTCAGGATGCCAGCCAACCTCGGCGTTGACCCTGCTGTTGATATAGCGCTGGTTCAGTGCGTCATTGAGCGAATAGCTTACGTTGTTCCAGGTAATCCTGCCGCTCGTGGTGACCTCCAATATGTCACCACGGTAATAATCGAAATCGAGGCGCAATCTGTTGCGCAGCAGTCGGCTCTCGTTCTCGACACCATTGATAAACTCCGTGCCCGTCTCAAGGTCCGTGCTACCGCGCATGTACAATTTCATGCCCAACCGGCGTATGGGCATGCTAACGCTGGCGCCGCCATCTGCAGACCAGGCTCCACCCGAATTGACCGCACTAACGCTCTGGCGCAGTCCGCTGTCCACCGTCCGCATTCGGACAATGCTGTTGTGCGTATAGGCCAAACCCATGTCTGCGTGCAAAGAGAGCCCGGAATAGCTGCGATAACGTGAGTATTGAAGATTCACGTGATGTCGGTATTCCGGAGTTAGCGAGGGATTACCGCTGTAAATGCGAAGCGGGTTGCTGTTGTCTGCAAACGGCTGCAACTGCCGGATCGAGGGCTCGCGTGTGCTGGTCCTGTAAATGAAATCCAACGTCCCGTTCTTGCCGAGTTCCCTCCCGCCCAGCACGTTCGGAAGCACATGCGTGTATGCGCTCGTGACAGTCTGATCAAGATCCGTGACCGTGCCTCTGCGTCTGGAGTGTTGTGCTTCCAGATCGCTACTTATCCACCATGAGCGGTCTTCGGCACGGAGGCCGAAACTCACGCCAGAGCGCAGAACCTCATAGTCTTCGGAAAATCTGTCGCTAAGGTCCGTATTCAGAATTCCTTGCCCGTCTACCAGGTCAGTGTATTCCTTGTCATTGGTCCGACGTGTTGCCGAGCGCCGGACATAAACGGAGATTGTTCGGCCCGAGCGCAAGGGCTGCAGCAACTCGAGGCGCTGCGAATGCCTGAAGGAGCTGCTTTGGAGCTCCTGCAGCTGATGCAGTTCGTCGCGCATTTGCAGGTCTCCCAGGCTGTACAGCCGCGCCTCCGTGTATAGGTCCGTGGCTTCGCTGGCATCCCGGGCTGTAGCCGTGGCTTCGACTATAAGACTGCGACCACTCTCCGAAATGCGTTTCCGCCAGTTAAGGCGCGCAGCGCCACTCAGATTATCGGCTTCATCGTCCACGCTGCTAGCAGCCGTGTTCTCTTGGATTCCCGACCGAGTGGCTGTGCTTTCCATGCCGTTGTGTCCGGCGGACGACACGGACTTCGAGAGACTGCCGCGAAGCACCATGTCATGTCCTTCGCCCAGATTCACCTCGGCATTCAGAACTACCTCGTGCGCAAGATCCCTGGTTTGCTGATTGCTTGACTTATCACTGAAGGCTGACACTGCGGAGCCAAGCAGTTGTCGCCGCTGTACAACGCCATCCTGCGTATTGCCCTCATCCGTCAGGAAGTAGCTGGCATTAATCCTGGTCTTCGCTCCAAAGTCGCGGCTGGCATTGAAACCTACGCCTATTGACTCCGAATAGCCGTCGAGCCCACCCGGGCGAAGAAAGGAACTGCCTGCTCCTCCAAAGCTGCGCAACTGCCCCCCGCTGAATCCGGGCTGGTTCACGTTTTCCGCGCTGCCAATCAGGGCGAGTTGCGTTTTCGGCGCAAAGCGAAAAGCGCTCGCCCTGCCGAAGTAGCGGCCCTGGTCCACATGCTCGCCTCCGAAGCCGCCTGTCGTCTGGCCAAAGGCGCCGCGCTTGGCCTCTTCGGTGAGAGCGAGATCAATGGTCTTCTCCTCCTGACCATCGGGCACACCCGTCAGCTCCGCCCGGTCAGATGCCTTGTCGTATACCTGAACCTTTTCCACAGCATCGGCCGGAAGATTCTTCGTGGCTATCGCAGGATCATTACCGAAGAACTCCTTCCCTTCTACCAGCACATTCTCGACAACCTCTCCCTGAGCAGTGACCGTACCGCTCCGGTCCACATCGATACCCGGAAGGCGCCGCAGTAAATCTTCCACCATATCTTGCGGCCGCACCAGAAAGGCCAGAGCGTTGTACTCAATCGTGTCTCCGCGGACAACGAATGGCAGACGATCCGCAGTCACCACGAACTCTTCCAGCACCTCAATCAGCGCTGGTAGCCGCACGCGGCCCAGATCAACATCCGCATCACGAACATCAAAATCATGCAGCACTGTCTGGTAGCCGACAAAAGAGAGCTGCAAGATGTACTCGCTTACCTCCAAACGAGATATCCTGAAGCTGCCGTCAGTCCTGGACGTGCTGAACCCCACCAAAGTCGAATCCGTTCGCAGCAACGCCACTACCGTGGCATTTGCCAGCGCCGTGTCGGCAGAATCCGCTACAGTGCCTGTTACCGCAAAGCGCTGCGCATGCGCCGAGCCGCACATGAACAGAGCGAGGAAGATCAGTGAAGAGCCAATCGTCGAATACAACCTCAACAAACCCGCCATGATTGTGCGCTCATTGACCATGCCCCGAAAACTACCCGTACAGCGTAAACATGTGCACGGAGCTATGGCCGATGTGCTCCCATCTGGCCAATGACGTATCAATCTTGCAGATCACAAAAACAAACCGTCTTACCTCAAAGTCCTTAGATGAAGCGCCGTGACTCATTCAACATAGTCGAAGCTACGGCTACTGGAAAGATGACTTTTCAAGTGCTTCTTTGACTTTTTGCCATTCTCGCTCGTTCTCGGCAACCACCGATGCCACCTGCTGATCGTACTCGTCAGACGAGACTTCGCGACCTGCCGTCGGCGGCATGAGTGGGAAAGAGGGTGCGTCCAGATCGATGGAGTCGGCTGCGTATACTTCTCCTATGGCGGCATTGGTCACCATGAGAATAAGGCCAGGCAATCCCCCATACAGGCCCGGCCCGACCGGGACGGGTATTTCTGGTGTAAACCACGCTTCCACAACCGCTGAATCCACCACTGCAGTCGCTTTCATGACGCGATAGCCGAGATACGTACGTTCCTTGCCGACCAACTGCCAAGACATGGAAGACAGCTCATCTTTAACCAGGTACTTGTAATCAATGAGATTCCGTGATTCCACGTAGGTACCGTTATCATGGTCGACATACGTCGTGTCAACAAAATCCCAACCCCAATCGAGACCATCCTCGGTACGCTCTCCAGCTTCGAAAAACTTCTCTTCAGCTGGGTAGATGAGGGAAGATGACGAGCCGAATGCCAAGCTTCTTGCAATGGTTACATGGGTCGGATCTGGGGAGAAATCCTCCGCGTCGAAGATTCCCTGTTCAACGAAGTGCTCAGTTATCTGGTCCGTAGAGAGCGCCAGAAGAGGATAGGTATGGCTATAGCGAACCACTCCTTGCTGCGCCGAGGCTACTAAGGGTATCAGCGTAAAGGCGAGAAGGACTATCCGATGCATCGTGGTGCTGGCTAATCCAAACAGACTACGCTCCGCCTTAATCCTGGCATACCATTGCGACAGAACCATCGCTTTCATCCTCGTATTTCTTCCAAATGTCGCACTCCTTCTCTGCCAGACACTCTCCAAATTTTCTTCTCTGCTTTTTCGACGGATCCGCGGCTAGTGCGCACACAGGAACTGCTGTTAACGCAGATCCAACCAGTCACAGTACATCCTTGTTGTCAGTCAGCACCCGGAACGGAACTGCATCGGTCTGGACTGCGGATGAGACACACATGTCGCTATTTGAGTTTATCTGCGGAACGGGAACGTCCGTCGGAATATTCAGCGACGAGCCATCAAAGCCAGTTGAGGCCATTATGATGAAACAGACGGGTAAAACGAGAAAGCGTACACGCATGATAGTATGGAGTTAAGTGAGCCGCTTGCAGCACTCCTGAATTGGGGGAGTTTTTCGCTTGCGAGGAAGAAGTTGAATGAACTGGAGTCCCGCCTATCAACGACGGACAACGAGAGGCACTGGAATGCTGACTCTGGCGATACAGGACCGGATAGGCCCTTGTGCTTCCACAAACCCAGCGCAACCCTAAGATAGTACATTATTTGTGTATATTCTGTGTTTGTATACCATTTTACTGTGGATTTATGGTGACCAAGAAACATTGATTAAAGGAGTTTTGCAAGAGGCTCTCACTTTATGAAATATCCAGTTCCGGTGGCCGTCCAAGAGTAGCGCGATGCGTGTGCGGAATAACTGTTATTCCACGTGGAGCCAAGGCATCGGCGAATGGGGCGATGTGCAGCTCTTTAGCAAGGGTACGCAACCGATCCAGTGCCTGATTTGCGTCGTAGGTTACACTTTACAGAGACGGACAAGCTCACACTGCCGAACGGCATACTGTACGAGTTATGCCAATACTGCGCGGCGTACATCGGAAGCTCCCCCTGAGGAGACCGCTGAAAGGGAGCTTCCGCCCTGGGCGCCCTCGCCGTGCATGTGTTGCAAACACCCTGGCCAACCTCAATAAATTCGGCCTCGTGCCTGACCCGGACTTCGCCTTCATGCGGCGCATGGTCAAGGCCACCTACGCCATCTGCCTGTTCATGCGAGACTCGGGACGGGAGAATGTCCAGGCATCGGCCCCAAAACTATTCGATAGTGATCTCCCGTGGAGTGTGAACGAACAAAACGTCCTTTAGCGTCTCGTGGTTGGTGAACACGGCAGAGCCGCGATCTCGAAGACCATGCATGTCGAAGCCGATTACGGCCAGATCGGCATTCTGTGAGCGGCGTGCGACATGATTCCGGAAAGAGGACTCGTCGTCTGTCGAGATGAAGGTGAGGTTCTGCTCTGACATGGGCAGCCTGCCTTCCGAGATTAACCGTGAGTATTCCGCCCGGCTCTCTGCCATCTGATCACGTGGCAATGCGACGAATACCTGTATCCTGGCGTGCCGCCAGTCTGGATGGCCGAGCAGGATATAGCTAAGCAGAATCATCAAATTGGCGTTGGCCTGATCGTTCCACGTCAGCCAGACGTGAATCGACTGGCGCTCACCAAAGTGGTAATCCCCGTGGCGCAGCACAAGCAGCGTCATGTCCGTGGCGGCGGCAAACAGGCAGTTATTGACGACCTCGTCCACCACGGCGGAATCATCCTTGTGGGCGAATTCGAACATCACCGCGTTGTTGCTCATGCCCGAGACACCCGGCACCTGCAAACTCTGCGCCAGTGCAGAGGTCATCGAGGGGCTGACAATGGTGTCCATGTATACCGTGCTGTTCTGCACGCGGGCAAGCTCGACCAGCTGACGCTTTACCCTGCGGCTTTCCATGAATGACACAGGGACAAGCTTCCCCTTGATGAAATGCAGGTACGTTCCGAACCCGAAGCGATGGCACAGCCACCGAAACATGACAAGCGGACTGCGACGGTCGAACGTCCGCTCGTTTACCATGATCACGCTCGGTCGCCACTCATTCTGCGTCACGTTCTCACGCCGGCGCTGCAGGCGGATGTGCAGGTTGCGCGTAAGCTGCGTCATGACTCCTTCGAACATCGCCGCCAGGTCTCCTTCCCTGCTCTGGGTCCGCCGGATAATCTGGTAGAGCCCAACCATGACGAGTAAGGACAGGATCGCGAACAACGGATCCATTTGGACCATCAGGAAGAGGCACGCAACCGCGCCGAACAGGCTGATATACCAGCGGGAGCGGAAACTTGGCCGGTAGCTCGGCCGCGCAGCAAAATGCTCCAGGAAGCTGATTGCGCAGAGCGACCCGTAAGTGAGCATGAAAATCATCGAAATCAGGCGGGCCACGAGGTTTACGCTGCCAAAAGACACGATCACCAGGGCGATAAGACCCGTGATGACCGTTGCATGGCGCGGATCGTTTGCCGCGCCCACTCCCTGCGCCAACCAGCTATTGAGCTTGGCTCCCGGAAAGCTGCCATCGCCCCCAAGCGCCTGTAACGTGCGAGGCGCCACCAGAATCGACCCGATTGCAGAGCTCAGCGTAGCGCATCCCAACCCGATAAGGATAATTGGGCCCCAAAGCGCAATGCGGGACATCACGAGCTGGTCCTCGGAGAGAAGCTCCGCAGGCGCCGAATACGCGAGTTTTGCCACAATAAAGACATAAACCACCATTCCCGTGACTGTCGCTGCCAGCGTACCACGAGGAAGCGACTTGCGCGGATTGCGCAAGTCACCCGAGAGCCCGACCCCTGCGGTCATGCCCGTAAAGGCGGGAAAGACGATTGCAAAGACCACAAAGAAGGCATCAGAGTCGGCAACCGTACCCGTCCAGGACACGGCAGTTGGATCGAAGCCTTCGACAGGCGAACCCAGAAAGAAGAGAATCAGAGAGACAAGTAGTGTCACCGCTACTACGTAGAGCACTTTGACTCCCATGCCCGCGCCCTTGACCAGAACGGGAATCAGCAGGATTACCAGTCCTGGCATGGACACGAAACGCGGATCAAACGCAAAGCCGGCCCAGCCCTCGAACCACGATGCCAGCGGGCTGAAGGCCTCTGCGAAGGCGATCATATAGAACGCCACAGAAACCGCTTGCGAAATGTATAGGGCGATCCCAATGGCGCCCCCAATTGTGGTGCCGAAGCTCCGCGAGATGATGAAGTATTCGCCACCGCCCTCGACCTTCCGGTTCGTGGCAATTTCGGCTATCGCCAGGGCGGTGGGTATCGTGACAATATGCCCAAACAGAATGATCCCACACACACCCAACAAGCCTACATTACCCACGGCATACCCGAAGCGCAAAAACATGATTGCGCCAAGGATCGTGCTGATTCCGGCCAGAAAGACCGGCGTAGTCCCAAAACCATGTCCGCGACCCCTGCGGCCTGCGGAATCGGAACCGTAGTTTTCCTTGACTTTCATCAGGCTCCGAACTGTATCTCGTGCGCAACGCGCAAACATGAATCCACACCCCGAGCGCCAAGCTCAAGGCCAGAGGAGCACCACACCATGTGCCGTCGTGGTGTATCAGGCAGTTTGCGCTGCCCAGATATCACAATAGCCCATGGGGTGGATGGGGCCCTTGATAGTCAGGCACGTCCCGCAGCCTGATCCCGTCTCCGGTGCAACGTATAGCGAGCAATTGTCGCAGGTCTTGCCTTCGACTGTCGATATGTCCACATAATTCAGTGTGGTGCGCATCGTCGCGTCTTGCTCCGAGAGGTCGCTCGTATCGGTGCATGTTAGCACCGGCTCTGCTTCTTCCGCTGACGTGTCCGGAGGCATCTCGCCTCCCCCACACGAGGACAACACCGTGGTTGCAGCGCCAAACAGACAAATGCGCTGGACAAAATTCCTCCTGGAATGATCCATGATGGGAACAGGCTTTTCGTGTAACAATAACTATGACTGAATACTCGCAGGGATGCCGAAGGTTCAACGCGCAGCGTGCGAGCTAGTCGGCCTATGGCGGCATGCGGTTGTGGGTCCTTAAACAATTAGCGATGGGTTGGGTACCTTATGGCTACTGAACCCGCACGCAATTTTCGAGGCAATGCCAACTACGAGTGAGACCGCCTCCAAGGTGCTCATCGTCGATGACGAAAATGACATACTAGACCTGCTCACCTACAATCTGGAACGGGCAGGCCTGGAAACCCTGACCGCGCTGGATGGCATAGAAGCCCTCAACCAGATTCAGCGGCATACTCCCGATCTCGTCATCCTCGATATCATGATGCCCCGGCTTGACGGGCTTCAGACATGTCGCCGCCTGCGACAGGATCCGCATCTGCGTCATATTCCCATCCTCATGCTGACCGCGCTGTCCAGCGAGGATGATCACATTCGCGGCCTCGACGTTGGCGCCGACAGCTATCTCCCAAAGACATCCGCCGTCGGCGTCATAGTAAGCCAGGTCAAGGCTCTCCTTCGCGGCGTGAAGCGACTGGACAAGCCGCCGACGCTGCTATCTGTTCACGACTTGGAAATCGACCGCGATCGGTACCTCGTCTTCAAGCAACAGGGCGACGAGCGCGTAGAATTGCGGTTCCCCCGCAAGGAATTCGAACTCCTGCACTTTCTGGCCACCTACCCGGGCAGAGTGTTCGGACGTCAGGAGCTGCTGGACCGCGTATGGGGCGCCAATGTCCATGTGATTGATCGCACCGTGGACGTACATGTGCGCAAGATCCGGGAGAAGCTCGGCAGTTCCTATATATTGACCGTCAAGGGTGTCGGATACAAGTTCAGCGAGCGACCCTGAGGTTTGAGCAACGGGAGGTGCGGGCGTCATGTCCAGCCATTCGCGCCGGTTCGCGGTGCATAGGCTTTCCTTGAGAATTGCGCTCCCGGCGGCAGCCGTGGTGGGCGTCGTGTTGGTTTCGCTCTCCGCTGTTGGCGCCGTGGTTCCGCTGGAGGTCATCCTGATCACCGTGATTGGCAGCGCAGTTGGGTGCTACGCCGTGGCCTATCGCCTGCTTGTGCGCAGGCTGGAGTTGGCTCGGTCGATGCTGGAACAAATCTACCGTGCGGAT
This sequence comes from Rhodothermales bacterium, assembly GCA_963665975.1. Lineage (GTDB taxonomy): Bacteria > Bacteroidota > Rhodothermia > Rhodothermales > Bin80. Next base: position 1,985,282 of record OY762508.1, read on the forward strand.
TTCCGCAACCTGGAGACCATGCCACGGATGGGCCCTCCCGATGAGCTCGGCGCCCTCATCGAACAGGTGCATGAAACCGGCGTGAGTGTGGAACGGAAATTGCGCGAACTGGAGCGCATCGAGCACTACCGCCGCGAATTCCTTGGCAATGTCTCCCATGAACTGAAGACCCCCATATTCTCGATCCGCGGCTTTGCCGAGACCTTGCTGGATAGCGCGCTCGAGGACGAGCACATTCGACGGTCGTTTGTCCAGAAAATCCAGCATAATGCAGCGCGCCTCGGCAATCTCGCCGAAGATCTCGGAGAAGTAGCCCGCATCGAAATGGGCGAGCTGGAAATGAAGATGGAGACCTTCAGCCTGCTGCATGTTACACGCGAAGTCGTCGAATCTCTTGAGCCGCTGGCCAAGACCAAGGGTGTAATGATTCGCCACGAAGTCCCGGACACGCTACCCCCGGTAGCTGGTGACCGTGAACGAATCAGACAGGTGCTAACCAACCTGGTGGACAATGCCGTCAAGTACAACCGGCAGGGAGGCAATGTAGAGGTCGTAGCTCGCCTGTTGCCATCCTCTCGCATCAAGATGTCCGTGGTGGACGACGGCATAGGGATCGCAGCGGAGCATATCACGCGTCTCACGGAACGCTTTTTCCGTGTCGACACCAGCAGGTCACGCAGCCAGGGCGGCACGGGCCTCGGCCTCGCCATCGTCAAGCATATCCTGGGCGCGCACGGTAGTCAGCTCCTGGTGGAAAGCCGGCTGGACAGCGGATCCACCTTCGGCTTTTCGCTGCCTACTGCCGATGAGTTGGTGTAGTTGCCTGCAGGATTGCGCGATATATCCGCTCGACTTGAGGGCGTAGTGCGTCGGGCTGCCCGCTGTTGTCGATCACGTAATCTGCCCGCTGGCGCAGCACACTGGTAGGCCACTGATGGCGCATGCGTGCTCGCACCTGCTCTTCGGAGACGCCGTCCCGATCCATCACACGGCGAATGCGCGCCCCTTGTGGAGCATCCACCACGGCGACCGCATCCAGCGCCTCGTCCGCGCCGCTTTCGAAGATCAAAGCGGCCTCGTGTACGAGTACCGGAACCGGGTCATGCACAGCGCGCTCCTTGGCGCGCGCGAAGGCTTGGCGCACCCTGGGATGCACGAGCGCATTTAGCGTTTCTACATGCTGCTTGTGACCGAATATGAGGCGCGCCAGATGGGTGCGGTTGAGCGCACCAGAGGCTTCGTAGCTGTCAGCGCCGAACGCATCCTGTACTGCCTGCCGCAGGTCTGCATCCTCTTCCATTAACCGCTTCGCCTCCGCGTCGGCGTAGAAGACGCGCGCGCCCAGCACTTCCAGCACCTGACACACGGCGGATTTGCCGCTCCCAATACCTCCCGTAACGCCAAGCGCAAACGTTGTCACAGTTTCCATATCGCGGTCAGGGCTATGGTGGGAATCAGCTTTCGCCGGCCGCGCCAGGCCGCATCTCTAATGCGGTCCTCGGATGCTTCCGGCAGGGTGCCGTAGAGTCGCTGCTGGACTCGCTGCATGTTTACCCAGGCATCCAGGATCAACCGGGATGCGCCTAACGTCCATGTCAAGGCAGCCGTTGGGCCCTGCTGACCGATCCACCTGCGTCCGGGTCGTGTTATCGTGGTGTTGCGCACGCGCCCCTCCCCATCGCGGAGCGGAGCGCCTTCGTCATTTACAAGCGGATACACAACCCGAAGGGCACGGTCATAATCCGAGCGCACGAACAGGCGCCATCCGATGGTCGCCATTACCCGGCGCCCCGTTTGTAGACGCACCCATCCACTATAAGTGCGCAGCGTGTCAAAAGGAATCTCGGCGAACTCGTTCCATAGCAACCTGCCGAGGCGCAGATCCGCAAATCTCCCCGTAAATCGCATGTGCACATCGCCCGGCAACCCCTGCTCAATATCTGTTTCGAAGCGTACCTCGCGCGCAGATTGATCCGCCGGACGGCGTCCCGGTAGCAGATAGTCATCCACGGTGTAATTGGCGCGCACTTCCGTCGCAAACCGAATGCGGGTCTCCGAACCGGGATCCCATCGCATGGACGGCCGCAAGCGCAACGAGCGCTGCACCTGGTTTTCCGCCGAACGCTCTGCATTCAGGAAGACCGTATGATACCAGGAGCCGAAAACCCGTACGTCGGCTTGCACGTAGCGACTCAGGCGAAACTGCAGGCCGATTTCTCCATTGTGGGAAACCTCGTCACGGTCATCCAGATTCGCCTCCGGCGTGTCATGGCGTACTATGCGCGAACTCCCCGTAGCTCGCAGCATGACCTGCGGGAGGATGGCTACGCGCATGCTGCCGCGCAGCCCGAAGACGCTTTCTTCGTAGTCTGCCTGCCGTAGCAGGTTGGTCTTCTGGGCCGCCTCGGATGGCGGCAGTAACTGCTGATTGGCGAGGTGTCGGCGCTCACTTGCGGCCTCCCCTTCGACGGCGAGGCGTGCATTCACGTTGGTGGATTCGTGCACCAACCCCACTTCCGCGCCAATCGATCGGCGATTGAAATTGGTTTCGAAGAACAGTGCGTCTTCCGGTGCCTGGTGCGTACGTATGAAACGATTGTTGGCCCCTACATCCGTCTCAGCTAGCAGCCGCGTACCCCGAAACAGGGGGGCGTCCAGTTGCAGGTTGATTTCCAGCGTGTCGCTCGTGGTCGCTTCGATGATTTCCGTGGAGGAGTCCCGGTTCAGGAAGGATGCCGCCTGGTAGGCATCGCGCCGCTGCGAAGAAAACCGGGCGCTAGACGCCAGGCGCGCCGCGCCAAATCCTCGATCCGCACTGCCGAACAGCTGCACACGGCGGCCGCGCCGCGGATCTATATGCTGCCAGAGCCCCTGGCCGCCAAGGTGCAACCGATAGCCGTCTTGAGGCGCCGGTGAAAAGTCGAAAGCCAGCCCGTAAGCCGGCCCGACATCCAGCCGTTGCGGCAGCCGCCCATCCGGCATCGCCACGCCCGGCCGGCGATCCCAGACCACGCCCACAATGGGCTCTATCCAACCGCGTTGTGGGCTATGGTACCGGAAGGCGCCATAGACCTCCTGCGTAAATGCGCGGCTTAGGCCAAACCACGCCGTGCTTGTTCGCAGCGCTGCCGAGGCGCCGCGACCCAGTGTACGCTGGACGACAAGTTCCAGCCTGTCCTCATCCCGAAACCGGAGCTGGTCATCAAACAGAAGAAAGGCGTCCGATAAAAACCGGTTCTCCAGAGACATGCGCCAATTCCCCGCCTGCAAGCCATACTCCGCCACGGATGTCCATCGGAAACGGTTCACTTCGCGCTTGAATCCGGTTTCAATTCGCCGCGCCTCTTGCGCATGTGCTGCCAGGGCCCCCATCAAAAGGACCATGACCAAAAGCAGGCAGAACCGTAGGCGGCGCATGGCGCTGCATGGGAAACGGAGCATGCTCCCCGCAAGGATGCTCACCCCGGTGGCCACTCCATTTGGCGTCCCCCCAGCACGTGAACGTGCAGATGATTCACGGTCTGCCCGCCATGCGGCCCGGTATTGATCACGACGCGATAGCCGCTGCCCAGGCTCTCCCGGGCGGCTATGCTTCGCGCGACAAGCAGCAAATGCCCCGCCAACAAGCCGTCCTGCTCCGACATCGCATCTATCGACGGGTAGGCCTTCCGCGGCACGATGAGCACGTGTGTCGGAGCCTGCGGGGCAATATCCCGAAAGACTATGCAATGCTCGTCTTCATGGAGGATGTCCGCCGGAATCTCGCGGTCGATGATCCGCTCAAAAAGAGTCTTCGAAGACATGCCGATAAGCGTCGGATTTGCCGGCTTAGCGCAGTGACCCACCCTACTGGGCTGAACAATCGCTGCGCGCCTTCGTTCCTACGGCGGCATACGCGAGCCACCCTCAACGCACAGGTCATGAGCACTGTCTACATCACGCGCCGCATGTTCTTTAACGCCGCGCATCGTCTCCATAATCCCTCCAAGAGTGAGGCATGGAATATAGAGACGTTTGGGCAATGCTTCAGCCCCAATTGGCACGGGCACAACTATGTGCTCGAGGTGACCGTGGCTGGTGAGCCGCATCCTGATACCGGGTTTATTATCAATTTGGACGAGCTTCACCGAATCGTTGAGGAACGAATCCTCAAAAAAGTAGACCACCGGAATCTCAACCTGGATGTCGCCTTTCTGCGTGGCATCATCCCATCCACGGAAAACCTGGTCATCGCATTCTGGCGAGAGTTGCAGCCCGGCTTGCCTGCCGGATTGCTGCACCGGGTTCGTTTGCTCGAGCGAGAACGCAACAGCGCCGAATACATGGGTCCTTGACCGAGCCCTCCATGAAACAAGAGTCCACCCCATCTACCCTCACGCAGCGCGCAGCCGATGGAGAGAATGGCGCATTAGGCCGCACTGACACGGTCACGCAGGATCTTGCGCGCCATGTCCATGCCATCCTCGAATGCCTCGGGGAGGATCCCTCACGGGAAGGCCTTTTGCGAACGCCACACCGCGTGTCCAGGGCGTGGCAGTTCCTGCTCCAGGGTTACGATCACGATCCGCGGTCCCTTCTTGAAGCCGCACTCTTCGATGCCCCGTCCAGCCAGATGATCTTGATCAAGGACATCGAAGTGTTCAGCCTGTGTGAGCACCACATGTTACCGTTTTTCGGCAAGGCCCATGTCGCCTACGTGCCGACCGACAAGATCGTCGGCCTTAGCAAGATTCCACGCGTTGTCGATGCGTTCGCCAGACGGCTGCAGGTGCAGGAGCGATTGACGACTCAGATTCGGGATGCGATACAGCGTGTCATCAACCCGCTTGGCGTAGCGGTAATTATTGAAGCAACCCACCTGTGCATGGTCATGCGGGGCGTGCAAAAGCTGCAATCGGTGACCGTAACCAGCGCCATGAGCGGAGAATTCCTTGAGAGCACTTCCACGCGAAGTGAGTTCCTTCGCCTGATCGGGATCACGTCATAACTCCCGGCGGCGATTCCCTGTTGCTCGCCGCCTTGTGCGCCTGCGCAATCTCTCCGGGCACTCCGCATCGGCACACTTAATTGACACGGGGATCGGCCGGAAAATTGGCCAGAAAAGCGTACGCACCTCCCATGCGGCGAAGTGTCACCCGCCACAAGTCTTCCGGTTTTTCGGAAAACACTAGTTCGTCCCGTGCGCGGGCCAGAATCCAGCCGCCGGAGCTTATTTCCTCCTCCAGCTGCCCCGGCTTCCATCCTGCATAACCGATAAAGAAGCGGAGATCCCGCGGGGAGGCCACCCTGGACTCGACCAGATACGAGATGGCCTCAAAGTCCCCGCCCCAATGAACGCCGTCGACGACTTCTACCGCTTCTTCGACCATATCAGCGTGGCTATGCAAGAAATGCAACGTGTCCTGCTGGACAGGACCACCCAGGGATAGCAGGTTGTCTCCACTTAGACCATCCAATACATCTTTCAAGTCGAGTGTCAGGGGGCGATTAAGGATCAGGCCAATAGTTCCGTCTTCGCCGTGCTCGCACAGTAGCACGACAGAACGCCAGAAATTAGGATCACGCAATAGCGGGGGCGCCACCAATAGAACACCTGGCGCAGGAGTAAGCTTTGAAGTCACCATGCACGCCTCGCAGGTTTCCACATCAATCACGGTTTTCAGTTGCCGCGGCTTCCTCCTTCAGCGCCCGTAGCGCACCGCACCACCAATCTGCATTCCGGGTTATCGAAGAGATCGTGATGCCGTTGAACCTGGGTACCAATTCCAACAGCAGCGGCACTACGCGGTCCCACTGGTCTGCAAGCACAAGCCGCTCCAGTCGGTCGGCTGCCGTATGGCTCCAGCGCCAGGTTTCTCGCAGGGCTTCAGCCTTCTTCCAGTAGCGGCGCTCCTCCCAAACCTGCGCACTGTCATCTATAGTGGCGTAGATGCCACGAAGATTGAAGACGACAAAGGCCGTCATGTCCCGGGCTTCATCGTCAAAGGCGCTACGCTTGGCCAACAGACGCAAGGCTTCCGCGCAGGAGCGCATATGCGCATGCCGCTTTTTGGCTGGCGTGTCGCCGGTCTTGATCAGGCGTGCCATCTGGAAGCTAGGATTCGGAAAATGCTGCTAACAATCAAATCGAACACCGGCGAACATCTTGCGAGCATGCAGACGATGCTACTTCAATAGTAGCATACGCCGAGTGTGCCTGACATTGTCCGTCTCCAGCGTGTAGATGTAGACGCCGCTGGCCCACTGCCGTGCATCGAGTGTTACGAGGTGTTCGCCAGGAGGCTCAATACCGTCAACCAGCACCGCTACCCTGCGCCCTAACAGATCATGCACCTGCAGGCGCACCATTTCTGCGCTGGGCAAGTGATAGCCAATGGTCGTGGTCGGGTTGAATGGATTCGGGAAATTCTGATGCAGCGCAATTTTTCGGGGAATGTCCTGGCCGTCTTCAATTGCGGTGACCGTCGTCACCGAAAAACGCACGCGCGTGGGAATCACGAGATCTTTCAATGGGTCGGGTGGAGCACTTGGATCCGTGAACTGCACACTCCAAAAGGATCGCCAGTTCCCCGAACTCTGCCTGCCGACCCAGGAAACATCCTCCACGTCGTACGGCGAACCCCCGATCACCTGATAATTCTGATCTGTCCCCGCCTCGCCGATTCCCACGTATATCGTGTCCGGCAGCATACCTATTTCCTGCGCGTACGGCGCCATGTCTATCTCGAAATGGTTCAAATCCAGTTGCGGCGGCGCATATGCTCGTGGATCTACCATTTCCTTGGAAAAGATTACGTCTCCTGGCTCGTTGCGTCCGCTGGGCCCTCGCACCTGCAAGACAAAATCCCGTGGCTCCGAGGCGCCCAGATTCGCGCTCGCGAATTGATTGAGGAAGTACGGCGCCAGATATACGCGATCTATTTGTGTGGTCTGATCAGGGGCTGGTGTCACAAATCGTGTTGCGGTAACCCCGTCCGCTGCTGCACTCAGGTTGAACAGGGTTCCACTGACTGTCTGGCCTGTGTCGTATCGCGTCAGTACGAACGTGGTTTCGGTTTGGGGCTCAGCCCACGCAGCTTCATAATCGATCCCGCTTTGCCCTCCGTCCGGATTCACATTGACGAGCACAACGGACACGCGCCCCACTTTGCCGGCGACCGTTACAGGATTCCCGTCCAGCACGAGATCCGTAACCTCCATGGGTGTCCCGTCGGTGCCGAAGACCGCCATCCGCGCCCGGAGGCTGTCCGAATTGAGGTCGGGATTCTCATCGCTGCTTAGCGGCGTGAGCGTGAGAGAGAAATCTTCGACCGATTCCCACAAGAGAAACTGCGCTGCCCCCGGCTTGATTTCTGCGCGAGCTTCCAGCGTCTCCGAAATCGTGCGTCCATCGGTACTCACACCCGGCACAGCCCTGACACCCTGCCTCACGACAGACGAAAAGGCGAAGCGCGGGTCAACACTGGCGTCGTTGAAATAGGTCGCCGCGTGGAAATCTGCAATGAGCTGTTCAAGCGTAATTCCAGCTCTGATATTGACGAGCGCGTCGCGTAGCCCGGATGTTCCAGACGCGGTGGACCGGGTGATCTTGCCTGCCTCGAGTGCGCCCCATCGATCTGCAATGTAGCTTATGAACATCCCGGCCCGCTGGTAGTCGTCGAACGGATCGTCCCGGTTCCAGCGGTACAGAGACACGTTATACCGATCCTCGGCACCCAGATACGTGATAACGCGACTTGGATATCCGAGGGCTATTTCCGCCCATTCCGACAGGCCTTCGTCAATAAAGCTGATCTCCTCCGGATCCCAATTCAGGGCAATGAGGTGCTGGTATTCGTGCGCCGCCGTTTGCTGCATTCTCTCAGAAACCCTTAGCGTGGGATGCGTGTCCAGATACAGGATGTCTCGGTTGTTTCCCCTGGAACCAAGATCAAAGCTAGCTACGAATCCGCTGATGGCGCCTAAATTCGTCACCCCGTCCCAGCCGTCGCGGATGTCCAGGACAAGGATATCGGTGACTCCGTCACCGTCCACGTCCGGCGGCTCGCCGAATATCACTTCGTCATTCTCGATTATCCCCGCATTCGGATTAAAAGATCCGGGGGGCGTGCGTTCGCCGAGCGCACGGTAGAGGGTGTCCAGGGTGCCCTCTCGCACTCTACCGCTATTGAGTTCGGCGCTCTCTACCCAGATCTGAAATCGCGGCGCAGCGCTGGAATCCCGGACCTTCAGTTCGAATTGGATATCCTCCAACTGCTCGTCCACAAAGTTGTATACCTTGAAGACTGCCGTGTCCCCAAGCACGCCATAAGGCGCCAGACCACGTTGCAACAGGCCAGCTGCTCTGCGCGCATGAAAGTCTTCTACTGCCTGTCTGGTCTCCGGCATACGATCCAGGATAGCTGTCCCGTTCACATACACGGGAGCATCTGTCGAGACTTCCGTCTCGGGATCCGACTCCGGAATGCGCACCTGCCGGCCATCCTGCGCCTGTCCGCGTACAGGCAGAAACATGCACGCCACCAGCAGACTTGTCGTAATGAATCCTTTCATAGCATCCTCGGTTTTGGGGAGCGGAATCTGCAGGAGATTCGCGGCCACCAAAGTACGGGCCGGGGCATCCAGAATCAACGAATGGAGACCGTGGCCGAACATGGATCGCATGTCACACGCGCTTGTCGTTGATATTAGAGGGGCTCCTCGGGTTCCTGCTACCATCGCAAGCTCCGGCCACTCGGCACCTACCATGATGCGCGCCTTTTTTTTGCAACGGGCCCTGCCGGCACTACTCGTTCTGCTGCTGGCCGGATGTGCGGGAGGCCTTGCCGCAATTGAACAGTCCACCTCCATTACTGTCGTGGGGAGGGCAACGGTGCGCGGCCATGAGCCGTTTACGGCAGTCGTCCTCGAAACGAACCAGCAGAACCTCTACGTACTCGTATTGGACGACACGCGCTGGAATGCCACCCGTGCCGCCCTTCCCACTCGATTGCGCGTCACCGGTGTCCCCTACGCGGGCTGGTGGAACAACCAGCGTCTTGCCCACATTCGCCCGATGGCCATTGAGCAACCATGATGCCGCTACCTGCGCCGTCTCTGTCCCAGACGACCCGCCCAATACCGGAGCTCCGGCCATCCTAGCATGTAGGCCATGCCCAGATAGATTCCCGCAAAGCAGGACACAACCAGCGCCGCGACAACGGGCGCCGGCCACGATGCGGGAAGCAGCCACCATAGTCCCAGGGCGGGCGCCGTGGCGCCTAAGGCAAGCGTACTTTGTTTGACCAGGCGCCGCCACGCGAGACAAAACGACTCTATGCGGCGCCGTAGCATTGCGCCTAGCCGCCAGAGCTCCACCCACGCCCCGACACTAGCCCCAAAAGCAAGTCCTGCCGCGCCGAAAAAGAGGGGCTTGTCCGGACCGGACAAGTCGAGTATATCTGTGACCTGCCACCGATCCAGCATCAGCATCATTGGCACGGCTATTCCCATCGACACAATGAGCCGCAGCGCAGCCATTCTTGCGGGCGTTCTCGTATCACGGAGTGCCCAGAAAGCATTCTGGAGCAGGCGAGAAAGCGTTGTAGCCACTAACCCAAGGCTATACCCACCCAGGACTACATACACCAGCCAGTTGTCAACCTCCTGAAATGCCCCTCTTCTAAAGAGCGCTCCCACGATCAAGAACCCGAGGGCTACATACCCGACGGCCGTCGGTATGGTCAAAAACATGCTTTGTCGGATCGACCGGCTCAGGCGCTCCAGGAACGATGTTAATTGTTCAGAACCCATTCGGGAGAGCTCTGGCAGCTCCGCAGCCGCCACAGATAATCCGAAGAGACTTATGGGCAACATATACAGGATCAATGCGGATCGCAGAGAGGCAAGGGCACCGCTGGCCAATAGCGAAGCCAGGAAGAGGTCGGCGTAGCCGGAGATCTGTGCTATGCCGCGACCGGCGACCGCCGGGCCAAATGCCGATAGCGTTGCACGCACACCTTCGACGCGCGTTGACAGCGACAACCGAAATCCCTTGAGCACGCGAAATACCGATGGCACCTGCACCAGGAATTGCAAAATGCCTCCTACGAGTCCTCCTGCAAAGGCTGCAAAAAGCAGCCGCGTAAGCATTGCCATCGTCGGCTCCTGCCCGCCTTCCGGCTCCAGGTACAGCGTAGCTCCGATGAGGAAGGAACTAATAATGGCAATATTCCACACGACCGGCGCGAAGTAGGAAATAAAGAACCGCCGGTGACTGTTCAGAATCCCGAGCGCCCAGGCGGAGAGTACCAGAAAGCCCGTCATCGGGAAGATGAGACGCACCGCATCGACGGTAAGCTGAAAGCGATTGATGGAGAGCTCGCCTGCACTTACGCGCGCGGCGTCGTCTACCCAGCCTAAGACCAGTACGGAAAGCAGTGGCCTGGCAAACAATATGCCCAGGAGCACGAGCACGGACACTGTGGCCACCAGAAGTCCGAAGATGCTGCCTGCAAGGCGCCCGGCCTCCTTTTCCCGTCCCTCCTCCACCATCCGGCTATAGACCGGAATAAATGCGGCCGAGATCGTTCCTTCGCCCAGCAGGTTGACTAACAGGTTCGGGGCTCGGAATGCCGCCTGCAAAACGTCCGCGTGCGCCCCGATGCCAAAGAAATTAAGCGCAATGGCGTCACGCGCCAGGCCGAACACTCGGCTGCTGAAGATGCCGGCGGCTACCGTGAACGCCCTGCTGCGCTTCTGTGGCGCCGGATGTTTCGTCGCAGTCGTGGACATGAGAGTGTACAGGTTGCTGTACAGGCAACGTTGCCGGTCGGCCTAAGGTTACGAACCTTCTGTCTCTCATGCGTACAGGGTCACGGGCGGTCCACACGGCCTCCGTTTCCTATCTTGCACGCGCAGACCCATTCGCCACTTTGTGGATGTAGTATGATTGACTACGTATCCGGCACACTTGCGTCGAAGAAGCCGACTGAGGCCGTGGTGGACGTGCAAGGCCTGGGGTATCAACTGCTCATCACGACGGCAACGTACCAAGTGCTGCCTGCCGTCGGTAAGCCGGTGAAGCTCTTTGCCTACCAGCATGTGCGGGAAGACCTGTTGCAGCTTTACGGCTTTGCCAGTCAGGCAGAGCGGATGATGTTCTCTTGCATGATCGGGGTCTCTGGTGTCGGTCCCAAACTGGCGCTTGCCGCATTGTCGGCGATGAATCCAATGGAAATTCGTCGCTACGTATTGGATCGCGACAGTGCACCGTTAACCATGATTCCTGGTGTGGGGCGCAAGACGGCAGAGCGCATGGTCGTTGACCTCAGCGACCGTCTGGCGCGCATGCCCTTGGATGATGGGGATTCCGCTGAGGCAGTTGGCGGTGGGAAAGCGCGCGCCGATGCGTTGGCGGCGCTAGAAACGCTTGGCCTCTCACGGGCTGTCGCCGACAAGCGCATTCGCCGGGTCCTCCGTGCGCACCCAGCTCTGGAGACCGCCGATGAAATAGTCCGCCTGGCTTTGCGCGATTGACTCTCTGACGTAGCCGCGTGCCCGTATTGCGGACTTGCTATATTCCACCCATCAAACAAAGCCAACCCCAGAAGCCGTGACGACTCTCTCCATGCATTCCTCGCGACGTACATTTCTGAAGCAGAGCTTACTGGCCGGCTCGGCGGCAATACTGCCGACACCCGCCATTGCCCGGCATGAAGGACCGGTAGCTATCGCCAGCGGCAACGGGCTGGGCGCCGTAGCGCAGGCTGCGGAGGCGATCGCTGGAGGCGCAACTGCCCTGGATGCCGTCATTGCGGGCGTAAACCTGGTGGAGGAAGATCCGGAGGATACGTCGGTGGGATACGGTGGATTGCCAAATGCCGAAGGCGTCGTGGAGCTGGACTCTGCCGTCATGCACGGCCCTACGGGCCGCGCCGGAGCCGTCGCTGCGCTGCAAGGCGTCAAGTACCCGTCCCGTGTTGCACGTCTGGTGCTGGAGCGGACGGATCATGTGTTGCTGGTAGGCGAAGGAGCGCAGCGCTTTGCCCGCATGCACGGCATTCCCCGGGAAGACCTGCTCACCGACCGGGCACGCAACATCTGGGTCAAATGGCGCGAAACGCTCTCCAACCGGGATGACTACCTACCCCCGCACGGCCCGGAAGACCGTGACTTGGGCGCTGCGATGCGCCGTAATGAGGACCACTGGGGCACCATTCACTGCTCCGCCATTGACCTGTCTGGAAATATCAGCAGCGTTACCACAACCAGTGGCCTCGCCTTCAAGATACCCGGCCGCGTAGGGGACTCACCCATAATCGGCGCCGGCCTCTATTGCGACAACGACGTCGGCGCTGCCGGTTCGACAGGACGGGGAGAGGCGAACCTCGAAAACCTATCCTGCTTCTTCATCGTGGAGCGTATGCGCATGGGGGATGGCCCGCAAGAGGCATGCCTCAAGGCCTGCCAGCGCATCGCGGATCATACAAGGCTAGCGCGCCTGCAGGATGAAAGCGGACGCCCTGCGTTCAACGTCTCGTTTTACGCCCTCAACAAAGCCGGCGATGTGGCCGGGGCTCGTATTCGAGGCAAGGGGCGCATGGCCGTAGCCGACGCACAGGGTGCGCGTCTAATGGATATGGCTTACCTGTATCCATGAATCGCTCCCGCAGGCCCTGCATATGTTACTCGACCTTTCCGGGCTGGACTTTCCCGCCACCTCCGAGCAGCTATTCGGCCGCCCGGGCCGGCTCGCGGTGGAAATAGGCTTCGGCGACGGGTGGTTTCTGTCACACCTCGCCAGGCGGCACCCGGACTGGAATCTGGTGGGCGCGGACCTCTCTCCCGGATCCGTGGCCAGGGCCTTTCGGAGGATGCGGCGCAATGCCGTACGGAACGTGCGGCTGTTCCGGGGAAACGCCCAATTCGTGCTGCGCAATGTGATCCCGCCGCGCGCGCTACATCGGGTGTATGTCAACTATCCCGATCCATGGCCAAAGAAGCGGCACCACAAGAAGCGGCTGCTTCATACTCCGTTCTTGCACATGCTATCCACGCGCCTCGAACCCGGCGGCCTCGTGCTCTTCACAACGGATCATGCCCAGTACTATGCGGACGTGCTGGAGACCGCTGAGAAGACCGGCCTCTTTGCTGTCGCGGAGGCAACGCCGCCAGAGGCGGTGCTCCGTACAAAGTATGCACGCAAGTGGCATGCCCGCGACCTTCAAATCTGGCACGCCCGGATCGAAAAGACGGGCGAGGCCAAGGGCAGCTTCCCTCCAAACGTGACCAGACTGCGCGCTATGCACCATGCTCTTCTGACCGGCACGTTGCCCCAATGCGACGAATTTGAATCCTTTGTGCACCGTTTCAAGGGAGGACAGGTGCTTTTCCTGGACGCCATGCGATCTGTCGGAGCACCGGGACTCGTGTTTACAGTCCGAATTGAGGAAGAAGACCTTACACAGGACGTGCTCATTGATGCCCGACCCGCGCGGAAAGTGCCCGCAGATGTGATCGTGCGCGTCACCCGATTCGGAGTGCCTCTTCCAACCCTGGGAACCAAGGAGGCCGTGCACGCCATGGCGCAGTGGCTCGCAAGCCGCGGCATGACTGTTCTCGAGACGTACTATTAGCTATGACCTATGAGCTATGAGATGCGCAGGAAACGAGCATGGGCCTGTCGCATTGGAGCAGCCTGCGACATATCTCCACTAACAGCAAACCCTCGCGTGCATGAGTAGACGAACCATTACGCTAACAGACCCGCTGTACGATTACCTTCTTGCGGTTTCGCTGCGTGAAGCGGACATCCTCAAGGAACTCCGAGAGGAAACGGCTCGCCACAGCCGCGCAACGATGCAAATTGCTCCCGACCAGGGACAATTCATGGCGTTTCTTGTGCGGCTGATGGGTGCGCGCAGAACAATAGAGGTCGGCGTCTTTACGGGCTACTCATCGCTATCTGTGGCCATGGCGCTGCCAGAAGACGGGCGCATGATTGCCTGCGACGTAAGCGAGGAATACACGTCCATCGCCCGGCGCTACTGGCGGAAGGCTGGTGTGGAGCACAAGATCGACCTCCGGATCGCTCCGGCGATTGAGACTCTCAATGCCCTGTTGGAGGAAGGCCTGGATGGCACGATTGATTTTGGATTTATCGATGCCGACAAGGAGGGCTATGAGGACTATGTCGAACGGATATTGCTCCTGCTACGCCCCGGAGGGCTGATCCTGGTCGATAATGTGCTGCGCAAGGGAGAGGTAGCAGACCAATCAGTTACCAACTCCGCCACCACGGCTATTCGCGCGCTTAACGCGAAGCTCCACCACGACCCACGCATTGATCTCAGCATGGTGCCCATTGGCGACGGCCTAACGCTTGCAAGAAAGCGGTAACGGTGGTCGCCCGTTGCCGCGACCTGCTATGCTTCGCGCTCTACGTCGTCGGGAGCGTGATTGACGGTCCGGGCCCACCCGGCCCGGTGCGGGCAATTCCAGCGCTTCGATCCCCGGCGCGTTTTCTTCACCGGTAGGCCGCCACAGGTGGCCACCTCACTATCGTCCAACAACCGGCGATCACTCCCGGCGCCGCAACCACGGGCTGCCACCCGCCACGTGCATGGTGCCGTCCGCCACAGGCTGTTGCATGCGTACAAGCACGGCGGCCACCGCCGCTGCGCGCTCTACCTGCGACTCCAATGGTCCAAGTACCGATGGATCCCAGTGCTCCTCCACAAACCGCGTCGAGTAATTGCCGCGCCGGAAGGCGTCCGTCTCCAGAACATACCGGCAGAACGGAATCGTAGTCTTTACCCCTGCAATTTCGTACTCGCCCAGTGCGCGTTGCATGCGACGTAGCGCCTCGTCACGTGTCGGCCCCCATGTCGACACTTTCGATATCATCGGATCATAGTGCAAGAGTACCCGTGAGGCCTCCTCTACGCCCGCGTCCACGCGCACGCCGGGACCCGAGGGTGCTGCGTGACGCACGAGCAGGCCCGGATCCGGCAAGAACCCGCTGGCAGGGTCCTCCGCGTATACACGGCACTCTATCGCATGCCCCCGAAGTGTGAGGTCCTCCTGGTTATACCCCAGCGCGGCCCCTTCGGCTATTCGCAATTGCTCTGCCACCAAATCAATTCCCGTCACCCATTCCGTCACGGGATGCTCCACCTGCAGACGCGTATTCATCTCCATGAAATAGTAGTTCATCTCTGCGTCTACAAGAAATTCCACCGTGCCGGCGTTCACGTACCCGCAAGCGCGGGCCGCTTGCACCGCTGTTGCGCCCATACGCGCACGGATTTCTGGTGTCAGCACGGACGATGGCGCCTCTTCGATTACTTTTTGATGGCGCCGCTGAATGGAGCATTCCCGCTCGAACAGGTGCACCATTCCACCATGCGCGTCACAAAGCACCTGGAATTCGATGTGGCGCGGCTGCTCGATATATTTTTCGACAAACACCCGCCCGTCCGCGAAAGCGGACTGCGCCTCACGTTGCGCCAACTCCAGTGCCCTCCGGATATCGCCCGGGCGCTCCACGACGCGCATCCCCTTGCCGCCGCCTCCCGCCGCCGCCTTTGTGATTACGGGATAGCCGACGCGTTCCGCAAAACGGGCAACTTCCCTTTCATCATCAACTGCTCCCTCCGTACCCGGCACCACCGGGACTCCCGCCGCCTGCATCTTGGCACGGGCCTCGGTCTTGTCCCCCATCGCGCGAATGGCGCCAGCCGGAGGACCGATAAAGAGCAAGCCCGCCGCGGCACATGCCTCCGCAAATGCAGCATTTTCCGACAAAAATCCGTACCCCGGATGGATGGCGTCGGCTCCGCTCCGCCGCCCGGCATCCAGAATGTTCTTCATCGAGAGGTACGACGCATGGGACGCGGCAGGACCGATTGGGTGTGCCTCATCAGCCAGGCGCACATGCAGTGCGCTGCGATCCGGATCGCTGTAAACGGCAACCGTAGCGATGCCCACATCCCGGCAGGTGCGCAGGATGCGCACGGCGATTTCACCGCGATTGGCGATCAGCACCTTGGTAATGCGGTCAGCAATCATCGAACTGATGTGGTGCGGGCTGCTCGTACCATAAGGAATTCACTCCCGGCGAATCCGCACACGCCCAACGCACGTATCTGCCGGAATACACCGGGGACTCGTAACTTCTGTGGGTCGGTGTCCAGGCGACGGCGACCTCGTGCCCGCATAATACGGCTCACGTTCCACATAGTAGAGACCAGATGGCCTCGCGCACGCTGAAAGACTACTACAAGGTGCTCGGGATCGAGCGGGAAGCCTCCCACGACGCCATCAAGAAGGCCTATCGGGCGTTGGCGAAGAAATATCATCCGGACCATAATCCCGACAAGCCGCGCGCCGAGGATCGCTTCAAGGAGGTGCAAGAAGCCTACGATGTCCTGTCGGATACCCGCAAGCGCAAGGCATATGACAGGCTACGATCCTTGGGGCGGTTCACCACGCCCAATGGACAGACCTGGCGTCGACGCCCCGACGGGACGATTGTCCGCGAGACATCGAATCGCGGATCCGCCGATGAAGATCTGTTTAGTGGTGCACTGGAGGAGCTCGGCGCCTTCTTTGGAAAGATTTTTGGCATGGAGCCGAAGCGCCCGGCGGAAGCGCGCCTGACGCTATCCCTCTCCTTTGAGGAGGCCCTTCACGGCGGTCACAAATCCGTTCGACTTCCAAATGGCAAGCGCGTCCGCCTCGCCATCCCCCGCGGCGTCCGTGACGGTTTCCGCGTGCGGCTAAAGCAGCGCGCGGACGCCGGCGCCGTCTATGTTACCGTTCGTATTCAAGAGCATTCTCGCTTCCGGCGAGTGGGCCAGGATCTGACCATAACTGAATCCATCAATTCCCTTGAGGCCATGGTGGGTGTCAAGCGGACCATCCTCAGCCCCTACGGAGACACCCTTTCGATCCCGATCGCGCCAGGCACACAGTCCGGCGACCAGCTTCGTCTCAAGGGACAGGGCGTGCGGACCGATGCGGAAACGGGTGACCTCCTCGTCATCGTAGAGGTCACCGTCCCAAAAGATCTCTCACAAGCGCAACGGGACCTGCTGCGAAAGGCTGCAACCAAAGCAGGGCTCCTATAGGTCATATAGGAGAATCGAACCGATCAAGCAATCTAGCTGGCTCTCTCGCAGCCTCTACGCACCCAAACCGGAACGGTCTCATCAATCAAGCTCGGCCGACTCACCTGTGTAGAATTCGCTCGTGCGCCTTGCCGCTGCTCGTGCTGCTTCAGGATCCGTCCCCGCCGCAATCGCCGCTTGACCCCATCGCTCGCTACTGCCGGTGATAAACGCCTTGCCATCTGGTGAACTGGCGAAGGCGACTGCGTCCGGCATTGACTCAGTCGGGTCCCGGAGGTGTATGGCGAGTGCCCAAAGACCCAACTCCCAGCCGACGCCAGTCGCCCCAGGCCCATACTCGCCCCAATGGTCCGAAGCGTGCTGGGTGTGCGTGAGTGTAAGCTGCGCCCTGCCAGCGCCTGCCGGCGACACACATACTTCCACCCAGCTCACGTCCTTGCCGAACTCCCATGTGATGGCAAAACGCGACAGCCGCTCGCACTCTGTAATCACGCCGCCTGCGTTGCCTTCCAACTGATACCGACCACCAAGTTCAAGTTCGCCGCTCACTGGAAGAAACCAGTGTTGAATACGCCGGTCATTCGCGACCGCATCCCACAACTCGCGCACTGCCGTCGCGTAGCTGCGTGTCAGAGTGACCGCGTAAGCCCGTTGGCCATCGCGTTCAAGCGGCGACACGGCGCGCATTACAGCGCCTAGACTGCCTTCGACATCGAAGTCCATGTTTTTTCGATTTCATGATTTCGTCTTCAATTATACGAATCTACGCGAATGCAATACGTCGGACAAGGCGCGAAATGGCTCCAATCCCGTCAGCACGACAGTGCGCGTTCCCTGCCCACAACACGAACCCCGGGCTTTCCGCACGGGGGATGCACTCCATGCCGTTCATCTTTCGTGACAGGATTGCATGCGGTATTCCGAAAGTCGCGTTCTGGAGTGGCTGATTTCGGCATACGGCTAAATCCGAGCAGAGACTTGGTGGAAAAACACGTTGACGGTGAAAGAAACGAGACACTCCTACTCGCCCTGTCGCCTACATGTCCGTGGTGCAGGCAGAGCTATCCTTTCTACAAGACACTAGTCAAACTGAAAGAGTTAAGCGACCATCCGATTGTTGTTATCGCGTCCGTGGACACCAGTGCTTCTGCTGTCGTGCAGCAACTACACCTTGAAGCAGCCGGAGTGTTTGCTGATTCCGTGGTGGCGCTTCCATTGCATGCAGCGGGCATTTCTTCTGTTCCGACCGTGATTCATTTGGACGGACAAGGCGTAGTGCAAAACGTGTGGGTTGGATTCCTGGATGAGACACGACAGGGTGCGGTGCTGGCCTCAATAGAGCTTGGCGCCTCACAGTTGATACCCTAGCCCTGCCTGTTACTCGCATTGACGGCTTGACAATAGACCTGTAGGGCTGCTGGCGAGGACGACGCGATTACCTGAAGCCAAGTTGGCCAAGACGCTACCCATTCCAGCAAAAGGGTCGGCCGCTCGACCGCTGGGATTCAGTGACCCGGCTGCGTTACGCACTGCGGGAGCGAGTAACCTCTTTGTTCGAATCTACCTTATCGGCAATGGTGTACCGTCATGTGAGTAAGACTTGATAAGCGGACAGCTCTCTGTGTGGCTAGCTTGAGCGCATCGCGACGCCCAGTCTTGATCCGTTACCTGCGCGCTGAGTAGTGGGAATAAAAGCTATCACCGCACCCTGGACCCCCAGTCCTGTCAGAAATCGATTGAGGGCAAAACCTCACGACGATGCTTCATAGCAACAACGCGGTTCGCCGTATTTGGCGCGAACACGACGAATGACCGTGCGCATCCTAGCCAGATCATCGGCAACTTGAGTCTCCTGGGTGATTTCGCCGGTGGCGGTGTCAAAGACGCACGCAACAATGGAATCCTAATGGACGCCCAGCCCGACAAAAAGCAAGTAGGTAGTGAAGACTGTTGTGCAGTAACGTTGCACGTGATCGTTCCGGATTGGGTGCGTGACTACTGCGAGCTAAAAGTTAGCTCTCCCAGTCGGTTCAGTCCCCCCAATAGATCCGGCCTACTCCTTGAGCGAATCGTACACAATGCCCACCCACTGGTCCGGCTTCATGAACCCGGCGCCCCACTCCGCATCGTAATCCTGCGTAGGCTTCGCCGCGATCACAGCGTCTTTGCTCATACCGCTGTGCACCATGGCCTGGATCTTGTCCCGCATGGCAACGAGCACATCCCGGTAGGTCGTAAGCTCTGCCCTGTTGGAGAGCCCGCCATGCCCTGGAATAATCCGCGTCTGATCGTCAGCAAGCGCAATGACCTGTTCGGCAGCCTCTATGATACCGTTGATACTGCCCCCACTGGCGAGGTCGACGAAGGGATACCTCCCGCTGAAGTACGTATCTCCCATATGCAGCACGTTGGCGCGCTTGAAATGAACAATCGCGTCCCCGTCCGTGTGGGCATGCGCCACATGGAAAATGTGAATCTCCTCGTCGTTCCAATGGAACGTCATCGCGTCAGTAAACGTCACCACGGGCAACGCCCCAGGCGGTGACGCCGGCACTGTGCGGTCAAAGGCCTCCATGAACTGTTCGACGCTCATGCGCGTGCGCACGTTTTCGTGGGAGACGATCAGCGCTCCCGCACGCCCCATGTTTTCGTTGCCGCCCGTATGATCCCCATGCCAGTGCGTATTGACCACGAAACGCACCGGCTTGTCATCAAGTCTCCGGATGGCTGCCAGTATGCTGTCCGTAAGAGGAGCGAACTGGTCGTCAATTACAAATGCGCCGTCGCTACCCGTCGAGACGCCGATATTGCCTCCCTGCCCGACCAGCATATGTACGCCATCGCCTGCCTTGATGGATTCTATGATAACATCCGTCTGGGCAAAAGCGGGACATGCAAAACCGATGAACACGGCCAGTAACAGAACACGAGTGTGCATGGGGTCCCCCTTGGTAGGAAAAGTCGAAAACAGCTGAGCGTGCTGCGCCAAAGATAGGCCTCAAGCAACCTGTCATGCACGCATCAACTGTCCAGGAAGCAGTAAACCCGCAATTCCAACAGCCCCGTGACGCGAGAGACCTGCTCTGACCTATTCCTGGCCTTCGTCTTCTTCCCCCGTCCGCTGCCCGAGTTCACGATCCAGCAGGAACAGACTCGGCCCCTTGTCTCCCACCAGACGCAAGTCGTCAAGGATCGCGCGGGCAGACTCCTCCTCTTCCAACTGCTCCGTAAGGAACCACTGGAGCAATGGCTGCGAGGCGTAATCGTCCTCTTCGACGGAGACCGCGTACAGTTCGTGAATGCGCGCGGTGATGTATTCCTCGTGCTTGAGCACAAGTTCGAAGACTTCCAGTGGCGTTTCGGCATCGAAGGACGGCGTGTCCAGCGCCTTCAGCTCCACCCGGCAATCCCGCTGGAGGAGAAAGTCATAGAACTTGAGGGCGTGCTGCGTCTCCTCTTGCCACTGCATACGCAGCCAGTGCGCGAAACCCTTGAGATTCTGTCCGTCCAGATGCGCCGACATGGCCAGATACAAGTACGCAGAGTCCAGCTCCGCCTTGATCTGATCGTTGATGGCATCCTGCATTCTTGCGGAAACCAGCGACGCTTTGCTTGTCTTCATTGGAAGCCTCCTGTAAGTCCTGGACCATCCGTGACCCGGCAGGGAATTGGTGCGCGGAGTACGGAATGGGACGACAAATGTTCTATTCAGGACTATAACGGATGCAATTCCCTACATATTAAATAGGTGGTCGGAACGAAGTATGTACTGGCAGACTTCCATGTGTAATAGATACCCCGAGTAGGCACACGGGCCCCTTCATACACGCCATCACAGGAGTCATATTCGTCGCAATCGCTACAAACCCTTGCTGACAAGAACCAACATGATCCGACGTTATGACGACACCGCCGCGCATCCTGTGGGCTGATGATGAAATTGACCTGTTGCGTCCGCATATCCTGTTCCTGAAACAGAAGGGATACGCTGTAACCAGCGTGACCAATGGCGCGGACGCCATCGAACGGGTCAGGGATGATTTTTTCGACGTGGTGCTGCTCGACGAGCAGATGCCGGGCCTTGGAGGGTTGGAAACCCTTACCGCGATCCGGCGCATCGCGCCCGAAGTGCCGGTTGTAATGGTAACCAAGAGTGAGGAAGAACACCTCATGGAGGAGGCGCTCGGCGGCCAGATCAGTGACTATCTGACCAAGCCTGTCAACCCGAGCCAGATCCTGCTGACATGCAAGCGCCTGTTGGAGCGCGTCCGGCTGCGTCGTGAGCGGGTATCGCACGACTATTTGATGCGGTTCAGTCAGATCACGACAGCACTCATGGAGCCGCTTGGGCATGACCAGTGGGTAGAGATCTACCGGGAGCTCGTGCACTATGATGTGGAGTTGGAAGGAGACGAAGGAGCCCGACAAATCCTGGAGGACCAGTACCATGAGGCCAATCGCACCTTTGGCCGCTTTATCGAAGAGCAGTACGAGGACTGGATCCGAGCCGTTGATCAGGATGTGCACGCGAATCGGCCCGCGCTGTCCCACGAAGTTATTCCCAAATGGGTGCTTCCACAGGTTACAGGGGCGCGACCAGTGATATTCTTTGTCATCGACTGCATGCGCTACGACCAGTGGCTGGAATTCGAGCAACTTCTCTATCCGCTCTACACGATGGAGAAGAATTTCCACTACTCGATTCTGCCGACGGCCACGCCGTATTCGCGTAATGCCATCTTCAGCGGCATGCTGCCCCGCGATATCGCCCGGGCCTACCCCGACATGTGGGCAAAAGGAGAGGACGACGAGCACAGCCGCAACCGGAACGAGGAAGAGTTTCTGCGTGGTCTGCTCCGGCGACGACGCCGCAGAGACCTCCGGATGCGGTACGTAAAACTCATCGGCAAGGCGGATGGGCGGACATTCTCCCGGGAGACGGCGAATTATTTGCAGGCAGATCTGAGTGCGGTCGTGGTGAACTTCGTGGACATCCTTGCTCACAGCCGCAGCGACTCGGACGTCCTCAAGGAGCTGGCGCCCGACGAGCGCGCCTACCGGGCTGTAACACGCACGTGGTTCGCGCATTCGTGGCTGCTCCAGGCGCTGAAGGAGTTTGCGCGACACGACTGCACGGTGGTCATTACCACCGACCATGGCGCCATCCGAAGCCTGCATGCGACCAAGGTCAGGGGTGACCGGCACACCTCGACCGCCCTGCGATACAAGAGCGGCAACAATGTGAAGACCTCCGCCAAGCACGCCATCATCATTCGAAACCCGAAGGCCTATGGCCTGCCTGCAAATAGCCGGTCGGCCAACTACATCATCGCCAAGGAAGACTTCTACTTCGTGTACCCGACCAATTTTCACCACTATCTGAATCTCTATCGGGACTCCATGCAGCATGGCGGCGCTTCCATGGAAGAAATGATCCTCCCTGTCATCACCATGCGACCCAGGCGCTGAGCGCTTCCGTCATCGTGTGCGTCCCGTCCTGTGAAGCCTATCTCCTGGGTCTGCCGCGCTTTTCCGAGCGCGGAGCGGCGGCCATGCGGCCCGGCCTTACCACCATCAAGACGTTGCTGGAGGCCATGGGCAATCCCCACGATGCGTTCGAATGCGTCCATGTGGCCGGCACCAATGGAAAGGGAACCATGGCGTCACTCCTGGCGAGTATCGCCACGGCAAGCGGCCGACGAACCGGGCTCCACACGTCGCCCCATCTCACCTCCCTGCGCGAGCGCATGCGTATCGACGGCGCGCCGGCGCCGGAGGCCTGGCTGCGCGGGGCCGTGGCCCGCTACCGCGCCATCTTCGACGCAAAAGAGGCCACATACTTCGAAGCCACCACGGCGCTCAGCTTCCTGTACTTCGCGGAAAGCTCCGTGGACGTGGCCATCGTGGAAGTCGGCCTCGGCGGGCGACTGGACGCCACTAATATTCTCACGCCAGAACTCAGTGTGGTCACCGCTATTGCGCTTGAGCACACGGACATTCTCGGTGATACCCTGCAGGACATCGCCCGGGAAAAAGGCGGCATTATAAAGCCTGGCGTACCGCTGATCACAGGTGTCGAACAACCTGAAATCCTTGCCATCCTCGAGGGCATTGCGGACGCGCAGGACGCCCCGCTCTATCCCACAGGCGCGTGCTACCAGGCCTCAACGACACTGCAGGCGCTTACGCTCGACATCAGGACACCCGCAAGCCGGTACGCGGCGCTGACCGTGCCGCTTGCCGGCATCCA
The DNA here is from genome assembly GCA_963665975.1 of Rhodothermales bacterium. Taxonomy (GTDB): domain Bacteria; phylum Bacteroidota; class Rhodothermia; order Rhodothermales; family Bin80. Next base: position 2,008,643 of record OY762508.1, read on the forward strand.
CCAGCGCACCAACGTGCTGTTGGCCGTTCGCGCTGCGGAAATCCTCTTCCCGGACATCTGCGTTAATCCCGCCATCGTACAAGAAGGGCTGGGCGCAGTGCGCCGCCATTCCGGTCTTCGAGCTCGCCTGGAGCTTGTTCGCACGGATCCCGTGGTCCTGTTGGATGTCGCACATAATCCTTCTGCGCTGGAGGCGGTGCTCGAATTTGCGAAGACCCACGGCGCACGCCTGTTTGTAATCCTGTCTGTCATGGCCGACAAGAACGCCGATGCGATAGCTCGGGCACTGGCCGCTGCCCGAGCATTTACGTTTGCCTGCAGTCTGGATAGTCCACGGGCCGTCCCCGGTGATCGTCTGGCGACCATTCTGGAAGCAGCGGGAGTCCCGGTGTTTGGAAACGGGGCGTTGCAGGACGGACTGGCGTTGGTCGCCAGCCAGGTGGCAGCCGGCGACGTTTGTCTTATCGCCGGCTCTCATTATCTCGCCGCGCAGGTGCTGCAAGAAGATCTTGCACGGAACTTTTTCCGCTGAAACCGTAATATTGACAGGCATTTCTTGCAACCTTCCGCGAACTTCGCGTTATATTGGGTGTGTTCGGGGCATCGTTGCAGTTGCAATTGATTCTTCCGTAGCATCCATCCGTAATCGAACTGCCCGGATCGCTCCCTGCCTGTTCCAGACTCTGGCACCCTGCCAGGCCCATAAGAATATCTCTGCGCCGTGCACTGACCGCTCGGCTTCCTCACTTTGGCCACTTTTTTCTGGCCAATTAACCCATGACAGCGCGGGTTAGCGGACGTTTTCGCCAACGCACGCGCGTTTCCGCCACCTCACCAAGACCGCATTTTCGCAAGACTATTGACATGAAGATCTCAGACCTGGAAGGAAAAAAGCTGCCGGAATTGAAGGATATTGCCCGCAGCCTGAAGCTGACGGGCTTTTCAACCCTTCGAAAGCGAGACCTGATCTATTTCATTCTGGAACACAAGGCGGCATCGGCCGCAGGCGGTAACGGTGCCGCACCGAGTGCCGCTACGCCAGACGCACCGGAGGTCCGGGAGCCGCGCGCCAAGCCGGAGCCTTTGCGTGCTGCGCCTCCGCGTAAGCAGACAGAAACTCCGCAGCGACCTAAACCGGAGTCCGCTGCGCCGCCCGCACGTCCTGCCTCGGGCCGACGGTCCGGTCCACGGCCCTTCGCTGAACGACCAAAGTCACCCAGAGGCGACAAGCCCCTGCGAGGCGAACCACGAGAGGCTTCCCGATCCAAGGGGCCGCGCCAAGGCAGTGAATTCCGTCCTCGCGCCGACGAACCACGCGGAGGCCGAGAAGAGAACCTCCGTGGCAGGGGAGAACGAGGCAACAGCCGGCGGCAGAATGCGCCCAACACGCGGCACGACCGCCGCCGCTCCCGCCGGGACGGCAGGCGCGTATCCAGGGACGAGCGACGGAAACGCGTATTTGAGGGACGCCCGGAATACATGGCGAAGCACGATCCGAACAAGATCGAGCTCGACGGCATGATCCAGAAGGTGGGAGTCCTCGAAGTATTGCCTGACGGGTACGGTTTTCTGCGTTCCGCCGAGTACAACTACCTGCCGAGTCCCGACGACATCTACGTGTCTCCGTCGCAAATCAAGCGATTCAGCCTGCGCCTAGGCGACACCGTGGACGGCAAGGTGCGTCCTCCCAAGGAGGGAGAACGCTTTTTTGCTCTCATACAGGTCAACGAAATCAACGGCCGCCAGCCGGGAGCGGTGGAAGAGCGTCAGAGCTTCGACTATCTCACACCGCTGTACCCAGAAGAGCATCTCCACCTGGAAACCCGTGCAAGCGAAGTCAATATGCGTGTTCTGGACCTGTTCGCACCGATAGGAAAAGGGCAACGTGGGCTCATCGTGGCGCAGCCCAAGACCGGCAAGACGATCCTGCTCCAGAAAATCGCTAACGCGATTACCACCAACCATCCAGAGGTACACCTCTTGATCCTGCTCGTAGACGAGCGGCCCGAGGAAGTAACCGACATGGCGCGCAACGTCAAAGGCGAGGTGATTGCCTCGACGTTCGACCAGGAACCGGAAAAACACGTAGAGGTGGCCAACATCGTCCTGGAGAAAGCCAAGCGCCTGGTGGAAGCCAGGCAGGACGTGGTCATCCTTCTGGACTCGATCACGCGACTGGCGCGCGCCCATAACGCCGTGGCGCCAGATTCCGGGCGGACCCTTTCCGGAGGTATCGAAGCCGGCGCACTGCGAGGACCCAAACGGTTCTTCGGAGCCGCCCGCAACGTGGAGGAAGGCGGCTCGCTCACCATTATTGGCACAGCGCTAATCGATACGGGCAGTCGCATGGATGAAGTGATATTCGAAGAATTCAAAGGCACGGGCAATATGGAGCTCGTACTCAACCGGGAAATGGCCGACCGCCGCATTTTCCCCGCCATCAATGTCGTGATGTCCGGCACACGGCGTGAGGAACTGCTTATCCCGGAAGCGCGCCTGTCCCGCATCTGGATCCTTCGGAATCTATTGGCCGACATGGATCCGATTCCAGCAATGACGTTTCTGCTCGACCGGATGCGCGGAACAAAGAGTAACGACGAATTCCTGGTCACGATGAACTCGTAACTGGTATGCGCCACAACAAATGTTTCTGAGAATTCCCGGTTGCCAGTAATCGGAACCGCTACACCTACTTCCTGTTTGCGCTACCGCGCCCAACCCGCCGCCATTAAATGGGAGAGAGCGAAGATATCCGGGTAGTTCTGTTTGACATGGACGGCGTTCTGGTGGACGTCTCGCGCTCCTACCGGCGCGCCATTGAAGAGACCGTACTGCATTTTACAGGGCGCCATATCCACGCCAACACGGTCCAGCGGTACAAGAACAACGGGGGTTTCAACGACGACTGGGCGCTCACCCATGCCATCATTACAGACAGCGGCATGGAGGTCTCGCTGTCACGCGTGATCAACGAATTCCAGCGGCGCTATCGCGGTGAATCCTGGGACGGCTTTATCGCCGACGAATTGCCGCTAATACAGACCTGTACGCTGGAATCCTTTTCCCTCAGCGGGCGCATTCTGGGCATCGTGACCGGCAGACCCGAAGCCGAGGCACGATGGACACTGAACCGGCTAGGCTGGAAACGCTATTTCCCGTTGCTTGTAGCCAGAGAAAAGCACGAAGGACGCGGGAAGCCGGATCCGTTTCCGCTGCAGCAGGCGCTTGGCATCCTGAATGCCGCTGGCCTAAACATCAGGCCCGACGTTGCTGTGTACATTGGCGATTCGGTCGACGACATGATGGCGGCGCGCGAGGCCGGCATGTGGGCCATTGGCGTAGCGCCCCCCTTCCTTGAGCGCGAACCTCACGCACTCCTGCTTCGCCAGCGCGGGGCCCATATCGTTATCCACGAGTCGGACACATTGCCGGATCTGGTTGCTTCGTTGCCGGAACAACTCACGCTGGCCTCAAGGGAACAGGCATAGCATTGGGGCAGGTCTTCGTAGCGCCGAGCCCCGAGGCCGTTCGGTCTTCTGACGGCGCTTCCCCGCACAGGATTCGTTGCCGCTGCTTCTCGGAAAGGAAGAAGCCTGTACGGCATTGTTGCTCGCACGTTTGCGAGAGCCAGGAGGCACTTTCGGGCTACCATCAGGCTCCGAGCCCACGACCCGGATACATACCGCGATCCCTACGCCCTGACCTGTAGCAACAGGGTTGTGTGGAATGCCGCCAACGTACATGTCGCTGGCTGGTTGCGCGGTCGGTGTTGGTCACCGGGCTGCGACAAAAAGTCCAACGAACTGACCAAACTTGCGTGCGTGCAGCATGAGCTCATCCAAGGCGTATATATCCTTAAAGAAGGCGTATCTTTTGCGCCCACAGCCTTCCAGTGCATCGTATGATCCGACTCCCCTTCATTCTTGCACGCGGGTTTGTCGCCTCCGAGACGATGGACGGCACGATGCCCGTTCTCCGGGGTCTGCGAAATAATGGCTTGCTAACCACAGTGGACCTGTTGGGCGAACACGTCACGAGTCGGCGTCTCGCCAATCATGGACGTGATACGTATATCCGGCTCCTTCACGCGCTCGCGCGTGAAGACGGACCCAATGCGCCGGATCGCAATATCTCTATCAAGCTCTCCATGATTGGGCAGCTCATCGATGAGTCCTTCTGCCTCGACAATCTGCGCCAGATCCTGGACACTGCGCAAGCTACACAGGCCTTTGTCCGCCTCGATATGGAGGGCTCTGCAATCTTCGACTCCACGTTGCGCCTCTTCGAAACCGTCTTTCCGGAATACCGGGAGCATGTGGGTATCGTGCTACAGGCTTACCTCAAACGGACGCACAGGGACATTGAGCGCATGTGTGACCTGCAAGCACGCGTACGCCTTTGCAAGGGGGCGTACAAGGAGCCGCCGGAGCTCGCACACCAAAGCATGGAAATGATCCGCAAGCACTACATCACGTACATGCAGATGCTGCTTACTCGCGGCCACTACCCGGGGATCGCAACGCACGACGATCGTCTGCTTGAGGCCACACGCACGTTTGCCGAATCGGAAGGCATTTCCCGGGAGACCTTCGAATTCCAGATGCTATACCGGTTCCGGCCGCAGACTCAGATCGCAATCGCCCGGGAAGGATACAACATGCGGGTCTACGTACCGTTCGGCAGGAACTGGCTACCCTATTACACGCGCCGGCTTCGAGAACGAAAGGAGAATATATTTTTCGTGTTTAACACACTATTCCGCAAGTAAGCCCGTACCGTGCAATCGCATTTCCTTCCTATGCCACAACCGCTGTGGCAACTGCTTCCTGCGCCGCCAGCCAGCGCTCGGCATCGATCGCCGCCATACAGCCTGTGCCCGCCGCCGTCACTGCCTGCCGGTAAACATGATCCTGCGCGTCCCCACAAGCAAAGATACCCTCGATGTTCGTGGTGGTCGATGAATGCTGCGTAACGATGTAACCCAGCGCATCCATGTCCAACCACCCGTTGAACAGTTCCGTGTTGGGTTGATGCCCGATGGCGATGAAAAAGCCTCCAACTGGCAATTCCCTCGTCTGGCCGGTCGAAGTATGCTCTAGGAGCACGCCACGCACCTCGTCTTTACCGAGCACGTCGGTCACGATCGTGTCCCAGATGATCTCGATCCTGTCATTGTCAAACACGCGCTGCTGCATGATCCTGGAGGCCCGGAATGCATTGCGCCGATGGATCAGATGCACCCTGCTCGCAAAGCGCGTCAAGAATAGTGCTTCCTCCATGGCGGTGTCTCCGCCGCCGACCACTGCTATTTCAACGTCTCGGAAAAACGCGCCATCACAGGTCGCACACGCCGATACCCCACGCCCCAGGAGCCGCTTTTCGTTGTCAAGCCCCAAATACTTGGCGGAGGCGCCGGTCGCCACGATCACGCTGTCTGCGGTAAGCGGCTCCTCCTCGTCCACCAGTAGCCGGAAGGGCCGCCGGGACAGATCGACTGCCGTCACCATTCCCCAGCGGGCATCTGCTCCAAAGCGGACGGCCTGGCGCTTGAAGTCCTCCATCATTGCCGGCCCCATCACCCCATCCGGATAGCCGGGATAATTCTCTACGTCCGTCGTTGTGGTGAGCTGCCCGCCCGGCTCCAGTCCGGTGATGACGACCGGGTGAATACCGGCCCGTGCCGCGTAGAGCGCAGCCGTATAGCCCGCCGGGCCCGATCCGATGATGACCAGCTTCTGGTGCTCCACCCGAGAGAAGTCGATCCCATCCCACGGCGAGGACATATTCCCATTCGTTTCCATCGCTCCAAATAGATCACTGTGGTAAAACAGACCGCGCCGTGCGTCCTATGTCACGTTTGGCGCCAACGCGTCCATGCGCTTGGCCAGCTGCCGCTTTGGCACCGCGCCAACCATCTGATCCGTCACCTGACCATCGTCAAAGAAAAGCAGGGTCGGAATGGAGCGCACGCCGTATTGCATGGGCGTGTGCGGATTGTTATCCACGTCCATCTTGGCTACTTTCACGCGTCCTTCATATTCGGCCGCTAATTCTTCAATCACCGGTGCAATAACCCGGCACGGGCCGCACCATGCAGCCCAAAAGTCTACAAGCACCGGTAGTGGTGACTCCAATACTTCCTTATTGAAACTGTCGTCCGTTACGGTAATGTATGCGGCGTTGTTAGCCATGGCGGCCTCCCGATTGAGTTAATGCGAGTGTTTTGGGCTGCCGAACCCATACGGCTAAAACAGGGCTCCGGCAGGAGGGTTTCCGGCTCGTAGACAGAGAAATATTCGTGCCAATCTGCAGGAAGAGACACTTTGGCAGACTACGATGCCATCCGCTTTGGTATCGTCTCAAAGTAAGGGGCCTTCAATGCGCCCGGAGAAGCGGAAAGGACCTGCTGCCCGTTGACAGCGATTTCAACAGTGGCCGCTACGACGGCGCCGATCGCACGGACACCTACTGCGTGGCCGCGCAGAAGCCTGTTGATCCGGCCTGCCTCATCCGGCTTTGCCGTAAACACGATACGCGACTGCGCCTCGCCGAAGAGCAGCGCATCCAGACGATAGGGTTCGGCAACGGCGACCTCCACGCGCGCGCCCAGACCGTCGGAAAAAATGGCGCTCTCTGCCAGACAAACCGCCAGACCGCCGTCCGAAATGTCATGCGCGCTGCGGACCAGACCAGCGCGGATGAGCTTCAATGCCGCCCGCTGCACGGCGCGCTCTTCGTCCAGGTCCAAATGCGGTGCATCGCCACAGGTCTTGCCGTGCACGGTGGCCAGATATTCAGACCCCCCGAGGTCTCCCAGTGTCGTTCTGTGGTCCCAGGCGGCCGGAGTAAGCAAAAAGATGACGTCTCCCGCAACGCGGAACGCTGCCGTCGTACCGTGGGCCTCCAGATCGTCCACGAGACCGAGCATACCAATGGTTGGCGTCGGAAACACCGCGCCGTCCGGGTTTTCATTGTAAAAGGATACATTGCCACCGGTGACCGGCGTGTTCAGCACCCGGCAGGCATCCCCGATGCCGCCCACAGCCTCCCGAAATGCCCAATAGACTTCCGGCTTGTACGGATTGCCAAAATTAAGGCAGTTGGTAATCGCAAGCGGCTTGCCGCCAGCGCAGACTACATTCCGCGCAGACTCCGCTACAGCAATCTGCCCGCCCTTGCGCGGGTTGAGCCAAACATAGCGGCCATTACAATCCGTCTTGACGGCCAGCGCCTTGCCCGTATCCTTGAGGCGCACGAGGGCGGCGTCGCTCGGCCCGGGGCCCGACACCGTATCGGTGCGCACCATCGTGTCATACTGTTCGTACACCCACTGCTTCGAGGCAATGTTGGGCGCGCCCATGAGAGCCATCAGAGTGTCGGTAGCCGTCGCGGGCGTACAGTCTTCAACGCCCTTGATCACCCGCACCGTATCGAGATACGTCGGCCAACGCGTTTCCCTGTGATATACCGGCGCACCCCCGCCCAGCACCAGGTGGTCGGCTTCCACATCCGCGACCTGCACGCCCTTGTGGGTGACCCTGACTCGCCCGTCTCCGGTGACCCTGCCGATCGGTACGGCGTGCAGGTCCCACTTTTCAAAGATGGCTTCCAGTGTTTCTTCGCAGCCGGGCTTGCATACAATAAGCATGCGCTCCTGACTCTCGGAGAGCATGATTTCATAGGGCGTCATACCGGACTCGCGCACTGGAACCAAATCGAGGTTCAACGCCATGCCAGTATTGCCCTTCGCGCTCATTTCACACGAAGAGCAGGTAAGCCCGGCCGCTCCCATGTCCTGAATGCCGACGACGATGTCCGCCTCCAGGGCTTCCAGTGTAGCCTCCAGCAGCAGCTTCTCGGTGAACGGATCGCCTACCTGCACACTTGGCCGCTTTGCCTCACTGGCCTCGGAAATCTCTTCGGAGGCAAATGTTGCTCCGTGAATACCGTCGCGTCCGGTGGAGGAGCCAACGATATAGACGTGGTTGCCGGGACCCAGGGCAATGGCGCTGGCCGTGTGTGCCACCTTCACAACACCTACGCTCATGGCGTTCACGAGCGGGTTGCCTTCATACGAGCGGTCAAAGTATACCTCACCGCCTACCGTAGGCACGCCGAAGGAGTTGCCGTAGTCGCCGATCCCACGTACGACCCCATCAAAGAGATAGCGCACCCGGGAGTTGTCCAGAGAACCGAACCGCAGCGAATTGAGCGCACACACCGGACGCGCGCCCATCGTGAAGATGTCCCGGTGAATGCCGCCGACACCGGTGGCCGCACCCTGATACGGCTCTACTGCAGATGGGTGGTTGTGGCTCTCGATCTTGAAGGCGATGGCCAATCCGTCGCCGATATCCACGAGTCCAGCGTTTTCCTCCCCGGCTTCAACCAGCAGAGCCTCACCCTCACGCGGCAGCGTCTTGAGAACGGCTATCGAATTCTTGTACGAGCAATGCTCGCTCCACATCACGGAATAGATGCCGAGTTCAGTCAGTGTCGGCACCCGGCCGAGCCGTTCCAGGATCCATCCGTATTCATCTTCCGTGAGCCCATGCTCCAGGGCAAGGTCGAGCGAAACATCTTTCTCTGGTGTCATGCGTGTAGCGTCGGTTGAGGTCGGTGCCAAAGATACCCCTGCTGCCCGCAACCAACAACAAACACTGGACGAATACCCTCGAAATCCGCGCACAAAAATGGCGGATCGCCCATGGTGTCCGGCAAGCGCCGCACGCAACGCCCGTCGTGAGCGTCAAGTCCCCCGAGTACGTGACAGATTGGGGCAAGATTAGTATTTGTGAGCAGGTTACAGGAACCAGCACAGGCCTCGTCCGCTACCGGGGAATCCGACTACCTGACAGGAGCCTCGAATAATTCAGCAGTTCATTCTTGCAGTACCGTCGGTGATGCAGGTCACACAACAGCTTCTCCTTGTTACCACGTTCGGCTAAAACGAGCCCTTGACATCGTAGGTACATGTCGTAGCAGTGAGCGGAAGCCCTGCACCGAGCCGGCATCTTGCGAGCTCTTGCGCCGTTTTCTTCGCAGCCTCGGACGACCGGGCGGGACGCGCCTCAGAGCACCGAGCGATGGCAGCGCAATTCTCCTCTGCAAAGCACAAGGACGCCATCCGTCTGCGCATTGCCCACTCCAGATAGCAGGCAAGGAAACACATCGCCGCGGACGCGATCCGCGTTTATTGCGATTGATTGGGCGAACGTGGAGACGCACCGTATTGAGACTGCGCAAGTCGTTTTCCATCGCAGCGAGCAGTTTGTAGCACTGCGCGGCATTGAAAGTACCCAGGTGCTCCATGGATACGCTGGTGGAAATCACTTGCAGGCCGTCCGGCGCCGCTTCCTACCCGATGACTTTTTTACCACGCCGCCTGACGAGGCCTGGTGGAAACGTAGCCTCGACAGGGTACCAGCCTGCAGTATCCCACGGCGCGATAATAAACCCAGCGTGTGCAGGTCTCAGCGTGGCGATCCGTCGAGGCGAAGAAGTTTCCGGGCAATGTGCCGCGCATCGTCCAGCGTATCGACGATGTGATCCTTCGGGACATCCTTAAGGATTCCGAGCGCGCGAAGTGTGTTCGCGACGTTGCCCGAGATGCCCATTACGATGATCTCGGTCTGTGTCTCGTCGGCAACGCCCATGAGCCGCTCCAACATCATGGAGGCGCTGTCGTCGATATAGGTGGCGTCGGTGAAATCGAAAATAACAACCTCGTGATCCATGATGTCCTTTCCGATCACTTCGACCAGCTTGTGCGAGGAGGCGACGGTGAAGCTGCCCCTGAGCGCTACGAGGCCAATCCGCGCCAAAAAGGGATCTTCATCCTCCTCCAGGTCGGTGAAGAAAGTCCTGTCCAGCAACGGCACCGAGATCACACTGTCTAGCTCCAGCCGTTCCAACTGCCGTGCGTGCGCCATCCCCGCAGCAATCAACCCGATCGCCACTGCGGTGAGCAGATCGACGAACACCGTAAGTGTCAGGGTCGCCAGCATGATAATCATGTATGCGCGAGGGATGCGGTGCATCAGGGTGAAGAGACGCCAATCGACGATGTCCCAACCGATCTTCATCAGTACGCCAGCGAGAGCGGCGAGGGGAATCGGCTCGACGTATCGACCGAGACCCAGCACCAGTGCCAATAGAAGCACGGCGCACATTGCGCCCGATACCGGAGTCCGCCCGCCGGCGCGGATGTTGGTAACGGTGTTTACAGTGGCCCCGGAGCCGGGCAGCGCGCCAACGAGCCCGGCGACCATGTTGCCGATGCCCTGGCCTATCAGTTCCCGGTCCGGGTTGTGGCGGCTGCTGGTCAGCGAATCAGCGATCAGGGAAGTGATCAGGCTGTCCACCGAACCGAGCAGGGCGAGGATCAATGCTGGCTCCAGCGTGCCAAGCAGGAAGCCTGCCGACGGCAAGCTCAACTGCAAATCTGGCAGGCCGGTGGGCACCTCGCCGATGACCGGGGCGCCATTCAGCCACACTACGCCCAGAACCGTACCGGCAATGAGCGCGGCGAGGGCGCTGGGTGCGATTCGCGCCAGACGGCGCGGCCAGAGAACTGCAACAGCGAGTGTGACAGTAGCGATGACGAAGGCGCTGATGTCAATGTTGGTTACTGCCTCCGGCAACGTTCGGACTACGCCCATGACACCCCCCGATACGGCGGGTGCTCCAAGAAACGGCAACGCCTGCATCAGCATGATGATAATGCCGATGCCGGACATGAATCCGGAGACGACCACATGTGGCGTATAGACCAGGAAGCGGCCGATTTTCGACAGCCCCAGGATCACCTGGAGCAAACCGGCCATGACAACCACGGCCATGGCTTCGGCGAGGTTGGTGGTGTGGCTGGTGAGGATGACCACCATAGCGACGGTCATCGGCGCCGTTGGGCCGGAAATCTGAGACCTGGTGCCACCGAACACCGCCGCGAAGAAGCCAACCGCAATCGCACCGTACAGACCCGCAGCCGCCCCCATGCCCGAAGCTACACCAAAGCCCAGAGCGATCGGCAACGCCACCACCATGGACGTAATGCCGCCGAAGAGATCCCCACGGAATCTGTCGAGATCGTAGTTCACGCCATCATTCGTGCCATAATCCAATTTCAACCACGAGGCAAACGCTACAGCAACTGCCTCGTCGAATAAAGGCAACTATCGAGCGGAAGTTCCGAGTGTTATAGAACTTAGCGGAGCAAGGTTTATTCGGTCCTGTGCCTGATTATTGCGGTACCCGCAGGGGGCGGGAAGCCGTTTGCTTATAGAGGGCAGGGTGCCCGAACTGGTGCGGGTTGTCGCGCTCTCGGCTTCAGCACCTCGAACGTGCGTGCCTGCGTGGTGCTATGCCTCCGGGCACCGTGACTCTTTGGCGCGTGCCGGGCATTATCGGCGCCCAGAAGAGAGCCGGACAATGGTTGCCACGAGGCGCAGCGACAAGGCGCAAGAGGAGCATGTGCGACTATTGCCCTGGCCGCGAGTCGAAAAACCCGAGACGCAGAATTTGTGAATAATGCAACTAGCCCCATCTATACAATTCCCACAAACTGTCTGCTGCGGATGTCTGGATCTGGTCGGCACAAATGGCGTTGACGGCATTGCCCGAATGGTGGCGACCGATCCTCCGGCCTGATCTGAAGCAGAAACAACAGGAAGAGCGGCAACGGCCGTCGCGCCGAGCCCGCGGAGGCGCGGCGTAGCACCCCTTTCGTCAGCATTGGAGCAAGTCAGTATTCCTGCACCAGTGGAACTTGCCTGCCGGGTAGCGCCACGAGATGAGCGTGCCATTGTCCTGACCGGTGCTCCACGTGCGCTCGAAAATCCGGGCTGTCACGTATCGATTGCCTCTACCATGTCTATTCTGCACACAACCCCATCAATTCCAAGCCTGTCAAACCCTATCTTGCCAGAAAAACCGGTCTTTTCTGGCTAGCACACATGGACGGTGTGGGTGTACGAGCCCAACCCTGACGGAACGCGATGGCTGTTTCCATGTGCGGAAGAGTATTTGCCTCTCAATAAAGACACAATCTGGAGAATCGCTCTACAGACAACACCTGCAGATATAAGAGTGGACTATATGGCTCCCAAACCAGATTCCCCTCCAGCGGGACGCGATGTCCTTCGCCTCCTTGAAGAAGGAAACCTCCGGTTTAGCACGGGCAGGCCTACGGCTACGATGCCCGCTCTTTCCCCATTTGAACAGGGACAGCACCCGTTTGCCGTGGTGTTGGGTTGTGCGGATTCGCGCGTGTGCCCGGAAATCATTTTCGACTGCACGCTCGGCGAGCTGTTCGTTGTCCGCATCGCGGGTAACTTTGCGACGCCTGCCGTAATCGGCAGCATTGAATTCGCCGTCCATACCCTCGGCGCGCGCCTGGTGGTCACACTCGGTCACTATTATTGCGGTGGTGTCGCTACCGCATTGCAGCACGGCAACGGCCTGGTAAGCACGGAATTCATTGATTCCATCAAGGGAGGCCTCCTTCCCGCCGTGCGGAGCACTCCACATCAAGGCGACCGCTGGAATGAGGTCATGCGCACCAACGTCCGCCTTACGGTGGACACGCTACACCGCACGCCGTCGTTACAGCCACTGATCGAAACCGGAGAGCTTCTAATTTCAGGAGCGGAGTACCATGTGGGGACCGGCGTCGTAACCTTCTTGGACCGTCCTATCGACTAATGGTGTAGCGGGCGGAGAAGAACATGTGCCGCGTGGCTGCAGGGAAGAACTGTGGCGTGCCGAAACCCGCATTGCCAAAAAGCAGCACGCGATCGTTCAGCACGTTGTTGACATCCAATGACAACTCAAGCCCGACGCGCGACGGGAAGGCATACCGGATCGACGCATTGACCAGGGTATAGGGATCCACTTCCAGATCACTGCTCGGGATGCCCAAAGCGTCCCGACCGCCACCGTTGTCTATATATTGCCGCCCCGCGAACATGGTGCTCACCCGGGCGGTAAGCCCTTTTATAGTGTACGTGAGCCCCAGGTTTGCTACCTGGGACGGAAAGCCGGCGATAGGATTGCCGGCTCGGTCTGCTTGCTGCGTCGAATAGTCCGGCAATGTCACAAATTCCTGGAAGCGTACAAACTTGTTCTGGCTCACGGTAGCGTTTACATACACGTCCAGCCCGGCCAGCAGGCGCGCAGCCGCTTCCACTTCGATGCCGAGGTGGCGTGTCCTGCCAGCGTTGCCGGTCCGCGGTACGCCGAACTGGTCCAGTCCGCCGCTTGGTACGATTTCATTGCGAAAATCCATCCAGAACACGTTTGCGGCCGCCCGGTAGCGCAAGTGCTTGATTCGGGCACCGACTTCCACGTCAAGCAATTGCTCCGGCTTTACAACGGGGCTTCCATAGTCGTAAGCGCCTGTGCTCGTAGTAGCAAACTGCGGCTGGAATCCAGCGCCAGCCTCCTCGCCGTCGTAGAGCGACTTCATGCGCGGCTCCCGATTGGCCAGCGCGATGCTGGCATAGGCGCTGAATGGCTGCTCAGGATTGTACGTTACGCCGATGCGCGGATTGACAAACAGGTAGGGTTTCTCAAATGCGTTCCCGAAAAAGGCCTCGTCATAAATGCGATAGCGCCGCCAGGAAACCTGCAGGTCTGCCTGGACGGCCAGGAGGTTCCCCAGGTACTGGAGGTGGCTGCCATACAGTGAGGTGACGATTTTCTCTCCCCGGAAACTGTACACGCGAACATCATTGTCACTGCCAACGAGTCCGGCGGGAACCCCGGTGGCTGCCTGAATCCTGCCCCAGCGCAGTGACCGGTGCAGGCGCGCCTCAGCCCCGATCGTCGTCTCTCCTGAATCGTGCATGAGCGTAGCTCGGGGCATCCACCCGGAATGCCATTGGTCCAGTGCCGCGCGAAACAGGATACTCACATCGGGCGCACTGAGATACAGCGGCTGCGCTCGTTCGTCCGCACTCAGGTCACGCCAGGCGTTGGGGAGGCGCAAGTAGTCGGCCGAGCGGAATGTGCCCCCAAAATCAAAGTGTCCCACGCCTTGCAGCCAGAAAATAGCCTGCCGGACGGTAAACGAAGGGGTCACCTGCCAGTCATGCAGGAGTTCAACATGTGGCTGGTGGAAGTATTCCTGATCGCGTGTCGCGCCGCTGAAGTTGAACGTCCGGTCCGCGTCCGAGCCGGTATTGGCGCTCTTTGCAATTCCCGAGTACGCCAATCCGTCCCGCTGGGGGCCTCCGTAGGCTTGGACCGTCACCGTGTGACCATCACCATAGTGGGTTAATCCCCCGAAGAATCGCCAAAATTGCGACCATGACCAGTCGCGGTAGCCATCACTCAGCAGGCGGCTAAACCGCCCAAAGGCAATGGTTCTACCGCCCAGAAGTCCACTGTTGGCCTCAACGGTATACCGTTGCGTGTTATAGGTGCCATAGCCCACCTCCGCTGTGGCATAAGGCGACGCCTTATATGGAGTTGCGATGATATTGATGGCGCCGCCGATGCCGGGAGATCCATAGAAAGAGGCTCCCGCTCCACGCTGCACCTGTATATCTTCTATGGCTCCCTGCAAGTCGAAGAAGTTGATCCAGTATACGTTGTGCTCTTCCGGATCATTCTGGGGCATCCCGTTGATGGACACCGCCACGCGCCGCTGGTCAAAGCCGCGCATGCGCAGGTGGGTGTAGCCCATATCTACACCATTTTCCGAGTAATGGGTGATGGAGGGCAGGCTTGCCAGGTGCACCGGCAAATCGCGCATGGAAGATTGCAGCGAGATTTCACGCGCGGTAAGATTTGTGAACGTAATGGGAGTAAGCTGCCGAGCCCGGCTTGCGAGCACGACCACTTCCTCGGTTTCTACCGCGAGTGAGGCAAGCACAACACGGACGTCTATTGTGCCAGCAGGAAGTACGGCTACCTGCTCGGTGCGGGAAGCATACCCAAGATGGGTGACCACCAGCCTATAGGAGCCGGGCGGGACATCTTCAAACGCAAAGCTCCCGTCCTCACGGGATACCGTGACGTACCGCTCTCTGCCGGTGAATTCCTCGTAGAGCTGGATGGCCGCGCCGTCCAGCGGGTGTTCGTCATCACCCAGGACAACACCCTTGATAACCGGCAAGGAGGCACCAGCACAAAGGAAGAGTACGATTGGCAGGCATATAAGAAACAGAGGCAGCGCCTGACGGCGCCATGGCATACAATGCATGGGTTCGGACCAATGTCGGTTACAAGAAAAGCCGCCCTCTGCACCATTGCTGAGGGCGGCTTCCCGGCGTTGTATGGCCGAACCGATGCTTGTCTTCCCTACGCCGGTGCTAACCGGATCAGGTTCCATGGGTGTGATCTCAGCCCACCCGCCTTAGCGGAAAGGCACCCCCAACTGTTGTGCACGGCAAAGAACGTCACATGTGAAGGATACCACATGTGCAGATAAATCACAAGGCCCTGCCGCCTGATGACGACAGGGCCCCGTGCAAAGGGATCCTGGCACCGTCCTACTCTCCCACCACGAAGGGCAGTACCATCGGCGCTACGGGGCTTAACGGCTCTGTTCGGAATGAGAAGAGGTGTGGCCCCCGTGCTATAAGCACCAGGAAAATGTTTGACACAACGATTTCGCTTTCTGAAACGGCGCAATGCGAGGCGTGAAACGGGCGCCTGCCTTATGTAAAAAACCTAAGGTTTAAGCCTCATGGGTTATTAGTACGGCTCGGCTGAACATGTTACCATGCGTACACCTGCCGCCTATCAACGTCCTCGTCTCGAACGACCCATAGGGGAGACCTCATCTTGCGGTGGGCTTCGTGCTTAGATGCTTTCAGCGCTTATCCCTTCCGAACATAGCTACCCTGCGATGCAGCTGGCGCCACAACAGGTACACTAGAGGTTCGTCCACTCCGGTCCTCTCGTACTAGGAGCAGATCCGCGCAAGTCTCCAACGCCCACGGTAGATAGGGACCGAACTGTCTCACGACGTTCTGAACCCAGCTCGCGTGCCGCTTTAATGGGCGAACAGCCCAACCCTTGGGAGCTTCTTCACCCCCAGGATGCGACGAGCCGACATCGAGGTGCCAAACCTCCCCGTCGATGTGAACTCTTGGGGGAGATTAGCCTGTTATCCCCGGCGTACCTTTTATCCTTTGAGCGACGGCCCATCCATTAGGAACCGCCGGATCACTAAGTCCTGCTTTCGCACCTGCTCGACCTGTATGTCTCGCAGTCAAGCACCCTTGTGCCTTTGCACTCTGCGCATGATTACCGACCATGCTGAGGGTACCTTTGAGAGCCTCCGTTACGTTTTAGGAGGCGACCGCCCCAGTCAAACTACCCACCTGACACTGTTTCCCGACCGGATTCAC